>NZ_JARUXK010000004.1:756572-812147 GCF_031451435.1 Caballeronia sp. LZ008 | reverse complement strand
TACGGCGTCACGATGACG
Organism: Caballeronia sp. LZ008; assembly: GCF_031451435.1. Lineage (NCBI taxonomy): Bacteria > Pseudomonadati > Pseudomonadota > Betaproteobacteria > Burkholderiales > Burkholderiaceae > Caballeronia > Caballeronia sp. LZ008. Next base: position 812,129 of record NZ_JARUXK010000004.1, on the reverse strand, counting down.
GCAGGCTGCGGCGGCGCGGCGACCACCACCGGCGCGAACGCCGGCTCGACGACGATCGTGCGCGCGGGCACGTAGTAATACGGCGGCCTCGGCGGCGGCGCGTAGTAGTACACGGGACGCGGCGGCGGCGCGTAAACGACGGCGGGCGCGACGTAGGAAACCTGCACGCTCGTTCCAGCCGATGCGGTCTTCGCGCAGGTCAGGCTGATGGCGGCAACGGCGGAAACGGCGGAAACGCTGAGCAAACGGCAATTCATGTTGAAGTCCTCATGCATCGTGAGACGTTGAATACGGCAGCAACAAAGAAATGCAACTGCCGGCGATGAGAACGATAGCGAAGCCCTGCCCGATGCGGGAGTCGTAACTTATGTCGCGGGATGTCGGCGCGAATGCGCGGCATCGAACGCGAAATACGGCGACATGATTCGTAGCATCCCCAAGATTGCGTTCGCGGCGCGGCTCAATAGAATGGCATCACCGTCGACGTTCATCCGTAGCGAATCAGGGGAGAGAGCCATGCGAAAGATTCTTGTCATCCTTGCGGCATGCGCGGCGTGCGCCACGTCGGGCGCGGCGTTCGCGCAGACCGCTACGCAGCCGATGGGCGCGAGCCCGCGCCTCGAACACGTGCTCGGCCAGTTGCAGACGCGCTTTTCGAGCGCCAACACCACGCACGACGGCAAGCTCACGCGCGAGCAGGCATCCACGGGCATGCCGATGGTCGCCAAGCACTTCGACGAAATCGACACGCAGAAGAACGGCTACGTCACGCTGCCGCAAATCGAAGCCTTCATGCACGAGCACGCCGCGCAACGCTGACCCGGAGCCTCCATGGAAACCCTGCCGAAGATCATCGTGCTTGACGACGAAGCCGAGTTGCGCAACATGCTGCAGCGATTTCTGAGTTCGCAGGGTTTCGAGGTACGCGTCGTCGAAAATGGCAAGCGGCTCGACCGCTATTTGCAGCGCGAGCCTTACGACCTGCTGGTGCTCGACTGGATGATGGAGCCCGAAGACGGCCTCTCGGTCTGCAAGCGCCTGCGCGCCGAAGGCCAGACGCTGCCGATCCTGATGCTCACCGCGAAAGGCGATCCGGTCGACAAGGTCGTCGGCCTCGAAACCGGCGCCGACGATTACCTTGCCAAGCCCTTTCTGCCGCAGGAACTCGTCGCTCGCGTGCGTGCGTTGCTGCGCCGCCAGAAGATTGCGGCGGGCGACCCGACGCATACGCAGCAGCGCATCCGTTTCGGCGATTTCCGCCTCGATCTCGCGAAGCAAAAGCTGTATCGCGGCGGCGAGCCGTTCGAGATTCATTCCGCGCAGATGCAGTTGCTCACGGCGCTCGGCTCGTCGCCGAACCGCGCGGTCAGCCGCGACAACCTCATCGCCCGCACGCGCGGCCGCGATCACGACGCGCTCGATCGCAGCATCGACGTGCAGGTGTTGCGGCTGCGTCAGATCGTCGAGGAAGATCCGGGCAAGCCTCGGTTCATCAAGACCGTGTGGGGCGTCGGCTACATGCTGCTCGCGGAAATCGAATCGTGAAGTGGGCGCCGCGCTCGCTCTTCGCGCGCAACATCCTGCTGCTGGTCGCGCTCGTCGCGGTGAGCCAGGTGTGCGCGATCGCCGTGCTGCTCCATTTCATCCAGACGCCGCGCATCGAGCGCGCGGCGGCGACCTTCGCGAGCTATATCGTCACGCTCGATACGCTCCTGAAAACTTCGCCGCCCGAAGCCGCGCAAGGCGTTGCCGTGAACCTCGACCTTCGCGCCGAACTGCCCGCCGGCGCGCGCGACATGGCGCCGGGATCGCGCTTGCGCTTCTATCAAACGTATCAGCGCCGGACGTTCATCGAGAGCCTGCGCGCGCATCTGCCCGCCGACATGCTCGTGCGCTGGCAAGGCGCAGAAGCGTCCGACGACGGTCAGCAGCGCTTGTGGATCCGCGCGCATCTGGCGGGCGAGCCGCGCTGGCTGGCGCTGCCGGTGCCCGAAGCGGCGCACGACGACGGCCTCGCGACCGCCCTTTTCCTTTCGCTCGGACTCGGCGCGCTCGCGTTCGCGACGGCGTACGTGATCCAGCGCCATCTGAACCGTCCGCTCGCGCATCTCGCCGATGCCGCGCGGCTCGTGTCCGCGGGCGGCGAGCCGGGCGTCCTGCCGACCGACGGTCCGACGGAAATCGCCCAGGTCAGCGGCGCCTTCAATCGCATGACGGCCGCGCTGAAGGAAGCCGACGCCACGCGCGCGCTGATGCTCGCGGGCATCTCGCACGACATTCGCACGCCGATGACCAAGCTGCGCCTCGCCATGGCGATGTCCGCCGTGCCATCGACGGACGCGGCTTTCGCGGCATCGGCGGAAGGCTATCTCGACACCATCGATACGATTCTTCAGCAGTTCATGGACTACGCGGGCAGCGGCGCGAAGGAAACGCCCGTCGTCGGCGATCTCAACGCGCTGATCGCCAATCTGGCCGCCGATTTCGCCGGACTGGGGCACGAGTTCGCGCTCGATCTCGGCGAGATCGAACCGTTCCCGTTCAGGCCGATCAGCATGATGCGGATGCTCATGAACCTGATGCAGAACGCAGTGCTCTACGGCGTAGTCGGCCTGGAAGTGCGGACGTGGACAGATCGCGAGGCGAACACGGCCTGCGTCGTGATCGCGGATCGCGGAAAAGGCCTCGGCGGTCAGGATCCGGAAGCGCTGAAGCAGCCGTTCAAGCGCGGCGGCGGCGAAGGCCAGCCGAAGGGCACGGGCCTCGGACTTGCAATCGTCGAGCGCATCGCGCGGCTGCACGGCGGAACGCTCGAACTGCGCGCGCGCGACGGCGGCGGCGCGGAGTCGCGCATCGTTCTGCCGCTCTCGAGCTAGCGTTATTCGGGATCGGCGATCGCCTGTTTGTCATCGCCCTCGTTCGCCGTCTGCGCCTGATCCTCGGCGACCGAGGATTCGCGTGCGAGCGGCGCGATTGCGTGCAAGGGCACCATCGGCTGCGTGCGCGCATTCACACCGGCGGGACTCGGCTCGTTGTCGTGGATCAATGCGCGAATGCGCGGATAAATCTGCTGCTCCCAGCGCTTGCCGTTGAACACGCCGTAGTGGCCGACGCCCGTCTGAACATGATGCGCCTTCAGATACGGCCGCAGCTTGTCGCACAGATCCTGCGCCGCGAGCGTCTGGCCGACGGCGCAGATATCGTCGCGCTCGCCCTCGACGGTGAAAAGCGCGGTGCGCCGGATCGCCGACGGATCGACCTTGCGGCCGCGCACTTCGAGCTGCTTCAGCGGCAGTGCGTGCCGCTGAAACACGGTGTCGACGGTTTCCAGATAGAACTCCGCGGTGAGGTCCATCGTCGCGAAGTATTCCTCGTAGAAAACGCGGATCGCATCGGCCTTCGCGACGTCGCCCTTCGCGCGTTGATGATGCATCTCCTCGAACGATTCGATGTGACGCGCGAGATTCATCGACATGAACGCGCCCAGCTGTACGAAGCCCGGATAAACGCGCCGCATCGCGCCCGCGAAACCGAACGGCACCATGCTGATGAGATTGCGCTCGAACCAGTCGATCGGCTTGCTTTTCGCGAGTTCGTTCACGCGCGTCGGGTTCACGCGCGTATCGATGGGACCGGCCATCAGCGTCATGCTCGCCGGCTCGGCGGGATGCCGGTCCTCGGCCATCAGCGCAACCGCCGAGAGCGCCGCGACGGTCGGCTGGCAGACGGCGAGCAGATGCGCGCCCGGCCCGATCGTCTCGATGAAATCGATGATGTGCTGCACGTATTCGTCGAAGCCGAAGCGGCCGTGCATCAGCGAGACGTCGCGCGGATTGCGCCAGTCGGTGATATAGACGTCGTGATCGGCGAGCATCGTCTGCACGGTGCCGCGCAAGAGGGTCGCGAAGTGGCCGGACATCGGCGCGATGACGAGCACGCGCGGCTGCACGATGGACGCATCGTCCTTGCGAAAATGCAGCAGATCGCAGAACGGCGTCGATGCCGCGACTTCTTCCAGGACGCGCATCGTTTTGCCTTCGGCTTGCACCGGCGCGATATCGAATGGCGGCCGCGCGTGCGTCAGGCCCGCGAGCGCGACCTGTTCGCAGAGCGCCGCCATACTGCGGGCCTGCGGCGTCTCGCCGATATCCTTCCAGACACGCAGCGCGCCTTCGACGAGCGTGGCGGCGTGGCGGATCGGCAGCATCGAATCGGACCAGGCCTGATAGCCCGCATAGGTAAACGGATTCATGGCGACGAAAGGAGGCAATAGCCATGCCAATCGATGGCTACATGGGCCTTCATATGTCACGCGATTGGCATAGGCTTTGCACAGATGCCATTCACGAGCGCGTTTCGCCGCGCTTCGGTGCTTTGGCGCACCGCGCTCGATCCGTCTTGGTGCACGACGCGCGAGGAACGACTCATGGCGAACGCCACGCTCACCATCAGCAGCAAGAACTATTCGTCCTGGTCGCTGCGCGGCTGGCTGCTCACGAAGTTCAGCGGACTGCCGTTCGAGGAAGTCGTGATGCCCGCCGACGATCCCGGCGCGCGCGCCGAACTGCTTTTGCTGTCGCCATCGATACTCGTGCCGTGTCTCTTTCACGATGGCATCAAGGTCTGGGACACGCTCGCCATCGCGGAATATCTGAATGAAGTATGCCCCGATGCCGGCCTGTTGCCGAAGGAGCGCGCCGAACGCGCGCATTGCCGCGCGATTTGCGGCGAGATGCACTCGGGTTTTGCCGCACTGCGCTCCGCCCTGCCGATGAACCTGAAGGCGCACTTTCCGGGCTTCAAGGTATGGGCGCGCGCGCAGACCGACATCGAGCGGATCGTGACGATCTGGCATGAATGTCTCGCGCAGTATGGTGGTCCGTATCTGTTCGGCGAACGGACGTGCGCGGACGCGATGTTCGCGCCGGTCGTCACGCGCTTCGTCACCTACGATGTCAAGCTCGACGCCGATATCGTCGCGTACGGCGAGCGCATTCTCGCGATGCCGGAGATGCGCCGCTGGATCGCCGATGCGCAACAGGAAGCCGAGGAAATCGACGAACTCGATATCGAGTTCTGAAACGGTCGCGCGAGTCAGGCCGATTTTCTTTTCCTCCATTCGTGAACCATACTGGTCTTGAAGGAGGAAGTCGCAATGGAACCTTCAATCGATGCAGGCGCTTCGACCCGGCGCGCGCCGACGTTGCACGTCCGCTTTTCGGACACCGACGCGATCCCGTTTCCGACGCGCACCGTCGAGCGTGGCGATGCGTTGTATTGCGCGGGGGAGCCGTTGCGCAGCCTGTATACGGTGCAAAGCGGTTGCTTCAAGACCGTTGCGACATTCCCCAGCAGCGACGATGACAGCGCGCCGCACACGCAGGTCACGGGCTTTCACTTCGAAAACGAAACGCTCGGTCTCGACGGCATATGCACGAACCGGCATGAAAGCGACGCCGTCGCGCTCGAAGCGAGCGTCGTGCGGATCATGCCGGTCGGCATTCTCGAACCGCTGTGTCGCGAATACGCGGGGATGCAGCACGAACTGCTCGCGATCATGAGCGCGGAGATCGTGCGCGCATCGCGTCTCGCGCTGATGCTCGGCACCATGCCCGCGCGCGAACGCGTCGCGGCGTTCCTGCTCGATTTCGCCGAACGCCTCGACGCGGGGGCAACGTCATCCGGCGGACATCCGGTCGATCTTCTCTTGCCGATGACGCGCGCGGATATCGGCAGCTATCTCGGGCTCGAACTCGAAACCGTGAGCCGCACGCTCTCGAAGCTGCAGCGCGAAGGCGCGATCGGGCTCAACGGGCGTCAGGTCCGCATCGTCGATCGCGCGATGCTCGAACATCACTGATTCACGCGCGGACCGTCAGCACCGCCGCCCCCGTCAGCTTGCCGTCGCGCAGATCGGCGAGCGCGCGGTTCGCTTCGTCGAGCGGATAAGGCGTCGTGTGCAGATCCAAATGAAACTGCGCGGCGATCCCCATGAACGCGCGGCCGTCCTCGCGCGTGAGATTCGCCACCGACATGACGCGCCGCTCGCCCCAGAGCAGCGCATACGGAAACGAAGGAATGTCGCTCATGTGGATGCCGCCGCACACCACGGCGCCGCCCTTCGCGACCGCCTTGAGCGCCGCGGGCACGAGCGCGCCGGCGGGCGCGAAGATCAGCGCGGCGTCGAGTTCATCGGGCGGCGTCTCGTCGCTGCCGCCCGCCCAATGCGCCTTCAGGGCGAGCGCGAGACGTTGCGCCGCGATATCGCCCGGACGCGTGAACGCATAGACCGCGCGCCCCTGATGCTTCGCCACCTGCGCGACGATATGCGCGGCCGCGCCGAAGCCATAGATGCCGATGCGCTGCGCGTCGCCGGCCATCGCGAGCGTGCGATAGCCGATCAGTCCCGCGCACAGCAGCGGCGCGGCTTCCACGTCCGAATACCGTTGCGGCAGATGCAGGCAGTAGCGCGCATCGGCGACGACGCGTTGCGCGTAACCGCCGTCGATCGTATAGCCGGTGAAATCCGGCGCATCGCAGAGATTCTCGCGGCCGGCGATGCAGTAGCGGCAACGGCCGCAGGTATGGCCCAGCCACGGCACGCCCACGCGATCGCCGGGCGCGAAGTTCGTCACGCCCGCGCCGAGCCGCGCGACCGTTCCCACGATCTCGTGGCCCGGTATCACGGGCCGCTTCGGATGCGCGAGCTCGCCGTCGACTACATGGAGATCGGTGCGGCACACGCCGCACGCATGGACGTCGATGAGCAATTCACCTGCGCGCGGCACCGGATCGGGCAGATCGCGCAACTGCAGGAAAGGACCGTTGCCGTCGAAGACCATTGCGCGCATGAATTCATCTCCATCGATATTGCAGCGCAGCGTGTTGTCCGTCGCAGCAGCAAACGAACGGCACGCACGCGCGATGCGCTGGGGCGCGCGAAGCCGCCTTGGTGCACCGATGCACGCTCGACGGGCATTCTGGTTACACCACATCACGCGATGATGCGGCGCACGCATCGCGCATCGGTTGCTCGCGCGTGCGGCGATTTGCCTCCGATGACTGTCGCTGAACGGTCAGATTGTCGTACTAAACTTGACTCATGCAGTCACGAAGCGAACATGTGTCGGCGACACATTTCGGCATCGGACTTGCTTGTTTGGTTCGGACATCATCGCTGTTGCGGCGCGGCAAGTTCGCGATCCGAAGCGTGCCATACGAACGCATCGGCGATGGAACCCATTACATGAGGCGCGATTAAACTTATCTGCGGCGTCCAGTTCGAACCTCTCATCGCGGTCTGAGAAGATCGCGTCGCAACGCCTCAACAATACGCGCGGCGCAAGCCGCCATTCAACCGAGGACGCTCATGGCCGGCGAAAGCGCCGAGCGTCTTCGTCCATCGAATTTGCTTCATGGAGGATGACATGCGTATCACGGTCAAGCTGGATGGCTTCGAAGGCGCTCAATCGGCGGCCTACGCCATCCTGTGGCTCGACAAGGAAACCCGCCGATGGTCGCGCGAGGGTCATCAGTCCGTCGATGTGCCGGACTGGGGCGGCTTGCGCACAGGTTCGAACGGCACGATGATTTGCGGCCAGCAAGTGGGCGATCCCATCTGCGTTCTGGAGCGCCTCGATGTCGACGCGCCGGATGGCCCATGCGAGGGTCTCGCGGGACGCGTCCTCTGGTATGCCGACGGCGCCGGCATGAAGAGCACCGGACGCTGGCACGTCCAGTGCATCGATCGCGAGCAGATCAAGGCGGAGCACGGCGTATTCGCCGACGAGGAGAGAATCTGATCGCACGCGCTCAATCGTCAGGGCTCGTCGCTCGGGAACGGTGTCAGCATCACGACGAACGACGCAGCCCCGATGAGTATCGCGAGCACGCCGTAGTACATCACCGACGTCTCGTCGAAGAGCAGGCCGCGCAGCGCCGCATTGATGCCGCCCAGCGTCACGAACACCGCGCCCAAAGCCGCCACGATGCGCCCTTCACCCCTGATCATGATGTTCTCCCGACCGTCGGGCGCACCGATACCGCGCCGCGATAATTCAATGGTCGCTTGCTCGGCGCGGCACGAATTGACCTGCATCAACCTCAACCGAACGCCGCGCGCGCTCGGGAGGCGTCCGCTCGTTCTGGTGTTTTCCCTTGCCCCATTTCCACGGCTTATATTGGTAGTATCAGGTGCTGGCTGCGCGTTGGCATGGCTTCGCGCACACGGCGCATGCTGCCCGGGCCATCCTCGCCTTTGCCCGCAAGAATGGCTCGCATTCGACCGACAAAACCCTGGGGAGGCACGATGAACCAAAATTTCAGCGATCCGTTCAGCCAGTTTGCAGCCATGTTCCAGCAGTACCAGCTTCCTGGGTTCGACGTCACCGCGATCATGGAATCGCGCCGCAAGGACGTCGAAGCGCTCGCGGCGACCAATCGCGTCGCGTTCGGCGGCATGGAGGCGCTGCGCGACAAACAACTCGAAATCCTGCGCCGGACCTTGAGCGATCTCGAAGGCATCGCAAAACAATTCGCCACGACCTCGACGCAACCGCCGTTCAACGCCAACGAAGTCGTGCAACGCGCGCTGCACAACGCGCTCGCGGACATGCAGGACATCGCGCGCACGACCCAGCAGACTCAGGCCGAAGCCTATGCGCTCGTCAGCAAACGCATGGAAGACGCCCTGAACGAACTCAAAGCTTCTATCGAGAAGCCCAAGACCTAGCCTCGCGCGGTCCTGACGAGGCCCGGCCTCCGGCAACGACGAGCCGCGCGTGTGGCGAGCGGAGGTGCGTCATGCAATTCGACGAATTCGCAGCGTTCGAGAAGGACGGCTGGGAGCATGTGGTCCCGTCGTACGAGGACTATTTTGGAAGGCTGACCGTTCAGGCGCATCCCGCGCTGCTCGATGCGCTTTCGGTCGCGCCGGGCATCCGCATGCTCGATGTCGCCGCCGGGCCGGGCAATCTCGCCGCGGCGGCGATCGAGCGTGGCGCGACTGCGGCGGCCGTCGATTTTTCCGCGTCGATGATCGCGCACGCGCGGCAGTTTCATCCCGAGATCGAGTTTCATCTCGCGGGCGCGGAGCAGTTGCCGTTCGGCGACGAAAGCTTCGACGCCGTCGGCATCAACTTCGGCATGCTGCATTTTCCCGAGCCCGAGCGCGCGCTCGACGAAGCGGCGCGCGTGCTCCGCCAGGGCGGACGCATTGCGTTCACCGCGTGGGCTGCACCCGAACGCGCGGTCGGCTTCGGCATGGTGCTCGACGCGGTGCGGCTGCATGGGACGCTCGATGTCGGACTGCCGCCCTCGCCGCCCTTCTTTCGCTTCAGCGATCCCGACGAATGTGTGCGCGTGCTCACCGAAGCCGGCTTTGCCGACGCGCGCGCCGTCGAAGTCGAGCAAACGTGGCATCTCGTGCTGCCCGAAACGCCGCTCGACGCCTTGATGCACGGCGGCGTGCGAATGGCGGCGCTGCTGCGCGCGCAATCGAAAAGCGCGCTTGCCGCAATCGCGCAGGAAGTGCACGCCCGCGTGACGGCGTACGCGCGGCACGGCGAGCTGCTCGTGCCGATGCCCTGTGTGCTGGCGTCCGCCACGAAACCCTGAGCCGGCGCTACTTTTTGGCTTGCGTCGTGATCTGGAAGATATCGACGGCGACGCGCTCGCGGCCGTATTTGCCCGCGAGCGCCGAGAGCCGCTTGTCGACGGCGCGCAGATATTCGGACTTCGCTTCGCTGTCGGGGCGCGGCGAGTCGAAGAGCGGCGCGGGCGTGACTGTCAGCACGATCATCTCCGAACCGAACGGCTTGCCGACGACCCAGTCGCCCATTGTGCCGATGGTCGCCGTGTAGTTTGCGGGCGCCTGGTTGTCGCGCGAGCGCGCGTTCGGCAACAGATGCACGACGCTGCCATCGAGCATGAAATAGTCGACGTTGACGTAGGACTCGAACGCGGGCGTCATCAGATCGACGATGAGCGGGTCGCCTTCGGTAAGGCTCGTCGCGCGCGAGCGCGTGTGCACCGATGCCGGTCGCCCCGACTGGCGGTTGGCCGTCCAGAACGGGCCGTACACCTTGAGCAGATCGCATTTGTCGTCGGCGACCGGCTGCACGCCGAAGTTCGTCGTCTTCACGCCTGGCACGCGGCCGAGCGCTTCCTTCAGTCGCGCGAGACCGTATTTCTGCGATACGAAGCCCTGCACGTCGACGGTCTGATCGTGCACCGACGCCACCAGCGCCGAGCACGGCACGCTCCCGAGCACGGGCGTGACGGCGGCCATAGTGAGTTCGGGAACGGGCGTCGCGGGCACGGCGGGCGTGACCGCCACCGCCGCCGAAGCGGGGGGCGCGCCGGGCGAATGCGGTGTCACCGTGCCCGCGGCGCTGCCTTCTGCCGGCGCGGGCGGCGCTTCGTGCGCAACTTCCTCGCCGCCCCTCGACTGATCGTAGAAGTAATATCCCGCGCCCGCCGCCAGCAGGGCCACGAGCGCCGCCGCGCCGATCGCAAACTTCGGCACGCCGCCTTTTTTTCCCTTGCGGCCCGCGGGCGACGCGGCATTTTCGTCGGCGATATCTTCGAGAAATTGCGTGACGCTCGGCGTCCTCGCTTCGCGTTCGAATGCGAGCGCGGCCTTCAGCGCTTTCCACTGCTTGTTGCCGAGATGCTCGGGACGCTGCGGCTTCATGCCCGCGCTTCTCGCCTGCAACGCGGGCACGCGATCGAACGGATGCTTGCCCGTCAGCAATTCGTAGGTGATGCAGCCGAGCGCGTAAATGTCGTCGCGCGGATCGGGCTCGCGATGCTCCAGCATCTCCGGGCTCGCGTACGCGGGCGTGAGCGCGCCGAGGCTGCCGGGATCGAACACGGTCGCCTCGGTTTCCTCCTCGGGCCGCTGGATCACGCGCGAAATGCCGAAGTCGATCACCTTCACTTCCGACGTGTCCGTGAGAAACACGTTGGCCGGTTTGAAATCGCAGTGCACGAAGCCGCGTTCGTGCGCGTAGGCGAGCGCGTTGGCCATGCCCTTGAAGATCGGAAACACCTCGGAGAACGGCATGCCCTTGAAGTTCGGGTTCCGAAGCAGGCGCGAGAGGGGCTGGCCAGACAGATATTCCATCGTCAGATAGACGACCTGACCGTCGCGGTCGAAGTCGTACACGGTGACGATATTCCGATGCGCGAGCTGCTGCGCCTTGCGCGCCTCGCGCTGCAACGCGATCAGCGATTTCGGATTGCCGCGGAACTGGAGATTGAGCACCTTGATCGCGACATACGGCCGCCGGTCCGACGCTTCGAGCTTGCGCAGATCAAGCGCCTTGTACACGGTCCCCATTCCGCCGATGCCGAGACATTCTTCCAGCACGAAGCGGCTGTTGAGCGTGTCGCCGACGCCTTTCATCTGCTGATCGTGATCGACCATCACTTGCGTCGCCTGACTCCCGGTGCCGCCGCTCGGATCGCGCGAAGGCGGCGGCGCGAAACCCGGCGACGTTTGCAGACGCGTCTCGTCGCGGCTCGCGGGCCCGGTGGGGGAATCGGCTTCGGGACGCATGCGCGCCGCATGCTCGATGCGGCGGCGGATGGCCGCATAGATGTCGGGGGGCAACGGCCGCGCCGCGTGCTCCTCGTCGAGGATCTCCATGAGCCGCCTTGCCGGAGTCTGTTCGGTCGCCAGTGCGCCGTCCACTCCCGCAAAGAACTCGTCGCGCGACCCGCCGTCGCCCCGATAAGTACGAATCGCTTGCGCAAAACTTGTCATCTGTGCGACGCGACGCGGCTCCAATCGATCGACAACTACTTGTCGTAACAAAACCCCGGTGATCGTTCGATACTAGCCTTCGCATGGAGCTTTCGCAAATGGCGTTTTCGATCATGAGCGGCATCGCGCACATGTCGTTCGGAGACCGACACATCGATGACGAGTGTTGGCGTCACGCCATCGAAATACGCTTGGCACGAACTCGCCGCGTGGCAAAATGACCGAAAAATCAACGCACTGGACAGTTCATGCCGCTCGCACGCGGCGTTGGCACGCGATTCGCATCGGTCTTCACGAACGTCTTTGCGGCAGAAGGCACGCGCCTTGTGCCGCCATTGGCGTTCACGCGCGATCGGTGTTGCGGATCACGGAGTCGCTCCGGCACATCGAAGACGATTGTCTATACTCGATTGCGACTCCCCACTCTGGAGGAAGCATCCATGGCCGTCATCAAAATCAGGGATCTCGCCGACAGCGTCGAACTCGACAGGCAGGCGATGCATACGATCGTCGGCGGCGCGCGCGATGGCGTGCGTCCATTGTTTCGCATCCGGCCGGCATCGGCGACGAATCGCGTCGTCGATTATCCGGGCGTGCCGGTGAAGGACGTGCCCGCGACGCAGGCCGGTCCGTTCACCAGGAGATTCGTCTCGAAGAAATAACGTCGATAGTGGCGAGGGATCGCGTCCTTCGCCGCTTCAATGGCGCGTCCGCATGCTCGCGCCCGTCACTCCGCTGCCGATGGAACTGCCGAGCGAACGGGCCGTGCGCTTGACGAGCGCGAGACGCATGCGCTCGCGCCCTTCTCCATCGAAATCGCCGAAATAGCGCGTCTTGCCCGCGACCACCGCGCCGACCGGCACGCCGTCGAGATACAGCACGCGATTGGCCGCGAGCGCCGGCACCTTTTCTCCCGGCAGCAAGGTGCCGACGAGATTGAGCGGATCGACCGCCGACAGCGCCACGAACACGCCGTCCTTCGGCCGCTTGCGCATGTCGCGCAGCAGCGGCACGGCTTCGGGCAGCGCGAATTGCTCGCCCGCGAGCCCGGCGACGAAGCGCCCGCCGCGAATCTCGCCGCGCGCTTCCAGCCGGTGATAGACGCGCAGCAGATCGCGCCACGGCGGCAGCCATTGCGCCTCGCGCTCCAGAAGACGCCAGAACACGACGCCGTAGCGCCGCAAAAGCGTCAGCGCGATGTGTTCGAGATCGCCGTCTTCGCGCGCGTCGTCCGGTTTCGCGCGGCGCAGGAGCGCCCAGCGGCCCGCGTCGTCCATTCCGCCGATGAAGAGGCCACCGCGCCTCGGACGCCGCGCGAACGCGTTGCGCTTCGCCGCCGGAGCGAGCAGCGCGCGCAGGCCCGCGAAACTGTCGGCATTGACGAGTCCGAGCGCGACCAGTTCGCCGAGCGCGTCTTCGAGTTCGGTGCGCAGAAGGCGCACGTCGGAGAGCAGTTCGTCGAAGAACATCGCGCCGTGCGCTTTCAGCGCGTCGAACACGCGTTCGGCACGCGACGACAGTTGCGGCGCTTCGTCGGGACGCATGAGCGCGTTCCATGCATCGAGGTGACGGCGCGGCAGCAGCACGATCGGCGTGCCGCGCACCGGACCGCCCGATGCGCGCGAGCGTCCTGCCGGACGCGTCCACACGAGCTTGCCCGCGCGGCACAGATCGTCGAGCCACATGCCCGAATAATCGGCGATGCGCGCCGGCAGTATTTCTTCCTCCCACGCGACGGCGGGCGCCTCGAAACCTTCGAGCTGTTCGAGCACGGCGCCGAGCGCGTCGCGGCCCTCGCCGCGCGAATCGGGCGCGACGCGCTGCCATTCGAGCAGAAAGCGCATGAAATCCTGCCGCTCGACCGGCTCGATTTCGCGACGCAGCCGCCGCACCGTATAGCGATGAATCCGCGCGAGCAAATGCCGCTCGCACCACTCTTCGACCTGCGCGCCCGGCGCGAACCGTCCGCGCATCACGTAGCCCTGCGCTTCGAGCCGCGTCAGGGCGAGCGCGATCGCCGACGCGGGCAGCGCGAGCGGACGCGCGATCTCCGGCACCGTCAGCGGCCCGAATCCCGACAGACGCGCGCGCACGATTTCGACGAGCGCGTCGTCGGTTGTCCACGCATCGTCGAAACCGGGCGGCGGCTGCAGCGACGGATGCATCGGCGCATGCTCGTAGACGGCGCGCACACACGCGAGACGTTCGACGGGCGTCCACAGCGCGTCGTGCTCCGCGATCTGCAGACGCGTCGCTCGGCCGGAGCGCGCGAGCGCATCCAGCCACGCGATCCATTGCGGGTCGCGTTGCGCTTCGGATTCGGCGATGCAGGCGAGCGTCGAAAGCGCCTCGTGCATTTCATCGGCGCTCGTGACTTCGGGCCAGGCTTCGTCGCGCACGCTCGCGATGGCGTCGGGATCGAGCGCGCCGAGATCGTCCGCCGATTGCGGATCGCTCCATCGGCGCGCGAGCACGGCCTGCGTGCGGCGTTCCTCGAGCGGCGCATCGTCGAGAAACGCATACGGCCGCGCCGACAGAATCTCGGCCGCGAGCGGCGACGGCGCGGGCAATTCGCGCGTGACGAGCCGCACATCGCCTGCTTCGATGCGCCGCAGGAGCGCGAGCCACGCGTCGGCATCCATCGCGTCGTGGAGGCAATCGTCGATCGTCTGCTCGACGAGCGGATGCGTCGGCACGTCGCGCTCGCCCGAGATGTTTTCCGCGCACGCGACCTGATCCGGGAACACCGCCGCGAGCAGATCCTCGCTTTTCATGCGCTGCAACTGCGGCGCGACCTTGCGCCCGCCGGTATAGCGCGGCAGCGCAAGCGAGTTGGTCGCGTTCCAGCGCCAGCGCACGCCAAAGAGCGGCGCGTCGAGCAGCGCCTGGATCAGCACGTGCTCCGCAGTCGCCGATTTCAGATAGCGCCAGACGTCATCGAGCGCAAAGCTGTGGCTGCCCGTCAGCGACAGCACGATCGCGTCCTCGGTCGCGGCCGCCTGCAGCTCGAAGTTGAACGTGCGGCAGAAGCGCTTTCTCAGCGCGAGTCCCCACGCACGATTCACGCGGCTGCCGAACGGCGCGTGGATGACGAGCTGCGTGCCGCCGGATTCGTCGAAGAAGCGCTCCATGACGAGCGTGTCCTGCGTCGGCAGCACAGTCAGCGCGGCGCGCGAACGCGCCAGATAATCGACGATCTGCCGCGCGGCTTCGATGTCGATGCCACTTTCTTGTACAAGCCGCGCGACCGTCGCTTCGACGCCGCTATCGAGCCATGCGTCGACATCGGCGCGCAGACGCGAAATCGCATGAGAAAGCTCGTCGCTGCGGCCCGGCGCTTCGCCGAGCCAAAACGGGATGTTCGGCGGCTGGCCGTTCGCGTTTTCGACGCGCACGCGCCCGCCTTCCACGCGCACGATCCGGTACGACGTATTGCCGAGCTGAAAGATGTCGCCCGCGAGACTCTCGACGGCGAAATCCTCGTTCACCGTGCCGATCTGCAAGCCTTGCGGTTCGAGGATCACGGCGAAATCGGCGTTGTCCGGAATCGCGCCGCCCGAGGTCACGGCCGTCAGCTTGCCGCCGCGACGGCCGCGCAGCGTGCGCGAGACCGCATCGCGATGCACGTACGCCGCGCGCACGCCCTGCCGTCCGGTATAGCCTTCCGCGAGCGTGCGCAGCACGGCCTCGTAATGCGCCCGATCGAGCGTCGCGTACGGATACGCGCGCGTGATGCGCTCGAACAGTGCGTCCTCGCCCCACTCGCGGCACGCGACTTCGGCGGTGATCTGCTGCGCGAGCACGTCGAGCGGCGCGTGCGGGATCGTCAGGGCATCGAGTTCGCCGCGCCGCACGCAATCGAGGAGCGCCGCGCATTCGATCAGATCGTCGCGCGAGGTCGGGAAAAGCCGTCCTTTCGGCACGCCGCCGACGTGATGCCCGGAGCGCCCGACACGCTGCAAGAATGCGCCGATCGAGCCGGGCGAGCCGATCTGGCAGACGAGATCGACATCGCCGATATCGATGCCCAGTTCCAACGACGCCGTCGCGATCAGCACGCGCAGTTCGCCGCGCTTCAGACGCTGCTCCGCGTCCAGCCGATGCTCGCGCGCAAGACTGCCGTGATGTGCGGCGACGGCTTCCTTGCCGAGGCGCTCGGTCAGATGCCGCGCCGCGCGCTCGGCCATGCGCCGCGTGTTGACGAAGACGAGCGTCGTCCGATGCAGCCCGGCAAGCTCCGCGAGACGGTCGTAGACGCGCTCCCACATGTCGTTGGACATGATCGCTTCGAGCGGCATCGGCGGGAGGTCGAGCGCGAGATCGCGCGCTCGAACATGTCCGACATCGACGATCTCGCAGGGCTGGTTATCACCGACGAGAAACTTCGCGACGAGTTCGATCGGCTTTTGCGTCGCCGACAAGCCGACGCGCACGGGCCGCTGCCCGCCCGCTTCCTCGCACAGCGCGTCGAGGCGCGCGAGCGACAGGCTCAGGTGCGAACCGCGCTTGCTGCCCGCGACCGCATGAATCTCATCGACGATCACCGTGCGCGTGGTCGAAAGCATCGCGCGGCCGGAATCGGACGACAGCAGCACGTAGAGCGATTCCGGCGTCGTAACGAGGATATGCGGCGGGCGCTTCCTGACGGCGTTGCGCTCTTGCTGCGTCGTGTCGCCGGTACGGACGGCCGCGCGAATCTCGGGCGCCGCCACGCCGGATTCGCGCAAGGTCTGCGCGATGCCCGCGAGCGGCTCCTCCAGATTGACGTGGATGTCGTTCGACAGCGCCTTCAGCGGCGACACGTATACGACGCGCGTCTCGTCCGGCAGCGTCCCGCCGCGCGCGACGCCGTCACGCACCAGTTCGTCGATGGCGGCGAGAAACGCGGTAAGCGTCTTGCCGGAGCCGGTCGGCGCGGCGACGAGCGTCGAGCGGCGCGCGTGGACGAGCGGCCACGCGCGCGCCTGCGCCGCGGTCGGCGCGGGAAAGCGGGCGCCGAACCACGCGGCGACGGCGGGATGAAAGCCGTGCAGCGCGTCGGCGATGGAAGCGGATTTTCGGATCATTCGGACATTCTATGGGCGCTTGAGAAACGGCGTATTACTGGCGCTTTTCGGACAGTTCCCATGCGACCCGGAACGCTTTACAGCGATGCTAGGCGGTTCGCCCAAGCAATCCGTTCAAACGCTTTCCGCCTCTCATGATCGTCCTAAGCCTTCTGTCCGACCACGCGCCCGGCGCGCTCGCCAACCATCGCCACTACGCACGGGAATTCGGCTATCGCCACATCGAGATCGACTTGTCCGATTTGTCGGGAAGCAACAAGCACCTGCAATGGGTCTACAAGTACGAAGCGTTGCTGCGTCATTTGAGCCGCGCCGCGCCGAACGAAATCCTCATGCTGCTGAGCGAGAACGCCGCGATACTGCGCCCGTCGCATTGCCCGATCTCATGGCCGGGCGCGACTGGCTCCTGACTTGCGCCGAAGGCCATATCCCGCAGACGGATATCCTCATCTTCCGCAATACAGAACCGGTGCGCCGCAAGCTCGCGGATCTCGTCGGCCGCTGCCGACTCGGCGTCGCGTTGCCGGAAAACGAAGGCGAAATGCTGCATGACTTCACGATTTGCCCGCAACAGTTCCGCGTCGGCGACGTGTACGTTGTGCTTCCGGCCGCGGTCAATCTCGAATGCGTCTGGGCGACGTGGAACAGCTTCTCCACCTGCTTTCGCGACGAGAAACATCATCGGCGGCTTCGTGCGGCAGCGTTTGAACACATCAACGAATGCAGGACGCGCGCAACGCCGTTTCTCTCGCTCGCCAATTCGGGCGTGCATGAAACCGAAACGCAAAGCGTCTATCAACCGAACCACGCGATCGCGATCGTCATGCTCTATACGCCGAATATCGCGCAGTACGGGCGCATCGCCGAGGCCAACATCAGGCAATATTGCAAACGCCACGGTTACACGCTTTACGTGCATCGCGATGTTCCGCCGCGATTGAACGACGGAAAGACGTCGGCGAACTGGCACAAGGCCGCGTTGCTGCACGCGTACTTGCCGCATCATCAATGGGTGTTCTGGCTCGATGCCGATGTGCTCATCAACGACATGAACCGCCGTCTCGAACCGCTCACGCGCGAACGCGACACCGTGTTGGCACGCGATATCGGAACGTGGGCGTTCAACTCCGGCATCATGGGCTTTCAGCGCAATCAGCAGAACTACGACGCTCTCGCGCGCGTGATCGAAAGGTGCCGGAACCTGGACGACAGATCCCACATCTATGCGAACCAGGGCGATCAGTATTACTTCATCGATGTCTTCCACTCGCTGCCGGACTTCGATGCGACGCGCATTTACGATTTCATCGAACTGAACACGCCCTGGGTCTATCGCCGCCCGGACAGCTTCATGGTTCATTACATCGGCATGTGGGAAGATAACCGCGCGCTTATCATGGACTACGACCTCCGCCACGCCGCGATGGAATGACGCGCTCGCCACCATCGTTGCCGCGCCGCCGGTAAGATGTACCGGACGGCGCCGCGCGTGCCCTGCAACCAAACCGCCACAATCACAGCCGATCATTAACCAGCGCGCAGGATTCGATCTGCGCAAGCCGCACGCACGACGCTCGACCAATCCTCTCACTCATCAGGAGAACCAATTGAACGACGACGTCACTGGCACGACCGCCCTCGAGACGCCTCTCGATCCCGATCTTCTCGCGAAGATCGACGCCTACTGGCGGGCCTGCAATTATCTTTCGGTCGGCATGATTTACCTGCGCGCGAATCCGCTGCTGCGCGAGCCGCTCGAGCGCGAACACATCAAGCGGCGTCTGCTCGGACACTGGGGCTCCGATCCCGGCCAGTCGTTCGTCTGGGTGCATCTGAACCGGCTCATCAAGCGCGATGATCTGAACGTCCTGTTCGTCTCCGGTCCCGGCCATGGCGCGCCCGCGACGCTCGCGAACTCGTGGCTCGAAGGCCATTACTCGGAGATTTACCCCGATCGCAGTTTCGACGAGCGCGGCATGCTCAAGCTCTTTCGCGCGTTTTCGTCGCCGGGCGGCATCGGCTCGCATTGCACGCCGGAAACGCCGGGATCGATTCACGAAGGCGGCGAGCTCGGTTACAGCCTGTCGCATTCGTTCGGCGCGGCGTTCGACAATCCCGATCTGATCGTCGCGGCGGTCGTGGGCGACGGCGAAGCGGAAACCGGCCCGCTCGCCACATCGTGGCATTCGAACAAGTTTCTCAATCCCGCGACCGACGGCGCCGTGCTGCCGATTCTCCACCTGAACGGCTACAAGATCGCCAATCCGACGATCCTCGCGCGCATTCCGCACGACGAGCTCGAAGACCTGTTCAGGGGCTACGGCTACGCGCCGCATTTCGTCGAAGGCGACGATCCGGAAACGATGCATCAGCGCATGGCCGCGACCTTGGAACGCTGCATCGCCGATATCCGCGCGATTCAGACGAACGCGCGCGCCAAGCCTGAGAACGTGACGCGCCCGCGCTGGCCGATGATCGTGTTGCGCACGCCCAAAGGCTGGACCGGACCGAAGGAAGTCGACGGCCGGAAGGTCGAGGATTACTGGCGCTCGCATCAGGTGCCGATCGCGGATGCCGTAAGCAATCCCCGCAGTCTCGCGCAACTGGAAGCGTGGCTGCGCAGCTACAAGCCCGAGGAACTGTTTGATGAAGACGGCCGTCTGATCGAACCGCTGCGCGCGCTCGCGCCCGAAGGCACGCGCCGCATCAGCGCGAATCCGCACGCGAATGGCGGCGCGCTGCGGCAATCGCTCGACATGCCCGATATCCGCGACTACGCGTTCGAGTTCAAACGCGCCGCAAGCGTCTACACGTCGCCGACGGCCGTGCTCGCCACGTTCCTGCGCGAAGTGATCCGCCGCAACATGACGAGCTTCCGTCTCTTTGGCCCGGACGAGACCGCGAGCAACAAGCTCGACGGCGTGTACGAAGTATCGGGCAAGCGCTGGATCGCACAGACGCTGCCCGAAGACGAAGACGGCGGCGCGCTGTCCGTCGACGGACGCGTCATGGAGATGCTGTCGGAGCACACGCTCGAAGGCTGGTTCGAAGGTTACGTGCTCACCGGGCGTCACGGTCTTTTCGCGACCTACGAAGCGTTCGTGCACGTCATCGATTCGATGTTCAACCAACACGCGAAGTGGCTCGAAAAAGCAAAAACCGAAGTCGGCTGGCGCGCGCCGGTGCCGTCGATCAACCTGCTCATCACGTCGCTCGTGTGGCGGCAGGATCACAACGGCTTCACGCATCAGGATCCCGGCTTTCTCGATGTCGTCACGAACAAGAGCCCGAACGTCGTGCGTATCTATCTGCCGCCCGATGCGAACTGCCTGTTGAGCGTCGCGGATCACTGTCTGCGCACGCACGACTACGTGAATGTGATCGTCGCGGACAAGCAGCCGCATCTGCAATATCTGAACATGCAGGACGCCATCGTGCATTGCGCGAAGGGCATCGGCATCTGGGACTGGGCGTCGACGGATCAGGGCGCGGAGCCGGATGTCGTGATCGCGTGCGCGGGCGATATCGCGACGATGGAAGCGCTCGCCGCCGTCGAAATCCTGAAGGCGCATTGCACCGATCTGAAGATCCGCTTCGTCAACGTCGTCGATCTCTTCAGGCTGCTGCCGGACACCGAGCATCCGCACGGCTTGTCGCATCGCGATTTCGATTCGATCTTCACGCGCGACAAACCCGTGATCTTCAACTTCCACTCGTACGCGTCGCTCGTGCACAAGCTCACGTACAACCGCACGAATCACGCGAACATGCACGTTCACGGCTATCGCGAGCGCGGCAACATCAACACGCCGTTCGAACTCGCGATCATCAACGGCGTGGATCGCTATACGCTCGCGATCGACGTGATCGACCGCGTGCCGCGCATCGCGGGCAGCAGCGCGCATACGAAGGAATGGCTCAAGAACCAGATCATCGAGAGCGTGCGGTACGCGCATGAGGAAGGCATCGATCGCGACGAGATCCGCGAGTGGACGTGGAAGGATTGATGCGAGACTGAATGCGGCATGCAAGATGCCATCTGGCCTGATGAATGCAAAACGCCAGATGCAAAATGCAACAAGCGCCCGGGGACATGCAGTCCGCCGGGCGCTTTCCCGTTCGCAGAAGCCTTGGCGTCAGGCTTTGCGCTCCGAATGATCCTTCTGCCTGAGCGTCTGCGGCAAGCCGAAGAGCAGCAACAGCGCGCACAGCACGCTCATCGCGCCGATCGCATACAGCGCGGGCGTCGTGCTGCCCATCGTGTCGCGGATGCGGCCGACCATCACCGGGCTCACGATGCCGCCCAGTTGCCCCAGCGTGTTGATCAGCGCAATCCCGCCCGCCGCGCCCGCGCCGGTCAAGAGCTTCGGCGGCAGCGCCCAGAACGCCGGAATCGAGGCGATCACACCCGCGCCCATCACGCCGAGCGCGGCGATGAGCAGCGTCGTCTGCTTGTCGAAGATGCCCGCCGCGAAGAAGCCGGCAGCCGCCATCACGAGCAGCGTCGCGACGAACTTGCGGCGCTCGCCCGACCGGTCCGACATGCGGCCGACCACGACCATGCAGATCGCGCCGCAGATATATGGGACGGCCGTGAGCAAGCCGATGATCGTCGGATTCTGCGTGCCCGCCGCCCGGATCAGATGCGGCGCCCAGAAGTTGAGACCGTACGACGCGATCTGAATCAGGAAGTAGATCAGGCCGAGCATCAGGAAGCCGGGCGTCCTGATCGCGCCGAACAGCGAATGGCCGGTGTCGGTATGCTGACTTTGCGTCGAGATCTGGCTCTTCAGATACGTCTTCTCGTCGCTCGTGAGCCACGCGGCGTCATCGACGCGATCTTTCAGCACCTTCAGCACGAGAATCCCGAGCAGCACGCACGGCAGGCCG
This sequence comes from Caballeronia sp. LZ008, assembly GCF_031451435.1. Taxonomy (NCBI): domain Bacteria; kingdom Pseudomonadati; phylum Pseudomonadota; class Betaproteobacteria; order Burkholderiales; family Burkholderiaceae; genus Caballeronia; species Caballeronia sp. LZ008. The sequence goes on along the minus strand of NZ_JARUXK010000004.1, from coordinate 790,406 downwards.
CCGAGCAGGAACAGCCAGTGCCATCCCGCGATGCCCGCGACGCCATTCAGATGCCCGAGCACGAGCCCCGACAGCGGCGCACCGAAAAGCCCCGAGAAGGCCGACGCGAGAAACAGCATCGACGTGATGCGCCCGCGATAGCTTGCCGGAAACCACAGCGTCAGGTAATACAGCACGCCCGGCGCGAAGCCCGCTTCCATCGCGCCGATGATGAAGCGCAGTCCGTAGAACTGCCATTCCGTCTGCACGAAGACCATGAGCGCGGTCGCGATGCCCCACGAAATCATGATGCGCGCGATCCAGCGGCGCGCGCCGACCTTGTAGAGCAGCATGTTGCTCGGCACTTCGAAGAGCACATAGCCGATCACGAAAAGACTCGCGCCGAGACCGTATGCGGTGTCCGACAGGCCGAGCGAACTCTGCATCTGAAACTTCGCGAAGCTGATATTGATGCGGTCGAAAAACGCGAAGAAATAGCACAGCATGATGAGCGGCATGAGCCGCAATGCCACCTTGCGGATGATGTGCGAGGTGTTGCCGACAATGTGCGGCTCATCGGCCGCGTGGACGCTTAGATCGCTCATGTTTTGTCTCCAGTGTTGTTTTGGTCTTTTGAATTAGATCGCTTGCACGTAATCGGGCGCCGGATGCAGATCGCAATTGCGTCCCGCCTTCGCGACTTGTCCCGACACTTCGTGTCCGACGAGCGCGGGCAACGTGCGCGACAGCGCAATCAGCCTTGGCAGATCGATGCCCGTCGGAATGCTCATCTCATCGCACATGTTCACGAGGTCTTCGGTGCAGATGTTTCCCGAAGCGCCCGGCGCGAACGGACAGCCGCCGAGACCGCCGAGCGCGGCGTCGAAACGGCGCGCGCCGGTGTCGTAGGCAGCGAGGACGTTGGCGAGGCCGAGGCCGCGCGTATTGTGAAAGTGCAGCGTCAGATCGGCGGCGGGGACGTGTTCGAGCACGCGTGCGACCAGCCGCGCGACCTGACGCGGATTCGCCATGCCGGTGGTATCCGCGAGCGTGATGCCGTCGATGCCCATTTCGCGATACGTCCGCGCGATCGACACGACGCGCTCTTCGTCGATGCGCCCCTCGAACGGGCAGCCGAACGCGGTCGCGACGGTCGCGTTCAGCGAAGCCTTGCCGGAGGCGAGCCGAACGACATCGCCGAAACCGGCCATCGACGACTCGCAACTCATACGCATGTTCGCGCGATTGTGCGTCTCGCTCGCGGACATCACGAGGTTCAGTTCATCGGCGCCCGCGGCGAGCGCGCGCTCGGCGCCCTTCACGTTCGGCACGAGCGCGACGTAGATCACGCCTCGCCCGCGCCGGATGCCGTTGAAGACCGCGTCGCCATCGCGCAGCGCGGGAATCGCTTTCGGCGACACGAACGAGCCCGCCTCGATGCGGGAGAAGCCGCACGCCGACAATGCGTCGATCAGCGCGATCTTGTCTTCGGTCTCGACCCACTGCTTTTCGATCTGCAGACCGTCGCGCGGCGCGACCTCCTGCACGACCAACGGTTCTTTGTATTCGTAATTCATTGCACCGCTCCTTCGGCACGCAGCCGTTCCACTTCATCCGCGGCGAAGCCGAGCGATTCGAGCACCGATTGCGTATGCTCGCCGAGCGCCGGGCCTTGCCAGTGCACTTCGCCCGGCGTATCGGAGAGCTTCGGCACGATGCCCGGCATCTTCACTGATGCGCCGCCCGGCAGTTCTGCCTTCAGCAGCATCTCGCGCGCTTGGTAATGCGCGTCGTTGACGATGTCCGCGACGGAGTAGATGCGACCCGACGGCACTTCCTCGCGTTCGAGCGTCGCCAGGACATCGTCCATCGAATGATGCGAGGTCCACGCGGTGATCGCTTCGTCGAGCATTGCGCTGTGACGCACGCGGCCGTCGTTGCGGGCAAGCGCGGGATCGTCCGCGAGATCGGGACGGCCGATCACGTTCATGAGCCGCCTGTAGATCGGGTCGCTGTTGCCCGCGATCACAACGAAGCCGCCATCCTCCGTGCGATACGTGTTCGACGGCGCAATGCCCGGCAGCGCCCCGCCGCTGCGCTCGCGCACATGGCCGAGCAGATCGTATTCGGGCACGAGGCTTTCCATCAGATTGAACACGCTTTCGACGAGCGAGACATCGACCACCTGGCCGTCGCCCTTGCCGGTCTTCACGCGCAGCACCGACATCAGCGCGCCGATCACGCCGTGCAGCGAAGCGAGCGAATCGCCGAGACTCACGCCGACGCGCGCCGGCAGCCCTTCTGCGTCGCCCGTCGTGTAACGGATGCCGCCCATCGCCTCGCCGATCGCGCCGAAGCCCGGCCGGTCGCGGTACGGACCCGTCTGGCCGTAGCCGGAGATGCGGACCATCGTGAGCTTCGGGTTTATTGCATGCAAAACGTCCCAGCCGAGACCGAGTTTTTCGAGCGCGCCGGGCCGCATGTTTTCGATGACGATGTCGGCATCGGCGGCGAGACGCTTGATCACGTCCGCGCCTTCGGGCGACTTGAGATTCACGCACACCGACTTCTTGTTGCGCGATTGCAGATACCACCAGAGCGAAGTGCCCTCGTGCAGCTTGCGCCATTTGCGCAGGGGATCGCCGGTATTCGGCGCTTCGATCTTGATGACTTCCGCGCCGAATTCGGCCAGCATGCGCGCCGCGAACGGCGCGGCGATCAGCGTGCCGATTTCGATGACGCGAATGCCCTGAAGAGGTCCGCTCATGCCGCTGTCTCCTGATGATGTGCTTTTCGATGGAGACAAGCTTATTGGCGAACGCTCGGGGGCGTCCAACCGCATTTCGGCAAGCATCGTTCGTCAAACGCGAACGCTCGCCGGTTTTTTGAATGCTAAATGCCTGCTTCGACGGTCCGCAGATGATCGAACAGCAGCCGGCTCACGGGCGATAGCGCATCCGAATCGCGCACGACGATCACGAGGCTGCGCGCTGCCCAGTCGTCGTCGAGCGCGACGGCCGCGAGTCCGAGCTGACGGCCCATCGCTTCGAAGACCTGCATCGGCAGCACGCCGACGCCCATGCCCGCCTGCACCATGCGGCACACGGCGTCGAAACCGGGAACGTGGATGCGCAACCGCAGTGCGCGCCCCGCCTGACGCGCCGCGAGATGCGTGCGCTGGTTGATGGAACTCGCCGAATGCAGCCCGATGTGATCGAAGTCGAGCGTCTGCGCGAATGCGATGCTCGCGCGCTTCGCCAGCGGATGATCGCCGGGCATGACGAGCGCGAGCCGGTCGTGCCGGTAATGCGCGGTTTCGAGACCGCGCGTGTCGGCGTCGCCGGAACAGATGCCCAGGTCGACGAGACTGTCCGCGACGCCTTCCACGATGCCGCCGCTCGGGCGCTCCTCGAGATCGATCTTGATCTGCTCGTGCACGGACGAAAACGCGCGCAAGTCTTCCGGCAGGAATTCGACGATCGCCGAGAGATTCGCCATCATCCGCACGTAGCCGCGGACGCCGCTCGCATGTTCGGCGAGTTCGATGCCGATGTTCTCGACATCGCGCAGCACGCGCCGCGCGTGATGAAGCAGCGTTTCGCCCGCCGGCGTCAGCGCCATGCCGCGCGCCTTGCGTTCGAACAGCGCGGCGCCGACGGCCTGCTCCAGTTCGAGCAGACGCTTGCTCGCCGCCGACACCGCGATCGCCTCGCGTTCCGCCGCGCGCGTGAGCGTGCCTTCCTCGAACACCGCGAGAAAGAGTTGCAGCGTCGTGAGATCGAGACGCCGAAGGAGATTGCGGGTAGCCATCAGCGCGCGTATTTGAAGGTGCCTTGCGCGCTCGCGATCATCACGCGATCGTCGACCCACGCTTCGCCGCGTGCAAAATAGACGGAGCGTCCCTGACGTTCGAGAAAGCCTTTTGCGACGACCTTGTCGCCGATGCCGCGATCGAGATAGTTCACGGTCAGCGAAAGAGTGAAGCCGTGCACAGGCGCGGCGCCGGTCGGAAAGAGACCGGCGTAGCCGCAAGCGGCGTCGAGCAGCGTGGCGATCGCGCCGCCTTGCAGGATGCGCTGCCGGTTCAGATGCCCGGCGTGTATCGGCATCGTGAATTCGGCGTAGCCCGCGCGCCATTCCGTGAGCGTCGCGCCGAGCGCTTCGAGAAACGGATTGTCCAGATCCAGGTTCGCCACCTTTGCTCCTGATTGCCTGCGTTGCGGCGATTGTGCCATCGGCGGCCAGGCGCTGCCGGGCGGCACGAACCTGTTTTCCGGACATCCAGAATGGAAAAACCCGCACGCGGCGGGTTCGATTTACGCAGTTCCGATTTACAAACCGACCGGACCGCGTTCTGTTTGGCAACGCACACAAAAATTCGCTATATGCGTTTCATGAGGTTCCGTCATGAATCGCATGGCGCATCTTTGTGCGCGTAAATATGCGTCGTGACAAAGCGTCTCACGAACGCAACACACTGCATTAAAGGGCGTCAGTTATATCCGCGAATGACGCAGGAGTTTTTTTCCTCATCGGTCTTGCCGAAACGTCCGCAAATCTCTGCGATATATTCGGGTTCCGCCGATACCTGACTCGAACGATGCGACACCGGAACGCTCGTGTCGTGCGGCAGCTCGCCGTCGTCGATCCAGGCGTAGAAATGCGCGCTCGTATTGGCTTCCATGTTTTGTCTCCTATCTATGAAGCGCGAAAAAAGCGTTTTGACAGATTCAGAATGCACTCATCGAAAGCGGCTGGCCCTAGTGGATTTCATTAATGGACGAAGCCCGCCAGGCTGACGATGATGATAAGAATGCCCGTTCGCAACGCAAATCCGAACCGGTTCCAATCCGCCTGTCTGTTTCGTAGCGAAAAAAATGCCCGGTGCATGACCGGGCAGACTTGAATCATCGATTATGGAAAGCGGCGTTGGCAGTCTTCTATCAGTTATACGACATTCTTTTCGACGATCGGCCGGCCTTCCAGCACGCGAGTCCAGTCGAGCGGCGATAAATCGAGCGTTTCGTAACGCCCGCGCAAAATCAGTTCGCTGACGCCGCGCCCTGTTGCCGGGCCTTGTTGCAGGCCGTGTCCGCTGAACCCGTTCGCGAAGATGCAATTATCGACATCCGGATGATGGCCGATGATCGCGTTCTGATCGAGCACGTTGTATTCGTAATAGCCGGACCAGCAACGCTCGACGCGCAGCGCCTCGAACGCCGGCACGCGATGCGCGAGCGTCGGCCAGATCACGTCGTCGAAGAGCGCGTGATCGACTTCGTCGAGCGGCAGGTCGTCGGGATCGTTGTCCCCCGAGGGCGACGTGCCGCAAATATACGTGCGCCCTTCAGGACGGAAATAGACGCCCGTGGGATCGATCAGCAACGGCGCGCGTTCGAGCGTCGCCGGCGACGACACATTGAAGATGCTGCGCCGACGCGCGAACACCGGAATGTCGATGCCTAGCATCGCCGCGACCGGACGCGACCACGCACCCGCCGCGTTCACGACGACATCGCATGGATACGTTTCGCCGTTGGCCGCGCGCACGGCGTTCGCACGCCGTCCTTCGCGTTCGATGCCGACGACTTCCGTGGTCACGTAACGCGCGCCGAGCGCCTGCGCCTTGCGACGCAGCGCCTGCACGAGACCGTAGCCGTCGAACCAGCCTTCGCCGCTCTCGCCGAACGCGCCCGCCGCGAGATCGTCCGTGTTGAGCCACGGAAAACGCGCGCGCAGTTGCGCGGCGTCGAGCAGGCTGATGTCCGCGCCGAGCGCTCGCTGCAACGCGTGGTTTTCGCGCAGCGTCGACGCACCCGCCGCCGTCGCGAGAAAGAGATAACCGCCTTCGTGCAGATCGATCGACGGGCGCTCGCCGTTCACTTCGAGCCGCTCGCCGATCGAACGCAGGAAGTCGATGCCGAAGAGCGACATGCGTACCGAAAGCGGCGTCGAGAACTGCTGCCGGATCGAGGCCGCCGACAGCGCCGACGACGAACGCGCGTAAGTCGGGTCGCGCTCGATCACGGTGACGTGCACGGTCGGGTCCGATGCGCGCAGAAAGTACGCGACCGAGCTGCCGATCACGCCGCCACCTACGATGACAACGCTCGAACTCACGTTGGCCTCAACTCAGATTGAAGTCGATGCCCTGCGCGAGCGGCAATTCCGACGAGTAGTTGATCGTGTTGGTCGCGCGGCGCATGTAGGCTTTCCAAGCATCCGAGCCCGATTCGCGGCCGCCGCCGGTTTCCTTCTCTCCGCCGAATGCACCGCCGATCTCCGCGCCGCTCGGCCCGATGTTCACGTTCGCGATGCCGCAGTCGCTGCCCGATGCGGACAGAAAGCGCTCGGCCTCGCGCAGATCGGTGGTGAACGCGCACGACGACAATCCGTGCGCGGCGGCGTTGTTCGCGGCGATGGCTTCGTCGAAATCCGTGTAGCGCATCACGTAGAGAATCGGCGCGAAGGTCTCCTTCAGCACGACCTCCGTCTGCGACGGCATTTCGACCAGCGCCGGGCGCACGTAGTAGCCGTTTTCGTGGCCCTTCACGGTCACGCGCTCGCCGCCCGTCACCTTGCCGCCTTCGCCCTTCGCCTGTTCGAGCGCGTCCTGCATGCGCGCGAACGCCTGCACGTCGATGAGCGGGCCCATCAGCACGCCCTGCTCCAACGGATTGCCGACGGGCACTTTGGCGTAGAGATCTTTCAGACGCGCGACGGTTTCGTCGTAAATGCTTTCGTGCACGAAAAGACGCCGCAGCGACGTACAGCGCTGCCCTGCCGTGCCGACCGCCGAGAACAGGATGCCGCGCAGCGCGAGATCGCGATTGGCCGTCTGCGACACGATGCCCGCGTTGTTGCCGCCGAGTTCGAGGATCGAGCGGCCGAAGCGTTCCGCGACCGCGACGCCGACCTTGCGGCCCATTTCCGTGCTACCCGTCGCGCTGACGATGTCCGAGCGCTTGTCCGCGACGAGCGCCGCGCCGACCTCGCGCCCGCCGATGACGACCGACGCGAGGCCCGCAGGCGCCGCGCCGAATTCATCGATGGCATCGCGCAGGATGCGGTCGACGGCGAGCGCGGTGAGCGGCGTTTTCTCCGATGGCTTCCACACGACCGCGTTGCCGCACACGAGGGCGAGCGCCGCGTTCCACGACCACACCGCGACCGGGAAATTGAACGCCGAGATGATCGTGCACACGCCGAACGGATGCCACGTCTCCGCCATGCGATGACCCGGCCGCTCCGACGCGATCGTCAGGCCGTACAACTGGCGCGAGAGACCGACGGCGAAATCGCAGATGTCGATCATTTCCTGAACTTCGCCCAAGCCTTCCTGGAGAATCTTGCCCGCTTCGAGCGACACGAGCCGGCCGAGCGCCTCCTTCTTCTCGCGCAGCCGATTGCCGAGCAGGCGCACGAGTTCGCCGCGGCGCGGCGCGGGCACGTTGCGCCACGAGGCGAACGCGGTGCGGGCGGCGGCGAGCGCGGCGTCGACGTCGGCGGTGGTGTTCTGCTTCACGCGGCCGATGACTTCGCCCGTGATCGGGGAAGTGACGGCGATATCGCCATCGGTGACGAGGCTCGCGATGCCGAGGTCGGAAAGAATCGATTGTGCATTCACGATGAAAGTCCTTGCGAAGCGGGTTCGTTCGTCGGAGCAAAAGTTTCTGATAAGAAACTTTCGGAAGTCAGGAGACTATACGCGCTGCCGATGGCGCTCACAACAGCCGTCAATATTAGGGTTGTCACCAGATGCGGGCCGTTCGCCGCCGTTTTGCGCGATGTTATTATCGGAAACAAAGCGCTCCCACACGTTCCCATGTCCAGCCCCGGCACCAAGAATTCGCCCGAACAATCCGCGTCCGATCTCGGTGCCCGCGTGAAACGCGCGCGGCTCGCGCACGACCTGACGCTCGAAACCGCAAGCCGCATGTGCGGCGTGTCGCGCTCGGCGCTGTCGAAAATCGAGAACGGGCTGATGTCGCCGACCTTCGACGTGCTTCAGAAAATCGTGCGCGGCCTGCAGATCGATCTCGCCGAACTCTTCGGCACCGCGCCCGCGCCGAATGCGAGCGGCCGGCGCGCGCTCACGCGCCGCAACGAAGGACAGCGCCACGCGTATCGCGGCTATCAGATGGAATTGCTCGCCACCGAACTCGCGCACAAGGCGATGCTGCCGTTTCGCGTCCGCATTTCGGCGCACACGCTCGATGCGTTCGACGACTGGGGCCGTCACGAAGGCGAGGAGTTTCTTTACGTGATCAGCGGCAGCGTGTGCCTCTATTCCGAACTCTACGCGCCGACGCATCTGCATGCCGGCGACAGCATCTACTTCGACAGCCGCACCGGCCACGCGGCGATTTCGACGAGCGACGAAGACGCCGAAGTGCTGTGGATGGCCACAGGCGGCGTGCCGGCGCCCTCATCCGCGCGCGATGCCGTGGACGCTGGCTGACGCGTTCATCGCAGGAAAAGAGGCATCGGCATTTCGTTCGGGCCGACGGTGAAGGTGCAGACCTCGTGGATATCGGCGGGATTCGTCACGAGTTGCGCGGTGAAGTTCGCCGTCAGCATCGACACGACGAGACGCATTTCCACCGCCGCCAGACAGTGGAAAATTCGGACACGATCGGATCGAGTGGCGTAGGCATTTCAAATTCTCGTTTCATGATGAAAACGATGATAATGCAGGCGTTTTCCCCGCGTCCCCTCGTCCATTCGGGCTAATCCAGCATCAGCCTGCACTGACAGCCTTCCCCTCCACCTTCGCCGCCGACCGCTTGAAATAGGGCGAACTCAACGTCGCCGCGCCCATGTCCGACGCCGCTTCCAGCAGCGCGGGCGCGAGCTCCTTCAGACGCGCCTCCGGCAAACGGCTCGTCGGCCCGGCGAGGCTCACGACGCCCACGACGACGCCCGTCACCGGATGATGAATCGGCGCGGCCATCGACGTCATGCCGGCCTCGTACGTCTCGCTCGCGATGCCGTAGCCGCGTTTGCGCGCCGCCTGCAGATCGGCGAGAAACTGCTGGATCGTCTTCGGCGCCTTCGGTCCGCCCGAGCCGGGCTTGCCGAGCCCGCCCTGCTTCGACACGAGTTCGAGCGCCTCCTCATCGGAAAGCGACGACAGCCACGCCTGTCCGCTCGCCGTGCAATGCAAGGGCGGCTGGCTGCCCATGTCCGGGTCGTAGCGCAGCCCCGACTTCGCGCCTTGCGCCTTGCCGACGAACGTAATGTGATCGTCCTCGACGACGCCCAGCCGCGCCAGTTCGCCGGATTGCGCCGCGAGCCGGTCGAGCACGGGCTGCGACACGTCGAGTACGCCGCCCGTCGACAGATAGATGAGCGCGAGCGACACGAGCTTGAGCGCGAGCATGTATTCGCCGTGATCCTCGTCCTGCCGCACGTACCCTTCGTCGATCAGCATCGCGAGCAGGCGATGCGTGCCGCTGCGAGGAATATTGAGCGTGTCGGCGATGGCGGCGAGTTGCATCCGCCCGCCGTTTTTCGCCAGCAATTCGATGATCGACAACGCCCGCTCCAGATTTCCCGCCATCTTTCAGTCTCTCGAAGTTCCGATGATTCGGAATGAGAACATGATTCCACCTCGGAATTCAACCGGCGTATGTTTCCTCCAGCCATGCAATCGTCGCCTCGCGCAGACGTTTCGCACGCGTGAGCGCGCTCGCCGATTTCGCCCATTCGTTCATCGGCACTTCGAGCGAGAGCGGAAGATCGTCTGGCAACGCGCGCAGAATGCCCGCGAGATCGAGGCCGCCCTCGCCCGGAATCATCCGCTCGGCGCGCGCCTGATACAGCAACGTTTCGAGATCGCTCGGGCGCTCGGCGGGCGCGTCGCAGAACTGCACGTAACCGAACCATTCGCGCGGCAATTCGCGCAGCGTTCGCGTCGACGATCCCGTGCGGTCGAAATGGATCGGATCGACGATGAGGCCCGTATTCGCGCGCTGCGCCGCTTTCACAATGCGCGCGCCCTGCACGATGTCTTTCGCGTCGGTCCAGGGCATCGGTTCGAGCGACGGCGACAGGCCATACGGCTTCGCGAGATCGCACAGCGCGGCGAGCCGCTCGGCCGTGCGGACCTCGTCGGGATCGTTGCCCGCGACGAGCACGTAGCGCGCGCCCAGCTCGGCGGCGGTTGCGAGCATCGGTTCGTAATCGGCGACGTTCGTGTCGGGCTTGAGGCGCAGGATTTCGGCATCCAGCACGCCGATGCCGGTATCGCGCAAAGCCGCGAGCGTCTCGCGTTTCAGCGGCGTCGCGCCGACGATCTCGTGGCGCACTTCCGTATCGGTCGCGGGCACGAGGCGCAGGCCGACGAAGTCGTAGCCCGCCTGCGCGGCGCACTCGACCATCTGCGGCGGCGTCAGTTCGAGGATCGTCAGCGCGGACAGAGATAGCTTGCGTCGTGACATCGACAATCTCCGGTTAGCGCAGCGGCGAGAACGGCGCGGGCACGTAGATGGTCGATTCCATCGTCGTCAGATGCACCGGTCCGCCCTTCGGCGGCCAGATGCCGTCCTTCACGGCTTCCGCGCGAATCCGCGAGCGCTCGTCCACGCTCTTGTACGGCCAGATGTTGAGAAAGCGCGGCACGGTGCCGTCGAGCGCGTACATCGCGCCGATGAGCGGCGAGCGTTTCGTGCGCTCGGGCACGGCGTTCTGCCATGCGTCGATCGTGTGTTGCAGGCTCGCGAGCTTCGTGCCGTAGACGCGCATCTCGTAGATGCCGCCGTGCACGGCCGGCTCGATCGGCGGCAGGAAGGGAAAGAGCGCGTAGCTGTTCACTTCGACATCGGTGATGAACTCGCCGCAGCCGAACGGATTGCCTTCGAGCAGCAAGCGCCGGCGTTCCCCGATCAGCGCCGCTTCGGATTCGAAGCCGCGCAGCACCATGACCTTGCCGAGCGCGCCGATATCCGAATACCAGCAGCCGAGCAGCTTCGAGCCGGGCGCATCGCCGCTTGCCTTGATGTTTTCGAAGACCTGCGCGTTCGCGCCGATCTTCACCGTCAACGTGACCGTGTCGTACAGAGTCATTGCAGAGTCCTTGCCTGATGGAAGTTGGAGAGATTCGTGATGCTGTCCTCGCGCGCCGGTTCGGCCAGTTCGAGGCCCGCGAGATAGCCGAAGGTCATCGCTGGGCCGAGCGTGATGCCGCCTGCGGGATAGTGGCCGCCCATCATGCTCGCGGCGTCGTTGCCGACCGCGTAGAGGCCGGGAATCGGCGCGCGCATGTCGTCGAGAACACGCGAGCGCGCATCCGTCGATAAACCCGCGAACGTGCCGAGGCTGCCCGGCACGATCTTCACCGCGTGAAAAGGCCCATCGACGATCGGCGCGAGACACGGATTCGGCTTGTGCGATGCATCGCCCTGAACGCGGTTATACGGCGTCGAGCCTTTGTGGAACTGCGGATCGAAGCCGTCTTTCGCGTAGCCGTTGTACGTGGCGACCGTATCGGCGAGGCCGCGCACATCGATGCCGCATTGCTGCGCCAGCGCTTCGAGCGTCGGCGCGGACTTGAGATATCCCGAGCGTTCGTAAGGCCGCAGCGGAAACGGAAACGGCTTCGCGAAACCGAGGCCGTATCGGCGCTGAAACCGGTGATCGCAGACGAGCCACGCGCACGTCTCTTCGCCCGGCGACGTCGTGCCGATGAGCGCGGAGATGAAGTCGTAATACGACGACGCCTCGTTCGTGAAGCGCCTGCCCGCGCGCGTGACGGCGATCAGACCCGGCTTCGCGCGCTCGATCAGATGCGGAAACGCGACTTCGCGTCCCGTGGATTTCGGCACGAGCGACACCGGCGCCCACGCGGCGGGCGCTTCGAGCGACGCGTCGAAATGCGCGCCCGCCGCTTCGCCCAGGCGAATGCCATCGCCGGTATTGCTCTTGGGCGCGGCGGACCAGTGCGGCATCACGGGAAACGTTTCGGTCTGCCGCTTCGCGTCGTGCGGATAACCGCCGCACGCGAGCACGACGCCGCGCCGCGCGCGCACGTCGTGCATGACGCCATCGATCTCGACGCGCGCGCCCGTCACGCGATTCGCCTCGCGCGTCAGCGATACCGCCTTCGCCCGCGTGCGCAGATCGACGCCGCGATCCGCCGCCGACTTGAGCAGCCGCGCGACGAGCGCATTGCCGTTCACCAGATGCATCGAGCGCCGATAACGCAGCATGTGCCACGCAAACGTGGCGAAACGCTTCGCGACGTGCCACGCCGACTTCGCGCTGCGCGTCGCGTTCAGGAAGTGCGCGAGGTCTTGTCCCGACGCGATCGCCATGCCCTTGATCGTTACTTCGGCGAGCGGCGGACGCAGCTTGTCGATGAGCGGGCCGAGCTCGCGTCCGTCGAACGGCATCGCGCAGACCGAGCGGCCGCCCGTCGCCGCGCCTTGCGTCGTGTGGAAATCGGGGATGCGGTTGCCGTCGATGAAACGCATCGACGTATTGCGCTCGAAGAATTCGATCATGCGCGGACCGTGCTCGATGAGCGCATCGGCTTTCGCGGCATCGAAATGCGCGCCGAGTTCGCTCTTCAGATACGTGCGCGGCGCGCTTTCATCCTCGACGATGCCCGCGCGCGTCGCGAGCGGATTGCGCGGAATCCACATCCAGCCGCCCGACCACGCGGTCGTGCCGCCGAACACGTCTTCCTTCTCGCAGACGAGCACGGACAGGCCGCGCGTGGCCGCCGTGACCGCGGTCGACAAGCCGCCCGCGCCGGAGCCGAGCACGAGGACGTCGCATTCGAGAATCGGTTCGAGCTTCATTTGGCGTGCGCGTGCATTGAAAGATCGACCGGAAGATCGAGCGCTTCGTCCTGCTTCGGTTGCTTCGCGCGCGACGTCGCGTGGCGCGCCGCGAGATAGCCGAACGCGAGACCGGGTCCGAGCGTGATGCCGGGGCCGGGATACACGCCGCCCATCACCGATTGCGCATCGTTGCCGCAGGCATAGAGGCCGACGATCGGCCGGTCGTCGCGGTCGAGCACGCGCGCGTCGGTATCGATAACGAGGCCGGTCGCCGCGCCGATATCGCCCGGATAGAGCCGCACCGCATAGAACGGCGCCTGGCCGATCGGACCGAGGCACTTGTTCGGGCCGGTCCAGTTGGCGTCGCCGTTGGCGTTCTGATAATCGGTCGTGCCGCGCTGGAAATCCGCGTCGACGCCGGTTTGCGCGTAGCGATTCATGCGCGCGACGCTATCGGCGAGACCGGCCTTGTCGATATCGAGCTTGTCCGCCAGTTCGTCGAGCGTCTTGCCTTCGACGAGATAGCCATCGGCGAGAAACGGCGCGAGTCCCTTGCCGCCCGGACGCACCATGCCAAGGCCGTACTTGCGCAATCCTTCGGAGTCCGTGACGAGATAGGCGGGCACGGCGGGCGTCGTCTTGTTCGCCGTCTGCATCGCAATCCCGAACAGGTGATACGACGTGTTTTCGTTGAGAAACCGCCTGCCGGACTTGTCGACGGTCATCATGCCGGGCTTGCCGCGATCCATGATGAAGTGCGGAAACACGGCGGTCGTACCGTCGGCGCGCTTGCGCACGGAGACCGGCGCCCAGAACGCGTTCGACAGCCCGCCAACGCCGAAGCGCGCGCCCGCCGCGAGCGCGAGATCCTGCGCGTTGCCGCTGTGGCCGGGCGCGCCGGGACACCACGCCGCATCGGCGCCCGGCAGCATCTCGGCGCGCCGCATCGGATGACGATTGAATCCGCCGCTCGCGAGAATCACGCCGCCCTTCACGTTGACGCGCCGACGCTCGTTGATCTGGCTCAGCGTCACGGCTTCGATGCCATTCGTGCCCGCGTGCAAAGCCTCCACCTTCGTGCTCGTCAGCACGGTCACGCCGCGCTGAAGCAGCGAGTAAAGCAGACGCCCGATCAGCGCGTTGCCCATCACGAGACGCGTGCCGCGCGGCGAGCTCATGCGGTCGCGTGCATGACGCGCGAGCAGTTTCGCCGCGTGCCTGAACGATGCCAACGACTTCGTCATGTTCAAAAGATGCCCGACGTCGTCGCGGTCGACCATCATGCCGCCGAGCACGGTGAATTCGGGAATCGGCGGACGGATCAGCGAGAACGCGCGGCCGAGCTTGCGGCCGTCGAACGGCAGCGGCTCCAGCGCGCGGCCTCGCAAGGTCGAGCCTTCGATTTCCGACAGATAGTCCGGATGGAACGGCCGCGCGCGATATTTGACATCGGAGTTCGCTTCGATGTGCGCGACGGCCTTCGGGCCGGCGTCGAGGAACGCGCGGCGCATCGCGGCGCTGCTGCGCTCGCCGACCGCGCGATTCAGAAAGCCTTCGGCATTCGCGGACGAATCGTCGCGATTGACGCTCGCCGCGTGCTTCGACGCGGGAATCCACGTCGTGCCCGCCGAGTACGCGGTCGTTCCGCCGACGTATTCGGTGCTCTCGACGAGCAGCACCCGCGCGCCATCGATCGCCGCGACCAGCGCCGCCGACATGCCCGCGCCGCCCGCGCCGACCACGATTACATCGAAGGTCTCGTTCTGTTCCAGTTTGTCCAGTGTCTCCGCCATGTGCGCGCTTCCTGTAGAACTCTCTTTGATATTGGAATACTATTCCAGAAACGCGACGTAAGCCAAGTTCTTTTTGAGACGATGGAGAAACGGTATGCGAGTGCTGGTTACAGGCGGAAGCGGCTTTCTGGCAGCGTGGGTCGTGCGGCGGCTGCTCGCGCGCGGCATGGATGTGCGCGCATTCGATGTCCGCGAGGACGCGCGCCTTCTGTACGCGCTCGCGCCCGAACGCGCCGGTGACGTGCAATGGCGGATCGGGGATATCGGCGAGGCGCGCGATGTGGCGAACGCACTCGACGGCTGCGATGCCGTCGTACATCTCGCGGGCGTGCTTACGCCCGCGTGCGCCGCCGATCCTGTGCGCGGCGCGCGCATCGATCTGATCGGCACGCTGAACGTGTTCGATGCGGCCATCGCGTGCGGTTTGCGCTCGGTGCTTTACGCGAGCAGCGCGGGCGTCTTCGGCCCCGACGATGGCGCGACGCCCTTTCCGCTGACGCACTACGGCGCGTTCAAACTCGCGTGCGAAGGCTCGGCGCGGGCGTACTGGCACGATCATGGAATCGCGAGCATCGGATTCCGGCCGCTCGTCGTGTACGGCGCCGGACGCGAGACCGGTTCGAGCGCGGGTCCGAGTCTCGCGTGCCGTGCGGCCGCGCGCGGCGAGCCGTACACGATTCCCTTCACGGGCGCGACCGGCCTCGTCTACGCCGATGACGTCGCCGCCGCCTACGAACTCGCGCTCGTGACCGCGTTCGACGGCGCGCACGCGTTCACGCTCGCAGGCGACATCACGCCGATGCAAAGCGTGGTCTCGACGCTCGAGCGCATCGCGCCCGGCGCGCGCATCGACGCAGCAGGCGCGCCGTTGCCCATCGCGACATCCTTTCCCGACGATCCCGCGCTCGCCCGATCGCTGCCCGGCCTTCCGAAAACGCCGCTGATCGACGGATTGCGGCAAACCGTGGCGTTCTATCGATAGACGAAGCGGGTCTTGGCACCGCCTGTTCCTTGGGGCACGATCGCCTCTTCAGGAACACGGTGCCAGCATGCAAAAAACGACACTGCTCAAAGGCATCCTGCCGATCAGCCGCGCCGCCGCGTGGCGCGACGCGCTCGCGGGCATCTCGCTCGCATCGATGGACATTCCGCAAGTGCTCGGCTATGCGCGCATCGCCGGCATGCCCGCGGTGACGGGCCTCTACACCGCGTTCCTGCCGCTCATCGCGTTTGCGCTGTTCGGGGCGTCGCGGCATCTGGTCGTCGCGGCCGATTCGGCGACCGCGACGATCTTCGCGAGCAAGGTTTCGTCGATGGCCGCGATGGGCAGCCCGCAATACGTCGCGCTGGCGGGCATGGTCGCGTTGCAGACGGCCGCGCTGCTCCTCGTCGCGCGGCTTTTCAAACTCGGCTTTCTCGCCGATTTCCTGTCGCGCACGGTGCTCACCGGTTTTCTCGCGGGCGTCGGCGTACAGGTGTCGATCGCGATGCTCGGCGATCTCTTCGGCATGACGGTGCCGTATCCGTCCTCGCGCAGTCTCGCCCAGCTTGCTTACGTGCTCGGTCATCTCGTGCACGCGCACGGACCGACGCTCGTGCTCGCGCTCGCCGTGGTCGTCGCGATTCTCGGCTGCAAGCGTTTCGCGCCGCGCCTGCCGATGCCGCTCATCGCGGTAATCGGCAGCATCGCCGCGAGCAAGGCGTTCGATTTCGCCGCGCACGGCATCTCGGTGCTCGGTCCGGTCGATGGCGGCCTGCCCGCGATCCGTTTTCCCGACATCACCTGGCAGCAATCGCTCGACCTCGTGCCGGTCGCGCTGTCGTGCTTCGTGATGATCATCGCGCAGAGCGCCGCCGCGGCGCGGGTCTTCGCGCAGCAGTATCGCGAGGACGTCGATACCAACAGCGACATCCTCGGTCTGGCCGCGGCGAACGCGGCGGCGGCCGTGAGCGGCACGTTCGTCGTCAACGGCAGTCCGACGCAGACCGCGATGGCCGACCGCGCCGGCACGCGCAGCCAGTTCGGACAGCTCGTGTTCGCGGCAGTCGTCGCCGTCGTGCTGCTCTTCTTGA
Source organism: Caballeronia sp. LZ008 (assembly GCF_031451435.1). NCBI lineage: Bacteria > Pseudomonadati > Pseudomonadota > Betaproteobacteria > Burkholderiales > Burkholderiaceae > Caballeronia > Caballeronia sp. LZ008. The sequence continues at coordinate 773,776 of NZ_JARUXK010000004.1, read as the reverse complement.
GCGGCTATCTGCGCTATCTGCCGCATTGCGTGCTGGCGGGCATCGTGTTCACGATCGCGATGGGGCTCATCAACGTGCAAAGCCTGAAGGACATTCGCGCGGAAAGCCCCGGCGAGTTCGCGCTCGCGCTCATCACGGCGGCTGCGGTGGTCATGGTAGGAGTCGAGCACGGCATTCTGCTCGCGGTGGCGTTATCGCTGCTGCGGCACGTGCGCCACAGCTATCATCCGCACACGATGGTGCTCACGCCCGTCGCGCCCGGCAAACCGTGGCAGTACGAGCCGACGAAGCCCGCCGCGATGACCGCGCCGCACCTGATCGTCTATCGCTTCGGCGCAGATCTGTTCTATGCGAACGATCACTTTTTTGCGTCGGAAGTGACGAATCTCGTCGATACGGCGCCGGACGAGTTGCGCCATTTTGTCGTCGATGCCGGCGCGATCACGGACCTCGATTATTCGGCGGCCCGCACCATCGGCGAACTTGTCGAAACGCTGCGCGCACGCGGCGTCGTCGTGATATTCGGACGCGTGAACCGCTTCCTGCGCAGCGACATGGACCGGCACGGACTGACGCCCGCGCTCGGCGCATCGAACGTGTACGACACACTTCACGAAGCGCTGGCAGCGGCTGGCGTAAGTCCGGGCGCGCACGAGCCGAACGTTCTCTGAATGCGCGTTGGCAGCCGTCTGTCTGCCGGCGTTTTTTGGTGGTCGCGGCTCGGGAAGACCGTTAGTTGCCTTCCTTCAAGTAGCAATTTTGTTGAATAGCATTCCATTTTCAACTAGCATTCAGCGAGTGCGGTCACACTATTTTCCGATCACGGATCAGGAGGCAATCGAGGCATGGCGCAGGACACTTCTTTTTCCGCATCGCTCGATGCGGGCTTGAGCGGCGCGACGCGCGTCTATTTCATCGTCGGCGATCCGATCGCGCAGGTACGCTCGCCTTCCGGCGTAACAGCGGCGCTGCGTGCGGCGGGACGCGATGCAATCGTGATTCCGGCGCACGTCGCGCCCGAAGATCTCGGCGCGTTTTTCGCGGGCATCGCGCCGCTGCGCAATTGCGACGGCGTGATCGTCACCGTCCCGCACAAGTTCAGCGCGACCGAATACTGCCGTTCGCTGACCGATGAAGGCGCGTTCCTCGGCGCGGTCAACATGCTGAAGCGCAATGCCGACGGCACCTGGCACGGCGGCGCGTCGGACGGCATCGGCATGGTGGCGGCGTTGAGAGATGCGGGCTGCGACCCGAAGGGCAAACGCGCGCTGCTGATCGGTGCGGGCGGCGCGGGTTCGGCAATCGGCCACGCGCTCGTCGATGCGGGCGTGGCCTCGCTCGCGATCCGCGATTTCGACGCCGCGCGCACCGGCGCCCTCGCCTCGCGCCTCGCTGCGCTGGGGCGCGGCGCGGTGAGCGTCGCCGACGATTCGGCTGCCGAAACCTACGATCTCATCGTGAATGCGTCGCCGGCGGGCATGCGTCCGGGCGACCCGCTGCCGATCGACGTCTCCCGCCTGCCACCGACGACCTTCGTCGGCGATGTCGTGACCAAGCCGCCGGTCACGCCTTTCATCGAGGCCGCCCGCGCGCGAGGCTGCACGACCGTCACCGGCACGCAGATGTTCGGGCGCGTGTGCGATGCGATCGTCGCGTATCTATTGAAGGGGTGAATCGCGGGACCGTTTGCCGTGCGAGGAATCGGAGCAATCTGGTTCAATCGCGAAACACGATCAGTCAACATTCCCGCCGCGCATTCGCGTCCCTCGCGAAGCGCGCCGGCTTGCAAGCTCCGGAACGAATCGTCGGCGAGCGCCGCCCTTTAGAAGGCGGCGTTTTTCTGCGCCACGTTCCCGCCACGCCGGCGCTAGCGGCCGATTCCACAAGACTCGTGCGCTCGCATCGAGGGCAATGGAAGCAAGAGGCTGGAATGAACTCGGATCGAAAAACAATTCAACGCGTTGCGCGAGCTGGCTTCGCGGCCATCGCATGTGCCGTTCTCGCGGCGTGCGCATCGGGACCGGGCGCATCGGCGCCGCTGCCGGCTGACGGCACGCTCGCGACCGGCCGCATTGTCGGCAAACAGTATTTGACGACTGTGTCGACGAACACGGCTTCTTCTTCCGGACCGACCGTCGGCGTGGGCGGCGGCGGCATCGGCGGCAATGGATGGAACGGCGTGGGCGGCGGCGCAGGCCTGAGCTTCGACCTGACGAACCTGTTCCAGAAGGCCCCGGAACAGACCGCGAAAATCTACCGCTACAGTGTGCAGATGAAGGACGGCTCGAAGCGCGATATCGACAGCCCGCTCGATCTCAACGAGGGTGCCTGCGTGACGACGATCGACTCCAGCCAGCCCGGCTACCCGAGACTGACGGGCGCGGACGCCTGCTGATCTTCCGGCGCCGCTCGTCCGATGAGCCGCCCCGACAGCGCCGCGGCGACGCGCCTGATAACCGGGGCCCAATCGCCCGGTTCGCGCTGACGAATGAGCCGCACCGAGTCGTACCACGGCTGCGTCTCGTCTTCACCCCAACACCAATGCGACGCGCGATCGATCATCGCCAGCACCGGCTTGCCGAGCGCGCCGGCGAGATGCAGCGGCGAACTGTCGATGGTCACGAGCACATCCAGCGCGCTGACGAACGCGGCGGAATCATGAAACTGCTCGCGATAGTCGGGCACGCCGGCGATACGCGCGCCCGCCGAACGCATTGCGGCAATATCGTCTTCGCGGCCCGGCGCAACGGGATGGAACGTGACGTTCGGCAGGCTCCAGAGCGGCGCGAGCGCTTCGACGGGAATGCTGCGCTGGGCGTCGCGACGATGCGTCGGGCTGCCCGCCCACACGAGACCGACGCGCAACGCATGGGTGCCGTCCGATGCGAGTTCGCGCCGCCACGCGTCGATGCGCTCAGGCGCGGCGTGAAGATACGCGCGGCCATCGACGTGATGCGGCAACAGACCGATCCAGACAGGCAGGCTCATCATGCCGACGGTGTAATCGACCGTGCCGAAGTCGTGCGCTTCGATCTGCACGCAGTCCGGCACGAACCGCCGCACCAGCGGATACAGCGCCGAACGCACCGCCAATAGCGCCGCGCCGCCGTTTCTTCGCACGCCCTCCGCGAATTGCGGAAAGTACCGCACGAATTGAATGTCGTCGCCGAGGCCGAGTTCGCTGTAAACCACGACGCGCTTGCCGTCGAGCGGCTGCCCGCGCCAGCCCGGCGCGAGCCGCTCCATGCGCGCGACGACGCCGTTGTCGCCCTGTTGCGATGTGCGGCGATCGAAGCGCATCCAGCCGCTGCGCCACGCGCCGCGCCGCAATTCGAGGTCGGCGAGATCGACGGCGAGCCAGGCCGCATCGGGCGTCTGCGAGAGTGCCAGACGGTACATCGCTTCCGCTTCGCCGTAGCGCGACTGCTCGTTGAGGTACATGGCGATTGCGCCGGTCACGTGACCATTGTCCGGATGATGCCGCGCGGCCTCGCGCATGATCGCTTCCGCCGATACGCTGTCGTGACGCAGCCAATAGCAATGACTCAGTTGCCAGCGAAGCTCGTAGTCTCTCGGGAATCGTTCCAGTGCTTCGACGCAGAAACGTTCGAGCGCGAGCCAGTCGCCCGAGCGGCGAATGTCGAGCGCGACGGCCAGCGCGTGGGCCGCATCGGACAAAGAGAGCGGAGGTGCGAATGAATCGGAATACATGAATGACTGCAATAGAACGGTGTTTGAAACGCGTGCTGAGTTTATATGAATCGAGGTTCATAGGAATACCGAAAAGCACGAGATAAATCCGAAAATAGCAATGCCGGATCATTTAATCTGCATATCGAACTATCTTCAGGTCATGCTGAAATGCAGTGATTCGAATCGGCGATTGTGTGCGGCGCGGCGCTTTGCCATACTGAGTTCATTCGCCCTGTCTCCTCAAGCGTCCGCACTCGACTAACGAGCCCACAAGCGGACGCTCTCGCCGCCTCCCCGGGCGGCGTTTTTTTGCACGCGGCCTATTACCTCTGGCGTAATTGTCCGGCTCACTTTCTCCTGCGACGATGCACTCACACTGTTCATCGACGAGGAGACGGAAATGCCTGCAAAGCACTCACGCCCAGGTTTTATCGCGACCGCAGACGGCGTCGAATTGTTCTATCGCGACTGGCATCCGCAAGGCACGCCGGGCAACGGCAGGACGATCGTCTTCGTTCCGAGCTATTCGCTGCCAGGCGACATGTGGGCCTATCAAATGCTGTCGCTCGCGCGACAGGGCTTTCGCTGCGTCACCTACGACCGGCGCGGCCACGGACGATCGAGCGATCCGGGCGGCGGCTACGACTACGACACGCTTGCGGACGATCTCGCCGCACTCATCGATGCGCTCGATCTGTCGGACGTGACGCTCGTCGGCTATTCGATGGGCGGCGCCGAAGCCGTGCGCTATCTGACGCGTCACGGCAGCACGCGCGTTGCGCGCCTCGCGTTGATCGCTTCGACCTTGCCGATGCTCGCGAAGACGCCGGACAATCCCGACGGCATCGACCGCGCCTATACCGATGCCTTCCTGCACGACTTGACGACGGACTATCCGCAATGGCTGGCCGACAACGCGCGTCCCTTCGCCGGGCCGGGCGCGTCGCAGGCCATGATCGACTGGATTCGGGAAATGGCATTGCGCACGTCGCATCAGGCGCTTTTCGCGTGCAACGAAACCGTCAATCGCGGCGATTTCCGCAACGAGTTGCGCGACATCGACGTCCCGACGCTCATCGTGCAAGGCGATCGCGACGAATCGAATCCGCTCGAACTGACTTCGCAGCGCACGGCGCGCCTGATTCCGAACGCGCGGCTCGTCGTCTATGAAGGCGCGCCGCACGGCATCTTTCTGAGCGACGCGGCGCGGCTGACGGCGGATATCGGCGCTTTTGCGTCGGCGTAGCGATTGGCGCTCTGTTGCGGCGGCTTAATAACAGGCTCGGCGTGTGTCGGATAAGCGCTGAGTCCTGACGCGTTTGAAAACACTCATAACAATAGACTCTGAAAGAATCCCGGCACACCATAGCACTGCGAATCGACATTCCACCGCGCGGCTCTGCAATCGCCGCGCAATCCGCCCCACGTCCACCGGAGTCCATCGCAATGATCTTCCACGCCTCCATTCCCGCCCACGATCCGAAACACGTCGCGCAAGTGCTCGCCGAACTGTGGGATGGCTTCGCCGCGCCCTTCTCGCCCTTTCCCGGCGCGTGGATGGCGGTCGCCGGCGACGATCGCGGCAGCATCATCGAGGTCTATCCGAGCGATCAGGTCATCACGCCGGGCGGCGGTCACGAGGAAAGCGTCAGCTATGGCGCGGACACGGTGAAGCGCCCGCAGTACAGCGCGTTCCACATGGCCATCGCGACGAAGCTGAACGCAGAGGAAGTCATCGCGATCGGCGAACGCGAAGGCTGGCGTGCGGTGCGCTGCACGCGCGGCGACAACTTCTTCCACGTCATCGAATTCTGGATCGAGAACTCGACGATGCTCGAATTCCTCACACCCGACATGCAGGCCGAATATCTCGCCTTCGCGACGCCGGAAAACTTCAAGGCGATGGCCGCGGCTGCGGCCTGACGCTCACTTGCCGCGCCGCAGCCCGAAAAACAGCGCGGCGCCGCTCGCGAAGAGCAACAACGAAAGCAGATGCACGGCGAGATCCATGCTGCCCGTCGAGGTGCGGATCTGGCCGATCACCCACGGACTCACGATCCCGCTCGTGATGCCGATACTGCTGATGAAAGCGATGCCCGCCGCCGCGCTCTTGCCCGGCAGATGGCTGGCGGGCACGGCCCAGAAGATCGGCAGCGCGGCGAAAATCAGCGTCGCGGCGAGCGAGAGAATCGCGAGCATCAGCGGGAAGCTCGGAAAATGCAGCGTGAGGGCCGCGAGCGCGATGCCGCCGCCGATCGTGCAGCACGCGAAGTGCTTGCGCCGCTCGGCGACGCGATCCGAATGGCGCGCGATCAGAATCAGACCCACCGCGCCGATCGCGTTCGGCACGACGGTGTAGAGGCTGACCGACATGACATCGGTGATGCCGAAGTCGCGGATCATCAGCGGCATCCAGAAGCTCAGCGTCAGCGACGCGCACGTCAGCGAGAAATAGATGAACGCGAAGAGATAGACGCGCGGATTGCGCAGCGCGTCGAGCATGCCGCTGTTATCGTGCTTCTCGTGGTGGCCGGTCGCGCAGAGTGCCGTGAGCCGATCCTGCTCCGTTTGCGTGAGCCATTGCGCATCGCGCGGCGTGTCCACCAGCAGGCGCAACGCGATAAGACCGAGCAGCACCGCGGGCGCGCCCTCGATCGCGAACATCCACTGCCAGCCGTGCAGGCCCATCACGCCGGCCATATCCCGCATGATCCAGCCGGACACGAGTCCGCCGAACACGCCCGCGACGGCCACGCCCGCGAAGAACACCGACATCACGCCCGCCCGCCGTTTCGCCGGAAACCAGTACGTCAGATAAAGCACGATGCCCGGAAAGAAACCCGCTTCGAACACGCCGAGCAGAAAGCGCAGCAGATAGAAATGGCCGGGCGTCGATACGAACATCATTCCGACCGACGCCGCGCCCCACAGCAGCATGATCCGCGTGAACGTGCGGCGCGCGCCGAACTTCGCGAGCAGCAGATTGCTCGGCACTTCGAAAAGCACGTAGCCGACATAAAACACGGCGGCGCCGAGGCCGTACATTGCATCGGAGAAGCCGAGATCGTGCTTCATCTGCAATTGCGCGAAGCCGATGTTGATGCGGTCCAGAAACGACACGACGTAGCACAGGAACAGAAACGGAATGATGCGCCACGCGATTTTGCGGAACAGCGCGTCGTCCGATTGGGCTTGCGCATCCGCGACGGCGCTGGGCTCAAGCGCCGCCGTGCTGATCGACTTCGACATGTCTCGCTCCAGATGGGCGTAATGAGGCCGGCGTCTTGCGCGCGCCTTTTGCCTTGAGAGAGGGAGAAGCGGCGCGTCAGTGCGCGCCGCAAGAAACGGCGGTCAGTCCTGCAATGCGGCCCACATTTCCTGGTCGCGCTGGGCCGTCCAGATACGCGGATGCTTGATGCCGCTCGCTTCGTCGTAAGCGCGCGAGACGTCGAACGGCAGGCAGTGCTCGTAGATGAAGACGTGACCGAATTTCGGATCCATCGCCTTGCGCGTCAGCGCCATCGATCCCTTCAGGTCGAGCTTCTCGGCGACGGCCTCGCGGCCCGCCTGCAAGAGCGTCGTGACGAAGTCCTTCGTGTAATCGAGGCCCTTGTCGACTTCCGCCGGCGAGAGCAGCGCCGGGCCGCGTCCCGGCACGAGTTTGTCGGCCTTCAGCGCGCGCAGCGCTTCGAGCGTCGCGGGCCATTCTTCGAGTTGGGCATCGCCGCAGTAACAGGCGGCGTCGTACTCGACGAGATCGCCCGAAAACAGCACTTTCTGCGACGGCAGCCAGACGACCGTATCGCCCTTCGTGTGACCCGCGCCGAGATGCGCGATCTTCACTTCGAGCTTGCCGAGATACAGCGTGATTTCCTTCTCGAAGACGAGCGTCGGCCACGTCAGGCCCGGCACCGTCTCGACACCGGCGAAAAGGCGCGGAAAGCGCTCGATCTCCGATTTCATGTCCTGCTCGCCGCGCTCGACGATCATTTCATACGTGCCGCGGCTCGCGATGACCTGCTGCGCGCCTTCCGCGAAATACGCCGACGCGCCGAGCACGCGCACCGCGTGATAGTGCGACAGCACGATGTACTTGATCGGCTTGTCGGTGACGCTGCGGATTTTCGCGATGAGATCCTGCGCCATTGCGGGCGTGGCGGTCGTATCGACGATGAGCACGCCGTCGTCGCCGATGATCACGCCCGAGTTGGGATCGCCTTCCGCCGTGTACGCGTACGCGTTCTCGGAGAGTTGCGTGAACGTGATCTTCTTCTCTTCCAGATCGGCCTGCGATGCGAATGCTTTTGCCATGGTCGTGTCTCGCTTCCATTCTCGTGGGGATGGGTGGATGATCGGCGTGATGCCGTTGTTTGTCAACAGCAAGCATACTTGCTATTTGCAAATTACGGGTAAGTACCGAATCGCTTCATCGGATGATTCCTGCTCGGCTAACATCTGCGGTTCGTTCATCCTTTATAGATCGCGGAGTGCTTTTGGCTCGTTCCGAAATCGGCGAAGAAAAGAAACAGCGCGGCATCCAGAGCGTCGAAGTCGGCGCGCGTCTGCTCGATGCGCTCGCCGCGCGTCGCGAGCCGCTTGCGTTGAGCGCGCTGGCCGAAGCGGCCGAACTGTCGACCGCGCAGGCCCACACGTACCTCGTGAGCTTGACGCGGCTCGGTCTCGTCAAGCGCGACGCGCTCACCGGGAATTACGAGCCGGGGCCGCTCTCGCTCAGGCTCGGCCTGTTGAATCTCGAGCATCAGCCGGCGTATCGGGCCGCCGCGCCGCGCGTGTCGGCGCTGGCGCTCGCGACCGGCATGAGCGTCGCGGTGAGCGTCGCCGGGCCGCAAGGGCCGACGATCGTGCGCTATGAGCGCGGCGGCTATCCGCTGCATGTGAATCTGCACGTGGGCACGGTGATGTCGCTCTCGGCGACGTCCACGGGCCGCGTGTTCCGCGCGTTCGACGACGACACCCGCGTCGCCGCGATGCTCACGCATCAGGCCGAAGCCGATGCGCCGGAGATGGCCGCGTGCATCGAAGCGATTCGCGCGCGCGGCATCGAACGCAGCGTCGATGCGCCGAGTCCCGGCGTGAGCAGCATGAGCGTGCCGGTGTTCGACGGCGCGCATCGGATGCAGCTCGCACTGACGGCGATCGGACCGACCGGCCTCGCCGACGTCGCGTGGGACGGCCCGCTCGCGCACGCGCTGAAGGATGCCGCGCGCGACATTTCCGGACTGCTTTCATGACGATCTTCGACGAAGACACGAAACCGCAGCGCGGCATCAACGCGCTCGACGCGACCGGCGATCTGCTGCGCGCGCTGGTCGCCGCCGGCGAGCCGCTCGCGCTGCGCGACCTCGCGGCCGCGGCCGGCATGCCGCCCGCGAAGGCGTTCGCGCATCTGGTGAGTCTGGTGAAGGTCGGCCTGCTCGCGCGCGACGACGCCGGGTTATTCCACGCCGGCCCGCTGAGCCGCGAGCTCGGGCTGATCGCGCTGCAGCGCCTTTCGCCGATCCGCGATGCCGAAGCCGAGATCGTCGCGCTCGCCGCGAGCACGTCGATGACGGTCGCCGCCGCCGCGCTCGGACCGCTCGGCCCGACCGTGATCCGGCTGGAGGAATCGGCGCGGCCGCAGCATGTGAGCTTGCGCGTCGGCACGGTGATGTCGCTCGTCAACACCGCGATCGGGCGGGTGTACGCCGCGCACCTTCCCGCCGACATGCTCGCGAGCCTGATGACGCAGGACGCCATCCGCCTCGCGGGCGCGCAAGCGGCTGCGGGAAGCGACGCCGCGTATCGCGCACGGCTCGACGACATCCGCGAACGCGGCCTCGATACGGCGCTCGGCGCGCCGGTGCCCGGCATCCATACGCTGGCCGCGCCCGTGTTCGATCACACCGGCAGCGTGTGCCTCGTGATCGCGTTGATCGGTTCGTCGGGGGGCTTCGACAGCGCCGCGGACGGCCCGCTCGCCCGCGCGCTGCTTTCCGCGACGCGGCGCCTTTCGTGGCGTTTCGGTCTGATGGACGCGAGCTAGCCGCCCTTGACCATCTCCGTGCCGGTCACGCGGATCGCGGGGAAACGGTCGGTCGGCTTCGCGATCTCGTCCTGCGATGCGACGATCTCCAGTTCGTAACGCCCGGCATCGTACGTTGCCTTGACGACGGCATTGACCGCCGCGAGCGTGTGCTCGAGCGCGGTGCGCAGCGAGTCGCCCTGCAAGGTGCGCGCGACGAAGACCGCGCTCGTCAGATCGCCGACGCCCACCGGCTGGCGCGCGAACGGATACAGCGGGCGCTGCGCGAACCACGCCTCGCCGGGCGTGACGGCGAGCATATTGAAGGTGTCGGCGCGGCTGTTGCGATCGAGCAGATGCTTCACCAGCACGATGCGCGGCCCGCGCGCGATCACTTCGCGGCATGCGTCGACGGCTTCCTCGACCGTCTCGATCGGACGCCCGACGAGCTTTTCCAGCTCGACGTGATTGGGCATGATCGCATCGGCGATTCCGGGCATCGTCGTGACGAGGAAATCCTCGATGCCGGCCGCGACCGTGCAGCCGCCCGTCTGACCCATGACCGGATCGCAAAAATAAAGCGCGCGCGGATTCACCGCCTTCACCATCTTCACGATTTCGACGACCGCGCGGCCCTGCTCCGGCGCGCCGAGATAACCGGAGAGCACCGCGTTGCAGCGCCCGAGCACACCGATCGCGCCGATGCCTTCGATGACGTTCTGCAATTCGTCCGCATCGAAGGCGCTGCCTGTCCAGCGGCCGTACTGCGTGTGATTGGAAAACTGCACGGTGTTGAGCGGCCAGACGTTCACGCCGAGTCGCCGCATGGGAAAAACCGCCGCGCTGTTGCCCGCATGGCCGAACACCACATGCGATTGAATGCTCAGGACGTTGTTCATGTTCTGCTTTCCCGATTGATCGTGTCCGGTCGGATGAAACGTCGAAACGCTCGTCGCGCGCCAGCGCCGTGCAGCGCAACGCAACGCAACGCAACGCGACGATGGTTTCGGAAGCACGCCCGCGGACGCCGTGCGCGGGCAGTGCAGCCTTCATATTGTGCCGTGCCTCGACGCACTGCGGCATGGCGTGCCCGTTATAAATTGCGCGGACGCGTTTTGTCGAGCGATGCGATCGACAGGAAGTCCAAAGGTCGCGCGTCTGCAACACCGCAGCACGCTCGTGCGTGTTCGGCACACGCATTGCTCGATGCGGACGGCGAAACGGTCCGCATCGCCCGGCGAAAAAAACGGGCGACTTCAGCACACGAATTCGAATGCGCGCCGGATAATGCTCCATCGACAGATACCAACAAAAGCATACGAGGACGCACACACGGCAAGACATCGAACATCAATAGTCGCAGGTCAAATCAGGAGGCTGACATGGAGATGCTGGCTAAGAATCGCACCGATTTGCAGAAGTCGACCCTCGCAATCGTCCTCGCCGGCGGGCGCGGCACCCGGCTCGGTCCGCTCACCGACAAGCGCGTGAAGCCGGCCGTCCACTTCGGCGGCAAGTACCGCATCATCGACTTCGCGCTGTCCAACTGCCTCAATTCCGGCATCCGCCGCATCGCGGTCGTCACGCAATACAAGGCGCATTCGCTCATCCGCCATCTGCAGCGCGGCTGGGGTTTCCTGCGCGGCGAGTTCAACGAGTTCATCGATATCTGGCCGGCGCAGCAGCGCGTGGATTCGAGCTGGTATCGCGGCACCGCCGACGCGGTCTATCAGAACCTCGATATCGTCCGCTCGATCGGGCCGGAGTTCGTCATCGTGCTGGCGGGCGATCACATCTACAAGATGGATTACACGCGCATGGTGCTCGACCATGTGGAAAGCGGCGCGGACTGCACGGTCGGCTGCATCGAGGTGCCGCGCATGGATGCGGTCGCGTTCGGCGTGATGCACGTCGATGAAAACCGCCGCGTCACCGATTTCCTGGAAAAGCCCGCCGATCCGCCCGCGATGCCCGGCAAGCCCGACATCGCGCTCGCGAGCATGGGCATCTACGTGTTCAGCGCGAAGTATTTGTATGACCTGCTGCAGGAAAACATCGAGACGTCGAACACGGATCACGATTTCGGCAAGGACATCATTCCGCGCGTCGTGACGACCGGCAAGGCGATCGCGCATCCGTTCAGCATGTCGTGCGTGACGTCGAGCAGCGATCCGGAAGCGCCCGCGTACTGGCGCGATGTCGGCACCGTCGATGCGTACTGGTCCGCGAACCTCGATCTCGCATCGACGATTCCGGAGCTCGATTTGTACGACCGCAAATGGCCGATCTGGACGAATCAGGAGCAGTTGCCGCCCGGCAAGTTCGTACGCGACCTGAACGGGCAGCAAGGCGCGATCACCAATCTGCTCGTGTGCGGCGGCTGCGTGATCTCGGGATCGCAGGTGTCGAAGTCGGTGTTTTCGTCGGCGGTGCGGGTCCACTCGTTCTGTAACATCAATGAGGCAGTCTTGTTGCCGCAAGTGACCATCGGGCCGAGTTGCCGTTTGCAGAAGGTCGTGATCGACCGCGGCTGCACGGTGCCCGAAGGTCTCGTGGTCGGCGAGGATCCGGACGACGATGCCGCGCGTTTCTTCCGCACGGAGTCCGGCGTCACGCTCATTACACGCGACGCGCTGGCGCGGCTCGGACAGCGTTAGACGCCGCGCGCCGGCCAATAAAAACCAATCGACGGGAGTGCCGATGACCGTATGCGTGCTGCATGCCGCAGCAGAAATGTTTCCGCTGTTGAAAACCGGCGGCCTCGCCGATGTGGTCGGCGCGTTGCCGCCCGCGCAATCGCAACTGGGCACGAACGCGCGCGTCGTGCTGCCGGGCTTTCCCGCCGTGCTCGCGGGTCTCGACGATCTTCAGCCCGTGGCCGATCTCGGCAGCGCGTTCGGCGCGGGCAATATCCGCCTCGAGCGCGGCGTGCTGCAGCCGCACGGCATCGTCGTGTATGTGGTGCGCGCGGATCAGTTCTACGATCGTCCGGGCAATCCGTATATGGATGCGACGAATCGTCCCTATGCCGATAACGATCGCCGCTTCGCGCTGCTCGGCTGGGCGGCGGCGCGCATCGCGACGGGCGTGGACCCGGCATGGAAGCCGCATATCGTCCACGCTCACGACTGGCATGCGGGACTTGCGCCGGCGTATCTGCGCGCGTTCGAGCGCGGCGGCGCGGCGCGGGTCGGCACTGTGATGACGGTGCACAACCTGGCGTATCAAGGCACGTTTCCGGCTTCGGAATTCGGCGCGCTGCAATTGCCCGGCGATTTCTACGCGGTGGAAGGCGTCGAATTCTACGGCCACGTCTCGTTTCTCAAGGCGGGGCTTTATTTCGCCGATCGCATCACTACCGTCAGCCCGACCTACGCGCGCGAAATCCAGACGCAGGCGCAAGGCGCCGGACTGCACGGTCTCCTGCAGACGCGCACGCACGACATCACCGGGATTCTGAACGGCGTCGATTATTCGATCTGGAGCCCGACCGCCGATGAATCCATCGCGTCGAAATACACGCAGGCGAAGATCGGCGGCAAGTCGAAATGCAAGACGGCGCTGCAGGAGCGCATGGGTCTCGCGAAGGACGACGACGCCCTGCTCTTCGGCGTCGTCAGCCGTCTGACGGAGCAGAAAGGACTCGACCTGCTGCTTTCGGCCGTGCCCGATATCGTCCAGCGCGGCGGCCAGCTCGTCGTGCTCGGCACCGGCGACCCGGCGCTCGAAACCGGCATGAAGAACGCGGCGGCGGCGCACCCGGGCGCGGTCGCGGTCGAACTCGGCTTCGACGAGACGCTTTCGCATTCGATCATCGCGGGCAGCGACGTCGTGATGGTGCCGTCGCGCTTCGAGCCGTGCGGGCTCACGCAGCTCTACGCGCTCGCGTACGGCTCGCTGCCGCTCGTGCATCGCGTGGGCGGGCTCGCGGATACCGTCGTCGATTCATCGCTCGAAAATCTTGCCGAGGATCTCGCGACCGGCTTCGTCTTCGATACTTTCGATCGCGCGGGCATCGTCGGCGCGATCCGGCGCGCGTTCGCGCTCAAGGCGCGTCGCACGGAGTGGAAGGCCGTCGTCAAGCGCGCGATGGGCCAGAGCTTCGGCTGGGAAGACGCCGCGCTCAAGTACGCGGAGGTTTATCGGGATTTGACGGGCGGCTGAGCCGTCCAGACGACGTCGCCATCCACCGCGTAGGGCGCGCAGCCGCGATGCTTGCGACTGCAATGCGCGATCGCCGATGCGATCGGGTCCGGCCCGAGTGCCGCGATCGACCACGCGCCATCCGACGCGATCACGAAAGCGCGCGGACGCGGCAACTTCAGAAACGCGTCGTAGCCCTTGCGACCGGCGGCGTCGATGAACGGCACGGCGCTCGCATCGGCAAGCGCGGCGAAACCGGTCGCGGGCGGGCCCGCGCGCGTCCAGACCACCTGATCGTCGTACGCATAGAGACGGCAATCGGCCGTGAGCGCCGCACAGTCGCGCAGGGCCTGCGTCAACGGATCGAAGCCGCCGTGCGCCGCCGCGCCGCCGTTCGGTCCGATTGCAAACGCGCGCGGAAACGGCTTCGAGAGGAACTTCCGATACAGCGCGCGCATGCCCTCGCTGCCGAGATACGGCACCGCGGCGATGTCGTCGACGGCGGCGTATCCGCTCGAGGGCGGCGTCGCCATCGGCATGTTCTCCGGGTAAATCGACGCGAACGGCATGCCGATTTTCTTCAGGAACGCATCGAGTTTCGGCGTCCACACGCGCAAGCCTTCCCATGAACCCAGCAGCTTGTGGGAATCGGTCATGAAGGCGCCGTAGTTCGCCAGTTCGGCGTTCGCGCCCGCCGACGTGTAGCGCGCGAACATTTCCCGCCAGGTGCCGGCCGGAAAGAACGAATCGTTCTCGCCGTACAGCCACAGCGACGGAACGTGCGCACGCGCGCCGAGCGCCGCGCTGTCGCGGATGAGCGCAGCGTCGTCCGACGCGCATACGTCGACGCGCACGCCGCCGTAGAAGTTCACGACGCCCTTCACTTCCGGCGCGTTTCGCGCCCCGAACGCGAGGCTGTACCAACCGCCCGCGCTCTCTCCTGCGACAACGACGCGGGAACCGTCGACGTAAGGCTGCTGACGCATGTACGCGATGACCTTGCCGATATCGTCCGCCGCCTTGTTCCCGAGCCCCGCCAGATCGCACCCGTGCGCGCGCAGTTCGCCCGTCGATCCCGCGTAGCCGCGCATCATCGGCAGCGCAACCGCGTAGCCGCGCGACATGAAGTAGTTCGCCAGATAGGTGAGATGAAAGCGTGGCATCGTCGCCTTCGTTTTCTTGCCGTAACCGCCATGATTGATGACGGCGAGCGGAAACGGTCCCGCGCCCTCCGGCATCGCGATCGTCACCTGCAATTGCGCGGTATCGCCGCGCTCGCCGACCGGCACTTGCACGACGCGTTCGCCGGGCAATGCGGGAACCGGCGCACGCAACGCGTCGTAGGCGCTGGTTGCATGACTGTCCGATAGATGGAATGCCATCAGAAAGACGAAAAATAGCTGCAGTCGAAACATGGTTCCCGCGCGCGTAGCCTAAAGGCCGCATTATCGGCGTTTCCTGTTCGCGACCTTGCGCCGGCGGGCGCGCAATTTGCGTAAGGCACAAATTAATACAAATGCAGGAGCGCATATGCATAAACCCCTCGCAGGCCAGATTGCGCTCGTGACGGGCGCGAGTTCGGGCATTGGCACGGGCGTCGCGACCGCGCTCGCCGATGCGGGCGCGCACGTCGCCATCAACTATCACTCGCACGCGGAACCCGCCGAAAAGCTCGCCGCCGCGATCACGGCGAAAGGCGGCGAAGCGTTCGCGGTCGGCGCGGACGTCTCCGACGAATCCCAGATCGACGCGATGTTCGATGCCGTCGTGAAGCGCTACGGCACGGTCGATATCGTCGTCGCGAATTCGGGCTTGCAGAAGGACGCGAAGTTCACCGCGCTCACGCTCGACGACTGGAAGACGGTCATCGAAACGAATCTCACCGGCCAGTTCCTCACCGCGCAGCGCGCCGTGCGCGAATTCGAGCGGCGCGGCATGCGCGACGTGTCGAAGGCGCTCGGGAAGATCATCTGCATGAGTTCCGTGCACGAGGTCATTCCGTGGGCGGGACACGTGAACTACGCTGCGTCCAAGGGCGGCATTCAGATGATGATGAAAACCATCGCGCAGGAAGTCGCGCCGCAGCGCATTCGCGTGAACGGCATCGCGCCCGGCGCAATCCGCACCCCGATCAACAAGGACGCTTGGGATACGCAGGACAAGCTCGACAAGTTGCTGACGCTGATTCCGTACGGGCGCGTCGGCGAGGTCGAGGATATCGGGCGCGCGGCGGTGTGGCTTGCGTCTGACGATAGCGATTACGTCGTCGGCACGACGCTTTTCGTCGATGGCGGCATGACGCTCTATCCGGGATTCGCGGATAACGGCTGATGGCGGACAACGGAATGAACCCAATCAAGGTGGACGTCGCCGTGATCGGCGCGGGCACGGCCGGCATGGCCGCGTTTCGCGCGGCGCGGCTCGCGGGCGCGAACGCGGTGCTGATCGAGGGCGGCGCACCGGGCACGACCTGCGCGCGCGTCGGCTGCATGCCGTCGAAGCTGCTGCTCGCGGCGGCCAACGGCTTGCACGACGCGCATTCGCTCGCCGCGCGCGGCATCGAAGGCACGCACGCGCTCGAAGCCGATCGCGCGCGCGTGCTCGATTACGTGCGGCGCGAACGCGATCACTTCGTCAAGGGCGTACGCGACGAAATCAAAGCGCTGCCGGATGGCATGCTGCTGCGCGGCAAGGCGCGCTTCGAAGCGCCGACGCGATTGCGGATCGGCGACGACACGCGCGTCGAGGCCAAAAGCGTCGTCATCGCGACGGGCGCCGCGCCGAGCGTGCCCGACGAGCTGAAGGTGTTCGGCGACAAACTCATCACGAGCGACGATCTCTTCGAACTGCGCACGTTGCCGAAGCGCATCGCCGTGTTCGGCGCGGGACCGATCGCGCTCGAGTTGGGGCAAGCGCTCGCGCGGCTCGGCATCGAAATTTTCATGTTCGGCAAAGGCGGCAGCGCGGGAGCGATTACGGACAAACCGGTGCGCGATGCGCTTATCGCCGCGCTCGCCGACGAGTTCTATTTCGATCCCGACGCGAAAATCGACGGCATGTCGCTAGAGGGCGGCCAGCCGACGCTGCGCTTCACGTCGCCGGACGGCGTGGCGCGCGTCGAACGCTTCGATCTCGTGCTCGCCGCGACCGGACGCGCGCCGAATCTGAAGCCGCTCGCGCTGGAAAACGCGGGCATCGAACTGAACGAAAAAGGCGCGCCGCTTTTCGACGAAACAACGATGCAATGCGGCGACAGCGCGATTTTCATCGCGGGCGATTGCGACGGCGCACGCCCGTGGCTCCACGACGCCGCCGACGTCGCCGGCGAGCTTGCCTTCGTCGGCGG
>NZ_JARUXK010000004.1:531519-756562 GCF_031451435.1 Caballeronia sp. LZ008 | reverse complement strand
ATTCTGACGCATGACGCGGCTTCGTCCCTGATTCTCGAACGATGCCTCTCCTGTGACCGTCATCGGCTTGTCGAGATCGTCATACGATGCGCCGACGAAGGCAAGCTCGCCGGCGACAACGCCGCGCGCTTTCCGGACGTGCAGCGGATCGAGCGCAAGGTGCCGTTCTCGATCGTGTTCTGCGAGCCGCAGGTGGCGGTCGTCGGCGCATCGTATGACGATCTCGACAAGCCGATGACGGTCACAGGAGAGGCATCGTTCGAGAATCAGGGACGAAGCCGCGTCATGCGTCAGAATCGCGGCCTGCTGCACGTCTATGCCGACGCGAAAACCGGCAAGCTGCGCGGCGCGCAAGGATGCGGCCCGGCGATGGAGCATCTCGGGCATCTGCTGGCGTGGGCGCTGCAACTGGAATTGACGCTCGATGAAGCGCTCAAACTGCCTTTCTATCATCCGGTCGTGGAAGAAGGCTTGCGCACCGCGCTAAAAGATGCAGATAGAAAATGCTACGAGGAAAGATCGGAAACACCGCCGGCATTACCAAGCGCCGCGGGTTGCTGATCCAAAAAAAACGAACGCCGGTTGCAAGCAACCGGCGTTTATCGTCGGAAAGAGCAAGGATCAGCTTCCGCTCAAACCATATTGCAGTGCGAGATCGAACCCGAGCACGACGAGCGAACAGAAAAGCCCCAAGGACAAATTCGCCAGTCTATGTCCGACGTCCTTGTGCCTCGTCAGCACGGCGCCCGCGAGGAACGCGATTTCCACGATGACCTGCATGCAAAACACGGCAATCATCAACGCGAACTCGTAACCCATCGAGTTGAAGTTCAGGAAGTTAAAGCCGTTCACCGCCACCCAAGACCCCACTCGCCAAGCTTCGTATGCCAATAGCAGCAACGGGAAGAAATAGCTGGCTACATAAGTCGGCACCGTGGCGTGCCGCAGTTCCATATTTAAGTGACGTGTTACTTGCATCGCGTACTCCTCATCTGATTGCCCGAAAACGACGGGCGTTCTACCTGCACCGTGGCGCAAACCGGAGCGTTCTGATCGAACGGCAGACGGGCGTCGTGCTTTCAGAATAGGACAATTTTTTGGAAAGCGAATCATCGTATTCCCGATGATCGTATCCAATAAGGCTTTACGCGCTTCGTTGTGCAGTGCAACTGAATAAAGCAGTTATTTCCCGGCCCTAAATTCGGCACGCGCATACGTGCCGATTTCCAAAAGTGTTCGAGCCGTATTAAACGCCAGAGTTCTTCGCGTACAACTTGATAATGCCCGAAAAATCGAGCCCGCCGAATCCTTGCTGGCTCATCGACTGATACAACTGTTGTGCCAGCGCACCCATGAATACGGGCTGCTTCGCGGCGCGCGCTGCATCGACGGCAAGTCCGAGATCCTTGAGCATTAAATCAGCGCCAAATCCGCCCGAATAACCACGCGACGCCGGCGCGGTTTCGATGATGCCCGGATAGGGATTACACGTATCCGAGCTCCAGCAACGCCCAGTCGATGTATTGACGATACTCGCGAGTTTCGTCGGATCGATGCCGAGCGTTTCGCCGAGTTTCATCGCTTCGGCGACGCCGATCATGGAAATCCCTAGCAGCAAGTTATTGCAGATCTTCGCGATCTGGCCCGTGCCGGTTTCGCCGCATCGCACCATGTTCTTGCCCATGCCGGACAAGACGGGACGCAATGTTTCGAAGAGCGTTTCATCCGCGCCGACCATGAACGTCAGCGTACCCGCCTGCGCGCCGACGACGCCGCCGGAAACGGGCGCATCGGCGAACGGGTTGCCCTGGTTCGCCGCCGCCTCGCCGATGAGCTTCGCGGTCGCCGGATCGATCGTGCTGCTGTCGACGAGCGGCACGCCTTTCGCAACGCCCGCGAGCACGCCGTCGTCGCCCAGATAGACCTTCTTCACATGCTGCGCGGCGGGCAGCATCGTGATGACGACTTCCGCGCCTTCCGCCGCCGCGCGCGGCGATGCGGCGAGCGTCGCGCCCGCCGCCTTCGCCGCATCGAGCGCGGCGGAGACGAGATCGAACGCCGTCACCGCGTGGCCGGCCTTCAGGAGATTGGCGGCCATCGGACCGCCCATGTGACCCAGACCAATGAAGCCGATTCGCATGGACATCTCCCTTTAGCGAAGCGCGATGGTCGTGTTGACGCCGTCGTTCACGGTGGCGTCGTCGAACCAGCGCGCGGTGACGGTTTTCGTCTGCGTGTAGAACTGCACGACCTGCTTGCCGTACGGGCCGAGGTCGCCGAGCTTCGAGCCGCGCGAGCCAGTGAAGCTGAACGCGGGCACCGGCACCGGAATCGGAATGTTGATGCCGACCTGACCGATATCGATCTCGCTCTGGAACTTGCGCGCCGCCGCGCCGCTTTGCGTGAAGAGACCGACGCCGTTGCCCATCGGATTGCGATTGACGAGCGCGATCGCGTCGTCGAGCGTATCGGCTTCCAGCACGCACAGCACCGGGCCGAAGATTTCCGTCTTGTAGATCGACATGTCGGTATCGACGTTCGTGAAGATCGTCGGTCCGATGAAGTTGCCCTTCTCGTAGCCCTTCACGTCGATATCGCGGCCATCGAGCGCGAGCGTCGCGCCCTCTTCCACGCCCTTGCTGATGAGCCCGAGAATGCGCTCCTTTGCCGCTTTCGACACGACCGGGCCGACGTCCGTATTCGGCTCCGTGCCGCCGTTGACCTTGAGCGTCCTGGCCTTCTCGACGAGTTCCGGCACCCAGTCCTTCGACGCCCCGACGAACACGGCCACCGACGTCGCCATGCAACGCTGACCCGCCGCGCCGAAGCCCGCGCCCGCGAGCGCGTTGAGCGTCTGCTCCTTGTTGGCGTCGGGCAGGACGACGGCGTGATTCTTCGCGCCCATCATCGACTGCACGCGCTTGCCGTGCTGGCTCGCGAGGTTGTAGACGTGCGTGCCGACGGCCGTCGACCCGACGAACGAAATCGCCTTGATATCGGGATGCGTGCAGATCGCATCGACGACTTCCTTGCCGCCATGCACGACGTTCAGCACGCCCGCCGGCACGCCCGCTTCGAGCGCGAGTTCGACGAGTTCCATCGTCGAGAGCGGATCCTGTTCGGACGGCTTCAGTACGAACGTGTTACCGCAGACGATCGCCATCGGGAACATCCACAGCGGGATCATGGCGGGGAAATTGAACGGCGTGATGCCGGCGCACACGCCGAGCGGCTGCCGTAGCGTGTACGTGTCGACGCCGCCCGCGACGTTTTCGGAGAATTCGCCCTGCTGCAGCGTCGAAATCGAACACGCGTGCTCGACCACTTCGAGACCGCGAAAGATGTCGCCTTCGGCATCGGCGAGCGTCTTGCCCTGCTCCGCCGTCAGCGTCCGCGCGATGCGCTTCTGGTTCTGGCGCACGAGGTCCTGAAACTTGAGCATCAGACGCATGCGCGTGCCGAGCGGCGTCGTGCGCCACGTCTGAAACGCCTTGTGCGCGGCGGCAACGGCGGCGTTGACTTCATCGACCGTCGCAAACGGCACGCGACCGACGACTTCCTGCGTCGCAGGATTGACGATGTCGCGCCACTCCGTCGTCTTCGAATCGACGAACTGGCCGTCGATCAGCAGTTTGGCCGTACGGACGGACGCACTCTGCGCCGGATGTTCAGCAGCGATATTCACGAGTCACTCCTTTTGGATGAGTTGTCACGAAGGGGAACGAAGACGCGCGGACGGAGCGCCGGTGCGGCGCAGAAGGGAAAAGGCATGTCGTCTCCGTTTATAAGAAATCGGCGCGCAGTGCAGCACGCTCGTTTCCTTGAGTATAGTTATGCAAAAGTCCATCATGGCACTAGAAAAACACCCGATCGATATGCAAAAAAACGCCATGCCAAACGTTATTCCAAGCGCCAAGCTCGATATCGGGCGCCTCAACTGGGACGACCTGCGCTTCTTCCTGGAAGTCGCGCGCACGCAGCGCGCGAGCGGCGCGGCGAAGCGTCTGGGCGTCGATTACACGACGGTCGCGCGGCGCGTTCGCGCGCTGGAGGACGCGCTCGGCACGCTTCTGTTCGACAAATCGCGCAGCGGCGGATTCATTCTGACGGCCGAAGGCCAGCGCCTGCTCGGTTACGTCGATTCGATCGAGACGACGGTGCAGTCCGCGACCGAGCAGATCGCCAACACGGGGCACGCGCTGTCCGGACACGTTCGCGTCGGTTCGACGGAAGGCTTCGGCTGCTTCTTTCTCGCGCCGCAACTCGCGCGCTTTCAGGACGCGCATCCGAACATCTCCATCGATCTGCTGCCGGTACCGCATTTCGTGAGTCTGTCGAAGCGCGAGGCGGATATCGCCGTCACGCTCGAACGACCCGAGCAGGGCCAATACGTCTATACGAAGCTGTGCGATTACCGGCTCAAGCTCTACGCGACCGCCGACTATCTCGACGCGCACGAACCGATCCGCACGAGCGACGATCTGCGCCATCATCGTTTCGCAAGCTATATCGACGATCTCGCGTTCAGCTACGAATTGCTGTATCTCGAACGCGCGGTGCCGGGCGCGGTGTCGCGCTGGCGCAGTACGAGCGCGATTGCGCAGTACTTCGCCGCGCTGCAGGGCCGCGCGCTCGCGATCCTGCCGTGCTTCATGACTTCGCCCGATCCGCGCTTCGTGCCGGTCTTGCCCGGCGATATCGTCGTGACGCGCGCCTTCTATCTGTCCTGCCGCGAGGATTTGCGCAAGCTGAAGCGCATCACGGCTGTATGGGACTACCTGCGCGCGGCGGCCGAAGCGAACCGCGGCTTCCTGATGGGAGACGGCGCGCAGATGGCCTGGGTCGATGTCAAGTGATCCTGACCGGCGACACGCTTTTTGACAGCGATTCGAGACCGAACGTGGTATGCGTGACGCCACCGCGAACATCACAAAATTTGACTCGATAAATTCGTGGAATTTTGCTTCGATGTCCTGCCGAAACGTCACTCGCCCACGCGAGCTCGGGCATAATCGCCGGCCAGTTTCATTGCATTGCCGTGGAGAGCGCGGCGCACTCCATTCCCGTGATTTCCTCTAGTTTCTTTCCCGCTGCCCCGACGGGCCGCGCCGTGCGCTAATGGCTTTCGTCATCTGGTCACGGCGGTCCATGTCCCGCCAGCGCATCCGTTTCGTCGAGGCCCGCACGGCGCGCGCCATCGCGGTCATCGGCGCCATTACGCTTCTCGTGGCCGCGCTCGCGCTCGGCATCGCGATCGGCACCATGTTCGCGCGCAGCCATCTCGGCGAGGAGCAGACGCTGATGTCGCGCCGCTCGTACGAGATCGAAGAGCTCGGCCGCATCAATGCCGCGCTGATCGAGCTGACGCCGCGCGTCGAAGGCCTGTCCGCGCAAGTCAGCGAGCTGCACGAATTCGACACGCATCTGAAGGCCGCGCACGGCGCGGGCGGCACGTCCGGCGTGCATGACGTGCCGCCGCTGCCCGACAGCGAAGAGCCAGCCACGTCGCTCGACGGCGCGGGCGGCCCCGCCTTGCCGCCGCGCCTGTGCGATATCGGCCGCGCGGCGGCGGGCGCGCCGCGGCAGCGTTTGAAGAGCGCGCATCGGATCATCGATTGCCTGAACGACGAAGTCTCGCAATTGCAGACGCAAACGCTCGCCCACTACGCCGCGTACATGGCCTTTCCCGGCCGCAATCCGGCACCCGGCCTGCGCAGCGGCTCGCCTTACGGCAACCGTCTGGACCCGTTCACGGGGCGTCTGAGCTTTCATCCCGGCATCGACTTCGCCGGACCGGCGGGCACGCCGATTCTCGCCAGCGCGGGCGGACGCGTCATCGCGGCGGGCGAGCGCAACGGCTACGGCATTTCGGTCGACATCCGCCACAGCGACGGCATGGTGACGCGCTATGGACACGCGTCGCGCATCTTCGTGAAAACCGGCGAATTCGTGATGCCGGGACAGGTGATCGCGGAAGTCGGCTCGACCGGCCGCTCGACGGGGCCGCATCTGCATTTCGAAGTGATCGTCGACGGCGCTCAGATCAATCCTTCTCCCTATCTCGCGCTCTTCAGGCGTTTGTCGCATGCGCAAAGTTGATTCGAAGCGGCTGTCGCTGCAACTCTCCCGCCAGTCCTATTCGCTGACGCCGAGGCGCGGCGCGGGCATCTGGCTCGGACTGATCGCGGCCGTGTGTGCGATCGCGGCGCTCGCCGCCGCAGGCTTCGCACTCAAACGCTCGCATGAAGACGTGCGCAAGCTCGACACGCTCTGCGCGCCGCCCGTCTCCGAGCAGAAGCTGCGCGAGCAGCTCGCGCATGCTCAGCTCGCGCTCGAACAGGAGATGGCGAGCCGTACCTCGCTGGAAGAACGCGTAAAGGACAGCGCGGCCGAAATCCAGCGTCTGCAGACCGATCTCGCTTTCCTCAGGAAGCAGCAAAAACCCAATTGAGCGGCACGCGTCAGCGCGGGCTTCGTGCAGCAACCCTTTACCGCATCGCAAGGACTCGACATGTTTTCATCGAAGAAGGATTCCAACGGCATCAAGATGGCCAAGCTCGCGACGCTCGTCGCGCATAACGTGCATATCTCGGGCGATCTCGAGTTCAGCGAAGGCCTGCGCATGGACGGCCAGGTCACGGGCAACGTGGCCGGCCGTCCGGGCGAAGAAACGCTGCTCGTCGTGAGCGATCAGGGCGCGATTCGCGGCAACGTGAGCGCTTATAACGTCATCATCAACGGCTGCGTGACGGGCGATGTCACCGTCGCGCATTTCGTCGAACTTCAGTCGAACGCGCGCGTGCTGGGCAACATCTACTATCAGCAGTTGCGCATGGATATCGGCGCGACGGTCGAAGGCAAGCTCACCAAGTTCGATTCGCAGGCGGCGCACGTCCCGAGTCTGCCGGCGCCGCCCGAATACAACATCGACCTCGTCTCGAACTGACGGCAGACAACGAGCGCCGGAGAATCCGCGCGTGCTGGCAGCCGGGCGCGTGTCCGGCTAAGATTCGATGGATCAAGGCCACGCGCGCCCCTGGCGAAATCACGCGACTTCGAGCGTCCATCGACACGTGGCCGGTTATATCCAGATAACGATAAAGGGCGTCCCATGCTGGTCAATTGCGCGGCTTATCAGAATGGCCGAAAGCTCGCGGACGTCGAGATCGACGACATCAACGCCTATCGCGATCTGCCCGACTCTTTCATTTGGGTTGCATTGAAAGAGCCCGGTCCTGGCGAACTCGCGCACATGACGCAGCAGTTCGGCTTGCACGAGCTGGCGGTCGAAGACGCGCAGCACGGTCATCAGCGGCCAAAGATCGAGGAATACGGCGACTCGCTGTTCGCGGTCTTTCATACGGTCGAATTCGACGAAGAAGGCGAAGTGCTCGTCGGCGAAATGAACGTGTTCGTCGGCACGAACTACGTGCTTTCGGTCCGCAACCGCACGACGCAAGGTTTTCAGGAAGTGCGCAAGCGCTGCGAGCGCGAGCCGCATCTGCTCAAGCACGGCCCCGCGTTCGTGATGTACGCGCTGCTCGATGCGGTCGTCGATCGATACTTTCCCGTGCTCGAGACGCTCGGCGCGGAAGTCGACGAAGTGGAAGAGCGCATCTTCGAGCAAAAAGGCTCGGTGGAATCGCGCGAGATCATCGAGGATCTGTACTCGCTCAAGCGGCGCATGACGATCCTGCAGCATCACACCGCGCCGCTGCTCGAAGCCGTCAGCAAGCTGTATGGCGGGCGCTCGCCCGGCGTGTGCTCCGGCATGCAGGAATATTTCCGCGACGTGTACGATCACCTGCTGCGCATCGTGAAGACCATCGAAGGACGGCGCGAAATGATCGTCACGGCGATCCAGGTGAATCTCGGTCTGATCGCGCTCGCGGAAAGCGAAGTGACCAAGCGCCTCGGCTCGTTCGCCGCGCTCTTCGCCGTGCCGACGATGATCGCCGGCATCTACGGCATGAACTTCAAGTCGATTCCCGAGCTGGACTGGGTCTACGGCTACCCGACGTGTCTCGCGGTCATGCTGGTGGTCGATGTCGTGCTCTACTGGCGCTTCAAGAAGGCCGGCTGGCTGTAGCAAGAATGTTCCTTTTCGGAACCTTCGGGCGAAATTCGTTGTCTAATCAAGCGATTTGCGAGAGAATGTCATCTGGCCTTGCAAAATCGGCCTATCGACCGCACATGACGTAAGCGCACGGCAGAAGCGCTCACTTCCGCAGCACACGTTGCTTTTCCGTTTCAACCGCACATCGGCTCTGCTGTTGCCGATGTCGCCGTCCCGGTCATGCCGGCCACGGCGCGCCGCATCCGCGGTTCGCCCTGTCGTCCGGCCTATGCCGTCAAGCTCACGACGAGCCTGAGATAGAGACGCGGCGCGCCCCGCATGCACGTTTATCGTGCATGGACGCGCCAGGCCACGCTTTGCATCGCCACTTACGATTCGTAGCGACGACGCTTTCGGGCAGCGGCGCAGAACGGTTCGTTGGCGTCGAATGCGCGTTTTTCGCGCGATGCGCGGCAGCACCCACTACAACTCATTACAGGAGCCCCATATGGCGAAAGAAGAACTCATCGAACTCGACGGTATCGTTGACGAAGTGCTTCCCGACAGCCGCTATCGCGTGACGCTGGACAACGGCGTCGTCGTGGGCGCTTACGCCTCGGGCCGCATGCGCAAGAATCACATCCGTATTCTGGCCGGCGACCGCGTGACGCTGGAACTGTCGGTGTACGACCTGACGAAGGGCCGCATCAACTTCCGTCACAAGGACGAGCGTGCCGGTGGCGGCGCCCCGCGCGCACCGATGCGCCGTCGTTGATTTCCCTGCATCATCCGTAACGAGCGTGAGCCTGATCCGCAGCGCGCGCTTTTGAACCAAACACGCGGATCATTCTGAACTTCGACGCGGCCGCTCATCCGTCAAGGCTGCGCAGCGCGTCGATGTCCCTTCTTCCTTCAGCCGCGCGCCGCCAAGAGCGCGTCGATGCCGACCGCGAAGCCGTCCTCGTCGTTGCTCTTCGAGACCAGGCTCGCGCGACGCTGCACGCTGTCGGATGCCTGCCCCATCGCGATCGATACGCCCGCGATCTCGAACATCGCCACATCGTTGCCCATGTCGCCGAGCACGGCCACGCGTTCGAGCGGCACGTTCGCGAGTTGCGCCAGTTCTCGCACCGCGGTGCCCTTGTTCGCTTCCAGGCTCGTGATATCGAGGTAATAGGTCTGCGAGCGCGCGGCGTGTCCGCGGCCTTCCAGTTGCTTTTGCACGCTGCTTTCGACGCGCGCGAGCAGCGCCGTATCGGCGGTCGAGCCGACGATCTTGTCGACCTCGCCGAGATCGACATCGTCGAAACGCGTGACGAGCACGCCTTCGTAGCCGACCGTGCGCGTTTCGAGCGGCACGTAGGTGCCTTCGGGATTCGTCAGATACCAGGCGTCGTCGATGAACACCCACGCGTCGACGTTCGCCGACGCGAGCGCTTCGAGCGATGTCTGCACGACATCGCGCGGCAGCTTGTGCGACGACAGCAAATCCCACGTGCCCGGCCTGACGAGACTGCCGCCGTTGTACGACGCGTAAGGCATGTCGACGTCGAGCGCCTCAACGATATGCCTCATGCCCTTGCCCGGCCGGCTGCTCGCCACGGTAAAGCGCACGCCCGCTTCCTTCAGGCGACGCACGGCGTCAATCGCCGGTTGGCCCAATGCCTTGTCGGTATAGAGCAGCGTGCCGTCGCAATCGGTGACGACGAGTTCCGCTTTGGCGAGCGCGGCGAACGCCGCATCGGCGTCGCCGTTCACGCTGTGAAGTCCGTATTTGCTGTTGGCGTTCATCAGTGCGCCCCTTCACGCTGATTGA
The DNA here is from genome assembly GCF_031451435.1 of Caballeronia sp. LZ008. Lineage (NCBI taxonomy): Bacteria > Pseudomonadati > Pseudomonadota > Betaproteobacteria > Burkholderiales > Burkholderiaceae > Caballeronia > Caballeronia sp. LZ008. Next base: position 746,690 of record NZ_JARUXK010000004.1, on the reverse strand, counting down.
AATGCGGCAACTGGCGCGTCTCGCGCACCGAGCGCGGATGCCACAGCCGCGCGCCGCCTTCGATGCCCGCCGCATTCGACACGACCGCGACGTTATCCGGCAGCTTGAACTTGATATGCGCCGCGTTGCCGCCGCCGATCCACAGCTTGTCGTAGTTCGTCAGCGTCGCCAGGATGCCGATGATCTTCTCCACGCGCCGGCTCCAGCGCTTCTTGCCCGCCTTCTCGCGCGCCGCGTTGCCGATGTACTCGTCGTAAGTCTTGTCCTTCGCGACCGGATGATGCGCGAGCTCCAGATGCGGCATCAGTTCGCCGTCGCGAAAGAGCGCGGTGCCCGCGCCCGTACCGAGCGTCAGCACCATTTCGATGCCGCGCCCTTCGATCGCCGCGAGCCCTTGCATCTCGGCGTCGTTGATCATGCGCGCGGGCACGTTGCCGAGGCGCTCGGCGATCAGTTGCGCGAGCGGCACGCCGCGCCAGGCGGGCGTGCCGAGATTCGGCGCGGTCAGCACGACGTTATCGCGCACGACGCCCGGAAAGCCGATGGAAATGTGCGTCGGCGGCTCGGCGACGATCGGCGCGATCAGTTCGATGAGCGTCTCCACGACCACGTCGGGCTTCGCCGGATGCGGCGTCGCCACGCGCACGCGGTCGCTCTTCATCTCGCCGTCCTCCGAGATGATGGCCGCCTTCAACCCGGTCCCGCCGATATCGATCGCGAGAATGCGTTCCGCCTTGATCGCGAGTTTGTCCGCCGTGACGTGGGTCTTCTGCTTGGCTCTTGATTCTGTGCTCACGCTCGTTGTCCTTTTGAGTTTGCGTTGCGATGAGATGAGTTCAGTTCTTCTTGTGCGCGTCGGTCAGCGGTCGCCACGCGCGGCCGTCGTCGGCAAGCAGCTTGTCCGCTTCGGCCGGCCCCGCGCTGCCCGCCGCGTAACCGCGCACGGGCAGCGGACTGTCCGGATGCAGCACGCGATCCACCGCCGCCCAAGCCGTCTCGATGCTGTCCGCGCGCTGAAAGAGCGTCGCGTCGCCGAGCATGCAGTCGTAGAGCAGCGTCTCATAGCCGACGTTCGCGCGCTCCGCGAAGAAGTCGGCATAGTCGAACCTCGAACGCACCTTGCCGATCTGCATTACCGGTCCCGGCACTTTCACGTTGAAATCGAAGCTCGTGCCGTGCGCCGGATCGATGCGCAGCGTGAACACATTCGGCGTCAGCGCATCGACGGGCGTATCGCGAAACAGCAAAAACGGCACCGCCTTCAGTTGCACCGCGATCTCCGTGCGACGCTCGGTGAGCCGCTTGCCCGTGCGCAGATAAAACGGCACGCCGGCCCAGCGCCAGTTCTCCACGTACACGCGCGCCGCCGCGTAGGTTTCGGTCCGGCTATCTTTGGCCACGCCCGGTTCTTCCTTGTAGCCCGGCCCGGCGGGTCCAGCTTCGTACTGGCCGAGCACGACGTCGTCGGCGGTGAGCGGACGGATCGCATCGAAGACTTCGGCTTTTCTGTCGCGCACGGATTCGGCATCGAAGGAATTCGGCGGCTCCATCGCGACCATGCCGAGCAACTGGAACAGATGGTTCGGCAGCATGTCGCGAAACGCGCCCGTCTGCTCGTAGAACTTGCCGCGCCCTTCCACGCCGATCGTCTCCGCCGCCGTGATCTGCACGTTGTCGATGTACTCGCGCCGCCAGATCGGTTCGAACATCGCGTTGGCGAAGCGCACGGCGAGAATGCTCTGCACCGTGTCCTTGCCGAGAAAATGGTCTATGCGGTACACCTGCGACTCGTCCGCATACTTGAGGATGCAGCGGTTCAGTTCCTGCGCCGACGCCAGATCGCTGCCGAACGGCTTCTCGATGACAAGCCGTCTGAAATTGCCGTCCTTCTCTTCGAGCATGCCCGCCGCGCCGAGATGCTCGATGATCGGCTGAAAGAACCGCGCGCCCACCGCGAGATAGAACACGACGTTGTCCGACTTCGCCTGCGCGAGCCGCGCCTTGAGCCGGGCAAAGGTTTCGTCCTCTTCGAATTCACCGGGGAAATATTCGAGCCGCCCGACGACCCAGTTCCACGCGTCCTCGTTCAACTGCGACGTGTGAAACGTCGCGGCCTTGTCGGCGGCGAACGTGCGCAGCGATTGCGTGAGCTCGTCGCGCCATTCGGACGTCTCGCGCTCGCCGTGATTCACGCCGATGATCTCCATGCCGTCGTCGAGCAGCTTGTCGGCGGACAGGTTGTAGAGCGACGGCATCAGCAAGCGCTTGGTGAGATCGCCGCCCGCTCCGAAAATCACGAGCGTGCATGGCGGCGCGGGATGCTTGCCGGCGCACGTCGCGCTGGCCGGGTTGTTTTCCTTCGATTGATTCGCTTCGTTCGATTCTTTCGGCATGGCGTATCGCCCCTTGTCAGTTGCGCTTGAACCTGGAAAGACCTGCATCGATGCGGCACAGTTCATTCGAACGACGCGTTGCAAGCTCGCGCGACGAATAACGTATGCATTTTGTAATTTTTAACCTTTCGTGTCGTAAAATATGCGCGCCTGACGACAGCACTCGCGGACATTGCGACATCGAAGCTTGACGAAGCCTGAACTCCATATGAACGCACACGACACTTCCATCGACCTCGCCGCCTACTTCGAGCGCATCGGGTACGCGGAATCCGTGCGGCCCGCACCGACGCTCGACACACTGCGCGCGCTGCATCTGCTGCATCCTCAGGCCATTCCCTTCGAAAATCTCGACGTGCTGATCGGCCGCCCGATCCGGCTCGATCTCGAATCGATCCAGCGCAAGCTCGTCGCCGGACGGCGCGGCGGCTACTGCTACGAGCACAACCTGCTGTTTCGCAGCGTACTTCAGACGCTCGGTTTTCGCGTGCGCAGCTTCGCAGGACGCGTCCTGTGGGGCCGCGAGCTGTCTGACATGCCTGCGCGCACGCATATGCTGCTGCTCGTCGATCTCGACGAAGGCGCGTTCCTCGCCGACGTCGGCTTCGGCGGCATGACGCTTTCCGCGCCGCTCGCGCTCCAGACGGGCCTCGAACAGATCACGCCGCACGGCGCTTTCCGCCTCGAAGGGGCCGGCGAAGCGCCCGGCTACGTCCTGCAGGCGCTCGTGAACGGCGCGTGGACGAACGTCTATCGCTTCGACCTCGATCCGCAGTATGACGCCGACTACGAGATGGCCAATCATTTCGTGTCGATGTATCCGCAGTCGATCTTCCTGCACAACCTGCTCGCCGCGCGTCTCGCGCCGGGCAAGCGCCTCGCCCTGTTCAACCGGCGTTTCTCGATCCACGACGAACGCGAAGGCAGCGATCATCGCGAACTCGACGGCACGGCCAGTCTGCGCCGCGTGCTCGAAGGCGAACTCGGCATTCGTCTGCCGGATGGCGCCGAACTCGACGCCGCCCTCGCCCGTCTGCCCAACCAAGCTTAATCAGAAGACCACGATGTTCAAGAAGAAGACGCGCGGCGGCAGCGATTTCCAGACGCATCACCGCAGCGCGGTGCTCGCAAACCGGCTGCCGGCTTGGCGCTCGCGGCTCGTCGTCATCGGGGTGACGGCGGCGTTTTTGACGCTAGCCGGACGCGCGCTGTGGGTCCAGGTCATCGACCACAAGTTCTATATCGGCGAAGGCCAGAAGCGCTATCAGCGCACGCTGGCGCTCTCGGCGACGCGCGGACGCATCGTCGATCGCAATGGCGCGATGCTCGCCGTCAGCCTCGCGACCTACGAAGTCTGGGCGACGCCCAAGCTCTTCGACGGCGATCACGGTGGCGAGATCGCGCGCCTGCTCGACATGCCGCCGAAGGATCTGCAGCGCCGCATCGACGGGACTCGCGCGTTCGTCCTGCTCAAACGTCAGGTGGAAGCGGAAACCGCCGAGCGCATCGCGACGATCGGGCGCGCGGGCATCACGCTCGTGCCGGACACCAAGCGCTTCTATCCCGAAGGCGAATCGGCGGCGCACGTCGTCGGCTTCACGAATAACGAGGATCACGGGCAGGAAGGCGTCGAGCTGGCCGCCGACGCGCGTCTGACGGGCGCGGCCGGCCAGCGCGAAGTGATCCGCGACCGGCTCGGGCGCGTGGTCTCGCAGATCGGCGAGCCGGCCATGCCGCAGAACGGCGAAACCATTCAGTTGACGATCGACCGGCGCATCCAGCAACTCGCGCATTCGCAACTCAAGGCGGCGATCGCGAAGCACAAGGCGCGCGCGGGCAGCGTCGTCGTGCTGGATGCGAAGAACGGCGAAGTGCTCGCGCTCGCCAACTATCCGAGCTTCGATCCGAACGATCGCTCGCGCCTCACCGGCGAGCAGTTGCGCAACCGCGCGCTCACGGACACCTTCGAGCCCGGCTCGACGATCAAGCCGCTCGTCGCCGCGCTATCGATCGATCTCGGCCGCGTGCGGCCCGAAACGCGCATCGACACATCGCCGGGCACGTTCAAGCTCGGCCCGAACGTGATTCACGACACGTCGAATCACGGCGTCATCACCGTGTCCGAGGCGGTGCAGATGTCGAGCAACGTCGCGCTCACGAAGCTCGCGCTGCAGATTCCCGCGCAGACGATCTGGGACAAGTACCGCGAATACGGCATCGGCCGCGCGCCCGAGCTGACGTTTCCGGGCGCCGCGACCGGCCGCCTGCGCGCGCCCGAGCGCTGGAAGCCGATCGAACAGGCGACGATGGCGTATGGCTACGGTTTATCGCTGTCGCTCGTGCAGATCGCGCAGATCTACACGGCGTACGCCGGCGACGGACGCTTTTATCCCGCCACGCTGATTCACGGCGAAACGCGCCGCGACGCCGTGCAGGTGACGAAGCCCGCGACCGCGAAGGCCGTGCGCAACATGCTCGAAAACGCGACCGGCGACCACGGCACGGGCCGCGCGGCGGCGGTGGAAGGCTATCGCGTCGGCGGCAAGACGGGCACGGCGCGCAAGCAGGTCGGACGCTCGTATGCGGCGAACAAGTACCGCGCGTCGTTCGTCGGCATCGCGCCGATGAGCGATCCGCGCGTGATCGTCGCCGTGATGATCGACGAGCCCACGGGGGGCACCTATTACGGCGGAACGGTCGCGGGGCCGGTGTTCTCGGGCATCGTCGGCGCGACACTGCCGCTGCTCGGCGTGCCGCCCGACGCATGAAGCGCGGCGCACGCGGGCGCGGGCCTTGCTGCAGCGTGACCTGACTGTCAAGGGCTTGTGCTCTAATGTCGTGTTCGGCACCAGAAGATCAAACGGGAAAGACCATGAAAAAACTCGCCGCGGCGCTCGCGTTGCCTGTGCTTTTCGCCGCCTGCGCCCAGTTTCATAACGAAGATGCAGGACAACCCGAAGTCGAGAAATCGTCGACGGAAAACAAGGTGAACGGCATCGTGCAATGCATCGCCGCCGAAGCGAAAAAGCACGACGCCCAATACAAGCAGACGTCCATCCCGCAAGGCGTGATGCTGGAATTCGGCGATTCCAACGTCATCAAGGTCCGCTACGACAACGGCGAGACCACGTACCGGTACTATCCGGGGCAGCGTCATCCGTCGAACATGTGGATCGAAGGCGCGGGCAAGAAATGCGCGCCGGCGGACGCCACCGCTCACGACGAACCTCAGAAATAAGCAGACAGGACCATGCGCTCGACCAAAGCCATCAGCGCCGTCGAACGGCTCAAGACGCGCAGCGGCAACGCGAATTACGCGGCCATCTCGATGCCGGGCGGCTACTTCTATCTCGCCGAGCGCGCGCCCGAAGGCACGAAGAAAATCTCCGAGCCGATGCCGATGGACGACTTCGTCGCGTTCGTCAACGCCCGCGATCCGGCCAAGCCGCGCAAGGCCAGCAAGCTCGATCTCGCGATGGAAGAACAGATCGGCCGCAGCGGCAAACGCACGGCAAAAACGCCGTCCGCGAACGACGAATGATCGGCCTGCGTCGCCCTTGCGCGACGCAACATCGAAATCCCCGCGTTGCTCTCACACCAATGTGCGATGACAGACGGAGCCATCAGGTCCGCGTTGCGTACATTTTTGTTAACGATCGAAATCGCCGAGACAGGCAACGATCGGTCATCCGAAGAAAAGAGCAAGGGCCACCCGCTTAGCCACAAAAATATGCGCGGGTGAACGGGGTGCCTCAACGGCGCGCGTGTCCGATGTCGGGACAAGCCGTCGTATGGCCGAGAGGAAGACCAAATAATGAAGAAGAAAAACGAGACCAAGGGCAGTCTCTTGCCCTCGGCGTTGGCTGACGTCGAGCTTCAGCACATCGAGCGCGCACTCGCGCAACTTCGCACGATGCACAAGCAGTCTTCCGGCACGCTCAACGTCGAATACTGGCGGGAGCGGCTCGCCGCCGTGGTCAAGGGTTACGCGCTCGTGCCGGCGCAGAAGCAACGCATCGAAGCGTTGCGCGTCGCGCTCGACACAGTCGACAGCGGTCCGCGCGACGGCTCCGGCAGCCGTAAAAGATCGACCAACAGGCTTTGGGCGAAAGCGGCCTAAGAACCGCTTTCGCCGCTCGCGCTGCGGCGCGAATCCCTCGTTCGCGCCCGCGTCTCGCGACGAAGCGGGCGTGCAACGGTCCTTTGAACTTCCGACGATTCACGGCACGCGCGTTTCAACGCGCCGCTTTGCCGCGTCAGGCACCGTTCATGCTCGAAAGCTAGTCTTTCGATCATGCCGGGAATCGCCATGTCCACTTTCTTTCACGACCGCGCGGGCGCATCGCGCCGGCCCTCGCCGATGCTCGCGAACGCGATCGTCGCCAGTCTCATCGCGACGTTCAGCACGGTCGGCGTCGCGCAGATCACGAACGGCGGCGGCTCGGAGCGACAGGAAAGCCGTCAGTCGGATTCGAGCTCGCGCGCGAATCCATCGGGCTCGCCGCTGGTCGAATCGCAGAAACCGCAATCGAAGGATGCCGCGCAGGGCCGCGCCGCGACCGCCGACAAGAAGCACAAGGCCGAGGGCAGCACCGGCTTCAACAACGGCCTTTACGGCACGGGCGCGGGCAACAACAAATGATGCGCGCTTAGTCGCGATGCCGCTGCGGCGCGCTCGTGATCTCTGGCGCGATCGCCGCGTGATTGACGATCGCGACGAGCGACACGCCGCCAATCACATTGCCGATGAACGTCGGCACGAGGAACACGAAGAAGTAGTCGGAGATGTCCGCCGCGCCGATCATCACCGCGTAGGCCGCTTCGACCGATCCGGCGATGACGTGCGTGAGCTTGCTCACAGCGACGGTGTAGGTCACGAGCAGGATCGTGAGGAGCCGCCCCGAGCGCGCGCTCGGCAGCAGCCATACCATCAGCGCGATCAACCAGCCGGAAAACACGCCGCGAACGACGGTCACGCCGAAATCCGCGGAAAGCGGCGTCATCGCGACCTTGGCGAGCGCCTCGCTCACTTCCGGCGAAAAGACGCCGCGAATCTGCAGGATCGCGGCGAAGATCGTCGTCCCGACCAGGTTGAAGAAAAGCACGATCGCCCAAAGGCGCAGCGCCTTGAACAACGTCGACAAATCGCGCCGCGTAAGGACCGGCAGCACCGCCGTCAGCGTGCTTTCGGTGAAGAGCTGCTGACGTCCGAGGATCACGAAGACGAAGCCGATCGTGTAGCCGAAGCTCGATACGAGTCCCGTCCAGCGGGCCTCCGGCAGCGCGCTTTCGAGAATCGACTGGACGAGAAAGGAGAATCCCATCGACAGGCCGGCGGCGAGCGCCGACCACATCAGCGCGGCGAAGGTGCGCTCCATCGCGACTTCGCCTTCCTCGCGCACGATCTCGTGGATGACGAGCGGATGCGGTGCGGAATGCTCGGCGGCTTGCTCCTGCTCGGCGCTGTCGAGATGCGGCGAGTCGGCCCCCGCTTGCGGGTCGTTCATGTTCTTTCTCCCTGAACGCCGCTCGATGCGAAATGTGGATGAGCGGCTGGCGCATCCACGAAGCAGGAAGAATGCCCGTTGATTATCTGGCGACGCCGCCGTCGAGCGATTCGTAACCGCGCCACTTGTAGATGAGCGCGGAGACGATCCAGCACGCCGCGAACAGCGCGACGATGCCGTAGCCGAGCATCCCGAAGTGCTCGGAGAGCGACGCTGCCACGTCCCACAGTCCGCCCTTCAGCCGCAGCCGGTCCGCGATCAGCCCGAGCGCCTCGATGCCGCCGATCAGCACGGCAATCAGCACCGAGACGAGCGTCACGGTGAGGTTGTAGTAGAGCTTGCGGATCGGCTTCATGAAGGCCCAGCCGTAGGCGCCGGTCATCAGCAGGCTGTCGGCGGTGTCGATGAGCGACATGCCCGCCGTGAACAGCATCGGGAACACGAGAATCGACCACACCGGCATGCCGCGCGCCGCTTCGGCCGCCGCCATGCCCATCAGCCCGATTTCGGTCGCCGTGTCGAAGCCGAGGCCGAACAGAAAGCCGAGCGGATACATGTGCCAGCTCTTGCCGATCAGCCTGAAAAGCGGACGGGCGATGCGCGCAAGCGGACCGCCGCCGACCGTGAGCATGTCTATGTCGTCGTCGCGGCAGGTTTCGCCGCGCCGCACGCGACGGAACGCGCGCCATACGCCGCGCAGCACGAACAGGTTCATCGCCGCGATCGCGAACAAAAAGAGCGACGACACCGACGTGCCGATGATTCCGCCGATCTCGCGGTACTCGGCGAACCGGCCGTGCACGGCCATCGCCGTCGCGGCGATGAGCGCGGTGGCGGCGATGACGATCGTCGAATGTCCGAGCGAAAAGAAGAAGCCGGCGAAGTGCGGCCGCTTGCCTTCGTGCATCAGCTTGCGCGTGACGTTGTCGATGGCGGCGATATGGTCGGCATCGACCGCATGGCGCAGCCCGAGCGAATACGCGAGCAACGACGTGCCGAGCAGCAGCGGATAGTGACGGAACGCGACCAACGCCCAGAGCCATGCGAGCACGTTGAACGCGATCAGCCCGCCGATGAGCCGCGCGGATTTGCGCGGCAGGTTGCGATGCGCCTGATGCGGCGCGGAAGCGGGCTCGATCGGTTCGGACATATGCGCGCGCTTGCGAGGATGAAGGGACAAAGCATAACGTGCGCCGATGCATGGTCAAAAATCGGATGCATATTGCGTCGAATGCGAAATCCTTAGCCGGATTCCTTGGTTGGGAGGCGTGCGACGCGCCGCTACCATGGCCCTTCGCCATTTTCGACGTCCGCCATGCCCCGCTATCTCGACGACGCCCAACGCCAGGAACTCCAACGCCAGCGCGAAACCTGGCGCTGGCGCAGCGAATGGCCGACGTGGGCGGTCGCCGTCGCGATCTACGGCGGATGGTTCGGCGTCGCGCTCAACGCGCGCGCGATCGGGCTGGTTCCGGCCGTCGCGCTGCTCGCGGTGCTGTCGTGCTGGTATATGTCCCTGCAGCACGAGCTGATGCACGGTCATCCGACGCGCTGGCCGCTCGTCAACATGCTCATCGGCATCGCCCCGCTCGCGGTATGGTTTCCGTATGAGGTGTATCGCGAGTCGCATCTGCGGCATCACGACGACGCGCATCTGACCGAGCCGGGACGCGATCCCGAGAGCTATTACGTGACGCCCGAACAGTGGGCGAGCGCGGGTCCCGTCCTGCGCGCCGCGCTCGCCGCGCGCAATACCTTCGCGGGCCGGATGCTCATCGGGCCGTGGTTCTCGATCGCGGCATCGTGGCGCGAGGCGGCGCAGGCCGTCGTCGAGCGGCGCTGGAAAATCGGCGCGAGCTGGATCGTGCATCTCGCGTCGCTCGTGCTGCTCGCGAGCTGGCTCGACACGCGATGCGGCATTCCGTGGCGCGCCTTCGTGTTCGGTGTCGGCTATGCGTCGCTCGCGCTGGCGTCGATTCGCTCGTTTCAGGAGCATCGCGCGGCGGAGAGCCCAAGCGAACGCACGGTCGTCAACGAGGCTGCGTGGCCGTGGCGACTGCTCTTTCTCAACAATAACTTTCACGCCGTGCATCACGATCTGCCGGGCGTGCCGTGGTTCGCGCTCGGGCGGATCTATGCGCGGCGGCGCGATGCCTATCGCGCGAGCAACGGCGGTTTCGTCGTGCGCGGATACGGCGAATGGGCGAGCCGTCACGCGTTCGCGCAGGCTGCTGAACCGGTGCATCCGTTCGCCGCGCCGGACGCATCTGCCGATCGACGCCGCGACGCGCGCCGCGAACCCGCGCGTCTCGCGAGCTGACGCCTCCCACGGTACGATTCGCGTCATGCACTGGATCGCCGCCCTGCCGATGTACAACGTCGCGCCCGCGCTCGCCGCGGATTGGCGCACGCTGCTCGAACGTGTCCGCGAGCATCTCGCGGACTGGCTACGCGCACGCGGCGATAGGCTCGAGATCGTCGATCCCGGTGCGGATCTCACCGCGTTCTGGCTGCGCGACGACGTGTTGTTGTCGCAAACCTGCGGCTATCCGCTCGTGCATGCGCTCGCGAATCGCGTGCAAGTCGTAGGCGCGCCCGATTTCAACGCGCCCGGCTGCGAAACCGGCGCTTATCGCAGCGTGATCGTCGTCGGGGCGCGTGTCGGCGCGCAATCGGTCGAAGACTGCCGGAACCTGCGCGCAGCCTACAACGACGACGATTCCAACAGCGGCATGAACCTTTTCCGACACGCCGTCGCTCCTTACGCGCACGACGGGCGCTTTTTCGCGTCGGTGACGAAAACCGGCGCGCATCTCGCGTCGCTCGCCGCAATCGCCGAAGCGCGCGCTGACATCGCCGCGATCGACTGCGTCACGTTCGCGTTCGCGCAGGCGCATCTGCCCGAATTGACGGCGGGCGCGCGCGTGCTCGACGTGACCGCCAGCGCGAGCGCGCTGCCGTTCATCGCGTCGCTGCGCGTGCCGCCGGATTCCATCGACGCAATCCTCGACGCCCTCGCCGGTGCACTCGCGGACGACCCCGCGCTCGCCGCACGGCTGAGGCTCAAAGGCATCGTCAGACGCACACAGACGGACTACGCGGCCATTCTCGACTACGAGCGCGAGGCCATCGAGCGCGGCTATCCTCGCCTCGCCTGACACTTCGCCCCACGGTGCATTCCGGCAGATTCCGCGGACTTTCGGCACAATCGGTCTTTTCAGCGCGTGAAACCAGCGCGATGCCGGATGCATCGCGATCCGTCACGCTTTCGGAAAGCCGCAATGATCCCCTTCTCGCTACTCGACCTTTCCCCGGTTCCGCTCGGCTCGACGCCGGCCGACGCCTTCGCCCATTCGCTCGATCTCGCCCAGCACGCCGAGCGCTGGGGTTATCTGCGCTACTGGCTCGCCGAGCACCACAACATGACGGGCATCGCCAGCGCGGCGACCGCCGTCGTGATCGGCCATATCGCGGCGGGCACGAAGACGATTCGCGTCGGCTCGGGCGGCATCATGCTGCCGAATCACGCGCCGCTCGTGATCGCCGAGCAGTTCGGCACGCTGGCTTCGCTGTTTCCGGGACGCATCGATCTCGGACTCGGACGCGCACCCGGCACCGACCAGACCACGGCGCGAGCGCTGCGCCGCGACCTGCACGGCAGCGCCGAATCGTTTCCCGATGACGTCGTCGAATTGCAGCGCTACTTCGCCGATCCGGTCGAAGGCCAGCGCGTGCGCGCGGTGCCCGGCGCCGGCCTGAACGTGCCGATCTGGCTGCTCGGCTCGTCGCTGTTCTCGGCGCAACTCGCGGCCGCGCTCGGGCTGCCGTTCGCGTTCGCGTCGCATTTCGCGCCGGATTATCTGCTGACCGCGCTCGAGGTCTATCGCAAGCAATTCCGCCCTTCCGCGACGCTGCAAAAGCCCTACGCGATGGTCGGCGTGAACGTGTTCGCCGCCGATACCGCCGATGAAGCACGCTTTCACTTCACGTCGCTGCAGCAGCAGTTCATCAATCTGCGGCGCGGCACGCCCGGACAATTGCCGCCGCCGGTCGAGTCGATCGCGTGGAGCGACGCCGAGCGCGCGGGCGTCGAGCATTCGCTCGCGTGTTCGGTCGTCGGCGCGCCCGCCGATGTCGAAGCCGGGCTGCGCTCGGTCATCGATCAGACGCAGGCCGACGAGCTGATCGTCACCGCGCAGATCTTCGATCACAAGGCGCGTCTGCGCTCGTTCGAGCTCACGAGCCAGGCGCGCGACGCGATCGGCGCGAGCGCCTGAAACATCGGCCTGAGCAGAGAAAATTAGGGGTCGCAAGGCTTCGACGGGTCTCCCGCTTTACGCGCGCGCTTTTGACAGGCAATAATGAGATACCGGAGGACGGCGCGGGCCGCGCCATCCTTCGCGTCCGCTTCACTTGCCAAGTTGAAACTCCGCATGGCGCGCCCGATATTCGTGCATGCCGGTGTTCGGCGCGGCGACACAACAACAACGACGTCGCAAGACGGGAGGAAGAATGTCGATGCCGAGAAGCGCCGCTACTGGCGCCATGACGCTCCTGACGGAATACGACGATGCCAGCGGACAGGAAGTGCGTTCGCTGCGCCTCGAACCGGCAGCGGACGGCAAAGCCGTACTGCTGATCGAAATCGATGAGCGCAAACCCGGCATTCACCGCGAAGTGCGTTATGAAATTACGCCCGCGGAGCTGATTGCCGCCATTCGCGCGCACGGTGCCGAATTACCTGGGGAACAACACAGTCGTTAAAACGTTTTAATAGTTGCCATCGGCAGCATACAATAGAGTTAGCGAGGTTTCGGCCGCCATGCGGAATTGGCGGAGCGGCTTCGCCATCGGTTCGTGGCTCCCCACGTGACGTTCCGCGCGCTTCCCGTTCGCGCGTCCGTCACGGCGATGCTCGGGCGGGCGAACGTTCGCATTGGTGGCAATGCACACATTAAAGGCAAAGTCATCGCGCGAATTAATAGGCGTGCGGTAATACACTAATTGACGCGTGCCATGCACTGCGTCACGCTTCATAAAACACATATATTCAAGTCATCGAACCGCCCCGGTCCGCGCGGGGTTTCGGTTCGTCCTCTGAAAATCAAAAAGCTGAATCAGGAAAGCCGTGGACGAAAGAAAGCGAGACAGCATCATTGCGTATTTGCGCAGCCGAATGGCTGAGTTCGGCATTTCGGAAAGAGCGTTGGCCGAAGCATTGGCCGAAGCGCCGGCGGAGAATCCGCCGCCGCCCTCCTTCACCAAGACCAACGGAACTCATGGCGCACCCAAGGCAAAGCGGCCGATGCCGCAATTGCCCCTGATACCGCATTCGTCGGATGCCGGGGCGCCGATATTCCGAAACGCGAGCGGCGATACGTGGGACGGCATCGGCGATATGCCCGAGTGGCTCAAGCGTGCGGTGCACGCCGGGCAGGACATCGAGTTTTATCGCGTTTGAGCGTCGTCGGCACATTGCCGAGGCAGGCCGCGCCTCGCTCGCGGCGGTTCGCGCGCGTCCTTTGAAACGCAGACCCGGTACATTGCGCCCAGCGCGCTCGCCGGTCGCGTTTTCGCTGCTCATAGGCAGCGTTCATAGGCAATTCACAGGGATTTATCAAGCCCAAAAAATTTTCGCCGATGGTTGCCCATCGAGCCTGAAAACGTTTATTGATACTTCTCTGTAAGTCGGCTCCTATTCGAGCCACGCATCGGCCTGACGTCAAGCACGCCCGATCAAGTCCCGCCGTCTCCATTCGACCAGGGGGCACGCATGAACGCATACGGACGCCGCAACGTTGCACCCGCCGCTCGCCGGCATCGACCGACACAGGAACGCGCGCGAGGCACCGGCTCGGGTTCGCACAGTGGCGCCTGACGTCCCGGTCAACCGAAGTAATCCTAACGATCGAGCGGCGCGCGCCATGCTCTCCCGTCCCGACACACTGCCGAGCGTCGTGCGGCGCATGACGGCCGGACGCATGCTGCTCGGTGGCGCGTCGGTCGAGGCGGTGGCCGAGGCGCTGCATCTTTCCTTGCAAACGGTGCGGCGTTACAAGGCGATCGTCGACGAAGGCGGCCTCGACGCGCTCGGCAAGATGGGCGTCGGCGGGCGCGCCTCGGTGCTGGATCGCGAGGCGCTCGACTGGATCGCCGCCGCGCTGCGTGGGCCCGCGCGCGCGCACGGTTTCGAGAGCGATACGTGGACCAATGCGCGTCTGCGCGAACTGATCGAGCGGCGCTACGGCGTGCGTTACTCGCGCGTCTATATCTGGCAGATCGCGACGAACCTCGGGCTCGGACATTTGCTGTCGAAGTCGCGCCGCTGAGCGCGTTCCGCAAGTTGACTGAAGCAACACGAACATAAGGAGGCACGGCATGTTCCGCTCGTCATCTCAAGCTTCGCATCGTTCGGTCAGGATTCTCGCCGCCTGCGTGGCGCTCGCTCTCGGCGCGATCGGAAGCGCATCCGCCGACGATGCCGCGTCCGCCCCGACGACGCGCGGCGCGGCGGCCATCGCGCAGGTGCAGGCGCGCGTGGTCGGCATCGATCCGACGACGAACAGCGTGTCGCTGCAGGGTCCGGGCGGGCGCGTCGTCGAAGTGGCGGTGAATCCCGAAGTCGGCGATGTGAAGAAACTTCAGCTCGGCGATATCGTGAACATCGAATATCGCAGCGCGGTGCTCGTGAGCGCGACGAAGGTGAAGTCGAACGGCATCCGCGAGCGCATCGACACGGACGCGTTGATTCCCGCGTCGGGGGGCGTGGCGGCGGAGGCGCGCGTCGTCGAGGTGATCGGGACGATCGAGCGCGTCGATGCGAAGAACCGGCGCATCACGCTGCGCGGGCCGAACAAGACGGTGACGCTGCAAGCCGCGCCGGATGTGCCGCTCGCCGGGTTGAAATCCGGGGATATGGTGCACGCGCGGTTCGAATCGGCGACCGCCGTGCAGGTGATGCGCGGCGGCCAGGGGATCAAATGAATGTGTGCGGTTGTCCACAGTTTTTGTGGAGAGCCTTGTGGATAGCCGTGGGAGCATCGCCTCAACGCTTTGATCGCAAAGACTTTTTCCTCGTGCATCGACAACGCGGCAGCCGCTGAAAAACGAAACGCCCCGCAGGGCGTTTCGTCATCCTCTCAGGCTCGAAGCGCGCCCTTCGCGTCAGAAATTGAAGTTGTCGATATTCGCGGCATCGAAGGTCGTCGGCGGGCCGAGAATCACTTCCCCGCTCTTGCCGACCGTGCGCTTGCCCAGCTTGCCCGCCTCGAACGAATCGCCTTCCTTGCCGGTGATCGTCCCCGATGCGAGATTGGCCGCCGCGAACGCCGCGAGATAACCCAGTTGACCCGGATCCCACAACTGGAACGCCTTGACCGTGCCGTTCTTCACGAACGCGCGCATCTGATTCGGCGTGCCGAGGCCCGTCACGACGACCTTGCCCTTCGCCGGCGAACTGGAGATATAACGCGCCGCCGCCGCGATCCCGACCGATGTCGGCGCGACGATACCCTTCAGGTTCGGATAAGCCTGCAACAAGCCCTGCGTCTCGACGAAGGACTTCTGATCGTCGTCGTTGCCGTACGCGATCTTCACGAGCTTCATCTTCGAATATTCGGGCTTCTTCAGTTCCTCCTGCATCCACTTGATCCAGGTGTTCTGATTCGTCGCATTGGGCGTCGCCGAGAGAATCGCGAATTCGCCCTCGCCGCCGATCAGCTTCGACAGCAACTGGATCTGTCCGCGTCCGATCGCTTCCGAATCGGCCTGATTGACGAAGATCTGCCGGCCATCGGGCGCCGTGTCCGAGTCGAAGGTCACGACCTTGATCCCTTGCGACATCGCCTTCTTGAGATACGGCACGACCGCGTTGGCATCGTTCGCCGCGATCACGATCGCGTTCTGCCGCTGCGTGATGAGCGTGTTGATGTAGCTCACCTGCGACGACGCGCCCGCATCCGACGGACCCACGACCTTGCCATCGCCCTTGAGCTCCTTGATCGCGGCCATGCCGCCGTCGTCGGCGATCACTTCGTACGGGTTGTTGATCTGCTTCGGCAGGAAAGCGATCTTCAGGCCGCTCTTGATATCGGCGGCGCTTGCCGAAAGCGCCACGGTCGCCGCGAGAAAGGCCGCCGCCAGCGCCGGCCCGCGCAGAAATCGATGAGGTTTATTCATGTTGGCATGTCTCCTGTCATTGCGCATTGGCTGCGCTGGTTGATTACGACGTTCAAAGCGCCTGCGCCATCAGACGCTTCTCGCGCGCGGCCCGCCAGCGCGCGACGAGATTCGGGATCAGCACCGACGAAAGCAGCAGCGCGCCCGTCACGATGGTGAGCGTTTCGCTCGATACGTCCGCGAGTGTCAGCGCATTGCGCAGCACGCCGATGATGACGAGCGACAGCAGCACGCCGATCATCGAGCCGCGTCCGCCGAAGATGCTCACGCCGCCGAACAGCACCGCCGCGATCACCGAGAGCTCGAAGCCTTCGCCGTTGTCGCCGCGCGCGCTCGTGAAGCGCAGCGTGTAGACGATGCCCGCGAGCGCCGCCATCGCGCCCGACATCATGAAGAGCTTCAGCTTCGTCTTCGCCACATCGATGCCGGAAAATTGCGCGGCCGTCGGATTCGCGCCGATCGCGAAGAGGCTGCGGCCGAAAGGCGTCGCTTGCAGCAAGACCGTGAAGATGATCGCGCCTGCAATGACGAGGACGAGCGGCATCGGCAGGAAGGTGTCGCCGACCGTATCGATGCCGAACGCCGTGTACGACGCGGGAAAATCCGCGATCGCCTGATCGCCGAGCAGCACGTACGCAAGGCCGCGAAAAAGCGCGAGCGTGCCGATCGTCACCGCGAGCGATGGCAGACTGAAGCGCACGATCACGAGGCCGTTGAGCAGGCCAGCAAGCGTGCCGAACGCGAGCACGAGGACGATCACGAGCGGCATCGGCAAGCCCATGTGCCACAGCACACCCATCAGCGCGCTCGATGCGCCGAGCACCGACGCCACCGACAAATCGATCTCCGCCGCGACGATGACGAGCGTCATCGGCAGCGCGATCAATGCGATCTCGGTGAAGTCGGCGAGCATGTTCGAGATGTTCGCCGTCGACAGGAACAACGGCGACAGCACGCGCCCGGCGACGAGCGATACGACGAGCACGATCGCGAGCATCGCTTCCCATTGCAGAGGGCGGCGTTTCGTCGTGGACAGAGCGGAATCGGGTTTAGCCATGATCGCGTTTCCTCATCATGCGGCGCGCGACGGAACGCGCGAGCAAGGTATCGAGCGCGATCGCCGCGACGATCAGCGCGCCTTGAATCGCCTGCTGCCAGAACGGCGACACGCGCAGCACCACCAGTGCGATGTTGATGACACCGAGCACGAGCGCACCGAGCGTCGCGCCGGCGATGGTCCCGACGCCACCCGTGATCGCGACGCTGCCCACGACCGCCGCGGCGACGACTTGCAGTTCGATGCCCTTCGCCGTGCTGGCATCGACGGTGCCGAAACGCGCGAGCCACAGCACGCCCGCGAGCCCCGCGATCGCGCCGGAAAGCAGGAAGCCGATCATCACGCGGCGATCCACGCGTATGCCCGCAAGACGCGCGGCCTCTGGATTCGAGCCGATCGCATAATGCTCGCGCCCGCCGCGATACTGCTTCAGATACACCGACAGCGCGATCAGCACGACGAGCGCGATCAGCACGAGATTCGGCACGCCGATAAGCGAGCCCGTCGCGATGGACGCGAATGCGTCGGGCAGGCTCGTCGCGTTGATCTGGCCGCCGTGGACCCACGCGTAATCCGCGCCGCGCACGATATAGAGCGTCGAGAGCGTCGCGACGAGCGACGGCACGCGCCCGAACGTGACGAGCGCGCCGTTCACCGCGCCGATCACGAAGCCGATGCCGATTCCCGCGAACATCGCCACGATCACCGGCATGTGCGGGAACATGACGAAGAGGCTGCCGACGCCATACGCGCTCACGCCGACGACCGACGCCACCGACAGATCGATATGCCGCATCAGCATCACGATCGTCATGCCCGCCGTCAGCAGGCCGATGATCGACACGTTGAGCAGCACGTCGCGCAGGTTCTGCAGGTTCAGGAAATCGGGCTTCACCGCGCCGGTCGCGCCGATCAGCACGAGCAGCACGATGAAGAGCGTCAGCTCGCGGCTCTTCGCGATCGTGACCGCGAGGCTTTCGCGCTTCGTATCGGCGGCGTGCATCGCGGGGAGTGAAGATGTATGTCGAGTCATCATGCTGCGTGCCCCAAAACGGCAGGCGATGCGCCCAGCGCAGCGCTCATTACGCGTTCTTCGTTCGCCTCGGCGCGCGCGATATCGGCGCTGATGCGGCCTTCGTGCATCACGAGCACGCGATCGGCCATGCCGAGCACTTCGGGCAGCTCGCTGGAAATCATCAGCACGGCCATGCCTTCTCTGACGAGTTCGGCGAGCGTGCGATACACCTCCGCTTTCGCGCCCACGTCGATGCCACGCGTCGGTTCGTCGATGACGAGCACCTTCGGATTCGTCGCGAGCCATTTGCCGAGCACGACCTTCTGCTGATTGCCGCCCGACAGCGTGCCGACGGGCGCATCGAGATCGCTGGCCTTCAGACGCAGGCGCTTGCCCCAGTCGGCGGCGAGCGTCGATTCGCTTCTCGCCGTGATGAGCCCGTGGCGCATCAATCGGCCGAGCACCGTCAGCGATGCGTTGCGCGCGATGCTCAACTCCAGCGCGAGCCCTTGCGCGCGACGATCTTCCGGCACCAGCGCGAGCCCGGCGCGCACCGCCGCCGCCGGATGCCCGAGCGCGAGCTTCTTGCCGGCGATCTTCACCTCGCCGCCATCGACCGGATCGATGCCGAAGATCGCGCGCGCCACTTCGCTTCGTCCCGCGCCGACGAGTCCCGCGAGCGCGACGATCTCGCCCGCGCGCACATCGAAGGACACGTTCTTGAACACGCCTTCGCGCGTGAGATTGCGCACCGAAAGACGCACGTCGCCGGGCGCGACATCGGCTTTCGGATAGAACGTGTCGAGATCGCGGCCGACCATTTTGCTCACGATCGCATCGATGTTCATGTTCTCGGTGAGCGCGTCGTGGACCTTCATGCCGTCGCGCATGATCGTCATGCGCTGCGTCAGCGCGAACACTTCATCGAGACGATGCGTGATGAAGAGAATCGCGGCATCGCGCTCGCGCAACGCACGCACGATCGCGAAGAGCCGCTCGACTTCGGGCAGCGAAAGCGCGGCCGTCGGCTCGTCCATGATGAGCACGTTCGCGTCGAGCGACAGCGCCTTCGCGATTTCCACGACTTGCTGATCCGCGATCGACAATCCGCGCACGAGCCGTTGCGCGCGCAGATTCACGCCGAGCGACGCGAGCAACGCATCGACTTCGCGATGCATCTCGTCGTAGCGAATGCGCCCGAAGCGATCGCGCGGCTGGCGGCCCATGTAAATGTTCTCGGCGATGGAAAGATCGGCGAAAAGCGTCGGCTCCTGATAGATCACGGCGATGCCCGCATCGCGCGCTTGCGCCGGATTCGCGAAGCGGCGCGCCTCGCCTTCGACGAGCAACTCACCCGCATCCGGCTGATAGACGCCCGCGAGCAACTTCACGAGCGTCGATTTGCCCGCGCCGTTTTCGCCGAGCAGCGCGTGCACTTCGCCGGGAAAGAGTTGCAGGCTGCCGTCGCCGAGCGCGCGCACGCGGCCGAACGATTTGCTGGCGTGTCTCAGTTCAAGACGTGGCGTCGTCATGTCGTTTTCCTCAGATGCGGTAGATGCGTTCCGCGTTGCGCACGAAGAGCGCTGCTTTCTCGCTGTCGCTCGCGTCGGCGACGATGCGCGCATACGCGTTCCACAACGCCGTGTACGTGCCGAACAGCCGATCCACCGGAAAGTTCGATGCGAACATCGCGCGCTCGACGCCGAACGCATCGATCGTCTCGTGCACGTAAGGACGCAGGCTTTCGATAGTCCAGCCGTGATCGAACATCGCAAAGCCGCTCAGCTTCACCGCGACGTTCGGGCAAGCGGCCAGCAAGCGCATGCCGTCGCGCCACGCGCGATAACCTTGCGTCGATGCGCGATCCACGAACATGCCCGCATGATTGACGATGAATTGCGTATCCGCATGCTCGCGCGCGAGTTGCGCCGCCTCTTCCATCTGCGATGGATAAAGCTGCAGATCGAACGACATGCCGAAGCGCTTGAGCAAGCCGAAGTGCCTGCGCCATTGCGGCTCGCGCATGTAATGACGCCCGACGTAGTCGTAGAGCTTGCTGTCATGCACGTTGAGAATCTGGCGGATGCCGCGCGTATTGGCGAACGCCGCATGCGCTTCGAGCACTTGCTGCGCGTTATCCGCCGACAGATCCGCGCCCGCGACGATGCCGTTCGGCATGCCTTCGATATCCGCGATCGATTGAAGCCAGCGCGTTTCCTCGACGGGATCGGCGGGATCGTGATTTGCATCGACGTGCACGAGCTTCAGCACTTCGATGTCTTCGGCATCGCGCAGCAGATCGGTGAGCAGATAGTCGTGCTGCAAGTCGCGCGCATCGCCGACGAACGACGTCTGCGGATTCGCAAGCCACGGGTAATGATGCGTCTTCAAGTCCCACAAATGAATGTGCGGATCGACGACCTGCATGATGGCGTTCCTCGCGAAAGAGGCGAACGTTTCAGGGAAGATGAAAGACCGGCACGAGCGGCGTCGTCACGGGCGAATTGTCCGCGTGCGTGTCCATCAACTCGGCCATGAGGTTCCACCACTTGCGCATGATGGGCAGCGTCGGCAACGCATCGGTCGTGTGCGTGTCGGTGCGCTGATAAATGCCGAAGAGATGCCCGTTCGAGTCGTCCAGAAAGATCCGGTAATCGCGGATTCCGGCGGCGCGCAACGCATCGGCCAGTTCCGGCCATATCTCGCGATGACGCTTCTCGTATTCCTCGCGCATGCCCGGCTTGAGGGTCATGCGAAATGCCACTGTCTCCATGGCGGACCGCCTTTTTATGTTTGGTGAATCCCTGTGTTCGGGACTCGTTGTGCTGCGACTATAATTCGCCGACCGATAACACGACAATCCGATTGCAGGATTGGCCGATCGCAAAAACGTATCGCTGCGCCGTATCATCGCGCGGTTCAGAGCGGACTGTCGAATGAACCAGAACGTGTCCCAAAGTGTGTCGTCCAGCCTTTCACCGATCGCGCTCGTCAATCGGCTGAAGTTCAAACATCTCGCCCTTCTCGTCGCGCTCGACGACGCGCGCAATCTGCATCAGGCCGCCGACGCGATCAACGTCGCGCAGCCGAGCGCGAGCCGTATGCTCGCCGACATCGAGGAAGCATTCGGCTTTCTGCTCTTCGAGCGCAATGCACGCGGCATGCAGCCGACGCCGCTCGGCACCGCCGCGCTCGCTTACGCGCGCCGCTCGCTCGCGGACCTGACGCGCTTCGCCGACGATCTCGACGCCAAGCGCCGCGGCGGTCACGGTCAACTGACGGTCGGCGCGATCATGGGCGCAGCGCCCGACGTGCTCGCGATGGCCGTCACCGAATTGAAATCAGAACGTCCGCTACTGAACGTGCGCATTCTCGGCGAGACGAGCGATCAGGTCGTGCAATTGCTGCATCGCCGCGAAGTCGACCTCGCGCTCGGACGCCTCACCACGCCGTTGCAGCACAACGATTTCGACTTCGAGCCGCTCGCGCGCGAAGCGATGCGGCTTGTCGTGCGCGCGGGGCATCCGTTGGCGGACAAGGCTTCGCTCGAGCTGCAAACGCTCGTCGGCTGGCCCTGGATTTTGCAACCGATCACGAGTCCCGCGCGCGGCCTCTTCGAAGACGAACTCGCGCGCGCCGGGCTGACGACGCCCGCCGATATCGTCGAATGCGCGTCGATCTTCGCGACGCTGCAACTGCTGCAAAACAGCGAAGCCGTCGCGATGCTGCCGGAATCAGTCGTGCGCGACTATCTGCGCGCGCAATTGCTGATCGAACTGCCGATCGAGATCGGCAAGAGCCTGTCCGGATTCGGCTTGTTGCGGCGCAAGTTCGAAACCTTGAGCGAACCGGCCGAGTACTTCATCGCGTTGTTGCGCAAGTACTCGGCGTCGTCGCGTCACTGAAGGTTCACGAACAGCCCGCCATCGACGAGCAAGGACGCGCCCGTCACATAGCGCGCCCGATCCGAAGCCAGAAACACGACGCACTGCGCGACATCGTCCGGTGCGCCGAGACGTCCGAGCGGGATGCGTTTTTCCATGTAGGCACGCTTGTCCTCGTTCGAGAGATCGTCGGCGTTGAGGTCCGTCGCGATCGTGCCGGGCATCACCGAATTGCAGCGGATGCCGTACGGTCCCAACGCGATCGCGCAGGATTGCATCAGCGAATGCACGCCCGCCTTGGTCGGCGTGTAATGCGTCTGCATGCCGCCGCCGACGAGCGCGCTGATCGAACTCGTCGCGACGATCGCGCCGCCCGTGCCCTGCGCTTTCATCTGGTTCGCGGCGGCCTGGGTGACGTAGAACGCGCCGTTCAGGTTCACGGCGACCGTGGTTTCATAGACAGGAGCCGGCATGTCGAGGAACGCGTGAAACGGACAGATGCCCGCGTTGCTCGACAGCACATCGACGCGCCCGAACGCTTCCACCGTGCGCCGGATCAGTTCGATGCCGGTTTCGCGCTCGGCGACGTTGCCTTCGACCGCGATCGCGCGCCGCCCGAGCGCCTCGATCTCGCCGACGATCGATTCCACCGCCGACGCCTTCCCGTAAGACGTGTCGTTGTCGCGCCAGTAGTTGATCGCGACGTCCGCGCCTTCGCGCGCGCTCGCGAGCGCGATCGCACGGCCGATGCCGCGCGAGCCGCCCGTCACTACGACGACCTTGTTCTCCAGCAACATGCGATGCCCCTCAGTGTGTGTAAGGCCGCGTCAACGCGCATTCCGGATTCAGCCGCACGCCGAAGCCCGGCGTCTCCGGCACCTTCATGCGGCCGTTGACCGGCACGGGTTCGTCGAGCAGCAAGGGCGTGAACATCGGCACGACCTGATCGGCCTTGGGCGCCATCATCAGAAACTCGGCGAACGGCGAGTTATGACGCGTCACGACGAAGTGATAGCTGTACACCGACGAACCGTGCGGCACGACGAGCACGTTGTGCGCGTCCGCGAGCGCCGAAATCTTGATGAGCTCCGTGATGCCGCCGCACCAGCCGACATCCGGCTGCACGAGATCCGCGCAACCCATTTCGAACAGCATGCGAAAGCCCCAGCGCGTCGCTTCGTGCTCGCCGGTCGTCACCATCATGCCGCCCGGCACGGAACGGCGCAGTTCGGCATAGCCCCAGTAGTCGTCGGGCGGCAGCGCTTCTTCGATCCACTTCAGGCCGTGCTCGCGCGCCGCGTTCGCGAGGCGCTTCGCGTAGTTGAGATCGAGGCTCATCCAGCAATCGAACATCAGCCAGAAATCGTCGCCGACTTTCGCGCGCATGTCCGCGAGCTTCGCGATGTTCTTGTGCAGCCCTTCCTCGCCTTCCGCCGGGCCGTGCTGCAAGGGCATCTTGCCGCCGATGAAACCCATCTCCTTCGCGAGATCCGGACGCGCGCCCGTCGCATAGAACTGCAACTCGTCGCGCACCGGTCCGCCGAGCAGATGGAACACCGGCTCACGGCGCACCTTCGCGAGCAGATCCCACAGCGCAAGATCGACGCCCGAAATCGCGTTGAGCACGATGCCCTTGCGCCCGTAATACAGCGTCGCGTTGTACATCTGATCCCACATCTTTTCGATGTCGGTCACGCGCTGGCCTTCGAGAAAGCGCGCCAGATGCTTCTCGACGATGAACGCGCCGATCTCGCCGCCCGTCGTCACCGCGAAGCCGACGGTGCCGTCGCTCGCTTCGATCTCGACGACGAGCGAGCCGAGCACGTTCAGCCCGAACGACTGGCGGCTCGCGCGATATTCGGGATAGCGGGCCATCGGCGTGGCGATGTGATCGTCGATCCAGTGATCGGCGCCCTGATCGTGGTAATCGGCGCCGCCGCCGCGAACGGTGAAAGCGCGTACTTGCTTGATCGTCGGCATGGACATGTGTTCGTCTCCTTCTCGGTTCTTTCTGTTCAGGATGCGCTGGCGGTTTCGCCGCGCGTAATCGAATGACGTTCGGGCACGCGCACCAGCACGACGATGACAAGCGCCGCGAGCACGCTCGCGCCCGCCAGCACCATCAGCCCCGCGCTCGCCGAATGGAACGCGGCTTCGGCGGCGGTGCGGGCCATCGGCGCAAAGAAGCCGCCGAGTCCGCCCAGCGAATTGATGAGCGCGATGCCCGCCGCGGCGGCCGCGCCCGTGAGATAACGCGTCGGAAAGGTCCAGAAGAGCGGTTGCGCGGCGATGAAGCCGCTCGCCGCGCAGCACAGCGCGATCAGCGACACGACCGGCGATCCCGCGATGCCCGACACGGCGATCGCGACGCCCGACATCGCGAGCAGCGCGACCGCGCACACGCGATGCCGGCCGGTGCGATCGGCGTAGCGCGGCACGATCCACGTCACGATCACGGCGGCCATCCACGGCAGCGCCGTCACCAGTCCCACGCGAAATCCGACTTTCGTGCCGAGCAGCGCCGACACCTGTTGCGGCAGATAGAACACGACGCCGTACACCGCCGCCTGAATCAGGAAGTACACGCAACAGAGCACGAGCACGCGCGGATCGACGAGCGACGCGAGCACACTGCGCGGTCCGTGCGACGACGCCGCGCGCGCATCGTCGTCGAGGCGGCTGGCGAGCAGCGCGCGCTGATCGGGCGTAAGCCAGCGGGCTTTCGCGGGATCGTCGTCGAGATACCAGAACGCCCACACGCCGACGATCGACGCGAGCAGTCCTTCGACCAGAAAGAGCCATTGCCACCCTTTCAGGCCGAACGCGCCGTGCAGATCGAGCAGCAGACCGGACAGCGGCGCGCCGAAGATGAACGCGAGCGGCGCGCCGAAATAGAACACGCCGAGCGCACGCGCGCGCGACGATTGCGGAAACCAGCGCGTGAGGTAATAGACGATGCCGGGAAAGAAGCCCGCCTCCGCCACGCCGAGCAGGAAGCGCAGGGTATAGAACGTCGTGGCGTTATGCGCGAAGGCCATCGCCGCGGAGACGAGGCCCCACGTCACCATGATCCGGCACATCCACAGCTTTGCGCCGACGCGATGCAACAGCAGATTGCTCGGCACTTCGAAAATCGCATAGCCGACGAAAAACACGCCCGCGCCGAAGGCGAACGCGGCGTTCGTGAGGCCGGTGTCCTGCTGCAGCGCCTTTTGAGCAAAGCCGATATTCGCGCGGTCCAGAAACGCGAGCACGTACATGAGCAGCAGAAACGGCAGCAGCCGGCGCATGACACGCGACGTGACCGCGCCTTCCGCCTGTGCGGAATGGTTCATGTGAGTCTCCCGATGATGCGTTTCAGTACGTCGCGCGTCCGCCCGACAGATCGAACACCGCGCCGGTGCTGAACGCGCAGTCCTCGGACGCGAGCCACAGAATCAGCGACGCAGCTTCTTCCGGCATCAGGAAGCGGTTCATCGGAATTTTGGAGAGCATGTAGTCGATGTGCTGCTGCGACATCGAATCGAAGATTTCGGTCTTGGCAGCGGCGGGCGTGACGGCGTTCACGAGGATGTTCTTGCCCGCGAGTTCCTTGCCGAGCGATTTCGTGAGCCCGATCAACCCGGCCTTCGACGCGCTGTAGTGCGACGCGTTCGGATTGCCCTCCTTGCCCGCGATCGACGCGACATTGACGATGCGCCCGTAGCCCGACTTCAGCATGTGAGGCACGACGGCGCGGCACGTCAGGTACGGCCCGATCAGATTGACATCGATCACGCGCCGCCATACGTCGGGCGCGAGTTCCCAGGTCGTGCCGTTGCCACCGGTGATGCCCGCGTTGTTGACGAGCACGTCGATCTTGCCGTGCACCGCCAGCGCCTTGTTCACGGCTGCATCGACGGAGGATTCTTCGGTCAGTTCGACGACCGCGTCGCTGACTTTGCGCTCCCTGTACTTTGCCGCGAGCTCGGCGCTCGTGCGGGCGAGGCGCTCGCCGTCGACATCCCAGAGCGATACCTCGGCGCCGGACTGCAGCGCGCGTTGCGCCACAGCCAGGCCGATGCCGCGCGCGCCGCCCGTGACGATCACGACGCGGTTCGCCAGGTCGATACGGTTCATGGATGTGTCTCCTTTCGTTGTTCGTTGCTTTGGATGGTCATGCCGTGAGAGGCACTATAGTCCGGCGGCAATAGCGCAACAATTCGAAAGGGCGATCGTTCGATAGCAAAAGCGGATCGGTGGCGGAGTCGAAGCGGGCGGGAGTTAAGATTTCTCGATACGAATCGCGGAAACGCGCCTAAAGTTATAATTTCTCGATAAACGTTAAGAAATCTCGATGACACCGATCGGTTATTCCCGACTCATCGCCATCGGCGAACTGCGCGTAACGCCGCCGCGGAGGCTGGCGTACGCCAGTTCGTCGGTAAACCGGCGCGTCGACAGCGAGAGCCATATTCTGTTTCCAAACAGCGTGGCGTTCGACGATACGCCCGTCGGTCATCTGGAGTTCGCGCTACGCCACGAAGGCGTGAATCTCGAGATTATCGATGCCGCGTTCGAGCATATCGAGCCGGAAGAACTCATCGCCCGTCTGCGCGCGACGCCTTCCGGCGAGCAGATTCGCCGCGCCTGTTTCCTGTGGGAATGGCTGACCGGCAAGGCACTGGATGCGGGCGTGAGCGTCCGCGGCGGTTACGTCGACCTCTTTGCACCCGATGTCTATTACACGGCGCCGCAGCCCGTGAATTCGCCTCGCTACCGCGTGCGCAATAACGCGCCGGGCACGCCGTGGTTTTGTCCGGTCGTGCACCGCGCCGCGATTCCGGACGATCCGCCCTTGAGAGACCTGCTTCAGGAAGCGCAAAGCGCGCTCGACGCGATGCAGGACCCCGATCTGTACAAGCGCGCGCTCGCTTTTCTGTATTTATCGGAGACGCGCGGCAGCTACGCGATCGAATCCGAAACCCCCAGCTCCGACAAGCAAGAGCGTTTTGTGCAGCTTCTGAAGCGCGCGGGCGAGCCTGCGAAGATCGACGAAGAATGGCTGGTGCAGTTGCAAAACGTGATCGTGCGGGACGTGTATAGCCAGGAAGCGTCGTATCGGACGAGACAAAACTGGCTGGAGGACGCTGCGGGCCGGATCGACTTCTTTCCCGCGCCGGTTGACGACCTTCGACGCGTGATGACCGATTGGGAAGCCTTCGTCAACGATCGGAAACGGTGCCCCGATGTGCTCGTGAAGGCCGCCTGCGCGGCCTTCGGCTTCGTTTATCTGCATCCGTTCTTCGATGGCAACGGCCGGCTGCATCGACTTCTCATCCAACACGTGCTTGCGCGCTCGGGCGTGCTAGGCGCGGATACCGTGATTCCGGTGTCGGCTGTGATGGAGCGAAACATTCCGGCTTACCACGCCGTGCTGACGGCGTTCTCGCGCCCGGTCACGCGACTATGGAATTACCGTCGCGTCGATACGGAGCCGCTCGTACTGAGTGCGCCTTCGAGCCGCGCGTATCGGTTCTTCAACGCGGATCGTGAAGTCGCGTTTCTGCACGCGATGATCAAGGAGGCCGTGCGCGAGGAAATTCCGCGCGAGATCGCGTGGCTTCAGGGCTACGACGCCGCTTTTGCGCAACTGAACGACGAGTTCGACTTGCCGCGAAAGGATCTTTCAGCGCTCATTCGGATGGTTCAGTCGAACAAGGGGGTCCTGTCGGCGCATCGCAGGAAGCAGTATCAGCACCTTCCTCGCCCCGTACTCGACCGAATCGAGGAAGTGGTGCACGGTGCGTTCGCAAGCAGGGCGGCCGACTCGGAAAGTTAAGATTTCTCGAGTCAAACGCCAAAAATCCATCGAAAATCAAAATATCTCGTTGGGCGTGAAGAAATCTCGATTCCCTCGCCCCTCAGTGCGTTTGCCGGCGCTCGGGCCTTTCCATCCCGGAAACGTGGCCGCGCGGCATGGCGACCGAATCCTTGAAATGCTTATCGGCAAAAAGCGCGAATCCGAAAAGCGCGGCCACGCCGAGCGGGCAAATGACGAAAGCAGCAACGAGCACGGCAACCTCCATTCGATGATGCTCGCAGTGTATCCCGCGTAAAGCCGCCAATTGTCGTGAAAATCGACAATACTCCGTTCAATGTTCGCGAACTTTCACCCTGTTTGATTTGATGAGCGTGCGTATTCGCACCGGATCGTGGTGCCAGGCACGGCCGTTGCTATATGCACCAGCCGTCGATCCCGACACCGAATCAACCTGGAAAAGCATGTTCACACCGAAAGCCTGCACCGCTACCTGCGTACTGGACGGAATGCCCGTCACGCTGACCTACTTCCCCGACACCACGCTGCTGCGGATCACCGACGCGAATGGCCGCTGCGTGCGCGAAACCCGCTGGCCCGCGCCGTGGCGGACGTTGCTCGCGACCTTGCGCGAATTCAGCGGACGCGATGCCGAAAGCCAGCTTTCGACCTTGCTCGACGAGATTCCCGCCATGTCGAAGCCGACGCGCGAGCTGGCATCGGCGCTCGCGTAGCGGAATGTTTCATCACTAGAATCAATGAGTTCCATCGAGACAATTTTGAGCGCGCGGACCTGCGCCATTTACAATGTCGGATCGGCCGCGCATGGGCTGCCCGGCCCGCGCCGATTCACGCCCCTCGCGGTCCCACTCTCACGCATCCGACTGGCTGTATGGTCACTGAAACGTCTTCATCGGAATCCCTCGCCGTCGCTGAACGCGTGCGCGAACTCATGGGCCGTCACGGCATCGGAAAGCGTCAGCAGACAGCGGAGCTGTGCCGCATTCTCGACCTGAGCTTCTCGCAGGGCCACCGGAAACTGCGCGGGAACAGTCCGTGGACGCTCGCGCAGATTCGCCGCGTCGCCGATGCCTTCGACGAACCCGCGCTCAAGCTCTTCGATTCGATCAACACGCGCCCCGACGAAACCGAAGGCACCGCGCACGACGCCGTGCTCAAGCTCGGTTCGGTGGAAATTCCCTGCATGGCGTGGGTCGGCAACGCGCTCGATGCGGGCAGCCGTCCGGATTTCATCGCGCAGAAACTCAACAATCGCTGGATCGTCACCAAGCACGAAGGCGTGCTGCTGCACGAAGCCAGCGACGTCCACAAGATCGAAATCCAGCCGCGCCGGCCGGATACCGACAAACCCATCATCGCCGTGGTCGACGACGATCACGCCTCGGCCGACAATCTGCACGACTATCTCGAAGCCACCGGATTCGCGGCGATGGCCTTCTACGGCCTCGACGCGTTCCTCGAAGCGCTGCAGACGCAAGTGTTCGATGCCGTCGTGATCGACTGGCTGTTCGGCGTGCATACGTCGGCGGATGCGATCCGCGCGGTGCGCGAGTCGGACAATCCGGACGCGCCGGTTTTCGTGCTGACGGGCGAGCTCACCACGGGCAAGGCGAGCGAATCGGAAATCAGCCAGGTCATCCGCGACTACAACGCGACGTGTTTCGAGAAGCCCGCGAGGCTCGGCATTCTCGTCGCCGATCTCTCCAAGCGGCTGATGCGCAATTAGCTGACGCGCCGGCGCACCGTCACCGCGCGATGCACCGCGCCCTTCAGCACCTCGTAGCGCACCGGCTTCAGCAGATAGTCGAAGAACAGCACGGCCGCGCTCGGATCCACCAGTTCGGGCGCGTACGCGCTCACCGCGATGATCGGCACGCTCGCGCCGGGCGCACTGCGCGCACGATACTCGTTCGCGAACGAATAGCCGTCCTTGCCCGGCATATGCAGGTCCGCGAGGATCACGTCGGCGTCGTTCGCGCGCAGCCACGCGAGCGCGCTGTCGACATCCGGCAGCGCGACCGCGTAATAGCCGAGATGCGTGAGCATTTCGATCAGAGAATCGCGGATCGACTCGTGGTCGTCGATCACGAGCACGCGCGACTTGCGCAACTCGGGCGCATCGGCTTCCGGCTCACGCCGGGGCACATGACGCGCCGCGACCGCCGGCAGGCTCACGCGAAACGCCGCGCCCTGCCCGACTTCGCTCGAAACCTCGATCTTCCCGCCGAGCAGCTCGACAAGTCCGCGCACGACCGCGAGGCCCATTCCCGCGCCGTCGAAGCGCCGCGTGCTCGATGAATCGAGCTGCGTGAATTCCTGGAAGATGAGCGGCAACTGCTCGCGGGAAATGCCCGGCCCCGTATCGATCACGGAGATGTCGAGGCGCTTCTCCGTGCGCGCGAAATGCACGTCGATGGAACCCGCTTCGGTGTACTTGATCGCGTTGGTCACGAGATTCGTCACGATCTGCCGCACCCGATGCGGATCGGATTCGATCGGGCCGCGCTCGCCCGCATAATCGCCGCGCAACGCCAGGCCCTTCGCGCTCGCGGCGGGTGTGTTCGCATCGACGATGGATTCGAGCAATTCGACCGGATCGAACACGGCCATGCGCAGTTCGAGCTTGCCCGCGCCGAGACGCGCGTAATCGGTCAGATCACGCATCTGCGCCTCGAGATGACGCGCGCCCGCTTCCAGACGCTGCATGATCTTGCGGTCGGCGTCGCCGCGCGCGTTCAGCCCGAGCAATTCGACCGACGAGACGATCGCATGCAGCGGCGTGCGCAGCTCGTGGCTGATCATGCCGAGGAACGTGTCTTTCGCGACGCCCGCCTCGCGCGCCGCGCGCGTCGCCTGATGCTCCGCCGCCAGCGCCGCACGCTGCTGTTCGATAAGGCGCGTGCGCCGATAGCCGTTCAAGAGCAGCAGGATCGTCGCCGCCGCCGAGAGCAGGCCGAGCAGCACGCCGCCGTAAATCAGATAGCGGCGCTTCGCCTCGAAATCGCGCACGATCGCCTCGCGCTCCGCGACATCCATCAGCCGACGCCCGCCCGCCAGTTCCGCGACGACGGGCGCGTTCTGCCGCAATACGCCGATCACGCGGAGGGTGCGCTGGTGCTCGCTCTGCAATCCGTCGATATCGCCTTGAATGGAATCGAGCGCCGTTTGCAACTGACGCAGAATCTCGCGCTGCCGGTTCAGCAGCGCCTGATGATCGTCGGACACACCCGCCGATTCCGACACCTGCCTGAGCCGCGCCCGCAGCAGCCGATAGCTCGCGCGCACGCCCCCCGCGTCCTCGTCGATGCCATTGCGATACAGCAGAACGTGATTTTCGAAGCGCGCGTACGCGATCTGAAACTGCGCCGCGTCCCAGTACACGTCGTAAGGCAGAACGAGCCGATGCGTCTCGCGCGCGACCAGACCCGAATACAGCATGTAGCCGACCGCGCCGATCGGCGGCGCGACCGCGAGCGCGATCAGCGCCGCATACCAGAGCCGGCGAAACCAGGGTCGCGCGGCGTGTGCGCGCAACGGGGATTCGGTGCGGATGACGGCCATCCGCTATTGCAAGGCTTCGATCGCCCGGGCCGCGCGATCGGACGCGACGACGATCAGCTTCATCGTCGCCCGCGTCGCGCCGACGAAGATCTTGCGCGCGGCCTGCTCGTCGAGCGCGTCGAAATCGACTTCGGTGAGAATCACGCAGGGCGCCGATTGCCCCTTGAAGCGATAGATCGATTCGAGCAGTACGTCGCCCTCGCGATACTCCGGGTTGCCGAACAGATCGTACGTTCCGGTGAAGGCGCGCAGCCGATGCGGACCGAGGTGATCGACGGCAGTGAGCGCCGAACCCTCGCGGCCCCGGAACGACAGCACCGCGATGTCCTGCTTGCGAAAGCCGAGCGACAACGCGTGCGTGATCGCGCGCTTGGTCGCCTCGATGATTTCCTCGGGATGCCCGTCGGCGTAGGTCGAAACGCTCACGTCGGAGCCGTCGAAGGGACTGCCCGCATCGAGCCGCACATCTGGCCCGACGACCTTGCGGATGAAACCGAGCAGATCGCGCGGGCTGCGATAGTTCGTCGTTTCGCGCAGGATCGTCCAGCCCGGCAGCGGCACCGGCTCGCGCAAATAAAGGTTCTGCATCGGATCTTCGAGCCACCACCACGCGCCTTCAGGATTCAGCAGACGTTCGAGCGCCTCGACCCACGCCGCCTGAAAATCCTGGCCTTCATCGACGATGAGCACATCGGTCTTCCATTGCTCGGGCACGGGCACGGCGGCGAAGCGCTCTTCGAGCGTCGCGAAGACATTCGGCTGACTGAAGTCGGGCGGACTGCCCGCATCGCGCGCGACGGCCGCGCTCAACTGATGGTAATTCGCGATCTTCGCCTCTTTCGGTGCGATCGCACGGATATGGTCGGCGAGCGGCCGGTTGAAGCACACGTAGAGCACGCTCTTGCCCTGCGCGAGCGCGTCGCGCATCACGCGCACGGCGAGTTGCGTCTTGCCCGCGCCCGCGGTCGCGATCACGCGCAGACGGAACGGTTCGAATTCGAGCCGCCGCGCCCACGTCGCGAGCCCGCCCGACAGACGCGTGACGAGCGTGTTCGCCGCACCGACGAGCGCGTTGGTATCGGGCGTGAGCGAAAGTTCGTCGGCGAGAAAATGATGGATGCGCGCCGCCGATTCGAAGCGCGGCTCGTCCGGCGGCAGGATTTCGAGCACGACGCGCGCAAGCTGCGACTTGCGGCTCGCATCGACGATGCGCGCCGGCGACACGCCCGCGATCGCCGTGTTCTTGACGGTGTAATCGGGGCAGTAAAGCAGTTCCTCGATCCGGTACGTGCCCGCGCCGAACGCCGCCGTGAACCGCCGATGCAGGTTCTCCAGCGTGCGCGCGAGCTGAATGGCGACGTTGCGCTCTTTCTGCAAATAGACCTTGACGAGACCTTGCCCCGTCTCGCGCAGAAAACCGGCCTTCTGCTCGATCATCAGCACGCGGCCGGACGGCGCGACGACTACGAAATCCGCTTCGCCGAAGACCGAAAATCCTTCGTTGACGCGAGTCCAGTGCACGCCGTGATAGACCGTGTAGTCGTCGGGCAGCTTTTCGAGGCGCGCGAGCGTTTCGAGTTCGCGCGCCGCCGCGCCGGTCGCTTCGAGGTTCTTCCAGTCGTCGGGAACGATTCGGGCCATGCGTCGCCTTTGGGCTGAGTGATTGCGTCCGAGTCATTGTACGCAACGCGCTTACCGTTCCCGCAATAGGCCGGATGGCTAGCTTGCGTAATCGTATCGGCCGCCTTTTTCGAGCGCGCGCTGATATGCCGGACGCGCGTGAATGCGTTCGAGAAAGGCGCGGATATGCGGCATCGACTTCGCGCCCGCGCGGGCGCTGCCGGCTTCGAGGGGAAAGCTCATTTGCACATCGGCGGCGGTGAACGAATCGCCGGCGAACCACGGCGACTTTGCCAGTTCGGCATCGATATAGCCGAAATGCAGACGCAGTTGCGGATCGATGAAACTGCTCTGCATCGTCTGCGCGATGCGCCTTGCGATCGGCTTAGCGAAGAACGGCATTTTCGCGCTCTCCAGCCGCCGCGCGACGAGCTTGAGCAGGAGCGGCGGCATCGCGGAGCCTTCGGCGTAATGCATCCAGTAGTTGTAGCGCACGCGTTCGGGCGTCGTGCCGGGCGGCGGCGCGAAACGGCCTTCGCCGTACCGTTCGACGAGATATTCGATGACCGCGCCCGACTCGGCGAGCGTGAGGCCATCGACGGTCACGACGGGCGATTTGCCGAGCGGATGCACCGCGCGCAACTCGGCCGGCGCGAGCATCGTGCGCGGGTCGCGCTGATAGCGCTTCAGCTCGTATTCGACGCCGAGTTCTTCGAGCATCCACAGCACGCGCTGCGAGCGGGAATTGTTGAGATGATGAACGGTCAGCATGACGAGTCGTTAGTTTCTGCCCGGGAAGCCTTGCACAGCATGAGTGTCGCACGACGAGAAAATCCAACTCCTAAAACCTCTAGACGGCCTTTCCTAATATTCCGGGGCTCCGCATGCGCGTCTCAGCATATACTGTTCATCCATACAGTATCGAGCGCGCAACAATGCGCGTCGGAAAACGAGGACGAGATGACGACGATGTGGTGCCCGGTCTGCGCGCGGCGGCTCGCGCGCGATGAGTTTCAGCCGGCGGTGGGCGACGTGCCGAATCGGTGGATGTGCGGCGATTGCGATTGCGTCGTCAACGAGTATGACGACGAGTACGAGCAGCCCGAGTGCAATGGGTAAGAACGGAGCCGTTCTGCTTGGCGAGCTCGCGGCCCGTGCTACCCACATCGAAATCGAGTGCTCTCGTTGCGAACGGAAAGGTCGGTATCGAATCGCGAGGCTCGTCGCGCGCCTCGGCGAGGATTTCCCGATGACGGACCTCGGCGCCGAACTGGCGGATTGCCCTCGGCGGAGCGCAACCGCTCATCACGAGCGGTGCGACGTGTTATTCCCCGGCCTCCCGAGGGTCATGTCTAGCGACGAGCACCGGTCCGCGCCGATCAAAGACGATTCCTGATTCAAGCAGCCTCACTTGCTAGAATCGCGCCTCTGGCTTTATTCGTTGGATGCGATAGAGGGTGAGCAGAGGCTGTGGCGCCATCATCGCCTCATAGTGCTGACACGCATGCGTCGCCGGGCTGCACATATGTGTCGTCTAAAGTTCGGGCCTTCGGTGCCGTCAAGCAGTCTGGCAACCACAGAAGTCGTGTTCGGTAAACCTCACTCGGGATCGAGAAATCACAAAAAAGTGATACTATGTCGAAGAAGAAATGGCGGTTGCACGACTACGAGACAAGCGCCGGGAAGCGAGACGTCAGGAAGGATTACGAACGTGAGAGCGACGCGGTGCAAGCTGCATTCGATGTGCACTGGGAATACCTCGAGGTTCGCGACCGATCAGAATGGGTGCGGCCCAACGCACATAAGCTTCGTCAGGAGTTCAAAGGCGGGTTTCGTGACTTCTTTGAATTCCGGTTCCAAGCGGACAACGTTCAGCAACGTCCACTCGGCTTCTTCGGACCGCATGACGGGGTTTTCACTCTTCTAGTTTTTGCAAAGGAAAAAGGCGGCAAGTTCGTGCCGCAGAACGCCTACCGGATGTGCTGCGACCGGCGTGAAACGCTCCTAGAAGGCGGTGGACGATCGGTCCCATGGGACGAAAATGAGGTGGATGATGAAGCCGACAAAATTGGCAAAACTGCGGCGAAAGGCGTACCGAAACGCTTACGTTAAAAGTAACGTCGCCCAAGGGCTCGCCTTCCAAATCAAGGCATTGAGAATTTCTCGCGGTCTGACGCAATCTGAGCTAGCACGGGCGTTGAAGCTCGGCGGTCAGTCGGCCGTGGCGAGGATCGAGGATCCGAGCTACGGAAAGACGTCTATCGCTACCCTGCTGAAGCTTGGTGAATTTTTCGACGTTGCGCTACTGACTAAATTCGTGTCCTACTCACGCTACCTAGCTGAGCTCAGGGATCTCTCCGACCAAGCACTTGCAGTCGAGTCATTCGAACATGAAGATGCAGCGGGGAGCCTAGAAAACGCGCCAGAGTTTACGTTGATTCGCTCGATAAAACCCGAATCGACTGGCCCCAAGACTGCAGTCGCGACTTGGGTAACGGCGACCGCCCCCCAAAATCAGCGTCCATCTGCACTGCTGTACGACGGCACATCTGACTCTGCCTTGAGTACAACCATCGCAAATTACAATTTATTGAGAGATCGAATCCATGCCGCGTAAAATCGAACAGCGGGCGGAAGGAGTTGCTTTCGACTGCGTCGTGCCCGATAACATCACCGAGATCTACGCTGATGGTGCGTCAGAGATCCAATTTGGCATGCCGATGTCGAGGATCTTGTTTCATAGCGTCGCGAAACCGGGAGATGGTAAGACGCCCGAGGAACGTGTGGCGCGCCTGGCTCTGGTTCTACCGACCTCAGCGCTGCTTGAGCTGGTCGCTAACATAGCAACTAATACAACTCCGGAAGTCGCCGAGTCGACAAACTCAGCGATGGCGGGGTTCATCGGCCATGTCTCCACTCAAATGGGTCGGTTGGTTGATATTACCGCGGCGAAGAAAAAATAACGATGACGGCAAAGCCGGACCGGCGCAGCGCAATACAGCATTTCACGGCTGAGCTTGAATTTCGCCTCTCATCGCCCATAATGACATCGAGCGTTTGCATGGCGCTCGAATCATCAATAAGCACTTGCCCGGCGCTCGACGCCGGGTTTTTTCATTTCTGAGGACAGTTCTTCGCCAGGGCTAGATCGTGCGCGAGGATGTGCCGCTTCGGAAGCTCAATCATCAAGATGCGTGAGGTCCTCTTCGACTCAATGGCCAAGGGACTCGCACGGTAGATGCCCGCATGGTCACTTGTTCGCGGCGGTCGTAAGGCTGCATGCGCCCGCGATCACTCCTTGCTGCTGGAGGATGCAGACGTAGTGCTGGAGGTATTCGGCTTTTGCGCGGGCGTCGCCGTCGGCGTCGTCGACGATCCCGAAAAGAGCTGATCCAAACGCAGGTGATAGCTCGGCTGTGCCACCGGCACCATTGCCCACGCTGCCGGGGCTTGCGCCTGAATCTGCGGCGTTGCCACTGCTTGCGGGGGTGTAGGCTGTGACTGCGACGCGCAGCCGGCGAGCGCCATCAGCGATAGCAGCGCGATTCTTCGCATTGTCGGCATCATGAGAGGCTTTCTCCTGAATGAGTTGCGCGTCCAGAGACGCGATCTGGGTCGACGCGTCATTCTGTTTTGCGATCGCCGCGCGCGCCGCGCTGGCAGCCGCGTCGGACACGGCCTGGAGCTTCTGCGCGTTGATCTCGTTGTCGCGCGCGTGCGCGGTCTGCTCGGTGGCGAGCTTCGTGGCGTCGACCGTGTGTACGGCTGCGCCGCCGAGCGCGATACCGAGTGCGCCGGCGATGATCCCAGTGATGAGGTATGGAGACATGTCAGTTTCCTCGGCAGGCCTGCGCCTCGAGCTGGCGACGCGTCACGATTCCGCCGCAGCGGTTCGCCGCGATCGCGCAGTCCTTTCCGGCAACGAAGCGCCACTTCATGAACTCGCTGCACGCGCCGGGGAAGTCTCGCGCGATGTAGCGCTTGCGCAGCGTCGATCCCTTGTAGTTCGGCACGCCGATGTTGTAGGCGAGATCCACGACGGCAACCTTCTGCCCATCCGTCAGAGCGTCGAAGCCCGGAGTGATGTCGCGCACGGCCGCCGCGTAGCCCGCAAGGCTGTCGCCGAGCATCGATTTGCACTCGGGCAACGTGTACGCGCGCATCTCGACGTTCGTCTCGCCAAAGCAGACGGTCTGAATGTTGTTCGCGAGACGATCGTTGTACGGCTTCAGCGATACGCCCTCCTGCGACGCGGTCAGTGCGACGAGCGCAGCCGCAGCGGCAGCGCCGAGCGTCGCGGCCAGCGTCTTCTTGCCGGGCCGCTTACTCGGCTGCTGCGCTTGCGTCGCCATCCGCTGCCCCGCTCGTGGTCGTTTTCGGAGCCGTCGTCGTGTAGCGCGCGGCGATGATCGCAAGACAGCCGACCGCGATCGCGATCGCGAGCCGCCAGCTATCCGGGAGGAGCGACTTCACTTCATCGGGCATGCCAGTCCACGCCGCCTCGATGAAAGGCGATGCTGCCGAGACGGCGCCGAGGGTCGCCGCGATGATGGTCGACGAGTACGTGTGCACCTTGGCCGCGTCATCGACCAGGCGAAGCTTGAGGTTCATAGGGCCTCTGAAAAGAAAAACCCGGCGCGCGGGCCGGGTTCGGATGTGAAATCTGGTGCCGCCTATCGGCGACTTCCCGCCCAAGGCTGAGCGGGCAACGACGGGTGCGTGGCCGTCTCGAGCTTTTTGTCGACGGCCTTCGCGGTGTTTGCGGCTTCATCCGCCTTCGTCGCCGCGACCGCAACTTTCTGCTCGACGGCCTCCGTCTTCTGGGCAGCGACGGTCGCCGCCGCGGCGGCTTGACGGGTCTGCTTGATGAGTGCAGCCTGGCGCGCGTCGGTCAGCTTCGCGCGGTCGCCGAGAAAGCGCAGCGTGTATTGGGCAACATCATGCGTATCTGTGATCAGCGATCGGAGGTCGGACATGGCCTGGATGTTTTGCTGATTCTGCTGCTGCAGCTGCTGCACCTTGCTCTCGTACTCGGCGACGCATGCGTTTCGCGTCTCAGCGCGCACCTCGGGGAAGCGTTTGATGTACGCCGCGCGCTCCTTGGTCCAATTCGCGCGCTCGACCGACATTCCCCACTGCCCAATGAAGAAGCCAACTGCGGCGACGCCACTAAGCCCACCGATGATGCAGAGACCCATTACCCACCACCGCCAGTCACGAACGCGAGACATCTGACTCCCTCCGGTTCTCGATCACCCGCTCAAGGCGTTCGATTCTGGTTTTCAATTCGAGCACCTCGGCCTCAGCGCGCTGCGCGCGCCGGTCGGCCGCATCGGCGCGCTGCTCTGCCGAGCGCATCAGTTCTTCAGCGCGGTCCGCGCGCTGCACGGCGAGCAGCTCCCGAGCCTCGGCGCGGCCAGCGCGCTCTTCCGCCAACGTCGCGAGCCGCTCGAACCGAGCAATCGCTTCGACTTGCGCAGCGGAGTCCGCCTTGACGATGTTGGCCTCGCCCTCGCTCTCGGCTTGTCGTCTGCGATCGATCTGCCGCCACATGCGGCCGCCGACCCAGAAGGTGCCAACACTTCCAAGAGCGGTCACTATCGACTTGACGCCCTCGTTCCAGAATTCCGACATTGGTATTCCCTCGTAAGCCGGTTCTCCGGGCATAAAAAAAGCCGCCTCAGGGGCGGCTCAAATACGAATTGCAATTTGAAATTTTCTCAAGAAGGCGATAACCGTCGGATTCAATCTTGGCGATCGGTGGCGAACACATACATGGGGCTGTTTCCGTGATACTCATCCGTAGCAGGCGTCCTATGATCAACGAGAGCAAGCCCGTAGTCGCTGCGACGGATAAACGCGCGGTATGCAAACGGATGCGTCGGAGCGATGTAATCGTAGAACTCCTGCATGAAGTCGCCATACAGTTCCGTGATGATTACTCTCGGCGGCCGCTCTGCAAGCGTCCTATTCGCCCCTCGCAATGCATCGATTTCGGCCCCTTCTATATCCAACTTCCAAACATCGAACGACCCATGCTGTTCCACGAGGCGATCGATCGTCGTCAGCTCGACCGTTACCTTTCGAGGATTGTCTCCGAAGACCGATGGAAACATCTCCGTTATCTCGGACTTCAAACTGGAACCCTGATTATGGGTTACTGAGACGATGATCTCCGCGGAGCCCGGCGCGTCGGATATTGCTTGATCGATTGCGACAATCTCACCTCCCGCCACCATCTGAAGCCGTCGGAATAATTCCGGCACAGGTTCGGCCGCCACGATCTTCCGTGCGCCCGCGTCGAGGCACTCGAGTGCTGTGAAGCCGATGTTCGCGCCGGCATCCAGAACAGCGTCTCCGGGCCTTACGAACCGTTTAAACAGATACGAGTCAAGATCCGACTGCGGATACTGCACGTTCATCAGTAGAGTCGCTGCATAGGCCCGCTCGTGGCGGTTGCTCAAATCAAACGTAATGTTGCGGCCGGCAAGTGTGAACGTGGCGGTCCCATGCGATTTTACGAATGCCTCAATCTGGCTAAGGTGAAGAGTGGTCATTGGATGCGGGTCTATTTGCCGAACAGACCCGCATTATGCACTGTCCGGATCACGCGACCGGCGCCGGTGGCCAAGCTGGACTCGCCTGCGTCATATCCAAGCGATTTACCGCGATACGGTATTGCTTCCAAAGCTTCAGCAATGCCGTCTCCGCGTCGGTCGCCTCACCCAGATCCACCGCGTCTTGCAGCGGAGCGATCGCGAGAGCCGCCTGCGAGAGCAGGAAATCGCGGGTCGCCGTGTTATTCGCCAGAATCTGCTCTTGCGTGTATTTCGGCAGCGCGGCCGCGGCGGCCTCCTCTTCGGTGCACGGTTGAAGAGTTGCAGGTACGTCGAGTTGATAGATCGTTGGATCGTCGCCGACAGTGTAAGAGAAGGCGTAGTCTCCGGACTCGTTCTTCGCGGCGGAGACATTATCCTCGAACGCCCAAGGCTTTCCAGTCGCTTGATCGATGAAATATTGCATTATCGTAGCTCCACCCAGATGCCGATTGTGCCAGTCCCAGATGTGACGTTGGCGCTGTACGTCCCGCCCGGCGGGACAATGAAGGTGCAGTACATCGGTCGACCAACGACTGTAGCGTCAGAACTCGAAACGCTGACACCGTTCACCGTGAATAAAAGATCTGCAGGCGCAGTGCTCGAAGTCGCCTGAATCGTGACCATGATGGCCTTCGAAGAGGTGTTCGTGTAGCCGGTGCCAAGCGCGCGACTGCCTGTCACGTTGGTGACGGTTTGACCAACGCCAAATGCTTGGCCGAACGCGCAAGCGTGCAAAGGTTGCGAGCCATTGGCAACCTGCATGGACGCGTTGAAACCAGCTTGTGACGTGATGCACCAGACATTGGCGCTTATGTACTCGATCTCGTAGTATCCGTTGACGACGATCTCACCGCCTTGCAGGGCGCTGTTATTTTGACCGCGTAACGGAAGCACGCCGATACCATTCACATTCACCGTGCAAGCCCCGGTATTTCCGTTCGTCGCGGTGAACCTCAATTTCTGTCCGACCGCAACACTGGAAAACGAAGGGCTGGTCGTCAGCACGTATGCATTCGCGCTGCCGGTGTCAGTTGCTAAGGTCGACGCAGAGATGCGCAATAAAACGTTGATAGCAGACAGCACCTGGTTGTACGTCGTTTTGCTCGGCGTGAGGCCTGCGGCAACGACGATCGCGCGCAGCTCCTCTTGAAGCATATTCAGCCAGGATGCACGAACATTTGTCGCGGGAGTTCCTGCCGTTGGATTTCCCTCGGTGAAGTATCCTTCGGCGCTTGCCGACTCTGGTGTCGGAAGGCTGGTTGCCGCAGTGGCATCGTCAATGCGATACATAGTGCCTCTTACGCGTAAGCAAAAATCGGAATCGTGTGAGCCGGCATCACTGCGCGAAACTCACACTCGAGAACTGCGTTTCCCCACGATGCCAACGGATCACCAGCTGCCATAGATCCAGCGACCGCCCGTACGACGGTGTTAAGTGGCGCGGTGATCTTCCATGCAAAGTTCCAGTCGTAGCCGCAACAAGGCTGCCCGGCGCGCAACAGCCCGGCGCGCGCTTGCGTGTACTGCGTGATCGTCACCGCGTAGCCCAGTGATGCCGCGAACGCCACCAACTGCGGAATGGAAGCTCCCCCCATGGCGGTGAGGCGAGCAATGACTTGCGCACGCC
The DNA here is from genome assembly GCF_031451435.1 of Caballeronia sp. LZ008. Classification (NCBI taxonomy): domain Bacteria; kingdom Pseudomonadati; phylum Pseudomonadota; class Betaproteobacteria; order Burkholderiales; family Burkholderiaceae; genus Caballeronia; species Caballeronia sp. LZ008. The sequence goes on along the minus strand of NZ_JARUXK010000004.1, from coordinate 705,428 downwards.
GCGCGGGAATTGTCGGCGCTTCCCCCGCACACGGATCGGGCAGACCGAGCGTCGATTCCCACTCCGGGAGAAGCTCGTACGTCGTCGAAGGGAACGCATCGACCAACAGATAATTGGCGCGTGCCGTCTGACGCTCGTACGATGGCGCGAGACCAGACAGAACCTTCGTCTGGACCGTATCCGGATCACGCGGCCATACGCGACCGCGGGGCAACAGCGCCTGCATCGCAGCGAGAAAGTCAGCCGCTTTGAAATTCGGTGCAAGCATGGATGCCTCAAACGTAGTTCACGCCGGCGAGCACCGGAAGCTGCCCAAATCCGCTCGTGATGTTTCCCGGATACGTCGTTGTCGTCGTGCCCACCACACCCTGAACGAGCGTAATGACGAATCCGCTCGTGCCAGACACCGACGCAATCGCCGATTCGATGTCCGAGCGATTGATCGTGCCCGACCGCGGATCGCCGTTTCGGAAAAGGACATCGGAGATCGCTGCGGAGATTGCTGCGCGCGTCGATGTCGACGTGCCCGTCAGCCCAGAGAGCGTGAGCGTCAGATTGTTCGCGACGGGAGCGCACGAATAGACGAGTGCGGTGACCGGCTGCTCATTGACTATCGTGTCGGCGACGATGAGCTGATCACCGGTCGCGACGGTGCCACGCGGCGTGCCGCCCGGTCCCTTGTCGTACTGCGAGCACCCGTTGGTGCCTTGAGGGAAACCGCCGTGCGATGCCTCGGCCGCATCCCACATCGTGTAGATCACGACCGTACCGGCGCCGAAGCCATTCGGCGCGCACCACGCGCGCGTCACACCGGGCACGGCAAGCGCCCAGCCGACGTAGTCATTGAGATCGCCGCCCTGCGGCGTGTTCTGATATGCAGCAAGCATCCGCGTGCGCAGATCATCGTTATCTTCGATGTCTGAGCCGGATGCGACGGTGCCCGTGATCGTCCCCGACGACTGCAATCCCGACACCGCGACACCGAGTGCTACGGTCGTGCCAGGATCAGCGTTACCGCCAGAACCAGCAGATGTCGCCACGATCGTCACCGAGAGCGAACCCGTCCCGTCGACCGTCGCCGTTGCGCCCGTCGTGTATGTCGCGCCATCGCTGCGCACGACCTGCGTTCCGACATTCAGTACCGTTCCAGTTACACCAGCGAACGCGGCTGTCAACTGCGCAGGCGTCGCAGCTTTGCGATACACCTTCTTGAGCGCCGCCCACCCCTCAAGGTACTCATCCTCCGCGGTGAACGGCACCGCCTGCTTTGCGATCCAGTCGAGGTAGCCCATCTGCAGGTTCGACATCCCTGCCTGCACTTTTCCGACCACCTTCAGAACGGTACGACGCAGCGTCGCATCCGCACCTTGCAAGGCCGAGTTGATGTCGGCCGCCACCTCGCTGATCAAGGTGGAGAGCGTTTTTCGTTGGAATGGCATATCAGGTGAGCTGTTGCCACGCCCAAGCGTACGTCAGTGAGACGCTCGGGCCGGCCGGTTGATAGAGCGTGATCTGCGCGCCGAGAAACGTGTCGCGCGTCCATTCCGTCTGAACATCCATGCTCGCGACGACGCCATCATCAACGAGCCATTGCAACGCCTCGACTATGTAATCGCGCGCGTTGTTGAGCACCTCTTGAGTCTGCTTCGACCGATCGAGCAGCCACAGCCGCGAACCGAGCGGGCTGTCTTCGTCGAAATCGCCCCACCAGCCGCGAGGGTCTCCGGTTCCATCGGGTATGACGTCGTCGGAATTGGCGACGCGGTCGGTGAATAAGCTTAGGAGGACGGCGGTTTGAAGTTCGTTGCCTGTGAGCAGATCAGGTCCGAGCTGCTGCCAGTCGCCGCGGCTGTTCGCCGTATCCCAGACAATGCTGATGTCAGACATCTATTACTCCGGCTGCGTCGGCGGCTGCGTGTTGATTGTGCTTCCGCCAGTCTGTACGTTCACGATCGGGTGCGTATGCAGGTTCGCGACCTGGCGCATTCCCGCAACCGTTCGCGTGTTCGTTTCATAGTTGTCGATGATGTCGCCCTTGCACTTCAACAACGGCGTGTCGGCTTCGATCTCCGGCGTGTTCGTGATCGTCACAGGCTTGCCGCCGCCGTCTAGCACCATGCCCGCCTGCGATAGATAGACCTTCTGACCCGTGTTGTCGTGCACCACAACCTCGCCGCTTGACAGAGCCGTGACGCGATATTTCGCGTTCGATGTGGCGATGACGATGCCGTTCGTGCGCTCACCGTTCCCGAAAACGATCAACGCCTCCGAGCCAAGCGGTGGATTCGATGACAGCCCATATTCGACGTAGCGCGGAATGTCGCCGACCGTCTCAAGCGCATTGATCTTCGCCTGCAGGTACTGGACCGTTCGCGTGTCATCGACGAATGAGATCACCGCGCGGCTCACGAACAGACGAATCCGCCGTGAGAGCGCGTTCAGTGCGTCGAGCATTCAAAAGTCCTCAGGCCGGCGCGATGTCCGGATCGATGCGTTGTAGAACAAGCGGCTCGGGCAGATATGCCTGACGCGGCGCCAGCAGAAGCTCGGTATGCGTTCCGTTCTCGTCGAGGATGAAACTGATCTCGGTGATGAGCAGGAGCGTCTTTTCCGGGATCTTGAGCAGCGGCATCGTGACGGGCACCTGATAGTTCACATACCAGGGCGATCCGCTCGAATCGGTCCAGCTATCCACCAGCACGCGGACCTGCCGAGACATGCCATAGGCACGCGCAATCTGCCAGTCGACGCGCCGCTCGAGATAGGTCCGATCCGACGAAGGCTGCTCCGACACGATGAATTTCGGGCGATACCGCTTCACGCCCGGGTCATACGCCGTGTATTCAGGCAGCAGATTGACGCCTATGTCGGTCGCGTTGTTGTAGTTCGTCAGCACGCCCGAAACGCTCGAAAAGCGCCCGAGTGAACTCTTCACCGAGACAGCCGACTCTATGTTTTTCCCTATTTCAAGCCCCGTCGATCCGAGCGCGTCGCCAGCCAGCGCGAGGCACAATGAGCCGTCCTCAAGCTCGAATGCGAGCACGCCGCTGTACCTGCAGCAGCGCTCGATGATCTCCCACGGCGTCTCGGTGATCGAGATCAACTGAAACGGGATCGTGGGTAACTCGCCGATGACGGCCTGCAGGCTCGCCGAAACCACGACGTCGATCTCGAAGTTTTTCAGCAGCGACCGGCATACGGCATCGATGCGGCTGTTCGCCAAAATCCGATCAACCGGCGCACTGCAGTCGATCAGATCTTGGCATTTGCCGCGACCGGTCGCGCGAACTAGATGCTCGTGCGGCGTGATGATGTATTCGACGGTATCGACGTATCCGGTCAGTAACAGATTGTCCGCATCGATCGCGATCTGGATTGGCGCGCCGCCGATCAGCGAGACCTCATCGACTTCTTCCGGAAAGCGCTCGGTCATCTCCAACACGAACGAACCGGTGCAACTCTCGATCGAACGCGTGACGCGCGCGCCTTTCCATCCGGTGATCGAGATATTCGATTCCGGCAACGTAACAACGAGCGAATTCATCAGTACGTCGCCCCGAGCGCGAATTGACTGGTTGAACCGGTGGAACCTCGTTCCACCGTCGATTTCACATTGGGCGTGCCGGAGACCTCAGCACGAGAACCCTTAGGCAGGTTGCCGAGTTCTACCTTCACCCGAAGTTCTCCATCTGCTCGAGTAGGAGCCGCATCTTGGCTGGATTGCTGCTGCGCCCCCGCACCCCCATACAGACCGGAGACAGGTTGCCGCGCGCTCTCGGCCATCGCTGCTGTCACATCGGCAATGTAATTCCGTGTCTCGGACGGAGCACGGGCAAGGCCGTATCGGTTGAGATTCCCTTGCCCCCAGTTGTACGCAGCAAGCGCTCGAGGAAGATCGTTGCCATTCGCCTGCAAAAGGTCATGGTAATAGCGCGCGGCGGCGTCGGCCGACTCCACCAAATCGTCCGGGTTTTTAAGCCCGTATTGCTTGGCTGTCGCCGGCATGAACTGAAAGTGCCCCATCGCCCCAGCAGGCGATCGAAGCCGCTCCCCACGACTAGACTCCTCGGCCCAGACGCTGTCTAGCAAACCAGCGGGCAGGCCGTTGCGCCGCTCAAGATCCGCGAAAAGTGCTGCGGTCTGTGCCGTGGCATGGTCCGCACCGGTGCGCCATCCGGAGAACCCGGGCGCAGCCGAGCCAGGCGCCAACGAGATCTCAGCATTAGTTCTCGCGCCGCGTCCTCGCATCCAATTCCCGAATTTCTCGGCACCGTCCGCCAGCCGGTTCCCAGTTACTGTCGCCGTCGACTTCAGCGCGGCCGTCGGAAGCGCCTTGCCGTTAAGCCGTGCAACGAAATCCTCGGTCTCCCTCAGAAAAGAGGTCAACGACGGTGCCAAGCTTCCGAGAATCGTTTGTTTCGTCTTGTCGAACTGCGCATCGAGCCGAGACATCGCCTCCGCGTAGTCGTTCGCGTGACGAATATCGTCCTCGCTTGGAGCGAGAGCGAGGCCGCGCGCGTAGCGATCGCGCACACCGCCGGCACCCTTATTCAGCAGATCTTCCAGACCGCCAGCGTCGAGAGCTTCAAACAAGCGATGGCGCGCGAGCGGGCCGTTCCGACTATTCACGCTCTCGCCGGCTGCGGCGATCTGCTCGAGCAGACGCTCCGAACTGAACTGGCCGCGCTCGTCGAGCCCGTTGATGCCGTACGCCTGGTAGATCATCCGCTTCTGCGGATCTCGACCCTGCGTCGACTCGTAATATCCGCGAGTCACGCCCTCAACGGATGACGTCGCCTGATCGCCGCTCAAACCGACAGACTTCGCTGCATTCTGAATGCCGAACAGTTCCTTGGCATCGATGCCAAGAGTCAGCGATTTGTTGCTGACGCTGCGCACCGTGTTCGCCCACGCCGATTCGATCGAAAGAATTTTCGATGTGACGAGCGCCGCCGCGCCGACCACGCCAGCAAGCAAAGCGCCGCTGAGCGCGCTGGCGCGCGTGGCGCCAGTCACGAAGCTCTGCACCGCCGTCATGCGCTGCGACGATCGACTCGTACGGATCATCGCTTGATCGATGGCACGCAGGTTCCGGTTCGCCGATGCGAAGCCCGCCCCAGTCCTGTCGAGCGCGGAGATGACGATTGTCAGATTATTTGCCATGGCGTGCGCTACTATTTTTATCTCGATACCAGACAGAACAACTCATGAAGACTCTACTTCCCTTCGTGTGCGTCGCGCTCGCTACGAGCACCGTTGCAGCGAATCCCGTGTACCAAGTCACCGCTGAACATACTTATGCCTGCAGCTCGTCCCCGTCGGACGGATGCAAAGACTTTCCGAAAGGCTTCCGCTTTGAAGCGTATAACTGGGGCGCTGGGGCGCCCACAGTCGGCGGCTCCCCGCTAGCAAAAGAAGGCGATTCCGGATCCCCGCCCCACTACCGGTTCGACGGACGTGACGTTGCACCAGTGCTTGACGACGAAGGCAACATGACGGAACCCAATTGTCGCTGGCCAACGGGCGGCGTTACACAGCGCGTCGTTGAAGGGCCCAATGGCCAGCTGTATGTGAGACGTCTCCAGATCACCACTAAGTGCGTCGGCGGCCGGATGGTTACGGTGCAACGCCCACTTAACTGATCTAGAGGCAGACTCGCATGTCGATCGCGACTGGCCTTAAAACATGCGGCCTGCTCCGATCGTCAGTGAAATCTGAAATCTTTTGCCGCATTGCGTCGAGCGTATCGCTTAGTGAGCGCATTTCGCTCTTCATCTCGCCGAGATCCCGGTTCATTACGAACGCGACGTCGCGCGCGTCGAAAACATACGATCCGAGCGAACTGGCCTCGACAACGTAGCGCCCATACCTCGGGACTTTGAATGTGATGCCGTCGTCATCGGCCTTCTCATCGACGATTTCCCAATCTGCGGCGGTGCGCGTCACGATACTGACCGCCTCTGTAAATTCTGACTGTGGGATTTGCCGGTAGCCGACCTTGAAGTGCGACTTCAGCTTCGACCAGATCTTGATCGTCGCGCCGCCCTGCTTCCCCTTGGGGAGTCTTTCAACGAGCGTCTTCACCATCAGTCGAAGAGTTTCCTGTTGATCCGCCGTCAAAACGTCTCCGGCGTTGACCGAGAATCCTAATCGGGGGTTGAACGCAATTCCGTCCATCCAGTACTGCCACAGCGCGTCATCGCACTCCGCCTGGTACGCAGCCACCGTCTCACGCAACTCGGCTCGAATTTTTCCGACATTGATCGAATGCAACCAGCCCGGAAGCTTCTTTATCGGCATGCACGACATCAAACGACGCTTGCCGTCTTCGGCAACCATTGCGATTTCCACAATGGTTGACGCAAATCGCTGTGTCAACTTCGTATGTTGGCTTTTCCAATCCAACCCCATCCCGTCGACGATTGGTTTCATCGGCGTATAGGGCTCGCCGTTGTGTTCCACGACATACAGTTCGGCACCGTGGAACGGCACCTTAATTTGGCGTGAGACTACCTGTGTGCTAGCATTCGACATGACCTTTGTTCCTTTGGAATGGATTCACTGCGTCATCAACGCCTCGCCGGTGCCAGCCGACGAGGCGTTTTCTTTTTGGCCGCTCATATTCTTCTTGAGAAGCGCTACCAACATCGAGTTTTTAGTCCGCCCGTCTCGCTCCGCCTGCATCTTCAGCCAAGCATCGACCTCTACGGGCAGTCTGTACTGACTTCTGACTACATCCTTCATCGCACCCCCTATGACACTGTTTTCGTGTCGTGCGGACACTATACGAGCGACACTATTCTCGTGTCAAGACTTTCTGACACCAAAATGGTGTAATAGCGGCATGGAAGACGACCGCTACACTCGAATCACCTTGCGCCTGCCGAAAGAACTGCACGCGCAACTTCAAACATCGGCCGATGAGACGAGTAAGTCTATGAACGCCGAGATCGTCGCGCGCCTCGAGGAGTCGTTTCGCGATCAGAGACCTTCCAAAGAGCTTAGCGAAGGCATAGAAGCGCTTGTTGCAGCCGTTGAGCGTAAGGAAGCCGTGATTGATGCCCAGAAGCGCCTGCTCTCCATGTGCGCGGTCTACCTGAGACTCGTCAACGAACGGATACCGCATACCGGAAATGCAGTCGCGGACCGCCTAACCGAACTGACAAGGGAATTTTCCGACTCAATGATGCACGGTGACTTCAAGGCGGCCCATGAACCGATAGTAGAGATGGTCGGTCTGGGAACGCAGCTGGGAATTCTCGATGAGAACGGAAAAGTAAAACCCGAGTACGAGCACCTACGAATTAGTCCCAAGAAGTCGAAAAAGTAGCCTCCCAACTATGGTGGAAATCACCATGGTTCGCACCTCCTCACAGCGATAATGCTCTAAACGCAATCGGCATGAACGCCGGATGCACCGGATCTGCTTGCGCGACCAGCTCATCCGCTCGAGATGCATCTCGATAGATGCGACTCGCGAGCGTCAGAGACGGCAGTGGCGTCGCGAACGCGAATGTCCGCATCGCCGGTAAGCTGGCCCCGCGCTGATTCAAGTCTGATACAACGGCCTGCCGCAGAGAGCGCAAGGCGTCATACGTCTCATCGTCGCCTTGATCGCCCGATATGGTCATCTCTGCGTCAATCAGATCGAGCACTTGACTGCGCACGCGCGCCGCATCGTCGCTCGACGTCGGCTCGTAACTAGATGCCGCGACGGCGATCGACGCGATGGTCGCGCGCCGGAAGAGATCCGAGCATGCTGAATGCATCGTCGCCATCGCAGTGCCGATCGTCGAGGCCGTTGTCGTACCGCTTGGCTCGTAGCTGGCCAACGATGTGAGCAAGCGCATCGAATCAGCCGGATCCGGCGTGGCCGACAGCATCGCGCTCGTTACGCCCTGCACCGCCGCGGTGAAGTCGTCGATCGTCGAAGCGTCAAGATTCCGCGCCGCTGCGTCCAGGGTCGCGGACGCGGTGTCAAGATTCGCGCGCGCAAGGGTTGCAGCTTGTGTGAGGCTTTCGACAGTTGCGCCGCTTGTGTCGACGGACGAGCTAGGAAATCTGCTGAAAGTCGGCACCGTCGCGCTGCCGGCGAACCGACCAAAGTCACCAGGCAGATTCGTCAGAAGTCGGAAGAGGTTCCGTGCGTCGCCAACAAAGTTCTTTGCCGCCGTGTACCAGCCGACGGCCGTGCTCACCGCCGATCCGAGCACAGCCGCGCCGTACGCGATCGCTGTCAGCGCGGACTTTGCAAAGTTGAGCGCGGCCGCGACATTGAGCGCATTCGCTGCGCTTTCTATCAGACTGCCGCCTGCGACCGAGGCCTGAGGAAACACCCGGACGCCGACTTCGGCGAAGTCAAATTCGAATTCGAAGTATCGGCCCTTCTCCCAGCGCTCGATACAACGAAAGTCCATCAGGCTGACATACAGGCGCCCAAGCGTCGGATGAACTAGTTCTCCCGGGCCTTGCGTTTCCAACGCGGCTATCATCAGATCGCGCTGCGCGATTACATCGTCGCCGACAACGAAGCCGAAGACTCGGTACCGCCGCGTCGCGCGCCCTAGATCTTCTGCCCATGGGATGTCGCGTAACGGATACTCGTGCAATTCGTTGCGACGTCCGAATGCGGACTCGCCGCCGAGCGAAACAAACGGCACCTCTCTGAATTTCGCCTGGCGCAACTGATCGAAGTACGAGCCGGCGGAGCCGCCGAGTCGCGCCGCCAGCGAGCTCGCCAGATTGGAGATGCCCGACGTGGTGCCGAGCACTGCACCTGCGCCGCCCCCAATGTTCATGCCTTCGCTCCAATCTGTTGTTTCATGCGCTTGGCCTGATCAAGCCAGCGCAAGGTCTCGGAAAACGTCATGCCGTCGGCGTCGTTCGGCCCCCACCGCATGAAATGCGTCAACTCGGCGAGAACGTCATCCCAGCCTTCCGGCACGGCCGTGACGGCGGCAATCAGTCGTCCGAGTTCGCTGTCCGCCGGAGCTGAAAACCGTTGAAGTACGCGCACGCGGCCATGAAATCGCGCGCCGTCAACGCGCGCACTGCGTTCTTCGGCACCTTCGACACGATGCTGATAAGCGCGATACTCGAGGCGAACGTGCCACCGGCGGCCGACGCTTTGCGTTTCTGCTGGTTCGTCGGCTCGCACAATTCGAGAGAAGCGACATTCAGCGGGCTCTCGTCGGCCGTGAGCTTGACCGGCGATTGGAGAACAAGCTCGAACTCGTCAGCGCTCGCCTTCATTCCGCTGATCGCTTCCTTGCCGAACGACCCGATGAAGTCGGCCGCTTCGTCGATCTGGCTCGAGTACATCTGGTCGATCACATCGACCGGCACGCCACTGAGCAGGGCAATAAGGGCGATCTGCAGACCGTAGACACCGGCCGAGTTTTCCGCCTTCTCATATTCGCCGGCGGTGGGCTCGCGCAGCGTGATCGAGTCGACTGTCTTGGCCTGATCGCCCTTGCCGTAGCTCAGCGCCTTGCGCAGTTGGATAGTCTTCGTTTCGCTCATCGATTACTGCTCCTTCACCGAGCCCTGCAGGCCTTCCCACTTGACCGTGAACTTTGCTTCGGTCGTGTCGACTTCCTGCGCTTCGACCGTCCACATTTTCCGACCGATGATCGTCTTGCCATTCGCGAGCTCAAGGACGACCGTGTTGCTGCGCATCGCGTTGATCGCAGCGAGACTGACGCCGCCTGAGTCGCGGATCGACGCCGAAATAGACGGCGCTTTCGGCTTCTCGCTGAAGCCATGCACCGTATCTTGGCCGGCCAGCGACTCGCGCGTCACAGTGCCGGCGTCGTACCGCAACTCGCCTTCGAGCTGGTAGTTGACGCCGTCGATCGTGATATACGCGGTGCCGGCGATGAAATTCGTGTTGTTCGCCATCGTTGGCTTCTCCACAAAAGAAAAAGCCGCCCGGCGATGGGCGGCTCACAGCGTTGGCGAACTGCTTACGTCTGGCTGGTCGACAGTCGGAACTGCGCGAGCAACGCGAAGATCCGCAACTGATTGATCAGCGTGCCCGGCCAGAGGACGTCGACACGATTCGGGTTCTGCGCGTTTTGCTCGACGATGATCGACTGAGCAAACTTATCGCTGCCCTGCACGTAGCCTTCGTACTCCATCGCCTGATATTCGGCGATCTGATCAGCCTTGATGATGTTAGGCGTCACGATGCCGGCACCCGGGCCGAATCGCGTGCCATTCGCCGCCAGCTTCACGCGCGCGTACTTCGACGTCACCAGCGTGCGCAGGCGACGCAGCACATACGCGAGCAGGAACATCGTCTCGACTTCGAGATAGCTGTTGTCCGGCTGGCCGAACGCATTCGTCTGGTAGCTCGTGATCAGGTTCTCGATCGCGACCGTGCCGTCATCACCAACCGTGAAGGTGGCGATGCCGTCATAGAGCAGCGTGTTGCGCTGGCTCAAGTTGAATCGCGATTGGAGCGGCGGCGCAAGCACGCCGGTCAGCGCGACGGTTTGCATCGGTACGCCCGGGTCAGCCCGCACGCTCACCGCCGTCACCGCCGCGATCGCCGCCGCCCACTGCCATGCGGGCGTCGGCGAGTCATTGAAGCCCATGATCGACTCGTGCTGGTTATTGCGCGACGTGCCGAACGTGGTGAGCCCCGCCCATGTGCTGCGATATGCGACAAACACGTGACCGTACACCTGCTGTTGCCAGCTCCAGCGACCGGTCGAATCGTTCAGGAACGCCTTCAGGGCGTCGAGCGACGTCGTATCGGTAAACGCGCAAGCGATGAAGTCAAACGGCATATCCTGAAGATTGCCGAGCGCCGTCGTGAGCGTCGGGTTCGTCGTCCCACCCGCCATCGCCGTGATCGTCGCAGCCAGACCGGTCGGCAGCGCCTCGCCGGCCGTCGTGCCGATGTAATTGAAGCGGACGTCGATGTCGTTGCCGACGAGGCCCTTGTTGTCGGCCGTCAGCGTCACCGTGCTCGTCGATGCCGCTGCAGTGACGGGCATCGAGGGAATCAGATTGATCGCCGCAGCGACAGCGGTCGCAATCTGCGCGGTCGTCTGGCCCGCCGTGACCGGCACGGTGACAAGCTGACCGGCGATATAGAGCGAGATCGTGCCATTGGCCGTCGGCGCCGACGTGAAAGCGATCGTACCGGTCGCGGCCACGGCGCCCGCCGCGTCCTGCACAGGCAGATACCAGAGCTCCCCGAACTGATCGTTCTGGCGATACGCCGCCGTCATCAATGCGAGCACGCTGTTCGCGCCTGCCTGGACGTTCGCGTCGCCCGTGCCAGACGAAATGAGCGGCACGTTGGGCGTCGCGATGCCGGCCGACGTGATCGGGCCGATCAGCAATGCGCGCTGGTTGGCAACCGCGGAGTTCGCGTGCGAATTGTCGATCTCGGCGAAGAACAACGGCGTGCGGATGTTCTGCGGGATCTGCTTGAACGGAATGGTCATTCTGCGTCACTCCCCGACTGCTTCGGTGCGGGCAGAGCCGCGTTGTCCGCGAGAACGACGTCGCCGTCATTGAGCACGCGGGTCCAGAAGATGTCGCCGTCCGGCACTTCGATGCCTTCGTCCGGCAGCAACTGCTTCGTAACCGGATGCCGCACTTTGAGGCCCGGTGCAGGTTTGACGATCATTCGTCGCTCCTATTGAGGAAATTGAACGTTGACCTCGCCTTCCGCGCGCCCGTCTGGGCCCTGCGTGCGCGGGGCCGGCGTGACAGCGTCGGGAAATGGCGGGTCCGGATATGTGCCGTTCGGATCGGCGACGTTCGTGAGGTCAGCGGTCACGTTCATCGCGAGCAACTGCGTGTTGATGTCTGGATAGAACGTCTCGAAGAACTCAATGCCCAAAAGGATCGAGAGTCCACCTACGTGCGTCGAGCCGTCGGCGGTCACTTCCGTTTCCGTGTCGCAGAACGGGAAGTCCTGCGCGATGCGGCGTAACGGAATGCTTTTGAAGATCGCTTCTTCTATCTCCGCACCGAGCGTTTCGAGGGCAAGGAGCGCCGCAGGACCGGAGGCGGCCGACACCTCTGCCTTGATCTCGAATGCCGCGACGGTGGTGAACGCCGTCGGACCATTTCGGCCATTCGACTGCTTTCGCTCTTTCGCCGGCCGCAGCTTGATCGCGGGCAGCTTGGGCGTCGCCACATTCCAGTCACCGGGCGAATAAACAGCCACACCCGGAATCGTCTGCAAGATCGAGAGCAGCACGCCGCGCAACTCGGCGCGGCCAGTCGGATCAGACATCGGTTTGCCCTATGACGTTGAGCATTAGCCGGCCGCCGCCGTGGCCATCGAGATGGACCTCGCGCACCTGCCACTGCTCGCCCGTCTTATTGATCATCAGCGTGTCGTACTGCTGCGGCTCAACGGGGAACTGCGAGACCTGGATGCCAACCGTCGGCTGCTGCGTGACGACCGTCGACCCGGTCACCGGATCGACGCCGAAGAACGCCTTGTCGTAGGCGCCAGTGATCTGGAACGAACCACCGTCGATCGGCATATAGGTGATCGCCGTCCCGAACTTCGCCATCAGCGGACCCAGGATCTTGCCGTCGACGATGTCATCCCAGTCCATCGGTCACTCCGACTCGTTGATCGACACCTGGCCGCCGGTGATCTGCGCGCCTTCGAGCTTCACTTCCTCGACCTTTTCGGGAACGAGAAAGCCGAGATCACGCAAGCGCTTCACCTCCGACTCCGGCAGTCGAACTTTCTGACCGGCCGTCTTGATGACCGGCTCTTCGTTCGGCTTCAGCTGGTCGTGGATAGTGCGATTGCGTGCGACGACAGCTTCAACCATCTTTTCGTTGGTAGCCATCAGTCACCTCACGCGACGGTCGCGGCCAGCGCGGCGTTGACGCGGCTCGGGATGATGATCGGGGCCGATTGCATCATCAGGAAACGCTGGGCCGGATCGTCCTTCAACCACGTCTTCGGCGCGAACGGCAGCGAAGCATAGTTGAACGCCGGGTCGATGATCTGACCGAAAGCGCGGGTGCCGTCGAGGTCCGGGCCCGTCATGATGAGGGAGCCGTCCGGAAGCATCGGTTGCTCGACGTTGTTGTCATCGACGTACCAGTCGTTGTACAGCCAGAGGTTGTACTGCCCCCACACGCCCTTCGAAACGGCACCGCGTTGAATCTGTGCGCCTACGTTCACGACATTGCCGTTCTGCCCCAACGCCGGATAGTAGATCGCGCCCTTCAGCGTCGGGTCGAGCTTGAAACCATTCCACGCTTTCGGGGTGAAGACGATGTCGGTTGCGACCGCGCCCGACGACTTCAGGATCTGCTGCTGCCACGTCTCGATATTGCCGGTCGGATTTGCCGTACCGGCGGTGATGTTCGCGGCCGTCCACTGCGCGCCGCCAGTGAGCGCGATCGTCAGCGAACCATCGCGACCGAAGTCGATGACGGTCGTCGGGAAGCCTTCACCGGATACCGTGAGCGTACCCGTGACCAGCACCTGCGCCGCCATCCATTCCATGCGGCGGGTGAGCATATCGATCTGGTCGTTGAGTTCGAACTCGAGGTTCATCTGCTCGCGGACCTCGGGCGAAAGCTCGCCGCCGATGCGCTCGCCAATCATCCGACGGACCGGCTTGCGCAGATCCGGCGCGCGCTTGTCCTTGATGTAGGGCGGTTTGAACGTGTTCGTCTGGTAGCGACGGCTCTCTACGAGTTTGCCTTCGACCAGCGGCGAGCAGAACGGCGACATGCGACGCTTGCCAACGTCGACATCGATCGACACGAACTCGCTGTCTGCCGGGATCATGTTCGGGAAGAAGCGGTCAAGCAGCCAGCTCTGCGCCATCTTCAGGTTCTGCACAACCCCGACCAGGGTGTTGGTGTCGTAAATCAAGTTTCCGGGCATTGCTCTCTCCGAGTGTGTGGCCCAAATGAAAAAGCCCCGCGCTGTGGCGGGGCCTTCACATCAGTTCGATTGAGGGTTTAGCTCGGGTCAGCAGCCGTGACCGAGGACTTGAGGTGGATGCCGAGCGGGCGCAGCGCGTCTTGTGCTGCCGTCGCCGTGATGCCGGTGCCGAGCGTCACCGCGTTGACGTTGAACTCGCCTTCGAGATATACGCCCGCAACGACGTCACCGGCGCTGCCATCGGCGTAATCAGCGAGAATCGCCGTCGGCGTCTGGCTGCCATCGGACGATGCCGACAGCGCGACGGTGAACTTGCCGCTCGCCGTGATCTTGCCGAGCACCGTGCCGCGCACGAACGGGCCGCCCGTGATCGTGACGTTGCGGGTGACCAGCTGCTTCGGACCGGCGATCAGTTGATCGGGAACGAACGTCTGTGCGGATGCCGACGGGACTTGGGGGTTCTCCCCGACCGTGGTAGGAGTCAATGCCATCTGGGTTTCTCCGGGTGTGGGGAGGGATTAGAGCTCGCCGCGACGGAGTTTGCCCGCCGCGATGATGCGTTCTGCCAGCGTCGGCTCTGCCGCTGCAGGTGCCGAATCGCCGGGGTTGCGCGGACGGGCGTGTGCCATACGCTCGTCGAGGGAGGGCTTACGCGCCGACGGAGACGCCGCTGCTTGTTCAGCCTGGCCAAACGACAGCGCGTTGATCGCCTCGCTCGCCCACATATTGGTGTCGAACGCAAACGCGCATGCTTGCTTGACCATGCCTCGCTTCATGCCTTCGGCCACGATGGCTGCGCAGCGCACGCGCTCGCGTTGGCGGGCGCCCTTTGCACGACCGGCGCGCTTGCCTTCTTCTTTGTCTTCCTTGTCGTCGGCATCTGCGTCAACGTCGTCGTCCGTTTCTTCAGCGCGCTTGGCTTCCTTGTCCTTCTCATCCTGTTCGGCCTTGCGCGCCTCTTCGTCCTTCTTGTCCTGCTCTTCCATGCGCTTCGCGTAATCCTCGTCGGACTCGTCGTCGCGCTGCTTGCGATCCTCGTCTTCTTCCGCGCGGGCGGCCGCGCTCGGCGACGACGCGGACGCGCTCGGCAGCCCGAGGAAATGGGCGAACGGCATCGCGCTCGCGATCTTCGAGAGCTTCATATAGCTTCCCTTGAATGAAAATTTAAGACCGGATCGACTGGATCAGGGCCCGAAACGCGGCATCGGGAGCCGCCACTTCATCCGCTAGTCCGAGAGCGACACCCTTCTCGCCCATGAACGTTGCGGCTTGCGTATCGCGCACCGTGGCGGCCGCGATATTTCTGTTGCGGGCAACCGTTTCAACAAACAGTTCGCCCATCGTGTTGATGTCTGCCTGAAAGCGCGCCAGTGCATCGGGCGCAAGAGGGATCTCGGAATGGCCGTCGGCCTTGTAATCCCCGTAGGTGATGAAAGTCACCTTCATGCCAGCCTTCGACAGCGCTTCAGACAGGTCCACGTGCGCGGAGATGACGCCGATGCTTCCGACGCCGCCCGTCCGCGGCACGATGATGCGATCAGCAGCGCTCGCGATCGCATATGCGGCGCTATAGGCCGACTCGTTGAGAATCGACCAGATCGGTTTCACGCCGCGCGCGCCGTAAATCATGTCGACAAGATCGAAGCATCCGGCCACTTCTCCCCCGGGTGAGTCGATGTCGAGCGCAATCGCACTGACGTCGGGATCGTCGAGCGCCATCAGCAAATTTTGGCGAATCCCGTCGTATCCCGACATTCCGCTGTATGGACGCAAGGAACCGAGCTTCTGAACCAGTGTGCCCTGAACCTCGATTACCGCAACGCCGCCGACGTTGTCATAACCGGCGCGCGGCGTACGGCCGGGCTCCGCAAAGCCGTACTCATCATCTTCCATCGCCATCGGAACGATGCCGGTGCCGTCCAGCCTTACCATGCCGCCAATGCCGAGCCGATCGGCGAGCGCCGCCACCACGATCTCCGCCTTGCGCGGATGAATGGCGACGGGCGTGTTGAACATCCGCGTCGCCAGTCGTGGGAGAAGGTTGTTCATTGAGCCTTGGGTTCCTGTGTTACCTCGTCCGCCGTCGCGTCGTCTTTCAGCGTCGAGGGAAGAGGAATGCCGCGGTCCTTGAAATACTGGATCTCGATGGCGCGCTGATCGATGTTGTCGCGCCAGTCATTGCCCGACAACTGCGCCGACTCATCCTCGAGCGTCGACAAGCCCGACTCGATGCCAAGCGCCGCGCCCTGACGCTCTTTCATTGGATCCACGTAGCCGCGACCGGGACCGATCCACCACGCACGCGTATATGCCGCGCGCGCCATCGCGAACTCCGGTGCTCCGGCCGGGAGCGGAAGCTCGCCGATGTCCATCATTTCCTCGACCATCGCGCACAGAATCGGCTGGCCAAATCCGCGACCGAAGTCGCTGCGGCGGCGATCGAACGTCTTCCACGCCTCGAGCGCCGCCGCGCGGTACGAGGAATAGTTGACGTCTGCCCAGTTCTGCGTGATCTGCTGCGCGGACATGCCGGTGCCCGCCGCGACGTTGCGCAGCATGGCGTTCTCAAACTCGGCGAAGTTGCCCGCCGGCCGGGTGGCCGATACGGTGTTGATCTGTTCGCCGGGAAACAGGATCGGCAACCGCGCGCCGCCGAGACGTAGATCCGTCTTGTCGTGAAAATCCGCGCGCGCGTCCTGGTACCCGTTGTATGCCTCGACGTCCTCACCGTCGCCAAGCGCCTCGGTCACGAGCTGCTTGTCGAACGGGCTCGTGACGTAGGCGCCGAAGATCGCATTGATAATCGCTGCGTCGAGCTCGGTGCCGTCGTACTTGATCAGCATCTTCAGCCGCTGCAGCACAGGCGTCAGAATGCCCGCGCCGCCGCGATGCTGCGACGCGCGGTCGAAGTCGTAGTCGTGGACGACAATCGGCCGGCCCCAATCGGTTTCAGCGGCGATCCGCTCCCACGTCACCTGCTTTCCGCCGCTGAACCAGTCGCCTTGATGCGCCTTCCGGATGTGGTACGCCACCGGCGCGCCGTATTCGTCTACCTCGACGCCGCCGCGCATCGTCTGTCGATCGAAATTCTGTTGAGGGTTCGACAGTCGGTCGGGATCAATGAGCTGCAGAACGGTCGCATAGCGCGCGCCACGCGCCAGGCGTTCGGGCATCCACTGAAGGATCGCAAGCGCATCGCCGTCGATGATCTTGTGACGGAAGGCCAGGCGCATCATCTGCGGGATCGTCAGCTTGCGCTGCGCGTCGCAGAAGTGCGCAGGATCTTCCGACCACGTGCGCCAACCCGCCTCCAGCGCACGCCCAAACTCATCTGCCCAGACGTGATCAAATTTCTTGTTGCCGGTCATCGCGGCGAGCGCGCGGTAATCCGGCTTCGAGATCGGCCGGAAGTCGGCACCGATGACGTTGTCGAGCGTGCGCGTGACCGCCGCCGACGCCCAACCGTCGTTGCGCACCAGATCGCGCACGCGCGAAACGATGCGATCGCGGTACGGGTTGAGTTCGCCATCCGGCGACCAAAGCACCGGGTTCCAGTCCCGCATGTGCTGACTGGACATGTCCGCCGCATCGAATGCGCTGGTGCTGCCGTATCCGCTATAGCTGCCGTTCAGCGCGAGCGCACGGCTCTTGCGCTCCGGCAGCGGCTTCCCGTCCGGACCAAGTAGCTGTACGTTCGATTCCATGCGTTATCGCCGTGTGAAGGTAATTCGGTTCGCTCTGCGGGGCGACGAGACGATGCCGAGCTGCGCCTGCATCAACTGAATTGCCGCAGCCAATTCCGCGAGATTAGCGCGCGTGTACGTGACCGAGCGCGTACCGTCGCCCTGCGTGTACGAGTAAGACTCGCCCTGCGCGCCCGTCGACAACTGGATGTAGATCTGCTGCGCGTTGGCGAGTGACTGCCGCAGCGCTGTCTGATCCATGCCGGCGAGCAGGCTGCGGCTCGGGTCGAAGCATCGCAAAGTGGTTCTCCTATGCTTCAGCCGGCGAGCCGCCGGATCCGAGAGCGTTTCTCAGGCTGCGCCTGTTTGATGATCGGGCCGTCTGGGCGCACTGGCCGCGCCGCGCTCACGACATCCAGCTCGACCTCCTGCCGCGCCTCCGGAGCAGGCGGCAGAAGATCTGTCGAATCCGCCTGCACCGCTTCGACACGCCGGTTCAACTTCAGGCCCATGTGCATGAGGCCGCACAGCGCTGCGTAGCCGTACACCCGAATGTCGAGCGCTTCGTTCGCGCGGCCAGGCGGCAATTCCCACACTCGAAACTTCTGCCCGTTGGCGAACTTCGTCACCGAGCGCTCCGAGATGAGCTGCGCGAAGTAGTTGATGTCGCGGTCCGTCGGGAAGTGCATGTACCCAGCCGGGTACGTCAGCACGCCGTCGTTATCTTCGGGATCGCGTCGCAGCCGCTCGCGAATCACGTCCTTCGCCGCATTCACGCCGATGATGACCGGCCGGAAAGTCGATTTCGTTCGCGACGAAGGCCGCTTCGTCGGCCAGACAGGTGACCGCGCGCCGCCGCGCGCCGACTCGCCCTTGATCGCCCAGATGCGGCGCCCGAGTCGCGCCTTCGCGAACTCGTACACCTTCTGTGTGTGGTGACCGCCGGAGTCGATACAGGCGGCGGATACTGCGAAACCGCGGCCGTCTGCGCGCCGCCAGACCCTCTTCAGGTACTCGTCGACGCGTTTCCAAAGCTCCGCGCTCTCGGGGTCGCCCTCGATGACCGCGTGATCTATCGACCAGCTTTCCTCGTTGTGCCCCCAGCCGATCGTTTCGAGCTCGACGCGATCGTCTTGGACGTCGCCGCCGACTGTGATCAGACCGACGCCGTCGGGCACTTCCGCATCCCAGACTTCCGTGCGAGCCGCCAGCCGCGTCTCGCTCAGCGCGCGATCGCCGCGATCCTCGTAAGGCTCGCCGAGCACGAGGTTGATGAACGTCTGCCGCGCCAGCGGGTCGTCCTTCACGCGGAGCCATTCGGCAACGAGGTTCGACCAGCACGCGTTCGGAAAGAGGCTGTATCCGGCCCAGATATGGAAACCGGCATGCCCCTTGAATGGCTTCGTCGCGCGCCATTCACCGTTCGTCACCATGTCAGCCTTGTCGGCCTCGTGGATGATGCAGCCGTTGTGCCGGCAGACGTAGTAGACGCTTTCCGGAATGCCGTTGCCGTGCTCGTCCTTGTCCCACTTCATGCCGTACGGCGTTTCGGGACTGCCCCACTCGAGCACCTGGCGCTCACCGCAGTGCGGGCAGGCCACGAAGAAGTAGCGCTGATCGCTTTCGTTGAAGCTCTTCTCGATCCGGCTGTAGCCCTTCACCGTCGGCGTCGAGCCGAGGACGATTTTGCGATTCCAGAATGTCTCAGACCGCTTCGTGCCGAGCGCGATCTGATCGCCTTCGTTGCCAGCACCGTCGACCGGATAGGCGTCGACCTCGTCAAACATGACGACGCGTGACGTGATCCGCCGGAAGCCTGCCGGACTGTTCGCGCCGACGAGCGTCAGGCTCGAACCGTTGCGAAACGTCTTCGCGAGGATCGTCTGATCGCTGTTTTTCGCCTTCTGATCGCCCGCGATCGCCGCGAGCACCGGCGTGTCGCGCAGCATTGGCGCGATTTCCGTCTTCGAATAGCTCTCCGCATCCTCGACACGAGGCTGCACGACGAGAATCGGAGAAGGATCCTGGTGGATGAAGAAGCCGACAGCGTGATCCATCAGCTTCGTGTAGCCGACGCGAGCCGACTTCATGACGCTGATCTTCTCGACGCTGGGGTCGGTTACTGCATCCAGCATGCCCCTCTGATAACCGAACGCCCGAAAGCGGCCGGTCTGCGCACTCGTCTCACGCGAAAGCACGGCATAGCGCTCGGCCCATTCGCTCAACGTCAGCTTCGGCGGTGGCGTCAGGTTCTGGCGAAGCGCCGCCGCGAGGCCCGCGCGCAACGCTGCATAGCCGCGCGCGTATCGCCGTGTGCTATTTAGGGTTGCCTGCTCCATCGCGAGTGAGTTCTTCGAGTGCTTCTGTGATGACCTCCTGCAACATGTCCTGCAACTCGGCAGGCGTCTTGCATCGATGGAGACGCGGAGCCTGTTCCGCGGGAATTGACAGCAGGCGGGTTCGGACCTTGGCGTATTCGGTGCCGACCGCCTTCGCCACTTCGGCCACGTCGATCACCAGACCGGAATCCCGGTCGTATTCGAGCTGCGCCTTCAACCCGAGATAGTTCTCTTTGAAGCAGCGCGCCGCGTCGAAGTCAAGCAGCTCGACGTTGCCCGCGAGAATCCGATCCGCGACGTCAGCCGCATCCTCGCGCGCGCCGAGTGTTACCTCGCTCGCCGCCTGGGTAACAGTTTTGCGTTTGTTACCCTGAGCCTCTTGGGTAACAGCGTGGGTAACAGTCGGGACACCGTCGCGACGGTACTTTTTCAGCAGCGCGTTCGACGCTTCGACGTCGACCTCATCGCCCGCAAACACAAGCCAGCCGCGCTCCTTCCACTTCGTGACCGTCTTTCGACTGACACCGTGGAGAACCGCGAACTCGCTCTGTTTCATCGCTCGAATCTGTTACCTGTTACCCAAATTTGAAAAGTTTGTGGCTAGAGAAAGATCGCGCGCGCGCAGTGCCCCCGATGTCGGAAGGGCGCAGAGGGACCCCCTCCGTTTATAGCGGGCACGGCATCGACATGCCTCGGAACAGAAGAGAGTCCCCGCACGCCGGGCCGTGAACAGTTCCCCGCACTCGCTGCAGCGCTCGAAGCGAACGGTCGACGACGGCATCCCGCCGGCCCGCTCTCGGATGCAGTCATCGCATGACAAGGGCGTCGCCGCATGCGCCATTGCGATCAAACGCGTGAACACGAGACCGCAATGCTGACACTTCGCATTTCGCTCCATCGTCAGATGGTTTGCTGCATTCTGGCGCCGGGTCGCGGGCCTCAGATTGATGCGGCGGTTATCGAGCGTGTCATGGTTGAGGTGGTCCACATCCAGCGGATCGGTATGGCTCATTCCCAACACCACACGATGCATGCGAATCGTCACGTACCTTCCGTCACGCTTCGTGTTCCGTACGGCGTACACTCCAGACCCGCTCCCGTTCGGCTTCGCCTTCCATCGCCATTGAGACAGGACTTCGACCATATCGTCGTCGACATTCGCGAACTCGTGCCGCCCGACGGCGTACTTGCCGGTCAGTCTGATCAGTGCCATGTGGCAGCCTCAATATTCTCCGTTCCTGAGCATCACGATGCCGGGCACAGCCGAATTGATCGCGTCGTCTTCACTGATGTGTGCATCACCGGGCAACCCGACAGCTTTCAATGCCACGTTGAGCAGATGCTCGGCAGCAGACGCGCATTCAGCAACGACCACCGCGGCGACTCCTACCGGATAGAAGCCGGTGAAGTTAGTGCACTTGTAGATCGTCATCGTCGATCACCGTGCCGTCGCGAGCGCCTTTGCAAACGCCGCAGCAAACTCGGCGCGATATGTGGATGCGACCACCTCACGGCCGCGCTTGCCAAAGTCGAGATGCTGCTTGACCGGCTGCGCATCGCCGAATCGGATCAGCAGTCTCAGATGACTCGTCTTGTTCGCGCCACGCAGCGCGACGCCGCGCTTGCCGCTGCGCTTGATAGCCTTGACGTCTGTCGGACGCTGCCACACGCCACCGATCGATTCGCCGCTCGCTGTCTTGATCGAGCCAACAAAGATGTCTGGCCGCCCTTCCAGACGCTTCAGCGCAGTGCGACTGAAGTTGCCATACTGGTTCAGCAGCGCCATGTCCTTCGGATTCAGCCACGTCTTGCCCGAACCGATCAGCTTGTGCGTGCCGCCGAACTCGTACGGCGCGAGATACGCGGCGGCGATGTCCTTCACGAACACCAGCGCCTCTTGCGTGTTCTTGCGCGCGGCTTTCACGCCGATCGAATTGACCGTGAATGGCGTCGGCCGATCGAACACTTGAGGAAGGGCCGCTTTCTCGGCGGCCTGAACGCGTTTCGCGACCGCCGTCAGCGCCTGTGCGGACGCGAACGGCAGTTGCTTGCGTTCGAAATTGTTGAGCCTCCGCGTCAGCGCGTCGAGATCCGACTGAACGCTGATGCGGATTGGGCTCTGCATTACTCGCCGTCCTTGATGGTCGGGTGATTCTTGAGATCTGCCAGACGTTGGATCAGGCGCTGGTACTCGTGCACAGCGGCGTTGCCGACCATGCGCACCAACGCTTCGATCTCGCCGATGATGGTCAGCGGATGCTCATCCGAGCCAGAGCCAGTCTGGGAAGCAGAAAGCGCCGCATCGGACTCCCCCGCTTCAGCACCGCCAGCCTCCGCATCAGCGGCGCCACCAACGTCCAAAGGGACGGCGTCCGACGAGACGCTTGCCGGCGCTTGCACATCAAGGTTCGGTGCGGCCGGCGTCGGATTGAGGTCGGCAGCGCCCGCGCCGCCCGGGTCGGCCTGCGCGTCAGAAATCACCGCGGGCGAAACGTCGACTGATTGCGAGTCGGAGGTCGCGGCCGTATCTGCCGCTTTTCCCTGGTCAGCGGCCGCCGTGGATTCGACGCTGGATGCTGCGGGCGAGGTCGAGGATGTATCGACGGGCTTTCCCACTTCAGCGCTCGACGTATCGACTGTATTCGAGTCCAGCTGCTCGGACGAGGTCGAAGATGCGCTGTCCTGCGGCGCATCGGCAGAGGTCGACGCCTCCGACGAGGAAGCGACTGGGGCGATGTCCGACGCCGTTGCACCAGTCGCACTTGCGTTTCCCACGTCAGCGTCCGTATCCGAGCCGGTCGCAGACACAGCCGGGTCCTGAGCAACCTGGGCATCGCCATCCGTCTGGGCTGGCGATGAGGTTTGCTCCCCCACGTTGGCGCTCGGGTCGACGCCCGCTCCGTTTGCGATCAGATCCGGAATCTCGTCGCGCGTGATCTCGCGGATAGGTGCAGCGGCCACTTCATCGTTGTCGAAGATGACGTTCGTGTCGGGATTGAACTTGAGCATTGCAGGCTCCTAAAAAGAAGCGCCCCGGCGCGCGGCCGGGGCGTCTGAAAGGGCTTGGATGCCCCTGAGGAGATTCGGGACGCGTCAGTGCGTCGGCAAGTAGCTGCGCAGCTCGATGAACTGCTGTTCGATGTGCGCGCGAGCTTCGGAAGAAAGGAAACGGAAGTTGCCGATGAAAGATTCGAGCTTATCGACAATGGCAATCGCTTCGCCGCCGCGGCTCAAAGTCGGCTCGGCGCTATTGGTTTGGGCAGACATGAGAAAATGCGACTCCTCACAAACAGGTAAAAGGCAATGGCTTCTAACCCGCGACAGACCGACTCCGCTCAAGCGCAATTCGAAGAACTCTTGAAGCGGTCCGACTTCTTTCATAGCGCGATGACGAGTCAGCGGAATGCCATCGCCGATCTTATGACCGTCTTCATGAAGTTGCTCGTGGAATCCGCCGTTGTCGATCCAGCCGTCCTGATCGCAAAGCTTAAGCTTCTAGAAGCGGACACTGGACACCCGAGTGACGACTCGACTCGCCGCTACCTGATTGCGCAGATCCGCGAGAACATTCAAACGACCTAAAGCAAAAAGCCCGCAGTCTTTCGACGAGCGGGCTTCGGACGCACCTTTCCGGGGGTGATTATCTGACAAATTTTTCGCGGTTACAACAGTTTTGTGAATTGCGCCTAGAAACCGTTTACGAGAGACTTCCGCCACCCCAATTACGGGATTTTCTAGAGGAGGGTCTTATGACCCAATTTTTGAATTCCCCGTCCGATCGCATCGGCTGTCACCGATGATCGCTTGACCCAATGGGGGTAAAGGTTGTTCCGGGAAAGACGTCAAACTGTCAGCATGGACCGCTACCTTGACAGGGCGGAGATCACTGACCGGCCAGGAAGCTTGACAGCAAAATCTGGTGCGAAAGCATAAGGCGAGGGGCGGTGGGTTAGGCCATTTGCAACGCAAGGACCGACCAGGATTGTCGATAATCCGAAACGTGCTTTGTCGAGAGGGCTGCCTTATTTTCCCAACTGAAGTAAGTGGCCTGTCTGCTTCTGCAGACGGGCCACCCCATCTCTTTCGTCGGCACCGTCTTATGCTGGCACCTCGGTCCGAAGTAGATGCCGCGCGACAAGCATCGGAAAAAGCCTTTCCTTCGCCGCTTGATACGTCGCGTGTTGGTCGCCCGCGCGGCCGCTGCTCCATACCTGATAGCCGCCTTCCTTGTTGCGCATGCTGGTGCTGATCGCCGCGCGCTGCTCCGGCGGCAACGCATCGACGCACAGCTGCACCTGCTCGGACTGCTGGTCGTCCGCCCACTGATACGCGTCCTCGGCGTCCTCTTCGGCATTCGCCGGCGTCTCATAGCCGCGGCAGGTGCGATCCTCCGGGCGATAGAAATGCGCAAGCGTCTCGCGGTGCGACTGGCGGATCTGCCAGCGATACCACTCCAGCAGCATTTCTTCGATCTGTTCGCTCTGTTCGCGCGTCATGAAAACTCCCTCGTTGTATTTTCTGCAGCGACGCATCTCATAGACGCTCAGTGCTGCCTTCTGGAATGCCTTGTTGCAGATGAACTTTGTCGTTCCGCCCCAGCGCGAGCGGATCAACTCAGCGCATCCGAGGCACGTGCCCGACTGACGCTCCTCAAGCACGATCGCTGGATCGCGGAAGTCGCCGCGTCTCACATTGCCACCATGAAGCTGATGCCCCAGTTCATGAGCCATGCAACGAAGCTGTCTCGCAGCGCTGCGTTGCGCGGGAACGGGAACTCGACTTCGAGCGAATCGCCATCGCTCTCGATCTGGCCGGCGAACGGGCAACCGTCGAAGGCGATGATCTTGGCACCCGTCACTCCGTCGATGTGCTGCCTGCTCGTATCGATCAAGCTCTGCGGGACGTCTGCGTATTGAATGTAGGCATGCGCGCTCACTGATGCACCTCCGTGCGCGAATACGCGGCGACAGCGAGAACCGACAGAGCGATCCACACGAACACGAAAACGATGCCGGCGACGTCAACGTTCGGCGTTGCGAGAGAGGCGGCGGAGATCATCCCGTCACCTTCTGCGGCTGGATCGGAGCAGTCCAGATCTTGCGCTTGATGCCGAGCGCCACCCAGAGTGCATCGAAGTTGTCCGGAATTGTCGTGTTCATGGTCAATCTCCCACTTCCATCTCGTCTAATCCGCTCTCGAGGAACGGGGCCAAAGTCTTTTTGTTGTCGTCGATGAATGCTCTGGTGCGATACACACCCGCCCTCACCCACGCGTTGTCGAGGACCGGAATTCCGCTCCGGCGATCCTCGGGAATCCATGCATCAACCCAAACAAACGGCCGGGTCGTGTTCTGCACCGTCGGGCGCGCCAGCCTGTACACCCGCGTCTCCAACGCCGCCGTGAGTTGAAACGGCTCCACGGCATAGCGCTTCCCGTTGCGGCCGCGCGGCGTGCGCCATCGCGTATCCGTTGGTATTCGAATCAAGCACCGCACCCTCTTCCTCCTTCAAACCCATCTTTGCCGCGCGCACGGGCACCCAGCGTTCGTACCCGCGATCCCACGTCGAGAACTTCTCCTCGCGCGCTGCCTTGCCTTGGTCGATCCATGCATGGCACGCCCAGCAGCCGGGCACCGTGAACTCGTGCTTCGCCTTGATGCCCTTGCCCTTGCCGTGGCGCAACTGGTTCGAGTGACATGGCACGACAGACTCGCGACCGACGCACACACCGAAGACGCGAAGGAAGCAAGGCTCGCCGCGGCACGCCGCCAGATACTTCGAGCCCTCGGCGACAGTCGGCTTCTTCACGCGCGCCTTCAGCTTCGAACGACGCAGCGCTGTCGCGCGATCGGCGAGCGGCCATGCCGAGCGCTTCATCGGCGTCTTGCTGACGAGAGGCTTGCTGCGCTTCACTGCGCCTCCGCAATCTGTTCGCTCGCACCGCTTTCGATCTCATCGAGGATCTCGACAATGGCTTCCTGTGCGATCACAGGGATTTCGCCTGCCAGTCCGACGATGTGACGCGCCTGCATGACCCGCAGGCCCAGCCCGCGCGCGAGCGTGTGTTCCACCGTCGCGCCGCTCGATTGCTCCCAGCCAGGCAGCAGTGCGATGCCGTCGCAGTCGACCAGTTGCTTGATGTCTGCGCGCATGCAGGCGAGCCATCCGGCCGTCGGATCAACGTTGATCTCAGCCGGATTAACGATCTCGAAGCCCAGCGCGCGGAGACGCCCTGCCTCGGCATGAAAAGCGGGGAAATTCAGTTCGGGATAGCCCGTCATCGGACCGGCGATATAAATCTTCATGCAGCGACCCTCCCGACGCGGCACATGGCCTGAATCCCCGCCACGAGAGCGGCGACGGCGACCGAGAGAACGCGATCCTCTTCTTCGGCTTTCGCGATGATTTCGCTCGACGGCGGGAAGCTCTTGCCAGTCCACCGGTAAATGGATGGGACGCGACCGTGGCAAATAGCCTCCGATTTGCGGGTCTGCTCGATGTAGCCTTGGCGGACGAGAGAGGCGAATACGTGCTTCGTCGCGTCGCGCGATTTCTGAAGCTCATCGGCGATCACGGCGATCGTCGCGTGCCGACGACGTCGCAGCGCTTCGAGCAAAAGACGCTGATTCAGCGGCATCACCTTGTGCGTCTTCTTCATCGGCTCGCGCACGCTCAGGTCCTGCCGCGCATAGTTCTCGTTACATCGCATCACTTCACCTCCACGATCGTCAGCCCGCGCGCCGCCATCAGATGGCGCTTGATGCGGTATCCCTCGGTTACGCGGCCTTTCACGTCTTCAATGACCGTCTCGCCGCCCTTCTCGTACACAAAATCCGCCACGTACCGCAGCGCCGGCCGCTTACGGCCACCTATCACCACCGGCTCAGCCAGGACGAACGGCACCTGCAGTTCCAACTCGCTGATCTCGCCGCGAACTTGCATCTGCACCAGCTCGTGCCAGCGCTTCATCTCGCGCTTGCTGTCGAACTTGATGCCGCCGCTCTCGCACTTCTCGTTGCGGTACTTCGCCGGCTTCTTCTTGGCGGCCGGAACCTTCGGCGCCGTCGCGAACGGGTCGTATCCGGAAGCGATGTCATCGAACTCGCTCGCCGGCTGCTGACCGGTGCGGCGCATCAGCTCGCGCCGTGCGAAGTCCGGCCCGACCGTGCGGTCCTCGCGCACGCGCGCCGTGCCGACATGCGTCGTTCTTTCCGGGTAATGGAGGGCTGCGGTGCGCTTCACTGTTCCTCCTGCTTTGCAATTGCGGCCCGCACGCGCACGGCGATCGCCGGCACCGGCTCTTCGTCGTCAAATGCGATGCCCATTTCCTTCGCCTTGGTCTTGATGCCGCTCGCGGACTTGTCCCAGTCGCCCGCATGCACGCGCGTTCCGTCCGGATTGCGCTTGATCGCCATGCGGCCGCGCACGTCGCCGTAGCCTTTTGGGCTGATGAGGTAGTCGAAACCTGCGTGCGGCGGCAGTTCGACCTTGTCGCGCACGGCCGGGAAGTAGCGCTTCCACGCCTCCGGATCCGCGGCGAGCTTTCCAAGGAACGCGCGGATTGCGCCGGCGCGCGCCTCGACGAATGCAGCCTCGTCCACGGTGCCGACTCGCTCCCCAAGCGCCTCGTTGAAGGCTCGGATCACGGCAAGTTCGGCGTCGCTGTACGCGCTCTGGATCTCGTCCATCCATCCGCCAGCGTTCAGCCATGAAGCGGCGTACGGGATGAACTTCGGGTTTGCCCACTGCTCCGAAGTCATGGCCTGCGTCAGACCGGCCATCAGGGCCGTCATCAGCTGCTCGTCCGGGTTCAGCTTGGCGAAGGCTTTCTCTGCCTTGGCCTTCGATTTCTTACGCGGGTATGCCGCCCAGAAAATTTCAAAGCGTTCGCGAAGCGAGCGCGAAAGGTGTTCTTTTGGAGATGTCTTTTGGGTATGTGTTTTGGGTTTGTCTTTTGTGGTTCCGGATTCCAGAACCTTCGAGTTCTGACTTTCAGAACCTTCCGTTACGGATTCCATAACCCAAAGGTTCTGACTTTCAGAACCCCAAGACGACAAAACGACTCGAACCTCAGACGACCACTTCGAATAAACCTTGTTCAGGGACAGCACGCGGGCATGTCGTCCCTCGTCCGCCAGCAGCACACGCATCTCGATAAGCTGCGAGACGGCGAGCGATGCCTGCGGCTTCTTCATGCCCGTGCGCGCCATGATCTGGCTGAGCGCGAGCTGATCGGATTGCTTGTTGAAACCGTACGTCATGCGCCAGACGGTCAGGATGACCTTGTACTGGTTCTGGCTGAACGGCGCGAGCGTGATGGCTTCGAGCAGTTCGTTTGCGATGCGCGTGTAGCCTTGCTCGAGCTGCGGCGAGCGGTACTCCGGCATGTGGATGACGTCTGCGAGTGCCATGTCACGCAGCCTCGGCGCTGTATTTGCGCTGCAGGAACACCTGACCGCGGCCCGTCACGAGCGTCTTGAAGGTCGGGTGCGGCTCCTTGGCCTCATCGATCCACACGCTTTCGATGACGCGGAAATAGCCGCGATCCTTGTAGATCTGGTAGGGCAGGTTGTCCGCCATCAGGATGTGGTCTGCGCGGAGACGCGCGAAGAAGCGATTCCGTCCGATGCCGAGGACCGCCGACATATGGGCAATCGAGATCGCGTCGTTCGTGTCGCGGATCGCATGCGCGAATTCGACGGCCGGCGCTTGTTCCGCAACCTTCTGCTCGAGCGCGATGACGCGCTCCGTGTACTGAAGCAGCGCGCCGCGCAGGAATGCCGGGTCGTCGAGGATGACGGCCGGTTGCGCAGCGCGCGATTCGAGCTCTTGCCAACGATCCACGAGGCGCGCGGTGAACTCCGGCGAGAGCTGCGCGACGATCACATAGCTATCGCGCTTGCCGACTCGGTACTCTGCCGCGCGCCGACCGAGACTGTCGAGGTATTCCCCCAACGGGGGAAGAGCGATCACGCCGCGTGCCGCAAGCCGCTCGATCGACTGCTTGACCTTGTCGTGGCGCGACTCGACCAACTCGGCAATTTCGCGGCTCGACATAGTCGGAGCGCCGGCCATTGTCAGCTCGTTCATGGATGACTCACAGGTCGTTGTCGTGGCCACACGGCAAGCTGCCGTCAGCCAATTGGCGAGCACCGCAGCCGATGCAGATCTTCGGCGCGGCATTCAGCGGTATCGATTGATCGGTCGTCATCGGCCCGATGAAGAAGCGGCCGGTATGAAGCAGATCCGCGCCGCCGAGCGATGGCTGAAGATCGCGCGCGCTCACGCCTTCACCTTCGAAGCCTTGGCCGCCCGGGAGCAGTCAGCGTTGAAGGTCGCGAATTCCCGCGAAAGGCCGACGCGAACAGCAGCGAGTTCGCCGGGAAAGCGCTCGCCGCGCGCCGCAACCGCACACATGGCGTCGCGGATCTGCTTCTGCTGCGCAGCCGGCAGTTCCGGCGGCAGCTCCGGCGCAAAGAGAACCGGATTCGAGTTGTTTTGCATGGGATCTCCCGCCGGCATGCCGGTCAGTAGTACTAAATCGGAACAGAAGAAGCCTGGCGACCAAGCTGCTTGTGTATCGACTCATCCATGCAGGTGTCGGCCTCGTAGCCGACGAACTCCGTCAGTTGTCTGACGTTTTATTCCCCGCGCCGCCCAATGTGGGCCACTTCAAACGCGGCTACTTCCGGGTGCAGCGGTCCGTATGCAGAGCGCAGGACGTGATACCCGAGGTATTTCTGAGTTGAAACGCCCAGACTCGCCGCCAAAGCAGCCAACTCCCCAGCTTCAGGAATCGGAAGTTCAACGAGAAGGCCGGTTTTTCCTTCATTCATGCGCTTACTGCGCTCCCAACTTGGGGCGACGCGACACTGACGCCCAACAGATTCGCCGGCAAAGTACCAACCGTGCCAAACAGAAAAAGCTTGGCGATGCGGGCAAGTGCAGCGGAATCGCTGTCAATGCCGTAGAGAGCCTTGAATGCTTGCATTCCCTCGTAGACGGGGTCTTCGAGGCGGGTCTTTACTTCGTTGCGAAATTCAGCGCGACGAGACATTGCTTCCTCCATAAAAGAAAAACGGTTGATGAACACAAAAGACAACGAACGCGCGAGAGACCTACTTTGCGAGTCGCTGACGGGGCCTACCAAGAAAGATGTCGGGGAATTCGAGCTTGACGGCAGCCGGGATCCCTCTCTCCTTCCAGTTGTGGACGCGTTGAACTCCACCGCGCTGGTCGAAACCAAGCCGACGGGCAAGCTTGGAAGCCCCACCGAGTTCCTCGATGAGCAGTCGGTCAGCAGTGATGTCGTTTTTCCGGTCCATGCGTTATTAAACACCACGTTTAATACAAAAGCAAACACTATGTTGAACAACGAAGTGTTTAATTTTGAGAACATCCGGGGTATGCATGAAACCACCGCCCGCCTCTACGAGGCAGCCCGGCTGTTGCGCGGGCTCACCACGCCTACCGAAATCGCACGCCTTCTGAATGTCGCGCCCCAGAACGTAAACAACTGGGAGCGTCGCGGCATGTCGAAAGCGGCGATGCTCGACGCCCAAGAAAAACTTGGGTGCAGCGCTGTTTGGCTCATGACCGGCGAAGGCACGATGCTCGGCTCCGCACCGGTTCCTCCGTCGAATGATTCGTCGAAAAGAGACCGATCACGCCCCGAGATCGGAAAATCTGATCGAAGCGAGTCTGATATTGTTATTTCTTCAGACGACTTGGCGTCAGCGAGGTCGCCACGTAGACTGAGAGCAGCGCTTTTCGATAAGGGCTTAACTACCGCTGAAATTGCATCTGTTGCGGGGGTTAGCGAATCCGTCGCCGGCCAATGGCTGGACGGGGAAGGCCCAGACATCACACTGGCGCAGGGTGCCGCGCTGCAAACAGCCTACGGCGTGAACGTTGTTTGGCTTACGAAAGGGAAAGGCGAGCCGGGCGTCGCTGTTCGATATGTCGACGAGTATGAGCCTATCCCCATTACGAACTGGAGAGCTGTCCCCGTGGTAGGTCATGCGCAACTTGGGGATAACGGGTACTGGGCCGACCTCGAATATCCCGTCGGAGCCGGTGACGGCTACGTCGACTTCCCTTCCAGGGATCCGAACGCATACGCCTTGAAGTGCGTCGGCGACTCAATGCGTCCCAGAATCAAAGACGGCGAATTCGTCGTTATCGAGCCCAACCAAGCTATCGAGGCCGGTGACGAGGTGCTCGTCAAGTCGAAGGCTGGGCAGGTCATGGTGAAAGAGTTTCTCTATCGTCGCGCCGGTCGGGTTCACTTGCGCTCGGCGAACGATGCTCATAAACCCATCAGCTTCTCGAGCGATGAGATCGAGAAGATGCACTTTGTTCGAGCAATCTGCCGCCCGTCAAGCTGGCGCCCCGATTGAAGGACCGCCACATGGCTTATAACAACACTAAAAACCTGCTGATGTGCACCTGGCTCGCCGCAGCATTGTCCGGCTGCCAACAGAGTACGGACGACATCGCGAAGAATGTGTCCTCGCAGTTGGAGACTCGACTCTCTCGCGAGACACCGGCGGGAGCTCCAGCGCCGCGGATCGTGGCAATCAAGGTTGTGCAGGACTCTGGGACGAAGTACCAGGGCGTAGTAACCGTCCTCGCATACGGCTCATCGGCAGAGATTCCACTGGACATCGTGGCCGACCGCAAAAACGTTATTTATAGAGTCCAAGATTCCGAGTGGCAGCGAGCTATTGCCTCCTTGAACCGCGCGCGATTTGCTAACGTCGAAGGGCAATACAGCAACATCGCAAGCGACGATGCTGCAGTATGGGATTCGTTTCCAGCTGAGCTAAAGCAACAGAAAACGGAGTTCTCCCAGCGCCTGCAAACCGTCACACCGGTCAAGCGCGCCGGCTCCGTTCTGTTCGGCTCGGGTTGCAAATCTCACGAGTGCGGTTCGAACGTTGCGGCTTGGGCAGTCGACACAAACACCGCGCGCGGCTATGCAATAACTATGGTTGAAGGGTCGACCTTCCACATCTATGGCGGCAATCCTGAAAACCTGCCAAGACCCCTCCTTGACTGGGCCGTCGAGAGCGGAATGAACACGGGCAACCTTGTCGTCATGAGGTAGAGCGCGACCACTACGGATACAGCCTTCGCAGCCGCCTCAACTCGTCGTCTCCTACATTCCAGATCAGCAGCCCGCCCCAACCCGGCGGGCTGTTTCCTTTTCTCAAACGGATAAGAAATCGTTAAACAAAATGTTTGACACGAGTTTAAACATGATGTTTAATGCATCCATGCGCTGAACGAAGCGCTCCGGGGATAAACCGGGAGCCCTGATCTCAGGGCACTGGGAAGTGATCAGTGTCTTGTACTCAGGGCTTCCTGTCCGGCAAGTGGACAGGAGAAAGCACATGGGCTGGCTGGCAAGCGATCTACTCGAGCTGAAGCGTCTTGCACAAGGCGGCGCCGGCGCGCTTATCGAACATCTCCTGCGTGAATACGCACTCAACATCATCGCACCCGGCGTCGCTGACGTTCGGGCCGGCGGATAAGGACAGGAAGATGGAACGCGTTCTCAACGACAACGCCATGCTCCGCGACATTACGCGGCTGCAGGACGTCGAGAAGATCTACAAAGCGATCGGCGTTGCCGGTCTCTACGGTATCGCGATCGGCGCAGTGTGGTTCCTGTGCGTCGCCTTCCGCGCCGGGGTGCTGGCGTGAAGCTCTGGCAGATCTGGGGAATCACATTTCTGGTCGCGGCTGCTTATCTCGCCATCTGTGCGGAGATCGACTACCGCGCCGCTCGAATCGAACGCTGCACAGTCGTCCACTGCGCGTAACACGATCCCGTAAAGGCTCACCATGAACGCGTATCAGATAGTAGTCCTTCTGTTTGTCGTGACGATGGTTGCGGCGATCGCGCTGGTGCGCGGCGCCGATGCCAGCGCAAAACGCCGCATCGAAGAGCTTGAGCAGCAGAAGAAGCGCATCAACTGGCCGTCCACGAACTGAATTCCTCGCCCGGCGGATAAACGGGCATTCCGCAGGCCTTCGGGCCAACAGTGAAATGGGGATGCCGCCCGTTAGGCGGCTACCAACTCAACAACAACACGATCGGAGGATCGGATGAAGAAGGCTTTCACGCAGACGCTGATGGAGTTACGCGGCGGCGCAGTCGTCGAAGAAGCGACGAACGAACTGAACACCCTCGTCGCCATGGTGCGCGATACCGGTAAGGCCGGAAAGATCACGATCACCGTCGAGGTGAAGCCCTTCGCCAAGGTGCAGGACGCGCTCGAGGTGACGGGGAAGGTCGTCGCGACTCTGCCGCGCGAGAAGGAAAGCGCCGAAGTCTTCTTCCCGACCGTCGAGAACAACCTCTCGCGCCACAGCGAGCGGCAGACCGAACTGCCCGGCATCTCGCTCGCCGACAGCAGCTCTACCGGCCGCGCAGTCTCGTTCGGCTAATCGCCGCCCAATTCACCTCACCTTCAAAACTAACAAGGAAAAGTCATGCTCGAAAACTTCAACGGTGAGAAAGACGTCGCCGCCCTGCTCGCCGCTGGCGTCTCGCTCGCAGATCCGAAGAAGAGCCCGCTGAGCGACGGCGTGCCGTACGTGGTCGTGCCGGAAGGCTACCGGGTCGAACACCTCTTCGAACGCGACGATAGCCCCGCGCGTGCGACCGGTACCGTCAAGCTGCGTGACGCGGCGAGTTTCATTCAGTACTTCAATCGCCAGAAGCGCCCCGAGAGCCTGATTTACGCGTCGCTCGACCCGGCGCGAATCCTCGGCGTGATCGACGATCACCGCGCCTACGGTGCAGGGGGTGACGAGCACGACGGCGCGAATTGGCGCGGATACCGCGTCGAGTTTCCGGTACCGGCCTCGCGCGAGTGGAAGACGTGGACGGGCGCAGATCGTAAGCCGATGTCGCAGCTCGAACTCGCTGAGTTGATCGAGGACAACCTGCCCGACATCGTGAGCCCGGACGGCTCGACGATGCTCAGCGTTGCGCTGAACTTCGAGGCCAGCAAGGAAGGCAACTTCGTGTCGGCGGCTCGCCTGCAGGACGGCAGCACGAACTTCGTCTGGAAGGAAGACGTGAACGCCACCGGCAACAAGATCGCGATGCCGTCGCAGCTCACTCTCAGCATCCCTGTGTTCGAGAACGGCGCCCCGTATTCGATCGACGCACGCATCAAATACCGCATCAAGGATGGCGTACTGAAGATCTGGTACGAGCTGATCCGCCCGCACAAGGTGCTCGAAGTCGCGTTCCGGGCCATCTGGGCGCAGATCGAGGAACAGACGTCCACCAAGATTCTGCTCGGCACGCCCGAGTAACCACTTCCCTTAACCAACCCCGCGTGCCGGCGCGTAATCCGGCTGCCGGCTTATTGGCGGGGCGGAACGCATAGTGATCTTCACCGAGAGCGACCATCGGCATCGGCGCCTAGCGAGGCGAAGCGCCGAAAGTCGGCGCACCGAATTCTAATTGGCGATTTCGTGCCGACCATTATTTTGCGTGCCGCGATTGTAACGATCAATTGAATGTTGCCTTGCAAAGCTCGGATGTCGGCTTCTAACGAGCCGTCAGAACCGAAAATATCAGCGAGGCATTCGCTTGTTACTTGGATTCGATATGTCTTGTTGGCAAGTCGTTGAGTGAAGAAGAGATCCCCCTCCAAGCGCAACACGGGGAGCTGAGGTTTTTCGTTCATGAAAGGAACGTCCTAGGTTAGTTATGCAGACTGTGCAAGAAACTTACGCAAAACGTTCGATCAGTCATCACCCCCTGCTATGCGGAGAGATCGGCGGATTCGAGAGGGCTGAACCGAGAATCGCCTTGTGCCAGTTACCGTCTGAACAATCTAGCGCGCCGACGAGCGTAGACGGAACCCCGTTCATAGGCATCCTGCTCGGTGGGAAATCTGATCTCACTGTCGTGACGAGCCTCGGTGACTTTAGGACCGGTCAGGTCGATGTCAACGACTGTAAATGCGAAGCCGCCCGCCAGCAGCGGATGTACCACGACGTGGTACTCATGATTTCCCATCTTGATCAAGCGTGTCATGGCGATTCCAGCAGTAGGTATGCACAACGGAAAACCTATTGTGCGCTTGTTAAGAGGCCTAAGCCGAGAGATTGACGAGCCGAGTGAATTTAGGAGTCGAAAACCGAGATTGAGGCAAGCGTGAGCAAAAAAAACTTGTGGATGCTCCACATCAAGGCCCAGACGACATCGTCGCAGTGCCGTCGAAAGAGGAAGCAGGAAAGGTCGCGGCAGCGTTCAATGCGTACTGGGGCGCGTATCTCGCCAAGCAGCGCGCCCAGTCAGTCGAAGAAGGCAAGAACCCGGATCACTGGCCAATCGTTACCGCCGCCGTCGTCGAATGGGACAGCACGCCGAAGCAGCACGCGTCGAATATGAAGCGCTACTGGCAGGACTATGCGGAGTACCTCAAATTCTCGGCGGAAAAGGGAGAGACGGAATGAGCGGCCCTCTATTTCAGCACTCGTCGCCCTTGCTTCCGAGCATAGGCCGTGCCGCCAGCGTACGCAGCATCTTCACTTTCGTATCGAAGGGAGCTCTCGAAATGGATCCGATCAACCTTCGGCCTCGTTCGATCAATCTCAACGCAAGCGTATGTGAATCCGCCGCCCACCAGCGGCTCAACCAGCACGTGGAACTCCAGAGTTCCGATTCTCAACAGTCGCGACATGCTCAATTCCGGAAAGATGATTCAGGCTGGTGCTGCATCAGCAGTTCCATCGTTGACGCAACCGTCGATGAACCTCTTCGCTTGCCGTTCGGCATATTTGAATCCCGCTTCGGGCGTAAGGAAATTAAGTTGCTCCGGCAGGCTTATGACAGGCGTTGCGAGAGGGTTAGAGGAAAGGATGGACCAGGAGACAGCGTATCGAACCTGTTGGCCATCAAGCGATGGCGATTTGCTTGTGACAACGCGAACGTCGATGGTGTACCCGCGATATGGCATACACGATAGGTTTTCCATGCTTGCTCCCTACACACCAGGAGCGGCATGCCAGACCACTATACGCGCTATATGAGATTCCCGTCGTTAAATCGCTTGGACGCACTAATGACCCGCCTACTCCCCACCTTCCGCGCGCTGCTCGACGCACTCGATTCGATCGGGCTCGCTCGGAAGCCGACGACACAGCAGACGCACGCGCTCTGTCAGAGATTCGTGGAGATGGTCGCGGAGATCGTCGGCATGCGCGTCGAGATCAGGATTGGCAACGCAGTTATTTGGAGGTCGCCATGCAGCGACGCTTTTGGACAGACGAACAAATCGCGCAGTTGACGAACGGCTATCCCCACAGGGAAACCTCGGCACTCGCGCGCGAGATTGGCCGGCCGCTCGAATCTGTGTATCGCAAAGCTGCCGAGCTGGGCCTGAAGAAGTCGCCCGCGTACATGGCTTCGGATCTGAGCGGGCGCATCACGCGCGGCCGCACGGATGCGCGGATGGTTGCGACGCAGTTCAAGAAGGGGCAGCAGTCATGGAACAAGGGCGTCAAGGGCATCTGCGGCACGCATGAG
Organism: Caballeronia sp. LZ008; assembly: GCF_031451435.1. Classification (NCBI taxonomy): domain Bacteria; kingdom Pseudomonadati; phylum Pseudomonadota; class Betaproteobacteria; order Burkholderiales; family Burkholderiaceae; genus Caballeronia; species Caballeronia sp. LZ008. The sequence goes on along the minus strand of NZ_JARUXK010000004.1, from coordinate 668,961 downwards.
AACTGCCGTCGCACGCAATTCAAGAAAGGCTCGATGAGCGGCGCAGCGCAGCACAACTATGTGCCGATCGGATCAGAGCGCCTCAGCAAGGACGGCTACCTCGAACGAAAGGTGACCGACGATCATCCGGTGCCGGCGCGGCGCTGGGTCGGCGTTCACCGCTTGGTCTGGGAGGCCGCGAACGGACCGATTCCGCCAGGTCATGTCGTCTGCTTCCTGCCCGGTCGACGCACTGCCGATGCCGCGCGCATCACGCTCGACGCGCTCGAACTCGTCAGCCGCGCCGAGCTCGCGCGGCGCAACCATCCTGTGACGCGAGATCCCGAGCTGGCCAAGCTGGTTCAACTGAAAGGCGCGATCACTCGTCAGATCAACCGCATTGCCCGCGAGGCGAAGGAGAAACAGTCGTGAGTAACAACATCAGCACCGTCCGTCAGCACCTGCTCGACACCCTCGCAGATCTGCGCAACCGCGAGAACCCGATGGAAGTCGAGCGCGCCCGCGCCGTCGCCGACGTCGCCCGCGTCCTGGTCGACAGCGCGAAGGTCGAGGTCGATTTCATCAAGGCGTCCGGCGCAACCGGCTCGGATTTCATGCTGCCCGACGATGAGGAGAAGCAGCCGCAACTGCCGAGCGGCATCACCGGAATTCGTCGCCACCAGATCAAATGAAGCCGCGCGCACTGCTCGACCGCGCCGCGGCAATCATCGAGCGCGAGGCAGAGGGAATCCGCGCCGCGCACGGCACCTTCGGCCGGTGGGACGACTGCAAAGAGGCGAAGCGCGATCACGACGAGATGCTGCGCATCGCCGCGCAGCTTCGACAGGCCGAAGCGTTTGATGCCGCCTGACCGCCGACACCATTTTTGAGAACCGACATGACTGACGAACAGATCACAGCATTGAAGGCCGCCGCGAAGGCAGCAACGCCGCAGAACATCGACACGGCCGAAAGCGTCGAGCGCCTAGAAGGCGGCTACATTCAGTGCCCTACGTGTCACGGCGAAGGCGACGTCGAGATCGAAGCGGATTACTGCAACTACGACAACACGGCCATCGGCGTGCAGTTCTACGGCATTGGCCCAGAGCATGGCGCAGCCGAAGCGTACTTCCGCGCGGCCAGCCCGGCCAACGTTCTTGCGCTGATCGAGCGCCTCGAACGCGCCGAATCTGCACTTCTCTCCGCGAGCATCGCCGACACAGCGGGGGCGAAGCAAGGCGAAAAGCGCGTAATGAACGGCCGGGTTTGGGTTTGTACCGACCCTGACATTGACCGCTGGATTTCATGCGGACCTGCCACCCCTCCCGCGCCTTCGGTAGCCGATGCCAGCATGAGCGCAGAGCCGATTGGTGAAGTGCGGGAAAACGGAGTGACGTGGTTCAAGCAGAACCCTCACGCCTTCCCGGAGGGGACGAAGTTCTACGCCGAGCCAATTGTTGTGCATGTCACCGCTTCGCCTGACGCCATCGCAGCGTTCAAGCGCGCCGTTATCGACGCCACCCCAAGCGCAGAGAATCGCGGCGCGCCTTCGGTAGCCGATGCGGCGGGGGCGAGTGAGCGGATCGCGCAACTGGAATCTGCACTGAGCACCGCGCTCGCTTTCATCGACGACGCGACGATTGAAGAAGGCCAGTGGCATTGGCTCGACGACGTTCGTGCAGCCGTCGCAAAGGAGTCTGGAAAATGACGGACGACCGCACAGAGTTCGAAGAAGCAATGCGCGGCTTCGGCCTGAACTTCAAGTACGAGCGCGCTGCTGGAGCGTATTACCAAGACAGCACGCAATGCGCGTGGCTAGGCTGGACCAAGGGGCGGGAACGTCTTGCAGCAGGCGCGAGTGAGGGGCAGGCGGAGCCGGTGGCAGCGCTTGACGCGTATGGAAATCCTTCGCACTGGAACAAACACTTTGCGCTTGAGCCGTGGGCGAGTCGATTCAAGCCTCTATACCTACACCCATCCGCCGAGATCGCCGCGCTGCGCGAGCGGATCGCGGGGATGGAGAAGGATGCAAAGAATACGCCGGTCGAGTTCCAAGACGTCGAGCGCGTGGTCCAGAACGGTGACGGTCAATGGAAGTCCTGCTCGGGCTGCTATGACACGGAAGACGGGCATCCGACGCAGAGATACCGACAGAGCACGTTTCTGAAGTGTCCGCTCGGAAGCGGCTGCTCGGAATGCGGCGGCCTTGGCGCGGTTTGGGACGACTACAGCATGTACGAGGACGTGTACGACGCGTCGAGCGTGGTGAGCAAAGAGGGAGGCGTCTGATGGCGGTCTACGTCGACGACATGAAAGCCGCGTACGGCCGCATGGTGATGTGCCACATGCTGGCGGATTCCAGCGCCGAGCTTCTGACAATGGCCGACAGAGTCGGCGTCGCGCGCAAGTGGATTCAGAAAGCGGGTACGTATCACGAGCACTTCGACATTGCGCTGTCGAAGCGTGCGCTCGCAGTTGCCGCGGGCGCAATCGAGATCGATCGCCAAGGCGTTGCCGCAATCCTCAAACGCAAACGTATGGAGATCGTCGCATGTGCGACCGCTGCGGAAACATGAGCCTCGTGGAACGCAATGGCTGGCGCGTAGACAACCACAGAGCTATCGAATCAATCGCCCAAGCTTACGTCATCGCTGCTGATGAAGATCTCTTGATCCGCAGGCGTGATCGGATGCTTTCTATTAACGGCGATCGCAATTCGGTTCCACCGATCGTTGAAGACGGACATGTCGTCTCCTTTGAGATCGCCGCGCAAAACGGCCAGCGCGGAGCCGGTGATGAACGCCGGCCGGTCTAGGCCACGAATACACGCTACAAAGTTATATCCGTCGCGCCTGATTATCCGCACGTCTTTGGCTGTGATGTCGTCCACGGTCATACGCTCCATTTTTTGATTGGCTGCATAGCATGACACGAAACATCGAAGAATTCCTGCGCGTCTCGCGCCTAGCTCTTGCCCCAACCCAGCGCCTCGCGGCGGCTGTAGTCGGCGTTCTTGATCTTTATCCAGTCGCGCGAACGTCCCGACCTGTACGGGGCGTCGAGCCTCTTGGCGACCATACCTTCCAGATCGTGCGCAACTGCCTGCTGAAAGACCCACCGACCTTCCCCGACTATGCCGGTGGCAAAGATCATCGTCTTCGTGTCGTCGAATGCGCTCCGAAGACACCGCTTACGTTCCTCAAGAGGCAGGCTGCGGAGATCGTCATCGCCGATCGCGAGCGCGTCGAAAAAATACAAGCGAGCGGGATGGCGGGCTGCAGCTTGGCGGACGGCTCCCGGCGTCTTGGTGACCGCGCGTCGACGCAGCCACTCGAACGACGAGCGACCATTCTGCTCGTCGACGGTCAACTCCGCGTCGAGCACGAAGGTGCCCCGAATGCTCGCGACGGCCGCAACGACGTCCGGAAACGAGCCTCCCAGTTCATTTCCGTTTCGGCTCAGGAGTTCGACCGTGCCGTCCGACTTACGCACGAGACAGCGGTATCCGTCGTATTTGAGCTCGAAGATCCACTCGGCGTCCTTGAATGGACGCTTGCCGAGCGTCGCGAGCATCAGGTCACTGGATTGAATCCTCGGCAAGGGCATCGGTGCAGCGTCTCCACGCTGACAGGAAGGCGAGTTTCGCCCATGCAAACGCATCGGCGCCGACATTCTCTTCTCGAAGCCCGGTGTACGCGCAGAAGTATTCGAAATCCTCTTGTCCTGTGTGCCCTAGTTCGTTCCGAAGCGGTAGCGCGCTCGAAACGAGTTCGAGCAGATCGTGAGGGTTTCCGTAGCACATGGATGTCTCCTTCGACGGTGACATCATTTCAGCAACGCCCGGACCAGCAAGCCCAGCACTACATCGAAGAGTTCATGCGCGTGAGTCGCGCGTATTTGGAGCCGCGATATGACTGAAAGACTAATGACGCCGGAAGACCTGAAGCGAATCACCGGTCGCGTACGCTATAGCAAACAAGCCGAGTGGTTCATGCAGGCTTTCGGCGTGGAAATCACCCGATCGTTCGATGGCGCTCCGATCATGACTTGGGCGCTTTACGAATCGCTGCTCGCCCGCCGCGCCGGTCTGGACGCCGGGAATGACCGCTCGCCCACCCGGAAAACCAAAATCTGCTCACCTTTCGTATGAACGCACGTCGCCGCCAAAGACCCTCCAACTTGCCCGCGCGCGTCTACGCGAATGGCGCAAGCTGGTATTGGGTCGTTCCACGCACGAACAAATGGGTCCGGCTTTGCAAGATCGCCGAGGGCGAGACCACGATGTTGGCTCGGCTCGTGGTCGAGCGCCGCAAATACGAAGCGCCGCCGGGAACCGGCGACGCGGGTCCGCTGATCGATCGCTACATCGAGGAAAAAGGCCCGACGCTGAAGTCGCAGAAATCCTGGGCGCGGACTGGCCGCTACGCGCGCAATGCGCTGCGTGACGCGAACGTGGCCGACATCGAGCCAGGCGACATCAGCGACGTCCTTGCTTTCTGGGATGACAAGCTGACGATGCAAAACCACGTCAGATCCTTCCTGTCTGGTTTTTTCTTCTGGTGCGTGAAAAAGCGCCACACGAAGACGAACCCGGTGCGCGACATCAAGATCAAGACCCCTCCGAGGCGCGGCGTGTACATCACGGACGACCACTTTGCGGCGATCCGAAAGCAACTGGCGCACTTCGAGCAGAAGGCCAACACCAGAACCAAGGAAGGAATCTTCGCCCGCAACGGCCGGATGATGCAGTGCTTCGTCGATCTCTGCTACCTGACCGCACAGCGCTCGACCGAAATCCGGACGCTGAAGTGGTCACAGATTGATCGGGCTGCCGGCGTGATCCACTTCCTGCCCAGCAAGACCGCCGACAGCAGCGGCGTCACCGTCGACTTCGCCATCACGCCCGAAATAGAGGCCGTGCTCGCCCGAATCCGCGAGATCGATCAGCAGCCGCGCATCGGCGACGCGTACGTGATTCACAACCGCAAACTCGAACCGTACAAACCCGAAGCGCTTCTCGCCGCCTGGACGCGAGCAGCAGAAAAGGCCGGACTGGCGGCAAAGCGATACACGATTAAGGACATCCGGGCAAAGGCGCTAACGGACGCGAAGCGAGCCGGATACGAGACGAAGGAATTGATGGTTGCGGCAGGACATACGCGAGAGGCCACGACGCACATTTACTTCAAAAAACTCGATATTCCAGTCAGTCACGTTCGGCTTTCGATCCCGAAATCCGCGTGACCTGCTCCTAATATTTTGTTGATTGCTTGTCTGTCGGCCGCATTCCATCGTGCTCAGTTTTCTAGCATTTACTTAGGAGACAACTTGCGGAGTCCGGCAGCCATCAAGCGAGACAACAACTTCTGTCTTTCTGATGAACGGTCAGCATGCCTGGACTCTTCTTCATATTCGACGATGCCGCTCGCGGTACGCCACTTGCATCCAGCGAACTGATGCGCGGCCGGGCGTCGAAAGCATACGGCCCTTCGATGAAGGCCGCGCAACGATTTCTAACACACAACGAAAAAGGAGAAGTCGATGACGCTGATCATTTATCTCGTAGGCTGGCTGATTTTCATTGGCGGCGTGTCGTGGGCGCTCGTGGCGATGCACGTCTCGCAGCACACGATCATGATCGTGGCCGTCATCATGCTGGGCATCGCCGTCATCACGGGCGCGACGCGGGCGCGCAACCGCGACCGGTCCTAGGCGTTCCGGGCCGCCGTCGATGGCGGCCCGCGCGACTCACATCACATTACATCACCACACGGGCCCGAGCCGCGTCCTGGATCAGCGTGACGAGTTCGTCGGGATGCACCGGCTTCGTCATGAAATGCTGAAAGCCTTCGCCGATGCTGCGTAATCGGTATTCCTCGCCGCCGTGCCCCGTCAGCGCGATCGCCACGGACGGCGGCAGATTTCCGCGTATTTCGTGATCCCGCAAACGTTGGACGAGGTAGAAACCGTCCATCTCGGGAAGGTCGAGATCGCAGATCACCGCATCCGGAAGATGCTCGATCGCCGCTTGCGCGCCGTCTTCGGCGTCGGCTACGGCGATGACTTCGGCACCCTCTTCTTCCAGCAACGTCTGCAGCGACGCTCTGCTCTCGGGATCGTCTTCGATGAGGACGATCCGCATATGCCCCAGTCTTGCCACTTCGTTCATGATGTTCTTTTCTACTGCCAAAAACGGAATTCTCGCGTCGGTCTCCAGCTCTTTCCGCCGCGCGCGCGGTAGCGCGCACTGATTGACACGAGAACGCGGCGGGAATTCCGAACGCACCGTTTTTTATGCCGCGCGTACGCCGGTGCGGAACGCCTCGCGGTTTGTGACTGCGCCGACGCGAAAAATCGCCCGGTTGCAGCGTGCCTAAAAGAGCAAAAACCGGACCGGTTTGCATCTCTCGCCGCAAGCGCCGCGTCGCGCGGGCCTCCCGGCCGATCCGCCTCGCCCAAACGCTCGTCACACGCGCACGATCGTGTAATTCCGGCATCGGCCGTGCCCTGTTTTCCCATCAGACGTTTGTCTCGCGGATGGAATCGGGGCGCGAGGCGCTCGACGTGCCCGCCTGCAGCAGCGCGCGATATTCGCTCGGCGTGAGGCCGACCGTCGCCTTGAACTGGCGCGTGAAGGCGCTGTGATCGGTGTACCCGCACAGCGCGGCGACATCGGTGACTTTCTCCTGCGAGACGAGGAGCGCAGTGGCCGCGTCGAGCCGCGTTTTCAACAGCACCTGGCGCGGCGTCAGATGAAAGACCTTGTGAAAGTAGCGCTCCAGTTGCGCGATGGACATGTTCGCCATCTGCGCGAGCTGCCGCATGTTGAGCGGCTGCACGTAATTTTCCTGAATGTGCTGCACGACCGCCGCGAGCCGGCTGTACGCGGGATGCGTGCCTTCGGCCGCTTGCAGATCCCGCGAAATGCCCGCGAGCCCGACGATATGTCCCTGCGTATCGTGCAGCGGCTGCTTGCACGTCATGCACCAGCCGGGCTCGCGCCCCGGATACAGATGCAGTTCGAGCTGATCGATCAGCTGATGTCCCTGCGCGATGATCGCCTGATCCTGCGCCGTGTAGATGCGCCCGAAGCGACGCGGGAATACGTCCTCGGCGGTCTTGCCGAGCAGCGCGGATTTGTCGTCCTTGTGACCGCAGCGGCGCGCGAGCGTGCGATTGACCATCGCGTAGCGCGCCTCGCGATCCTTCACGAAGAACACGATGTCGGGCATCGCGTCGAAGACCGGCGCGAGCAGCGCGAAATGCGCGAGCATGTCGGCGAGCGTCGATGCCGGAGGTGGTGCGATCGTCATGCGTGCGGGTGTCGGTTGCGCTCGGTGGATTCTGGCGACCGATTATAGGAGCGCCAATACGCGGACAAAATTGGCGCTGGCCCCACTAGAAATGACGCGTTTCGGTCAGTTCGCCCGCAGCGATCAGCGTGTCGATGCAAACCGGCGCGAACGGCGGACGCGCCACCGCGCGCGGCCATCCGAACAGGACCGACGCCGCCTCGCCGCAGATGCGCCCCTGACACGGCCCCATGCCGCAACGCGTCTGCAATTTGGCATCGCGCCAGCTCGCGTGCGCGGCGACTTCGCCGATTGAAACATCCTCGCAGCGGCACAGCAACGTATCCGGCGATGGCATCGCGCGGGCGTCGGCGCCGAGTTCGAACGTGCGTGCGACGCGTCGAGCGAAGGCACGCCAGCGACCGCGTTCGCGCAACAAACGCGCATCGATGGCGACGCCGAGCGCCGCCTGCGCCGCGATCGCGCCTTCGACGCGCGCGAGTTCCATCCCGCCGATGCCCGCGCATTCGCCCGCCGCGAATACGTCTCGCTGAGAGGTTCGCTGGGCGCCGTCGACGTGGATCGCGCCGTCGCGTTCATCCGTCGAGCAGCCGAGTGCGAGCGCGAGCGTCGTGTTCGGCACGAGTCCGAAACCGCACGCGATGCGATCCGCTTCGAGCGTTTCATCGCGCCCGCGCGTGCGGATCGTGACCGCCTCCACGCGCGCGCTTCCATGCGCCTTCACGACGACGCTGCCCGTCCGGTAACACGCGACGCCGAGCGCGACGGCCTGCGCCAGCTTTCCCGGCGTCAGCGCCAGCGACGCGACGAATCGTGCGACCCGCGCGAACGGCGCCTGTTCGACGACGGCGACGACGCGCGCACCGTGACGACGCGCGGTATCGGCGGCGGCGAGCAACAGCGGCCCGCTGCCCGCCACGACGATGCGCTCGCCACGCACCGGCATGCCGCCTTTGACGAGCGCCTGCAAGCCGCCTGCACCGGTCACGCCGGGCAAGGTCCAGCCGTCGAAAGGAAGCAGCCGCTCGCGCGCGCCGGTCGCGAGGATGAGCTTCGAATACGCGAGCACGAGCGGCGCGCCGTCGCGTTCGAGCAGCAGCCGTTTGTCGCCGGGCGCTGCCGCGACCTTCGTCGAGTTCATCACGATCAGCTTCGCGTGCGAGCGCGTTTCGTCGAGCCATTGGCGCAATGGCGCGGCGGGCGCTTGCGTCGGACCTTGCCGCCAGATCTGGCCGCCAGCGCGCGGATTGTCGTCGATGAGCGCGACGCGCCCGCCCGCTCGCGCCGCCATTCGCGCCGCGCTCAAGCCCGCCGGTCCCGCGCCGACGATCGCGATGTCCACTCGTTCGATGTTCATCGCGCCGTCTCGATCGACAGGCCGTCGCGGCAAAGCGTCTGACAGCCGAGCACATGCGCGCGGCCATCGACCGTCACGCGGCATTCGTGACACACGCCCATGCCGCACAGCGCGGCGCGCGGCTCGCCGGTGACAGAGCGCCGCGTGCCACGAATGCCCCGCATCGCGATCGCGGCCGCGACGGTCGCGAACGCGGGCACGTCGAGCGATTCGCCGTCGATGATGACGCGCACGCGCTCAGCCATCGGCGTGCTCCGGCGCGAATCGTTGCGGGCAGAAAGCGTTCATGTCGGGCATATCGAATGCAAGCGGCTCGCCGAGCATCTGCGCGACGAGGAGTTTCGCCGTGCCGAGCGACGTCGTCACGCCGAGCCCTTCGTGACCCGCCGCGAGCCACAGCCTGTCGCCGGGGAAACGCGCCGGTCCGATCAGCGGCAAGCCGTCGGGCGTGGCGGCGCGAAAACCGGTCCACGCGCGAATCGCATCGAGCCCGCCGATTCCCGGCAGATAGCGCGTCGCGCGCGCGAGCATCATCGCGAGCACGTTCATTTCGACGGCGGGATCGAGCGTGCCGAATTGACGCGACGACCCGATCAGCACTTGCCCGGTCGGACGCGGCTGCGCATTGAACGCGACCGACGTGCCGCGCGCGTGATGCGCGCTCTTGATATAGCCGAGCTCCAGCACCTGATGACGAACCGTGCCCGGATAACGATCGGTGATGAGCAGATGCCCCTTCTTCGCTTCGAGCGGCAGGCCCGCGATCAGATCCGGCGCGGCGAGCCCGTTGGCGATGACCACGTGCGCAGCCGTTCGTCGTTCACCATTCGCGAGCGTGACGCGCGCGTGCGCGCCGGCGGCATCGACGGAATGCACCGCGCAGCCGGTCGATACGCGAATGCGCGTCGAACTCGCCAGCAGCCATTGCGCGGCGGCGGGCGCGTAGACGATCGCGTCGTCGTCGATGAGCAGGCCGCCTTGCATCGCGTGGCTCACCGACGGCTCGGATTCGCGCAGCGCGGCGCGGTCGACCATATGCGCGCGCACGCCCGCCGCGGCGAATGCGTCGCGCATCGCGCGCGCGGCGTCGAGTTCCTCGTCGTCTTCCGCGATCCAGAGCGTGCCGCAGCGCGAGAACGCATCGCGCTCGCGCAGTTGCGGGCCGAGCGCGAGCCACAGTTCGCGCGAAGCCCGCGCCAGCGCGAATTCGGCGGGCGAATCGTTCATCACGACGATATGGCCCATGCCCGCCGCCGTCGCGCCGCCGCCGATGCCGCCCGCGTCGAGCACATCGACCGTCATGCCGCGCGCGGCAAGCTCGGCTGCGCACGCCGCCCCGACAATCCCGCCGCCGACGACGATCACGTCCGCCGTCATATGCCTTTGATGAACGGATCGCGCGCGTCGAACACGAGCCGTCCTTCGCACATGACGTGCGCGTAACCGGTGATCGTCGGGATCAGCGCGTCGCCGTCGAGCGCGTAACTGCCCTCGAACACGCTGCCGATGATGCTCTCCTGGCGCCAGATGTCGCCCGGCGCGAGCGCGTCGTCCGCCGCGAGGCACGCGAGCTTGGCGCTCGTTCCGGTGCCGCACGGCGAACGGTCGTAGGCGCTGCCCGGGCACAGCACGAAATTGCGGCTGTCGACGCCGGCGACGGGCGAATCCGCGAACAGTTCGATATGGTCGATGAACGCGCCGTCCGCGCCGGTGATGCCCTGCGCATGCAAGGCATCGCGGATCGCCTCGGTGAACGCGGTCAGCTCGGCGATGCGCGCGGGCACCAGTTCGCGATCGTGATCCGCGACGAGAAAGAACCAGTTGCCGCCCCACGCGACGTCGCCGGTGAGCGTGCCGTGGCCGGGCACATCGACCGATACCGCCCGCCGATGCCGATACGCCGGCACGTTGCGCACGCTGACGCTGCCGTTCTCGTGCAGCGTCGCATCGACGGGCCCGACGGGCGTATCGATCCGATGCCGCCCCGGCGCGATCCTGCCCGCATGGGCGAGCGACGCGACGAGCCCGATCGTGCCGTGCCCGCACATGCCGAGATAGCCGACGTTGTTGAAGAAGATGACGCCCGCCGCGGCTGCGGGATCGTCGGGTTCGCAGAGCAACGCGCCGACCATCACGTCCGAGCCGCGTGGCTCCGTGACGATGGCGCGGCGCCAGTCATCGAAGCGCGTGCGAAACGCGTCGAGCCGTTGCACGAGTGTGCCGTTGCCCAGATCGGGGCCGCCCGCGATCACGAGGCGCGTCGGTTCGCCGCCCGTATGCGAGTCGATGATGTCGATGGTTTTCATGCCGCTATCGTAGAAACGCGTACGCCGGGCGTCTTGACGCGGCTGGACGGTTTGGATGACGAAATCGGCATAATCGAAGATCGTCCGGTGGGGCTTTTCGCGGTGCGAAACGGCTATGCCGAAATCGGCACGCGGCGCGCGCGAATCACGCAAGACGCCTGATTTTTCGGTGCTTACACTGCGTACCGTCCAATCAATTTCGGAGAGCCGCCGTGACGCATATCTGGGAAGGCGTGATGCCCGCCGTGACCACCAAGTTCAACGCCGATTTCAGCATAGACCGTGCGTGGACCGCGAAGAACATCGACGCGCAGATCGAAGCGGGCGTGGACGGCATCATCGTGTGCGGCTCGCTCGGCGAAGCATCGACGTTATCGCTGGACGAAAAGCTCGACGTGCTCGACATCGCCGTGGACGCCGCACGCGGCCGCGTGCCGGTGCTCCTGACGATCGCCGAGAACAGCACGCTCGACGGCTGCCGCCAGGCCGAGCGCGCCGCGCGCCACGGTGCGGCGGGCTATATGGTGCTGCCGGGTTTGCGTTATCTGTCGGACCGGCGCGAGACGCTCAATCATTTCCGCATGGTCGCCGATGCCAGTCCGCTGCCGCTGATGGTCTACAACAATCCGCTCGCTTATGGCGTCGATGTCACGCCGAAGATGTTCGCCGAACTTGCCGAAGACAAGAAGTTCGCGGCGATCAAGGAATCGAGCGGCGACGTGCGCCGCATCACCGATCTCATCAACGAAACGGGCGACCGCTATGCGATTTTTTGCGGCGTCGACAATCTCGCGATGGAAGCGATGCTGATGGGCGCGCACGGCTGGGTCGCGGGTCTCGTGTGCGCGTTCCCGCGCGAAACGGTCGCGATCAGCAAGCTGATTCGCGCGGGGCGTGTCGAGGAAGCGCGCGCGATCTATCGCTGGTTCGCGCCGCTGCTCGCGCTCGACGTGTCGCACAAGCTCGTGCAGAACATCAAGCTCGCCGAGGCGATCGTCGGTCTGGGCACGGAGCCGGTGCGTCCGCCGCGCCTGCCGCTCGCCGGCGATGAGCGCAAGGAAGTCGAAACGCTGATTCGCCGGAGCATCGAGACGCGCCCCGCATTGCCGGCGCTTTAAGACGCGCGCGAAATGAAAAATGCCGCCGGTTTGTCAACCGGCGGCATTTGCTTTTTGATCGGCTTCAGGCCGCGATCTGCGCAGGCGCGGGATCGGTGAGACCGCCATCCGAATCCGCGCCTTCATCGTAGAGATGCAGCAGACGGTAACCGCTCTTGTACACCGGCTGCAGGCGGAAGTTGTTGACCGGCTCGATTTCCAGCGCGAGACGCAGGCGCGAAACGTGGCTGTCGATCGTGCGGGTCGTTTCGCGGAACTCGCGTCCCCAGACCATCGCGAAAATATGATCGCGCGACAGCACGCGGCCGATGTTCGAGAAGAAAAGCTGCGCGAGACGGAATTGCGTGCCGCTCAACTGCACCGGCTTGCCGCGCACGGTGACGGTTTGCTGGCGTGCGTCGAAACGATACGGCCCGACTTCGAGGCATGCGCTCGACGTCGCGGGATACGCGCGGCGCAAGAGCGCTTCGACGCGCGCGCCGAACTCGCCCGGGCGGATCGGATACACGACGAAATCGTCCGCGCCGGCGGTGAGCGCGCAGACAACGTTGTGTTCGGCGCCGTCCGGCGTCGCGAACATGACCGGCACGCGTTCGCCGAAGCTCGAGCGCACGGATTTCAGCAGATCGAGGCCGCAGAGGCCCGTGGAATTCCAGTCGAGAATCAGCAGATCGACCGTGGAGCGGGACAGCGCCTTCGACAGCACGAGGCCATCGCCGAAAGTCACGCAAGTGTGGCCGAGTCGTTTGACGACATCGCTGATGAGATTTCGATAACTGGGGTCGGTTTGCAAAACGGCGACGCGCATAGTGTCTTACCTGATGAGTCCAAGGGACATGAAGCGGAGGCCGTTTTGCGGCGCCCGCCGGGCGTCTCGTCGCGGGATGAGACGGGGATTTACAAGCTGCGTATTCTGGGCAGCGATGCGACCCTTTCCCATCGGACTCATCCGAATTGTCAACGCATGTGACTGCCTAGCGCCCGGAACGGGCGGCGTCTGATGCGCGCAACCATCTCGAAATTAGAACGGGTTTTCGCTTTTGCGCGCGCTTTCATCCTGTAACATGCCGTGTTTGGCTCAAAAGTTCCCGCTTCCGCCGTTTTACCGAGACGTCGTAGCAAGCTGCGCCGCGACTGTCCGTCGCATCGCGCAGCGCGGATGACGGGCAGCGGCTTTCGAATCCGCGCCCGCTGGCTTCCGGCCCGGATCGTTCGCGTTCCGCGCCCGGGCCTTCGCTTCGCGTCCACCCGGCGCGTTTAGTCACTCCCGCAGGGCAAAGCCTCGTTCTACCGCGCGTCATGCGTGGCTTTTCCACTTACGGGTTCTTTTCCGATGCAGGCAACACCTCTGTCCGACGCCCCGCGCGCGGCCGGCCGTGCGCTCACGCGCGGCGATTACAAGACGCTCACGCTCGCCGCGCTCGGCGGCGCGCTCGAGTTCTACGACTTCATCATCTTCGTGTTCTTCGCGCCGGTCATCGGCCAATTGTTCTTTCCGCCGTCGATTCCTGACTGGCTGCGTCAATTGCAGACTTTCGGCATCTTCGCGGCGGGTTATCTCGCGCGCCCGCTCGGCGGGATCATCATGGCGCACTTCGGCGATCTGCTCGGACGCAAGCGCATGTTCACGCTTTCCGTGCTGCTGATGTCCGTGCCGACGCTCCTGATGGGCCTCCTGCCCACGTACGCGTCGATCGGCCTGATGGCGCCCGTCCTGCTGCTCGTGTTCCGCGTGATGCAGGGCGCGGCGGTCGGCGGCGAAGTGCCGGGCGCGTGGGTGTTCGTGTCGGAGCATGTGCCGGGGCGTCATATCGGCTATGCGTGCGGCACGCTCACGGCCGGCCTGACGGCGGGCATTCTGCTCGGCTCGCTGATCGCCACGGGCATCAACAAGGCGTTCGCGCCGGCCGAAGTCGCCGATTTCGCGTGGCGCCTGCCGTTCCTGCTCGGCGGCATCTTCGGTCTGTGCTCGGTGTATCTGCGTCGCTGGCTGCATGAAACGCCGGTGTTCGCCGAGTTGCAGAAGCGCAAGTCGCTCGCCGCGGAACTTCCGCTCAAGGCCGTGCTGCGCGATCACGGCCGCGCCGTCATCGTGTCGATGCTGCTGACGTGGATGCTTTCCGCCGCGATCGTCGTCGTGATCCTGATGACGCCGACGCTGCTGCAGAAGCAGTTCCACATCGCGCCGGCGACGGTGCTCGTCGCGAACTGCGCGGCGACGCTGTGTCTCACGATCGGCTGCGTGCTGGCGGGCGCGATCGCGGGCCGCATCGGCGCGGGCAAGACGATCTTCGTCGGCGGCGTGGCGCTCGCCGTCACGTACTGGATGATGTTCCAGCAGGTCGCGGCCGATGCCTCCGCGCTTTTGCCGTGGTACGCGCTCGCGGGCTTTTTCGTCGGCGTGATCGGCGCGATTCCGTTCGTGATGGTCAAGTCGTTCCCCGCGGCCGTGCGCTTCTCCGGCATCTCGTTTTCGTACAACGTCGCGTATGCGGTGTTCGGCGGACTCACGCCGATCGTCGTCTCGCTGATGATGAAATCGAGCCCGATGGCGCCCGCGATCTACGTCGGCGCACTGTGCGCGGTCGGCGCGCTGACGACGTTGTTCATCAAGCAGGCGCGCTGATCCGGCGTTAGCGTTCCACACGCGAAGTGGCGCACCGTTCACGCGGTGCGCCATTTTTCATTGCGCTTTCACGTTTCGGCCCACGCCGAAACATCGGCCGCGCCGCGCGCCTACGATGGCCGGCATGAACTCGAATCTTTCTTCATCCGAAACGCGTCTGTCCGCACGGCAGACGCTCACCGTGACGGCGACCAGCGTCGGCTTCGTCGTCTCGCAACTCGATGTCTCGATCGTGAATGTCGCGCTCGCGCGCATCGGCCACGATCTGGGTGCGAGCGTCGCGAGCCTGCAATGGACCATCGACAGCTACGCGCTCGCCTTCGCCGCGCTCATGCTCTCGGCCGGTTCGCTCGGCGACCGCTTCGGCGCGCGGCGCATGTTCGTCGGCGGACTTGCGCTTTTCGCGCTGGCGTCGCTCGCGTGCGCCTTTTCCGGCGACGCGACGCAACTCATCGCCGCGCGCGCCTTGCAGGGCGTCGGCGCGGCGGCGATGCTGCCGAACTCGCTCGCGCTGCTGAATGCGGCGTGCGGCCACGACCGGCGTCTGCGCGCGCGAGCGGTCGGCTTGTGGACGGCGGCGGGCGCGGTGTCGATCGCGGCGGGGCCGATCGTCGGCGGCGTGCTGATCGCGGCGTTCGGCTGGCGCAGCATTTTCTGGGTCAATCTGCCGATCTGCGCGGCGGGCATCGTCGCGACGCTCGCGTGGATAGAAAACGCGCGACCCAAAGATGCCGGTCGTGCGCGCGGCATCGACCTGCCCGGCCAGGCGCTGGCGATCGTCGCGCTCGCCTCGTTCGTCGGCGCGGTGATCGAACTGCGCCCGCTCGGACCGATGCATCCGCTCGTCATCGGCGCCTTGCTGCTCGCGCTGGCGGCGGGCGGCGCGTTCATCGCGATCGAGCGCGAAAGCCGCACGCCGATGCTGCCGCTGTCGCTCTTCGCCGAGCGCACGTTCAGCGCGGCCGTGGCCTTCGGTATCGGCGTGAATCTCACCTACTATGGAATGGTCTTCGTGCTGAGCCTGTATTTGCAGCGCGTGCTCGGTCACACGCCCTTGCAGACCGGCCTCGCGTTCCTGCCGCTGACGGGCGGATTCCTGATCTCGAACCTGGCGAGCGGCCCTGTCGTCGCGCGCTTCGGCTCGCGCGGCCCGATGATCTTCGGCGCGCTGCTCGACGCCGCCGGTTTCGCCGCGCTCGCCTTCGTCGATGCGACGACGCCCACGGCCGCGCTGCTCGTGCCGTTCCTGCTGATTCCATCGGGGATGGGACTCGCGGTCCCGGCGATGACGACCGCGCTGCTCGGCACCGTCGGCCAGCCGCGTGCGGGCACGGCGTCGGCGGTGCTCAACACGGCGCGGCAGGCGGCGGGCGCGATCGGCGTCGCGGCGTTCGGCGCGCTCGCGGCTTATGGCGACGGCGCGGCGAGCGCGCACCAGATCGTCGATGCGGTGCGCTGGTCGGCGGCGATCTCCGTCGCGCTTCTGTTGTGCGCCGCGTCGATCGCGCGTCATGTGAACAATCCGGCGAGCGCGAACGCCGAAGAACGTGTTACTTAGAGACGGACGCCGGGAACGGCCGTTGCAACGCCCAGGTAAAGCCGCGAATCTTTTGAGGACAACACCATGTCGACAATGCCCCGCTCCCCCGAGGAGCCGCTCGAACCGGACCCGGACAAGCTGCTCGATCCCGACGCCGCGCCGAACCCCGAAGATCCGGACATGCCTGACGGCCCGGATTCCGCGACGCCGATGGTGCCCGCCGATCCGAAAAACGGCGAACCGCGCATGTAGAACGCCGGGCGGCCATCGCGCGCATAAAGCAATGCCCGCGCGGCCTTGAAAGCGGCGCGGGCATGCTTACTGATGCTCGTGGACGAAGAGCGTTACAGGCTAGTGGTCTGCACCGCGCCGGTTTCCAGCGCACGCTCGATGAGCGCTTCCTGCTGCGCCTTGCGAACGGCATCGGCGACGAGCGTATCGGGCGCTTCCACTTCGGCCTTGATCGCGCCGATGATGCCGTCCGCTTCGACGATCACGAGCGATTCCGCCGAATCCGCACGGCTGATGATGACGCGCAGCGGCCCGCCGCCCTCCGCGATGCTGGCGCAAAACTGCATCGTTTGCCCGCCGATCACTTGTTCGAATGTTTGAATCATCGCTGCCTTCCGCGTTGGTTGGACAAAAGCTGACACAGGCTGCGCGCCATGCGGCGCGCAGCCTGCTTTCTCATTGATCCGCGCATGTCGACTAGGTTCAATTCTGTAAGCATGCGCGGCGCGACGCAAGCTCAACGTCTTGCGTCGGCGAGTTCGCGAAGGATGGCGGCGGTCGAATCGTCGGCGGGAAAGAAGGCTTCGATCGCAAGCTCCGACAACGTGATGTCGACGGGCGTGCCGAAAACCGTCGTCGTGCTCAAGAACGACAGCACGCCGTGCTGCGTGCGCAAACGCAAGGGCACGACGACGGGATCGGTCTCGCCGCGCGGCTCGTGGGTCGCGTGACGCGGCGCGGGATACGCCTCCAGTTCGGCCAAGAGCGCGACGAGCGTCGCATCGCCGGACACGTCGATTTGCCGGCGCAGGCGCGCGAGCAGATGCGCGCGCCACTCGTGCCAGTTGTCGATGGCATCGGCGAGACCTTGCGGATGCATCGACAGCCGCAGCACGTTGACCGGCGGCACGAGCAATTGCGCATCCGCCGATGCGACGAGCGGCGCGAAAGCCGCGTTGGCCGCGATCATCGTCCAGTGACGATCGACCGCGAGCGCGGGATACGGCTCATGCCCTTTGAGCACGAGATCGACAGCACGCCTGGCAGCGGAAAGTTGCGGATCGGCCAGCGCGCGCTCGCGATAAAGCGGCGCATAGCCGGCCGCGACGAGCAGCGTGTTGCGCTCGCGCAGCGGCACGTCCAGTTGCTCGGCGAGGCGCATCAGCATGTCCCGGCTCGGCAGCGAGCGGCCCGATTCGACGAAGCTCAGGTGACGCGTGGACACGTCCGCAACGCCTGCGAGATCGAGCTGGCTCATGCGCCTGCGCTGACGCCATTCGCGCAATAGCGCGCCGACGTCCGATCGAACGGCCGGATGTACGAGGGTCGAGTTCATGCAACCGATGTTAGACGAAACATGATCACGCGATCCATTACCTGCGAAGTAAGCGGCGCCACGAACGTAACATTTACGCCGCAAACATTTGCGAAGAAAAACTTGCGCGCGACACCCTAAATCTCCGGCACTTTCGCGCCGATAAGTCCAACAACAAGCGAACAATGCGTCGCGAGCCGTGCGCGTCTCAATCCCGAGCACGCACGGCCCGCGGCGCCCGGACTTTTGCGGAGAAATCATGTTTGTCATCATCGGATGGTTGTTGGTCATCGGCTCGGTGATCGGAAGCTTCGTCGGCGTCGGCGGCCACCTCGCGGCCCTCGTGCAACCGTTCGAGCTGCTGTGTATTTTCGGCGCGGCGATCGGCGCGTTCGTCGTGTCGAATCCGACCGCGACGCTCAAGAAAACGTTGCAATCGATTCCGAAGGCGTTCAAGGGCGGCGGCTACACGAAAGAGAAATATCTCGCGCTGATCGCATTGCTCTACGAACTGCTTCAGAAGGCGCGCAAGGAAGGCATGATGGCGCTCGAAGCCGATGTCGATGCGCCCGAGTCCAGCCCGGTCTTTCAGAAGTACGAGCACGTCATGGCCGATCATCATCTGCTCGACTTCATCGTCGACTATCTGCGCATGATGTCGGCGGGCAATGTCAACGCGCTCGAAATGCAGGATCTGATGGACGAAGAGCTCGACACGCACCACACCGAAAGCTCGATCGCCGCGAACGCCATTCAGAAAATGGCCGATGGCCTGCCTGCATTCGGTATCGTCGCCGCGGTGATGGGCGTCGTGCACACGATGGGCTCGGTCGGCGCCGCGCCCGCCGTGCTCGGCGAGATGATCGCGGGTGCGCTCGTCGGCACGTTCCTCGGCATTCTGCTGGCGTACGGCTTCATCGGCCCGCTCGCGGACCTGCTCAACGCGAAGGGCGCGGCCGAAGCGAAGCCGTTCCAGTGCGTGAAGTCCGTGCTGCTCGCATCGATGAACGGTTATGCGCCGACGATCGCGGTCGAGTTCGGCCGCAAGGTGCTCTTCACCGCCGATCGTCCGAGCTTCAAGGAACTCGACGACGCGGTTCGTGCCACCAAGATGCCGAAGGCGGCTTCGTGATGACATCGGGTACGCAAAGGACCAACGCACATGGCTGAGAAACCGTCACGCGATCCGCTGCAGTCCGTGCTTGCGCCGACTGTCGTCGTCAAGCGCAAGAAGAAGGCGCACGGACACGGCCATCATGGCGGCGCATGGAAGATCGCCTACGCCGACTTCGTCACCGCGATGATGGCGTTCTTTCTGTTGATGTGGCTGCTCGGATCGACATCGAAGTACGACAAGGAAGGCATCGAGCAATACTTCAATACGCCGCTTTCCGCATTGTTCGGCAACGATGGCGGCGCGTCGGCGCATACGAGCGTCATCGCGGGCGGCGGCAGGGATCTGTCGAGCACGCGTCCGGGTGAAGGCAACAAGACCCAGACGCAACCGGTGCCGCAATCGATCGCGCGCGCTGCCGTTGCGATGGACGACTTGCGCAAGCTGCAGCAACTCAAGCAGAAGCTGATGGCGCTCATCGAGCAGACGCCTGCGCTGCGCGCGTACAAGGATCAGATTCGCATCGCGATCACGAGTGAAGGCTTGCGTATCGAGATCGTCGATTCGCTCAAGCGGCCGATGTTCGCATCGGGCAGTTCGAGACTCGAAAGCTATGTGACGACGATTCTGACGAACATCGGCGCATCGCTGAACGATGTCGATAACCGCGTGTCGATTGCGGGGCATACGGATGCAGTGCCCTATTCCGGCGGTCAGGCGGGCTATTCGAACTGGGAGCTTTCGAGCGAGCGGGCGAATGCCGCGCGGCGCGCGCTCGTCGCGGGCGGCATGAAGGAAAGCAAGGTGCTGCAAGTGCGCGGACTGTCCGACGTGCTGCCGCTCAACAAGGATGTCGTCGACGAGCCGACGAATCGGCGGATCAGTATTCTCGTGCTGAACAAGGCCGCGGAACAGGCGTTCTTCCGCGATGGCGGCAGAACCACGGTCGATGAAACGCGGCCTGTCGAAGCGGCGCTTCCCGCGCCGGTCTCGGTCAAGTCGGATGCGCCGGCGGCGGTGGTGAAGTAGACAACGCTCGCGGCTTGACGAAGCGCCATGCACATCGAATCGTGCATGGCGCTTTTCATTTCAGCCGAGCCACTCCGCGACCGTCTGCACCACGAGCCAGACGTTCGCCGCGCTGATGACCACGAACAGCGCCCACGCGACGAGCTTCATGAACGGTTTGTTCGCGAACGCTCCCATGAGGCCGCGATCGCTCGTCATCCGGATCAGCGGATAAAGCGCGAACGGCAGTTGCAGGCTCAGCACGACCTGACTCGCGACGAGCAGCTTGCCGACCGCGCCGTTGCCCATCACGTACACGCCGATCAACGCTGGCACGAGCGCAAGCGCCCGAGTGATGAATCGGCGCTGATAGCACGGGATTTTCAGTTGCAGGAACCCTTCCATGATGACCTGCCCTGCAATGGTCCCGGTGAACGTCGAACTCTGGCCCGATGCAAAGAGCGTCACCGCGAAGAGAATCGCCGCAAGCCCGGTTCCCACGATAGGCGCAAGCAGCTTGTACGCATCTTCGATCTCGGTCACTTGCGTGTGTCCCGTCGCGTGAAATGCCGATGCCGCGAGAATCAGGATCGCCGCATTGATCAGCAGCGCGAGAACGAGCGACACGATCGTATCGAGCCGCGAAAGATTGATCGCCGATGCAAGGCTCTTCGCATCGCGATTCACCACGCGCGTCTGCACGATCGAGGAATGCAGATACAGGTTATGCGGCATCACGGTCGCGCCGAGAATGCCTATCGCGAGATAAAGCGGCTCGCGATCGCTCAACGCGTGAATCGATGGCACGAGCCCGGCAGCAACCGAAGGCCAATGCGGTTTGACGAGCACGAGCTCGACGATATAACCGACGCCGATCGTCGCGATGAGCCCGAGCATGATGGCTTCGAGATCGCGAAAGTTCTTGCCTTTCAGGCCCAGCACGATGAGCGTATCGAATGCGGTGAGCACCACGCCCCACATCAGCGAAACGCCGAACAGCAAATGAAACGCGAGCGCGCCGCCGAGCACTTCCGCGAGATCGCACGCGATGATCGATAACTCCGCGAGCATCCATTGCACGTTCGCGACCGGTTTCGCGTAACGCTCACGCGATAGCTGCGCGAGATCCTTTCCCGTGACGATGCCAAGGCGCATCGAAAGACATTGCAGCACCATCGCCGCAAGACTCGACAACACGACGACAAAGAGCAGGCTATAGCCGTAGCGTGAGCCGGCTTCGATATCCGTCGCCCAGTTGCCCGGGTCCATATAGCCGATGGAAATGAGCAGGCCCGGCCCCGCGAATTGCAGAAGCTTCTTCCATAGCGGCGCGCCCGGCGAAACGGCGACGGAGCCTTTGACTTCCGATGGGCAAAACGGCGCGGTGGCCGTGGTCGGCAGATTGAACGGCAATTTATCGAGTCCTGATGGGATATCGGGGACAACATCCGCGAACGATGTTGTTCAGGTAGCTTACAAGGCGCGTCTCGCGGGCGAGTCTATCACCGGCTGCGCGCATTCACAGACAGCCCCAATCTGACCAAAGCGTCATCTCATCGCCAGCATCTCGTCACGGTACGACAAATAGAATTCAGTGGTGGCTGTAGCGAGCGTGCCGACGCTGCATATCGCGCAACCGCACGTCCCGTTCATTTTTACCCGCATGAGGAGTGCGCCATGAAACTAGTCACACGCATCGCTGTAATCGCCCTTGCTGCCGCGCCGCTCGCCGCGCTCGCACAATCCGAAGGTCTCACGCGCGCGCAGGTGAAAGCGGATCTGCAACGCGTCGAACAAGCCGGCTATAACCCGTCCGAGCGCGATGCGTTCTATCCGAACGACATCCAGGCAGCCGAAGCCAAGGTCAGCGCGCAAAGCGCATATGGCTCGTCCAGCGACGGTTCGTCGTCTTCGGGACGCACGATGTCGACGACGCCGCTCGGTCAAACCCCGCAGTAACGCACGCTCATCGAACGAGACACGCGCGGCCTTCCGCGCCGTCTCGCTCGCGTCCCTTCGAAGCGCGTAACCCGCGCTCGCGCTTCGCTATTCCCCGCTGTCCGATGCGAATGCTCCGCCCTACCATGGGCTTTCGCAAGCTTGCTTTCAAACCGCCTTATCTGACATCGGCGCCATATTCACGTCATATTGTCGTTGGCACCCGGCCACTACCATAACGACACTGATGGCGAACCGCACGCCCCGCTCCGTCATTGCGTCCCGCGCGTTGCATTCGCCTCATTCGCAGCGCCCTCTCCCAGCTTCTTCCGAACGACTCAATGTGGATAGTCAACGTTGCGCTTAAGCGGCCATACACGTTCATCGTGATGGCCATCATGATCCTGCTGGCGACGCCGTTCGTCCTCGTGACGACGCCTGTGGACGTGCTTCCCGAAATCGACATTCCGGTTGTCAGCATCATCTGGAACTACACAGGCCTTTCCGCGCAGGACATGGCCAATCGCATCACGTCGGTCAACGAGCGCAGCCTCACGACCACGGTGAACAATATCGAGCACATCGAGTCGCAATCGCTGCAAGGCATCGCGATCATCAAGCTCTTTCTGCAGCCCACCGCGAACATCCAGACCGCGATCGCGCAAACAGTGGCCGTCGAACAGGCGCAAGTGAAGCAGATGCCGCCGGGCGCGACGCCGCCCCTCGTCATCAGCTATTCGGCGTCGAGCATTCCGGTGATTCAGCTCGGGCTTTCGAGTCCGAAGCAATCCGAGCAGGACCTGAACGATACCGCGCTCAATTTCTTGCGCCCTCAACTCGTGACGATTCCGGGCGCGGCCGTGCCTTATCCGTATGGCGGCAAGACGCGCCTCATCTCCGTCGATCTCGACACGCGCGCGCTGCTCGCGAAAGGACTCACGCCGACCGATGTCGTCCAGGCCGTCAACGCGCAAAACCTGATCCTTCCGACCGGCACCGCAAAGATCGGCCCGCGCGAATATACGGTCGACATGAACGGTTCGCCCGCGACCGTCGCGGGCCTGAACGACATTCCGGTTCGCACGATCAACGGCGCGACGACCTATCTGCGCGAAGTCGCGCACGTCCGCGACGGCTTCTCGCCGCAGACCAACATCGTGCGTCAGGACGGGCATCGCGGCGTGCTGATCTCGGTGCTGAAGAACGGCAACGCGTCGACGCTGTCCATCGTCAATACGTTGCATGATCTCTTGCCGCAAGCGCGGGCGTCGCTGCCTTCCGATCTGAAGATCAGCGCGCTCTTCGATCAGTCGGTGTTCGTGAAGGCCGCCGTGCAAGGCGTCGTGCGCGAAGCGCTCATCGCCGCCGCGCTCACCGCCGCGATGATCCTGCTCTTTCTCGGCAACTGGCGCAGCACCTGCATCATCGCGATCTCGATACCGCTCTCGATTCTCTCGTCGCTGATCGTGCTGCATGCGCTCGGGCAGACGATCAACATCATGACGCTCGGCGGCCTCGCGCTCGCAGTCGGCATTCTCGTCGACGATGCCACCGTCACGATCGAGAACATCGAGCGTCATCTGCACATGGGCACGAATCTGCACGACGCGATCCTCGAAGGCGCAGGTGAAATCGCGGTGCCCGCGCTCGTCTCGACGCTGTGCATCTGCATCGTGTTCGTGCCGATGTTCTTTCTCACCGGCGTCGCCAAGTTCCTGTTCGTGCCGCTTGCGGAAGCCGTCGTGTTCGCGATGCTCGCGTCGTACATCCTTTCGCGCACGCTCGTGCCGACGCTCGCGATGCTGTTGATGGGCCACGCGCACGCACCCGATGCGAAGGCGAAGCCGAATCTCTTCGTGCGTCTGCATCAGCGCTTCGATCGCGGCTTCGAGCGCATGCGCGGCGCGTATATCGTGATTCTGTCGAGCCTGCTCGTGAAGCGGCGTCTGTTCGCGACGCTCTTTCTCGGCTTCTGCCTGTTGTCGGCGGGCCTCGTGTTCATGCTCGGCGAAGACTTCTTCCCGAGCGTCGATGCGGGCGATATTCGCCTGCACATGCGCGCGCCGACCGGCACGCGCATCGAGGAGACCGCGCGACTCGCGGATGAAGTCGAAAAGGTCGTGCGCCAGATCGTGCCGCAAGACGAACTCGCGACGATACTGGATAACCTCGGTCTGCCTTATAGCGGCATCAACCTGTCGTACAGCAATGCCGGAACGATCGGCACGCTCGACGGCGAAATTCAGGTCGCGCTCAACGCGGATCATTCGCCGACGCAAAAGTACATCGACGAATTGCGTGCGCTCCTGCCGCGCCGCTTTCCCGGCGTCGAATTCTTCTTTCAACCTGCGGACATCGTCACGCAGATTCTCAACTTCGGCTTGCCCGCCGCCATCGACGTGCAGATTCAAGGGCAGAACGGCCAGGCGAATTTCGAAGTCGCGAGCAAGCTGATGAAGCAGATCCGCATGATCCCCGGCAATGTCGATACGCACATCCAGCAGAAGCTAGACGAACCGGCCATCGATTTGCAGATGGATCGCACGCGCCTGCAGCAACTCAATCTGTCCGCAAGCAACGTCGCGCAGAACGTGCTGGTTTCGCTTTCGGGAAGCTCGCAAACCGCGCCGGGATTCTGGTTCAACCCGCGCAACGGCGTCGAATACAACCTCGCGGTGCAGACGCCGCAGTATCAGATTTCATCGATCGACGAACTGCTGCGAACGCCGGTGTCCGCATCGCTCAACGGTCCCACGCAACTGCTCGGCAATCTCGTGCGCCTCTCGCCGAAGAATCAGTTCGCGGTGGTCACGCACTACAACATCCGGCCCGTGATCGATCTCTTCGTGAGCGTCGAAGGCCGCGATCTCGGCAGCGTCGCGCGCCAGGTGAATCATCTCGTCGATGAAGCGCAGAAGACGCTTCCGCGCGGCAGCCAGATCGTCGTGCGCGGTCAGGTCGAGACGATGCGGACGTCGTTCGTCGGCCTCGGATTGGGCGTCGCGATGGCGATCGTGCTCGTGTATCTGCTGATCGTCGTGAACTTCCAGTCGTGGATCGATCCGCTCATCATCGTAAGCGCATTGCCCGCCGCGCTCGCGGGCATCATCTGGATGCTCTTTCTCACCGCCACGCACCTGAGCGTGCCCGCGCTGACCGGCGCGATCATGACGATGGGCGTCGCCACCGCGAACAGCATCCTGATGGTCTCGTTCGCGCGACAGCGTCTGAACGCGGGCATGCCGCCGCTCACCGCCGCGCTCGAGGCGGGCGCGAGCCGCATACGCCCCGTGTTGATGACCGCGTTCGCGATGATCATCGGCATGATTCCGATGGCGCTCGGCCTCGGCGAAGGCGCCGAGCAAAACGCGCCGCTCGGCCGCGCGGTGATCGGTGGCCTGCTGTTCGCAACGGTTTCCACGCTCTTTTTCGTGCCGCTCGTCTTCGCAGGCATTCACGCACGTCTTGCACGGCGCGCCGCGCGAAGAGGTAACACGCAACATGAAGACGGCAGCGGCCAACACTGACATCAAAGCATCCCGACGAACATGACTGAAAAGAACCACGCATCGCTTGCGATTCCCGCTCGCGACCCGAACGAAGGGCCCGCGCTGCCGCCGCGCAACGTCGAATGGAAACGCGCGAAGATCGCGCTCGTGATCGTGCTCGCGTTGCTCGCGATAGGCGCGGCGCGCACGGTCGTCACCGATGTGCTGCATGGCCATTCCATCGCCGCGCGCACGCAGCAGAACGCGCAGCAATACGTGAACGTCGTCATGCCTCAAGAGACCGATGGCGGCGGCGAAACGACGTTGCCGGGGACCTTGCGCGGCTTCGTCGAATCGCCGATCTATGCGCGTGCGACGGGTTATCTGCTGCACTGGTATGTCGATATCGGATCGCGCGTGAAGCAAGGCCAGTTGCTCGCCGATCTCGACACGCCCGAGATCGATCAGGAGCTTGCGCAAGCGGTCGCGCAACGCGAACAGACTGCATCGAGCCTCGGACTCGCGAAGAGCTCGCTCGAACGCTGGCAGCAATTGCGTCAGCGCGATGCCGTGTCGCAACAGGAACTCGACGAGCGTCAGAGCACGTACAACCAGGACGTCGCGAATCTCGCGGCCGCCGATGCCAACGTGAAGCGTCTGCGTCAGCTCGAATCGTTCAAGCGCATCGTCGCGCCTTTTGCGGGCGTCGTCACGCAGCGCAATGTGGATGTCGGCGATCTGATCGATGCGGGCAGCGGCACGAGCCGCGCGCTCTTCGCGCTCGCCCAGTCGGACCCGTTGCGCGTGTTCGTGCAGTTGCCGCAGGCTTATGCGCAGAACGTATCGGTCGGACAGGACGTGACGGTCACGCAGGCGGAGCTGCCCGGCGAACAGTTCCACGGCAAGATCACCCACATCTCCGGCGCGATCGACGTGCCCACGCGCTCGTTGCAAGTCGAAGTGACGCTGCCGAATCCCGATGGGCGGCTACGGCCCGGCGCGTATGTGCAGGTCGCCGTGCCCGCGACCGCGCATGCGCGTCTGCTCGTGCCAGGCAACGCGCTGCTCTTCCGTTCCGAAGGTCCACGTCTCGCGGTCGTCGATGGCAACGGTCATGTGAGCCTGCGCAAGATCGTGATCGCGCAGGATCTCGGACAATCGCTCGAGATCGAGAGCGGAATCGACGCGACCGACAAGGTCATCATCAACCCGAGCGATTCGATCGCCGATGGCGATCACGTCGTGATCGCGCCGCAGCAAACGCAACGACAGCCCGCGTCGGGCAGCAAGGCCGCATCATGAAGACCGCGCTTGGCATCACGCTCGTCTCGCTGCTTGCCGCGTGTACGGTCGGGCCCGACTATCATCGGCCCGTCGCCGCAACGCCACCTACGTGGAAGACGGATTCGTACTGGCGCGTGGGCGAGCCGTCGCATGCGCCGCTCGCGCTCGACTGGTGGCAAGGCTTCGGCGATGTGACGTTGAACGGTCTCGAAACGCAGGCGCTCGCACAGAATCAGACGCTCGCCGCGGCGAGCGCGCACTACGCACAGGCTCGCGCGACGCTCGCGCAAACATCCGCGCTGGCGCTGCCTGAAGTCGATCTCGGTGCAAACGCGTCGCGCTCGCGCATTTCGAAGAACCGGCCAGTCACCAACTACGCGACGCCGAGCAACGCTACCGTTCAAAGCGATCTGAAGCTCGCGCCGACGGTCAACTACGACGTCGATCTGTTCGGCCGCATCCGTCGCGAAGAGGAGGCCGCGCATGCATCGGCGGATCAGTCGCGCGACGATCTCGCGAATGCGCGTCTCGTGCTGACCACCGATCTCGCCAGCGACTACTTCTCGATGCGCGAGCTCGATGCGGAGATCGACGTGCTGAATCGTTCTGTCGTGCTGCAAAAGAAAGCGCTCGATTACGTGCAGGCGCAACACGATCTCGGCGCGGTGTCAGGCCTCGATGTATTGCAGCAGCAAGCGCAACTCGATCAGACGCGCGTGCAGGCGCAACTGCTGCTCAATCAGCGCGCGCAATTCGAACATGCGATCGCCGCGCTCGTCGGGACGCCCGCGCCGCAATTCTCGATCGCGCCTGAATTGAACGAACGCCCGCTTCCGCCGATTCCACTCGGCGTGCCGAGCGATGTACTGCAACGCCGGCCCGATGTCGCATCCGCCGAGCGTGCGATGGCCGCGGCCAATGCGCAGATCGGCGTCGCGAAAGCGGCGTTCTTTCCGAGCCTCACGTTGAACGGCACGGTCGGCTGGGAAAGCACGGCATTCTCAAGTCTGATTTCCGCGCCGAGCCTTTTGTGGACCATCGGGACGATGGCAAGCCAGGTCATCTTCGATGGCGGACGGCGCTCGGCAGCCGTCGATTTCGCGAACGAAGGCTATGTCGCGGCCGTCGCGAATTATCGGCAGACGGTGCTCGGCGCGTTTCAGCAAGTGCAGGACGGCATCGTCGGATTGTCGGTGCTGGACGGCGCGGCGAAACAGTCGCACGCCGCGGTCGTCGATGCGCAACGCTTGCTGTCGCTCGCGAACGATCGTTATTCGGGCGGGCTCGTCGCCTATCTCGACGTCATCACCGCACAGCAGCAATTGCTCACGAGCGAACGACAGGACGTGCAGATTCGCGGACAGCAGCGCACCGTATCGGTGGCGCTCGTGAAGGCATTGGGCGGCGGATGGGACACTGCATCGAACGACGATCAGAAGCTTGCGAACGCAACTACTTCGGGCGAGTAGAAAGAAAACGTAAGCACGATGCCCGCGAGGCTCGTATAGTTAGCAGTTGAACAATGCGGTAAACACACACTGAACGCGCACAGGTGCCAGGCATGAAAGTCCTGATAGTCGAAGACGAACACAAAGTGGTGGATTACCTGCGCTCGGGGTTGACCGAGCAAGGCTGGGTCGTCGATGTCGCGATGGACGGCGAGGAAGGCACGCATCTCGCCATCGAATACGACTACGACGTGATCGTGCTCGACGTGATGCTGCCAAGACGCGACGGCTTCGCGGTATTGAAGGCGCTGCGCCTCCAGAAGTCGACGCCGGTCATCATGCTGACCGCGCGCGATCACATCAACGATCGTGTGCGCGGCCTGCGCGAAGGCGCGGACGATTACCTCACGAAGCCGTTCTCGTTTCTCGAACTCGTCGAGCGTCTGCATGCGCTCGCCCGCCGCACGCGCGCGCAGGAATCGACATTGATATCGGTCGGCGATCTGTATGTCGATCTGATCGGCCGCCGCGCAACACGCGACGGCGTGCGGCTCGACCTCACCGCGAAGGAATTTCAGTTGCTCTCGGTGCTCGCGCGCCGTCACGGCGACATTCTCTCGAAGACCGCGATCACCGAGCTCGTCTGGGAAGTCGATTTCGAAAGTCACACGAACGTCGTCGAAACGGCGATCAAGCGGCTGCGCGCGAAACTGGACGGACCGTTCCGCACCAAACTGCTTCATACCGTGCGTGGCATGGGCTATGTGCTCGAAGTGCGCGAAGTTCGCGACACGCGCGAAGCAAGGGAAGACGCGAGACCATCATGAACACGCAGTGGATATCGTCGACGCCACGCGAGGCACGCGACGCGCGCGAGCCGCGCACGCAACGCTCCATTTCGCGGCGGCTCGCCGTCATGTTCGCGCTCGTCGCGCTGTTCGTGTTTGCGCTTGTCGGCTCGGGACTCTTTCTCGTGCTGCGCGTGCAACTGGAGCAGCATTTGCGCGACTCGCTCGACAATCGCGCGGAGATTGCGCGGCTCATCGTCACGCATGTATCGACGCCGGAGAAATGGAAGATCGCGAAGGAGAAGCTCGCCGACATCACCCCGCGCGACGGCTCCACGCTCTTTGCCGTGTCCAGCAACGATCCGCGCTATGAATACGGCTCGCCGCCCGCGGGCCGCGTCGTCAAGCGCGTGATGGGCGGTTACGTTCACTTCCGTCCGGAAGATCGCGCCTACGACATGCTGATGACCACGCTCACGATTCCGCCCAACGGGGATCGTCCGCCGCTGCAGCTCTTCGTCGCGATCGATTGCTCGCCGAACGTTCATACGATGCGCGCGTTCGGTCTCGCGCTCGCCGCGCTGATGGCGCTCGCCACGGTCGCGGTCCTGCTGCTGAGTTATTCGGTCGCGCGGCTCGGCCTCGCACCGCTCACGCGCCTCACGCGCGATGCATCGAAGCTGAGTCCGACCAATCGATCGCAACGCCTGAACACGCGCGCGCTGCCGATGGAACTCGAAGATCTCGCGAAGTCCTTCAATGGCGCGCTCGAACGGCTCGATCACGCATATGGCCGCCTCGAATCCTTCAACGCCGATGTCGCGCACGAATTGCGCACGCCGGTCACGATTCTCATCGGTCAGACGGAAGTCGCCTTGACGCGCGATCGTTCGATCGACGAGCTGCGTCACACGCTGCAATCGAATCTCGAGGAGTTCGAACGCGTGCGCGCGATCATCAACGACATGCTGTTTCTCGCGCGCGCCGATCAAGGCGAACGCGCGACGGGACTCGTCGAAGTGTCGCTCGCGGCGGAGGTCAATCGCACACTGGAGTTTCTCGAGATTCCGCTGGAAGAAGCGCGAGTGCGCGCCGTCGCGAACGGCGATGCGCGCGCGTTCGTCAATACGTCGCTATTCGGCCGTGCGCTGTCCAATCTCGTGATGAACGCAATTCAGCATTGCGCGCCCGGCGCGACGATTTCCGTGGCCATCACGCGGGAACATGGGCGCATTCGCATCGCCGTGGCCAATCCCGGCGAATCGATCCAGCCGCATGTGATGGCGCATCTCTTCGACCGCTTCTATCGCGCGGAAAGTTCGCGCACGAATAGCCGCGAGAATCACGGCCTCGGGCTTGCCATCGTGAAGGCGGTGGCCGAGATGCATCGCGGCACCGTGTCGGCGACGAGCGAGAACGGCGTCAACACGTTCTCGTTCTCGGTCGCGCGTTTCGGCACTGAATCGCGACCCGTCGAAGACGTCGCCTTGCCCGTGCCGCCGGTCGTGGAACGGAAGTCCGCCACGACATGAAGCGCGTGCATCACTGACAGAAGTATTCATCCGATGCGGCCATCGGCGCTTCGGCTGTCGCCGGCCTGAAGTGGCTGTACTTGCGATACGTCTTGCCGTTCACCGTCACCGATTCGGCGGCTTCGGTCTCGCCCGTTGCCGACGCGATCGCGCTGCTATGCGCTTCGACGTTGCCATTGCCCCAACTGCTCGCGCGCGCATACGATCCGCCTTTCGACGTATCCGTCTTGTTCGCTTCCGAGATCGTGCTCGTGACGGGATTGCCGAAGCTCTTCGTATCGATCGACGATTGCGGCGGCACGTAGCCCCACTTCGACGTGACCGTGCTCATGTCGATCTGCTGCGGCTTCCAGCCGATCACCTTCGCGCCGATCGCGAGCGGCGACAACTCCACTGCGACGATCTGCGTTCCGCGCCGCGCGACGAGCAGGCACTTGCCGCCCGACGTCTGCAAGGGCACGTAGCCGCTCGAAGGCAAGAGCGCGAGCGCCTGCGCATCGGGCATCGACTGCACGCCGACCGGGTTCGCGGCCCAGATCACGCCGGCGCTTGCATCGGCGCGCGCGCTCATCGGCATCATCGAGACCGTCGCACTCGCCGCGAGCGCGATGGCCGCCATTTTCTTGTGACTCTTCATCGCATGCCTCAGCGGGAAAACGAGGGTTGACTCTCCGGGACCAGTCTTTCAAAAGCCAACCCTTCAAAGGTAGAGACGGCCCGATTGCTCAGGCGCGTCTCTCTCGCTCCATGGCGTCACCCTGCCATTGGACCTGTTGCTTCCTCACTTCACCAGCGAGACTTCGATCTTTTCGCCGATGGGCGTGCTCGCCACTTCGACGCCATTCGTATCAGCCTGATCGTACACGCGAGCGGCGACCGGCGTCGGCTGCGCGACCTGCTTCGCGGGCGCCGGCTGAGCCTGCTTGGCCTCGTTCTGCGTCTTCATGCTGACTTCCGGATTGTTGGCGGCGGTCACCGGCAGGCCGAGGCGCGCACGCACCAGCGGATCGCGATACTTCTCGTCATCCGACAGCACCGCGTCCTCGCCCGATTTCGCGAGCGGCGTGGTCGTGCCCGGGCACAGATGACCCGTCGCCTCGACGGCGCGGCGGTTCGCTTCGCTCTGGCAGAGGAGCGCGAGCGCGACATCGGTCAGGCCCATTGCGCGGAATTCGCGTGCATCGAGGCGGCGTACGCAAGCCTGATCGACGAGCGTCGTGCCGCCGGTCGCGCCGAAGCCGGTGATCGACAGGCCGAAGCTGGCCGAGCCCATGCAGGTGTCGGAGAGCGTCGTGGTGAGCGAGGGTGCGGCGATCGACGGCGTCGTGCGGACCGAGTACGAGCTCTGGTTGTAGTCGACCGTCGTGCGCGTGTCGAAGGCGCTCGTGCCGGGGCCGCTCGTGGCCGCCTTGCCGGTCGCATCGGCGCCGCTTGCATCCGTGCCGGATGTCGTCAGTTGCGGCATCGTCAGCGAGATGTTCACATTCGATGAGCCGCCCTGCGCGGTCGAACGGCCGCCGCTCGCCGTCGCGACGCCGAGGCCGCCGACCGACGACGAATTGGAACTGGTGTTGGCCGTCGAATTCGCCGACGTGCCGATGTTGTTGAGGCTCGATCCGCCGCCCTGGCCGATGCCCGTCGACGTCGAACCCGAAACCGAGCCCGACGAGGAATTGGCGGTGGTGTCGGCGTGGGCGAGTTGCGCGGCGCAAAACAGCACCGCGCATGCCAATTGCAGAGTGGTCTTGTTCATTTTGGTTCTCCGGAAGAAAAGGGGAACGCCACAGCGCATGACGGTCCCGGACGACTTAGAGTATTTTTATGAGTTCGGCAAAGGCGGTATCCCGCAAGCGCACGCTCGTCATGACGCCGCCCCTGCCTTGAGTC
This sequence comes from Caballeronia sp. LZ008, assembly GCF_031451435.1. Taxonomy (NCBI): domain Bacteria; kingdom Pseudomonadati; phylum Pseudomonadota; class Betaproteobacteria; order Burkholderiales; family Burkholderiaceae; genus Caballeronia; species Caballeronia sp. LZ008. The sequence goes on along the minus strand of NZ_JARUXK010000004.1, from coordinate 636,689 downwards.
GCCGACCAGCTTAGCGCCAGCCGCCGCCCAGCTTGCTCCATGCATTGGCCGCTGCGTCCGCGCCCGAGGTGCCGCCCGCTTGTGCGTTGCCGTGGCCGAAGCCGCTCACCGTCGACGTATTCGTGTGGCTCGTCGTTGCGTTGGTGGCGTTGCCCGTCACGCCGAACTTGTTGCCGGCGATCGATTGCGCATTGCCGTTGGCCGTGCCCGAGTTCGTCGCCGTGAAGCGGCCGAAGCCCGAGACCGAAGCGGACGTCGTGCCGCCCGAGGTCGAGGACGAGCTGGAGTTCGTGGTCGTGGCCATCGCGGCGACGGAGACGAGCGAGAGCAGTGCAGCAGCGATCAGAGTGCGTTTCATGATTTGCATTCCTTATCGAATCGGTAAGATTGGATTTCGTTTTTTGTTGTTCGAACCGGGATCACATCGGTTGCGGGAAAGCGAACCCCGTTGCGGCGAAGTTCGCCGTCCGTCGCCGTGTGCTTAGCGCCAGCCGCCGCCCAGCTTGCTCCAGGCATTCGCGGCAGCGTCGGCGCCCGAGACGCCCGTCGCCGTCGAGCCGCCAAAACCCTTGCCGCCCACCGACGACGTGTTGATGTGGCTCGTCGTCGCGTTGGTCGCGTTGCCCGTCACGCCGTAGCCCTGGCCGGCGATCGACGAAGCGTGGCCGTTGGCGGCGCCCGCGTTGGTTGCGGTGAACGAGCCGAAGCCGAACACGGCTGCGCTGGTCGTGCCGCCCGAGGTCGAGCTCGAGCTGGAGTTCGTGCCCGTTGCGAAGGCAGCGGCGGAAACGAGCGAGAGGACGGCGGCTGCTGCGATCAGTTTGCGTTGCATGGTGAGGTCTCCAAGTGTAGGCGCACAGTCAATTCCAGCTACATCGACGCCGATATGTAGCGGATACAGCAAATATCGTTTCGTTAGTATTCCTATCTCCGACGTCTGATCGAATCTGGCTTCGATGGATCAGCGAGCGTTTGAGAAAGGACGCCCCTTTGGGGCGGCTTGACGAATCAGACTGGGAATGAGGCTCGCACGTCGATCAGAAGTCGTCGTTCGTGCAACAGGTCGATGCTGGCCTGGGATGAGCGGATCGTGGCGCGCTGGCCTTCCGCTTGTTCGAATAGTTTTGCGTTCTTCATCGCAATCCCCGTATTACCTTTTGGTGTTGTTTTCAGGCATCCGTTTGTTTAGTGCCTGTGTTTTGAGGTGACTGTACGGAAGATGAACCGGCGAATGCGTTGGCAATCCAACACACCATTTCACGTGGTAATAAATCGTAAGGAGTTTGGTTGGCGAGCGCTCATTCGAGCATACCAATAGCCCGGAAACGCCCTGTTTCCGAGGGTTTGTCCGGAGATCTCCGCAGGAATCGGAAGGCTTGAAAACGCGAAACGCGGGCGACATGCGCCCGCGTTCGTTCGTTAGACCACGGACGAATCAGACCGTGGAGAGACGCGCCATTTCCGTCTCAACGATGAGCTTCTTCAACTCCGGCACGCACGATCCGCAGTTGCCGCCCGCCTTCACGCACGAGGTGATTTCGGCGGCTGTCTTCAATCCCTTGTCGCGGATCGCGTTGCAGATCGTATTGCGTCCGACGCCGAAGCACGAGCACACGGTCGGCCCGGTGTCCTCGCCCTTGCCTATCGGCTGACCGAGCAGGAGGCTCGCGCGGTCCTCGTCGTCGAGGCGTCCCTTTTCGAACAGCGTCGCGAGCCACGCACGCGCGGGCAGATCGGGCCGCTCGGAGATGAACACGCAACTCTCGATACGCTCATTGACCACATGCGCCGCGCGATACACGCCCGCGCTCTTGTCTTCGTATTCGATCCAGTCAGCGTGCTCATCGTCGATATGAAAGAGCGCACGCGCCCAATCGTGATGATCGCCATGGGATGCATCGAAACGATTACGGCCCGCCATTTCATAGCGGACGAAGCCCGTGCCATGCACGCGCGTCCAGTGCGTGACCATGTCGAGGTCCGGCGCGGCGCGAGAGAGCGAAAAGCCGTGCCATGTCACGTGAAACTTCTCGATTGCGACAGGCGTGTGCTTGAACTCCGGTTCGCCCGAAACCGGATCGACGACGGGATTCACCACCGCACCGACGCGCGCGTCGGAGGCGGTCTGATCGTTCCAGTGGATCGGCACGAACACGCTGCCGCGCGGCATGCCACCGCCATGCTGCACGCGCGCGATCATCGAGCCCCAGCGACTCGACACGCGCGCGAGTTCGCCTTCGCGCACGCCGCATGCGAGCGCGTCTTGCGGATGCATGTCGATGAACGATTCGCTGATATGGCCCGCGAGTTTCGAGGAGCGGCCCGTTCGCGTCATCGTGTGCCATTGGTCGCGCACGCGCCCGGTGTTGAGCACGAGCGGATAGTCGGCATCGGGCGCATTCACGGGCGCGCGTGCAACGGTTGCTACGAAGCGCGCACGGCCATCTGCATGACTGAAGCGGTGATCTTCGAAGAGCCGCTCCGTTCCTCCCTCTGCCGATTCGCGCAACGGCCATTGTGTCGGCTGCAGCGCATCGTATTGCGCGCGATCGAGCCCGGCCAGTCCACCGATATGAAACGCGCGATGCACGCCCGCCGACGCATCGTTGCGATACGCGCTCAACCGTGCGTGCTCGTCGAAAATCTCATGCGGACCCGCAAAATCGAAGCCTTCGAAGCCCATGCGCCGCGCGACATCGCAGATGATGCGCCAGTCCGCGCGCGCCTTGCCCGGCGTCGGAATGAACGCGCGTTGACGCGAGATGCGCCGCTCCGAGTTCGTCACGGTGCCATCCTTCTCGCCCCAGCCGAGCGCGGGCAGCAGCACATCGGCGAACGCGTTCGTATCCGTCTTTTCGATGATGTCCGATGCAACCACGAGCTCGCACTTCTCGAGCGCGCGCTTCACGCGATCGCCATCGGGCAGGCTGACGACAGGATTGGTGCCCATCACCCATACGGCTTTCACGCGGCCCGCTTCGATTGCATCGAACAACTCGACGGCCTTCAATCCGGCGCGCTCTGCAATCGCAGGCGAATTCCAGAACGTCCGCACCATCTCGCCATGCAGCGGATCGCCGAACTCGAGATGCGCGGCAAGCGTATTCGCGAGGCCGCCGACTTCGCGTCCGCCCATCGCGTTGGGCTGGCCGGTGAACGAGAACGGTCCCATGCCAGGCTTGCCGATTCGCCCCGTCAGCAGATGGCAATTGATGATGCAGTTGACCTTGTCCGTGCCGGCGCTCGACTGATTCACGCCTTGCGAATAGACCGTCACCACGCGCTCCGTGCGTGCGAAAAGACGATAAAACTCCATCAGATCGTGTTGATCGAGCTTGCAGTCTTTCGCGGTTTGCGCGAGATCCGAAGAACCCGCCGCTGCGAGCGCGTCGTCGGAACCGCTGGTATGTGCATCGACGAAAGCCGCATCGATTGCGCCGTGCTCCGCGAGGAACGCGAGCAGGCCGTTGAACAGCGCCACATCGCTGCCAGGCTTGAGCGGCAGATGCAGATCGGCCATTTCGCAAGTCGCGGTATAGCGCGGATCGATGACGACGATCTTCATCTCCGGTCGCTTCTCCTTCATCTTCACGATGCGCTGAAAGAGAATCGGATGACACCATGCCGTGTTCGATCCCACGAGCACGACGAGGTCCGCGAGTTCGAGGTCCTCATAACTCATCGGCACGAGGTCTTCGCCGAACGCGCGCTTGTGTCCCGCCACCGACGACGACATGCACAGCCGCGAGTTCGTATCGATGTTTGCGCTGCCGATGTAGCCCTTCATCAGCTTGTTGGCGACGTAGTAGTCCTCGGTGAGCAACTGACCCGATACATAGAACGCGACCGCGTCGGGACCATGCTCCGCGATGATGCGCGAAAAGCCGCTCGCAACCGTGCCGATGGCATCGGCCCACGATGCATCGGTAAGCGCGCCGCTGCGGCGGTCGCGCAGTTTCGGATTGAGCAGACGCCCTTCGAGTCCAATCGTTTCGCCGAGCGCCGAGCCCTTCACGCACAGACGGCCGAAGTTCGATGGATGCGTTTCATCGCCGGCGATCGACACTTCGGTCGCGCTCTTCGGCGATGCGTTCACACCGCAGCCGACGCCGCAATACGGGCAAGTCGTTTTAACAGAAGCCGTTTGAATGGGGATGATGGACATGCTCACGTTTCTCTATCCTTGGCCGTATTCAGGCTTCACAAAGCGTCTTGCCGAAAAGAAGCTTGCCGCGCAGATGCGATACGTCCGCGCGGCTCTGAATCAGATCGAAATACCAGCCGCCGTCCTTCACGTCGCCGTACAGCACCGCGCCGATCACGCGTCCCGCCTGCAGCACGACACGCTTGTACACGCCGCGGCGCGGATCGCGCAGCACGAGATCCTCGCTGTCCTCGCCGCCGATGAAATCGCCCGCCGAATACAGATCGACGCCCGTCACCTTGAGCTTCGTCGCCGTCGCGCGCTGCACGTAACGGCGATGCCCCGCGCCCGCGAGATGCGCGCCCGCCACGCGCGCCTGATCCCAGATCGGCGCGACGAGACCGAAGGTCGCCGAGCGATGCTGCACGCATTCGCCCACCGCATACACGCGCGGATCGAAAGTCTGCAGCGTGTCGTCGACGACGATGGCGCGCTCGCAGTGCAGCCCCGCCTCTTTCGCGAGCGCGATGTTGGGCCGCACGCCCGCCGTCATCACGACGAGATCAGCGTCGATCTGCGTGCCGTCCGCGAAACGCACGGCGCGCACGCGGTCGTCGCCGACGATCTCCGTGGTCTGCGCGGCCATCGCGAAGTTGAGGCCTTTCGCTTCGAGCGAACGCTTGAGCAACGCGGACGCGGTAGCGTCGAGCTGACGATCCATCAGGCTGCCGCTCGCGTGCACGACCGTTACCGACATGCCCTGCCGCTGCAAGCCGTTGGCCGCTTCGAGCCCGAGCAGACCGCCGCCGATGATCACCGCGTGCCGATGATCGCGTGCCGCTTCGATCATCGTTTCGACATCCTGAATGTCGCGAAATGCGATCACACCGGAAAGCTCGCAACCCGGCACCGGAATGATGAATGGCTTCGAGCCGGTCGCGATCAGCAGACGGTCGTAGTGCGCTTCCACGCCCTTCTCCGAACGCACGACGCGCCGCGCACGATCGATTTCGATCACGGCATCGCCCGCATGCAGCGTGATGCCGTTCGCGTCGTACCATTCGCGCGTGTTGAGAATGATGTCGTCGACGCTCTTCTCGCCCGCGAGCACCGGCGACAACAGAATGCGGTTGTAGTTGCCGTACGGCTCGGCGCCGAATACGGTGATGTCGTACAGCTCGGGCGCGATCTTCAGCAGTTCTTCGACCGTACGCATACCGGCCATGCCGTTGCCGATCACCACGAGCCGCTGGCGCGATGCGGCGTGCTTCAACGCCGCCATGCCCGCAACCGCATATTCGGTCTTCATGCCGCGACCCACACCTTGCCGCCCGCGACCTTCACGCGATACGCGCTCACCGAAAGCTCCGGCGCTTCCAGGCATTCGCCCGTGCGCAGATCGAAGTGCTGCTTGTAGATCGGCGATGCAACGACGATACGCTCGCCCAGACTTCCCACGATGCCGCGCGAGAGCACCGCGGCTTGCGAATGGGGGTCGTAGTTGTCGATCGCGTACACGGCTGCCTCTTCGCCCGCGACATGAAACACCGCGACTTGCGTGCCCTTCACGAGCGCGCACACGCCCGTATCCGGCACGATATCGTCGAGTTCACAAACGGCGGTCCAGTCCTGTTCGATACGGTCGTTCATGATGTTTTTCCTCACGCGTTAAACGGTTTCGGCAAGCTTCGACTTGCGCTCTTCGAGCGTGGCGGGGCGAATCTGGCCGCGCTCTTCCACGAAGGTCACGTTCGCATCGCCCTGTTCGCTGTTGACGAAGTGACGGAAGCGCTTGCGCGTATGCGGATCGGTGACGGCCTTCTTCCATTCGTCCTCGTAGGTATCGACGACGAGTTGCATCTCCGCTTCGAGCTCGGCGGCGATGTCGAGCTTGTCGTTGATGACGACGTCGATCAGATACTCGAGTCCGCCTTCGAGGTTGTCGCGCCATACGCTCGTGCGTTGCAGGCGATCCGCCGTACGCACGTAGAACATCAGGAAGCGGTCGATGTACCGCACGAGCGTGTCGTGATCGAGATCGGACGCAATAAGCTCGGCGTGACGCGGCTTCATGCCGCCGTTGCCACATACGTAGAGATTCCAGCCCTTCTCCGTCGCGATCACGCCGACGTCCTTGCCTTGCGCTTCGGCGCACTCGCGCGTGCAGCCCGACACGCCGAACTTGATCTTGTGCGGCGTGCGCAGACCCTTGTAGCGATTCTCCAGTTCGATCGCGAGTCCGACCGAATCGCCGACGCCATAACGGCACCACGTCGAGCCGACGCACGACTTCACGGTGCGCAGGGCCTTGCCATACGCATGACCCGATTCGAAGCCCGCCGCGATGAGCTCTTCCCAGATGAACGGCAATTGCTCTACGCGCGCGCCGAACATGTCGACACGCTGGCCGCCCGTAATCTTCGTATAGAGGCCGTACTTCTTCGCGACCTGGCCGACCGCGATCAAGCCATCGGGCGTCACTTCGCCGCCCGGCATGCGCGGCACGACGCTGTACGTGCCATCGCGCTGGATGTTCGCGAGGTAGTAATCGTTCGAATCCTGCAGGCTCGCGTGCTCTTTCTTCAGCACGAACTCGTTCCAGCACGAAGCAAGAATGCTCGCGACGGCAGGCTTGCAGATATCGCAGCCGCGTCCCTTGCCGTGCTTCGCGAGCAGCGTGCCGAACGTGCGATGTCCTTCCACGCGCGCGATGTGATAAAGCTCCTGACGCGAATACGGGAAGTGCTCGCACAGATGATTGTTCACCGCGAGACCCTGCCGCTTCATCTCCGACTTCATCACTTGCGTGACGAGCGGCACGCAGCCGCCGCACGATGCGCCCGCCTTGCACGACGACTTGATCGCGCCAATGCTCGTTGCGCCCGCGCAGACAGCCGCGCAGATTTCAGCCTTGCTTACGTTGTTGCACGAACAGATCTGCGCCGCATCGGGCAAGGCTTCGACGCCGAGCGCGGGCTTCGCTTTTCCATCGCTCGACGGCAGGATCAGGAATTCGGGCGCTTCGGGCAACTCGATCTTGTTCAACATCATCTGCAGCAGCGTGCCGTATTCCGCTGCATCGCCGACCATCACGCCGCCGAGAAGAAACTTGCCGCAGTCGGACACGACGATCTTCTTGTAGACCTGCTTGCGCTCGTCGCTGTACTGATACGTCCGGCTGCCGGGCGTCTTGCCGTGTGCATCGCCGATGCTCGCCACATCGACGCCCATCAGCTTGAGTTTGGTGCTCATGTCCGCGCCCGCGAACGCCGCTTCCTCGCCGATGATCTGCTTCGCGACGATGCGCGCCATGTCGTAACCCGGCGCGACGAGGCCGAACAACTGGCCCTTCCACAACGCACATTCGCCGATGGCATAGATCGCTTCGTCGCTCGTGCGGCAGGCGTCGTCGATCACGATGCCGCCGCGCGCGCCGATGTCGAGACCCGCTGCACGCGCGATGTCGTCGCGCGGACGAATGCCTGCCGAGAACACGATCATGTCGGTGTCGAGATGCGTCTCATCGGCGAAATTCATGCGGTTGGCCGCGCCTTCGCCATCGACGATCGCAAGCGTGTTCTTACCCGTATGAACCGTGACGCCGAGTTCCTCGATCTTCGCGCGCAGCACGCGTCCGCCGCCGTCATCGACCTGCACGGCCATCAGGCGCGGCGCGAATTCGATCACATGCGTTTCGAGTCCCATGTCGCGCAGCGCCTTCGCTGCTTCGAGACCGAGCAGACCGCCGCCGACGACCGTGCCCGTCTTCGAGCGCGCGCCGCATGCCTGCATCGCTTCGAGATCTTCGATCGTGCGATACACGAAGCAGCCGTCGCGATCACGGCCTTCGATGGGCGGCACGAACGGATAGGAGCCGGTCGCGAGCACGAGCTTGTCGTACGCGAGCACTTCGCCCGTCGAAGCCGTCACCGTGCGCGCCGCGCGATCGATCGACACCGCGCGCGCATTCAGTTTCAGCGTATAACCCGAACGTTCGAAGAAGCCCTCTTCGACGAGCGAGAGATCATCCGCGCTCTTGCCCGTGAAGAATTCGGTCAGATGCACGCGGTCGTACGCGGCGCGCGGTTCTTCGCACAGGACCGTCACGTCGAGCGCTTCGTTGCCGCTCTCGGCGAGACATTCGAGGAACTTGTGGCCGACCATGCCGTGGCCGATGACGACGATTTTCATGACGGGGCCTTCTCAGTTTGCAATGACGTTATTGGCTGCGAGCGCGCTTTCGCGCAGTGCCGCTTCGCGTGCCTTGTGTTCGGGGGAGAAGCGCACGGCGAGCGCGCAGAGCGCCGTCGTCGCGACGATCACGCCGAGCATCGAGAGCGTGGCTTGCGCGTTGCCGAGGCCTTTCATCAGGAAGCCCGCTGCGACCGCGCCGACGTTGCCGCCGGCGCCGATCACGCCAGCCACGCCGCCGAGCGCCTTGCGATCGATGAACGGCACGAGCGCGTAAGTCGCGCCGCATGCCATGTGCGTGAAGAGGCCGAACGCAAGCATCGCGACGATGGCGAGCACGACGCTCGGCGCATGCGCGAACGCATAGAGGCCGATGCCTTCGCCCGCGATCAGCGCGAACAACAAGGTCGCGCGGATATCGAGGCCTTTCTTCGCGGCGGCTTTATCGGAGAGCCAGCCGCCGAGCGCGCGGGCGAAGAGCGCGAGCAGACCGAAGCTGCCCGCCGCCATGCCGGCTTGCGCGAGCGAGAGGCCGAAGTGATCGACGTAATAGATCGCCGCCATGTTGTGGATGAACACTTCGACGCCGAAGCACGCGCCGTACGTGACGAAGAGCATCCACACGCGATAGTTCGAGCACGCGGTCAGGAAGCTCTGCCAGCCGCCCTTCTTGCCGCCGTCGATCGCGACGCCGGCACGGCGCAGCGCGACGAAGTCGCCTTGCGGGCAATCCTGCGTATAGCGCCAGTAGAAGAAGGCCATCACCGGCATCGCGATGCCCGGCACGATCAAAGCGACGCGCCATGCCGATGCTTCGCCCACGCCGAGCGCGATCGCTGCCGCGACGAGAAGCGGAATGATCGCCTGCGCCGCGCCCGCGCCCGCGTTGCCCCAGCCGGCAGTCGTTGCGTTCGCGGTGCCGACCACGTTCGGCGCGAACATCACCGACGTGTGGTACTGCGTGATGACGAAGCTCGCGCCGATTGCGCCGATCGCGAGACGGCACCACAGGAAGCTGTCGTAGCCCGTAGAGAGCGCCGCGCCGATGACAGGCACCGAACCCGCGAGCAGCAGCGCGCCATACACGCGGCGCGGGCCGAAGCGATCGCACATCGGTCCGACGACGAGGCGCACCAGAATCGTCACGGCGACGGCCGCGATATTGATGTTCGCAACTTGATCCGCCGTGAGTCCGTATTCGCGCTTGATGAGCGGCATCAGCGGCGCGCAGGCGAACCACGCGAAGAAGCATACGAAGAAGGCCATCCACGTGAGATGGAAGGCGCGCATCGGCGCGCTGCGCATGCTGAAGAGATCGATCCGGGTGGCTTTGTCCATCGTCTTTCCGCAAAAAAAGAAAGGCGTCCCGCGCATGGGCCGGGAAGCCGATGCGGGGGACGCCGTTGTCCGATGCCCGCATGTTTTTCACTTGCCGGGCGCTGTATTCAGGACGGATCGCCGTTGATCCGATGGCGAGACATAAGGCAAGGCCTATGCCATGCGCGCCGCATCGACTTCAGACGCTTGTCGCGCAAGGCTTTGCGCGTTATATGCACGGACTGCGCGCATCAGCTTCACGTCATGTTTCGATGCAGGCGGGCACAGGGATGGTGCGACGCAGCACTGATGCCGTGCGAACGTGCAAGCGATCGCTTCGTACGCTCCTCACTTTGTACTGCACGGTTAACGCACGCATTCACATCGAGCAAGCGCCCATGCGCCCTCGCGGTGCCGCCCGCGCACAACGACAGTGCGGATAACGTGCTCGAAGCCTTATCCGACCAATGGCCCGCTTATTGCATTGTCGAAAGCGCTGCGAGCAACGGCGTTCGCGGCGCCCCGATACATGAAAGCAAGGACAAAGGCGTCCCCATCGTGCAGCGACACGAGCGGACGCTATCTGCGTTTGCCGCGCCGATGCCTCACATACGAAGCACGCAGACTCAGGAAGCAACGATGAGCACCATCAAAGGCAAAGTCACTCTGTTGAGCGCGGGCCCCGGCGATCTGGACTTGCTGACCTTGCGCGCCGCGAAGGCGCTCGCCGCCGCCGACGTCCTTCTCGTCGACGATCTCGCCAACGCCGACATCGTCACGCTTGCGCCGAACGCGCGCGTGATTCGCGTCGGCAAGCGCGGCGGATGCAAGTCCACGCCGCAAGCCTTCATTCAGCGCCTCATGCAGCGATACGCGAAGAAAGGACTGCATGTGGTGCGCGTGAAAGGCGGCGACGCGTTGCTCTTCGGACGCGCGGGCGAAGAGATCGCCGCATTGCGCGAGGCGGATATTCCGGTCGATATCGTCAATGGCGTGTCATCGGGATTCGCGGCGGCGGCTGGACTCGGCATCTCGCTCACGCATCGCGATCATTGTCAGGGCGTGACGTTCGTCACCGCGCACATGCAGGATCACAGTCAGCCGGATTGGGCCGCGCTCGCCGCAACGGGCACCACGCTCGCGATCTATATGGGCATGAGCCGCATCGCGAGTCTGACGGCATCGTTGCTCGATACGTTGCCCGCGAGCACGCCTGCGGCCGTCGTGCAGCACGCGGGATCGTCGCAGGAAAAGCGGCTCGTGACGACGCTCGATCGTCTTGCCGATGATGCCAACGCTGCCGGCCTCGGCAGTCCGGCGGTGATTCTGATCGGCGGTGCGATCGGCGAAGCGGCGGAATTCGCGGCGCATATGCAGAGCGCCAAAGGCTTCGCTCATGCCGCGTAAAGCGGGTTCTCAAAGCGCGGACGGCGCGTTAAAGTCTCAAGCGTCCCTCGCATGACCGCTTCCGCTTCCCGCATGCTTCGCGTTCTTCTCGTCACCGACACCGACAAGCCCATAGGCGATTTGCGCGAGCAACTCGCGCGCATGGGCTATGACATGCTCGCCGAAGCGGCCGCGCCTTCGGCGCTGCACAAGGCCGTCGAGAGCCAGAAGCCCGATGTCGTCATCATCGATACCGAGTCGCCCTCGCGCGACACGCTCGAACAGCTCGCGGTGATGAACAAGGCCGCGCCGCGTCCCGTGCTGATGTTCAGCAACGACGCGGATCAGCAGTTCATTCGCGCGGCAGTGGGCGCGGGCGTCACCGCGTATTCCGTCGAAGGACTCGCGCCCGAGCGTCTCGCGCCGATCATCGAAGTCGCGCTCGCGCGTTTCGCGCATGAAGCGCAGTTGCGTCAGCGGCTCGCGAAGGTCGAGGACGAACTGGAGCAGCGCAAGGTCATCGACCGCGCGAAACGTCTTCTGATGGACAGGCGCGGCATGTCCGAAAACGAAGCCTATGCGGCGCTTCGCAAGCGCGCGATGGATCAGGGCGTGAAGGTCGCCGAGATCGCGCGCCAATTGCTTTCGATGGCCGATCTGCTCTAGCTTTATCGACATCTCATGAACATCACTTCCTCCCAACCCGAACGCACGCATCTGCGGCTCGGCTTCGTCGCCCTTTCCGATGCCGCGCCGCTCGCCGTCGCCGCGTTGCGCGATCTCGGCGCGCGTCATGGCATCTCGATCGAGCTGTGCCGTCAGCCGTCGTGGGCGGCCGTGCGCGACAAGCTGCTGTCCGGCGAGATCGACGCGGCGCACGCGCTCTATGGCCTCGTGTACGGCGTGCAACTGGGTATCGGCGGGCCGCAGGCGGACATGGCCGTGCTGATGGTCCTCAATCGCAACGGTCAGGGGATCACGCTGTCGCGTCCGTTGGCCGATGCGATCCGGAACGGCGCCAGCGTGAAGGAAGCGTTGCATTCGCTCGGGCGGCCGCCGGTCATCGCGCAGACTTTTCCGACCGGCACGCACGCGATGTGGCTGTATTACTGGCTCGCGGCGCACGGCGTGCATCCGTTGCGCGATGTGCAGAGCATCGTGATTCCGCCGCCGCGCATGGCCGATGCGCTCGTCGAGGGCGCGCTCGACGGCTTCTGCGCGGGCGAGCCGTGGCACGCCGTCGCCGAGGCGCGCGACGCGGGCAGGACGGTCGCGTACACGAGCGAGATCTGGCCGGATCATCCGGAGAAGGTGCTCGCGTGCCGGCGCGATTTCGCGGCGCTCTATCCCGCGACGGCGCGCGCGCTCGTTCGCACGATGCTCGATGCGTGCGCCTGGCTCGATACGCGGGCGCATCGCGAGGAGATCGCCGAGGCGCTGTCGTCGTCCGCGCTGCTCGGCGTGCCGCGCGCGCTGATCGAGCCGCGCCTCGCCACATCCGATGGCGGCGATGCGCGCGCGCTGCCCGTGCGTTTCTTCGATGAAGGCGCGGTGAACTATCCGCGCGTATCGGACGGCGTCTGGTTCATTACGCAATACCGGCGCTGGGGCATGCTCGGCGCCGATATCGACGATGCGGCCATCGCGGCGAGCGTGAATCAGACCGCGCTTTATCGGGAGGCGGCGCAGGCGGCGGGCATTGCGATTCCCGGTGAACGGCGCGCGGCGACGTTCTGCGATGGCCGCGTCTGGGACGGCGGCGATGCGGCGGCGTATCTCGCGGGGTTCGAAATACGCGCGTAGAAAAGCGCCTACCATGGAATTTCCAGCGCGCACCGGAGATCCGCCATGGAACTGCTCGCCATCGCCATCGACAAGCCCGAGGACACCAACTTCATCCTCGGTCAGTCGCATTTCATCAAGACGGTCGAGGATCTGCACGAGGCGCTCGTCGGCGCGGTGCCCGGCATCCGCTTCGGACTCGCGTTCTGCGAGGCGTCGGGCAAGCGGCTCGTACGCACGTCGGGCACGGACGAGCATGGCGTCGAGCTGGCCGCGCGCAACGCGCAGAACATCGGCGCGGGACACAGCTTCATCGTCGTGCTCGGCGACGGCTTCTTTCCCGTCAACGTGCTCAATACCGTGAAGGCGGTGCCGGAGGTGTGCCGTATCTTCTGCGCGACCGCCAATCCGACGCAGGTGCTTGTCGCGCAGACGGATCAGGGACGCGGGATCGTCGGCGTGGTGGACGGGTTCCCGCCGCTTGGCGTCGAAAGCGAAGACGACGTGAAGTGGCGCCACGACCTGCTGCGCAAGATCGGCTACAAGGCCTGAAGCGCGCCGCGAAGCCTGCCGCGCCTTGACTTGACGGCGCAAATCGCGAGAATGAGGCCCGCCGCCGCGCGCCCATCCGGAGCGATTTTCCCGGCCGGGGCGCGACATCATGGAAAATATCGGGATACGGTATAAAGGCCGTTGGCGTTTTTCGTGCCTTTTCTGAAAAGCCGCACGGGCAGACATTCCCGGCATCACCCCGCCGATACGGCACCGAACACCGGCCACCCGCGCCGCCCGAGGATAGGGTCGTCCTCGCGCGGCCTACAGGAGCATCACATGACCGACATGAATCCAGGCTTTTTCGGCAGGATAGGCATTGCCTTCGGCGCCTTCTTCGGCATTCTCGGCAATGCATCGTTCGCGGGCCGCGTGCAGCGCCTGCGCGAAGCGCCCGAAGCGCCTGAAGCCCCCGCAGCCGCGCCCGATTTCAAAGCCGAAGCGCCGAAGCCTGCCGCCGCGCCGGTTCAACCCGCGCCGTCCGCGCTGAAGGAGGCGAGCCCGGTCGCCGCGTTGCAACTGCTCGGCCTTTTGCAGCGCGACGCGCGTTTCATCGATTTCGTGGAAGAAGACATCGTCAATTACAGCGACGCCGATATCGGCGCGGCCGCCCGCCTCGTGCACGACGGCTGCCGTAACGTGCTGCGCGAGCATTTCACGGTCAAGCCCGTGCGCACCGAAGCGGAAGGCACGCGCATCACGCTGCAGGAGGGTTTCGATGCCGCCGCCATCCGGCTGACGGGCAACGTAGTCGGCAAGCCGCCCTTTTCGGGCAGCATCAGCCATCGTGGATGGAAGGTCGAGGACACGCGCCTGCCGAAGCTCGCGCCGTCCCATGATGCGAGCATCGTCGCGCCCGCGGAGGTGGAACTGTGAGCGACATTCAAGCGAACGATAACCCGGCGCGCTACTCGATCGGCGTCGATCTCGGCACGACGCATTGCGCGCTCTCCTACGTCGACATGGGCGCGAGCGACGGCGAAAAGACCGCGCAAGGCGTGCTGCCCATCTCGCAACTGACCGCGCCCGGCGCCGCCGAAGAACGCGATCTTTTGCCCTCGTTTCTCTATCTGCCGCACGAGAACGAGCTCGCGCCCGGCGATCTCACGCTGCCGTGGACGCAGGAGCGCAGGTTCATCGTCGGCGAACTCGCGCGCAGCCGGGGCGCGGGCACGCCGATCCGCCTCGTTTCCAGCGCGAAAAGCTGGCTGTGCCATCCGGGCGTCGATCGCCGCGCGTCAATCCTGCCGTCCGATGCGCCCGAGGAAGTCGAGCGCGTGTCGCCGCTGGAAAGCTCGGTGCGCTATCTGACGCATTTGCGCGAAGCGTGGAACCACGCGCATCCCGATGCGCCTTTCGATCAGCAGGACGTCACCGTGACGATTCCCGCGTCCTTCGATCCCGCCGCGCGCGAACTCACCGCCGAAGCCGCCGCCGCAGCCGGCTACACGCGCATGACGCTGCTCGAAGAGCCGCAGGCCGCGCTCTATAGCTGGATTCAAAAATCGTCGGGCGGCTGGCGCAAGCAGGTCAAAGTGGGCGATGTGATTCTCGTCGTCGATGTCGGCGGCGGCACGACCGACTTGTCGCTGATCGCGGTCGTCGAGCGCGAAGGCAATCTGGAACTGCATCGCGTGGCCGTTGGCGAGCACATCCTGCTCGGCGGCGACAACATGGACCTCGCGCTCGCGCATACCGTCGCGCGCAAGCTCGCGCAATCGGGCACGCAGCCCGATCCGTGGCAGTTGCGCGCCCTCACCTACGCGTGCCGCTCGGCGAAGGAAACGCTGCTTTCCGATCCGTCCGTCGATGCGGTGCCGCTCGTCGTCCCGAGCCGCGGCTCGAAGCTGATCGGCGGGTCGCTGCGCACCGAACTCACGCGCGCCGAACTCACGCAGATCCTGCTCGAAGGCTTTTTCCCGCAAGTCGATGCCGCGGCTCGCCCCGTTTCGCGCGCGCGCGTCGGTCTCACGCAACTCGGTCTGCCGTACGCGCAGGACGCCGCCGTCACGCGCCATCTCGCCGCGTTCCTCGGCCGTCAGGTCAACGCGCTCACGGAAGTCGAAGGCCTGCAGCATCAGGCGCCGCAGGGCGCGACGCTGCTGCATCCGACCGTCGTGCTGTTCAACGGCGGCGTGTTCAAGTCGCCGCTGCTCGTCGAGCGCGTGATGACGACGCTGAATTCATGGCTCGCCTCCGAAAACGCGCCCGCCGCGCGTCTGCTCGAAGGCGCGGACCTCGATCTCGCGGTGGCGCGCGGCGCGGCCTATTACGGCTATGTGCGGCGCGGCAAGGGCGTGCGCATCCGTGGCGGCACAGCGCGCGCGTACTACGTCGCGGTCGAATCGGCGATGCCGGCCGTTCCCGGACTGGAGCCGCCCGTGCAGGCGCTGTGCGTCGCGCCGTTCGGCATGGAGGAAGGCACGGACGCCGAATTGCCCGCGCAGGAATTCGGGCTCGTCGTCGGCGAGCCGGTGCATTTCCGCTTCTTCGGCTCCTCGGTGCGTCGTCAGGATCAGGTCGGCACGCTGCTCGATTACTGGCAACCGGACGAATTGCAGGAACTCGAAGAGATCGAAGCGTCGCTGCCGCCCGAAGGCCGCACGCCGGGCGAGGTCGTGCCCGTCAAGCTGCACGCACGCGTGACCGAAGCGGGCACGCTCGAACTCGAAGCGATTCCGCGCGGCTCGTCCGAGCGCTGGAAGGTCGAGTTCGACGTGCGCGGCGGCGCGAACGCGGGCGCGGATCAGGGCATGGGCCTGTAAGTGTCCGGGCGCAAGAAAAAGGTGTCCGGCGCGCGGTACAGCGTCGGCATCGATCTCGGGACGAGCAATACGGTCGTCGCGTACGCGGAAATCGGCTCGAACGATATCCGCGTGTTCGACATCGACCAGCTCGTCGGCGCGGGGGAAGTCGCGGCGCTGCCGCTTCTGCCGTCGCTGCGCTATCACTTCGCGCCAGGCGAACTCAAGTCCGAGGATCTGCAATTGCCGTGGGGCGAGATGGAAGCGCCCGCCGTCATCGGCAGATTCGCCCGGATGCTCGGCGCGCAGGTGCCGGGACGGCTCGTGTCGAGCGCGAAAAGCTGGCTGTCGCACGCGGCGGTCGATCGCCTCGCGGCCATCTTGCCGTGGGGCGCGGGCGACGACGTCGAAAAAATCTCGCCGGTGATGGCGAGCGCGAGCTATCTCGCGCACGTCCACGCGGCGTGGAACGAGCGCTTTCCGGATGCACCGCTCGACACGCAGGACGTCGTGCTGACCGTGCCCGCCTCGTTCGATGAAGGCGCCCGCGCGCTGACGCTCGAAGCCGCGCGCATGGCGGGACTCGAAAAACTGCGGCTGCTGGAAGAGCCGCAGGCCGCGTTTTACGACTGGCTGTTTCATCATCGCGCGACGCTCGCGGATGATCTGAAGGCGACGCGGCTCGTGATGATCGTCGACGTCGGCGGCGGCACAACCGACCTCACGCTCATCCAGGTCGCGATGGAGAACGGCGAGCCGGTGTTGACGCGCATCGGCGTGGGCAACCATCTGATGCTCGGCGGCGACAACATGGATCTCGCGCTCGCGCATCTCGTCGAGAAGCGTCTCGCGGGCAGCGATACGCGTCTTTCCGCCGGACGCCTGTCGCAACTCGTCGAGCGCTGCCGCGCGGCGAAAGAGCAATTGCTAGGCGACAACGCGCCCGCATCCACGTCGATCACGCTGCTCGGCGCGGGCTCGAAGCTGATCGGCGGCGCGCGTTCGGCCGATGTCACGCGCGACGAGATCGAGCGGATCATCGTCGAAGGATTCTTTCCGATGGTCGCCCCGAGCGATCGCCCCGGCCGTTCGCGCGGCGGCATCGTCGAATTCGGGCTGCCGTATGCGAGCGACGCGGCCATCACGCGGCATATCGCGGCGTTTCTCGGCCAGCATGCCGGCGAGGCGAAGAAGGCGCTCGGCCTCGTCGATGCGCCCGCCGAAACGCTCGCCATTCCGGACACCTTGCTGTTGAACGGGGGCGTGTTTCGCGCCGCTCCGCTCGCGCGCCGCATCGCCGATACGCTTTCCGGCTGGCGCGGCGAAGCCGTCAACGTGCTCGCGAACGGCAATCCCGATGTCGCGGTCGCGCGCGGCGCGGTCGCCTACGCGCTCGCGCGCGCGGGCAATGCGCCGAAGATCGGCGGTGGCTCGGCGCGCAGCTTCTTTCTGCTGCTGGAAGACGATGCCAACGCGATGCGTGGCGTCTGCGTCCTGCCGCGCGGCACCGAAGAAGGCCAGGCGATCCATCTCGCCGATCGCACCTTCGCGCTCACGCTCGGCGCGCCGGTGCGCTTTCACCTGGCGTCGTCGGTGTCGGAGACGGCTTACGAAGCGGGCGCGCTCGCAGACCTCGCGGCCGCATCGGGCGATTTCATCCGTCTGCCGCCGATCGCGACCGTCGTCGATCCGCATGCCGCCGGCAAGGGCCGAGCGCGCGAAACGGCGGTTCAGCTGACGACCTCGCTCACCGAAGTCGGCACGCTGGAGATGCACTGCATCGCCGTCGACGATCCCGCGCAACGCTGGCTGCTCGAATTCCAGTTGCGCCGCGAGGCGCCGCAGACCGACGAGACCGTGAGCGAATCGCATCCGGCGCTGCCGAAAGCCATCGAACTGATAGACCGCACGTTCGGCGCGAAGTCGCACGATGTCGGGCCGAAGGAAGTCAAACGCCTGCGCGCGCAGCTCGAACAGACGCTCGGCCCGCGCGACACCTGGGACATCGCACTCTTGCGCGAGGTCTTCGGCGCGCTGTTCGAGCGCGCGAAAAAGCGCCGCCGCACCGCCGATCACGAGCGTCTGTGGCTCAATCTCGCGGGCTACTGCATGCGTCCGGGCTTCGGGCATCCGCTCGACGAATGGCGTGTCGAGCAACTCTGGACGCTTTTCGATCAGGGCATTCAGTACAGCAACGAAAGCCAGATCTGGTCCGAATGGTGGACGCTCTGGCGCCGCGCGGCCGGTGGCCTGCCCGAAGCGGCGCAACTCAAGCTGCTCGACGACATGGCCTTCGTGCTGCAACCGCCCGGCACGAGCCGCTATCGCAAGGCGGCGGGCGCTGCGCGCGCGGGCTACGAGGACATGGTGCGGCTCGCGGCGTCGCTGGAACGCGTGCCGGTCGAGCGCAAGATCGAGGTCGGCGAATGGCTGCTCACGCGCCTGAAAAAGCCTTCGGAGAGCGTGCAAAGCTGGTGGGCGCTGGGCCGCATCGGCGCCCGCGCGCCCTTTTACGGCAGCGCGCACGGTGTCGTGCCGCCCGAGGTCGCCGTCGTCTGGCTCGATGCGATCCTCGCGCTCGACTGGAAGAAGGTCGATCCCGCCGCGTTCGCCGCCGTGCAGATCGCGCGCATGACCGGCGACCGCTCGCGCGATCTGCCCGACGATGCGCGCGCGGCTGTCGTGCAGCGTCTCGAAACGATGGGCGCGGCGCAGGCGTGGATCGCGATGGTCCGCGAGACCGTCGAGCTCGATCGCGCCGACGTCGGACGCGTGTTCGGCGAAACGCTGCCGGCGGGGCTGAAGCTCATCCACTGATCGCGCTCGTCGCGCTCGTTGCGGGCATCGGGCGAAATGCTTCGCTCTCAGAAGTTTTTGGCCGATGCGCCGCGCGAGAAGCCCGCCGAGTCTTGAATACCGGCTGACCGCATCCTATGGTTATCAATGTGTCGATATGGACACATACTGAAGGAGGTCAACATGCCATCCCCACGCAAGGCTCAAGCGAGCCAACCCGCAGAAACGGAAATGTCGAGCCGCAAGAAAACGGCCGGCAGCAAGGCATCGCCCGCGAAGGCCGCAGGCGCGAAGGAAACGCAGGTCACGAAGCGCACCACCAAGGCCAAACCGAAAAGCTGAACGGTTCTCCTCGAGACCGCCCTCGTCATCGTGCGGGGGGCATTCGTTGTGGCTGTCCTTCGAATCGGCGGGCAAACGATCAAACGCCCGCCGATCGGCTCCCTTCCTCCTTCCTTCCGTCTCGCCGCGTGCCCTCGCAACTCGCCAAAAAAGCGCAATAATTGCCGGAGATAATGGCCGATTGCTAAAAAAAGGCGTATTTGTCTGACCGCGTTGGCATAAAGTAGATATCCCGATTCCCTGAGCGAGCATGAAGATGGCCGTACCGCAACGCGCCGCCGGCGTGCGCAATCCAGGCATTCTTCTCTCGGCGGCCCGCGAGGCCGGCGCGAGCCTGGTGCGCAATCTCTCGATTCCGGCGCCGTTTTCCGATCCCGTCCTCGAAGCGCAGTTTCTCGAAGACCACAGCCAGCGCTTCTGCGCATTCCGGCGCGCGTCGACGCTGCTCGCGCTTGCCATCTGGACGTGCTTCCTCTGGTGGGACTTCAGCTTCGCGCGGGGCAACCGCGCGCTCGATTCGCGCCTGCCCGACATCCTCGCGCTGCGCTTCGCGGGCATCGCGCTGCTGTTTTTTGTCGGCGTGCTGGTGCTGCGGCCGTCGTTCCGCTCGCACGCCACCGCGCAACGCATCATTCTGACGGGCATTTACGGGCTCTTGTGCCTGATCCTCGCAATGGTCGCGATCACGCCCGCGCCCTATAACTACACGCAGCATTTCATCGGGCTGTGCCTTGCGCTGTTCTTCCAGTTCAGTTTCTTTTATCTGCGCTCTCGCGTCGCGCTGACAGCGGGCATCATCACGCTGGCGTCGATCGTGGTGTTGCAGGTGACGATTCATCTGCTCAACCCCGAGGATTTCTTCGCGGGGCTCTTCTATATGTTCAACGTCGTGGTCGTGGGGCACGGCGTCTGCACGCACGCCGAGCGCGTCTCGCGCGAGCGCTATAGTTCGGAGCGCGCGCTGGCTTCCCTCAACGACGAATTGCGCACCGCGAATGTTTCGCTCGGCCGCAAGAATCGCGAGCTCGAAGTCTCCAAGAAGGATCAGGAGAACAAGACCAACGCGCTGCTCGCGCTGCGCGAACAGCAGATGATCGCCGCGCAGACCGCGAGCCGCGAGAAATCCAACTTTCTCGCCGCGGCGACGCACGATCTGCGTCAGCCGATGCACGCGCTCAATCTGTTCCTGCAGGCGGCGGCCGAGGCCATCCGCAATGGCGAATTCGATCAGGCCGAACGGCTCATCAACGAGTGCGGGCGTTCGTCCGTTATCCTCGCGCGGCTGCTGAACGCGGTGCTCGATCTCTCGCGGCTGGAATCGGGGCGCGTCGTGCCGCGCTATCACGTATTCGACGTGCGACAGATCGTCGAGGAAGCCGCCGAGCAGTTGCGTCCGTTCGCGATGAGCCGCGGCGTCGAATTGCGCCTGCGGCTGCCGAAGGACGATGTCGTCTGCGTGCGCAGCGACGCGCACTGGCTCGGGCGCGCCGTGGCCAATCTGGTGTCCAACGGGATCAAGTATGCAGATCAGAGCAAGACTTCGAAGCCGACCGTGATCGTCGGCGTGGTGCGTTCGCCGACGCGCGCGCGTATCGACGTGCTGGATAACGGCATCGGCATTCCGGCCGATTATTTCGATGCGATTTTTCAGCCGTTCTTTCAGGTCGACAATCCCGAGCAGGATCGCGACAAGGGGCTGGGGCTCGGGCTGTCGATCGTCAATGCGGTGATGTCGATGCTCGATCAGCATCGCATCGAACTGAAGTCCACCGAAGGGCGCGGTTCGCGCTTTTCGCTCGAAATGCCGCTGTGCGGACCGTCGCCCGACACGCCGTCGGCGCGAGCGCCGGCGCGTTCCGAGGCGGCGGAAATGGCGCAGCTCAAGGGGCGTTATGTGTTGCTCGTCGAGGACGATGGGCTCGTGCGGGCGTCGACCGAAGCGCTGCTGTCGCAATGGGGCGTGCTTTATGACTCGGCGGCGAGCTTCGAGGAGTTCGAGACGATTCTCGGCGATATCGAGCGGTTTCCGGATCTCATCATTACCGACTTTCGACTGCGTGATGCCAAGACCGCGCGGGAAGTGGCGATGCTCGGTGCGACGCGGCTTGGGCGGCCTTGTCCTTGTCTCGTCGTTACCGGTGAACCGGCCGCGTGTATCGTGCCGCTCGCGTGTGAGCAGGACGTGCTTTCCAAGCCCGTTAGTCCTGGGGAATTGCGGCGTGGGATGCTTGCCTTGATTGCTGGTTTTTGTGACTCGGGTGCGTGAGTCTTTTTTTCGCCGGATCCCGGTTTCGCGTCGGTCTATTAGCACTGCCCCTGTGCGGGGCGGCACTCACTTTCTTTGCTGCTGCAAAGAAAGTAAGCAAAGAAAGCAGCTTCCGATACGCCCGCGGTCACACGCAATTTGGGTAGTCCTCTCGTCCATCGTGGGCTGCCTAAAGAGTGCCCCCAAACACCCCATCGGGCTTGGCTCGCGCACGGTCTGTGTCATCGCACCACACAACAAACTGGTTCAGCACCAAATAGCTCCGGCCCGCTTCGCGGCCGATGGGTCAATCGGGGATGCATGTGCTCCGCTACTAACGTCTCCATCTCACCGCAAGTGCCGCACGTTGGTTTCCCTTGCATACCCGGCGGCAGCGCGTAGCGCTGTGCCGAAGCTCTTTCGTGCTGAACCAGCGCGCTCAACGTATTCGGGCGGCGGACCGTGCGCGATCCAAGTCCCGTTATTGTGATGAGGGCACTCTTTAGGCGAGTGCCATCGAGGACGAGAGGACTACCCAAATTGCGTGTGACCGCGGGCCTGAAAAGCTGCTTTCTTTGCTTACTTTCTTTGCAGCAGCAAAGAAAGTGAGTGCCGCCCCGCACAGGGGCAACGCTAATAGACCGACGCCAATACGGGATCCGGCGAAAAAAAACCTCACCCCCGCAACCGCCCCCCCAACCAAGCCCGCAACGCCTCAACCTCCTCCATACAAACCGAATGCGCCATAGGATAGGCATGCCATTCGACCTCACACCCTTGCCCGCGAGCGAATTCGCACGCCTGCTCACCGAGAGCCACATTGAGTACATCATCGAAGCTCCCATGCGCGGCAAAGATGGGAACCGATCGGTTCGCTTCGGAAAGCGATTCATCGATCAGCCCTTCGGAAGGAATGTAGCCCGACAGCACGATCAACCCAGCGAGCTTCTCGGGATGAGTGAGCCCCGCCTGATAGGTCATCGCACCGCCCTGCGAAAATCCCGCGATAAAAATGCGCTCACTGGGAATTCCCCGCGCGTTCTGCGCCTCGATAAGCGCCCGCACGCGCCCGACCGAAGCGACGATGCCCGCCTCGTCCACGCGCCGGTTGATGCCCTCGAACGACAGAATGTCGTACCACGCGCGCATCACATAGCCGTTATTCGCCGTCACGGCGATCTCCGGCGCGTTCGGAAACACGAAGCGGATCGCGGGCGCATCGGCGAGACGCAATTCGGGCACGAGCGGCACGAAGTCGTTGGCATCGGCGCCGAGGCCGTGCATCAGGATCACGGCGAATTCGGGATTCGGCGCGGTTTCGATCTCGATGGTCGAAGCTTGATCGGTCATTGCCCTTCACTCCTCGTCAGATGATGGGAACGAGAATCTGCACGATGCCCACGACCGACACCAGCCACACCAGCGAGCGCACGAACGGCACGCCGGCAGCGTAGAGCGGCACGTAGACCAGACGCGCGACGAAATACGCGAGCGCGCCATAGTGCGTGAGCGTGTTCTCGCGCCCCGTGACGTGCACGATCAGCACCGCAATGGCGAAAATCGGCAGCGTCTCGAACAGATTCGACTGCGCCCGCATCAGCCGTCCGGAAAGCTTGCTGGGCGGCGGCGTGGCGGCATCGCGCGGGCCGGCCTGGTATCTGATGCCGACTTCGCGGTTGCGCACGACCGCAGGGAGCAACACTTGCACCAGCGCGAGCACGAGCGTCCAGGCAAGCATCGTCAGTTCGAAACTCATGGCGTCTCCACAGTAAGAAATAGCCACGGCGGACCGCGCCCATGATGCCACCGCGATCCGCCAGCGTGTAGTCTTGAACGTGATCCCCTACGAGTCCTTCATCCATGCATGCGATGACCCTTCGTCTGTCGCCCGGCGACGATCTGCGCGCCGCGCTCGATCATGCCTTCCGCGCGCACGCGCTCTCCGCCGCGTTCGTCCTTCAGGGCATCGGCAGCCTGAACGTCGCGCGTCTGCGCTACGCGGGCCGCGACGAAGCCGTTGAATTGCGCGGCGATCTCGAAATCGTCACGCTCGCCGGCACGCTGTCAGCGCAAGGCCCGCACCTGCACATGAGCATCGCCGATGCCGATGGCCGCGTCTCCGGCGGCCACGTCACGCCGGGCTGCATCGTGCGGACGACGGCGGAGATCATCGTCGCGCATCTGCCCGGCGAAGGTTACACGCGTGAGCACGATGCCGCGACGGGCTTCGCCGAACTCGTCATCCGGGCGACGTGACAGCATCCGTCGGTTGCGCGACGCCGAGCGCGAGATCGTGGCGCGCGATCATCTCGAATGCTTCGGTCGTCTCCGAATAGTCCCAGCGTTCGACCGTCGCGCGACGCCCGTCGCCATTGCCAACGCTTGCGTCGTGGCGGATCACGTTCACCGAATTGTCGATCGTGCCGCGCGTGCGCGACGACAGCGCCGTGCCCGCCTGCACCGCCCACATGCGGCGCGTGAGTCCCGCGAAGGTATCGTGCAGCGGCAACACGTAGGGCAGATGAATATGCCCGCCGAGAATCAGGTCCGCGCCCGCACGCGCCCAGCGCGGCACCGCGCGCTCGCGTCCGTGCAGCAGATTCTTTTCGTCCTGAGTGCGCGTGACGGCCACCGGCTGATGCGTGACCACGACGCGCAACTGCGCCGCGCTCGCCGCCTCCAGCCGCGCGGCGACGCGCCTCACCTGCTGCATCGACACTTCGCCGTCCTTGTGACGATACGCCCGCGTCGTGTTCACGCCGAGCACGAGCAACCCCGCCGAATCGAACGCCGGTTCGAGATCGGCGCCGAACGCGCGCTGATGATTCGCGTACGGATAACACAGCCGCGCGAGCGGATCGAAAAGCGGAATGTCGTGATTGCCGGGGATGACGAGCGTCGGCGTCGCGCCGAGCGCATCGACGAACGCGCGCGCCGACGCGAACTGCCGCTTGCGCGCGCGCTGGGTGATATCGCCGGACAGCACGACGAGATCGGGAGCGAGTGCATCGGCGAGCCGCAGGAGCGCTGCGACCACCGGCGGCCGCTCGGTGCCGAAATGCGTATCGGAAATCTGCAACAGCAAGGTCATGAGCGATTGGCTTCGGCCACTGTCGGCTCAGGCTTGAGCAGGAAAAGCGGTTTGTCGGACACGCGAAATTCCAGCGGCATCTGCAGTTTCGCGACCTCGCCATCCGTCGCGATCTTGACGAGTCTGCGCTTCTTCGACGGATGCGTCACCGTGATGCGCTCGAACGTGAAGCTCACGACGTGATCGGAATCCGACAGACGCCCCGCCGCGCCGTGCAGCGACAGCCACAGATGCATGAGCCGTCCGACCGGCCGCGGCGCAATCGCGACGAGCAAGCCCTGTTCCAGCGCGCGCGCTTCGTCCGGCATGCCGATCTGCTCCATCTGCAGGCGGTTGTTGCCGACGAAGAGCGTCGACGAGCGAATCTCGGTCGTGCTGCCATCGTGATCGATATGCAGACGCAGATGGCGATGCGGCTTGAGCATCGTGGAAAGCGCCGACCAGAGCGCGACGAGCCGGCTGCGCCCGAATTGCCGCTTGTAGATTTCGCGATCTTCGAGCAAGCGCGGATAAAGCCCTAGGCTCGCGTTGACGAGAAACATGCGCGCGTTCACGAAGCCGACCTGCACCGGATAGGCGCGCGCGTCGAGCAGAAGTTTCGTCGATTGCTCGAGATCGGCGGGAATGCCGTGGTCGCGGCTGAAGTAGTTGAACGTGCCGCGCGGCAGCACCGCGAACGGGCAGCCGGCGTCGTGCGCCGCGTGCGCGACCGTGCAAAGCGTGCCGTCGCCGCCCGCGCCGACGAGCACGCCGCCCGCTTGGCACGCCGCCGCCGCGGTTTCGCGCGCGACGTCCGCGAGACCGCGCGGATCGTCGACGACGCGCAATTCGAAACGTCGCCCGGCCGCGCCGAGTTCGCTTTCGAGCAGGCTGCGGGTCGCGTCGGACTGACGGCGTCCCGAGCCCGCGTTCATCACGATGAAGAACGGCGCGTCGGCGGCGAGCGTTTTTGCGGTGTCGGCGGATGGAGATGCGGATGCGGCAGTCGGTGTCATCGGCGGCGCTCCCTCGATGCTCCGCGCGCGCGGATCGCGCACGACGAGCGTGGCTCCGCGCTCATAGGCGAAGCCTGCCGATTATAACGAAATGCTTACAGCCGGATCGCCGGCAATCAAGTGTGCTCGCCGCGAATGTAGTACTCGAGCTGCTGGATGGTGTACTGCTGCTCGGCCATGATGTTCTTCACCAGATCGCCGATGGAGATCATGCCGATGAGCTTGCCGTTGTCGATCACCGGCAAGTGACGCATGCGCTTATCGGTCATGAGCGCCATGCAGTCGTCGGTGGTCTGGTCGGGGCGCACGTAGCGCACGTGCGACGTCATGATGTCGCGCACCGGCGTGTGCTTCGAGACGCGGTCCATCAGGACGACTTTGCGCGCATAGTCGCGCTCGGTCATGATGCCCACGATCTCGTCGCCTTCGGTGACGATCACCGCACCGATGTGCTTGTCGGCCATCAGCTTGATTGCATCGAAGACCGACGCCGTGGCTGGAACGGTAAAGACCGTCTGGTCGGGTTTCGAATTCAGAACCTGTGCGACTGTTGCCATCGAGCGCCTCCGTTATGAGCGGGGAACGTTGTTGCGCCTGGGCGACGGGTAATCTTGCGCCTGTATGCAGCGTAAAGCCTCGCGCGCGATGCCTTCATCGGCATTAACCCGACCATTCGAAAAAAGTATAGATCACCGGCGCCGCGCGAGACGTGCGCCGCGCGTTTCATCTCGCGCGTCGTCACGCATGCCTTCAGTTTCGCCGATTAATGCCGCTAATCAGGCATCTGGTGGAAAGTGAAGCCACCGGCAAACACACGAAGGCATCGCTTAGAGGGAGAACGAGGTGAGCAGTTCACAACAGGATATCGAGCAGCGCGTGCGGCTCGCGGGCAGCAACATGTTCGAATTGCTTCTGTTCAGGCTCGGCGAGTCGCCGGGCTCGGAGCAACGGGAGCTGTACGGCATCAACGTGTTCAAGGTGCGCGAGATTCTCGCGATGCCGACGATCACCGCCGTCGCCGGTTCGAGCGAGGAGATTCTCGGCGTCGCGGATATCCGCGGCCAGATCATTCCCGTGATCGATCTCGCGCGCATCACCGGCTGCCGGCCGAAAAACGGTCCGAAAATTCTGCTCGTCACCGAATTCGCGCGCACGACGCAAGGCTTCGCGGTCGAGGAAGTCGACGATATCGTGCGGCTCGAGTGGAATCAGGTGCTGTCGGCGGAATCGCACTCGGGCGGCAAGACGGTGACGAGTTTCGCGCGGCTCGATGGCAACGTCGACGGCTCGCGGCTCGCGCAGGTGCTCGACGTCGAGCGCATCGTGCGTGATGTGCTGCCGTCGCAGGAAACGGATATCACCGAGGCCAACACCGGTCGGCTGCAGCTCAAGCCGGGCGCGCGCGTGCTTGCGGCAGACGATTCGGGCGTCGCGCGGGCGCTCATCGAGCAAAGTCTCACGGCGATGGGCGTGCCCTTCGTGATGACCAAAACCGGCCAGGAAGCGTGGGACGTACTGGAAGCGGCGCTCAGAAAGGCGGAGAAGGACGGCACCGAGGTCGCGGATCACATCGCGCTCGTGCTCACCGATCTGGAAATGCCCGAAATGGACGGTTTCACCCTCACGCGCCGCATCAAGGCGGAGACGGGGCTGATGCACATTCCGGTGGTGATTCACTCGTCGCTGTCGGGATCGGCGAACGAGCAGCACGTACGCAAGGTCGGTGCGAACGCGTATGTGTCGAAGTTCGAGGCGTCGGAGCTCGCGAACGTGATGCGCGGCGCGCTCGCGGCCTGAAACGCGTTCGGCGCGCGCAACGCCGACCTTTTGAGCCTGCGCGGCGCGCGCCGAATCAGTCTTTCAGCCTGTCGGCCCGGCGGATGAGCCGGGCTGGCCGAACCGGTTATTGACCGAAGAAGACGGACTGAGCCTTGTTGGCCGATTGCGTGCGGGTGCCCGACTGAGCCAGCGCGTCGCGCGAGCCGCCGAAAGCGGTCGTGCTCGTGCCGTTCGCGTTTTCTTCGGCGGCGATCGCTTGTGCGCTCGGACCTTGTTGCGACGTCGGCGCGCCGACAGCCGGACGGTAGAACGGAGCCGGACCGTAGCCGCTTGCAAAAGCGGGAGCGGCGAGCGTGGCGGTAGCGGCGATCAGAAGGGTAGCGAGAAGATTGCGTTTCATAGTGTGAGCTCCAAAGACGGTTGACGTTCAATCAGAAAGCGCCGCAGCGGTCTTGCGAGAAACTGTCTGCTACGTCGATGGAATGCAGTGTATACCCCTACTATCGCTTTTTTATCTCCATAAATTTCAATTCAGTTTTCGATATGGACCAACAATAGTTGGCCGCACGATCGTTCAAATCGTCCTAAACGTCCGCCTGGCGGGCGATTGCGCGTGTTGACAAGCGGCGCGCTCGGCTGCTTCGTTTAGCGGGGAACGAACAATTATTTAGCGCACGGGCGTGCGAATTTCCCGCTAGCGCGAACGACATCCCGCGTTATCTCAGTGAACGAGCCGTCCGATCAGGCGGAGCAGTTCCGTGGGCGGGTTGCCCTTCTGGCAATAACCGTCGAATCCGGAATGCATGCCCTCTGCCCGCACGATGTCCTCACCGAGCGCCGTGAACGCGATGATCACCGCGTCGCGCGTGCGGGCGATACGGCGAAGCACGCGCGCGGTTGCGAAACCGTCGTGTTCCGGCATCGTGATATCGAGAATGACGATGTGCGGCACCCAGTTGTCGATCGTATGGAGCGCATCGACGCCGGACAACGCAAAACGCGTGTCGAAGCCCTCCGCTTCGAGCGCGGCGCAAAGCGCTTCGGCGCTATGGGCGTTGTCGTCGACGATAAGGATGCGCCACGAATCGCGGTCGACATCGACGCTGCGATTCGTCCAAAGCGCGCAATGAGGAGAATGCAAGTACAGGGGCATGGGCGTTCGACGGAAACATACGACTGCCCAACAGCATGTTTCGCGCCCGCCCGCCGCCAAGCTCAGGCGTCGCCGCTCTTCCGGCTTTTGCGACGCTTTCCCGACGCGCTTTCGCTCTCGCGCAGCCGCGCATTCGCCTCGACGAGCGATGCCGCGTCGCGCTGGCGCAACGCGACATCCAGTTCTCCGAGCGCCCCGAACAGCGCGGACTGCTCCGTCTCGTCGAGCGGCGCGCCGCCGGGTTCGGATACGCGCCGCGCTTCCTTGTCGAGCCGCTTGAGAAGCTTCGCGCCGAAGCGCGTATCGATCGCGCCTTCGCGCGCCAGTCCCGCAATCACCGACGCCAGGCGAACCAGCCCGTTCGCGGTGGTTTGCGTCGCCCCGTCCATGTCGTCATGGTCTTCCACTGCCTTCTCCCCAGTTTCGCGCGCGGCGCCTCGCGTGCGCCCGTCTTGCGTGGCGCGATGATACGCCGACAAAATGACAGTCATATTTGCACGGCGCACCGCGTTCGTGGCCGTCGTTTCGCTCGCGTTCACGCGATACGATCGCGATCCGGGGCGCGACCGATGGCACACTAGCGCGTGGCGACGCGCATGCCAGAAGCGTCGGGGCCGCGTCATCCGCCGACACGCCGACATACTCAGAATGTAACCGAACGCCCGCATGAATCCCGCTACCCTGCAAAGACCGCCTTACGGCTCCGACTTTTCCGGCCTCGTCTGCGGTTTCCGATTTCATGCCGATCTGCCCGGCGTGCCGATCGATGCCGAAGCCGCAAGCGAATGGCTCGCCCGCGACGACACGCCCAAGGAATTCGTCTGGCTGCACTTCGATCTCGCGAACAGTTCGTGCGAACGGTGGATGCGCGGCCGCCTCGGCCTGCCCGACGCGTTCTTCGACACGCTCAACGAAGGCTCGCATTCGACGCGCATCGAGCATCAGGAAGGCGCGCTCCTCGCCGTCATCAACGATGTGATGTTCAACTTCGAGCTGACGCCCTCGGAGATCGCGACGCTGTGGGTCTACACGCATCAGAAGCTGATCGTGACGGCGCGGCTCAAGCCCTTGCGATCGGTCGATTCGCTGCGCGAGTCGGTTAGACGCGGCGAAATCTTCCGTTCGCCCGCCGAGTTGCTCGCGCATCTGCTGCGCGATCAGGCGGATCTGCTCGTGCATATCGTGCGGCGCACGAGCGTCGAGGTCGACGGCATCGAAGACCGTTTCCTGTCGATGCGCGGCGCCGCGACCCGCACCGATCTCGGCGGACTGCGGCGCGTGCTCGTCCGGCTGCAGCGCCTGCTCGCGCCCGAACCCGGCTCCGTGTTCCGGCTGCTCGCGCGGCCGCCGCGCTGGCTGCATTCGCAGGACATTCAGGACCTTCGCGACGCGACCGAAGAGTTCTCGCTCGTGCTCAACGATCTCGCCGGGCTCGTCGAGCGCATCAAGCTCCTGCAGGAAGAAGTCGCGACGCGCATGGACGAACAAAGCAACCGCACGCTCTTCACGCTGACGCTCGTGACCGTGCTCGCGCTGCCGATCAATATCGT
Source organism: Caballeronia sp. LZ008 (assembly GCF_031451435.1). Classification (NCBI taxonomy): domain Bacteria; kingdom Pseudomonadati; phylum Pseudomonadota; class Betaproteobacteria; order Burkholderiales; family Burkholderiaceae; genus Caballeronia; species Caballeronia sp. LZ008. The sequence continues at coordinate 606,622 of NZ_JARUXK010000004.1, read as the reverse complement.
CGCGGGTTTCTTCGGCATGAACGTCGGCGGCATTCCGCTCGCGGAAAATCACCACGGCTTCTGGCTGCTCGTGGCGATCGTCGCGACCTTCACCGCGCTCGCCGGATGGTGGGCGTTCCGGCGACGACGCGATATGTAGCCGGCCCCGAAGTCAGAAGCCCAGGTCGCTCAGGCCCGGATGATCGTCGGGCCGGCGACCGAGCGGCCAATGATATTTGCGGTCCGCTTCCTTGATCGGCAGATCGTTGATCGAGGCGTGACGGTGCGTCATCAATCCCGCTTCGTTGAATTCCCAGTTTTCATTGCCGTAGCTGCGATACCAGTTGTTCGCGTCGTCGTGCCATTCGTACGCGAAACGCACCGCGATGCGATTGCCCGTGTACGCCCACAATTCCTTGATAAGCCGATAGTCGAGTTCGCGCGCCCATTTGCGACGCAGAAACGCGACGACTTCCTCACGCCCGTTCGCGAATTCGGCGCGATTGCGCCAGCGCGTGTCCACGCTATACGCGAGCGATACGCGCTCCGGATCGCGCGTGTTCCAGCCGTCTTCGGCGAGACGGACTTTCAGCTTGGCGGATGTTTCATCGAACGGCGGAAACGGCGGCTTGGATTCCATGGCGAGTCCTCTTTGCTCTAAGCGATGAGATGAGTAGACAGGTCTGTCTACCCGACGCACTCTAGCGCAGGTAGACGAACCTGTCTACAATCGATTGCATGAATACTTCCGCAATCTCCAGCGATTTCTCCGAGCTCGCGCCGGACGCGCGCATCCTGTACACCGCGCACGATCTGTTCTATCGCGATGGCATTCGCGCAACGGGCATCGATCGCGTGATCGCCGAATCGGGCGTCGCGAAAAAGACGTTCTATCGCTATTTCCCGAGCAAGGACGATCTGATCGTCGCGTTCCTCACGTTTCGTCACGATAACTGGATGGCATGGTTCCGCGACGCGCTCGCGCGCCACGGCGGAACGCTCAACGCGCTCGTGCCCGCGCTCGCCGAATGGTTCGGCAGCGAGAATTATCGTGGCTGCGCGTTCATCAATTCGGTCGTCGAAGTCGGCGCGACGCTGCCGCAGGCCATCGATATTTCACGTCGCCACAAGCGTGACATGACCGCGGCGATCCGCGCGCTGATGCCGGCTTCGCGCACCGCCAAAGCCGATGCACAAGCCCTCGCGCTCGCCGTGGACGGCGCGATCGTCGCCGCGCAATTCAGCGATTCGCCCGCCGATGCATTGAAGGCGCTCGCACGCGTCGTTCGCGCGGTCCGGCGCGGCGCAGCCGAGTAGCGCGATGAACGGCTTCATGCCTGCGCGACCTGCATGGGCGCCATTGCGTGCTCGATCACATCGGCGAGCTTCGCGAAATTCGGCGCGATGTCATGATTCGGCACGCACGCGTAGCCAAGCATCAAACCGCGCAACGCCTCGTCGCGGTTCATGAAGTAATTGACCAGTGGGCGCGTGACGACGCCGGCCGCCAGCGCATCGGCGGCGACCGCGCGATCGTCGACGAACTGCGGCAGTTCGAGCACGAAATGCAGTCCGGCTTCGTCGCCGCGCACGGCGAGCGTATCGCCGAAACGCGCGCGGATCGCGTTGATCAGCAATTCGCGACGCTCGCCGTACAGTCCGCGCATGCGCCGCACATGCGACGTCAGATGCCCGTCGAGAATGAACTCGGTCAGCACCGCCTGCTGCATCAGTTGCCCTTCGCGATACAGTTCCGCCACGCCGATGCGAAACGTTTCGACAAGCTCCTCCGGCACGACCATGTAACCCATGCGCAAGCCGGGATAAAGCATCTTGCCGAGACTGCCGACATAGATCACCTGCCCCGCGTCGTCGAGTCCCTGCAACGACGAAAGCGGCCGGCTGCCGTAGCGGAACTCGCTGTCGTAATCGTCCTCGATGATCCACACCTTGTGCTGGCGCGCGAACTCGAGCAGCGCGCGACGCCGCGCGAGACTCATCACCATGCCGAGCGGATATTGATGCGACGGCGTCACGAGCGCGATGCGCGGCGGCTCGGTCATGTCGCGCGCGGCCGGATTGAGCCCTTCCTCGTCGACGGGAATCGGCACGAGCGTCAGCCCCGACGATTGCAGCACGCTGCGCGCGCCCCAGTAGCACGGCTCCTCGACCCACGCGCGATCGCCGAAATCGGTGAGCAGGCGCACGGCGAGATCGATCGACTGATGAATGCCGGTCGTGATGATGATCTGGTCCGGCTGACACTTCACGGAGCGCGCGACGCGCAAATAATCCGACAACGCACGCCGCAGCGGACGATAGCCGCCGCCCGGCGCATACGTCAGCAGATCGGGGTTCGCGCGCTTCCATAGACGCGCCTGCAAGCGGCTCCATGTGCGTGCCGGAAACTCGGCGACGTCCGGCACGCCGGGCATGAACGCGCCCCACTGTTTCGGCGACACGCCCGCCTGCGCGATCAGGCGCTCGCCGCGCCGCGAGATCGTGCACGACGCCCTCGTTTCCTCGGCTTTCGCTTTCTTCGCGACGCCATCGCGCGGCGCGGTGTCGGCGACATACGTGCCGCTGCCGGTCGTCGAATTCACATAGCCTTCGGCCGTGAGCTGATCGTAGACATGCAGGACGGTATTGCGCGCGATGCCGAGATCGATCGCGAGCGTGCGCGAACTCGGCAACTTCGTGCCCGGCGCGAGCTGGCTCGTGAGAATGGCCTGCTGCATCAGTTCGAGCACTTGCCGGTACATCGGCTCGGCGGCCGTGCGATCGAGCCGCGCGCTCAGCCAGTCGGCCAGGATGATCGTATCCACGGTATCTCCCATCGCATGAAAACCACTATTCCGGTCACCCTCAAGTGGTTCTATTTTGAATATTGAAATGGCTCCACATTGTAGAACCGTGGCGGGCTATAGTTAGCGCAGGTAGTGGAAATAATTTCCGCGCGTCGGCAGCCGTCCGGCAGTAGGCAACAGGGTTTTTCCGAAGGAGACACGGACAGATGAAATCCGATCAGGTGATCGTCAGTTTTCGCGGCGTTCGAAAGACGTACGACGGCGAAACGCTCGTCGTCAAATCGCTCGATCTCGACATCTATCAGGGCGAATTTCTCACGCTGCTCGGGCCATCCGGCTCGGGCAAGACGACCTGTCTCATGATGCTCGCCGGCTTCGAGTTCCCGACCGGCGGCGAGATCTGGCTCGACGGCAAGTTGCTCAACAAAGTGCCGCCGCACAAGCGCGACATCGGCATGGTGTTTCAGAACTACGCGCTCTTTCCGCATCTTTCGGTGCAGCAGAACGTCGAATATCCGCTGACCGTTCGGAAGATGTCCGCCGAAGAGCGCGCGCATCGCGTGAACAACGCGCTCAAGATGGTTCGCATGGAGAGCTTCGCGAAGCGTTATCCGGCGCAGCTTTCCGGCGGGCAGCAGCAGCGTATCGCGCTCGCCCGCGCGCTCGTGTTCGAACCCAAGCTCGTGCTGATGGACGAACCCCTCGGCGCGCTCGACAAGCAGTTGCGCGAGCACATGCAGATCGAACTCAAGGCGCTGCACGAGAAGCTCGGCGTCACGTTCGTCTACGTCACGCACGATCAGGGCGAAGCGCTCACCATGTCCGACCGCGTCGCCGTATTCGACAAGGGCATCGTGCAGCAGCTCGACACCGTCGATCATCTGTATGAAGCGCCGTGCAACGAGTTCGTCGCGAACTTCATCGGCGACAGTAACCGGCTGCGCGGGACCATCGAACAGATTCAGGGCGAGTTCTGCGAGATCCGTTTAGCCGACGGCACGCGCGTGTCCGGGCTCAATGTCGCGAACGCGAAGCCCGGCGCGGAAGCGATTGCGTGCATCCGGCCCGAACGCATGAAGCTCACGGATCTCACGCAAGGCAACGGCCATGCGAACGGCAACATCAACGCGCTGTCCGGCGAAGCGAAAAGCCTCATCTATTTCGGCGACCACGTTCGCATGCGCTGCGGCGTGCGCGAACAGGACGAATGCTTCGTCAAGGTGCCGCTCGGCACGCCCGCGCTCGACGGCTTCACGCCCGGCGCGCCCGTCGCGCTCGAATTCGCGCCCGAGCATCTGCGCGTGTTCGCCTGAACTTCCCAACCGTAGGTCCACTGACAAAACCAAGTCGAAGAAGAGAGGAAACCATCATGAAGAAGTTCGCTTTGTGTTCCATGGCGGCGGCGCTCGCATGCGCGTCGGCAGTGTCGGGCGCGGCGGAAATCACCGTCGTCAACTTCGGCGGCGCGAACGGCGACGCGCAGAAAGTCGCGTTCAACCAGCCCTTCGAGCAGTCGTCGAAGAACAAGGTCACGGCCGTCGAATACAACGGCGAGCAGGCCAAGGTCAAGGCGATGGTCGAAGCGAAGCACGTCAACTGGGACGTCGTCGAAGTGGAATCCGGCGATCTCGGCCGCGGCTGCGACGAAGGTCTCTATGAAAAGCTCGACTGGTCGAAGATCGCGAAGAAATCCGATCTCGTGCCCGAATCGCCGCAAACCTGCGGCGTCGGCTTCTTCGTGTGGTCCACCGCGCTCGCCTACAACGGCGACAAGCTGAAGACCGCTCCGGCCGGCTGGGCGGACTTCTGGGACACGAAGAAATTCCCCGGCAAGCGTGGCATGCGCAAGGGCGCGCGCTACAACCTCGAATTCGCGCTGATGGCCGACGGCGTCGCGCCGAAGGACGTCTACAAGGTGCTCGGCACCAAGGCGGGCGCGGATCGCGCATTCAAGAAGCTCGACGAACTCAAGCCGTCGATTCAGTGGTGGGAAGCGGGCGCGCAGCCGCCGCAATTCCTCGTCGCGGGCGATGTCGTGATGTCCACCGCGTACAACGGCCGTATCGACGCGGCGCGCAAGGAAGGCAAGAACCTGAAGGTCGTCTGGAACGGCAGCATCTACGACCTCGACTACTGGGCGATTCCGAAGGGCTCGCCGAACAAGGACGTGGCGCAGCAGTTCATCGCGTATTCGGTGTCGCAGAAGCCGCAGGAAACCTATGCGAAGAACATCGCGTACGGCCCGGTGAACAAGGCCGCGATCGCCGCGCTCGACGCGAAGACCAAGGCCGACATGCCGAACTCGCCTGAGAACGCGAAGAACGCCGTGCTGCAGGACATGGCGTTCTGGACCGATCACGGGGACGAGCTCGAGCAGCGCTTTACCGCGTGGGCGTCGAAGTAAGCACTGGCTGGCGCGACGGTCGCGCGTCGCCAGGAGGCGCGACCGTCAAGAAGGAGACACAAGCGTGAACACCATGACGATCCCCGCGGAAGAATCGCGCGAATCGAGCGCGCGTCTGAAGCGCGAACTGAAGATCGCCGATGCGAAAAAGCGCGCGATGGCGCTCGCGCTGATCGCGCCGCTCGCCATCTTCCTGTTTCTGATTTTCGTCGTGCCGATCGGCGCGCTGCTCACACGCGCCATCGAAAATCCCGAAGTGGCCAATGCGCTGCCGCACACCGGCGCCGCGCTCGCGAAATGGGACCGCAAGACGCCGCCATCCGATGAAGCGTATGCCGCGCTCGCGCAGGATTTGACCGCGATTTCCGAAGGCGAATCGATGGGCGCCCTCGCCCGCCGGCTGAACACCGAGATTCCGGGCTACCGCTCGCTCGTCGCGAAGACCGCGCGCGCGATGCCGCTCACCGGCGACGACGGCAAGCCACTGCCCGCCGCGCAGATCAAGTCGAAGATCGTCGAACTCGACGAGCGCTGGAACGATCCCGCCTATTGGCAGGCGATCGCGAAAAACGCCGGCCGCTATTCGCCGTTCTATGTCCTCGCGTCGCTGGATCACAAGCAGGACGGCTTCGGCAATATCGTCCATGCGGACCCGGATCAATCGATCTATCTGAACGTATTCGGCCGCACGTTCGTGATCGGCGTCGGCGTGACGCTGTTTGCCTTGCTGCTCGGCTATCCGCTCGCGTACTGGATTTCGACGCTGCCCGAACGCCGCGCCAACCTCGTGATGGTGCTCGTGCTGATCCCGTTCTGGACGTCGGTACTGGTGCGCGTCGCCGCGTGGATCGTGCTGCTGCAAAGCGAGGGCCTCGTGAACACGGCGCTGATCGGCGCGGGACTGATCGGCTCGCCGCTCGCGCTGCTGTTCAATCGTGTCGGCGTGTATATCTCGATGACGCATATCCTGCTGCCGTTCATGATCCTGCCGCTCTACAGCGTCATGAAATCCGTGCCGCCGACGTATCAGCGCGCGGCCGTGTCGCTCGGCAGTCATCCGTTCGCCGCGTTCTGGCGCGTGTACGTGCCGCAGACGTATCCGGGCATCGGCGCGGGCGTGCTGCTCGTGTTCATTCTCGCCATCGGGTATTACATCACGCCGGCGCTCCTCGGCGGGCCGAACGATCAGATGGTCAGCTATTACATCGCCTACTTCACCAACGTAACGATCAACTGGGGCATGGCGTGCGCGCTCGGCGCGCTACTGCTCGCCGCGACGCTGCTGCTCTACGTGGTCTACGGCCGCTTCACGCGCGCGAACGTGAGCCTGGGGTAAAGAAGATGAAACTCGCCAAACCGATGTTCGCGCCCCACACGTCCGCGATAGAGCGCATCTGGTATTTCGCGCTGCGCATCCTGTGCGTGCTGACGCTCCTGTATCTGATCCTGCCTGTGCTCGCAATCGTGCCGCTGTCGTTCTCGTCGAGCACGTTCCTCGTCTATCCGATTCCGGGCTGGTCGATGCGCTGGTATCACAATCTCGTCATGTCGCAGGAATGGCGCATGGCGGCGAAGAACAGCTTCATCGTTGCACCTTCGGCAACGCTCGTCGCGACGATCCTCGGCACGCTCGCCGCGGTCGGACTGACGAAGGCGAATTTCATCGGCAAGAGCGTGCTGATGGCCGTGCTCATCTCGCCGATGATCGTGCCGGTGATCGTCGTCGGCGTCGGCATGTATCTGTTTTTTGCACCGCTCGGCATCGCGAACACGTATTTCGGGCTGATTCTGGCGCACGCGGCGCTCGGCGTGCCCTTCGTCGTGACGACCGTCGGCGCGACGTTGCAGAACTTCAACCACAATCTCGTGCGCGCGAGTCAGTCGCTCGGCGCGAGCCCGCTCAAGACGTTCTTCCGCGTGACGCTGCCGGTCATCGCGCCGGGCGTGATTTCGGGCGCGCTGTTCGCGTTCGCCACTTCGTTCGACGAAGTCGTGGTCACGCTCTTTCTCGCCGGCGCCGACCAGACGACGCTGCCACGCCAGATGTTCACCGGCATCCGCGAAAATATCAGCCCGACGATAGCGGCGCTCGCAACGATTCTCATCGTGTTCTCGACGAGCCTGCTGCTCGCGTTGGAGTGGCTGCGAGGCCGCGCGGCGGCGCGCGCCGTCGCGTAAATTGGCCGGTCCGCGACGCGCATCGCGGACTATGCGAAGGGCCCATCCCGCGAGGCTCCGATCGGGGCCTCGCTGTCGCTCTCGCATCCGCGCCAGGTGCGCTTGCCGTACAAATCGCGCAAAACCCTCGCGAACGAGGGAGATTCCGATCGATTTTTCGGTCTGCACCGGCCCGCGAGCGAGCTTACGAATCGCTTAAACGCCCGCCCACCAAGGCGCGACGAAGGGTCGCTTGTGTTGCCGCCCGATTATTCGCAGCAACGGGATAGTGTATTCACTGATGCGGTATTTATCGGAATATGCTTAATGACGTACGTTCTAGGTCGAGTCAAAGCCTGGAACAATGCCATGACAGCTTTTACGAAAAGAGCGGACCCGTGGTCACAGACGGTTCACCTGCTCGAGGCGATGCCCACGGATATCGCCCGCACCGCGCCTTCCCAGAAATCCGCCCGCGCGGAGAGCGCGTTTCTCGAACGCCTGACGCGCGACTGGAATCGCACGCATCCGCATCATTCGGATGATCGGCTGCCGTTTCCGCAAGCCATCGTGCGCGTGATCGAGCGCCCGAGCAGCGCGACGGCGCTCGTGTACTGGTCCGATCCCGGTACGTGCCACTACGGCTATCAGGGCTGGCGCGCAACCACGGCGACGGCCGAAGGCGTGTGCTCGCTATCGGGAATGCCGATTCATCGCGGGGATCAGGTTTATCGGCCGTCGCAGCGCGATCCGAAGCCGCAAAACGCATCCGCGATGATTCTGGCCGCCGCGATGCCCAAAGACGCCGAGCAAATGGAAGTCGATTTGCACGGCTGACAGCGTTCAATATCCGATGGTGATGCGCTGTTTGATGTGCGATTCGCGTTCGAACTCGTTCAGAAACGCGATCGCGTAATCATCGAACGAAATCCAGCTACGGCCGCTGCCGTCGACGAGCAATTCGTCGACGCCGAGCCGGAATTTCTGCGTCCGCGGACCCGGTACGAATTCCGCCGACGGCGAGATGAACGTCCAGTCGACGTCGCGTTCGCGCCGCAACGCGTCGAGAAATGCCGCGCCCGCCGTAGCTTCCGGTTTGTACGCCGGGGGGAAATCGGGCAAATCGAGCACGCGCTGGCCGGGCGCCGCGTACAGGCTGCCCGCGCCGCCCACGACCAGCAGGCGCCGCACCCCCGCCCGCTTCACCGGCTCCACGATGGCCGGCTCGGAGACCGTGGCGAAGCGCGTCGCGCTGAACGCGGCGTCGTGTCCGGCGAGCGCGGCGGCGAGCGCGGCGGCATCGAGCGCGTCGACGTTCAGCGGAGTGAGGCCATCGCGCTGCGCGAGCCCGGACGTATCGCGAGCGATCGCCGTGACCGTGTGTCCGCGGCGCAACGATTCTTGTACCAGACGGCTGCCGACATTGCCCGTCGCCCCGATGATCGCGATTCTGCTCATTGCCACTTTCTCCTTTGCATGTGCGGCAGGCGCGCCGGCGTGATCCGACCGCGCGGTTGATGATAGAGCGAAATAACCGGCGCCACAGCCGACGCTTTCGATGGAGTTTGTTTCCGGAGAATACCGATTCGTAGAATCGAATAGCGTGCGGCGATGATTAAAAACTTACCTGATAAACATGGACTCATGCAATTTCCGGGCCGAATTCGCGAGGCGGGCGCAATATCGGCATGCGATCGTCATAATGAAACGGCGCTTTCGGAGGCGCGCCGCACCATTAAACTAGAGGCCCCGCACTCTTTCGAGATGCGCGACAGCGGCGATTACCGGCGCGCCGCCCGCAGCAGTTTCGGAGCGAGTTTCCAAATCGAAGTCGCCAAAATGTCATGACATTGGTTTATATTGCAGTTCCTCGCCGCTCCATTACCGGAAGGAGTTAACCGTGAAGAATCCGCAATTGCAGGGTGCCATCGAAGGACGCGACAATCCGGCAGGCGAAACCGCCTACGAACCGATTCCGGTTCACGCTGTCCCCAAGGAGTCCGCCGACGAACCCGGCTACTCCGATTCGCTGGACATCCCGCTCAATTACGGCATTGTGATGGACGCAGTCAGGGACGCCGTACGCGCGAATCCCTGAACGTTCTAAACGTCATACGAAACGCCCCATTCGGGGCGTTTTTTTTGGCCTTGCGAAACCCTTTGAAGCGGCGTTTCGATTGCCTGTCGGCCGTTGCCTGCGGGAGATAAATGCCCCGCAACGCGTCCGATTGCGTTTAGGCCGTTTAATCAGACAAAACAATGGCTTAGTTCACGCCGTGGCTGCGCCGTTTCGCGAAAAGTCAATCGGTGTGATTCAGAGCCAACGCTCTGATTTTGCTCATTAACGAGATGGTACACTTCCGCCGCCGTTGCGGGCGAGCCCGAATCCGACTTCGGAATAGCGCGCGTCTGTCGATATTTCGTCCATCCCCGCGAGGGCCGAACGCCCGAATTGGGTCGTCTGCTGCGTCCTGATCGCCCGATCCGACAAAAAATCCTCTGCTAGTGTTTCTACTGGCGAAAACAACTGCATTGAAGTAAGTTCAGACGTGTCATAGCGCCTGGACAAACGTCCGGATCCATCGTCGCGGCTCGGCAGTCCCCCGCGAGAACGCAAACAAGTCTGCAGGACCGATCAACCACGCGCGGCGGCTCACGCCCTGCCGAACAAAACATGGCCGCTATTTTCGATTATCTGTTGGACAGTCAGATTTCCAGACAATGGCGCGGCCTTTTGGCAGCGCTCGCGGAGGAGTTCGAAGCGCAGATCGGGCGCAACGAACTGCGTCAACTGATGCACAACGTCGGCAGCCGCTTCGCCGAAGCCCGGCCGCTGCCGCCCTGCGATTCCACGTCGGCGCTCGCCGACGCGCTCAACGCGCTGTGGCATGACACCGACTGGGGCTTCGTCGAGCTCTCCGACGAGCGCGACTATCTGAGCATCGTGCATTTCTGCGCGCCGCTGCCCGCCTTCGGCGAAAGCGCGCTCGCATGGACGCCCGCGTTCCTCGAAGGCGCGTATCAGCGATGGCTCGCCGGGCTCGGCGCACAAGGACTCGCGATCCGTCAGGCGAGCGACTTCGGCGACGACGCGGCCATCGAATTCAGGCTCGCGCGCGTCGCGGCCTGAAGCATCTTCAGCACATTGCGACCGCCGCCTCGACGCGGCGGCATCGACCGCCCCGAACGGGCAGCTAAAAACAGGCAGCACCGGCCAGGCATCAAGAACAGGCACGACGAGGAAGCGGCATCATGAATACTTCGCGCGATATCGAGAAGCTCTTCGATCATTTCGGCGGCAATGCAGGCGACTATCAGGAAATCGGCCGGGAGAAGGAGGCCACGACGGCCCGCACCCGCTGGCCGCTGCTTGCCACGCTCGACTTCGCGCAGCCGGCGATTCCGGAGATCGCGCCGCGCCACGACGTGCAGCCGAACGCCGCGCGGGCGCGCCCGGACGAAGCCGCCGCCCCGCCCGCCGCTCACCATGCCGACAAGCCGACGCCGATCCATCGCGGCAGGCAGCCTCTCTTCACGCGGCCGCATCGCCGCACGATTCCGGCCGTCAATCCGCCGGCGGCGGAGTCGTTGAGCGCGCTGCGCTTTTCGGTGCTCGGCGAATCGGCGCCGGCGCAAACGGAAACGATTCCAGATTCGGCGACCGTGTCCAAGACGAACGCAGCGCCGGTTCATACAATGGTCCCGCCGGTCGAATCGAACGCTACTGAACTCGCGCGCCCCGCCGCCTCGTTCGGAACGGACTTCGCGGCGCGCCGCACGCCTGCGCAAGTTGCGCCGGTGACAGCCGCTGCGCCCGCCGCGCCGCAATCGATCCTCGGCAAGCTCTTCAAGCCGCAAACGCAGAGCGCGCCGAGCGCGTCCGCGAACTCGCTCGACGCCATGTTCGAGCGCCTGCGCCACGCCCGTCCGCAGGGCGACGAATCCACGAACACGCACGCTCGCGCGAGCCGCCTCTCACGCTCATGAAAGTCATCACGGTAGTTTCCGCGAAAGGCGGTGTCGGGAAGACGACGCTCGCCGCCAATCTGGCGTCGGTGCTCGCCGCGCGCAATCGTCGCGTGATCGTGCTCGATCTCGATCCGCAGAACGCGCTGCGCCTGCACTTCGGCATTCCGCTCGACAGCATCGACGGCATCTCGCGCGCGACGCTCAGCCGCGATCCCTGGCAGACGGTGATGTTCGATGGCGTCGACGGCGTGACCGTGCTGCCTTACGGCGCGGTGACCGAAGACGACCGCCGCCGCTTCGAGGCGCTCGTCGATAGCGATCCGGCGTGGCTCGCGCATGCGCTCGGTTCGCTCGCGCTCGACGCCAACGACATCGTGATCGTCGATACGCCGCCGGGCTCGTCCGTCTACACGCGCACCGCGCTGACGGCGGCGAACTTCGCGCTGAACGTCGTGCTGGCCGATGCCGCGTCCTACGCCGCGATCCCCGGCATGGAGCGCATGATCGACGCCTACGCCGCGCCGCGCGCCGATTTCGCGGGTCAGGGCTACGTCGTGAATCAGGTCGATCAGTCGCGTCAATTGAGCAAGGACGTGCTGAAGGTGCTGCGCAACATGCTCGGCACGAAGCTGTTTCCGGGCGTCATCCATCAGGACGAAGGCGTCTCCGAATCGCTCGCGTGCGACACGACGCTCATCCACTACGATCCGCTGTCGCAAGCCGCCGCCGATTTGCGCGCGTGCGGCGAGTGGCTCCTCTCGGCCGTCGATGCGATGGCCGCTTCGCCGAGGAAGCTCGCATGAGTTCCGCCAAGATCCCGTCGCCCGAGACCGAAGTGAGCGTCGCGACCTCGCGCCTCGAACGTTTCGTCGATGCAGGCATCTGGAGCAGCCGGATCGTCGTGATCCTGCTCACGCTCTTCGCCGCGTTCGCGCTTTACTTCGTCGTCACGGTGCCGCTCGCGTTCGGCCAGCAACTCGCGTTCGCGACGATCTGCTTCGTCTGCGCGCTCGGCTTTCGCCGCCTGCAAGGCCAGTACGCGACGCTCGTGATGATCATGCTGTCGATCGTCGCGTCGGGCCGCTACATGTTCTGGCGGCTCACGGAAACGACTTACTGGGAACGTCCGCTCGACGCCGCGTGGGGCATGTTGCTCGTCGCCGCCGAAGTCTACGCGACCCTCGTGCTCATGCTCGGCTACTTCCAGACCGCGTGGCCGCTGAAGAGAAAGCCCTTGCCGCTGCCGGCCGACCGCAGCCAGTGGCCGACCGTCGACGTATTCATCCCGACGTACAACGAGCCGCTTTCCGTCGTGAAGCCGACGATCTACGCGGCGCTCGCGCTCGACTATCCGTCGGACAAGCTCGCGATCCACGTACTCGACGACGGCCGTCGCCCCGAATTCAAGACATTCTGCGAGGAAGTGGGCGTCAACTGGACGATCCGCACGCATAACCGTCACGCGAAGGCGGGCAACATCAACGAGGCGCTCAAGATCACGAAGGGCGAATTCCTCGCGATCTTCGATTGCGATCACATCCCGACGCGCTCCTTCCTGCAAATCTGCCTCGGCTGGTTCCTGCGCGACAAGCTGCTGTCGATGCTGCAGACGCCGCACCATTTCTTCTCGCCCGATCCGTTCGAACGCAATCTCGGCACGTTCCGCAAGGTGCCGAACGAAGGCGAACTGTTCTACGGTCTCGTGCAGGACGGCAACGATCTCTGGAACGCGACCTTCTTTTGCGGCTCCTGCGCCGTGCTGCGCCGTTCGATGGTCGAGGAAATCGGCGGCATCGCGGTCGAGACCGTGACCGAAGACGCGCATACGGCGCTCAAGCTGCATCGGCTCGGCTATACGACCGCGTACCTCGCGATTCCGCAGGCCGCGGGTCTTGCCACGGAAAGTCTTTCAGGGCATATCGGGCAGCGCATCCGCTGGGCGCGCGGCATGACGCAGATCTTCCGCATCGACAATCCGCTTACCGGCAAGGGCCTCAAGATCGGCCAGCGGCTGTGTTATCTCAACGGCATGCTGCACTTCTTCTACGGCGTGCCGCGTCTCGTGTTTCTTACCGCGCCGCTGTCGTATCTGTTCTTCGGCGCGCATGTGATCGAAGCGGCGGCGAGCACCATCGCGATCTTCGCGCTGCCGCACATGATGCACGCGAGCATCACCAATTCGCGCATGCAGCGCAGCTTCCGCCATTCGTTCTGGGCCGAAGTGTACGAATCGGTGCTCGCGTCGTACATCACCGCGCCGACGCTGCTCGCCGTCATCAACCCGAAGCTCGGCAAGTTCAACGTGACGGCCAAGGGCGGGCAGATCGCGAAGGATTACTTCGACTGGTCCATCTCGCGGCCGTATCTGTTCCTGCTGCTCCTCAATCTGCTCGGCTTCGTCGCGGGCATCGTGCATATCGCCATCAACTGGCATGTGCGCAGCGAAGTGAACACGACCATCCTCAACCTCTGCTGGACGGTCTACAACATGCTGATTCTCGGCGCATCGGTGGCGGCGGCGAGCGAGCGCAAGCAGGTCCGCGCGACGCATCGCGTCACGATGAAAATGCCCGTCATGCTCAAGTTCTCGACCGGCCGCACGCTCGCCTGCGAGACCATCGATTATTCGGAAGGCGGCGTCGGCGTCGCGTTGCCGAGCAAGATCGAAGTGCCGATGCACGAGCGCGTCACCGTCTCGCTCTTTCGCGGCGACGAGGAATACGCGTTTCCGGCGACGGTCGGCTATACGGAACCCGGACGCGTCGGCCTGCGCTTCTCGCAACTCACGCGCGAGCAGGAATACGACTTCGTGAAGACCACTTTCGCGCGCGCGGACGCCTGGACCGGATGGTCGGAGGGACGCCGTCCGGACACGCCGTTGCGCGGCCTGTCGCATGTGCTGCTCGTCGGCACGCGCGGCATCGCGGGACTGTTCGAGCACTTGTACAGCGACCTTCGAACCTGGATGAACAAGCGCCCGGTCGATGTGAAGAAGCTGAAAACCAAAGACCAATAAAAATGGGCATCGGTATGTCGAAGTTGCGCGTTGAAAAAGAAACGGGCGAGCGCGCGCCGCGTTTTTGCGAACGACCCTTTGCACGCGCGCTGGCCGTCTTCGTGGCCTTGCAGACGGCGTTCGCCGCGCCCTTCGCGTCCATCGCGGCGGCGGCCGAAAGCGCTGCGGCAACCGGCGGCGCGCAGCAGGCGACCGGCGTCGGCGCCGTGCCCGCGCCGAGTCCCGCCGTCGTCTACAACCCGGCGTCGATTCAGCAAGCGCCGCTCGCGATGCCCGTGCCCGCGTTTTCCGGCAAGCCCGAGAAGCCGCTCACGTCGCGCATTCCGACGACCGCCGATCCCGGCACGCTGGTTCCGGGCGGCCGCCGTCAGACGCTGACCTTCGCCGATTACGGCGCGCTCGATCCGCTGCAACTGCGCGGCACCGATGGCCAGAACGGCATCGCGTTTTCGGTGCGCGGCGACGAAGTCGTGACCGGCGCGATCCTGCATCTGATCTATAGCTATTCGCCGTCGCTGTTGCCGTCGATTTCGCAGTTGAAGGTGCTCATCAACGGCGAAGTGGCCGCGACGCTGCCGGTGCCGAAAGAACAGGCCGGCACGCTGGTCGCGCGCGACGTGGCGATCGATCCGCGCTTCATCACCGAGTTCAATCACCTCAACGTGCAGTTGATCGGCCACTACACGCAGCAGTGCGAGGATCCGTCGAACTCGACGCTCTGGGCGACCGTCAGCAACGCGAGTTCGCTCGATCTCACGTATGCGTCGATCGCGAACAAGCCCGATCTCGCCGCGCTGCCGACTCCGTTCTTCGACCGGCGCGACGTGCGCCGCCTCGAACTGCCTTTCGTGTTCGCGGGCAAGCCGAGCCTGCCGACGCTCGAAGCCGCCGGCATGGTCGCGTCGTACTTCGGCTCGCTCGCGGGCTATCGCGGCGCGATCTTTCCGGCGCAGACGGACAACGTGCCGCTGTCGGGCAATGCCGTGGTGTTCGCCATCGGCGATGCGAAGATCGCGGGCGTCGACATTCCGCCTGTCTCCGGTCCGACGATCGCGCTCGTCGAACGCGATGCGAACGCGCGCGGGCGTCTCTTGCTCGTGCTCGGCCGCGACGACAACGAGCTGAAGACCGCCGCGAAGGCGCTGGGCGTCGGACAGAACACGCTGTCCGGCACGAGCGCGACGATCACGCAGTTCAACGACCTTCAGCCGCGCCGCCCGTACGATGCCCCCAACTGGCTGCCGACCGACCGCCCGGTGCGCTTCGGCGAGCTCGCGGAAGCGCGCGACCTGACCGCCTACGGCTACGACGCCGATGCCGTGCGCGTGAATCTGCGCGTGCCTCCCGATCTCTTCATGTGGCAGACGAAGGGCGTGCCCGTCGATCTCGGCTATCGCTACACGGTGCGGCCCGCGCCGGATCGCTCGTCGCTCAATATCAGCGTCAACAATGGCTTCGTGCAGTCGCTGCGCATTCCGGCCGTATCCACATCGACGTTCGATCTCGGTCACTACTTCAGCCGCGTGATGCCGGACAAGACGGTCGCCGCGCGCCGCGAGATTTATCTGCCGCCGCTGCTCATCACGCCGCGCGCGCAACTGCGTCTGCATTTCTATTACGACATCCCCAAGACGGGCGAATGCCAGGGCCGCGTGCTCGATAACGTCGTCGGCGCGGTCGATCCGAATTCGACCATCGATCTCTCCGGTTTCCCGCACTACATGGCGCTGCCCGATCTGGCCGCGTTCGCCAACGGCGGCTTCCCGTTCACGCGCATGGCCGATCTTTCGCAGACGGCGGTCGTGCTGCCGAACGAGCCGAACTCGGCCGACTACAGCCTGTATCTGCTCGAAATGGGCCGCATGGGCGCATCGACGGGTTATCCGGTGACGGGCGTGACGGTCACGAGCGCGAACGACGTCGACCGCTTCGCCGACAAGGATCTGCTGATCCTTGGTTCGCCCGGACGCCAGCCGCTGCTGCAACGCTGGGCGAAGCAGATGCCCTTTTCCGGCGACGGCGACGCGCGCACGTTCCAGCTTTCCGATGTCGCGTTCAAGCTCGTCGACTGGTGGCATGGCGAGCAAGGCCCGGAACGCTCGCCCGCGCGCGCGGATTTGTCGCTCGTCAGCTCGAACGGCGATGCGCTTCTGACCGGCTTCGAATCGCCGCTCAAGAACGGGCGCAGCGCGGTGGCGCTCATCAGCGCGGCGGGCCAGTCCGACGCCGATCTTTCCGCCGCCCTGCTCGACAACGACCTGCTGCCGTCGATTCAAGGCGCGATGGCCGTGATCCACGGCCGCACGGTGACGGTCACGTCGAACGGCGAGGCGTACTACGTCGGCCACCTTTCGCCGATGCACTACATGCGCTGGGCGCTGTCGTCGCATCCGATTCTGCTGGTGCTCGCCGGCGTGCTCGCCGCGCTCATCATCGCGGCCCTGTTCTACCGTACGCTGCGCTCGATCGCCGCGCGGCGCCTGAGGGACTGATATGCGGGTATCGACCGCCAAGATTTTCGCTGGTGCAACGATTGCCGCGTCCGTGACGGGCGCAAACGCGGCGCAGCAATGCGACTGGTCCGCGTATCGGCTGTTCGTGGAGCGCGTCGTTCAGGCCGATGGCCGCGTGATCGACCGCTCGACCGAAGCGCAGCAGACGACCTCCGAAGGCCAGTCCTACGCGCTGTTCTTCGCGCTCGTCGCCAACGACCGCGCGACCTTCGACCGGGTGCTCGGCTGGACGCGCACGAACTTGTCGGCCAATCAGTTCGATTCGAATAACGTGCGTCTGCCCGCATGGCAATGGGGCAAGAAACCGGACGGCTCGTTCGGCGTGATGGACCCGAATTCGGCGTCGGACTCGGATGTGTGGATCGCGTACGACCTCTTCCAGGCCGGTCGCCTGTGGAAGGAACCGGCGTACACGAAGCTCGCCTACGCGCTCGCGACGCAGATCGTGAAGCAGGAAACCGTCGACCTGCCCGGCCTCGGACCGATGCTTCTGCCCGGTCCGCAAGGCTTTCGCATCGGCGACGTGACGCGGCTGAATCCGAGCTATCTGCCGCTGCCGGTTTTGCGCGGGCTCGCGCACGACATGCCCGACGGCCCGTGGACGAAGCTCGCGCAGAGCGCCGCGAAGACGATCAAGGTGACGTCGCCGCGCGGCTACGCGCCGGACTGGGCCGCGTATCAGAACGGCCGGTTCGTCGTCGATCCGAAGAACGGCGATGTCGGCAGCTACGACGCGATCCGCGTCTATCTGTGGGCCGGCATGACGTCGCCGGGCGATCCGCTCGCGCGTCCGTGGCTCGATGCGCTCGGCGGCATGCGCCAGAGCGTCGCGCAGGCGGGCTTTCCGCCGGAAAAGGTCAACGTGACGACCGGCGCGGCGACGGGCGAAGGTCCGCTGTCTTACTGGGCGGCGCTCGCGCCGTACTTCAAGGCGCTCAACGACGAACGCGGCCTGGGCCTCGCGCGCGCGCATCTCGAAGCGCTGACCGCGCCGCCGGGCGCGGGACGCGAGCCGGTCTATTACGATCGCGTGCTCGGTCTCTTTGGCGGCGGTTTCATCGACGGTCGATATCGCTTCGATGAAAACGGCCGTCTCGTGCCGAACTGGAGAAGCGCATGCTGATCCAGACCAGAAAACGCGTGATCGCGGCGCTGATCTGCGCCGCACCGGCGATGGCCTTCGCGCAGGCCGCCGCCGATCCGCTGAACGTGCTCATCGATCAAGGCAAATACTGGCAGGCGCACAAGCGCGGCGATCTCGCGGAACAGGCGTGGCAGAAAGTGCTGCGCATCAATCCGAAGCAGCCCGATGCGCTTTTCGGCATGGGCATGGTGCTCGCCGATCGCAAGGACGGCAGCGGCGCGCAGCAGTATCTCGCGCAGTTGCGCCAGGTCGCGCCGAGTTATCCGAACATCGACGAACTCGGCCGGCGGCTTGGCGAAACCAGTTCGCGCGATCAGACCGTGAACGACGCGCGGCGTCTCGCGCAAAGCGGACAAAGCGCGTCGGCGGTGCAGGAATACAAGCGCGCGATCGACGGCAAGCCCGCGACGCCCGGACTTCAGCTGGAGTATTACCAGGCGCTCGCCGCCACGCCGCAAGGCTGGGACGAAGCGCGGCGCGGCCTCGAACAACTGGCGCGCGAGAATCCCGACGAGCCGCGCTATCAGCTCGCCTATGCGCAGCATCTGACGTATCGCGATACGACGCGGCGCGACGGCATCGCGCGGCTCGCGAAGCTGTCGGGCGACAGCGCTGTCGGCGCCGACGCGAAAAAAAGCTGGCGGCAGGCGCTCTTGTGGCTCGGCGCGCGCGCATCGGATGCGCCGCTTTATCAGGCGTATCTGCAAGTCGCGCCCGATGACGCCGCCGTCAAAGCGCGCTTCGATTCGATGGTGCAGCAGGACAGATCGGCACGCGAGCGCTCGCAGGCCGACGCCGCCGTCGATGCGCGCGGACGGACCGTCGCGGAAGGTTTCACCGCGCTCGATCGCGGCGATCTCGTGACGGCGCGCGCGCGTTTTTCGTCGGTGCTGGCGAGCAACCCGAACGACGCCGATGCGCTCGGCGGCATGGGCGTCGCGTCGTTGAAGCAGGAGCGTTTTTCCGAAGCGCGCACGTATCTCGAACGCGCGTCGCGGGCCGGCAATGCGGCGCGCTGGAAAGACGCGCTCACGAGCGCGACCTACTGGACCTATACGAGCGATGCCATCGGCGCGCGCAGCAACGGCCAGATCGCGCAAGCGAAGGCGCTGTTCGAACGCGCGATCGCAACCGATCCGTCCGAAGTCACCGCGCAAGTGCTGCTCGGCGAAATGCTGCTCGCGAACGGCGACCCGCGCGGCGCGGAAGCGGCGTATCGCATGGCGCTGCGCCGCCAGGCCGACAATCCCGATGCGATTCGCGGACTCGTCGGCGCACTGGCCGCGCAAGGGCGCGGCGACGAAGCGCTCGAGTTCGCCAATCGGCTGAACACGGAGCAGCAGGCGAAGGCCGGCGGCATCAACAAGCTGCGCGGCGAAGCGCAGGCGGCACAGGCGCGCGCGGCGGAAGCACGCGGCGATCTCGGTGCGGCGCGCAGTCTCTTCGAAGACGCGCTGCTCAACAATCCCGACGATCCGTGGCTGCGGCTCGATCTCGCGCGCATCTACGTGCGTCAGGGCGCGGTCGGCAATGCGCGCAGCATGATGGACGGCCTGCTCGCCACGCATCCCGACATGACCGACGCGCTCTACGCGAGCGCGCTGCTCTCCGCCGAAACGCAGGACTGGCCGGCCGGGCTCGCGCAACTCGACCGCATTCCGGCCGCGCAACGCACGCCGGCGATGACCGCGTTGCAACATCGCCTGTGGGTGCATCAGCAGGCCGATCTCGCAACGCGCGCCACTGCGTCCGGTCAGCGTCAGCAGGCGTTCGCGATCTTGCGCCGCGCGGAACCCGTTGCGGCGGGCAATGCGGAATTGATGGGCGCGGTGGCATCGGCCTACGTCAAGGCGGGCGATCCGGCGCGGGCGTTGTCGCTCGTGCGCGGCGCCATCGCCAATGCGCCGAACGACACCGGTCTTCTGCTGCAATACGCGGGCATTCTGTCGGCGACGCAGCAGGAAGCCGAGCTCGGCTCGGTGATGCGCCGCCTGCAATCGATGCCGCTCACGACGCAGCAGCGCGCGGACTTCAACAATCTGAACGTGGGCATCGTCATCGCGCGTGCGGATGTCGTGCGCCGGCAAGGCGATCTCGCCGCCGCCTACGACGTGATCGCGCCGTGGCTCGCCGCGATGCCCGACAACGCCGACCTGCAGGCGGCGCTCGGCCGCATGTACACATCGGCGGGCGATGACCGCAACGCGCTCTCGTGCTATCAAAAAGCGCTGTCGCGCCGTCCGGACGATATCGGCTTGCAGACGGCGGCGATGTCGGCGGCGAGCGGCGTGCGCGATTTCAAGCTCGCTCAGACCTACGCGAATCAGGCGTACGAAGCCGCGCCGAACGATCCGGGCGTGCTCGCCGCGATCGGCCGGATGTATCGCGCGCAAGGCAAGCTCGATCTCGCCGCGCAGTTCCTGCAACGCTCGCTCGTCGCCGCGAATACGCCCGCGCCGGCGGCGTCGGCGCAGGGACGCGGCAATGTCCCGCCCGGCTGGGAAACCGCGATGAGCCGTGTCGGCTCGAATCCGCTGCCCGGCACCAATCCGTTCGAAGGCAAGACGGCCGTCGATACGGCGTCGAACCCGGCGCTCGCATCGGACGCGTCTTATCGTCAGGCCCTTCCTCAAGGTTATTCGCAGCCCGTGCCGAACTATCTGCCGCCTCCTCAGCCCGCGCCGTATTCCGTGCCTTACGTCGCGCCGTCCTCCGCTCCGATGACGATGCCCAACGCCGCGCCGCGTCCGGTGCCGAGCGGCGGCTACGGACCCGACGCGTATGGCTCGGGTCAATCGGGCGCGCCGTTGCAGCCGTATCCGGGACAGGATGGCGGGTATCAGCCGGCTTATCCGCAGCCGCAGCAATATCAACCGCAGCCGTATCAGCAGCAGCCTTACGCCGCGCAGGATCCGTATGCCGAGCCCTGGCCGATGTCGCCCGGCGCGCGCGAGGCGCAAGCCAATGCGTACAACGCGCCGCTGCCCGCCAGCTCGAAGAGGAAGCCGGCGTCATCGCCCAAGACCGCGACGACGCGTCCCGCCGATCCGTACGCCTACGGCGCGCCGCCGCCGCAGCAGCAGCCTTATTACCAGCAGCCGCAACAGTACGCGCCGCAGCCATACGCGCCGCCGCAGTACGCGCAGCAGCAGTACATCCCGCAGCCGCCCGCGGGCTACGCGCAGCCTTATTACCCGTCGCAGGCGCAACCCGCGCAGCGCGCCGCCGCAGCCGCGACGATGAGCACGGGCGGCGTTCCGGCGCCGGTCGCGAATTCGCAGACGGCGGGCGTCGCGGAGGAACTCGCGCAGATCAATCGCGAGCAGGCGAGCACGATTTCCGGCGGCCTCATCTTCCGCAGCCGCGACGGCGAGGACGGCCTCTCGAACCTGACCGATATCGAAGCGCCCATCGAAGGCCGCATCAAGGCCGGCAACGGCCACGTCATCGTGCGCGCGACGCCCGTCACGCTCGACGCCGGCACCGCGAGCAGCGAGCCGAACACGCTCGCGCGCTTCGGCTCCGGCCTCGGCGCGACCGCCACGCCGCCGACCAACAACTACGGCTCGCAGACGGCGACGGGCGTCGGGCTCTCGCTCGGCTACGAGAACCGCAACTTCAAGGGCGATGTCGGCACGACGCCGCTCGGCTTTCGCGAGACCAATGTCGTCGGCGGATTGCAGTATCAGAACGCGATCACCGACAAGGTGTCGTATTCGCTCGCCGTCGCCCGCCGCGCCGTCACCGACAGCCTGCTTTCGTACGCCGGCGCGCGCGATCAGGGCGCGAACCTCGAATGGGGCGGCGTGACATCGACGGGCGCGCGCGCCGACCTCGGCTGGGACGACGGCACGAGCGGCGTCTACGTGAACGCGGCGTATCAGTTCCTCGACGGCAATCAGGTCGCGACCAACAACGCGGTGAAGGGCGGCGGCGGCATCTACACGCGTCTCATCAAGGATGCCGACCAGACGCTGACCGTCGGCGCCAACACCACGCTGATGCACTACGACAAGAACCTGTCGTACTTCACGTATGGCCAAGGCGGCTACTTCAGCCCGCAGCAGTACGTGATCCTGAACTTCCCGGTCGAATACATGGGACGCACGGGGCTTTTCACGTACGACCTGAAGGGTTCGATCGGCGTGCAGCATTATCGGCAGGACGCGTCGGACTATTTTCCGACGAACGGCACGTATCAGGCGCGAGCCGCGAGTTCCGGCGCGACGCCGGATGCGGGCGCGGTCTATCCCGGCCAGAGCAAGACGGGCGTGTCGTATTCGCTCAGCGCGACGGGCGAATACCAGCTCGCGCCACAACTCGCGTTCGGCGCGACGGCATCGTTCGGCAACGCGTATCAGTATCGCGAGTGGCTCGCCGCCGTTTATGTGCGCTACAGCTTCACGCGTCAGGGCGCCGCGCAGCCGGTGTTTCCGCCGCAGGCGTTCAGCTCGCCGTATCTGTCGCTGTCGAACTGATGTTCTTGCGCGTGCGCCGCGCTTGCGGCTAGGCTTGATCCACTGCCGCAAGCGGGCCAAATCGTTCGAATGAAAACGCAAAGCGCGCTCGTCGCGAACAACGACCAATTCCTGCGCGACTTGCAGTTGTTCTGCATCGTCGCGCGGCGTTCGAGCTTCATCGCCGCCGCGACCGAGACCGGCATCTCGCCGGCGCACGTCAGCAAGCGCATTGCGATGCTGGAGACGAGTCTCGGCGTCAGGCTCTTCACGCGCACGACGCGCCGCGTGTCCATCACGAGCGACGGCGAAGCGGCGTTCCAATGGGCGCAAAAGATTCTCGACGACGTCCAGGGCATGGCCGACGCCTTCGCCGGCCTCGACGATCCGCGCGGCGTCTTGCGGATCGGCACGAGTCTGCGGCTCGGGCGCGAGCATGTTTCGCCCGCGCTCACCTTGCTACGGCGTCGCCATCCGGGGCTGGAAATCTGGCTCGAACTGCTCGACCGGCGCGTCGATCTCGTCGGCGAGAACTTCGATATCGACATTCGCGTCGGCGAAGTGCTGGAGCCGCATCTGATCGCGCACAAGATCGTCGACAGTTTTCGCGTGCTCGCCGCCGCGCCCGCGTATCTCGAACGGCGCGGCACGCCTAGAACGCTGGCCGAACTGGCGCATCACGATTGCCTGCTGTTTCGCGGGCGCGATCAGCGTTTCGGCGTCTGGCGGCTCGCCGGGCCGAACGGCGAGGAAAGCGTCAAAGTGACCGGGCCGATTGCTTCGAACCACAGCGACATCGTGCGGCAGTGGGCCGAGGAAGGTTTCGGCATCGTGATGTGCTCGATCTGGGACGCCGCCGGCAGTCTTCAAAACGGCCGTCTCGTGCCCGTTCTGCCGGCTTATCGGCAGCGCGCGGACGTGTGGGCGGTGACGTCGGCGCGCTCGTCGCATTCGGCGAAGATTCGCGTGTGCATCGAGTTTCTCAGACAGCAATTGACGAGCGGACCTTACTCGCTCGTTACATCGGGCGTCGCGGGGTTCTGAAGCGCTTCGTCGTAGCGTCGTTCTTCATCGCCTGCTGCTCGCCCGCTCGATCCCGTCCAGCAAGCCTTCAGCGGCGCCGCCCAAGCGCCAAAGCCAACCTTACAGAATCTTACGTTGCGCCGCCGTCACAAAAAGGGGCAAAAAGACCCGTCGCGAAACTAGGATATTTCCAAATGTTTCTGAGACATGTAATGATACTGATTCGCATTTAACACCATCGCGCCGATAGGTTGACTCAATGAAGCCCGTCGAGCGCGACGTGCGCTCTCAGGGCGCCGCCGCCGGTTCTTTCTCGACGACGTCGCCCGCCTTCGCCTCGATCTCGGATCGGTCAACGTCGGCAGTCGAAAACCCGCTTCGCTGCCGATTTGAATTTCACTAACAAGCATCGGGAAAACGACATGTTGAGAAAGACGCCGCTTGCTGCGGCATTGGTGACTATTGCCGCCGTGCCCATGGCCGCGCCGCTTTACGCCCAAACCGCCCCGCAATCCGCACAAGCCGCACCGCAAGACACGCCCTCCGCCGCCGCACCCGAAACCGCGACCCTGCCCGCCGTCAAGGTGACGGGTCAGGCCGACGCGCCCGACTTCCAGCCGGAGATGTCGAGCGTCGGCGCAAAGGTGCCGACCGCCCTGCGCGACATTCCGCAAGCCGTCGTCGTGGTGCCGAAGGCGGTGCTGCAATCGCAGGCCGTGAGCTCTTTCTCCGATGCGCTGCGCAACGTGCCCGGCGTCACGCTCGGCGCGGCCGAAGGCGGCCAGATCGGCAATAACATCAACCTGCGCGGCTTCTCGGCGCGCACCGACATCTATCTCGACGGCTTCCGCGATCGCGGCCAGTACTATCGCGATACGTTCAATCTGGAATCGATCGACGTGCTGTACGGGCCGTCGTCGCTGTACTTCGGGCGCGGTTCGACGGGCGGCGTCATCAATCAGGTCAGCAAGCAGCCGACGCTGAATCCGCGCGCCGATGTCTCGCTGCAAGCCGGCACGCACGACCGCTATCGCACGACGGTCGATATCAATCAGCCGATGACGGATACCTCCGCGTTCCGCATCAACGCGTTCGGCCAGTCGATGGGCTCGACGCGCGACGAGATGATCAACAAGGACTACGGCATCGCGCCCGAAGTGAAATTCGGCATCGGCACGCCGACGCAGGTGACGTTGTCGGCGCTGATCCAGCACAACCGCGATCAGCCCGACTACGGCATTCCGCCGTTGAACGGCCATCCCGCGCCCGTCGATACGAAGACCTTCTACGGCTTCACCGACGACCGCACGATTCAGGATGTGCAGACGGTGAACGCGCGCATCGAACATCGCTTCGACGACATGTTCACGCTGCGCAACCAGACGCAGTTCAGCCACTACAGCACCGAAGCGCGCGCGACCAACGCGGCGGCCGTGCTGACGGGCCCGCTCGGCACGTCGCCCGCGCTCTCGAACGGCAATTACACGACGCTGCCGCTCTCGTCGCTCTTCGTGCGTCTGCAAGGCAAGGACCGCACCATCAACGATCACTCGGTCTACAACACGACCGACGTTCAAGGCAAGTTCGCGACCGGCCCCTTGAAGCACGACATGCTCGCGGGCGTCGATCTGAGTCACGAAACGTATAGCAACCAGACCTTCACGGCGACCACGCCGGGTCTGCCGTCGAACACGCTCGCCATCGTGCCGCTCGTGGATCCGGCGTATGTGCCGCGTCCGGCGAACTATCGCGAAGTGGCGACCAATCTCGCGGAGTCGAGCGCGAACGGCATCGGCGTCTATTTGAACGACACCATCTCGATCGGCGAGCACTGGAAGTGGATCGGCGGCGTGCGCTGGGACCGCTATGAAGCGGCGATCAACAACTCGATCAATCAGCCCGGTTACGCGACGCAGACGAACTATTTCACGAGCGTGCGCACAGGCGTCGTATGGCAGCCGACGGACTGGCAGTCGTACTACGTCTCGTACGGCACGTCGTTCGATCCGTCGCTCGAAGCGCTCACGCTCACCAACGGCCAGCAAAACCTGCCGCCCGAGCACAACAAGTCCTATGAAATCGGCTCGAAGTGGGATCTGCTGAACGGCGGCCTGTCGATCACGCAATCGCTCTTCAACATCGAGAAGACCAATGCGCGCACGCTCGCTTCGGACGGCAGCTATTCACTCGATGGGGACGTGCGCGTGCGCGGCTATCAGCTCGGCATCGCCGGCCACATCACGCGGCAATGGCAGATGTTCGGCGGCTACACGTACATGGATGGCACCATCCTGAAGGCATTCGACGGCACGCAAGGCAACACGCCCGCCAACACGCCGAAGCACATGTTGACGCTGTGGACGACGTACGACTTCACGCCCGTATGGCAGATCGGCGGCGGGCCTTCGTATGTATCGTCGCGCTACGCGGCGAACAACAATCTCGTTCAAGCGGGCGGCTACGTGCGCTGGGACGCGATGGCCGCATATCATCAGAAGCGCTACGATATCCAGTTCAACGTGCAGAACCTGTTCGACAAGAAGTACTACGACGCCCTGATTCCGTCCGATGGCGGACGCGCGGTGCCGGGTCTCGGCCGCACGTTCATCGCGACGTTGAATTACCGCTTCCGTTGATGTGATGTGATGCGAATGCGCGCGCCATGCGACTCATGGCGCGCGCTCGCGAAGGCAATAACAATGATCCTCTCGATACCGAACGTGCTCTCCCCCGAGGACGCCGCCGCAATGCGCGCGCGTCTCGAAGCAAGCGACTCATGGGTCGATGGCCGCGCGACCGCCGGCTATCAGGGCGCGCCGGTCAAGCGCAACATGCAGATCGCGGAAGGCTCGCCGATCGCGCTCGAACTCGGCGACGCGCTCGTCGGCGTGCTGGAGCGTCATCCGCTTTTCATCAGCGCGGTGCTGCCCAATCGCGTGTATCCGCCGCTTTTCAATCGCTATGAAGGCGGCATGCATTTCGGCAGTCATGTCGATGGCGCGATCCGCATCGTGCCGGGGCATGGCGCGCGCGTGCGTACCGATGTATCGATCACGCTCTTTCTCACGCCGCCCGACGAATACGACGGCGGCGAGCTCATCATCGAAGACACGTACGGCGTGCAGGAAGTGAAGCTGCCCGCGGGACATGCGATCGTCTATCCCGCGACGAGCCTGCATCAGGTGCGGCCCGTCACGCGCGGCGCACGCGTGTCGAGTTTCTTCTGGGCGCAAAGCCTCGTGCGCGACGATGCGCAACGCGCGCTGCTCTTCGATCTCGACAACTCCATTCAACGCCTGAATGCGACCAACGGCGACGAAAGCGCGAAACGCACGCTCGTCGGCTGCTATCACAACCTGTTGCGCATGTGGAGCGATACGTGATTCACGCGGCGCGCAGAACCTTCGATGGCGTTCGGCCCACTTCCGCGAGCAACGCTTCATCGCGCGCGATTACGTCGGGAAGATGCGCGCGCAGGAATTCGACCCACGTACGCGTCTTCGCATCGACGAACTTGCGCGACGCATAGAGCGCATAGAGATTCGTGCGCTGCAGCGTGTGCTGCGGCAGCACGCGCACGAGCGAGCCATTGCGCAAGCCTTCGATCGCAGCATAGAGCGGCAACATGCCGATGCCCATGCCTTCGCGAATCGCGACGACGAGCGATTCCGCGATGTTCACCTGCACCGTTCCGCTGATCTGCATCGTCTCGCGGCCTTCCGGCCCTTCGAGCGTCCACTCGCGCGCGGGAAACGCGGGCGTCTGCAGCGTGAGGCAATCGTGTTGCGCGAGATCGGCGGGCACGTCGGGCGCGCCGCGCGAACGTATGTATTCCGGCGACGCGCACAGAATGCTGAAGGTCTCGCCCAGCTTGTGCGAAATCACTTCAGAATCCGACAGCGCGCCCGCCGACACCACCGCTACGTCGCTGCTGCCTTCGAAGAGATCGGGCATGCGCTGCGATAGCGTGAGTTCGACTTTCACATCGGGATAGAGCGCGCGATATCGCGCGATCGCAGGCAATATGTAATGTTGTCCGACGCTCGCGAAACTGGACATGCGCAACGTGCCCGTCGGATGCTCATACGCGCAGCTTGCTTCTTCTTCGGCGCCGTCGATATCGGCGAGAATCTGCCGCACGCGCTTCAGATAACGCTCGCCCGCCGATGTCAGCGCGAGACGCCGCGTGGAGCGGTTCATCAGGCGCGTGCGCAAATGGGCTTCGAGTTCGGATACGGCGCGCGACATCGCGCCGGTCGTCGAGTTCATCGACTGAGCCGCAGCCGTGAAGCTGCCGGCTTCGATCACGCGAGTGAAAACCCGCATGTTCTGTAGGGTGTCCATCAAACCGTCACATTCACTTCGGAAGCGCTATTGTCCGCCTTGGCGCGCGATCGATTGTTGTTGAATCAGGAAAGAATGTTCCCTGATTTGCACATTAATCCGCCCGGTCCGCTTGCCTACAATCGGCGCCTTCATGACGAGAGGACTATCGGCGGTCAGCATGTCGCTCCAGCAAGCACGCCTGTCGATGCGCGACTGGCTCGTCACCGATGGCCACGTCTGGCTGCATCTCGCAAAGACCTTGCTGGCCGCGTTCATCGCGATGAGCATTGCGATGCGGCTGGAATTGCCGCAGCCGCGCGTCGCGATGACGACTACCTTCGTCCTGATGCAGCCGTTCTCCGGCATGGTGCTCGCGAAGAGCGTCTATCGTTTCGCGGGCACGGCGCTCGGCATGATCGCCGCGCTCGCGCTCGGCGCCGTGTTCGTGCAACAGCCCGAGCTCCATGCGCTCGCGCTGACGATATGGGTCGCGGCGTGCACCGCGCTCGCCGTGCGTTACCGGCACTTTCGCTGGTATGGCTTCGTGCTCGCGGGCTATACGGCTGCGCTGATCGGCATTCCCGCCGTCACCGATCCGAACAGCCTGCTCATCGCAACGCTCACGCGCGGTGCGGAAGTGATGCTCGGCATCGTGTGTTCGAGCGTGGTGAGCGCGCTCGTGTTTCCGCGTCATGCGAGCGCGACGCTCACGCAGTCGCTCGATGCGCGCCGGATGCGTTTCGCCGCATTCGCCGCCGACGTATTGCGCGGACGTCTTTCGCGTATCGCGCGCGAACGCCGCTTCGCCGATTTCGTCGATGAGATCGTCGGCTTCGAAGCGACGCGTGGTTTCGCCACGTATGAGTCGCCCGCGATGCGTCAGGGCAACGGCAAGCTGGCGCAACTGAACAGCGCCTTCATGGACGCGTGCGCGCGCCTGCATGCGCTCGATCAATCGATAAAGCGTCTGCGCGCGAGCGATGCAGTCGCGCCCTTCTTCGAAGAGCTTGCGCAGATCTTCGAAAGCGAAGCGCTGAAGGAACATCTTGAGCGCTACAAAGCGACGCTGCCGAAGCGCCTGCGCGATGCACAACGCGCGCTCCCTCACACCGATCACGCGACGCAACTCGATTTCACGACATCGGCGGAGCTGCTGTATCGCTTCATCGCCGATACGATTCGCTATCTGTCGATTCCGAACCATCGCACGGCGCCGCGATACGACGCGCGGACCAGCCGCTTCGTCGTCGTCGCGACCTTCATGCGTACAGGCATCGTGATCGCGGCGACGGCCTGGTTCTGGATCGTGACGGCGTGGCCGAGCGGAGGCTACGCCGTCATCGGCGCGACGCTCGGGTGCGCGTTGTCGTCGGCATTGGCGCGGCCTTCGAAATTCATCGCGCAGATGGCCGCGGGTGCGGCGCTCGCGATCGTCATCGGATATGCATATCTGTGTCGCGTGTATCCGGCGATCGACGGCCTGGCGCTCCTGTGCGCGATGCTCGCGCCGCCGCTCGCGGCAGGCGCTTTTCTCGCGATGCGTCCGTCGAGCGCGGGCTATGGCATCGGCTTCTGCGTGTTCTTCTGCCTGCTCGCCGCGCCCGACAATCGCATCGTCTACGATCCGGGCCTGTTGCTGAACAACGGCGTTGCCGTTCTCGTCGCGATGCTTGGCGCGGCCATCGCGTGCGCGGTCATCGTGCCGCCACGCACGCGTTGGCTCGTCGGCAAGACGCTCGCGCAATTGCGCGCGCAAGCGGCGCTCGCATGCGAAGGCAAGCTCGCGGGACTCGGCGAGCGCTTCCATTCGGGCACGCACGATCTGATGTCGCAATTGCGCGCCTTGCTCACGCGACGCTCGCGTGAACATCGGCATGCGCTTCTGTGGATGCTCGTCACGCTCGAAGTCGGACAAGCGATGATCGATCTTCGGCGCGACTCCCGCGCGCTGCATACGGCGTGCTTTCCCGATGCATTGCGCATCGCGTGGAGCACGTCGCTCGCGCGCGTGTTGCGCGATATCGCCGTGCTCTTCCGTACGCCGGATAGCAGGACGCTACGTCGCGCGATAGCTTCGGTCGTCGCGTCGATCGTGATCGCAGAAGACATGCTCGAACGCACGCGCGACGAACGCAGCAGGCGGCGCGAGGTGCAGCGCGTGCTCGCGTGCCTGCACTTCGTCCGCACGGCGCTGGTGGATCCGGATGCGCCCTTCGACGCGCATCGCTGAACGCATCCTTCCTCGCCATGCAAAGCTGACTTCCTGGTCCGGCGATTAATCCACGGCGTCGCGCGTCTTATAGTCGAATCGATTTTTCGCCAGCGCGCTTTTTTGCCGCACTTTCATGGCGCGTGCGAACGCGCTTGCGTGCATCGATTTGGACAAAGCGCAATGTCGCACGGCATTGGAACAATGTCTTTCAACGTTGCGATTTCGACGGCAAACCGCGCTACCTATAATCGCCTTCGGTTAAACGAAGCTCTTGAAGATAGACGTCGATGTACGAAGATCGTATTCGCTGTGCCGCGTTGCGCGGAAAAATCACCTCGGCCGCCGAAGCGGCTCAACTCGTTCGCGACGGCATGATCGTCGGCGCAAGCGGCTTTACGCGCGCGGGTGACGCGAAAGCCGTGCCGCTCGAAATCGCGCGCCGCGCCCGCGAGGAAGACGAACCGTTGCGTATCACGCTCATGACGGGCGCATCGCTCGGTCATGACACGGACCGCATCCTGACCGAAGCCGGTGCGATTGCGCGACGCCTGCCGTTTCAGGTCGACACGACCTTGCGCCGCGCGATCAACCGCGGCGACGTAATGTTCGTCGATCAACACCTGTCGGAGACGGTCGAACTGCTGCGCGCGAATCGCCTCGGCAAGCTCGACCTCGCGATCGTCGAAGCAGCCGCGATCACCGAGAGCGGCGGCATCGTGCCGACGACCTCGGTCGGCAATACCGCGAGCTTCGCGATCCTCGCCGAACGCGTGATCGTCGAGATCAATCTGGCGCAGCCGCTCTCGCTCGAAGGCCTGCACGACATCTGGATTCCCGAGCGCCGTCCCGCGCGCGAAGCGCTGCCGATCGTGCGCCCGCATGACCGGATCGGCGCGGCCGCCATCGAGATTCCGATCGAGAAGATCGCCGCGATCGTCATCACCGACAAGCCGGACAGCGCATCCACCGTGTTGCCCGCCGACCAGGACACGGCGTTGATCGCCGGTCATCTCATCGAGTTCTTCCAGCATGAAGTCTCGCGCGGGCGTCTGCCGAAACAGTTGCCGCCGTTGCAGGCCGGCATCGGCACCATTGCGAACGCTGTGCTGTCGGGGTTCGCGGCGTCGCCGTTCGAAGCGCTGACGATCTATTCCGAAGTGCTGCAAGACTCGACCTTCGATCTGCTCGACTCAGGCAAGGCGACGTTCGCATCGGGCGCGTCGATCACGCTGTCCGCGCAACGGCAGGAGAAAGTGTTCAACGAGATCGAACGCTATCGCGACCGGCTCGTGCTGCGGCCGCAGGAAGTGAGCAATCATCCTGAAGTGATTCGGCGTCTCGGTCTCATCGCGATCAACACGGCGCTCGAAGCCGACATCTACGGCAACGTGAATTCGACGCACGTCGGCGGCACGCACATGATGAACGGCATCGGCGGCTCGGGCGACTTCGCGCGCAATGCGGCGTATGCGGTGTTTGCGACGAAATCGGTCGCGAAGGACGGCCGTATCTCGAGCATCGTGCCGATGGTGCCCCATTGCGACCACAACGAGCACGATGTCGATATCGTCGTGACTGAACGCGGGCTCGCCAACCTCACCGGCCTCGCGCCACGCGAACGCGCGATGAGCGTGATCGAGCACTGCGCGCATCCGCTCTATCGCGATCTTTTGCGCGACTATTACCGCGATGCAGCAGCGCTCGGCGGACATACGCCGCATCGTCTCGATCAGGCGTTTTCGTTCCATACGCGCTTCGCAGCGAGCGGTTCGATGCTGCCTTGATGCACATTCGCGCGCGCGTTGCTGCGCCGCGAAAACGAATGCGGGGCGCCAACGAAGCCGCTAAACGAAGATTAGGCGCACAATGGCGGGAGCCCGCTTGGGCTGGCGAACAGCAGGAGCATCATGACCGCCATCACCTGGGTTCTCGCCGCCGACGGCAGCCGTGCCCGGATCTTCGAAACGCAGGGATTGAAGCTGGATTTGCGGCAAGTCGAGGACCTCAGGAACCCCGCGCCGCGCGCGACCGAAACGGCAGAAATGGATCGTGAGAAGTTCGCGCGGGCCGTCGCGGATTATCTCGAACGGAGCCGCTTGCATCAACGATTCGACCGGCTGCGTCTCGCGGTCGAGCCAAGATTTTTGGGCCTCTTGCGTCAATATCTGAGCGTCGAAACGCTCAAGCTCGTCTACGAAGAAGCCGATAACGACGCGTCGAAGTTCGGCACGCGCGATATCGGCCGTCAACTGAATCGGCCCTGAACGACGCTTGCGGTGCGTCGTGTTTCATCGCGAAACACGACGCACCTGCCGTCACGCCGCCGGCGTGATGTTCTGATTGCTGCGGAACAGGTTATCGGGATCGTAGCGCCGCTTCACTTCGGCGAGCCGCTCGTAATTCGGACCATACGCCGCTCTCACACGGTCTCCTTCTTCTCCCGTCATGAAGTTCACGTAGACGCTGCCGATTGCATGCGGCGTCATCGCGGAGAACATGTCGCGCGCCCACTTCGTGCACTTCTCGTCGTCCGCGACCTCGCTCCAGCGGCCGTGAATGTTGATCGTGTAGATCGAATCGCGATTCGCATATGCGGTTGCATCGACGGGCACGCGATTCGTCTGGCCGCCCATCGCGCCGATGAAGACCTCGCACTGCGTCGACGGAAGCGACTTCACCGCATTCGTCAGGATGTCGAAGGTTTCGTCGTTCAGACTCGCGAAGTTGTGCGATTTCCAGTAGTTGCGCTCACCCGGCGTGAGCAGCGGATCGAACGCCTTCTGCCATGCTGCGAACGGCATCGCGCCGAGATGTTCGCCATAGGGCGTGCCGAAGCTGCGTACGGGCGCGAGCGCCCTTTCGCCGTTTTCGACCGGGCCGACATAGCAACTCGCCAACACGACCACGGGCTTGCCGTGCGCGTCCTCGGGAAGAAACGGCAGCGGCGGCGCGAGACGCAGCACGGCCCACACGGTGAGCTCGTCGGGACATTGCGCGACGAACTCGCGATACTTCGGCAGAACCTCATTCGCCTGTTCGAGCGGAAAGACGACGAGGCCGCCGTATATCTGCGGACCGACTTCATGCAGCTGATATTCGAAGAGCGTCACGACGCCGAAGTTGCCGCCGCCGCCGCGCAATGCCCAGAAGAGATCGGGCTCGCTGTCCGCGCTCACGCGGCGCCAGGTGCCGTCGGCCGTGACGATCTCCGCTGCGACGAGATTGTCGACTGTCACGCCGAACTTGCGGCTGATCCAGCCGAAGCCGCCACCGAGCGTGAGACCGGCGACGCCCGTCGTCGAGTTGATGCCGAGCGGTGTCGCGAGGCCGAATGCCTGCGCTTCGTGATCGAAGTCGGAGAGCAGCGCGCCGGGCTCGACATAGGCGCGCTTCGCTTGCGGATCGATACGCACGGACTTCAGCGCGGAGAGATCGATCATCAAGGCGTCGTCGCTGACTGCGCTGCCCGCGATGTTGTGCGATCCGCCGCGAATCGAAACGAGTACGCCCTGCTCGCGCGCGAACGCTAGCGCGGCGATGACGTCGGCCGCGCCGGCGCAACGCACGATGAGCGCGGGGCGCCTGTCGATAGTCGCGTTCCAGACCTTGCGCGCTTCGTCGTAATCGGAATCCGACGGTGTGATGAGCCTGCCTCGCACCGACGCCTTGAGGGTGTCGATCGCTTCGCCTGAAATGTTGCTCATTGTGAGACCTCGCTGCTATATGAAGCGCCGCGACGTGTCCGACCCTGCCAGTTGGTACGCGAAAGCGCAAGGAACCCGCCATCGGATCGTGCGTGGCATGTCGATCGGATGCACGTCGGAGAAATCACGAGAACGGGGATGAATTGCAACAAGCGGCCGCTTCGGCCCGCCTGTTGATTTAATGCCTTGATTTACGCGATGTAAAGTGCCCGAGCAGTTAAATCGTGCATGCGATCTAGCATGTATCGGACAAAGTTGCCGATGCGGCGAGCGAGTGGATACAGTGCTTCATGGCTTTGCTGTGTATTCCTTATTTAACGATCATCTATTAAGGAAACGACGGTTTAATCGGCGAAAAAAAACGCGCCGATGATTCGGCGCGTTGTCGCTTCTCGCGTTATGTCCCGGTCAGTCCGTTCCGTATTTCGGCGAGCGTGGCCCATACAGCAGACCGTTCGATCCACCCGTTGCCAGCAAGCGCTGACTAGTGAGTCCCGCAACGGCCCATGACTTGTCGCTGGTGACATTCACGACATGCGTGACAGCAGCTTGCGCAAGCGCGCCAATGAGACCGGACCCGACGCTCACGTTCGTGCCGACCTCCTTGCCATTCGCCGTGGCCGAACCGCTCCAAAGCGTTTCGCCTGAGCGCAGAT
Organism: Caballeronia sp. LZ008; assembly: GCF_031451435.1. Taxonomy (NCBI): domain Bacteria; kingdom Pseudomonadati; phylum Pseudomonadota; class Betaproteobacteria; order Burkholderiales; family Burkholderiaceae; genus Caballeronia; species Caballeronia sp. LZ008. Next base: position 572,255 of record NZ_JARUXK010000004.1, on the reverse strand, counting down.
CGACGAGCTTCGCCGCGGCCGTGACCTGAGTCGTGCTCGCGACCACTTGATACGACGAGCCGTATGCGGTGATCTTCGTGTACAACGCTGCGTCCGCGCCGAAAATGCTGCGCAGCTTCGCCGCCGAAACGTCCTGGATGTCGTTTGCAGTCGTCAGACCGTTGTGCCTGAAGGTCTCTTCCATCTCGGCGACCGGCACGACGTAGTAACCGCCCTCGGCGAGCGGCATCGTCATCTGGGACAGCATGCCGTAGGTCGCGCCAACATCCTTCGAGTCGTTGACAGGCGGAAGAACGAGAATCGAACGCGGCTTGCTGTTGCGGAACGCCGTGTAGTCCGTCTGGCTCGGCGAGCGCGAAGCGCATGCGGTCATCGTCAAGAGGATCGACAGCACCGCGATGAGTTTGCGGGAAATATTGAAAGTCATGGTCGGTGCTTACTGAAGTTTGCTCAACAGAAAATCCATATACGTAGACGACTCGGGAAAGCGCTCCTTTTCCTCGGTCAATTGCTGACGAGCCTCGGCGCCCTTGCCCACGGTCGCGTACAACATGCCGAGATGCGCGCGAAAGCCCGGAGGCAATGTCTTGTCCTTTGCGAAGACCTTCTCGCGGGCCGCTTCGAGTGCGGCGATCTGGTCGGACGGACTCGTTTGTCCCTTGAAGTATTCGTAGACCTGCGGCTGATAGCCGTCCCATTGATAAAGCGACGTGGTCTGTGTTGCGCAACCCGTCAGCAGCGAGCACGCCACCGCGACCGGCAGCGCGAAGCCGGTCAGTTTGTGAATCTTGACGATCATGTTGTTGTTCGGATGAAAACGAGTGGAATTACTTTGCGGCCGGCAGGGCGCCGGCATCGACTTGTTCGGCCAGGTGATTGACCGCTTCGCTGATCGCAAGATCGAGCACCTTGCCATTGAGCGTGGAGTCATAGCTCGACGTTCCGCCGAAGCCGATCACTTCGCGGCTCGACAAACTGAATTCACCGGCGCCCTGGCTCGACGTCACGATCTCGGACGTGGCGATATCGACGATATTGAGGCTGACCTTCGCATAGGCCACCTGAGTCTTCCCGCGTCCGAGAATGCCGAACAATTGCTGATCGCCGACATCCTTGCGGCCGAACTCCGTCACGTCGCCGGTGATGATGTAATTCGCGCCTCGAATCGACTGCGCCTTGTTCGCGAACCCGGCTTCCTGTTTCGTTTCGCCAAGGTTGTCGCGATCCAGAACGGTGAAGCGCCGGCTTTGCTGCAAGGCCGTGGCGAGGATGGTCTTCGCCTGACTGCCGAGGCGATCGACGCCATCCGAGAACACGCCACGCATGTAATTCGAGCGATTGTCGAACTTGCCGATGGCCACGGGCACGGGCTTGCCCGCGAACGGCTTCTGGGAACTCGCGACGGCGGGAACCGCAACCGAGTGCGACGCCTCGGTCGCGCATCCGCCAAACAGAACTGCAACGGACGCGACCGCAACCGCGATCGCCAGGCGTCCTTTGATAACGCTCATGAATTGCCTCCAAAACGTCGAATCTTGAAAACACCTGCCGTCAGACAGGTGCTTTCGAAAAATCGACAATTATTTGGCAATTCAAATCTTTCAAAAAGAAGGACAGTTCCTAAAAATGAGTGCCGAGGGGAACGCCTGAGACGATTTGTTGAGAATTGATAAAAGGCCGCCAATCCCCACGGTCCCTACGCTCTCTCCAGCACCGCCATCTCCCTCACGACCACCAGCAGCATCGACAAACTCGCGCCGCCGCTCGCCCGCAATTCGGCCAGCAAGCGCGTGTACCGATCCAGCGCGTCCTGCCGTTTCGCGCGCCAGCTCTCGACAATGACATCCGGCGCATCGATGCCGCGCGACTGTTCGAGCGCGCTCACCGTCAGCGCGCGCTTCAATCGCGCGAGCTCTTCCAGCGCCGCCGCGCGCGCGAGCAAGTCCCAGTGCGTCGTGATCGGCAGTGCCATCGCCCGTTCGGCGATGCCGCGATAATCGAGCAACGTGCCGATGCCGAAATACACGCTCGCCACAAGTTCCAGGCCGCGCCCGGAACACGCCGCCACTTCCGCGCTGTCGAGCACGGCGGTCGCGATCTCGCCGCTCGCGACGCGCGCCGCGAGACTGCTCTCGACGCCCGCATCCTCCAGATCGCGCCGCCGCGCGTACCACGCGTCGAGCTGCGTCGCGGGCAAGAGCGCCGGCAGTTGCGGCGCGAGTCGAAGCGCCGCCTCGCGGCAACGCGCGAGCAAACCCTTCGCCTCGTTCGAGCCCGATCCGTTGTGCTTCAGATGACGCAGGAACCACAGCGACGTATCGTCGAGCAGACGCACGACATCGACGAACATGCGCGCCTGCACTTCATCCGCGACGATGTTGTCGAGTCCGTCGATGCTGCGCCACAAATCGTCGAGATCGAAGACATCGCGCGACATCAGCGCCGCGCGCACGATATCGCTCGGGCGCGCATCGGTCTCTTCCATCAGCCGATGCACGAACGTACAGCCCACACGATTCACGAGCGCGTTCGTCAGATGCGTCGCGAGAATCTCGCGCTTCAGCGGATGGCGCTGCATCGTCTCGCTATAGCGCTGCTGCAAGGGCTTCGGGAAATACTCGGGCAGCATGTCCGCGACGAGCGCGTCTTCGGGCACGTCCGATTCGAGCAGTTCGTCGTAGAGCCACATCTTGCCGTACGCGAGCAGCACCGCGCGTTCTGGCGACGTCAGCCCCGACTTCGCCGCCGCGCGCTCGTTGATGTCGTCGTCGTTCGGCAGGAACTCGATGCGCCGTTTCAGGCGCCCGGCGCGTTCGAGGAAGCGCATCATGCGCGCTTCGGCGTCGAGCGTTTCGGCGACATGGCGCTTTGCGATCGACAGCGCCTGCGTCTGCGCATAGTTGTCCTTCAGCACGAGCAGGCCGACTTCATCGGTCATTTCGGCGAGCAGCGCGTTGCGTTGCTTCTCGGTCATCTCGCCATCCGCGACGACGAGGCCAAGCAGAATCTTGATGTTGACCTCGTGATCCGAACAGTCGACGCCCGCCGAGTTATCGATGGCATCCGTATTGATGCGGCCGCCCTTGTGCGCGAACTCGATGCGCCCCAGTTGCGTGAGCCCGAGATTGCCGCCTTCCGCGACGACCTTCACGCGCAGTTCCGCGCCGTTCACGCGCACGCCATCATTCGTTCGATCGCCGACTTGCTGATGCGTCTCCGCGCTCGACTTCACATACGTCCCGACGCCGCCGTTATAGAGCAGATCCGCCTCGGCCAGCAGGATCGCGCGGATCAGTTCGTTCGGCGCGAGCACCGATGCGCTGATGCCGAGCGCCGCCTGCACTTGCGGCGAGATCGGAATCGACTTCGCCGTGCGCGGATAGACGCCGCCGCCCGTCGAGATCAATGCGGGATCGTAGTCGGCCCAGCTGGAGCGCGGCAGCGCGAAGAGACGCGCGCGCTCATCGAAGCTCGTGGCCGCATCGGGCGTCGGATCGAGAAACACATGCCGATGATCGAACGCCGCAATCAGCCTGATATGGCGCGACAGCAGCATGCCGTTGCCGAAGACGTCGCCGGACATGTCGCCAATGCCGACCACGGTGAAATCGGTCGTCTGCGTATCGAAGTTCATCTCGCGGAAATGCCGCTTCACCGATTCCCACGCACCGCGCGCCGTGATGCCCATCTTCTTGTGGTCGTAGCCGACCGACCCGCCGGACGCGAAGGCATCGTCGAGCCAGAAGCCGTATTCGTGCGCGATCGCGTTCGCGTAGTCGGAGAACGTGGCCGTGCCCTTGTCGGCGGCGACGACGAGATACGGATCGTCGGGATCGTGGCGCACGACATCGGGCGGCGGCACGATGCCATCGGGCGTGCGGTTGTCGGTCACGTCGAGCAGGCCGCGCAGGAACATCTGATAACACGCGATGCCTTCATTGAGAAACGCTTCCCGATCCGATACGGGCGGCGGATTCTTCACGACAAAGCCGCCCTTCGATCCGACCGGCACGATCACTGTGTTCTTCACCATCTGCGCTTTCATGAGGCCGAGCACTTCAGTGCGGAAATCCTCGCGCCGGTCCGACCAGCGCAGCCCGCCGCGCGCAACGCGTCCGCCGCGCAAATGCACGCCCTCGACGCGCGGCGCATAGACCCAGATTTCGAACATCGGCTTCGGCTCGGGCAAGCCCGGCACTTTCGACGGATCGAGCTTGAACGACACATACGGACGCGGCTGGCCTTGCGCATCGCGATGGAAATGATTGGTTCGCACCGTCGCCGTGATGACGCCCAGAAACTGACGCAGGATGCGGTCTTCGTCGAGATTCGGCACCTTGTCGAGCGCGGCTTCGATATCGGCGAGCACGCGTTCGGCGGCCTTGTCGCGATCTTCCGCCGAGCCGCCGCGCGCCGGATCGAAACGCACCATGAAGAGTTGCAGCAGCTTCTTCGCGATCAGCGGATTGCCGATCAGCGCGCGCTCGATATACGCATCGCTGAAGGTCGAGCCAACCTGCCGCAGATATTTCGCATAGGCGCGCATGATCGTCACGTCGCGCGCGCCGAACTCCGCGCGCAGAACGAGACGGTTGTAGTCGTCGTTCTCGATCTCGCCCGACCACACGCTCGCGAACGCGTTTTCGAAGAGCGGCTTCACGCGGTCGATATCGAACTCCACGTCGTCCTGCAACTCCAGCCCGAAATCGTGGATCCACGCATTCGGCGCGCCGGTCGGCTCGATCAGATACGGCCGCTCTTCATCGACACGCACGCCGAGATGCTCCAGCATCGGCAGGCTGTGCGACAGCGCGATCGGATCGCCGACGCGATACACCTTGAAGCGAAACGCGCGGCGTCCGGCTTCGATCGGCCGGTACAGGCTCATCGACAAGCCGCCGGGCCGCGTATGCGTCGCCTCGATCAATTCGATGTCGCGCACCGCCGTGCGCGCCGGATAGTCCTCGCGATAACCCGCCGGGAACGAATCGGCATAACGCTGCAGGAGCCGGTTGCCCGCTTCCTCGCCGTGACTGTCGATGAGCGCATCGGCGAGATCGTCCTGCCAGCGGCGCGCGACCTGCACGACGCGCGCTTCGAGTTCGCGGGTATCGACTTCGGGCATCGCGCCTCTGTCCGCACGCACGACGATATGAATGCGCGCGAGCGGCGATTCGGACAGGAGCGGCGTGAACTCGATGCTCTTGCCGTTGAACGCTTCCATCAACACACGGCTGATGCGGCGGCGCAAGTCGGTGTTGAACTTGTCGCGCGGCACGAAGACGAGGCACGACACGAAGCGGTCGAAGCGGTCGCGCCGCACGAAAAGCCGCGTGCGCTGATGTTCCTGCAAACGCAGCACGCCGATGGCGATATCGAAGAGCACGTCTTCATCGGCCTGGAACAGTTCGTCGCGCGGATATTGTTCGAGCACCGTGATAAGCGACTTCGCCAGATGCCCCTTCGCGAGAAAGCCCGCGCGCCGCACGATGTTCGCGCATTTGCGGCGCACGATCGGGATCTCGGACGTGGGCACGAGATACGCCGTCGACGTATAGAGACCGAGGAAGCGCCGTTCGCCGATCACCTTGCCATCCGGCGACGTGCGCTTCACGCCGACATAGTCGAGATAGCCCGGCCGATGCACCGTCGCGCGCGAATTCGCCTTCGTCAGAAAGATCGGCGCCGCGCCTTCGATGATCGCGGCCGCGCCCGGCGGCAGCGGCGTCACGTCCCCGTCGGACGGCGCGCGCAAGGTTTCGCGCAAAATGCCGAGGCCCGAGCCGGCCACGCCGCGCAGCGCGAAGCCGCCTTCATGCTCGACGAGTTCGTAATCGCGGCAGCCGAGGAACGTGAAGTGATCGGCGACCATCCATTCGAGGAACGCGCGGGACTCGATGCCGTCGGGCGTCGTATCGCGCGCCTTCAGATCGTCTATCGCTACACGCGCGGCCTCGGTGACTTTCGGCCAGTCTTCGACCGCCGCGCGCACGTCGCCGAGCACGCGCGCGATGTTCTCGCGCACTTCGTCGAGACGCTCGCCGTCGCCGCAGCGATTGACTTCGAAATGGATGAACGATTCGAGCTCGGAGTTGCCGTCGCCCGCTTCGGCATGACCCTGACCGATGCGCTCGATCTCGCCCGTATGCGCGCCCTTGCTCGCGCGCCAGACGCGAAACACCGGATGAATCGCCGAATGCAGCGCGAGCCCCAGGCGGTTGAGTTCCATCGTCACCGAATCGACGAGAAACGGCATGTCGTCGTTGACGATCTCGACGACCGTGTGATCCGAATGCCAGCCGTGCTGCTCCAGATTCGGGTTGTAGACGCGCAGCACCTCGCGCCCCGGCACGAACTTCTGCGCGGTCTGCCAGTGCGCCATCGCGGCGCCGTAGAGATCGGCGACATCGCGGCTCGCGATATCCTCGACATCGACCTGCTCGTAGTAATAGCGAAGCAGCGGCTCGATGACCTTGAAGCTTGGCTCCGGCAATCGCCCTCTCGCGAACTCGAGAAGATCGTTGATGAGATGTTCGACCCGCGCTTCGTTCTTGACCAGCATGGTGTCCTCCCGAGGCTTTCGGTTGCGGTGCGATTGCGGCTCGCGCTTCGAATCAAGGAGATTATGCGCCGCCCCGGCGCATCGCTCGCGGGTCGGGCATGTGCGGTTGCACAAAGACGGTGCGCGCATTCCGGCCACGTTAGCCGCATCGCATGACCTTTGCGCGACATCGGCTTTCGACTATTGTCGATAGCTGAAGAGCGGCTCACGGAGGCATCGCCATGCAGGATTTCACTGAAGAGACAGCGCAGCAGACGGTCGTCACGGTGCGTCCGAAAGAGCAACTCGCGACGGTTCAGCATCTGCCGTATTTCGTCGGGCTGTCGGCGAAGACGGCGGGCACGCGCGGACTCGCGATGCATATCGTCGTCGTGCCGCCGGGCGGACGCGGCGAGCCGCACATCCACGTTGGCTACGAGACCGGCATCTACATACTCGAAGGACGCATCGAGACGCGCTATGGGCCGGGACTGGCGGAATCGGTCATCAACGAGCCGGGCGACTTCGTATTCATTCCGCCGGGCGTGCCGCATCAGCCGGTCAATCTGAGCGCGACGCAAGCAGCGCGCGCCGTGATCGCCCGCAACGACGCCAACGAGGCGGATCGCGTCGTGCCTTACGATCCGTGGGAGCCGTCCGCGCCCTAGTAGCCGGGCGCGCCCATGCCCGGCAGATCGACGTAACCGCTGTCGGCGAAGCGCGCGCCGCCGAACGCGCCGCCCGCGAGTTTGCCGCGCACCGCATACGACACCTTGCTGACGGTGTCGCCGCTCGCAAAGCCGAACGCCTGGCGCGCCATCGAGAATGCCGATACCGTCACCGGCACGGACAGCACCGTTTCGCCGAAACGCGGCACCGTTCCGCGCTGATCGCTGACGCCGCTCGCGAATGCGCGGCCGTTGAGATCGAGATCGAGCGCGACGCCATCGAAGTCGATCGGCGCGTCGTTCGGGTTCTGAATGCGCAGCTTCACGGCGAAACGCATCTCCAGCCCTTGCCCTTCGAGCGGCTCGATGCCCGCGACGCTCACGCGCATCGCGTCGCGATTGAAGAAGCCCGCGCAGCCGCCGAGCGCGAGCATCGCGACAAAGGCGGCAAGGAAGTAAGCGAAGCGGTTGCGCATGGGATTCGGTTGCATGAGAACGTGACTCCTCGCGATGTCGTGCTAGATATGTAGTGCGTTCAGCAGCATGCGGCCATAGACATGATGAAACCAGACATCGTCGACGACGAAAAGCGCTGCAGCCCACGCAGCCGCGACGATGATCAGATCGCAATGGCCGCTCGTCCATAGATTGAGCGAATGGCGCGCGGCGATCCAAGGCACGCCGAGCGGGTTCGGCCAGTCCGCAAAGAGATGCATGAGCCCGCCGCACGCGAAGCCGAACGCGACGGGCGCCGCCGGATGCCGGCCGAGAAAGTGATACGAAAGCGCGAGCAGCGCAACCCAGCCGATGCCCCAGTGCGTGAGCGTGCGATGCGTGATCCAGAGCTTGCGCGCGCGCGTCCACCACGCGACTTCGAGCCAGTCCGGCGCGGTCGCCCCGGCGACGCCCGCGAGCAGCGCGAAAACGCCCGCGAGCATGTTCGCGCCGCCCGCCGTGGCCGGATGCGTCACGATCGCCGCCGCGATGATGCCTGCCGCCCATCCCGTCGCATGATGAGCCTTGCTCGATGCCATGAAGAAACCGCCTTTGTCGCCCTTGCCCGAAGAGGGCGCATGTTCGCACGGTCGCTGGGGTCGAAACCGGCCTGAAACATAAACTTACGCAATTGCGTGCGTCGAAACACGCTTGTGCGAACGGCGTCGGCGAGGCCGCGCGGCGTTGACTAAAATGATTGCTGAATCGCTGCGCAAATCACGCTGCGGACGCTGCCCGATGCGTCCCACGCCCGCCTGCGCACGCAGGCATTTTTATCGAATTTGGCCGTCATGCAACACCTGAAATACCTGAGCGCCTACCCGAACGTGCTGCAGGACAAGGTTCGCCGACTGATCGCCCAGCAACAACTGGGTTCGTATCTCGACGCGCGCTATCCGAACAGGCACGCCGTTCAGTCCGATCGCGCGCTCTATGAATATTGCTCAGATCTGAAGCAGGAATTCCTGCGCGTCGCGCCTGCAATCGACAAAGTCTTCTACGACAGCAAGCTCGACGTGCTGCGTCACGCGCTCGGCCTGCACACCGCCATCTCGCGCGTGCAGGGCGCGAAGCTCAAGGCGAAGAAGGAAATCCGCATTGCGTCGCTTTTCAGGGACACCGCGCCCGAGTTTCTTCGGATGATCGTCGTGCATGAACTCGCGCATCTGAAGGAAAGCGATCACAACAAGGCCTTCTATCGCCTGTGCGAGTTGATGCAGCCCGGCTACCATCAGATCGAATTCGACTTGCGGCTGTATCTCACGCATCGCGACTTGCTGCGCACGAAAGTGGCGTGAGCGTCGCTGCGACGCATCAATAGGACCAGGCTAGCGCCGCAGCGTATCCGTCGGGCGCGGTGAGCGAAATAGCGTCGAACGCGCCCGCGCCGCGCGTCACCGCATAGCGAACGTCCCTGCGCGGAAGAACCGAAAAGCCGTGCATCGCGACATCCGTGCTGCCGATGCCATCGCCGTGCGCCTTCAGCACCGCCTCTTTCGCCGTCCAGCAGTCGAAGAACGCGCGGTTTCGGGCGGCATCGTCGGGCAAGGCTTCGATTTCGCGCCGGTCGATATCCCCGAGCACCGCGGGCGCGAGATCGCGCCAATCGAACGTCGCGCGCGCTTCCTCGATATCGGCGCCCACGCGCCTTTCTCGCGACATCGCGATCAAGCCATAGCCGCCCGAATGCGACACGTTGAAATCCGGCGCGTTCCGGCGAACGAGAAACGGCCTGCCGCGATCGACGGCATCGAACGCGAGACGCGCGGGATCGTCGCCCGTTTCGGCCGCGAGCAGATGTCGCAGCGCGCAACGCACCGCGCCGAAACGCGCGCCATCCGCGTGACGCAGAAAACGCGCGGCGCGCGCGCGTTCATCCGCGTTCATCACGGCGTAGGCGGCGCTGTCGAGCGGCATCGAAAAATCGATATGAAGCAGCCACACGCGCACGTCGCCGGGCGCGTGATCGGGAAGCGGCATCGGGCGGACATCGAAGGGAATCGTTGCTTCGGTCATTTGGGAGCGTACTGCGCCTCGCCGTTGCCGAAGGACCAGTTCTCCTTCTTCACTTCGACGAGGCTGATGAAAACATCCTCGCGCCGCAGCTTGAGACGTTCGTGCAAGCCATCGGCGACCGCCTTGTAGAACGCGCTCTTTTTCGCGAGGTCGCGGCCTTCGTTGAGCGTGACCTGGATCACGACGCAATCGTCCGTGCGGCTGATGCCGAGATACGTGCGATCGACGATGAAGTCCGTCGCGCCGTGCTCCGCGACGATCTGAAAGCGATCGTTCTCGGGCACGTCGAGTGTCGAGCGCATCGCGTCGTACACGACATCGCCGATAGTCGTGCGATACGCGCTGTCCTTGCCTTTCTGCAGATCGATGCGAACGAGCGGCATAAGTTTCTCCTGTTGGTTAGTTTCAGCGATGATCCGGATGCAGCAGCAATTCCGGCACGCCCGCGCGGTCGACATACACGACGGCGTTCTGCGCGAATTGCGTCATCAGCGTATCGGCGGTGTCGCGGGTCGCGCCGAGCGCGAAGAGGCTCGCTTCGGCCACCCAGACATGCTGCGGATCAATGCCCGCGCCCGGCAGCGCCTGCAATCCCATCTGTCCGACGCGTTCGATCAGCGCCCGCTGGCGCAGCGCATTTTCTTGCGGCGTGAGCACATGACCGAACGGATTGAACGCCGTGACGAACACCGCGCTTGCGACGCCATGCTTTTCGAGCAAGGCAACGACATCGCGATTCCCGACGCCGATCTTCATGTCGATGTCCGGCTGCGCTTCGATCCGATAGATCGCCGCGCGATACGCATCGAGCGTCGCGGCGGGCAATGCGCGCGTAAGCACGATCGGCTGGCCATGCGGCGTGGCGCGCGCGGCCTCGTCCCATTCGTCGCGCCGCTGCGCAAGCATCGCGTCGCTCACGCATCCCTTTTCGGCAGTGAGGCGTTCGAGCGCGCTGAGCCAATGCGCGTAATACGTGTCGCCGTGATCGGGATCGCCCGCCGCCTGCGCGTCCTCGATCGCGATGCTCAACGCGTGCGCCCACTCCTTCCAGGTGAACACGCCGCGCTCGTGCAACGCGAGCGCCATCGCGAACGCCTGCGCTTCCCACGGCGCGCGAAACACGGGACCGTCGCCGTCGAAAGGCAGTTCGGGCAACGCGGCGCGCAGTTCTTTCAGCTTCGATTCAGCGTCGGTCGAGGTCATTCGAGATACGGCTCCCAGCAATCGACACACACCGACGACGCGGTCGTATCCGCGCCCCACAAGTCTTTCGCCTCGAAACGCACGGTGTAGAGCCATTGCGGATGCTCGCCGTGACCGAGCGCGTTTTCATCGGGAAAGACGTGCGTGCCGCGCACCGCGACGACGCGCCCGAGCTTGCCGCGGCAATAGCGCGGCAGACGCGTGTGCGTCGGCGGATTCATCAGTTTCGTGCGGACTTCATCACCGATGGAAAAGCGCGCCGCCGACGTAGCCGGACGATCGACCGGCGCACCGCGCAACAGCGCGGCGCTCACGTCCTCCGCTTTCAGCACGCGCACGTTCGGCTTCGCGGCGGATTGCGAACGGCCGCTCGCGATCTCATCGGCGCTCGCGAGTCCCTTCGCCGTCAAGAGTTTCTTCAAGCCTTCGAACCAGATTTCGTAATAGCTGCTGCCGAGATACTGCGCGGGCGGCAGGCTTTCGCGCGCGGCACGGGACGTGTCGATGTTCCATTGGCCCGTCGCGCCCATCGCGAGCGTGACGGCCAGCACGCGGCGCTCCCATTCCGCGTGAAACGGCGATGCGCCCGGCGCGTCGCAGGCATCGATTTCGATGGGGCCGAACGCCTGCATGCCGCCCATGTCGTGCGCCGCGTTCATGCCGATGCTCCCGTTGCCTGCGACGGCGCGAGCGCGACGCCCGTGCCGATCATCGAATCGCGTGTGACGAGATCGGCGAGCGCGTCTTCGTCGAGATGATCGGTGTCGGCGGGACGCATCGGCACGACGAGATAGCGCACTTCGGCGGTCGAATCCCATACGCGCAACTCGACCTGTTCCGGCAATTCGACGCCGAAATCCCGCAGCACGCCGCGCGGATCGATCACCGCACGCGAGCGATACGGCGCCGACTTGTACCAGACCGGCGGCAGCCCGAGCACCGACCACGGGTAGCACGAGCACAGCGTGCAGACGACCATGTTATGTACGTCCTCCGTGTTCTCGAGCGCGACCATGTGCTCGCCTTGCCGGCCGGTGAAACCGAGCGAGGCGATGGCGGCGGTGGCATCGTCCAAAAGCCATGTGCGAAACGCGGGATCGCTCCACGCCTTCGCGACGACGCGCGCGCCATTGCGCGGCCCGACCTTGTGCTCGTAGGTTTCGATGAAGACGTCTAGCGCTCGCGGATCGATATACCCTTTTTCGACCAGCAGCGATTCGAGCGCGCGCACGCGCAGGTCCATCTCCGGCAATTCACTGCCGGCGTGATCGTGATCGTGATCGTGGTCGTGATGGTGCGGATGATCGTGGCTCATGAGCGGGCTCGCGCGTGGCACAGACGTCACACGTTACCGGAGTGTGCGCGCGCGTGCAAACCTCGTCACCGTGACGCGGCGCGCCGCCTATACTGGATTCAGCGTCTCATGCGAGGAGGATGCCATGACACGCAAGTACATCGATTGTCGCGAGTGCCCGAGCGACGTGAAATGCAGCGTCGTCCTGTCCGCCGACAGCGAGGACGAGTTGATGGAAGCGGCCGTGCAGCATGCCGTCGCCGTCCATCAGCACACGGATTCGCCCGAACTGCGCTCGCAACTGAAGACCTTCTTTCACGACGGCACGCCGCCGGCCTGACCGGTCTTTGGCGTTCTCAGCCGAGCTCGAAGGTCGTTACACCGAAGACACGCGCGAGCGGCACGTCCGGGGCCGCACGCGTGTACATGCGCGCCGTTTCGAAGACGCTCGTCATGTCGTGTTCGACCGCGAGCGCCACCGCCGCAGGATTGATCTCGGGCACGTCGAGGAACACGGTCTCGCCGGGCAGCACGGAAACGAGCCCACGATACAGCGCGCGCGCCGTGCTCAGATCGTCGGCGAAGAGCGGACCGATCTTGTGGCCCGCGCCGCAACGCCGGATCACGGCGAGGCCGCTCACCGCGTCGCCATCGAGCGCGGCGAGTGCGCGCGCGTGCGCCTGCGGTTGCGACAGCCACGCTCGCAGGAACGCGGTGCGCTCGCACGCGAACACGCGGGTGTCGTAATCGAGAAGCCGCGCGAAGGGGATGTTCAGCGCATCGGTGTTCGTGGCTCCATCGGCAGGATCTTCATCCGCCGATGCGATGCCTTCATAGCGCACGTTGCGATACGCCAGCACGAAGCCGGATTTCCGATAGTTGGGCTGCTGCGCGAGCACGCCGTCGAGCCCGATAGTGCGCGCGCCGAGATACGCCATGCCTTCGTTCCACAAGCGCATGCCGAAGCCCCTGCCGCGCCATTCCGGAACCACGATATAGAGGCCGATGAAACCGAACGCATCGCCGTATGCGACTGCCGAGATGCAGCCGACCGGCGCGCCGTCCCACGTGCCGACGAAAAATCCGTGCGGATCGGCGGCGAAGAACGAGCGGGCGTCGTCGAGACCGGGATTCCATCCTTCGGTCGCGGCCCATTCGAGCGCGACGTCGACATCGCGCGGCGTCATGCGGCGTATTGCGAAACGGGGATTGTCGGGTGTCGCGTGCGAGGGACAGGGAACGGACGGCATGGGACGCGCCTTGTCGGAATGCGGATGCGTTCAGTGTCGCGCGTTTCCGGTGCAGGCGAAAGATGCAGCGAGGCGTGGGTGCAACGAGGGGAAAAAAGAACGGTGGGACGATAACGGGGGCGAGCGTGTGCCGCCCCGATCAGGAATACCCTTGACGCCGCTCGCTGCGGCTGAAACTCTGGCGCGAGCGCCAGTCTTCCGAGCGCAGGACGTGTTCGCCGTCCTCGCGTGCCTCTTCCTCGGATCCGAAGCCTTCGTCGCTATACGCGACGACCTTCATTCCGCCTCCCGCCGCTCGCTCGACGGTGATGCCCCAATGCCACCCTCCTTCCTGATGAAAGACGTGCAGCGTCGGTTGCGACGATGTGGTCAGTTCCATATGTGCGGCTCCCTCAGGCTGACGACCGTAATGCTTACCGGCCCGCCCGATGAAACGCTCTGTGCTTGCCGGCGTTTGATTGTTCGTGTCGATGCTCGAATGCGTGCGGCGGCGGCCTGTGCCACCTGCCAGGAACAGCATACGCAATGGGATGCTGCGTTGCAACACGAGATTTCCCCTATGCGTCGCGCGAAACGCACGTCCGTTACATGCGCTAACGGGAAATTCGTGACGGTTACATGGACGAAGCATGGAAGGCAGCGACGACGGTGTTCGCCATCGTCGTGCCTGCTGCATTTCTATTCGCCGTCCCAGTAGTGCAGCGAATCGCTTGCGCGAAACACGGCGCGCAAGCCCTTCACGCCCGGCTCGTCGGCGACGAGCACGGCCTGGCGGCCCGTATCCGGATACTCGACCACTTCGGGCGATTGCATCGTGCTGACCGCAAGGTAGCGCAACGGTTGCGCGCCCGTGTTGACGATCTGATGCGCCGTCGATGCATCGCCCGGCGGGCAGGCGATGACGTCGCCCGCGCGAATCGCATGCGTCTCCTGGCCGATGCGGACTTCGCCCTCGCCTTCCACCACGAAGAACATCTCCTCGTTCACACGATGATGATGAAACGGAAACGCGCGCTTGCCCGCTTCGAGCACGATGAGGCTATAGCCGAGCTTCCTCGCGCCGAGCATGCCGCCGATACGCGCAATGCGCGGCGCGTAACGTTCGGCGGCGGCGCCCGTCGGCGCGAATTCCGGCGGAAGCGGTTGGGGTTCGAGCGCATCGAGATTGATGATGGGCGGTTTCATATTGACCTTGAAACAATGGGTGTCATGCACTCGTCACGGAAACGTCACGCGTGCGCTTGCGCTCGTCGAGCCACGCGGCGATGGCTGCGCACGTCCAGTTGGCATCGTCGTGAGGCAGATCGTGGCCCGCCCACGGATGCACCGCGTGCGAGGCACGCCATTGCGCCGCGATGCGCAGCGAGCATATCGGATCGACGAGCCGGTCCGCCGCCGACGATAGCAGCAATACGGGACATGGCGGTGCATCGACGCGCGCGCGAAAGCGCGCCGCCGCCGCGAGTTGACGCAGCGCGTTCGCCGCGCTCGCGCCGTGCGTGCGCCGGAGATGCGCCCAGTGCGCGATATCCGCGTCACGCGTGTCGATACGATTGCACGTCAGCGCGTGGATGAGCGTTTCGCATCGCTCGGGCAGCGTCCACGTCATCGCGATTCGCGCGAGCATCGGCCACGCATTGGGACGCAGGCGTTCGGACACGCCCGCGAACGGGCGCATGCTTGTGTTGATCAGCACGAGCCGCTCGATCTCGCCGGGATGATGTTCGGCCCATGCAGTGGCGACCATCGCGCCGAGCGACATCGCAAGCACGCGGCACGGCATGCGTATGTTCAGCGCGGCGGCGCGCTCGCGAACGAACGCCATCATCCTGACGACGGAAAGCGGCGCCCCATGCGCGCGTTCGACGCCATTGCCCGGCAGATCGATGCATATCGCGCGCTCGCCCGCGCCTGCGAGCCCATGCGCGGCGAGCGCCGCATCGAACGCGCCCCAGTGACGCGCTTCACGCGTGAGGCCGCGCAGAAGGATCCACTGGCTCATCGCAGGGCCGTGCGTTGCCAGTGCTCGCGCGCGCGCCGCAGCACGTCCTCGCGGAATTCGCCGCTCGGTAGCCAGCGACGCGACGAGAACGCCGCGCGCGTGAGGAAATCGAAGAAGTTCGGATGACGCCGCAGCACGCGCCTCGTCCGGTGCGCCTTGATCGGATTGAAGATGCCGAGGCGCGAGAAAAGCTGCATCGGATTCTTTCGAATCCAGCGCCACGAGCCGAGTTCGAGCGTCATCGGAAGGAAGATGTTGGGTGCGCGCGAGCGGTCATACGCGAAATCCCACAGATCGCCGTGCAGCAGGTATTGATGACTCTGCGGCTCGAACGCGTAGCCATGATGCGGATACGACTCCTCGAACATCGTCTTCAGCAGAAACATTTCCGGCAGATGCGCCATTTGCCGCTCGGTGCGCGCGTAGGGAAACCAGATGCTGTCGTCCCAGCCGAAGCCCGAATGACAATCGAGCGCGAAGCTCAACGGCCGCGACATCAACTGTTCCTCGACAACGGAAAGCAGCGCCGCGCTCTCCACTTCCATGCGGCCATCGGCCGGGCCGCGATACCACGGCAGCCACGGCCCGATGCGCTGTCCGCCCGCGAGAAACGGCACGCGTCCTTCGGCGCTTTGCGGCGCGTTGCGCATCAGATCGACGCCATTCGGATTCGCGCGGGTGCGCGCGAACATGCCGCCGGGATTGACGATCGGCATGAAGATGAGCCGGACCGCGCGCAGTTGATGATGCAGCGTGTCGTCCCATTCGAGCCGTCGCAACAGCGCGCGCATGTATTCGAGGACGAGTTGCGTGCCGATGCATTCGAGCCCATGCACGCCGCCGAAAAAGCCGATGGCGGGCGCTTGCGGATCGTCCGAGCCGATCGCCGCGGTCAGGATCGGAAACATATGCTCGCGTGCGCGCACTTCGCCGATCGTGTGCCACGCGAAGCGCGCGCCGCCCGCGACGCGAATCGCTTTCAGTTCGTCCATCTCCGGAAAACTGCTGCTGATGGCAACGCTCGACGTGCTCATGACTGGGCCTGTTTGTCGTGTATTCGTTGGCTCAGGCTATGGTTCTATGAATCGCCGGAACGCCCCGCCCGAAGAAATCGAGTATAGGGCGGTTCGTCAGCACACGACATATGAAACGCGACGCGCCGAACGCGAACAACGTGTTCTGCGCGTTTTCGTTCCGTCACCTAGAATGAAATCGCCGTGCTACGCGGTGTGAGGTATTCGTCATGACATCCATTTCCCGCATCATCCTCGGCGCGCTCGCTTTGTGCTGCGCCGCGTCCGCGCTCGCGCAACCGCCGGCGCAAACCACCGATCCGAACGCGCCGAAAACGCGCGACCAGGTCCGGCAGGAATTTCTGCTGTGGCGCTCGGTCGGCTACGATCCGAACGACTGGCTGGACTACCCGGACAACGCGATGCGCGCGAGCCGCATCATCGCGCAACGGCAGGCTCGCGGCGAAACCCGCGTGCAGTAAGCGCGCATTCGTCAGGCCGATTCGCCGCGCGGCTTCGGCCCGCGCAGGATGCGCCGCGCGATGCTCCATCGATGCACTTCCGACGGACCGTCGTAGATACGGAACGCGCGCATATCCGCGAAAATCCGCGCGACGACGGTTTCGTGCGTGACGCCCTGCCCGCCGAGCACCTGCACCGAGCGGTCGACGACCCGCCACAGCGCCTCCGACGACACCACTTTCGCGATGCTCGATTCGTGCTTGCCGAGCACGCCCTGATCGAGCACCCACGCGCAATGCCTGATGGCGAGACGCGTGACGTGCAGATCCATTTCGTTATCGGCGAGCATGAAGCCGACGCCTTCGTGCTCGCCCAATGCCTTGCCGAACGCCTGACGCTGCCGCGCATGCGCCGTCGCGACATCGTGCGCGCGCCGCGCGGCGCCGAGCCAGCGCATGCAGTGCGTGAGACGCGCCGGCGATAGCCGCACCTGCGCGTAGCGAAATCCTTCGCCCGGCTCGCCCAATACGTTTTCCTTCGGCACGCGCAGGCCCTCGAAGCGCACGACGCCGTGGCCGCCGGGAAAGCACGTATCGAGCGAATCCATCGCGCGCTCGATCACGATGCCGGGGCTCGACATATCGGCGAGGAACATCGTCGCGGGACCGTCGGCGAACTTCGCCATGATGATCGCGACCGCCGCGCCTTCCGCGCCCGTGATGAACCATTTGCGTCCGTCGATCACGTAGTCGTCGCCGTCCTGCACGGCGATGGTCTGCAGCATCGCCGGATCGGCGCCCGCACCCGGCGGCGGCTCGGTCATGCAGAAACACGAGCGAATCTCGCCCGCCGCGAGCGGACGCAGCCAGCACTCCTTTTGCTGCGGCGTAGCGATGGCTTCGAGCAGATGCATGTTCCCTTCGTCGGGCGCGGCGATGTTCAGCGCGACCGGACCGAGCGGCGAATAGCCCGCCTCCTCGAACAGAATGGCTTTCGCGACGTGATTCAGGCCCAGGCCGCCGAATTCGGGCGATACGTGGCTCGACAACAGCTTCGCCGCGCGCCCTTTCGCGATCAACTCGGCGCGCAGCGCTTCGTTCGGGCCATGCGGCGTGCAACGCGGATCGCGCTCGAACGGCACGATCTCTTCAGCGATGAAAGCGCGCACGCGCGCCTGCAGATCGGTCAACTCCGGAGAAAGCGAAAAGTCCATCGACAATCCTCTAAGGGAACGGGCTGAACGCCAAGCTTAACCGCGCGGGCGCATCGTGCGCCAGTGGCGTTCGTCCGGGTGTCAGTCGTCGTACTCCGTGTACTTGCGCGCGTCGCCCTTCACTTTGTGCACCGGATATTTCGACCGGTTCAGCGCCATCTTCTCGATCAGCGCGCGATGCAGATCGACGTCGAGGGAGTCGGCGAGCATCACGAGATAGGCGAGCACGTCCGCCATTTCGTGGCGAATGGCTTGCAGCTTCGATTCGTCGAGTTCGGTTCTGTCGCCGGTGGCGAGCCACGTGAACGGTTCGAGCAACTCGCTCGCTTCCACCGACAACGCCGCAGCCAGATTCTTCGGCGAATGAAAGCGGCTCCAGTCCCGCTCGCGGACGAACTCGCGCAGCATGTCGCGCATTGCGACGAGCTCGCTCGCGGTTTCCCGCTGATCCTGTTGCTCCATGGGGTTCCTCTGAAGATGTCGGGTGTGCGCGAAGGTGCTGCCTTCGCCGGACAGAGTGGCGCGGTGAGCCGGCTTAGGCCGGATAGAGCCCGAGCGTGCGAGCGTGCAGGCGTGCGAGCCCGAGAAGCGCATCGGTGAACGGCGTCGGCACGCCGGTCATCGCGCCCAACTCGCGCACGGACGCGACGAGCGCATCGAGCTCGACCGCCTTGCCCGCCTGAACGTCCTGCAACATCGACGTTTTCATCGCGCCGAGCTTGAGCGTCACGGCGTGGCGATCCTCGGGCTTCTGTTCGATGGGAATGCCGAAGCGCGCGCCGATTTCCTTCGCTTCGAGCATCACGTTCGTGACGAAGCCGCGCACGAGATCGTCGCTGAGAATGCGGTCGGTGGTCGCGCCGGTGATCGCGCTGATGGGGTTCATCGTCATGTTGCCCCATAGCTTGAACCAGACGTCGCGTTGAATCTGCGCGGAGAGCGTGGCGTCGAAGCCCGCCTTCGAGAAGAGCGAAACGAGCGATTCGGTGCGTGCGGTCGGTGCGCCCGTCGCCTCGCCCAGAATCAGCCCCTTGCCCTGATGATGCCGGATGACGCCCGGCGCTTCTACGAAGCAACTCGCGTGCACCACGCAACCGACCGTCTGCGTGCCCGGAATCGCCGCGGCGATCTTGCCTTGCGGATCGACGGACGAAAGACGTTTGCCGGTGAACGGTTCGCCAAGGCCGTCGCAGAACCACCAGGGCACGCCGTTCATCGCGGTCAGCACGGGGGTTTCATTCGACAGCAGCGGCGCGATATGCGCGGCGACGGATTCCATCGCGGGCGCCTTCACTGCAACCACGACGAGATCCTGCACGCCGAGATCAGCGGGTTCGGCGCTCGCCGCGACCTTCACGACATGCGTGGCGTCCTTTTCGACGAGCCGCAACCCTTCCGTCTTCAGCGCATCGAGCGTCGCGCCGCGCGCGACCACGCTGACATCGCAGCCCGCCTGCGCGAGCTTCACGCCGATCCATCCGCCGATGGCGCCCGCGCCATAAACGCATACTTTCATCGTTCCCGTCCTCGCTCGTGGCAATCATCCGATCGCCATTGTAAGAGCGGGACGGCGCGCTCGTGCGTTCAGTGCGCGATGCCCGTGGCGAGCTTCGCCACCGTCAGCAGCGTCAGGCCGAATGCGCCCGCGAGCATCACGGCGATGACCGGCAATAGCGGCAACCTGACCTGCGCGAAGTCTGCGTTGTGCGAAGCGCGCTTGCGCACGCCGAAAAAGCTCCAAAGCACGATGCGCAACATCTTCAAGAGTTCCATGAGCGGCTCCTTCGCCTGAATCCGTATCGATCTTTCACGCGATGATGATGCCGGCTTCATGAGATGAAAAACAGCAGCAGTTGCGCTGTATTCGACGGTAGCAGAACGACCTGCAAGAAGCGCATTCGGACGGATGTAAGCGCGCTTCGGCTTCTTTCAAGAGCCGCCCGGAGAAAAAAAATTGCGCTTGAAACATAGCGCGGCGGTATTGAAACGATAGCCTTCGCTCCTACTTTCGATGCACTGACGGCGATAACCGCGTCGTCGATTCGACTTCCTGTTGCAGGCCGCGCTGGCCGCACTATCGGAGACTGGACCATGAGTGACTTTTATTTCAGCGGCGACGTTTTCTCTGAACTGGACCGCATGCAGCGGCAGATGTCCTCGCTCTTCGGCAATCTTCCTTCGAGCATGCGTTCGAGCCGCGCGGATGCTTTCCCGCGTCTGAACATCGGCAGCACGGACGATGCGATTCATATCGTCGCGTTCGCGCCGGGCGTCGAGCCTGCATCGCTCGATGTGACCGTCGATAAAGGCACGCTCACCATTAGCGGCGAACGCAAGGCGCAGGCAACGGTGGAAGGCGCGCGCACGTATGCGAAAGAGCGCTTCACCGGCAGCTTCCGCCGCGTGATCGAACTGCCGCAAAACGCGGACGCAGACAAGGTCGAAGCGCGCTATGAGAACGGCACGTTGTCCATCACCATCGGCAAGCGCGAAGCATCGAAGCCGCGTGCGATCACCATTCAGTAAGAGGAAGCACATCATGACCGAGAACACTCAAGTCGCCGCGCAAAACACGAACGACGCTGCGCGCAAGAACGAAGACAATGCACGCCGCGCAACGGTCACACCCGCGGTCGATATCGTCGAGGATAGCAATGGCATCACGCTGTGGGCCGATCTGCCCGGCGTGTCGCGCGAGAAGCTCGACGTGAAGGTGCACGATGCGCGCCTCACCATCGAAGCCGAAGCATCATTGCCTGTGCCGGGCACGGTGCGCGTGCATCATGCCGAACTGCGCGCGCCGCGTTTCGTACGCGCCTTCACGGTGAGCGAAGACTTCGACACGACGAAGATCGACGCGAATCTCAGCAATGGCGTGCTGAGACTCACGATTCCGCGTCGCGAGCAAGCGCGTCCGCGCCGCGTCGAAGTACGCGCGGGTTAAGCATCGGAAAAGTTATCAGTTTTGCCTCGAGCGGCCGCGATTTTTCGCGGCCGCTTTTTCTTTTGCACTGCGCGCACGCCTCTATAATCTTCAACGGCGGTTAAATTCGCCACCATTCGAATACTCATAGAAAGAAGGGACTATCGTGAAGAGGCTGGTAACGGTGTTGTTGGGTTCGATGCTTGCCGTATCGATCGGAGCGCATGCAAAAGAGTGGTCGACTATCCGCTTCGGCGTCGATGCGAGTTATCCGCCTTTCGAATCGAAAGCGCCCGACGGCACGCTGGTCGGCTTCGATATCGATGTCGGCAATGAACTGTGCCGGCGTCTCAACGCGAAATGCGTATGGGTCGAAAATGCATTCGACGGCATGATTCCCGGCCTCAAATCGCGCAAGTTCGACGGCGTGCTCTCCACGATGTCGATGACGCCCGCGCGCGTCAAGCAGATCGCGTTCTCCAGCAAGCTCTTTCACGTGCCCACGCGCCTCGTCGCCAAACGCGATTCGAACATCCAGCCGACGGCGGAATCGCTCGCGGGAAAAGCTGTCGGCGTCGAGCAAGGCTCGATGCAGGAAACGTATGCGAAGGTGCATTGGGGCGCGAAAGGCGTGAAGGTCGTGTCCTATGCGGATCAGGATCAGGTTTATCAGGATCTGCTCGCCGGACGGCTCGATGCGTCGCTGCAAAACGCGGTGCAAGCCGAACGCGGCTTTCTCGAGACGCCGCGCGGCAAGCCCTACGGTTTCGCGGGCGGCGCGCTGGAAGACAGTGCGATCTTCGGTCCGGGCACGGCAATCGGCCTGCGCAAGGAAGATACGGACCTGAAGGATAAGCTCGACGGCGCCATCGCCGCGATGATCAAGGATGGCACGTATAAGCGCATCGAACAGAAGTACTTCGACTTCGATATCTACGGCGAGTGATTTGGAATACGTTGCCCGCGAACGATCCATCCAATGCGGATAACTTCGTTCGCGGGCGGCGAGGTTATCCCGCTTGCTTCGCTCTCGCCTAGACTCACATACATAACCGACAACAAGGAGACAACGATGGCGACGCTCAAGCAGATGCAGGCGAAGTTGAAGAAGCTCCAGGCGCAGACCGAGAAGCTGATCGCGAAACGCGCGCAAGCCGTACTCGACGATATTCGCGCGCTGATGGAAAGGCACGGCCTCACGACCGCGGATATCGACCGTCACGGCAAGAAGGCCAAACGCGCGGGCAAGCCGCAGGTCGCGTACCCCGCGCCCGCCGGCCGTCACGAAGCGATGACCAAACTCGCGAAAAATGGCAAGCTGCCCGCGAAGTATCGCAATCCGAAGACGGGTGAAACGTGGAGCGGCTGGGCGCGCCCGCCCGCGTGGATCGCGAACGTGAAGGATCGCAGCAAGTTTCTGATCGATGCGGAAAGTGCGGAGAACGCGGTCAAACCGAAGGCTGTAGCGAGGAAAGCGGCGGCGAAAAAAACTGCTGCGAAGAAGAAAGCAGCGGCGCCGGCAGCAAGGAAATCCGTCGCGGCGAAACCGGCAGTGAAACCGGCGGTGAAGCGCAGCGCGCCCCGCAAACGCGCGGCAAAAGCCGCATTGCCGGAACAAGGCGGTGCCGAAACATCGCCATCCACGACAACGGGCGATGCTTCCGTATGAAACCCTGACGTCATCCCATTGTTTGAGATCGACGAAAACTCAATTGGCTTTTCGTGCGATTAAAAAAAGGCTCAGTCCTTCTACACTGCGTTCACATGTCGGGGGCGTTTCGTAGCAACGATTCGCTTCTCCGATTGCAGTTGTCGCTTCAGACAACCGCATCTCCTCATATCTTCGTTGGAGCGTCCTCGTGAACAAGCGACTCGTAGTGGGCTTTGCTATTGCATTGAGTTCTCTTTTCGCCGGCTCGGCATTTGCAAGCGGTTATGGACCGGCGCCGCATTATCGTCCCGATGTCGGTGCGCCGGCTTCGCAGCATGGCGTCAGCGCGCAGACCTTCGCTGCGGAAGAAGCCGCACAAGGACGCGGCGATTTCGGCAATACGGAACGCACCGCGCAGATTCAACGCGGGCAAGTTTCGGCTTCCGCTTCTTCGCAAGTGGCGCAATAAATATCCGATTAACGGACACGATGATGCGAGTTTGTCGTGTCCGTTTTAAAAGCCTTTTATCGTTCTTTCCAGAAATGTCCAAAGCGCATCGTCCACGGAATAAGGGACGTTGAATCGAAAACATGCGCTTTGAGCATCGTCCGGACGGAAATAAGAGCCGGGCGCGAGCCATATGCCGTGCTGCAATGCGCGTGTCGCGACGTCGCTTCCATCCGCCGGATGGATCGGCAACGCGCCCCACAGGAAAAGCCCCGCGCGCGGACGCCGGAACAACTCGACGCCCAGCGCATCCATGCGTTCTTCGACGAGCGCATGCGCATCCTTGAGCTTTTCCACGACGAATTCGACATGCCGCGCGTAGCGCCCTTCCGTCAGCACTTTCTCAACGATGCGCTCCGTCGCCTCCGATGACGTCAGCCCGACCGCCATCTTCGTGCGCGCCAGTTCGCGCAATACGTCGCGCTCGGCGATGACATAACCGCAGCGCAACGCGGGCGTGATCGTCTTCGCGAAACCGCCGACGTAGAGCACGCGGCTGAGCCCTTCCATGGCGGCGAGCAAGGGCGCGCCGGGCGCGGCGAGCTCGCGGTTCACATCGTCCTCGACGACCCACAGGCCGTGCCGCTCCGCAATCTGCATCAGCCGAAACGCCGACGCCATGCCGAAGGTCGCGCCCGTCGGATTCTGCAAGGTCGTGTTGAGAAAGACCGCTTTCGGTCGATGCTCGACGACGATGCGCTCGAACACGTCGGTATCGACACCGGCCGCCGTGCGTGGCACGCCATGCACCTGCAAACCCGCGAGCCGCAGAATCTGCAGCAGATTGCAGTAGCCCGGATCTTCGACGACGACCGCATCGCCCGGACGCAGCAGCGTGCGCACGATGAGATCGAGCGCCTGCGTCGCGCCCGCGGTCAGCAGCACGTTGGATGCGGCGTCGATCGGCAAGCCGTGGCGGTCCATCTGCTCCGCGATCCGCTCGCGCAGCGGCGCGAAGCCGTACGGATGCCCGTAATCCGCGATGCGCCCCGCCGGTACGCGGCTCACCGCGCGCAACGCGTGCTGCAGACCGCTCTCGTTGACCCATTCGTTAGGCAGCCAGCCGCAGCCCGATTTGATCGGCACGGAATGATCGGCGAATACGTCCGACAAAAGCCACGTCGCGGTGAGGCTCGGCGGCTGCCATTCGACGGCGCGCACGCGCTCGCTGCGCCCGCGTATTGCCACGCGATAACCCGATCCGCGCCGCGCCGTGACGAGGCCCATCGACACGAGCCTGCCATACGCTTCCGTCACCGTGAATGTGCTGAGACTTTCGGCTTCGGCAAGACGCCGCACCGATGGCAGAAGCGCGCCCTCGCGCAACGTCTGCTCCTCGATCGCCGAGGAGAACGCGCGCACGATTTGTTCGACGAGCGTCGGCGCCTGCCGCGCGCCGCGCTCCAGCTTGAGTTCGATCATGGCGTCGAGAATAACGCGGAGAAAGTCCGCCGGCCAATACAGTTTGCAGCATTCTGCCAGCACAGTTGGCAGCGCAGTGAAGCGACTGTCTATGCCTTGCAATTTTGCCGGGGAATACAGTGACCGTACTTCTTCAGGAGACCCTGTGATGACCGCTCGCCCCGTGATCGAAGACCTCTCGTCGTTCTGGATGCCGTTCACCGCCAATCGCCAGTTCAAGGCCGCGCCGCGCATGCTCGACAGCGCCAAGGGCATGTACTACCGCTCGACCGATGGCCGCGAAGTGCTCGACGGCACGGCCGGACTGTGGTGCGTGAACGCAGGCCATTGCCGCGACGAGATCGTCGATGCGGTGCAAAAGGCACTTTCGACGCTCGATTTCGCGCCGACCTTCCAGATGGGCCATCCGCTCGCATTCGAAGCGGCGACCAAAGTCGCGAGCCTGATGCCCGAAGGCCTCGACCGCATCTTCTTCACGAACTCGGGCTCCGAGTCGGTCGATACGGCGCTCAAGATCGCGCTGGCGTATCACCGCGCGCGCGGCGAAGGCCAGCGCACGCGTCTGATCGGCCGTGAGCGCGGCTATCACGGCGTCGGCTTCGGCGGCATTTCGGTCGGCGGCATCGCGCCGAATCGCAAGACGTTCTCGGGCGCGCTGCTGCCGTCGGTCGATCATCTGCCGCATACGCACGATCTCGCGCACAACGCATTCACGAAAGGCCAGCCCGCGTGGGGCGATCATCTCGCCGATGACCTCGAGCGCATCGTCGCGCTGCACGATCCGTCGACGATCGCCGCCGTGATCGTCGAGCCGCTCGCCGGGTCGACCGGCGTGCTCGTGCCGCCGCAAGGCTATCTGCAAAAGCTGCGCGATATCTGCACGAAGTACGGCATTCTTCTGATCTTCGACGAAGTCATCACCGGCTTCGGACGTTTGGGTAAAGCGACGGCCAGTGAATACTTCGGCGTAACGCCCGACCTCATCACGATGGCCAAGGCCATCAACAACGCGACCATTCCGATGGGCGCCGTCGCCGCGCATCGCAACGTGCACGACACGGTCGTCAACGCGGGCGCGGCCAACGCCATCGAACTGTTCCATGGCTACACCTATTCGGCGCACCCGGTCGCGACCGCAGCGGCCATCGCGACGCTCGATCTGTATCAGCGCGACAAGCTGTTCGAGCGCGCGGCATCGAAGGCCGCGAAGTTCGAAAGCGCCGCACACGGGCTGCGCGATGCGCCGTTCGTGAAGGACATTCGCAATCTTGGCCTCGTCGCGGGCATCGAGCTCGATCCGCGCGAAGGCGCACCCGGCGCGCGCGCGTATGAAGTGTTCGTCAAGTGCTTCGAGGCGGGCGTGCTCGTGCGCTACACCGGCGATATCCTCGCGTTCTCGCCGCCGCTCATCATCGAAGACGATCAGATCGATCAGATCTTCGCGACGGTGCGAAAGGCGCTGGAAAGCGTGAAATAAGCGGCTTTTGCGGTTGCTCGCGGCCCGGCTTCCTGCGATGGAAAGCCGGGCTTTTTATCGCTCCATGACAAGCAACGTAGATGTCGCCGATGCGAACAATCTGCCGCTCGCGTCCTTGAGCGTCGCTTCGGCGAACGCGGCGCGCCGTCCGATCGACAGCACGCGTCCTTCCGCGCGCAACACGCCCGAGTCGCGCGTGAGCGCCTTGTGATACGCGACCTTCAGTTCGAGCGTCGTGTACGCCTGCGTCGCGGTCAGGCATGAATGCACCGAGCAGCCGCACGCGGAATCGAGCAGCGTCGCCGCATAGCCGCCGTGCACGGTGCCGATCGGGTTATACGCGTGATCGCCGGGGACGCCCGCGAACACTGCCCTGCCCGCTTCCACTTCGATGAAATCGAAATCCAGCGATACCAGAATGCCCGGCTTGCGCCCGCTTGCGATCAATCTGCGCAATTGCGCGAGACCGTCGAGGCCGGCGGCGGTTTCTTCGATCAAACTCATTTCGGCGTCTCCGTTTTATCGCTGGCGGTCTTGATCGCATCGTCGTCGCCGGTCGCGCTCCAACCGCCGCCGAGCGAGCGATAAAGCGCCACCGCGGCAAGCGCGTGTTCGCGCTTCGATTGATTCAGCGCATCGGCATCGCGCAGATACGATTGTTGCGCGTCGAGCACATCGAGAAAGCTGGCCGCGCCGCCCTTGTACAACTGCGTCGACAGCGTGAGCGATTGACCGGATGCCGAGAGCGCTTCGGTGAGACGCGCGGTCGATTCGGTCGTGCTGACGAGATCGCTGCGCGTATCCTCGACATCCTTCAGCGCTTCGAGCATCGTCTGACGCAGATGCAGTTCCGACTCGCGCATCCGGCTCTCGTTCTGCTCGACCTGCGCCGTGATGCGTCCGGCGTTGAAGATCGGGCTCGTCGCGTTGAGCGCGGCGGAAAAGAGGTTATCGGTCAGCGTCGGCAAGCCGAGATACGACGAGGCGAGCAAGCCATCCGACAAGCGCAGCGAGAACTTCGGATAACGCTCGGCACGCGCGACGCCCACTTCCGCCGCGCGCTGCTGAACGGTCGCATACGCGACGAGCACATCGGGGCGGCGCAACAGGGCATCGGACGGCAACATCTGCGGCGCGCCGCTGGCGGGAACGGGAATCACGGGCGCGTCGCCCGCATCCGCGAGCATCAGCCTGTCGATGGATTCCGGCGTGCGGCCCGAATACACCGCGATCAGACTCAGCTGATGCTGGATCGTCGATTGCGTGCGCGGGATGCGCGATTGCAGGTCGCTCAACTGATTCTGCGCACGCGCGACATCGAGTTGAGTCGACAGACCGTATTGCAGGCGTCGTTGCGTGAGTTTCAACGCGCGTTCGCGAATCTGCAGATTGTCTTGCAGGATCTTCGATTCCGCCTGCGCCCAGCGAAGGTCGACATACGCAGCGGCCGTATCCGCGGCGAGCGCGAGCCTGATCTGATCCGCGGCGTGTTCGCGGCCGACAAGCTGCGCCTGCGATGCCAGCAGTTCCAGCCGCTCGCCGCCGAACACGTCCGGCGTCCAGCTCAGCGCGAGGCCGAAGCCCGCCTGCTTCACATAGCCGAGCGGCGGCGGCGTGTTCTGCCGCGTGTACGCGCCGCCCGCGCTCGCATCCAGTTGCGGGAGCAAGGCCGCGCGGCGTTGCGTCGTGAGCGCTTGCGCCTGCTTCACGCGCTCGACGGCGGCTTGAACATCGAGGTTATCGTTCAGCACCGACGCGACGAGTTCATGCATCACCGGATCGTTGAACTGATTCCACCATGCAGCGGGATCGACGGCCTGTCTCGGCACATCGACGCTCCAGTCCGTGGGCGCGGTCGCGTTGACCGTCGCGGGAAGATCGGCGTGCGTGGCGGGCTGCACCGCGCACGCGGCGAGCGTCAGCGCGGTCACGCCGGAAAGTATTGCGACGAGAAGTTTCTTCATGATCGAAGCATCCAGATAAGGCCCGGTTCAATGCGCGTCGGACGAAGGCGGCGCGCTCGTGATCGGCTTGGCGAACATCACCGTCATCAGGCCGAAGAGGAAACACAGCGCGAGCACGTAGAAGCAATCGGCGAAGGTCAGCACGAGCGCCTCGCGCATCACGAGCGCGTGCAGCGATGCCAGCCCCGCTTGCGACGCGTTCAACGCATCGCCGGCGACGGAAGCGAGATGCGCCGAACTGCGCGCGATCATGTCGTCGACGACCGGCCGGCCAATCGTCACGCTCTCGTTCAGATGCAGGTAATGCAGATTGAGGCGATCGTTGAGCATCGTCGCGCTCACCGCGATGCCGATTGCGCCGCCGAGATTGCGCATCAGATTGAACAGCCCGCTCGCCGATTTGAGCCGCGATGGCGGAAGCGAACCGAGCGCCATCGTCACGATGGGCGGTACCGCGAATTGCTGGCCGATGCCGCGCAGCGCCTGCGGCAGCAGGAACTGTTGCCAGCCCCAGTCGTGCGTCAGCGGCGTATAGAAGTAACAGCCCGCGCCGAAGCAGATCAGACCGAATGCGAGCAGCACGCGCATGTCGATGAAGCGCGACGCGAACCCGTACACGCCGATGGAAAGCAGTTGAAAACAGCCGACGGAAAGCAGCGCGAGACCCGTATGGAGCGAATCGAAGCCACGCACGCGCGCAAGGAACACGGGCGTCAGAAACACCGACACGAAGATGCCGATGCCCGTCACGAACGAAAGCAGACTGCCGATCGCGAAGTTGCGCACCGCGAGCGCACGCAGATCGACGATCGGATCCTTCGCCGTGAACGCATGCACGAGGAACAGGAAGCCGCAGATCCCCGAAATCCACGCACAGACGATGATGACGTCGTCGCCGAACCAGTTCTTGCGCGGCCCTTCTTCGAGCACGTATTCCAGACAGCCGAGAAAGCCCGACATCAGCACGATGCCGATGTAATCGCCCTTCTTCAGCAGCGAAACATTGGGCTCGTCGACGTGCACGTACTTCGGCACGAGCAACGCGACGACGAGACCCGGCACCACGTTCAGATAGAAGAGCCAGTGCCACGACCATTGATCGGTGATCCATCCGCCGATCACCGGTCCGACTGCGGGCGCGAGCGACGCCAGCGCGCCGATAGTTGTAGATGCAATCAATCGCTGCTTGCCGGGGAACAGCACGAAGGCGGTCGTGAAGACGGTCGGGATCATCGCGGCGCCGAGCGCGCCTTGCAGTCCGCGAAAGAGGATCATCGAATTGATGTCCCACGCCATGCCGCACAACATGCTCGTGAGCGTGAAGCCGATTGCCGATGCGACGAACAGCCAGCGCGTGGAGAACACTTTCGAGAGCCAGCCCGACATCGGAATGACCAGAATTTCGGCGATCAGATACGACGTCTGCACCCACGACAGCTCGTCCTGGCTCGCCGACAATCCGCCGCCGATATCCTTGAGCGACGACGCGACGATCTGAATATCGAGCGTCGCCATGAAGAAGCCGAGGCACATCAGCGCGAAGGCGAACACGCGTTGCCGTATCGGCTGGCTCGCGGGATCGGAAGGAATGGTGTGTGTCATCGCCGCGCTCCTCAGCCGTTCGACTGCTTCGCGAGATGCACCTTCACCGTCGCCGACAAGCCCGGACGCAGCACCGTTTCCATGCCCTTCGGCACATCGAGGCGGATGCGAACCGGCACCCGCTGCACGATCTTCGTGAAGTTGCCCGTCGCGTTCTCGGCGGGCAGCACGCTGAAGGTCGCGCCGGTCGCGGGCGCGAGACTTTCGACGTGACCGGTGAGCGGCACGCTCGATGCGTCGAGTTCGACGTCGGCTTCGTCGCCCGCGCGCATCTTCTTCAACTGATCTTCCTTGAAGTTCGCATCGACCCAAAGGCCCGTCGACGGAACGATGGTCAGCAGCGATGTGCCCACGTTCGCGAGCACGCCCACGCGCGCCGTGCGATTGCCGACATAGCCATCGACCGGCGAGCGGATCGTCGTGTATTCGACGTTCAGCTCCGCGACACGACGTGCCGCTTCCGCTGTCGCGACGCGCGCCTGCGCATCGGCGATCTGCGCTTCGATCACGCTCAACTGACGCTTGGCCGCGACGAGCGACGCGCCGCTGCGATCCACCGCCGCCTGCGCCTTCGTGTAGTCCGCGTCCGCGCGCTCGACGATCTGGTTCGACACCGCATCGTCCTTCACGAGTTCGCGATAGCGCGAACGGTCCTGCCCGGTGCGCGTGAGTTCCGCCGACGACGCGCGCACTTCCGCCTGCTGCTGGTTGATGACGGCCGCCTGCAGCGCGTCCTTCGCCTGCAACTCGACCACCGCCGCGCGCGCGCCCGACAATTCGGCGTCGGCTTGAGCGAGGCGCGCATCGTAGTCGCGGGCGTCGAGGCGGATCAGCACTTGCCCCGCCTTAACGGGCTGATTGTCCTGCACGAGCACGTCGGTGACGAAACCGTTCACCTTCGGCGCAAGCACGGTGACATCGCCGCCGACGTAGGCATCGTCGGTCGTCTGAATGAAGCGCAGCACGAGCGCCCAGTACGTCGCCGCCGCGATCAGCACGAGCCCGACCAGGCCAAGCGCGAGCAGCATCCAGGGAATCTTGCGCGTGGGCCGCGCGAGCGCCGGCGCCGCTACCGAAGGAATATTCGTCGTAGGAGTCGTCATTTGCGATAAGTGCATATGCACAATTAAGTTTGAAGGAAGGCCTGAATCCATTGCCCGTCATAGCCCGGAAGACTAGTTGTGCATATGCACCAAGTCAACCGTCACGGCGCGCATGAATGAATGACGCAGACGGAAAGAATCGCGCCGAGCCTTGTGCTACAAGGCGCGAAGACGGTTTGCCGGCGCGTCGGGACGCAGGCTCTCGTCGGCGCAGAAGCGCACGGCATGCTCGACGAACGCGCGCACCTTGGCCGGCAACAGCGCGCGCGTGCTGTACGCGATCCGGATTTCGATCGCGGAATCGACGCGCTCGTAGGCGTCGAGCAGCGTGATGAGCCGCCCCGACGCGACCTCGTCGGCCACGAGCGCCGTCGGCAACACGCCGATGCCGAAGCCCTGCAAGGCCATCTCGCGATTGAACACCGCACTGTTCGACGTGATGTCGTGACTGAGCGGCACGCGCAGTTCCTCGCCGCCGATGCGGAACGTGAGCGCCGGCTTGCGGATCGACGGCGACATCGGCACGAACACATGATCGGCGAGTTCGGACGGATGGCGCGGCGCGGGACGTTGCGCGAGATACGCGGGGCTCGCGACGAGCACGAGCGGAATGGTTTCCAGCAGGCGCGTGACGGCGGTATCGGTCGATAGCATGAAAGGCAGCACGATGGCGAGATCGTAGCCTTCGCCGACGAGATCGATGGGTCGCTCCGTCAGCGTCACGTCGAGGCGCACATGCGGATGCGCGCGCCTGAAGCTCGCGACGAGCGGCGCGTAGCGGCTCATCATCACGGTCGTGTGCGAGACGAGCCGCAACAGGCCGGTCGCTTCGCTCGCGCGGTTCGACGCGCGCTCTTCCATCGCCTGCAATTCGTCGAGCAGACGCGAGCAGTCGGCGAAGAAGCGCTCGGCGGTTTCCGTCAGCGAGATCTGCCGCGTCGTGCGATTGAAGAGCCGGCTGCCGAGGCGGTCTTCGAGGCCGGCGATGGCACGCGATACGACGGGCGGCGACAAGCCGAGTATGTCGGCCGCACGCGCGAAGCTCTTCGCTTCGACCACCGTGCAAAACACCTTCAGGCTCGTCAGATAGTCCATGTGCGCGTTCGCGATGCGTGCGGAAGCCCGATCATGGCACGAAGCCGACGCATTCGCACGATGAGACGATCGCGCGGTTTTACGAGCCGCGCGAGCATTCACGCGAAAGACGCACGCGCCTAAAGTTCAACCCATGCCATCCACATGGCCAACCACCGAACGAAGGAGCACACCATGTCACGTCTTTCCCAAATCAACGTCAACGAAGCAACGGGCGTCACCGCCGATCTTTTCGCCGCGATCAAGAAGGCCGCGGGCAAGGTGCCGAACGCTTACGCGACCATCGGCACGCATAGCCCGGCCGCGCTCGGCGCAGCGCTCAACGGCGATGCGATTCTCGCGAAGAGCAGCCTCGACAAGGCCGATGTCGAAGCGATCAAGCTCGCCGTCAGCGAACTCGCGGGCTGTGATTACTGTGCCGCCGCGCATACGCTCGTCGGCAAGATGGTCGGGCTGTCGCAGAAGGAAACGCAGCAAATTCGCGCGGGCGAAGCGACCGGCAATGCAAAGCGCGATGCGCTCGTGCGCTTCGTGCGGCATGTCGCGGGCACGACCGGCACGATCGACGCGGCGCGTCTTACCGAAGTGCGCGAAGCGGGCTATTCGGAAGCGCAAGTCATCGACACGCTGTTTGCGATGAGCGTCATCAATTTCACGAACCTCGTGAACCGCGTGAACGACACGGTGATCGACTTCCCTGCTCTCGTCTAAGTTTGCGTCGAGCCTTTGGTCAGCCGGTCGATGACGGAACTCACGAGATCGACCGGCACCGGAAAGACGATCGTCGAGTTCTTGTCGCCGGCGATCGACGTGAGCGTTTGCAGATAGCGCAACTGCATCGCCTGCGGCTGCTGCGCGAGCATCTGCGCAGCTTGCAGCAGCTTCTCCGATGCCTGCAACTCGCCTTCCGCATGGATGATCTTCGCGCGCCGCTCGCGCTCCGCTTCGGCCTGGCGGGCGATCGCGCGGATCATCGTTTCGTTGATGTCGACGTCCTTGATCTCGACGTTCGATACCTTGATGCCCCATGCGTCCGTCTGCGAATCGAGCACGCGCTGGATGTCGGTATTGAGGCGCTCGCGCTCGGACAGCAACTCGTCGAGCTCGTGCTTGCCGAGAATCGCGCGCAACGTGGTTTGTGCGAGCTGGCTCGTTGCTTCGAGAAAACGCGCGACCTGAATCACCGCCTTCTCCGGATCGACGACGCGAAAGTACACGACCGCATTCACCTTCACCGACACGTTGTCGCGCGTGATGACGTCCTGCGGCGGCACGTCGAACACGACGGTGCGCAAGTCCATTCGCACGACCTGCTGCACGACCGGAATGATGAGCACGAGCCCCGGCCCTTTCACCTTCCAGAAGCGCCCGAGCATGAACACGACGCCCCGCTCGTACTCGCGAAAAATACGCACCGCCGACGCGACGATGAAGATGACGAACGCAATGACAATGCCGCTGAAACCGAAGGTAAGCCCCATTTTCAAGCCTCGTTGTCGATGTGTTCAGGAATGGCCCGCCTCGCGTTCGCCTTCGAGCGGCTCGACGGTCAGCGTGAGACCGTGGCGCGACATCACCCGCACGCGCGCGCCTTCTTGCGGCAACGCTCGCGGCGCGTCCGCCTGCACGCGCCAGCGTTCGCCCTGCACGCGCGCCCAGCCGCTGCCGGATTCGTGCGCCAGCATCACGCCGATGGTGCCGAGCATCGCTTCGCCGCCGCTCACGACGGGCCGCTTGCGCGCTTTCAACGCGACGCCCGACACGGTGAACACGAAGAGCGCCGTGAAGAGCGCGAGCCCGGCAACGAGCCCGACCGGAATGCCGAAGCCGGGGACGTCGGTATCGATCAGCATGAGCGCGCCGATCGCGAACGCGATGATTCCGCCGATGCCGAGCGAGCCGAATGTCGGCAGAAACATTTCCGCGACGAGAAAGCCCATGCCGAGCACGATCAATCCGAGTCCGACGAAACTGATCGGCAATAGTTGCAAAGCGAACAATCCGACGAGCAGGCAGATCGCGCCCGCGACGCCCGGCAGCACCATGCCCGGATTCGCGAACTCGAAGAAGAGGCCGTACATGCCGATCATCATCAGGATGAGCGCGACGCTCGGGTCGGTGATCGTCGCGAGAAAGCGGCTGCGCCAGTCGGGTTGCAGCACGACGAGCGGCGCCTGTTTCGTCGCGAGAACGCGATCGCCGCTCGCGGTTTTGACATGACGGCCGTCGAGTTTCGCGAGCAGGTCGGGAACGTCGTTGGCGGTCACGTCGATGACTTTCTGCTCCAGCGCTTCCGTCGCCGATAACGCGACCGCCTCGCGCACCGCGCGCTCGGCCCATTGCACGTTGCGTCCGCGCAATTGCGCGAGGCCGCGGATGTAGGCGGCGGCGTCCTGCATCTGCTTGCGCGTTTCGGTCGATTGCGCGTCTGCGTTCGACGCCGCCTTGCCCTCGCGCGCCGATCCGCCGATGCCAAGCTGCACCGGCGACGCCGCGCCCAGATTCGTGCCGGGCGCCATCGCGGCGATATGGCTCGCGTACGTGATGTACGTGCCCGCGCTCGCAGCGCGCGCCCCGCTCGGCGCGATGAACGCGGCCACCGGCACCGGCGACGCGAGCATCGCCTGAATGATCGAGCGCATCGAGAGATCGAGGCCGCCGGGCGTGTCGAGTTCGAGCACGACGAGTTGCGCGTGCTCGTCTGCGGCGCGGGCGAGCGAGCGCACGACGTAATCCGCGCTCGCCGGCCCGATCGCGCCCTTCAGCGGAATCACGACGACGGGCGCCGCCACGGCGGCTACGGCGCTCATCGGCACGAGGGCGAACGCCATCAGCAGCAGCGCGTGGCGCACGCGTCTGCACAGCCAGTCAGCGAAGTTCGTTTTCATCGGCGAAAGCCGGACGCGCATATGCGCGGCGGTTCCTCGTGTTTGGTCTCTCTTTTAGCTTAGGTCAATTGCGAGATCACGGCCGGCGCGTCGTTCGGTCGATGACCTTTTCGACATCGGCCGTTTCGCCGAGCTCTTTCACGAAGCGCGCCGTGTCGAAGTCGCCCGACACGCAGCCGTCGAGATAGATGAAGCGGCGCTGCAACGTGAGCCACAAACTCGTTTTCTCGCGCCACTGCAGCGAGGCGTTGAGCGAATTCAGGCGCCGCGTCACGCTTTCGGCGATTTCCTTGTCGTAGTCGTAGCTGTTGGCGAGCCGGCAGCGCCCCGCGATCCAGCAGCTATTGCCGCGTTCGATGCGGTAATGCGCTTCGTCGAGCCATTCCTGATGCGTTTCGACCGGGCCGCGCGGAGCGGCGCAATCGGCGATGGCGCTCGAAACGTGCAGAAACGGATCGTTGCCGCGGTTCTCGCGCCTTTCTTCGGCGTGTGTCCCGTACGGGGCCGCGGCGAGCACAGCCGCCAGCGCGAGCGTTCCGTAAGCCGCGTTTCGTGTCATCGTGCGCGCCTTTCGTGGAGCCATCGTCCAGACAGCATAGTTCATCGCGTCGAATCGAACGCCACGCGGGAAGCCGGTAAACTCACGATGTGGCGCACCGCCCATTCCTCGCACCGAGACCGACATGAAACAGGCACTCCACCATCTGACGGTCGCGACAGGCTCGCGCGGCCTGCACGAAGTCACCCGCGACGTCGATCACTGGATCGACCTTCAGGACATCCGCACTGGCTTGCTCACGCTGTTTTGCCGGCATACGTCGGCATCGTTGCTGATTCAGGAGAACGCCGA
Organism: Caballeronia sp. LZ008; assembly: GCF_031451435.1. Lineage (NCBI taxonomy): Bacteria > Pseudomonadati > Pseudomonadota > Betaproteobacteria > Burkholderiales > Burkholderiaceae > Caballeronia > Caballeronia sp. LZ008. Next base: position 536,615 of record NZ_JARUXK010000004.1, on the reverse strand, counting down.
CCCCGACGTGCGCGTGGATCTCGAACGCTATTTCGAGTCGGTCGCGCCGGAAGCGCCCGGCCGCTACGTGCACGACACCGAAGGCCCCGACGACATGCCCGCGCATCTGCGCACCGCGCTGACCACGGTGCAGCTTTCGATTCCCGTCGAGGCCGGCCGGATGGTGCTCGGCACTTGGCAGGGCATCTACGTGTTCGAGCACCGGACGGCGCAGCATCAGCGCGAACTCGTCTTGCATCTGATCGGCGAGTGACCTAATATACGCACCGCGTATATTTCGGGAGCGGTGACGGTGACTCAGGAACTTCAGCAGCAGACGATTCTTCGCGATGCGATGCGGCGTCTGAACATGACGCGCGACGCGTTCGCATCGCGCATCGGCGTGTCGCGGCGTGCGCTGGACACATGGTTGCTGCCGGACGAATCGCCGGAGTCGCGCGCGATGCCGGAGATCGCCGCGCGCTATGTCGGCGAGATTCTCGGCGGTTTGCCGGAAGGTGGCCCATATACGCAAAGCGCACATTTGACCATCGACTTCGAAGGCCGGCCGCAATTGCTTTCCATCGACCAGTTTTCGCGCGACTCGGCTGAAGCGCTGTTCCGCACGGCCGACATGATGCAGCCCATCGCGCGGCGCAAAAAAATCACGCGCGTGCTCGAAGGCGCGGTGCTTGCGAACCTGTTCTTCGAGGCCAGCACGCGCACGCGCGTGAGTTTCGGCGCGGCGTTCGCGCGCCTCGGCGGCTCCGTGTGCGACACGACCGGCTTCACCTTTTCGTCGATGGCGAAAGGCGAGTCGATCTACGACACGAGCCGCGTCATCAGCGGATACGCCGACGCGATTGTCGTGCGGCATCCGGAGCAAGGCTCCGTCGCGGAATTCGCGCGCGCGACGAACATTCCCGTCATCAATGCCGGCGACGGCCCCGGCGAGCATCCGAGTCAGGCGCTGCTCGATCTGTATACGATCCAGCGCGAGTTTTCGCGTCTCGGAAAGATCGTCGATGGCGCGCATATCGCGATGGTCGGCGATCTCAAGTACGGCCGCACCGTGCATTCGCTCGCCAAGCTGCTCTCGCTTTACAAAGGACTGAAATTTACGCTCGTGTCGCCGGGTTCGCTGGAGATGCCGGCGCATATCATCGAGCGCATCGCGCGCGGCGATCATGTGATCGAACAGACGAGCGACTTGCGCGCGGGACTCGCGGGCGCCGACGTGGTCTACGCGACGCGCATTCAGAAAGAGCGTTTCGCCGATGAGTCCATCGAAGGCTATACGCCGGATTTCCAGATCAACCAGGCGCTCGTCGACGATGTATGCGGACGCGACACGCTCATCATGCATCCGCTGCCGCGCGACAGCCGCCCCGGTGCGAACGATCTCGCCACCGACCTGAATCACGACTCGCGCCTCGCGATCTTCCGTCAGACCGACAACGGCATTGCGGTTCGCATGGCGATTTTCGCGGTGCTGCTCGGCGTCGAGCATCAGGTGCGTCACTCGATGCGCGATGCGGCATGGAAGTCGCCTGCTTCCATCGGTCCGGACGATGCGGTCTTTCATGGCTTCGATTGATACGTTTTTTACACGCGGCGCACATGTCTTTGCGCGACGTTGACGCGAGCCGCCGTATCCTTCTACACAAGGGAAACGTGATGGAGCAACGGCCATGGATATGTCGCTTGCGTGGGCGGTCAGCCGTCGAAAATTGCAGGATGATGGGTTAGGTGCATGTCAACGTGTGCGGGTTCTGGCGCTTGCGCATTTCGCGGATAGCGAAGCGTCGCGGGAACGCATACGCGCGTTGTTTCATTCGCCGCTTGGCATCTACGTGAGTCAGGCGCAGCGTGAAGGCTGCGAACTGCGGCTCGAATTCGATACTGCTAGCGAAGACCTTGCGTTCACCTTGCGAACGTTGAAGCGCGTGTTGCCGGAAGCGCGTGTCGAAGGGATTGCGCCGCGTGTGTTTGCGCATCGGATGAACACGCGCGACGCGGGGTGAGGGTCATGCGGCCGGAAGCTCGCCAGACATCGACTGCCGACGATGATAAGCGGCGGATGATTCCAGTCGCTCAAACTCTTCGTAGGACAGATTCCACGTATCCGGATCGAGTTCGATGCCGCGCTGAATCGCCGCCTCTTCCTCGGGCGTAGGAAGGATGAATCCTTTATACGTTTGTTGCATACCGATTTATCTCTCTTCTGTTGGCGCGGCGCAAACTGATGATGCGCCGCGTTTCGCTTCTCTGCGTGAACACTACGCAAAACATGAAGCCTCGAATGGGCGCGAAATTGACTTCGCGTACCTCTCCATAGTCGCGACGACCATCAACCTTCGGCGCGACATCGTCCCACGCAATCTCCCTCGCAAGCTCCAGCGACACACCATGCTGAAGCCGATTGATCGCGTCCTTCAACGGGTCAAACGTGATGTCGAAGTGCATTCATTGTGGTTCCCAGAAGTAGAAGTGACAAGGCGCGAAAGTTCTGATTTGCGGATTGCGATTCATCCGAACTCCGAACGATTTGCGTCACTTCATTCTTCTGAAAACCTCACGGCTTTTCTATAGACCGATTGGCCAACGAGCACGTATGATCCTGCAGCTCTTCGGATGACGCCCAGTTGCCTGGCTGAACGTGATCGTTGAGAAGAAAGAACGCATGCACGCCATCGCCACGCACGGCGCCGACGAGCAGCAGCGTCTGTTCGCCCATGGTCTGGCCGCGGCTTGCGGCATAGGGCGCGACGAGCTTGAAGGGATCCGTATGCGCGAGATCAGCATCATCGATACGCATCGCGCTGTACACATGGCCGCGCAATCTCACCGGCAGCGGCTTCCACGCCGTGCCGATGCCCGGTCCCAGTTCGCGCAGCGTCTGGGCGACATCCGACGCGAGACAGTCGATATGAATGTGCAATTGATTCTGCGTGCGCCCGCTTGCCGAGTTGATCGCGAGCGAAATTTCGTCGCGCGGCAGCGTCCGGCGCAACGCGCGAAAGACATAGCCGCGCGCATTCCATGCGTCGCGAAAGTAATTCGGCGCGTGGGGCTCGAGCAGTTCGGGACTTTCGATGCCGCTCACGCGCGCGGTCGGAATCAGCAGATATTGCGCGACGCCGACGATATCCTTCAGCACCGCATAGCCGCCCGCCAGATTCACGTCCGCGCATTTCTGCCGGACCTGCGCGCCCTCGGCGGCGGGCTCGCAGTAGTCGTGGACGATTTCCCACAGCGCGTTGGGATTTGCCGCGCACGCGAGCGGCAGACAGAGCAAACCTGGCGCGGCGAGGCGGCGTAGCTTCTTTGTGATTTTCATCGGCATGATCGGGCGGCGCAAAAAATCGATAGCCTGCCGGATTATGCTTGCAGGCGCGTGACCACGCCGCGAAACGTGACAAAACTCCGCGTCGAATGCAACGCGGAGCTTCGTCGACCGATGCGCAAATCAAGCCGATTCAGCGCGATTCACGGGATGCGGTTCCTTCAGCTTGTTGGCGACGCGCGCCGCCTCGAAGTACGACGCGTTCGGCGGACGCTTCAGATACTGTCCCGCGCCGCGTTCCGCGCGCAGATCGCCGTCGGTCCACGCGAGCGCGCCGCGCGTGAGCGTGTGCGTCGCGACGCCCTGCACTTGCATGCCTTCGAAGACGTTGAAATCGACCTTTTGATGATGCGCCTTTACGGAGATCGTGCGGGTCGCGTTCGGATCCCATACGACGAGATCTGCGTCCGCGCCTATCTGCACCGCCCCCTTTCGCGGATAGAGATTGAAGATTTGCGCCGCGTTCGTCGATGTCACGCGCACGAATTCGTTCGGCGTGAGACGTCCCATGTTGACGCCGTGATGCCACAGCACCGACATGCGATCTTCCACGCCGCCGCAACCGTTGGGGATCTTCGTGAAGTCCTCGCGGCCCATCGCCTTCTGCGATGCGCAGAACACGCAATGATCCGTCGCCGTCGTATGAAGCTGTCCCGATTGCAGCCCGCGCCACAATGCTTCGCGGTGCTCGCTCGTGCGAAACGGCGGGCTCATCACGTGCGCGGCGGCGCGCGTCCAGTCGGGATCGCGATACACCGATTCATCGATCACCAGATGGCCCGGCAACACTTCACCGAACACGCGCAGTCCTTCGTTGCGCGCCTTGGCGATGACATCGACTGCATCTTTCGCCGACACATGCACGATATAGAGCGGCACGCCGAGCACTTGCGCGATGCGGATCGCGCGATTGGCCGCCTCGCCTTCCACTTCGGGCGGACGCGACAACGGATGCGCCTCCGGTCCCCTGAAGCCTTTCGCAAGTAGTTGCTTCTGCAACTGAAAGACGAGCTCGCCGTTTTCCGCGTGCACGGTCGGCAGCGCGCCGAGTTCAAGCGAGCGCGTGAAGCTGTTCACGAGCACTTCGTCGTCGGCCATGATTGCGTTTTTGTAGGCCATGAAGTGCTTGAAGCTCGACACACCGTGTTCGTGAACGAGCAGGCCCATGTCGCGATGCACCGACTCGTCCCACCACGTCACCGCGACGTGAAAGCCGTAGTCCGCCGATGCTTTCTCAGCCCAGCCGCGCCATTCTTTGAACGCATCCATGAGTGGTTGCTTCGGGCTCGGAATCACGAAGTCGATGATACTCGTCGTGCCGCCTGACAATCCCGCTGCGGTGCCGGTATAGAAATCGTCGCTCGCGGTGGTGCCCATGAAGGGCAGTTCCATGTGCGTGTGCGGATCGATGCCGCCCGGCATGACGTACTGACCGCCGGCGTCTATGGTGTGCGTATCGGACGGTGCCTCTATGTCGAGGCCTATCGCCAGGATCGTGCCACCGGCTTGCGGGTCTGCGCAGAGAACATCGGCGCGGTAGGTGCGGTCAGCGTCGATGATGGTGCCGCCGCGGATCAATGTTGGCATTGAAGTGTCCCTCCGGGGGTTGTCGTTGCGTTGCGTTGCGTTGCGTTGCGTTGCTTGTTCGCTTCCGCCCTCGTGAAATCCTTTGTTCGTGTCGGTCTATTAGCACTGCCCCTGTGCGGGGCGGCACTCACTTTCTTTGCTGCTGCAAAGAAAGTAAGCAAAGAAAGCAGCTTCCGATACGCCC
>NZ_JARUXK010000004.1:415229-525305 GCF_031451435.1 Caballeronia sp. LZ008 | reverse complement strand
CCCCAAAACCATGATCCTTACCAACTCAACCCTTGACGCTCAATACAGTTGCTTTCTTTGCAGCAGCAAAGAAAGTGACTGCCGCCCCGCACAGGGGCAACGCTCATAGACCACAAAGAAAACGGGATCCGGCGAAGCAAAAGCAAAAGCAAAAGCGAAAGCGAAAAACTCAAGCACTCAAAACCCTGGCCCGCGCGCCACCGCGCAACTTCATCCACGATCCATACACAACGGCAGCCAGCACGAGACCAACGAACCACGCATACGTATAGAGCGTATTGAAAAACGCGGGCACGTTAGGAAACGAACCCGGAAACGCAGTATGCAAAAAACCCGGCAGATTCGGCAGCACGCCGACCAAAAGCGCCACCACCGCCGCCACATTCCATCCGCCGCTATACGAATACTCACCGTCTTCATCGAAGAGTTCGTGCTGATCGAGCCGCGTGCCGCGAATCAAAAAGTAATCGACCATCAGAATGCCCGCGACCGGACCGAGCAGCGCCGAATAGCCCACGAGCCACGTGAAGATGTAACCCTGCGTAGTCGCGAGAATCTTCCAAGGCATCATGACGATGGCTATCGTCGCCGTAATCATGCCGCCCGCGCGATACGAAATCCCCTTCGGCCAAAGGCTCGAAAAATCGTAAGCCGGTCCAACAAGATTGGCCGCCAGATTGCAGCACATCGTATCGAGCGTGAGGATGATCAGTGCCACGCCCACACCGATGCCCGTCATGCGGCTCGTGAGATCGATCGGATCCCAGATCGCCTTCCCGTAGATCACGACCGTCGCCGACGTGACGACAACCGAGATCACCGAGAGCAGCGCCATCGGCACAGGCAGGCCGATCGATTGCCCGATCACCTGATCGCGTTGCGTGCGCGCGAAGCGCGTGAAGTCGGGAATGTTCAGCGCGAGCGTCGCCCAGAAGCCGACCATCGCCGTGAGCCCCGGCCAGAACGTGGCCCAGAAAAGGCCCTCCTTCTTGCCGCCCGCGACGAACTGCGACGGCGCCGAAAGCATGGAACCGATGCCGCCCGCCTTGCTCGTCGCCCACCACACGAGCGCGATGCACATCACAACCTTGATCGGCGCAGACCAGCTTTCGAGCCAGCGAATCGAATCGGTGCCGTGCCAGATGAAGTAGAGCTGCAAGGCCCAGAACACGAGAAAGCACGCAAGTTGTCCGAGCGAGATATCGATGAGCGGCAGCGCCGCGCCATGCAATGCGTTTCCCGTCAGGATATTCAAGAGCGTATAGATGGCGCTGCCGCCCAGCCACGTCTGAATGCCGTACCAACCGCACGCGACGATCGCACGCAGCAGCGCCGGCAACTTCGCGCCTTGCGTGCCGAACGACGAGCGCACGAGTACCGCATACGGAATGCCGTGCTTCGCGCCCGCATGGCCGATCAGCAACATCGGCACGAGCACGATCATGTTGCCGAGCAGAACCGTCAACACCGCCTGCCACGGCGACATGCCCTGGTCCGTGAGACCCGCGGCCAGCATGTATGACGCAATGTTCATCACCATGCCGACCCACAGCGCCGCGAAGTGATACCACTTCCACGTGCGCTGTGCGGGGCCGGTCGGTGCGAGGTCATCGTTATACAAGCTGCTCGTCTCGACGTCATGCGCTGTCTGATTCATCGGATGCACTCCGGTTGAGTGTGCGGTTGATCATGGGGATTCAACGACGACGAGCGCTACGTTATGTCTATGTTCATGCCGCTTTCGCGGGTTCTTCCGCATCGATGCGCGCGGGATTGTTCGGATGCGTGGTCCAGTTCGCATATTCGCCCGCATCGACGCGTTCCATCGTGATGCACTGCTCGACAGGACAAACGTGCATGCACAGATTGCAGCCGACGCATTCCGAATCGACCACTTCGAAATGACGCTTGCCGTCCTTCTCCTTCAGGATCGCCTGATGCGATGTGTCCTCGCAAGCGATATGACACAGCCCGCACTGGATGCACTTGTCCTGATCGATGCGCGCCTTGATGTCGTACTTGAGATTGAGATGCTTCCAGTCCGTGACGTTCGGCACGGCGCGCCCGCGAATGTCATCGAGCGTTGCGTAGCCTTTCTCGTCCATCCAGTTCGAGAGGCCATCGGCGAGATCGGACACGATGCGAAAGCCGTAGTGCATCGCGGCCGTGCACACCTGCACGCTGCCCGCGCCAAGCACCATGAATTCCGCCGCATCGCGCCACGATGAAATGCCGCCGATGCCGGAGATAGGCAGATTCGGCGTCTGCGGATCGCGCGCGATTTCGGCGACCATGTTCAGCGCGATCGGCTTCACGGCGGGACCACAATAGCCGCCGTGCGTGCCCTTGCCGTCGACGGTCGGCATCGGCGCCATCTGATCGAGATCGACCGCAACGATCGAGTTGATCGTGTTGATGAGCGACACGCCATCGGCGCCGCCTTTGAACGCGGCGCGCGAACCCATGCGAATATCGCTGATGTTCGGCGTGAGCTTCACGAGGCACGGCAGCTTCGTGCCTTCCTTCACCCAGCGCGTCACCATCTCGACGTATTCAGGCACTTGTCCGACGGCCGCGCCCATGCCGCGTTCGCTCATGCCATGCGGACAACCGAAGTTCAGTTCCACCGCATCTGCGCCCGTGTCTTCCACTTGCGTGAGAATCCACTTCCAGTCCTTCTCGTTGCACGGAACCATCAACGAGACGATAAGCGCGCGGTCGGGCCAGTCGCGCTTCACCTGTTCGATCTCGCGCAAGTTCACGTCGAGCGGTCTGTCCGTAATCAGTTCGATGTTATTCAGTCCTGCGATTCTTTGTCCGTTCCATTGCACCGCGCCGTAACGCGAACTCACGTTCACGACGTGCGGATCAAGCCCGAGCGTCTTCCACACGACGCCGCCCCAGCCCGCTTCGAAAGCGCGGTTGACGTTGTAGGCTTTGTCGGTCGGCGGCGCGGACGCGAGCCAGAAAGGATTCGGCGACGTGATGCCGGCGATGTTGCAAGTCAGATCGGCCATGTTCGTGGTTCTCCTTTTGGCTCAGGCGGCTTTGATCGCAGTCAGTTCGAACGACGCGTCGATGGACGCGGCCGCCAGCTTGCCGTCCTGTACGGCCTGCACGGTGAGATCGAGTCCTTCATGGGTCGCGCAATCGCCGCCGGCCCAGACTTTCGCGAGCGTCGTCTGACGGTTCTCGTCGGTGACGATGCGCCCGCCATCGAGCGTCAATAACTCGCGATCGATTCCGACGGGAACAAGCGTTTGCCCGATCGCCTTCAGCACCATGTCCGCTTCGATCACGAAGCGCTCGCCGCCGCGTTCGAACTCGACGCCCGTCACCTGCCCGTTATCGCCGACCAATCGCACCGGATTCGCGTGCGTGACGATGCTCACGCCGTTCGTCTGCGCGAACTCACGTTCGGCCCACGTCGCGCTCATGTTCTCGACGCCCCGTCGATACGCCATCGTCACGTTCGTCGCGCCAAGTTTGCGGCTTTGAACGCACGCATCGACCGCGGTGTTGCCGCCGCCGATCACGACGACGCGCCGCCCGACCGGCACGCTCGCGAGATCATCTGCCTCGCGCACTTGCTCGATGAAATCGACCGCGTTCATCACGCCTTCGAGCGCTTCGCCTTCGAGCGCCAGCTCGCGCACGCCAGCAAGGCCGAACGCGATGAACACTGCGTCGTATTGCTTGCGCAACCCGTCGAGCGTGAAGTCGCGGCCGAGCGACTGACCTATGTTGATCTCGATACCGCCGATCGAATACAGCCATTCGATTTCGCGCTGCGCATAATCCTCGACGGTCTTGTACGCAGCAATGCCGTATTCGTTGAGTCCGCCTGGCTTCTCGCGCGCATCGAAGATCACCGCGCGATGCCCCGCAAGCGCAAGCCGATACGCACACGCGAGTCCCGCCGGTCCCGCACCGACGATCGCAATGCGGCGCCCCGATTCCGGCGCGCGTTCAAATAACGCGACGCCTCTGGCCATCGCCCAATCGGTCGCATGACGCTGCAACGCGCCGATCTTCACCGGCTCGTCGCCCTGATGGTTGCGTACGCAACTACCCTCGCAAAGAATCTCCGTCGGGCACACGCGCGCGCACATTCCGCCGAGCGGATTGGCCGACAGGATATCGACGGCCGCGCCCTTCAGATTGCCGTTGCCGATCTTGCGGATGAAGCCTGGAATGTCGATGCTCGTCGGACATGCCTGGACGCACGGCGCGTCGTAGCAGTAGTGGCAGCGGCTCGCGGCGGCAGCGGCGGCGGTGGCGTCGAGGAGCGGCGCGACATCCGCGAATTCGCATGCGAGCTGTTCCTGCGTGAGGCGATGGCTCGCGATATCGCCGGTCGATTTCATGGTCATGCGCGTTCCTTGTGAGGACGTACGAGTGCCCGCCGTCCGCGTTCGATCGACGCGGACAGTGCTGAACGTAACAACAGAAAACGTCGCTTATGAAGCCGGTTCGGACGCGCGCTCCAGCATTGCGTGCAGCAGCACGTTCGCGCCTGCCTCGATCCATTCCTGCGTCGCGTCTTCGATCTCGTTGTGGCTGATGCCATCGACGCACGGCACGAACACCATCGACGTCGGCGCGACCTGCGCGAGATAGCACGCATCGTGGCCCGCGCCCGACACCATGTCGCGATGCGAATAGCCGAAGCGCTGCGCCGCCGCCCGCACGGAAGCGACGCACGCGGCGTCGAACTTGACGGGCTCGTAGTAGAAGATCTGTTCGAGCGCGGTCTCCAGACCGATCTCGCCCGCGATGCGTGCCACGCCCTCGCGCAACGCGGCATCCATGCGCGCGAGCACGGCATCGTCGGGATGACGGAAATCGACGGTGAAGAACACGCGGCCCGGAATCACGTTGCGCGAGTTCGGATGCACTTGCATCATGCCGACCGTCGCGCACCCGAGCGGCGCGTTGTCGAGGCCGATGCGGTTCACGAGATCGACCACGCGCGATGCGCCGAGGAGCGCATCCTTGCGGCGCGGCATCGGGGTCGGGCCTGCGTGGGCTTCCTGGCCCGTCAGCGTGATCTCGTACCAGCGCTGACCTTGCGCATCGGTGACGACGCCGATCGTCTTGTCTTCGGCCTCGAGTATCGGCCCTTGCTCGATATGCAGCTCGAACGCCGCGTGCAGCTTGCGGCCGCCGCACGGCACATCGCCCGCATAACCGATGCGCTCGAGTTCTTCGCCGATCGTCTTGCCATCGACGTCCTTGCGCGACAGACCGTAATCGAGCGAGAACACGCCCGCGAACACGCCCGACGCAACCATCGCGGGTGCGAAGCGCGAGCCTTCCTCGTTGGTCCAGATGACGACTTCGATCGGATGCTCGGTTTCGATGCCGCGATCGTTGAGCGAGCGGATCACTTCGAGTCCGCCAAGCACGCCGTAGATGCCGTCGAAGCGCCCGCCCGTAGGCTGTGAATCCGCGTGCGAGCCAGTAACCACCGGCAGCGCGTCGAGATTGCGTCCTGCGCGGCGCATGAACACGTTGCCCATCTGATCGACGCTCACCGTGCAGCCCGCTGCCTTCGCCCAGCTCACGATGAGATCGCGCCCTTCGCGATCGAGATCGGTCAGCGCGAGACGGCAGACACCGCCCTTCGGTGTCGCGCCGATTTTGGCCATCGTCATCAGGCTGTCCCATAGACGCTGACCGTTCACCTTGATGGACGTATCGAGACCAGCTTCTCTGATTGCATCCGTTACGACGTTCATTCGCCTCGCTCCTTACGATCGGACTTCGTATGTGAGTGACTTCGTTTCGTGCATGCCGGACGTTTGCGGTGCGATGCTGCACGCGCCCGGTGCACGTTTTTCTTATGCGATGAATGATGCGAACGACACGCCTCTTCGATAAATCGAGCGCTCTTCAAATCCTGTCCAGTTGGACAGGTTGTAGCCGATTAAAATAAGCAAATCAACGTCTTTCGTGTGCGGGCAAACACCGAGCAAATAAAGCGATAAGCGTGCCATTGCGATGCAGCATCGGCAGCTATTGGGTGCAATGGCCTTTTCGACGCGATGCAGCGCCAAACATGCGAATGGCACGAATGACGCGAATCAGGCACGATGCGGCACACGGCCCAAGAATTCGACGATGAAGAACTCGACGATGAGATACGACGACGCGGCGAACGGCATCGCCGGAAACGAAGACACTGCGCCGCCTTCACGGCGTAGCAAGGCGCAAATCCGCGAGAGCAACGAAGCGCAGCTTCTCGCTTGCGCCGAGGAAGTGTTCGCGGAGAAAGGACTCGAAGGCGCGAGCACGGCGATGATCGCCGAACGCGCCGGCTTGCCGAAGGCCAACCTGCATTACTACTTTCCGACAAAGCTCGCGCTCTATCGGCGCGTGCTCGAAGATCTGTTCGAGGACTGGCATCGCGCGGCGGACACCTTCGAATGCAGCGACGATCCCGTGGAAGCGATCGGCGGCTATGTGCGCGCAAAGATGGACCTGTCGCGACGCAGGCCGCTCGGCTCGAAGGTGTGGGCGAGCGAGATCATCCACGGCGCGCATCACATGCAGGACATTCTCAACGAACGCGTGAAGCCCTGGCTCGATACACGCGTCATCGTCATCGAAAGCTGGATCGCGCGCGGCTTGCTCGCGCCGGTCGAGCCGGACACGTTCATGTTCATGATCTGGGCGATCACGCAGCACTATGCCGACTTCGATGCGCAGATACGGGCGTTGAAAGGCAAGCGCGCGCTCACACGCAAGGCCTTCGATGAACAGACGGAAGAAGTCGTGCGACTCGTGATTCGCGCGTGCGGGGCGGTGTCGCCGCGCATCGAAGAGAAGGACGACGCGCAATAAAAAACGCCGGCCGCTCGATGGCGGCCGGCGTTCACTGCTTGCTTCTTGCTTCTTGCTGCTGTACTGCTTTACTACGCACTACTACTGCATTCTCGCAAGTACTGCACTTTCTGATGCTTGCTGCTACTTCAACCGCTACTGCTCACCACATCTACTGCCCTGCTGCATCAACCTTCGATTAGTGACCGAAGTAGACCGAGTTGCGATCCGACATCGACACGTTGGCGCGTGCGGCCGGAGCAGCTACGCCCGATTGCGAAGTGCCAGCGGTCGAAGGACCATAAGCGTTCGCGCCATTTTCAGCGTTCACGCGTGCTTGAGCGGCCTGCAGATTCTGCGGATAGTTCACGCGGTCTTCCGACGGGTTGTAGCCAGCCTTTTCCAGTTGAACCAGTTCAGCGCGGACTTGAGCGCGAGTCACCGGCGCATTGCTTTGTGCCGAAGCGAAAGTCGGGGCAGCCAAAGCAGCAGCGACGACGAGTGCGGGAACGAATGCCTTGATCATGATGAACCTCCAGTAGTCTTGTTTTGAAATCGAAACCGAATCGGAAGCTTTTTAAGCGTTTTCTGATTTCGTTTCGCTTGAAGACAGTGTAGGAGGCCGCGGACTTAGGGGAAACCCCAATTTCAAGGAAACATAATTGTCCGGACCGCAACAATGCGTTTCGCTCCGGTGTTGCGCGGCGTGCGCGGGACGTGTGGCGGACCCTGCTTAAGTTACTGTTTTTCCAGCGTAATTTTCACGTCCGCCGCGCGCACGCGAGATCGCTGCGAATCCGGCCATTGCGCCGACGCCAGCAATTCGTCATCCGGCTGACAGTCAGCAAGCCGCGGTCGCATAGGCAAGCGCGGCCGATACGAGCTCGCGCAACAGCGGTTCGATCGCGTTCGCCTTGGCTTCGTCGTAAGCGAATGGCGGCGCTTCTTCCATGTAGCTGACCTGCGTAAGCTCCAGTTGAACCGCGTGAACGCCCTCTTCGGGCCGCCCGTAACGCCGGGTGATATAGCCGCCCTTGAAGCGCCCGTTGGCCACCGTCGTGTACCGGCCGTCGCGCTCGACGATGCTCGCAAGCCGTTCCGCCAGCCCCGGCGCCGCCGACGCGCCATCCGCCGTGCCGAAGTTGAAATCGGTCAGGCGGCCATCGAAAAAGCGCGGCACGACCGAGCGGATCGAATGCGCTTCCCATAGCAGCACGCGGCCGTGCGTCTGCCGCAGCGCATCGAGCTCGCCGGCGAGCGCATCGTGATACGGCTGCCAGTACATCGCGCGGCGCGCATCGATCTGATCGCGCGACGGCTCGTGGCCCGGCTTGTAGAGCGGCGCCTTGTCGAAGGTATCGACCGGACAGAGCCCCGTCGTGTCGCGGCCGGGATAGAGATTCGCGTCGTCGGGCGGGCGGTTCAGATCGACGACATAGCGCGCGTAGTGCGGCGTCAGGATCGATGCGCCCAGATCGCGCGCAAACGCATAGAGGCGTTCGAGATGCCAATCGCAATCCTCGGTGAGCTTGGCGACGGGCGTCATCTCGTCGGCGAGCGCGCAGGGAATCTGCGTGCCGCGGTGCGGAATCGAAATCAGGAGCGGCGCGTTGCCGCGTTCCAGCGTGAAGATCGAAGAGCCGTTCATGTGAGACCTCAATCCAGCAAGCCGCGCAAGGCGGCGCGATAACGCGCGAGCGCTTCGTCTTCGTCGGCGTGACGGCGCGCGTTGATCACCTTGCGGCCGGAGACGAAGACATCGCGGATCGGCGTCTCGCCATGCTCGCAAAACACCGCGCTCGACATCCACGCGTCGCTCGCATGTCCGCCGATGCCCGGATGCGCGTCGTCGAGCACGAGCCAGTCGGCGCGCAAGCCTTGCGCGAGCGCACCGACAGCGCGTCCCGTCGCGTGCGCGCCGCCATCGAGCGCGGCATCGAAAAGACGATCGGCCGGACGGCTTTGCGTCGGCGACGCCAGCACGTTGCGTTGCTGGCGGCAAAGGCGCTGCCCGTATTCCAGCAGACGCAGCTCCGAGCGCCAGTCGACGCCGACATGACTGTCGGACCCGACGCCGATGCGCCCGCCCGCGTCGAGATAATCGCGCGACGGGAACACGCCGTCGCCGAGATTCGCTTCGGTCGTGAGACACAGACCCGCGACCGCGCCGCTCGCCGCGAGACGCGCGCATTCGCGGGCATCGACGTGCGTCGCGTGCACGAGGCACCAGCGCTCATCGACGTTGAAATGTTCGAGCAGCCAGTCCACCGGACGATGCCCCGTAGCCGCGACGCAGGCGTCCACTTCGGCCATCTGTTCGGCGATATGGATATGCACCGGCGCGCGCTCAAAACGCGCATCGATTCCCTCGATGAGCGCCGCGAGCGATTCGCCCGACACCGCGCGCAACGAATGCGGCGCGACGCCGTAACGCCGCGCGCCGTTTTCGGGCCGCGAGCGCGCGAGGGCGTCGATGAGCCCGAGCAGCGAATCGGGCGTATTGAGAAAGCGCCGCTGATCGTCGCGCGGCGCGCTCTTGCCGAAGCCGCTGTATTCGTAGAGCACCGGCAGCATCGTCATGCCGATGCCCGCGCGCTCCGCCGCATCGACGACGCGCTCCGCGAGTTCCGCGCGATTCGCGTACGGCGCGCCATCGGGCGCGTGATGCACGTAATGAAACTCGCACACCGACGTGTAGCCGGCCTTCAGCATCTCGATGTAAAGCCAGTGCGCGATATCCGCGATCGATTCCGGGCCGATCCGCGCGGCGAAGCGATACATGAGATCGCGCCAGCTCCAGAACGTATCGGCGACGCTCGCGCGATACTCGGTGAGGCCCGCCATCGCACGCTGGAACGCGTGCGAGTGCAGATTCGGCATGCCGGGCAGGATCGGTCCTTTCGCGCGCTCGACGCCCGCGGGCGCCGCGCTGTCCGGCGTGACGCGCACGAGCGTGCCGGCGTCGTCCCATTCGAGCAGCACGTCGCGACGCCAGCCATCGGCGAGGCGCGCGTGCTCCGCGAAGAATGCGTTCATCGCTTGTCTCCGTTGTTATGTCGATGCGCGTCTACATCATGTCGATGCCGATATGCAGCCACGATGCGCCATCCTGAACCGCGCATTCGAGCGCGCTCGCGCCATCGATGCGCGAGGTGTCGCCTGCTTCGAGCGTATGGCATGTGTCGTCGGCGAACTTGATGTCGAGCCGCCCTTGCACGCAGAACAGAAACGTCACGTCGTGTTCGAACGCGAGCGAGCATGACGCGCGCCCGGCGTTCACCGTTGCGCGCGCGCGATCGCGGCGCACCATCAAGTTGAAATCGCGCGTCGGGCCGGCGAGGAGCGTGGCGTGAATCGGCGTCTCGCCGGCAAAGCGCGCGATTGCGAGCGGCGCATCGAGAACATGCACGTTGCCGTGCGCTTCCGTCAGACGCATGCCCGCGCCGTCGAGCAGCACGAGCACGCGATCGACGCCCTCGAACTTCGAGAACGCGCCGTCGGATGCGACGTCGGCGAGCGACAGACGCCACGCGAACGCATCGAGCGACACGCCCTGCGGCCCCGCCGCGATCTCGCGCGTGATGCCGCCGCCGTTCTTCCACGGCGTGGGCGTCAGCGAATCGGCACGAATGATCGTCACGTTCAGAAGTGTCCGGTGAATTGGTAGCGGTCGCCGGGATGCCAGAGATTCGCAACCGACGCCACCGCATCGCGCGACCACGTGCGCCGATGCAGCAGCAGACACGGCTCGTGCTCGGCCATCGCGAGCGCGAGCCGAATTTCCGCCGACGGCACCGATGCCTCGATCCGATACTCGACGCGCTGCAGCGGCGCGGCGGTCATCAGATACTGGTTCGGCGTGATCGTCGTGAAATCCTGGCGCGCGTATTCCGGCGCCAGCGCGGGATTCACGTAACGTTCTTCCATCTGTACCGGCTCGTCGTTTTCGAAATGCAGCACGCGCGAATGAAACACCGGGCTGCCGAGCGCGAGATGCATTTCGGCGGCGAGCGCTTCGTCGACGATCGACGCGCCCAAATGCAGCACCTGCGCGCGATACGTGTGACCGCGCGCGACGATTTCATCCGAAATGCTGCGAATCTCGACGAGCGTCGACGCGTATTTCGGCTGCGCGACGAAGGTGCCCGCGCCCTGCACGCGCGTCAGCACCTGTTCGGCGGTCAGTTCGCGCAGCGCGCGGTTCACGGTCATGCGCGCGACCTTGAATTCGCGCGCAAGCTCGTTTTCGGAAGGCACCTGGTCGCCCTCCTTCCACTCGCCGATATGAATGCGCTGGAGAATGTAGTCCTTGATCTCCTGATACGCGGGCGTGCTCATTCAGCTTGTTCCGACGCGAACGAGAACGGGCTGTGCCGCGCGATCGCGCCTTGCTGCACGAGCGTCGCGATCGCGGCGATGTCGGGCGCGAAGTAATGGTCGAGGTCGTAGTGCGGCACGTGCGCGCGCAGCGTCTTCATCACTTCGGCGAGCGGCGCGCTCGTCCGATGCGGCGCGCGCAGATCGACGCCTTGCGCCGCCGCGAGCAGTTCGATCGCGAGGATGTTCGCGGTGTTGCTGGCGATGTCGCCGAGCTTGCGCGCGGCGAACGTCGCCATCGAGACGTGATCTTCCTGATTCGCGGACGTCGGCAGCGAATCGACCGACGCCGGATGCGCGAGCGTCTTGTTCTCCGATGCGAGCGCGGCCGCCGTCACGTGCGCGATCATGAAGCCGGAGTTGACGCCGCCATCGCGCACCAGGAACGGCGGCAGGCCCGAGAGCGTCGCGTCGATCAAAAGCGCGATGCGGCGTTCCGCGAGCGCGCCGATTTCGGCTGCGGCGAGCGCGAGATTGTCGGCGGCGAACGCGACCGGCTCCGCGTGGAAGTTACCGCCCGAGAGCACTTCGCCCGTATCGGGGAAGATCAGCGGGTTGTCGGAGACGGCGTTCGATTCGATCAGCAGGACATCCGCCGCGTGGCGCATCTGGTCGAGGCACGCGCCCATCACCTGCGGCTGGCAGCGCAGGCTGTACGGGTCCTGCACCTTGTCGCAATCCGCGTGCGACAGATTGATGCCGGAGCCCTTCAGCAGCGTGCGATACGCCGATGCGGCTTCCATCTGCCCGCGATGACCGCGCAGTTCATGGATGCGCGCATCGAACGGAACGACCGAGCCGGCGGCTGCATCGACGGACAGCGCGCCCGCGACGAGCGCGGTGCGGAACAGATCTTCGATCGCGAAAAGGTTGTAAAGCGCGAGCGCCGCCGACGCCTGCGTGCCGTTCAGCAGCGCGAGACCTTCCTTCGCCTGCAGCGTGAGCGGCTTGAGGCCCGCGACCGCCAGACCGTCGAGCGCACTGGCGCGCTCACCGCGAATCGTGACTTCGCCGATGCCGAGCAGCACCGTCGACATATGCGCGAGCGGCGCGAGGTCGCCCGATGCGCCGACCGAACCCTTGATCGGGATGATCGGCAGGACGTCGGCGTTGAAGAGCGTGATGAGCGCGTCGATGACTTCGCGGCGGATGCCCGAATGGCCGCGCCCGAGACTCGACAGCTTGAGCGCCATCAAAAGCCGCACGACCGGACGCGACATCGGCTCGCCCACGCCCACCGCATGCGACAGCACGAGATTCTTTTGCAGCAGTTCCAGCTGATCGGCCGGAATGTGCGTATTGGCGAGCCGCCCGAAGCCCGTATTGATGCCGTAAGCCGGATCGCCCTTCGCGGCGATCGCGGCGACTGCGCGCGCGCTGGCATCGATCGCGTCGAAGCTGGCCGGATCGAGCAGAAGCGGGTCCGAGCCTCGCGCGATGCGGCGCAGTTGCGGCAGCGTCAGTTTTCCGGGCGTAAGCGTGATCATGGTTCGTCCTGTCTATACAAGTTAGACTCAAGTCTAATCGCGCAGAAAGGACGAAACAAGGGGTTATCCGGGATTTCACTAGGCTCGCCCCGGAAGATCGACGCGTGTTGTCTATACAGATTTCACAGATCCAACACTTTCTCCATCACGAACTGGACAAAGCGCTGCTGCCGCACGACGACGGCGCGCGCCAGCAGCATCGTGAAACCACAATATTCGAAGAAAGGCCGCCCCGTGACGCTCGAATAGGTATGCAGCGTCGTCAGGCCGAGCACCTCCGCTTCGGCCTCGATGCGCGCGAGCAGCGACGTCGCCACGCTTTTGCGCTGATGTATCGGATCGACGAACATCATGTCGATGAGACCGTTCTTCTCGAGATCGGCGAAGCCCGCGAGTTCGCCGTCGACAAGTCCGACCCAAGTCGGGCGGCTCAAGCGCGCGAGTTCCCATTCGTCGCGATCGGCTTGCGACCAGGCTGCGATCTGCGCTTCGTTATAGTCGGCCGATGCCGTTTCGCGAACGGCGCGTTGGAACAGATCGATTACACCGTCGAGATCGCTCGCACGATACGGTCTGACTTCGATGAGCGGCAGGCCTGGCATTTCATCACCTTCGTTACTGTCAAAAGAAAAAACCGCTGCCGAAGCAGCGAGGGTCTAGCGTTCAAAACGCGGGAAAAAAAACTTTACGGGAATGAGTGGAATCGGCGCGCGCAAACGTTCAAATCGATAAAAAGACGGATGCCGATGCCGCGCCGCCGATCGGGTCCTTCAGGAAGCGACGGCCACCGTCGCGATGCCGAGCGCGGTCATCACGAGCGACGCGCCAACGTGAATCGCGATCTCCCCGAGCGCCCAGCCGAGCCGCCCTTGCTGCAGATGCGCGACCACTTCGGCCGAGAACGTGGAAAACGTGGACAGGCCGCCCATCAATCCGGTGATGATGAACAGGCGCCATTCCACCGAAATATCGGGAAAGCGCGCGAAAAAAGCGACCGCTACGCCGATGATGTAGCCCGCAATGACGTTCGCCGCAAAGGTGCCGAGCGGCAGATTCGGAAAAATCGCATTCAGGCGCAAGCCGAGGACCCATCTGAGCAACGAACCCAGCCCGCCGCCGAGCCCCACGGCGATGATCGACAGATACATGAAATGTGTTAAATCAGTTCGAAGAAAACTGCGTTATGCCCCGCGGGCGAGCCGCTCGATCAGCGCGCCACGGCTCGTCTCGACGATCCAGCCGCCCTTGTGCCGCACATGCGCCGCCCATGTGCCGTCGCGCCGCTCTTCCCAGCAACCGGCATCGTGACCGTCGATGAAGAGCGAGCCGCGCACGACAAGTTGCGGATCGGCGGGATCGAGGACTTCGTCGTCGTTATGTTCAAGCTTCACGGTATGCATGAGCGTCGTCTGCAAGCAAGTCGAAACCATGAGCGGTCTCGCGAAAGACGCCATTCTAACGATACTCGAAGCGCCTGGTTCAACCACTCACCGTATCATGAAAGACATTGCCGAAAGGCAATTGAGTATCCGCACGACATCCTCCATCGAAGGCGCATCGAAAGCGAGCGTCACGGCATCGATGCGTTCGAGCGTCGGCCATTGGCAGAAGAGATCGGCGAATGCGCTCGTTTGCGCGCGCAACTCGCAGCGGTGTTCCGTGATCGCCGGACGGCGGGCATGTCCGGAAGACGTTTCGATCGTTTCGCGCGCGGCGAGCCGGATCGCCTCGCACGCTGCGGCGGGCGTTTCGGTGACACCGCTCGAATAGCCGTGCGCCGTCTTCACGCAGAGAAAGCGCGCGCCTGGGAATGCGGGCAGCGTTTCGGCGCCGAACACGTCGTCGCCGGTCAGCAGCGCGACGCGTGCGCCGCGTTCCTCGGCAAGCCGCCCATAGAGTCCGGCCTCGCCCACTTCCTCGCCGTCGAGCATGACGCGCGCAAAGGCCGCGCTGTTGATCGTATGCGCGAGAATGCCGCGGCTTTGCGCGCGCGCGTGATAGCCGATCATGAACACGATTTCCGGCGATGCTTCCAGTCCCGCCATCATGCCGAGCGTGCGCGGCTTGCCGAGCACGAGCCGCGCGCGTTGATCGATGAGATCGGGCATCAGATTGCGAAAGCCGCCATGCGAATCGTTGATCCAGACTTGCGTCGCGCCGCCATCGAATGCACCTTGCGCGGCCGCATCGGCTTCGCGCGACATCCAGCGGCGCGCCTGTTCGTATTCCGTGTTGCCGGCGCGCGTCTGCTCCGGATGAAACACGCCCGCGATGCCTTCGATATCCACCGAGATCAGCACTTTCATGGTCGTGTTCTCAATGCGTCCTTGAGTGAGATGCGCCGATGACCGTTGCGCCCGGCGACCGTTTCCGCGCTGTAAAGCGCATCGAGGATCGCCTGTTCGGTGGCATCGGCGGCGGCTTGAAACAGCGGATCGAGACGCGCGTCGTTGATGAGCGGCGGCATCGCGATGAAGTCTGCATCGTGCGGCACGGTGTACGCGGTCGTGAAGGCGAGCGAGATGTCGCCGCTGCCGTGTCCGAAGACCGATCCGGTGCGTGCGAGACCGGCGGCGGCGCGCATCGCGAGACGGCGCAACTGACGTGCATCGAGCGGCGCATCGGTGGCGATCAACATGATGATCGATCCTTGCTCGGGCTTCTCATCGATGCTCGATTGAAGTTTGCGACCGAGCGCTTCGCCTTCGACAATCAATTGCTGCAGCTTGCCGAAATTGGCGAGCACGAGCGCGCCCGTCGTATAAGCGTCGCCGCCGATATGCACCACACGCGAAGCCGAACCCATGCCGCCCTTCAGTTCGAAGCACGACATGCCCCGCCCGGCGCCGACCGCGCCGCGCTCGAACTCGACACTGCACGCATCGAGTGCGCTCGTGTAGTGCGCTTCGTGAATCGCGAGCGCCTGCATGTCGTTGAGATAGCCATCGTTGCATTCGAACACGAGCGGATTCACGCTCGGGTCTTCGCGTCCGATGCGCGGATTCGCAGCAATGGCCGCGCGAATCTGCGCATTGGCGAGCGTGCCGACGCCGAACGTGTTGGTCAGCGCGATCGGCGTTTCGATCACGCCAAGCTCGTCGACCTGAACGAGCCCGACGCTCTTGCCGAACCCGTTGATGACGCACGCCGCAGCGGGCACCTTGTCGCGATACACGTCGCCGTCATGCGGACGAATCACCGTGACGCCGGTCTGCACCGCGCCTTGCGCAAGCGTGCAATGACCGACCGTCACGCCCGCGACATCCGCGATCGTGCCGCGCGGCCCCGCGACGAGCGAGCCGATGTGCATCATGGCCGGTCGAGCTTCGGATCGAGCGCGTCGCGCAGGCCGTCGCCGAGCAGATTGAACGCGAGCACCGTGAAGAAGATCGCGAGACTCGGGAAGATGGCGACATGCGGCGCCATCGCCATGTCGGCGCGCGCTTCGTTGAGCATCGCGCCCCACTCGGGCGTCGGCGGCTGCGCGCCGAGTCCGAGAAACGACAGGCTCGCGGCCGTGATGATCGACGTGCCGATCCGCATCGTGAAGTACACGACCACCGATGAAATCGTGCCGGGCAGAATGTGCCGCGCGAGTATCGTCCAGTCCGAGGCGCCGATGCTCTTGGCCGCCTCGATATACGTGAGATGCTTCAGCGCGAGCGTATTGCCGCGCACGAGCCGCGCGAACGCGGGAATGCTGAAGATCGCGACCGCGCACACGACATTCACCATGCCGTTACCGAGAATCGCGACGACGCCGATCGCGAGCAGAATGCCGGGAAACGCGAAGAGCACGTCCGCGATACGCATCACGATGCGGTCCCACCATCCTTCGTAGTAGCCCGCGAGCAAGCCGAAGAACGTGCCGATCACCGCGCCGAGCACGACCGAGAGTAATCCCGCCGTCAACGATATGCGGCTGCCGACGAGTATGCGGCTCAGAATGTCGCGGCCCAGAGCATCAACGCCGAACCAGTGCGCAGCCGAAGGACCGGCGTTGAGGGCGTCGTAGTCGAAGTAGTTTTCCGGGTCATACGGCGCGATGTACGGCGCGATGATCGCGATCACGATCAGCAGCAGCACGAACACGGCCGCGATCATCGCGATGTGTTGCCGCCTGAACTTGCGCCAGAACTCGGTCCACGGCGTGCGGATCTCTTGCAGCGCGGTTGCCGCGCTTTCGGCTGTCACGCTCATCGCGTCCTCACTTGAAGCGAATGGTCGGATTGATGATCGCGTACAGCACGTCCACGATCAGATTGATCACGATGAACTCCAGCGAGAACAGCAGCACCTCTGCCTGAATCACGGGATAGTCGCGCATCTCGACGGCATCGACGAGCAGGCGGCCAAGGCCCGGCCAGTTGAACACCTTCTCGACGACGATCGAGCCGCCGAGCAGAAAGCCGAATTGCAGGCCCATCATCGTGACGACGGGAATCATCGCGTTGCGCAGGCAGTGCTTCACGATGACCATCGGCTCATGCACGCCCTTTGCGCGCGCGGTGCGCACGAAGTCCTCGCCGAGCACTTCGACGAACGACGCGCGCGTGAAGCGCGCCATGACGGCGGCCACCGCCGCGCCCAGCGTGATCGATGGCAGCACGTAGCCTTTCCACGTTCCGTCATCGACGATGGGCAGCCAGCCGAGCTTCACCGAGAAGATTTCCATCAGCAGCATGCCGAGCGCGAAGGCCGGAAACGAGATGCCCGACACCGCGAGCGTCATGCCCAGTCGATCGGGCCAGCGATTGCGCCACACCGCCGACACGATGCCGATGGTCATGCCGAAGATCACGGCCCATACCATGCTCGCGAGCGTGAGCCACAAGGTCGGCATGAAGCGCTCGGCGATTTCCGTCGACACGGGCCGCTTGCTGCGCGTGGACATGCCGAAATCGAAATGCACGACCTTGCCGAAGAAGCTCACGAGCTGTTGCGGCAGCGGCTTGTCGAGGCCGAGATCGGCGCGCACGAGCGCGACCGTGGCTTCGTCGGCTTCCGCGCCTGCTGCGAGACGCGCGGGATCGCCCGGCAGCATGTGCACGAAGAAGAACACCAGCACTGCGACGATGAAGAGTGTCGGCAGCAATCCGAACAGGCGTTTGGCGATGAAGTTGAGCATCGTGTTCGTCAGATAAGGCCGGGCGATGAAGCCCGGCCGTCGTCCATCACTTGATTGCGATTTCGTCGAAGTTGAACGAACCGTCCGGCATCACGTATGCGCCCGACAGACGCTTGCTGCGCGCATACACGACCTTTTCCGTGACGAGGAAGATCCACGGTGCATCGGCCCAGATGCGTTTTTGCGCATCGGCGTAGAGCTTCGCTTTCTCGTTGCGATCGGTCGTCGCGAGCGCTTTTTGCAGATCGTCATCGACTTGATCGTTCTTGTAGTACGCCGTGTTAAAGAGCTTCGGCGGGAACGAGCCGCCGCTCAGGAGCGGCGAGATCGCCCAGTCCGCTTCGCCCGTCGACGACGACCAGCCGATGTAGAGCATGCGTACCGGCGCGGTCTTCGGATCGGGCGCGCTCTCGATGCGCTGCACGCGCTGCCCCGCTTCGAGCGCTTCGACCGATGCCTTCACGCCCACTTGCGCGAGTTGCTGCTGCACGAACTGGATGATCTTCTGCGCGGTCGTGTGGTTATAGCCGGACCACAACACGGTTTCGAAGCCGTTCGGATAACCGGCTTCCTTTAACAGCTCGCGCGCCTTCGCGGGATCGTATTTCCACGGTCCGAGCTTCGGCGTCGCGTAGTCGACGCCCGGCGGCACGACGCCTTCGGACGGCACGGCATAACCCGCGAACGCGACCTTGACGAGCGCTTCCTTGTTGATCGCGTAGTTCATCGCCTCGCGCACCTTCGGATTGTCGAAGGGCTTCTGCAGCGTATTCATGCTGACGTAGCGCTGAATGATCGAAGGCGCCGCGATCAGATCGACCTTCGGACTCGACTTGAGCGTCGCGGCCTGCTCGAACGGAATCGAGAACGCGAAGTCCGCTTCGCCCGTTTGCATGAGCGCGGCGCGCGTGTTGTTATCGACCACGGGCTTCCAGTCGATCATGTCGATCTTCGGCAATCCCTTGCGCCAGTAGCCCGCGAACTTCTTCACTTTCAGGTCGTCGGTCTGCTTCCATTCGACGAACTCGAACGGCCCCGTGCCGACCGGATGGAACGCGATGTCCTTGCCGTATTTCTGCAGCGCGGTCGGCGAGATCATCACCGCCGACGGGTGCGCGAGCACGTTGATGAACGCCGAGAACGGAATCTTCAGCGTGATCTTCACCGTGTACGGATCGACCACTTCGGTCTTCTCGATCTTGTTGAAGAGGTTGTAGCGCTTCAGCTTGTTGTCCGGATTCGTCACGCGGTCGAAGACGGCCTTCACCGCATCGGCGTTGAAGTCGGTGCCGTCCTGGAACTTCACGTCCTTGCGCAGATGGATCGTGTACACCTTCGCGTCGGAGCTCGCCTCGTAGCTCGTCGCGAGCACGTTGCGAATCTTCATGTCCTTGTCGAAACCGAACAAGCCTTCGTAGAACGACTTCGCCACGGCTTGCGAGAGCGTGTCGTTGGCGTCGTACGGATCCATCGTCGTGAAGGTCGAGGCGACGGCCATCACGGCGGTGCTTTGCGCGTGCGCAGCGACCGGCGCGAGAACGGTCAATGTGGCGAACGCGCTTGCTGCGAGCATCGCGCGCAATTTGAAGGACGGCATCGTTGGACTCCTTGTTGAAGTGCTTTTCGAGGTGCTCTTCGAATTGCTTTTAGTAAGCGCCGCCAACGTGATGCTCGGCGACAAAGTGATCAGGTCCGACAGCAACCAGTTTTGCGACGATCGGCTCATCGCCGAGCTTGCGGATCGGGCTTGGAATCTCGTCGGCGGCGAGCATGCGCTTCGCGTGCCGACGCGACGGATCGGCGACCGGCACCGCGCTCATCAGCTTGCGCGTGTACGGATGACGCGGCGCTTCGAACACCGCCGCGCGCGGCCCGATCTCGACGATCTGCCCGAGATACATCACCGCCACGCGATGACTCACGCGCTCCACGACCGCCATGTCGTGCGAAATGAAGAGATACGCGACGCCCAGTTCGCGCTGCAAATCCAGCATCAGATTGACGATCTGCGCGCGCACGGAGACATCGAGCGCGGACACGGATTCATCGGCGATCACGACTTTCGGGTTCAACGCGAGCGCGCGCGCAATCGCGATGCGCTGCCTCTGACCGCCCGAGAATTCATGCGGATAACGTTGCGCGGCTTCGGGCGGCAAGCCCACTTTGTCGAGCAGCCAGTCGACCCGCGCCTGTGCTTGTCTTCCGCTCGCGACGCCATGCACGAGCAGCGGTTCCATCACCGAAAAGCCCACGGTCAGACGCGGATTGAGCGACGCGAACGGGTCCTGAAAAATGAACTGGATATTGCGCCTGAGCGCCTGCAACGCGTGACCTTCGAGCTTGCTGATATCGCGTCCATCGAATTCGATGGACCCGCTCTGGCTCTCGACGAGCCTGAGCAGCGAACGTCCCGTCGTCGATTTGCCGCAACCCGATTCGCCGACGAGCGCAAGCGTTTCGCCAGGCCGCAAGTCGAAGCTCACGCGTTCGACCGCGTGCACCGCCGCCGTCGTTCGGCCAAAGAGGCCGCTCTTCACCGGAAAGCGCGTGACCAGATCGCGCACGCGCAGTATCGGTTCAATGGCTTCATCGACGGCGGGCTGCTTCTCCTTCTCGACCGCTTCCGACGGACGCAACGCGCTCGCATCGTCGGGCGCGATGTCGGCGGACTCGACTTCGAGGATCGGGAATTTCGCGGGACGATCGGTGCCGCGCATCGCGCCGAGCGTCGGCACGGCGGCGAGCAGCGCTTTCGTGTACGGATGCTTCGGCGCATGAAACAGCGCGTCCGATGGCGCCTCTTCCACCTTCTCGCCGCGATACATGACGAGCACGCGATCGGCCACTTCCGCGACCACGCCCATGTCGTGCGTGATGAAGATCACGCCCATGTTCATCTCGTCCTGCAAGCCGCGCACGAGTTGCAGGATCTGCGCCTGAATCGTCACGTCGAGCGCGGTCGTCGGCTCATCGGCGATCAAGAGCGCGGGCTTGCACGAGAGCGCCATCGCGATCATCACGCGCTGGCGCATGCCGCCCGACAACTGATGCGGATAGCGCGCGAACACGCGCCTCGCCTCGGGAATCCGCACGAGATCGAGCAGACGCAATGCTTCGGCGCGCGCATCGGAACGGCTCTTGCCTTGATGCAACGCGATCGCTTCCGCGATCTGGTCGCCGACCGTGAACACGGGATTGAGCGATGTCATCGGCTCCTGGAAGATCATCGCGATGTCCGCGCCGCGCACGCCGCGCATCGTCGCCGACGATGCTTTCGCGAGATCGGGCACTTGCCCGTTGCGCCGGCGAAACGCGATGCTGCCCGACACGATCTGTCCGCCGCCATGCTCGACGAGACGCATGAGCGCGAGCGACGTGACCGACTTGCCCGAGCCCGATTCGCCGACGATCGCAAGGGTCTCGCCGCGGTCGACGCTAAACGAGATGTTGCGCACCGCTTCGATGGTGCGCGAGCGCGAGCGAAAATTCACGGACAGGCCGTGTACGTCGATGACGCACGCTTCGGGCAGCGTCATCATCGATAGATCGCCGTGACGGGCGCTTCGCCCACGCGCGCGAATCCGCGATACATGCCTTGCGTGTTGAACGGCAACACGACGTTGCCTTTCGCATCGACGGCGACGAGTCCGCCGCGTCCTTCGATGCGCGGCAGCTTGTTCATCACGACATCGTTCGATGCTTCTTCCAGCGACACGCCGCGATATTCCATCTGCGCCGACACGTCATACGCCGCGAGCATGCGGATGAACATCTCGCCCGTGCCCGTCGTGGAGACCGCGCACGTCGCGTCGTTCGCATAGCAGCCCGCGCCGATCAGGGGCGCATCGCCGACGCGACCCGCCTGCTTGTTCGTGATGCCGCCCGTCGACGTCGCCGCCGCGAGATGACCGTTCGAATCGAGCGCGACCGCGCCGACCGTGCCGAACTTCTTGTCGGGATCGATAGGATCGTCCGGGCCGTTATCGAAGGCGAATTTCGTCATCGCATCGTGATCGAGCATGGTGCCGGACGTGCCACGCGCCTTCTGCCATTGCTGAAAGCGCGCTTCCGTGTAGAAGTACGACGGATCGACGAATTCGAGACCCTGCGACTGCGCGAAGGCTTCCGCGCCGGCGCCCGTAAACATGACGTGATCGCTCGCGTCGAGCACGCGGCGCGCGGCGAGCACCGGGTTCTTCACGCGCGTCACGCAACTGATCGCGCCCGCTTCGAGCGTCGCGCCGTCCATCACGGAGGCGTCGAGTTCGTGCGTGCCGGCCGCCGTGAACACCGCGCCGTGCCCCGCGTTGAAGAGCGGACAGTCTTCGAGCAGACGCACGGCTTCGGTGACGGCGTCGAGCGCGCTGCCGCCATCGGCGAGCACGCGCTGAGCCGCGCTGAGAATGTCGGTGAGCGCGGCGAGATAGCGCCCTTCCGTTTCGGCGTTCATCGCGCTGCGCAGGAGCGTGCCCGCGCCGCCGTGAATCGCAATGACTGGTGTGACCTTCATGAGTCGCGCGGTTCCCTGTGAGTGTGTCGTTTCACGGTCGTGCGGCGCGTCGTATGAGCGGCGCGCGCATCTTTGGCGAGCGCCGGGGCGACGAGCCACGGCAACACGAATTCGGTCAATCCCGATGCCGCCTCCACCGAACGCTTCGCCCGATGCGCGACCGCATCGCACAGCGCTTCGATGACGGCGAGCACGGCGGTATCGCAATTCGCCGCGAGCCTGCGTTCGGCGCGGATCGCGAGCACGAGATCGGCGACCTGCGCGAGCGGCGACGCGGCGCTGTCCGTCAACGCGACCACGCGCAACCCGTGATCGCGCGCGAGCCGCGCAAGCGTGATGGTGTCGTCGACATAGCGCGGGAACGCGATCGCGACGAGCACATCGCCGCGCGAAGCCGTGAAAAGCCTGCGCGCCGCGTGCGACGGCCCGCCCATCAGCGCGAGCGATTGCACGTTCGCGCAATACGGCGTGAGACCGTGCTCCATCAGGCCGGCGAGAAACGCGCTCGCGCCGTAGCCGATCACGAAGACGCGCGGCGCGGCGAGAATCGTATCGACGATCGCTTCGGCCCTCGCGCCATCGACGGATGTTTGCGCGAGACGCAGATTCGCCGCCGCCTGTGCAAGCGATGCATCGAATACTTCGGCGCCGCTCGCCGGCGATTCGAGCGCGGTGCGCAAGCGCTCGACCGGCGCGATGGTCGCCTCGAAGCCGCGCACGAGCGCCTCGCGAAACGCGGGATAGCCGGAGAAGCCGAGCGCGCGCGCAAAACGGTTCGCCGTCGCCACCGACGCGCCCACCGCGCCCGCCAGTTCGTCGATACGCATCGTCGCCGAGCGGAACAGATTCGCGAGCACGAACGCCCCCATGCGCCGATGGATCGGCGTGAGCGTCGGCATGGCCGCCGCGATGCGCGCGGAGATCAGATCGTCGGCGCTCGCCGGCGCACGGACCGATAGTGAACGGGACATGAAATGCGCTGCGCCCTCATGGCGATTGAACGCGATGAAAGTATATTTACTCGAAAATCCGGCCAAAAAAAATTCATTTTCATCGAACTCGGGTTTTCGATAAGGCGCGCCACGGCCCGCAACTCGGCCGCATCCGATGCCTCGAACGCGCACGATCATGCACAATACGAAGCGCGTCGCGATGCAAGATCGCGCGTCTTCAGTCCTCCACGATCCCTATGAATTTCGATTTCCTGCCCGGTCCGCTGCCGCATCTGCTCGCCATTCATCCGTGGGCGCAAACGGTCGCGGGTCTCGTCGCGCTCGCAATGATCGCGCTCTTCGTGCAATGGGTCGTGGCCCGCATCGTGCTCCATGTCGCGCATCGCCTGCTCGTGCTCGCGGGGCATCAGAAGTGGGACCGCGCGTTCATCAAGCATCGCGCTTATCACCGGCTCTGGTATGCGGTGCCGTTCGCGACGGTCGCGCTCGGCATCGACGAAGTGCCGCGCATCGGTCACTGGGCGACGATCATCGGCCGCGTCGCGCACGGCGGCGCGTGGATCTGCATGTTCTTCGCCGCGGGCAGCGCCCTGTCCGCGTGGCAGGACGTTTATGCGGAAAGCAAGGAAGCGCAGACACGCTCGATCAAAGGCTACATCCAGATCGGCAAGCTCGGACTCGCGCTCGTATGCGGCGTGCTCGTCCTGTCGATACTGATCGACCGTTCGCCGCTCTGGATGCTCTCCGGTCTCGGCGCGCTCTCGGCCGTGCTGCTGCTCGTGTTCAAGGACACCTTGCTGTCGCTCGTCGCGAGCACGCAACTGACGTCGAACGACATGCTGCGCATCGGCGACTGGATCGAAATGCCGCAAGCCGCCGCCGATGGCTTCGTGAAGGACATCGCGCTGCACACCGTCAAGGTGCAGAACTGGGACAACACCGTGACCACGGTGCCGACCTACAAGCTCTTTTCGGAGAGCTATCGCAACTATCGGCACATGTTCGAATCGGGCGGGCGGCGCATCAAGCGGACGATGCGTATCGACGCGCAATGCGTGCGCTTTCTCACCGAGGAAGAGACTGCGCGCCTGAAACGCTTTCGCCTGCTGCACGATTATCTGGAACAGAAGCAGACCGAGGTGGAGCAAACCAACCGCAATCTCGGCGAACTCGCGAACGAGCCCGCGAACCGGCGGCGGCTCACGAACATCGGCACGTTCCGCGCGTACGGGCTTGCGTTTTTGCAGCGCCATCCGGAGATTCGCCAGGACATGGCGATCATGGTGCGAATGATGGAGCCGCAATCGGACGGCATCCCTGTCGAGGTTTATTGCTTCACCGCGACCACCGCGTGGACGCAATACGAGCGCATTCAGGGCGACGTCTTCGATCATCTGCTCTCGATCCTTCCCGAGATGGGCCTGCGGCTTTATCAGGCGCCGTCGGGCAGCGACTTCTCGGGCGTCGCGGGCCGCCTGCGCGGCGAAATGCCGATGCTGTGACGCGCGCAGGATTCGCCGTCGAAAAGAATCAGGCAAGAATCCGCCATTTTTGTGTATTCACGTTGACGCTTCCCGTCCGTACGATTCAACCATCGCCGATGCGCCTTTTTTCCGCGGTTTCGCAGCCGCGGTGAAGTCGTTTTTTCTCGCGCATCGCCATTCAATCGTCATAAAAGGAAAACTCAACGTGATCGATCGCGTCCATGCCATGCGTGTCTTTACGCGTGTCGTCGATACGAACAGTTTCACGCGCGCCGCCGAGTCGCTCGGCATGCCGCGCGCGAGTGTTTCGACGACCGTGCAACAACTCGAAGCGCTAGTCGGCGTGCAATTGCTCGCACGCACGACGCGGCGCCTGAATCTCACCGTCGACGGCGCCGCTTATTACGAGCGCTGCGCGCAAATTCTCGCCGATATCGACGAGCTCGAATCCGGTTTCGGCGCGGGCGAAGAGCGCCTGCGCGGACGGCTGCGCGTCGAAATGCCGGATACCGTCGCGACGTCGATCGTCGTGCCCGCGCTGCCGGAGTTCCACGCGCGCTATCCGCAGATCGAACTGTCGATCGGCATCGGCAATCGCAATGTGGATCTCGTCGGCGAAGGCGTCGATTGCAGCGTGCAGCTCGGCGAATTGCCCGATTCCGGATTGATCGCGCGCCGGCTCGGCATGCTCGAACAGGTGACGTGCGCGAGTCCCGCGTATCTGGAGAAGCACGGCACGCCGGAAACGCTCGACGAGCTCGCGCAGCACGTCGCGGTGAACTGTCTTGCCGAGAAAAGCGGGCGCCCGGCCGATTTCGATTTCGCTGTCGACGGCGAAGCCGTCACGATGAAGATGCGCGGTTTCGTTCAGGTCGCGGACGAGCACGCGTACCTCGCGTGCGGCGTCGAAGGGCTCGGGCTCATTCAGCCGCTGCGGATCGCGGCGCAGCCTTATCTGCGCTCGGGACAGTTGCGCGAAGTGCTGCCGCAATGGAAATCGCCGCCGCTCAAGGTGTCGGTGGCGTTCCTGAAGAGCCGTCAGGCGACGCCGCGCGTATCCGCGTTCGTCGACTGGCTCGCGACGCTCTTCGAGCGTTCGCAACAGATCGACGATACGTTGACGAGCCTGTATCGCTCGGCGCAGCGGCGCGGTTCCTCGCGGCGGGACCGGCCGGAGGAAGAAACCGCCGACGCGTGATCTTCGCGTCGCGCTATCGCACGGGCGTGGCTGCGTTCGCGCCCACGACCGTGTTCCACTTGCGCACTTCCCAACGCTCCACCAGCCCGTTCGTCACGTAAGGATCGTTCTTCGCGAAATCTTCGGCGGCGGCGGGCGATTCGCTGTGAAACAGCAGCATCGCGCGATCGGTGGGTGCATCGAGCGCCCCGGCGAGCACGATTTCGCCCCGTTCGACCGCCGCCCACGCGAGCGCCAGATGTTCATCGCGAAACTGCGCGCGGCGCTCCAGATAGTCAGACCGAAGTTCGTAAATCAACAGATAGTGCATCGCCATCTCCTTTCGTGCGAACAGTGCCGGATTTATCAAGCTAGTTTGTCCTATTTCCGAAAATAAAACCAAGAGTTCAATCGGAAGGCTCTGATCGCCTTGCGATCCCGTATCGAAGATCATGTGCGGATACTTGTAAAGGACTCTGCCATGAACCGCGATCAACCTCCCTGCAATATGTGCGCGAAGCACGATTGCCGCTCGTGCGCGTGGACGTCGCCGCTCGACGCTTCGTATCGCACGCTCATCCAGTCTCATTCCATGCTGTCGCTCGTCGCGCTTTCCGTGAAAAGCGCGGAAACCGCGCCCGCCGAACCGTCGTGGCTCGGCATCGCCTGCAAGCGGATTCTCAAATTTTTCTCGCAAATGAGCCCGCTTGCACGCTAAAAAAAGCGTAAGGCAAGTCGCATCGAAGCACCGTTTTTGTAAAGAAGTTTGCACGATTCTTTTTAGGATAACTGTGCATATAGAATCCGCTGCGCTTCTGCGCTTGCGTTAAGCGCTCATGTAGAAAGGAAATTCAGTCGATGAGCATCAATCTGGTCCAGGCGGTCAACGCCGCGATCTCGGAAAACGTCGCGGAGCAGTTGTCGCAGCAGTTCGGCATACCTGGGCAAATGGTCCGGCAACTCGCGGCGCGCATCGCGCCCGGACTCGTCGCCTCGCTCATGGACCGGGCGACGCTCGTGCCCGGCTCGCAGTCGGTCTACGCCGTCATCATGCAGCCGGAGACCAACGCCTACATCGCGGAACAGTTCTCAAAGCTGATCGCCACCACCGGCGGGCTCAAGCAGCTCGAAACCACCGGGCACTCGCTTGCCGCGCTCGCGACGGGCCAGCGTGTCGATGCCCTGACCGACGCCGTCTCGGCAGAAACCGGCGTTCCGACGCAAGCGACGTCGGCGCTCGCAGGCATCGTGGCGGCCGTGCTGTTCGGCGTCATGAAACGCCACTTCCTGCTTGCACAGTGGGGACTGCCGCAGGTGCCCAAGCTCCTGCGCGATCAGGTCGGCGAGATCAATTCGTCGATGTCGAACGCGGTCGCGACGGCCATCGGCGTTGGCAACACCGAAGGCTTCACCAGTTGCATCACGCCGCGCCTCGATACCGTCGCATCGAGCCTCGAACCGCGCATCGACGGCGCCGTCGCGGTGGCGCTTGCGCCCGAACCCGTCGTGAAAGCCGTCACGCAAAGCGCCCCGGCGCCCAAGCCCGCGCCGTCCTTGCCCCCCTCGCCGCCGCCGATGCGCGCACCGGTTCGCAAGCCGGCGGAGAAGCGTTCGAACAAGTGGATCTGGCTGCTTTTCGCTGTGTTGGCCGTCGTCCTCGCGCTCGTCTATTACCGTGGCTTCACGCATGGCGAAAGCGTCGATCTGAGCGCCGCGCCAGCCACGCAGCCGGTCGCCGATGCGTCGACGCAGGCTTCCTCCGCGACGCCATCGGTCTCGCCGGTCAGCGATGAAACGCCGGCCGTGTCATCCATCGATGCGTCGGCCAACACGGCGGCGGCACCGCAATCGGCCTCGGCAATGAAAGCCGCGCCGGCTTCATGGAAAGACGCGCAGTTGCTGTTCAGCGTCAACTCGGCGGGCGTCCCGGCGATCGAGGCGACGGTCGGCACCGAAGCAGAGAAGAAGCATCTCATCGACGCATTGACGGCTCGCTTCGGCAAAGCCTACACGGCTGATATTTCCGTCGTTGCCGAAACACGCCCGGCAGCCTGGCTTTCGCGTCTGAGCGACTTCTTCCCGCTCATGGCCGTGCCCGGCGCGGAAGCCAAGATCACCGGCTCGAAGGTGGAACTGAGCGGCGCGGCCGCAAACGCGAAGCTCGGCTGGGTCGATAGGATGAGAACCTCGCTCGGCGGCATGTTCCAGGTCGCGGCGTTCGACGTGGACGGCGCGGTCGCCACGGCGACACGATCCTTTCGCAGCGCGCTAAAGAGCCTGCTCGCCACGGACACGCCTTGCTCCGGCGACAAGCTGACGCGCGTGCTCGACCTTCAGGTTGTCAATTTCGAGCGTTCGAGTGCGCAGGTGCCGGAAAGCGCCTACGCCACGCTCGGCGAGACGGCGCAGCTGCTCAAGAACTGCGCGGCCAAGGGTTCGATGGTGAATCTCGAAATCGCGGGTTATTCGGATGCCCAGGGCGGAGCGGCGGCCAAGCTGGAAGTGTCAAAGGAACGCGCTCAGGCGGTCCGAGGCTTCCTCGTGCGTAACGGCGTGCCGCCGCAATCGCTCACGGCAGCAGGCTACGGCGACGCCAATCCGATCGCCGACAACGATACTGCCAGCGGACGTTTCGCGAATCGCCGAATCGAGTTCGTCGTCAGAAAGGGCTGAGCGCCGCTTCGACTCGCAAGATTTCTTCAAACGCCGTCGCACGAAAGCGCGACGGCGTTTCTATTTGTGCCCGCGCCATGCGCGCTCTGCAGCCGATTCAGTTCGGCTTGGCGAAATCGTTATCGGCCCAGCGTTCGGCGCTCGCCTTGCTGAGCTTGAACGCCGGCGACACACGCACGAACGCGAGTTGCGCGCCGTACGCATCGAAGGCTTTGAGATTGGCGTAGGGATCGTCTTCATCCGGAACGATCTCCAGCGTGACGGTGATGTCCTCACCCCGCACGTCGATGGTGACGTTCTTGTTCAACATCGCATGACGTTGCTGTTCATGGCGACGCAAGACTTCCGACGCCGTCTTGACGAGCGTGCGGAACGCGCCTGCATCGAGCGGCTTCGGATTTTTCTTGTCGCGGCCCATTGTCCACGGGCCGACGAGCGCGGGTTCCGCCTCGCCCGCCTGAATCATCTCGACGGCCCAGCCGTCGTCGTCCTCGTTCTTGATGACGCGCGCGGTCCAGCCGTCGTCGCGCCAGAGGCGGTCTTCGTGGATGGCTTCGTCGGTGGAGGGGAATTCGGAATCGGTCATATCGTAGCAACGCATGCAGAGAGGCAATGCGACGAATTTTACCTTGGGGCGGGACGCGGCATCGTTCGTGCTCCACGGGTTAGCCGAACGGCCAGTGTCATACCCAAACGCATTGCGCCGTGCTACTTTGGATGTACCGGATCGTCCGGAATCCTTCCGCAAACGCAATCAAAACGCCGTAAAACTTAGTCAAGGAGCGACCGCATGCTTGCATTTATCGGTACTTTGATCGTCGGACTCGTCGTCGGTCTCATCGCACGCGCACTGAAGCCGGGCGACGACAGCATGGGCTGGATCATGACCATCGTCCTCGGCATCGCCGGATCGCTGATCGCGGGGTACGTCGGCCGGGCGCTCGGCTGGTATCAGCCGGGACAACCGGCGGGTTGGATCGCCTCGGTGATCGGCGCAATCATCCTGCTCGTCGTCTGGGGAATGATCCGCAAGCGCACGTAACGCCGCGCCTCATCGTTTCTTTTCTTGGTGAAACGCCTCGTTCCGGTTCGGACGAGGCGTTTATTTCATCGGGCGATGCGCTCGATATCGACCTCCGCACCGCCCCGCACGACGCGGTTCGGGAGCGCGCCGCCGAGCCAGTAGGAAAGCTCGGCCGGCCTGCCGATGCGCCAGGCGACGAAATCGGCGGTCTTGCCCGCTTCGAGCGATCCGTGCGTCGCGTGCAAGCCGAGCGCCTTTGCCGCATGCAAGGTCACGCCGGCGAGCGCTTCTTCGGGCGTCAGGCGAAAGAGCGTGCAGGCCATGTTGAGCATCATGCGCAGCGAAAGCGCGGGCGACGTTCCCGGATTCAGATCGCTCGCGAGCGCGATCGGCACACGATGCCGCCGCAGTGCGTCGATGGGCGGCAACTGCGTTTCACGCAACATGTAAAACGCGCCCGGCAAAAGCACGGCGACGGTGCCGGATTGCGCCATCGCGATGGCGTCGTCCTCGGTCATGTATTCGAGATGATCCGCCGACAACGCCCGATACCGCGCCGCCAGCGACGATCCATGCAAGGACGACAACTGCTCCGCGTGCACTTTGACTGGCACGCCGAGATCGCGCGCGCATCGGAACACGCGCTCGACTTGCTCCGTGGAGAACGCGATGTGCTCGCAAAACGCATCGACGGCATCGACCAAGCCTTCTTCGACGAGCGCTGGCAGCATCTCATCGCAGATATGGGCGATATAGTCATCCGCGCGATTCGCGTACTCGGGTGGCAACGCGTGCGCGGCGAGGCAGGTCGCGCGCACGGTCAGCGGCAGCGCTTCGCCGAGACGACGCGCGACGGCGAGCATCTTCCGCTCGTTCGCGAGATCGAGCCCGTAGCCTGACTTCACTTCGAGCGTGGTCACGCCTTCGCGCAGCAGGCCGAGCGCGCGTGTTTTCGCCGCTTTGAACAGCGCGTCTTCGCTGGCTTCGCGCGTCGCGCGCACCGTACTCGCGATGCCGCCGCCGCGCGCCGCGATCTCCGCGTAGCTCACGCCTTCGAGCCGCTCCTCGAATTCGCCGCTGCGATCGCCGCCGAAAACCAGATGCGTGTGACAGTCGATCAGACCCGGCGTCACCCACGCGCCATCGAGTTCGACACGTTCGCATTCGCCGATATCCGGCGCGGCCGCGCGCGGTCCGATCCACTCGATGCGCGCGCCATCGGTCAGGATCGCCGCGTCGTCGATGACCGAATACTTGCCGCCGGCCATCGTCGCGGCGTGGCAGTGTTGCCAGAGCTTTTTCATCGCTTGTCGATCATCGGCAGATCGAGGCCTTGATCGCGCGCGCATTCGATCGCGATGTCGTAACCGGCATCGGCATGGCGCATGACGCCCGTCGCCGGATCGTTGTGCAGCACGCGCGCGATGCGTGCATCGGCTTCACGACTCCCGTCGCAGACGATCACGACGCCCGCGTGCTGCGAAAAGCCCATGCCGACGCCGCCGCCGTGGTGGATCGAGACCCACGTCGCGCCGCTCGCCGTGTTCAGCAGCGCGTTGAGCAGCGGCCAGTCGGACACGGCGTCCGAGCCGTCCTGCATCGCTTCGGTTTCGCGATTCGGGCTCGCGACGGAGCCGGAATCGAGATGATCGCGGCCGATCACGACCGGCGCCGACAATTCGCCGTTGCGCACCATCTCGTTGAACGCCAGGCCGAGCTTCGCGCGCAGCCCGAGGCCGACCCAGCAGATGCGCGCCGGCAAGCCCTGAAAACTGATCCGCTCACGCGCCATGTCGAGCCAGCGATGCAGATGCGCGTCATCGGCGATGATCTCCTTCACCTTCGCATCGGTCTTGTAGATGTCCTCGGGATTGCCCGACAGCGCGGCCCAGCGGAACGGCCCGACGCCGCGGCAGAAGAGCGGCCGGATATACGCCGGCACGAAGCCCGGGAAGTCGAACGCGTTCTCGACGCCCTCTTCCTTGGCCATCTGGCGGATGTTGTTGCCGTAGTCGAAGGTCGGCACGCCCTGTTCGCGGAACGTGAGCATCGCGCGGACGTGCTCCGCCATCGATTGCTTCGCGGCCCTCACGGTCGCCGCGGGATCGCTTTGCGCGCGATCGCGATATTGCGCCCACGTCCAGCCTTTCGGCAGATAGCCATTGAGCGGATCGTGCGCGCTGGTCTGATCGGTGACCAAGTCCGGCCGAACGCCGCGACGCACGAGTTCGGGCAGCACGTCCGCCGCGTTCGCGCACAGTGCGATGGAGATCGCGCGGCCTTCGGACGTGTAGCGCCGGATGCGCGCGAGGGCGTCGTCGAGATCGGTCGCCTGTTCGTCGACGTAACGCGTCTTCAGACGGAAATCGATGCGGCTCTGCTGACATTCGATGTTCAGCGAACACGCGAGCGCGAGCGTCGCCGCGAGCGGCTGCGCGCCGCCCATGCCGCCGAGACCGGCGGTAAGCACCCAGCGGCCTTTGAGATCGCCGCCGTAATGCTGTCGCCCGGCCTCGACGAAGGTTTCATACGTGCCCTGCACGATGCCCTGACTGCCGATATAGATCCAGCTTCCAGCGGTCATCTGGCCGTACATCGCGAGACCTTTCGCGTCGAGCTCGTTGAAGTGCTCCCAGTTCGCCCAGTGCGGCACGAGGTTCGAATTCGCGATCAGCACGCGCGGCGCGTTTTCGTGCGTCTTGAACACGCCGACTGGCTTGCCCGACTGGACGAGCAGCGTCTCGTCCGCTTCCAGACGCTTCAGCGTTTCGACGATCTTGTCGTAGCACGCCCAGTCGCGCGCCGCCCGGCCGATGCCGCCGTACACGACCAGTTCCTTCGGATTCTCGGCCACTTCGGGATCGAGATTGTTCATCAACATGCGCAGCGGCGCTTCGGTCAGCCAGCTCTTTGCGCTGAGTTGCGTGCCGCGCGGCGCGCGGATCTCGGTGTCGCGAAAACGGGAAGTCGAAGTCACGGATTGCTCCTGCGCATCAAGAAGTGAGTGTGGACAGACGCGAACGACAACCCGCGTCGAGTTCACTTCATCTTCTTGTATATACAACTTACGTTGTATTAGGGGAATCCCGATGCTTCCCATTCGAGCGATGTCGCTCCTTGTCTAGACATCTTCACGGCAGGGGAAGCCCGCTGTCGCGTTTGACTTCACGCAGCGAGAGCATCGATTCCACGGCGGTGACGCCCGGCAAAGTCCGCAGCACGTCGCGCATGAAGATGCCGTATTCGTCGAGATCGCGCGCGATGATCTGAAGCAGATAATCCGCCGTCCCCGAAATGTTGTGGCACGACACGATGCGGGCAATGCCCTGAATTTCGCGCTCGAAGCGATCCGAGAGCGCGCGGTCGTGCACGCTGAAGCGCACCTGCGCGAACGCGACGACGCCCAGTTCCAGCGCCTTGCGCGACAGCACGGCGCGATAGCCGTCGATGAATCCCTCGCTTTCGAGACGCCTGAGACGGCGCGCGCACGGCGTTTCGCTCAGGCCGACGCGCTCGGCCAGTTTCGCGACGGGCATGCGGCCGTCGTGTTGGAGCGCAGCAAGCATCGCGCGATCGATGCGGTCGATTTCGGTCATGGTGCTATCCCCTTTAAACTCTTCTGATCTTAGAGGAAAGCTGCAACCCGACTCGCAAAATCGCCTCAAAAGACCATAAATCGCTCTTTCCGAAGTGGCACGATAAAGCCTTCTGAACAGGAGCGCATCATGGTTTCGGCACACTTGCTTTGGGTTTTCATCGGCGCGCTCGCGGTCGTCTACGCGCTGCCCGGACCGGACATGGCGCTCGTGCTGCAGACGAGCGGCACGCGCGGATTCCGCCACGGACTCGCCGTCGCCGCCGGTCTCGCCACGGCACGCGCGACGCACGTCACGCTGTCGGCGCTCGGCGTTGCAGCGCTTTTGCGCAGCGCGCCGTGGCTTTACGACGGCGTGCGTATCGCGGGTGGCCTATATCTCTCGTACGTGGCGATCCAGATCTTCCGCTCGCCCGCTTTCGGACTCGAAGCCGCATCCGGACACACTGCATCCACGCTGCGCTCTGCCTACGCGAAAGGCATTCTGAGCAGCATCCTCAATCCGAAGGCGCTGCTGTTCTGCTCCGTGCTGCTGCCGCAATTCGTGCGGCCGGAGACGGGTCCGGTCTGGTCGAAAGTGGTGGAATTGGGCGTCGTGCTGGTCGTTGTCGGCGTCGCGTTCGACCTGACGCTCGCGGCGGGCGCGGTGCGTATTTCGGGCTGGCTGCGCCGTCATCCGAAAGCGCAGACGGTGCAGCGCTGGACGTTCTCCGCGGCGCTGCTCGCATTCGCGGCGCGCCTTTCGCTCGAATGATTCAGACGTCGAGCGGCTTCAGAAAGAGCTCGTGCTTCGGCGCGAAGTGCGCGTAAAGCGGCAGGATCGCGCCGCCCATCGCGCGGGCGTCGGGGCCGATCTGCCCTTCGACGAGACGCGGCCGCGTCATGCCTTGCCAGTCGAAGTTGCCGAGCGCCGCATCGGTGCGGCCAATGACTTCGCGCAGCAGATTCCGGTCGATTTCACCGTCGATCACCACGGCTTCGAGATCGAGCAATGCAGCCGACGACGCGATGCCCGTCGCGATCGCGGGACACGTCTCGCGCATCCACGCTTCCGACAGCGCGCGCCACTCCGGCGACCACGCGCGCTCATCGTGCGCCGCGGCGGCCGGCGCGCCCGCCGCGGCGAGCGCCTTTTCCAGCACGTACACCGACGCCGTATTGAGCAACTGCCCGGCGCGCTTGCCTTTCCCTCCGCCTCCGCCGACGAGCGGCAGCGATCCGATCGCGCCCGCATTCCCGCCCGGTCCCGCGTGCAATCGGCCATCGATGACAAGCCCGCCGCCGATGAACGTCCCGATGAACACATACAGGAAATCGCGCAGCCCGCGCCCCTGGCCCATCACGAGTTCGGCGGCGCACGCGGCGGTCGTGTCCTTCGCGAATTCGACCGGCAGCGCGGTCATCGCTTCGATGCGCGCGCGGATGTCGATGTCGTCCCACGCCGCGAGCGCGTCGGGCGGCGTGTCGAAGAAATCGCGCCAGCCGCCGATCCACAACGGCGCCGCGACACCGATGCCCGCGATCTTGCGCGCGTCGTCGCCGAGCGCGGCGGTGACGCGCGCGAGCCGCTCTTCCAGCGCGGGAAACAGCGTATGCGGATCCGGATACGGATACTCCAGCGTCTCGCGCGTGCGCACGTTGCCGGCGAAGTCCATCGACAGCACGTCGAGGCTGCGCCGCCCCACTTTCACGCCGATGGAAAACGCGCCGTCCGCGCGCAGCGAAATCGGCACCGACGGTTGCCCGATGCGCCCGCGCACGCGCGAACGCGGCTCTTTAGCGAGCAGGCCGTCTTCGATCAGATGATCGACGATCAGCGAAACCGTCTGCATCGACAGGCGCGTCATGCGCGCGACTTCGGCCTTCGGCAGCGCGCCATGCAGGCGGATTGCCTGCAAGACGATGCGCTCGTTGAACTGGCGCATGCCCAGTTGATTCGAGCCGATGGAGTGCATCGAAGCTTTGTGCGCGGGCCGCTCAGACATCGGCGCGTGCCTCGTGGCGCGAGCGTGCGCGCCGTGAGCGATTCATGTGTTTGTCCCCGCTGGATTAATTCGAGTCCTTTTATTTAAACATCCGCGCCGAATTTTTTCCGGATTTTTAGTCGGTTATGTTCGGGAGAGCGTCATCGCCGATCAACCTCGTCTTATCGAAAACATGAGCACCCTGGAAGCCCTTCACGCGATCGTCAACGACGAAAACGCGCCGCAAATCATTCGCGATCACATCGTCGATTCTTTGCAGTTCGCGCTGCGCAACCATCCCGGCTATTTCACGCGCAAGGAGATTCAATGGCTCGCGCAATGGGAAGACACGCGCATTCCCATCGCGGCGGCGAAGATTTTGAACGAGA
The DNA here is from genome assembly GCF_031451435.1 of Caballeronia sp. LZ008. Classification (NCBI taxonomy): domain Bacteria; kingdom Pseudomonadati; phylum Pseudomonadota; class Betaproteobacteria; order Burkholderiales; family Burkholderiaceae; genus Caballeronia; species Caballeronia sp. LZ008. The sequence continues at coordinate 489,719 of NZ_JARUXK010000004.1, read as the reverse complement.
TGAAGACGGCTTGACGCGCGCCGCTCAGTGCGTGCCCGAGGCGCGCGCGTGCCATTCGTAGTCGAAGACGGTCGCCTGCACCGGCTCCGACAGGCTCTCGACGAAACCGATGACTTCCGGATCCTTGACGAAGCTCGCAGCCGAGCTCGCCGCGAGAATCGCCGAGCTGTCCTGCGGCCGCGCGACGAGGAAACCCTGCACATAGTCCACGCCGATCTCCTGCAGCGCGCGCAAGGTATCGATGTCCTCGACCCACTCCGCGACGCTGCGCATGCCGAGATTGCGCGCCAGCGCGACGATCGCCTCGACGATGGCGATATCGGCCGGATGCGCGCACATCGAGCGCACGAATTCGCCGTCGATCTTGAGCGCATCGGCGGACAGCGCCTTCAGATATTTGAACGACGTGTAGCCGGCGCCGAAGTCGTCGAGCGCGATCTTGCCGCCCATGTCGTGCACGCGCGCGATGAAACGCTGCGTGTTCTCCAGATCGTGCAGCGCGACGCTTTCCGTGATTTCGAGGCACAGGTAATGCACGATCGACTGATGCCGCGCGAAGAGCGCGAAGATATCCTCCATGAACTGCTCGTCGTTCAGCGAACCGCCTGAAAGATTCACGCAAATGAACTGCGTGTTGCCGAGCTGATGCCGATGCGCTTCGATCCAGTCCAGCAGCGTCGAGATGACCCAGCGATCGATCGCCGCAATGTTGCCCGATTCCTCCGCCGCGACGATCACCTTGCCTGCAGGCAGCGTTGCGCCATCGGGCGCGCGCATGCGCAGCAGCACTTCGAAGTTGAGCGATTCGGTCGGCTTGGTGAGCGACATGATCGGCTGCATCACGAGGAAAAGTCCCGGCGGCAGGCGATTGCGCCCGAGCGTCTCGACGAGCTTCAGTTCCTCCGCGCGCTCCTCGAACGCCGCCGCGCCCTTGCGGTACGTGACGAGATGCGTGTGCGCGACCTTTTTCGCTTCCCGGCACGCGCGATCCGCGTGTGAGAGCGCGTCCTGCACGCGCACGCCCTGCGAGCATTCGACGAGACCGATCGACGCCTTCACCTGAAACGCGCGATTGCCGACCTGATACGGCGCATCCGACAAAATGGAGATGAGTTCGCGGCATTGCGCGATGGCGTCTTCGATCGACGTGTCGTGCATCACGCAGACGAACTCGTCGCCGCCGATGCGTCCGACCGGATAACTGCGCGCGAAGTGCGCGCGCGTGCGGGCCGCGACCTGGCGCAGCACTTCGTCGCCGCTGCGATGGCCGAAGAGATCATTGACGAGCTTGAAGCGGTCGAGATCGACATAGGCCAGTGCCCACGGCAGCGTCTCTTCGCTTTGCGCGGCAATCGCCTTCTCGACGCCGCGCCGGTTGAGCGAGCCCGTCAGCGAATCGTGCTCGGCGAGAAAGCGCAGGCGCTCGACGGCCTTCGACCGTTCGGTCGTGTCCTGCAGCGAGCCTTCGATCCAGCCGTTCGAGCGGATTGCCTTCAACAGATAGCGGCGCTCGGCGGTGCCGCGTTCGGGCGAGCCGCCCATTTCGAGTTCGCCGTCGCTGCCCTTCGACGCGAGCGCCTGCAGCGCGCCCCACGCGCCGGCTTCGAAGTAGTCGTTCCAGTGCCGCACCTTGTAGTCGGCCTTTTGCAGATCGAGCATCGCGCGCAACGCCGGATTGGCGCGCACGAAGTGACCGTCGGAATCGAGCGTGAAGAGGCCGATCGGCGTGACTTCGTAGGTGTTGCGCAGTTCCATCTGCGCCTGGCGGCGGAAATCGCGTTCCGCGCGCATCTGCTCGGCGATCGCGAACGCCGCCATCATGCTCGACGACAGCGCGGCCATCACCGTATTGACGCCGCCGACGCGCACCTGCAGCCCGAAGGCCGCGCCGAGCACTTCCGAGAACGTGGAGAAAAGCACGATCGCGAGCGACGCGACATACCACAGCACGGTGCGCGAACGCGCCATCCACACGAGCCGCGCGAGGAAGAACAACAGCACGCAAATGCCGAAACCCGCGATGACCCAGAGCGTCGGAATGAAAAGCTCATACGGCAACGCGATCGCGGCGGCGAGCAGCACAATGCCGACGTACTGAATGACGCGCAGCAGCCAGCGATAACCGACCACGCGCAACTCGCGCCGGAAAAGCTGTTGAAAGAGCGCGGCCGTCAACAGGTAATAGGCCGCGAAGGTGATTTGCCGCAATGGCTGAATGTATTCGGTCGGCAATACGCGGCCGAGCCATTGCATGTCCCAGCCCATCGCATTTGCGCAGAGGCGCAGATTGCCGACGAGCCATACCGCGAAAATCACATAGGTCCATTCGTGATTGATGAGCGCCGTCACGAAGACGAATACCGCGAGCGTCAGCAAACCGCCGGCGATCAATCCGGAGCTTTCCTGAAAATCGAGCGCCGAATTACGGAGGCCTTGCCATTCCCATGTAAATGCGTTGATTTGCGCGGGTCCGGAAAATGTGCCCCGGCAGAGAATGTTTTCCGGTTCTTTCAATCGCCCGACGTGAATCGAGAAACCGGCTTTAACCGCGCGCATCTGGCCGCTGACGGATTCGCGGCTCGCGTCGCCGAGCGGCGCAAGCGTGTCCGCGTTCCAGCAGGCAAGCGTTTGCGCGTGACGCGACGGCAATTCGACGACCGTCGATGAATGCGCGCTCATGCTTGGCGTGGTGAAACTGAACCAGACCGGCTTTTCCGAAAGACGCGTGCTGTAGCGCGATACCGGCGTGACGCCTCGAAGCGCCACGAGCGCGTCGCCGGGATTCATGATCGCGGCTTTATCGGCGACGACGCGCAGTTGGAGCGGAACCGCGCCGCGCGTTTCGTATTGACGCGGAAGGAAATAGAGCGTGGCGATCGTACCGAGCAAAATCAGAAAAGGCACGGCGTAAACGGCGACCGCGTACAGCGCGTCGTCGATCCACGAGCCCGTGCGTCTGAATCTCGATAAGGAAGCTGGAATAACCGACGCCATTCTTGGAAAAACCCCCGTTTGCGCCCAGCGCGAAATGCGCCGGCGCAGACAGCGGCGGAGGCCGAAGCCCCGCGCGCCGCCGCTTTTGGCCAACCGGACCGCTCCTGGTCCGGTTATTCGCTATTACCGTCCTAAATACGATCGTCCGTTTCTTTTACCTGCCGTAAGCCATCAACGGAGCGTCTGGGCATCGTACCGGTTCCCAGTCAAAAGATAAATCTACAGAATGCAAATCGATGTCCGGGTGATGCGTGTTCACCATGTAATTGAAGAGCGGATGACGGGCTTCTTCCCAGCGCTGGCGCGCCGCTGCGACGTCCTTCGCGAGCACGCGATGCGGCAGCCCGCCGACATGCGACATCGGCAGGAATTCGTTGACGCCGAAAACATCCTTGAAGAGCATCGCCTCATACTCCCGATCCAGCGGCGTGCGCGCCGTGATCACCATGTAGTCGATCCCGTGCAGTTCGCAGAACATCCAGAGCGCCTTGCACAGCGCCACTTTCACCACCCGCCCCACCATGCCGCCCGCGACGCCGAGACGCGTCGCTTCCGCGAGGCGGCTCGTCGCCAGATGATCCGGCAGACGCACCGACTGCTCGACGGCGAGCGGGCCGTACGCATTGGTCTGAATACGCATCGTCCCGAGCGGTGCGCCGTCGAGTTTCGATTCCGCGAGAAGCACCGCCGTGCCGCGATCGCGGTCCGACGGCTCGATCGTCATCTTTTCGGCGAATTCGGGCAGATGCCGCCCGTAGGCCGAACGTCTGATGCTCACGGCTTTCTGCAGTCCGCCATCGTCTTCGACGATACGGATAGTAAACGGCATGCGCTCCGTTTTCTGAAGCGCGGGGACGACCGTGAGAGTCGGGCGTACCGCCGATTCGGTCTGGTTAGCGGCGGCATTGTTGGCAAGGTTCAGACGTTCCATTTGTAAACCCCATTTTTTCTTGGCGATTGGAAAGGTGCCGCGTGTTGAGGACGTTTATTGGAGGGTTCCTTACACGGGCGGGTCGAGCCTCTCACGAAGTCGAAAAAGGGGGTGCGCGCTTGCCGCTGTTTCTCAGCAACTTTTGGGCTAATTCAGTGGAAGAAAGCTTCTAATCGGCGAAAAAGCCAATCGTCGGCCGCAGCCGCAAACCGAAATATGCATATGCCAGGAAGGTATATGCGCGCCCGATGAGGGTGAAAGAACGAGGGTAAGCAGCCACCGGCCAACGCGAGAGGCATTCAGGAGAATAGCGTTCGGCGAACAGTCGCGGAGCATCGCGTAAACGCTGGAAAACATTTAATAAAAGGGGTTCGGTAACGTTTGCTTACATTTTTCTTCGCAGATTCTGCGAAACCAAAAAAATGCAAAGTTTGGGATTGCCGAAAGGCGATCGGGGAGGACGAAAAAAAGCGGGCGTCCTTCCGAAAGGACGCCCGCTGTATCACGACATAATCGTGTCGGCAGTATGAAACGCGTTGAAGCGAATTAGAAAATCAGTCCTCTTCGTCTAGCCAGGGGATATCCACGTCGGTAATGAACGCGACCATCGCGAGCGGACGGCCTTCCTGCCGCCCGATATTGCCGTCGGCGCGTTGCCACTCGCAGCGGAAAATCGTCGCGGGCGTGTCGGCGAGCAGCGTGATGGTGCGGATTTCGTCCGGATCGTTATCCTCGACCGGACCGTCGAGCGACACGAGCAATTGCTGCGGCCAGACGCCGTCGGCCGGATCGTAGATCTTGTCGCCGTCGTGGATGACGACGTGCGCCTCGACGCCGATCGTCGCCGACGCCTCGACGATCATCTTGCCGAGCGCGCGCAGCACCGCGGTGGCGCGGCCCGAGTTGGCCTGGCGGATCGCGAGATCGCCGCGCGTCAGCGCCTGCTCGAGTTTGGGGTTGGTTTTCTGTTGCGCCATCTATCTCTCTCAAGGGGTTCGTTGCGACTTTCGACGGGCACGGCCCGGCTTAAGTTGCACGCGGATCGTAGCATCGCACCAACAAAGATAGGTCGCGCGGGCGTCGGCGGCAAACCGGAGACGACAAAGCCCGCTCGACGCATGGACGGATCGCGCTCAAGTTTGCACGCGACCAGCCGATATTGCGCTCATCCCCACCGAAACGCGTGACTGCCGTGCCGTTCATCGACCTGACTGCTCCTTTGTGCGTTCGTCCGCCGGCGCTCGCTTCCCGCATGCCGTCTCCGGGCACCGCCGTGCGGCCGCCGCGACAGCGTCCCTGAACGTGCTGACCGGACATACGGAGATCGTCGACGGCATCACGCTGCGCACGCATCTGCAACCGATCTACAGCCTGCCGCACCAGCGCGAGGTGGGCTACGAGGCCCTGTTGCGCGGCGAAGCCGAAGACCGCGCGCTAGTCGGACCGTTCGATCTCTTCGCGCGCGCGATCGTCGCGGGCAAGCTGACCGAGCTCGACCGCATGAGCCATCTCACGCATCTGCGCAACGCGGCGCCGATGCTGCCCGCCGCGCACTGGCTCTTCGTCAACATCAATCCGGCGACCTTCACCGATCCCGGCTATGCCGCGCGGCTCGCGGCGGCCACGCGCGCATCCGGTCTCGCGCCCGAGCAACTGGTGATCGAAGTGCTCGAATCCGGCGGCACGGACGTCGCGGAAATCGCGCGCGCGACGCGTTCCTTTCGCGCGCAAGGCTTTCTCGTCGCGGTCGACGATTTCGGTGCGGGGCATTCCAACATCGACCGGCTGCTGACGCTGCGGCCGGACATCGTCAAGCTCGATCGCAGTCTCGTGCGGGCGAAAAGCGCTCACATGCGCGACGCGTTGCTGCCGAAGCTCGTCGATCTGCTGCACGAGTCGGGCATGTTCGTGGTCGCCGAAGGCATCGAGACGCACAAGGATCTGATGCTGGCGGCGCGCTCGAACGTCGATTTCGTCCAGGGCTATCTGCTCGGCATGCCGTCGGTGCGGCTCGCCGAGCGCGGCGCGGTCACGCCGCTTTTCGAAGACGTGTTCGACACGCTCGCGCAGATGCGCCGCACCGAGCGCCTCGCGGGCGATCTGCTTCTGCTGCCCTATCGCGCAGGACTCACGCAGGCGGCGCGGCGTTTCGCGTCGGGCGCGACGGCCGAAGCCTCTTGCGCCGACCTGCTCGCGCAGCCGTGCACGCTGAGTTGCTTTTTCCTCGATCAGGGCGGCCGCGAGTTCATGCCCGGCCTGGCGGGCGCGGCCGCGAGATCGCCGACCGCGCGGTTCGCGCCGATCGCCGATCCGTCGACGGGCCGCTGGGACAATCGTCCGTATTTCGTCGATGCCCACGCGAAGCCGCAGCAAGTCGTCGCGAGCACGCCGTATCTCTCGGTGACGGGCACGTCGCTATGTGTGACGCTGACGATCGCGACGCAGCGCAACGCCAAACCGGTCGTGATCGGCGTCGATCTCGACTGGCGTCGCCTGAGCGAAGCGGCGCCCGCGATTCTCTGACTCTTCAGCGTCTCAGGCGGTCGCGCGCTTCGTCCGCGCGATCGCATCGGCGAGCGCCGCCGCGCCCGCGCGCAGCGCCGCGACATTGCCGGGCTCGAAAGTCCAGTGTCCCGCCGCATTCACGACGGTCAGTTCCGCGCCCGGCCAGTGAGCCGCGAGGTCGAGCGCCTGATCGGCCGGACACACCATGTCGAAGCGGCCATGCACGATCCGGCAAGGCAGATGCGCAATCCGCGCGATGAGCGGCAAGAGCGGGATCGGCGGCAGTTCGTTCGCCATGTAGTGCCGTTCGAGCAACGCCATCGAGATCGCCGCCGCGTTCGCTTCCGCGCTCGGACGTTTCTCTTCCTCGGCCGGTTCCTTCTCGGGCTTGTTGACGACGGAAAGCGTCGTCTCGTACTGCGTCCACGCGCGCGCGAGCCGCGTGCCGGCTTCGTCGAAGCGCGCGAGCGGCGCTTCGGTCATCCGCAAAATGTCCTGCCCGTTCGCGGGACGCTGGCCGCACGCCGCCTCGATGGCATCGAGGAACGCGCGATGCGCTTCCGGAAACACGCGCCGCACGTCCCATAGAAACCAGTCGATGTCCTCGCGCCGCGCGAGAAAGATGCCGCGCAGCAGAAAGCCCGTGCAGCGCTCGGGATGCGCGACGCCATACGCGAGCCCGAGCGTCGTGCCCCACGAGCCGCCGAAAATCGCCCATTGCTCGATCTGTAACGCGACGCGCAGCTTTTCCATATCGCCGACGAGCGCATCGATGCCGTTCGCTTCCAGCTTGCCGAACGGCGTGGACTTGCCGCAGCCGCGCTGATCGAAGAACACGACGCGCCATTTGTCCTGCTCCAGCACCTCGGCCCATTTGACGTTCATCGCGCCGCCGGGGCCGCCGTGCACGACGAGCATCACCGGCGCGTCGCGCGGGCCCTGCGCGCGCCAGTAGATCGAATGACCGTCGCCCACGTCGAGCATGCCTTCGTCGAACTGCACCGGCGTCTGATTTTCCATTGCGCTGTTTCCTTGCTGTGTGTTTCGTCGGGGTCCATTGTTGCATCGCTTCGATGACGCCGCATGACGCGAAACGCCGATCCAAGGCGTTTCACCCGATACGCTATGCTTGCGGATTCCCGCCGTTCATCCGACTGTCATTCACGAATCCCGATGCGACGCACCCTCGTCAAGTGGCTTTTTGCAACCTATCTGCTGGGCAGCGGCATCGTCTGGTCGATTCTGATCCTGCCGCTCTTTCCGTTCGTCGGCCGCAACGGACGTTACCGGCTCGCGAAGCTCTGGTGCCGCGCGATGGTCGTGATGATGCGCGTCATCACCGGCGTGACGTGCTCGATCGAAGGTCTGGAGCATCTGCCCGACGGGCCGTGCATCATCCTGTCGCGTCACGAATCGACGTGGGAAACGCTTTCGTTCATGGCGCTCTTTCCGCGACGCATCAGCTTCGTGTTCAAGCACGAACTCATGAACATTCCGTTTTTCGGCTGGGTGCTGCGCGGGCTCGACATGGTGAGCCTCGACCGCGGCTCGATCCGTCAGGCGCATACGGCCGTGACGCGCGAATGCGCCGCGCGGCTGAAAAAGGGCGATTCCGTCGTGATCTTTCCGGAAGGCACGCGCGTCGCGCACGATGCGCCGCTCAAACTGGCGTCGGGCGGCGTGCGTCTCGCGTGCGCGACGAAGGTGCCGGTCGTGCCTGTCGTCCACGACGCGGGCAAGGTCTGGCCGGCGAAAGGGTGGCCGGATCGCGGCGGGCATATCCGCGTGATCGTCACGCCCTGCCTGCCGCTCGACTGCCACATTCCGCAGGAATTGAACCGCCTCGCGCAGTCGCAAATGGACGATGCGCTCGCCGTGTTGCGCTAGACGGCGCTCAATACGGCGGACGTTTCTTTGCGGCGCACAAGCGGTTCACCGCGGCGATCAGCGTCCCCACGTCGACGGGCTTGCGCAAATAGCCGTCGTAGCTGACGAACGCCGGCGGGTTCGGATGCCCCGAAATCATCAGGAAAGGAATGTGCGCGAGCGACGCGTCGTTCTTCATCGTCTGGCAGAGCAGCGCGCCGCCCAAGCCCGGCATCATCCAGTCCGATACGACGATGTCCACGCTCTGTTCGCCGAGTATCGATAACGCCTTGTTGCCGTCGAACGCGCATAAGACATTGCAATCCTCGCCTTGCATAGAGAGGGTCCAGGCTTCGATGGTGGCGGGGTCGTCGTCGACGAGCAGTACAGTCTTCATCTTGCGAACTTGTTCGAGTGCGGCGCGTTTGTGCGGCGGGAGGTGCAGGACAAAGGCTGCCGGCAACATCGGTAGTGACTGCCGCCAAGGCCGATGGTTGCCGTCACCGCTTATCTGCAGCTTTTTGTCATAGTATTTCTTTCGCGCCAAATCTGCGCGGTAAATGCTGCTTCAGCAACTTGCGCGCCGCCCGGCGTCGGCGGTCATTTGCTCCCGGCGCGCGAGCGGCCGGCGTCGCGCAGTGCGTCGACGAGCGCCTCTTCCACCGGCGTGCGCGCGGCGTCGTTGCGGCGGATCAGGCCGATGGGCTCGTCGGTGCCCGCGAAGGGCATCGGCAGCGCGGCGAGCAGTCCGAGGCCGATGTCCTGCTCGACCGCGCCGGCCGGCACGAACCACACGGCGTCGTTGTTCATCGCGAGCGCGCGCCCAAGCGACACCGACAACGTTTCGACGAGCGCCGTCAGCGCGTGCGCGCCGAACGCGGTCAGCACGCTTTCCGCCGATTGACGGATCAGCGTGCCGAAAGGCGGCACGACGATCACGAACCGCGCGAGCAGCGCGGGCGTGAGCGGCGTTTCGAGCGTCAGCGGATGCTCGCGGCGCACGACCACCGCGAGCGGCTCGCGATAAATCTGCTCGAAGGACAGCCCGTGCATCGCTTCCGGCTCGGACAAGCGTCCGACGACGAGATCGACGTCGCCCGCCTTCAGCTTTTCCAGCAAGAGCGCGTTGGAATCGGTCCAGACGGACAGCGACACCGCCGGCCACTGCTGCCGGAACGATGTCAGCGCGGGCGAAAGCAGCACCGGCGCGACCGTCGGCAGAACGCCTATCGAAATGGATCCCGGCACGTCGCCACGTTCCCGCAGAAGCATGTCGACGCCCTCGCGCAGCGACGCCACGCACGCGCTCGCGTGCGGCGCGAAGAGCCGGCCCTCGCGCGTAGGCACCGCGCCGCGCCGCCCACGCTCGAACAGCCGCACGCCTAGAATGGATTCGAGCTCGCCGATCGTTTTGGAAACGGCGGGCTGCGTGATCGACAGACTATCGGCGGCGCGCTGCACGCTGCCGAGTTGCGTGACGGCCAGAAAACACTGGAGATGCCGGAACTTGACGCGGGTGTTGGTGAAATCGGTATCCATGACGATCCGTTATGCAAGATGGCACGAAACATCATTTTCCATAACTTGTGTCGTTCTATAAAGTAGCCGTCAGAAACATCCTATTCAACTTCCACAAATACAGGAGACAGTCGACATGACCTCCCCCATCCTCACACCGCGTGACTGGGAATCCCATCCCGCGTATCTGTCGCCGGGTTACCGGTCGTCGGTCCTGCGCAGCCCCGGTTTGCCGCTCATTCCGCTGAAGGAAAATCTGCGCAACCGCCGCGTGCCGGTCTACGGTGCTGAAGACTTGGGCGTGCTCGACAACGACCTCACCCGTAACGCCGCGAAAAACGGCGAACCGCTCGGCGAGCGGATCATCGTGACGGGCCGTGTGCTCGACGAAGGCGGCCGTCCGGTGCGCAACACGCTCGTGGAAGTGTGGCAGGCGAACGCCGCCGGCCGCTACGTGCACAAGGCGGACCAGCACGATGCGCCGCTCGATCCGAACTTCCTCGGCGCGGGCCGCTGCCTGACCGACGACGAAGGCCGCTATCGCTTCATGACGATCAAGCCGGGCGCGTATCCGTGGGGCAACCACCCGAACGCGTGGCGTCCGCAGCACATCCACTTCTCGCTCTTCGGCGAATATTTCGGCTCGCGCCTCGTCACGCAGATGTATTTCCCCGGCGATCCGCTGCTCGATCTCGATCCGATCTACCAAGGCATTCCCGAGCACGCTCGCAAGCGTCTGGTTTCGGCCTTTTCGATCGACACGACGCAGGAAAACTACGCGCTCGGCTACGAATTCGACATCGTGCTGCGCGGCCCGGACCAAACGCCGACGGAGTAACCGAACATGACCACGCTGAAACAGACCCCTTCGCAGACCGTCGGACCGTACTTCGCTTACGGCCTCGTTCCCGAGCAGTACAACTTCGATCTGAAGAGCCTCTTCACCGCATCGGCGGCGGATCGTGAAGTGCCGGGCGAGCATATCGCCGTCGTCGGCAACGTGTTCGACGCGGAAGGCAAGCCCGTCAACGACGCGCTGATCGAAATCGCCCAGGCCGATGCGAACGGCCGCTACGTGCAGAGCGCGCAGGAAGCGCGGGAGTCGGGCTTTCGCGGTTTCGCGCGCTGCGGCACGGGCACGGATCCGAAGCTGCGCTTCATCTTCGATACGGTGAAGCCGGGCGCAACCGCCGACGATTCCGCGCCGCACCTCGATGTCATCGTGCTGATGCGCGGCATGCTGCTGCACACCTACACGCGCATCTACTTCGAGGACGAAACCGAAGCCAACGCGAAGGACACCGTGCTGCAGAGCGTGCCGGCGGAGCGCCGTCATACGCTTGTCGCGAAGCGCGAAGCGGGCGCGTCGGCCAAGCCGGGTTCGTCGGGCACGATCTATCGCTTCGACATCCATCTGCGCGGCCCGAACGAGACGGTTTTCTTCGATCTGTAAAGTTTCTCGCAGCAGTCGTTTGAAACGAGGGCGTCCGGCACTGCGCTATAGTGTCGGACGCCTTTCGTTTTTCTCCGCACTCTTTCCATGTCCGACGCTCCCACGCCCAGCCCGCTCTACGTCAAGCTTCTCGCCGAAACCGCCCAGATCGGCTGGTCCGAGCTGGAGCGCTTTTTCGCGCAAGGCAAGCTCATCTGGGTGAAGGGCGATCTCGATCTCGTAAGCGTCGCGGAAGCCATCGCCAACGACGACAAGCAGCAGGTCACGCAATGGCTTTCGGCGGGACTCGTCGAACGCATGCAGGCCGAGACCGCCGCCGATGTCGCCGCGCGCGATCCGCAACTGTGGGCGGTGGTGCTGTCGCCGTGGGTGTGCGTCCAGGAACGCGGGTGAACGGATGCAGTCGCGCTGCCTCGCGACACCGCAGTAGGCGCTGAAGCGCTAACTGCGGTTGTCGACGTAATCCGTCCACAGCACGACGAGAATCGTCATCAGCGCCGGGCCGATGAAAAGGCCGATCAGCCCGAACGTCTCCGCGCCGCCGAGAATGCCGAACAGCACGAGCAGAAACGGCAGCCGCGCCGATCCGCCGATCAGCACCGGCCGCACGAAGTGCTCCGCCACGAACACCACGATCAGCCCGAACACGGCGACGCACGCCGCCGCGATGGTCGAGCCTTGCGCGAGCAGCCATAGCGCCGAGCCGAGAAAGACGATCGGCGCGCAGAACGGCAGCATCGCCGCGACGGCCGTCAGCATGCCCAGCAGCGTCGCATGCGGCACGCCCGTCACCGCATAGGCGACGCCGAGCAGCGCGCCCTCCCCCAAGCCGACGACCACGAGCCCCACGACCGTGCTGCGCACCGATTCGGCCATCCGGCGAACGATCGCGGCGCCATCCGGGCCGAACGCGCGGCGCGAACCCGCGAGCAGTTGCTCGCCGAGCTTCGAACCCGCGAGAAACACGAAGAAGAGCGTCATCAGCATGAAGCCGAAGATGACGAAACCATGCACGACGCGCCCGCCGAAGTGCCGCGTCATCGCGACGACCGTCGCGCTATGCAGGTTCTTCACTGCGGGCGATGCTTCGAGCGGCGTCGCGAGATTCTCCTGCCACCAGCGCGCGACTTGTTGCGAACCCATCGGCAAATGCTCGATGAACGCGGGCATCGGAAGGCCGGTGCGCAGCACTTCGTGGAACCAGTGGAGCATGTCGCGCGCTTCGCTCACCGTCTGCGCCGCGACGATGAAAAACGGCACGACGAAAAGCAGGCCGATGGCCGCGGTCAGCCCGACAGCAAGCACGTTGTGATGCCGTCTGAACATGGGCCGGCGTTCGAGCCAGCCGAAAGCCGGCCACAGCGCAATCGCGATCACGCTCGCCCAGACGACCGCCGGAATGAAGGTACGCGCCGTATAGAGCGCGACCAGAACGAGCACGGCATAGAGCGCGGCGGAAGCGGTGCGCTGCATCTTTCGCGTGCGCTCGGATGAGTCCGGGGTCGGGTCGTTGCGCGGCTGGATCGGCATGGATGATGAGGCTCTGTTCGTGAGATCGATGACCGGCGAAACATGAAAGCTCGCCAGCATTGTAATCACGCACGAATCATTCCACTCGATGCGCGCAGTCAGGCAACGTTATTTACAGAACGCACCTTTCGCGCTCCCTATAATCGAGACTCGATTTCGATGCAGGACTATGCAATGAAGGCAATGGCTTCGCGCGCAACGGTGGGCGCATGTGTGTCGCTCGCGCTGCTCGCCGGATGTTCAAGCGGGCTCAATCGGTCGAAGGAAGACCGGTTGAACGCGCAATACGGCATCACGATGTTGCCGGTCAAGGGAGGCGTGGAGATGCGCTTGCCGAACACGCCGCTCTTCGATACCGATGAATCGACGCTTCGCCGCAGCGATTCGCCGATGCTCGATCGCGCGGCGCAGGTGTTGAAGCGCAGCATGCGGCCCGTGCTGATCGAAGGCCATACCGACAACGAAGGCTCGCTCGCCTATAACCGCGCACTGTCGGCGGCGCGCGCCGATGCCGTCGCGCAGGCGTTGATCGCGCGCGGCGTGCCCGCCGAACGCATCACGACGAAGGGCATGGCGTATCTGCGGCCCATCGCGACGAACGACACCCGTGAAGGGCGCCCACTGAATCGCCGCGTGGAAATTCTCGTGCGCGCCGAGAGCGAAGAGACGCTGCTCGGCGCGCCCGCCAAGGTCAAGCGCTAGCGGCCTGCTCGACTTCCAGCACGAGCAATTGCGAGCCGTCGGCGACCTGATCGCCGACCTCGAACAGAATCTCGCCGATCTTGCCCGTCGCCGGAGCCACGATCGTGTGCTCCATCTTCATCGCTTCCATCACCATCAGCGGCGCGCCCTTCGTCACGGATGCGCCCGTTTCCACGAGCACCGCGATCACCTTGCCGGGCATCGGCGCGGTGAGACGGCCTTCGTGCTCGGCATCGCCCGCGTGCGCCATCAGGTTCTGCCATTCGAACTGGAACGCCGCGCCTTCGTGGAAGACGTGGAAGACGTCGCCGTCGGTGAAGACGTGGCCTTTGATCAGCGCATCGTCGAGTTGCACCGCGAACGATGTCTCGCCGCTATGCGACCAGTCGAAGCGCGCGCTGGCATCGTCGAGACGCAGGCGCTTCTCGCCGTTCTTCGTGAACACGACCTTGAGCGTTTCGTCGGTATCGAGCGCGCGCCAGTTCAAATCCTGGCTGTAGCCGCCCGCCATGCGCCAGTGCGACAGCGCATCCCACGGCGAATGTCCGTGCGCCTCGCCGCCCTCGCGCGTGAGCAGCGCGGCGCATGCGAGCGCGAGCCCCTTCTTGCGCGAGACGTGCGTCGGCGCGAAGAGCGCATCGTGATGACGCTCGATCAGGCCCGTATCGAGATCAGCCGACGCGAACGGCTCGCTCTTCACGATGCGCTGCAGGAACTCGACGTTCGTCGACAAGCCGACGATCTCGCATTCCGCCAGCGCGCGCGCCATGCGGGCGAGCGCGTCGCGACGGTCGCGCCCATGCACGATCAGCTTCGCGATCATCGGATCGTAGAACGGCGTGATGGCATCGCCCTGACGCACGCCGCTATCGACGCGCACGTCGCCATCGATCGAAAACTCAACCGCGTGCGGCATGCGCACGTGCTTGAGCGTGCCCGTCGACGGCAGAAAGCCGCGCGACGGATTCTCCGCGTAGATGCGCGCCTCGATCGCGTGGCCATGCACCTTCAGCTCGTTTTGCTTCAACGGCAGCGGCTCGCCCGCCGCCACGCGCAGTTGCCACTCGACGAGATCGAGGCCCGTGACCATCTCTGTCACCGGATGCTCGACCTGCAGGCGCGTGTTCATCTCCATGAAGTAGAACTGGCCGTCCTGCGTCATGATGAATTCGACCGTGCCCGCGCCGACGTAATTCACCGCACGCGCCGCCGCGACCGCAGCCTCGCCCATCGCGCGACGGGTTTCGTCATCGAGGCCGGGCGCGGGCGCTTCTTCCAATACTTTCTGATGGCGACGCTGCACGGAGCAATCGCGATCGAAGAGATAGACCGCGTTGCCGTGCTTGTCCGCGAAAACCTGCACTTCGACGTGACGGGGACGCAGCAGATACTTCTCGATCAACACGCGATCGTTGCCGAAGCTCGACGCCGCCTCGCGCTTGCACGACGCGAGCGCCGCCGCGAAATCCTCGCTTCTCTCGACGACGCGCATGCCCTTGCCGCCGCCGCCCGCGCTCGCTTTCAGCAGCACCGGATAACCGATGCGATCCGCTTCGCGCTGAAGCAGCGACGGATCCTGATCGTCGCCGTGATAGCCGGGCACGAGCGGCACCGATGCGGATTGCATCAGCGCTTTCGCGGCGGCTTTCGAACCCATCGCGCTGATCGCCTCGACGGGCGGTCCGATGAACACGAGTCCGGCTTTTTCGCACGCGTTCGCGAATGCTTCGTTTTCCGAAAGAAATCCGTAGCCCGGATGAATTGCTTGCGCGCCGGTTTTCTTCGCTGCATCGACGATGCGCTCGATGCGCAGATAACTCTCCGACGCCGCCGATCCGCCGACATGCACCGCTTCATCGCAGACATCGACGTGTTTCGCTTTGGCATCGGCGTCCGAATACACCGCGACGCTGCCGACGTTCAGGCGCTTCGCCGTCGCCGCGACGCGGCATGCGATCTCGCCGCGGTTCGCTATGAGTATTTTGTTGAACATGGCGTTACATCCCGAGGTCACATGCGGAACACGCCGAAGCGTGTTTCTTCGATAGGTGCGTTCATCGTCGCGGCCAATCCGAGGCCCAGAACGTCGCGGGTCTGCGCGGGATCGATCACGCCGTCGTCCCACAGACGCGCGCTCGCGTAATACGGATGCCCTTGCACTTCGTATTGATCGCGGATCGGCGCCTTGAACGCTTCCTCGTCCTCCTTCGACCACGTGCCGCCCTTCTTCTCGATGCCGTCGCGCCGCACCGTCGCGAGCACGGACGCGGCCTGCTCGCCGCCCATCACCGAGATGCGCGCGTTCGGCCACATCCACAGAAAGCGCGGCGAATACGCGCGGCCGCACATGCCGTAATTGCCCGCGCCGAACGAGCCGCCGATGATCACCGTGAACTTCGGCACCTTGGCGGTCGCGACCGCCGTCACCATCTTGGCGCCGTTGCGCGCGATGCCTTCGTTCTCGTACTTGCGGCCGACCATGAAGCCCGTGATGTTCTGCAGGAACACGAGCGGAATCTTGCGTTGCGCGCACAGTTCGATGAAATGCGCGCCCTTCAAGGCGGATTCGCTGAAGAGAATGCCATTGTTCGCGACGATGCCGACCGGATGCCCCCAGATATGCGCGAAACCGCAGACGAGCGTCGTGCCGTAGCGCGCCTTGAATTCGTCGAAAGCGGAATCGTCGACGATGCGCGCGATCACTTCACGCACGTCGAAAGGCTTGCGCGTATCGACGGGAATCACGCCGTAGACGCTTTGCGGGTCATAGCGCGGCGGCAGCGGTTCTTTCAATGCGAGCGTCGGCGTCTTCACGCGATTCAGATTGCCGACGATGCTGCGCGCGATGCCGAGCGCATGCGCGTCGTTCTGCGCGAGATGATCGGCGACGCCGGACAGACGCGTATGGACATCGCCGCCGCCGAGATCTTCGGCGCTGACTTCTTCGCCCGTCGCGGCTTTCACCAACGGCGGACCGCCGAGAAAGATCGTGCCTTGATTCTTGACGATGATCGATTCATCGCTCATCGCGGGCACGTACGCGCCGCCCGCCGTGCACGAGCCCATCACCACGGCGATCTGCGCGATGCCTTGCGCCGACATGTTCGCCTGGTTGTAAAAGATGCGGCCGAAGTGATCGCGATCGGGAAACACGTCGTCCTGATTCGGCAGATTCGCGCCGCCCGAATCGACGAGATACACGCACGGCAGGCGGTTCTGCTCCGCTATTTCCTGCGCGCGCAAATGCTTCTTCACGGTGACGGGATAGTACGTGCCGCCCTTGACCGTCGCGTCGTTGCACACGACGACGCACTCCTGCCCCGCAATGCGCCCGATGCCGGTGATGATGCCCGCGCCGGGCGCGTCATCGTTGTACATACCGTACGCCGCGAGCTGCGACAGTTCGAGAAACGGCGTGCCCGGATCGAGCAGTTGCGCGATGCGATCGCGCGGCAGCAGCTTGTTGCGCGATACGTGCTTGTCGCGCGCGGCCGCGCCGCCGCCTTCCGCGATCTTCGCGATCTTCTCTTTGAGGTCCGCGACGAGCGCTTCGAGCGCCGCCGCGTTCGTGCGGAATTCCTCGCCGCGCGGATTCAGTTTCGATTCGATGATCGTCATGACGCGCGCCTCAAGCCGTCTCGGCGAACAGTTCGCGGCCGATCAGCATGCGGCGGATTTCGCTCGTGCCCGCGCCGATTTCATAGAGCTTCGCATCGCGCCACAGACGGCCGACCGGATATTCGTTGATGTAGCCGTTGCCCCCGAGCACCTGAATCGCTTCGCCCGCCATCCACGTCGCTTTTTCGGCGGTGTAGAGAATGACGCCCGCGCAGTCCTTGCGCACTTGCCGCACATGGTCCGAGCCGAGCGTATCGAGCTGACGGCCGACGGCGTAAAGATACGCGCGGCACGCTTGCAGCGTCGAGTACATGTCCGCGACCTTCCCCTGAATGAGCTGGAATTCGCCGATCGCCTGACCGAACTGCTTGCGATCGTGGATATACGGCACGACCGCGTCCATGCACGCGAGCATGATGCCGGTCGGCCCGCCCGCGAGCACCGCGCGCTCGTAGTCGAGGCCGCTCATCAGCACCTTCGTGCCGCCGTTCAGTTGACCGAGAATGTTCTCCTTCGGCACTTCGACGTTCTCGAACACGAGTTCGCCGGTATGCGAGCCGCGCATGCCGAGCTTGTCGAGCTTCTGCGCAACCGAAAAGCCTTTCATGCCCTTCTCGACGATGAACGCCGTGATGCCGCGCGGACCGGCTTCGATGTCCGTCTTCGCGTACACGACGAGCGTGTCGCAATCCGGCCCGTTGGTGATCCACATCTTGGTGCCGTTGAGCACGTAGTGATCGCCCTTTTCCTCGGCGCGCAGCTTCATGCTGACGACGTCGGAACCGGCGTTCGGCTCGCTCATCGCAAGCGCGCCGATATGCTCGCCGGACACGAGCTTCGGCAGATACTTGCGCTTTTGCGCCTCGGTGCCATTGCGATGAATCTGGTTCACGCACAGATTCGAATGCGCGCCGTACGACAACCCGACCGACGCCGACGCCCGCGAAATCTCTTCCATCGCGACCATGTGCGCCGTATAGCCCATGTTCGCGCCGCCGTATTCCTCGGAGACCGTCATGCCGAGCACGCCGAGATCGCCGAATTTCTTCCAGAGGTCCATCGGGAACTGATCGCTGTGATCGATCTCGCCCGCGCGCGGCGCGATTTCCTTCGCTGCGAAATTGGCGAGCGAGTCGCGCAACATGTCGATGTCTTCGCCCAACGCGAAATTCAGGCCGGGTACGTTGCTCATGGGTCGTCTCCTCCAGATGCGATGTTTTCGGTGCGTCCTGAAATATGAGCCTCACTCACACAGGACCACAAACCACGGAATGGGGCAATTTCACGCTCAAATCGCCTAGCCGTCAATAGATTTTTGAGCTACGCTCACATTTATTTCCCCACGTTTCCCGCCAATGTCGACGCAAACCACCGCCACCGGCCGCCGCGCGCCCGCCGGCGTCAAATCGCAGCAGCGCGTGAAGGACATCCTGCAGGCGGGGCGCGACGTCTTCGCCGAGAAAGGCTACGACGCCGCCACGAGCGCCGAGATCGCGCAGCGCGCGGGCATTTCGGAAGCGACGGTGTTCAGCTATTTCAGCGGCAAGCGCGAGTTGTGCGCGCGCGTCATCGCGGATTGGTACGACGAAATCATCGATGCGTCCGAGAGCGGCCTCCCGCGCGACGGCTCCGTGAGGCAGCAGTTCGCGTTCATCGTCAGAACGCACATGCGGCTGATGCTGATGAACGGCACCGGGTTGTGCGCGCTCGTGCTGTCGGAAGGCCGCACGAAGCAGCACGATCTCTCCGACACGCTGACCGAGCTGCAACGCCGCTACACCGCGCCGCTGATGGACGTGCTCGCGCGCGGCCAGGCGCTCGGCCACGTACGCGCCGACATGCCGTTGCGTCTGTTGCGCTCGCTCGTTTTCGGGCCGATGGAGCACGTCCTGTGGGACGCGACGCTCGCGAAGCGCCGCCTGAGTCAGACTCAGATCGAGACGACGGCGAACGAATTGGTGGAAGTATTGTGGGCGGCGCTGCAGCCGCCGAACGCGCAGCTGGCGGCGCTCGCGCAGTTCCGGCAGGACGTCGAGGAAGCGTCGCGGCGCTTCGAAGCGAGCGCCGCGCGCGAGAAACCTACTTCTTGACGAAGCGCAGCGCGAGCCGCGCGAGTTTCGGCACGGTCGTCGGACGCAGCAGGCGCGCGTCGTAACCGCCCATACGGCGATCATTTTCGGCGAGACACAGTTCGATCAGCGAGCGAACCGATACATCGCCCGCGACCGAATCGCCGACATTCGCCGGAAAGTTCGCATCCTGCGCCGCGCCGCTCTTGTCGAAGCCGCGCGCGAGCGAAATGCGGTCGCGAATCAGCGAAATCCACACGCTCGCGGTCTTGATCAGGAACCACGGCTTGCGATACCAAGGCAGACTCCGCCGATACCACGCGACCCAGTTCGCGAAAAACAGGATGTGCCGCGCCTCTTCCTGAATCACCGGCTCGAAGGTTTCGACGAGTTCCTCGGGAAAATAACCCGATTGTCGCGCCGCCTCGAATAGGCCGAACGCGAAAAAACTGTCGATGCACTCGCTGTAACCCGTGAGCATCCACGCGCGCAATGCATCGTCGGGAGCGGGATATGGCGGTTCGGGCGCGAGCTCGATGCCATATGCCTCGACGAGCTTCGACAGCACCAGCTTGTGCCGCGCTTCCTCGCCGCCGTTCATGCGCAAGGCTTCGCGCAATTGCGGATCGCCGACGGTGCCCGCGTAGGTCGCGACGCGGATCGACGCGCGCCCTTCCGTCTGCACCGCGATATCCCAGATCGGCAGCGAAGTCACGCGCTTCAACGCTGCGGGATCGAGCTTCGGCCAGTCGATGACGGCCGGCTTGTACGGATTGTGCGTCGTCAGCAACATCTCGCAGAACATGCGCTTGTGCAGGTCCGAACCGATCGGAATCTTCCCCGTCGACCGGTACGTCCAGTTGCGCATCGCATGATCTGCTTCCACCGGGTTGAGCGTGTCGGACATATTCGAATATTGGCCGCCGAATGGGTAGGTCCTGCGGATTTTGGCATACAGGACGCTGACTCGCAGCATCATGCGCGCATTTTCGCCTATCGCGAGATTTTCTCCAGCGCGAGATCGCGCGTTCGCGGGCCCATGAAACCGATCGCGGCCATCACGATCAGCATCGCCGACGCGATGAACACGAACACGCCCGTCGTCCCGAAACCCTTCAGCACGCCCGCGATGATGAACGACGTGAAAATCGCGGAGAAACGGCTCCACGAATACACGAAACCGACGGCGCGCGCGCGGATGCTCGTCGGAAAGAGTTCGGTCTGATACGCGTGATAGCTGTACGACATGATGTTCGCGGAGAGCGTGAGGCCGACGCCCATCGCGATCAGAAACGCCGGGTTGCCCGACTGGCTGAAGGCCAGCCCGCAGACGATGTTGAGCGCGGCCATCGCGACGATCGCGGTCTTGCGCTCGATCCTGTCGGCAATGGCGAGCCCGATGATCGGTCCGACCGGCGCGGCGATCGCAATGATGCTCGAATACATCAGGCTCGACGTCACCGTGATGCCCTGCTTGACCAGCAGCGTCGGCACCCAGTTGGCGAAGCCGTAGAAACCGACGGTCTGGAATATGTTGAAGATGATCATCATCGCGGCGCGCTTGCCGTAGGGCGGCTTCCACATGTCGGCGAACGCGCCGCGCCGCTCCGCTGTCTCGACGGCGGGTTCGGGCGGCGGCAGCGGCTTGCCGTATTCGCGCGCGACTTTCTCTTCGAGCGCGCGCATCACGCGATCGGCTTCGTCGAGGCGTCCTTTCTGCGCGAGCCAGCGCGGGCTTTCGGGCAGCGTGCGGCGAATCCACCAGACGAAGAGCGCCCCGTGCGCGCCGATGATGACGACCCAGCGCCAGCCGTCGATGCCGAAGGGCGCGCGCGGCACGAGCAGATAGGCGAGAAACGCGACCACCGGCACCGCCATGAAACCGACCGCCTGCTCGCACGCGAACGCGCGCCCGCGGATGTGTTTCGGCGCGAGTTCGGAGATATACGTGCCGATCGTCACCAGTTCCACCCCGATGCCCACGCCCGCGACGAAGCGCCAGATGTTCAGGCCGGTCGCCGTGTCCTGGAACGCCATGACGAGGTTGGCGCCGGTGTACCAGAGCAGCGAATACGTGAAGATCGCGCGCCGTCCGAAGCGGTCGGCGAGAAATCCGCAGGCGATCGTGCCGATGAAAAGCCCCGCGAACAGCGACGCGATAAAGCTCGCGACGCCCGTCATGCCGAAAAGTCCGCTGGTCGTCGGCGTGAGAATGCCGCTTTTGACGAGACCCGGCGCGACGTATCCGGAATACAGCAGATCGTAGAGCTCGAAGAAGAAACCGAGGCTCAAAAGGACGATGAGCGTCCAGACGGAGCGCGTGGCGGGCAGGCGATCGAGCCGGGCGGAAATGCTGCCGGCGGTGACGGGAAGCGCCTGTGCGTGTGCGCTGCGGGGTGTGGCCATCGGGGTGTCTCCTCATGAGGCGGGGTGCGCCGCGCGGCATCGCTGGCGCGGCGCGGTCGGACGAGGGACGAATTTTAACCGGGTGGGTAACATGAGCTGGAAGCTGAATCCCGTCGCCTCGTGCGTCACACCGATCGCCATCGGACTGCCGGGGTTCCGGAAGAACCATCCGCTCAGCCCCCGATACGAAGAAAAGCTCTAAAGCCCCGCTATCCGGGCTTTTACTAGCTCCCGAACTATTTTGGCTTGGTAACCTTCTGCCGATTCTGAACGGACACGATCCGCGGAATATCATGCTCTGGCGCCCAACGACGCGCCGGACGTCCGGTACGAGACCTTCCGGGCTGAACTGACCACCTTCTGGAGTTAAAACAGTGAAGAAACTGCTCGCGGCACTGACGATGTCCCTTCTCGCCGCCACGTCGCTCACCGCCGTCACGCCGGCGCTTGCGAAGGACTATTCGACGATCCGTTTCGGCGTCGACGCAAGCTATCCCCCGTTCGAGTCGAAGGGTTCCGACGGCAAGCTGGTCGGTTTCGACATCGATCTCGGCAATGAGATCTGCGCGCGCCTGAAGGCGAAGTGCGTGTGGGTGGAAAACGACTTCGACGGCATGATTCCCGCGCTCAAGGCGAAGAAGTTCGACGGCGTGCTTTCCTCGATGTCGATGACGCCGCAACGCGCCGAGCAGATCGCCTTCTCGAGCAAGCTCTTCAACACGCCGACGCGCCTCGTCGCGAAAAAGGGCAGCAACATCCTGCCGACGGCCGAAAGCCTGAAGGGCAAGAACGTGGGCGTCGAACAGGGCACGATCCAGGAAACCTACGCCAAGACCTACTGGGCGCCGAAGGGCGTGACGGTCACGCCGTACCAGAACCAGGACCAGGTCTATGCCGATCTGATCTCGGGCCGCCTGGACGCCGCGCTGCAAGACGCGGTGCAGGCTGAAATCGGCTTCCTGAAGACGCCGCGCGGCGCGGGCTACGACTTCGCCGGTCAAAACATCGACGATCCGAAGACGCTCGGCAACGGCGCGGGCATCGGTCTGCGCAAGGAAGACACCGATCTGAAGGCAAAGATCGACAAGGCTATCGCCGACATCATCAAGGACGGCACCTACAAGAAGCTCGAAAAGAAGTACTTCGACTTCGACGTGTACGGCAGCTAAGCCGCTCGCCACAAGCCACACCGGCTGACGAACGGGCTCCGCGCTCAAGGGCGCGGAGCCCGTTTGCTTTTCGGACAGCGGTTTTGGCGGCCGATTTCCGCTAAGATCGAACGTTCGAGACAGCGCCGACGGAAGGAGACGCCGCGGCGCGGAGCACTTTTCCGAGGCAAGACCGCGCACTCGCCTGCGCGCGACCAACATGCAAACCAGAACTCATTCCCTGATCTCGCCGACGCTCGGCACTTCCCGCAACATCACGAGTTTTCACTACGGCCCCGGCGGCGGCCAGAAAATCTACGTCCAGTCGTCGCTGCACGCGGACGAACTGCCCGGCATGCTCGTCGCATGGCGTCTGCGCCGCCAGCTCGCCGAATTCGAAGCGGCGGGCAAGCTGCGCGGCGAAGTCGTCATCGTGCCGGTGCCGAATCCGATCGGCCTGTCGCAACATCTGCACGGCACGCTGATGGGCCGCTTCGAGACCAACAGCGGCCACAACTTCAACCGCAATTTCCACGATCTCGCCGCGCTGATCGCGCCGCGCATCGAAGCGCGCCTCGGCAAGGACGCCGGCGCGAACAAGCTCGCCGTGCGCGCCGCGATGAAAGAAGCGCTCGACGAGCAGACGCCGCACACCGAGCTCGAATCGCAACGCCTCGCGCTGCAAAAGCTTTCCTTCGACGCCGATGTCGTGCTCGATCTGCACTGCGATCTCGACGCCGCGCTGCATCTCTACACCAATCCGGACATCTGGGACGAAGTCGAGCCGCTCGCGCGCTATCTCGATGCAAGAGCGTCGTTGCTCGCGCTGAATTCGGTCGGCAATCCGTTCGACGAAATCCACAGCTTCTGCTGGTCGGATTTGCGCCAGCGTTACGGCGAGCGCTTCCCGATTCCGAATGGCGGCATTTCGGTGACGGTCGAACTGCGCAGCCAGCACGACGTGTCCTACGAACTCGCGGATAAAGACGCGCAGGCCATCGTCAACTATCTGATCCACCGCGGCGTGATCGACGCGCCCGTGCCCGAGCAGCCGCCGCTCGCGTATCCGGCGACGCCGCTCGCGGGCGCGGAGCCGATCGTCGCGCCGGCGTCGGGCGTGCTCGTGTTTCGCGCGCAAGTGGGCGCGTTCATCGAAGCGGGCGAGCCGATCGCCGATATCGTCGATCCGCTCACCGATGTCGTCACCACGCTCAAGTGCACGACCTCCGGCGTGATGTACGCACGGCATATCACGCGCTTCGCGACGGCCGGGCTGGAAGTGGCGCGCATTGCGGGCGCGAAGGCCTATCGCACGGGCTCGCTGCTGTCGGCGTAAGCGTTTCGCGGCGGATCAGAACGGCGCGAGACAACATTGCGCCGCGACGATCTTCCACGCGCCGCCAATGTCACCCCACGTTCGCGTGTAGCGCAAGCTGCCCGCGAACGGCGCGCCCGCGAACGTTCCCGAAAGCGCCACGCGCGTGACCGTCACGGCAAACGCGCCGTACACGCGCACGCTCTGATCCTCGACGTCCAGTTTCTCGATGCGCTGCATGCCGTAACGATGCCCGTTGAGATCGTCGGACTTCGTCCAGACCTTGCCGGTCGCATCGACGAAGCTGAGGTCGTCGGCCAATAGCGCATCGAGTGCGTCCACGTCCGATGCCAGCATCGCCTTCTTCAGGCGCTCCTCCAGTTCGCGGATTCCTTGCTCGTCCATGTTTTCGCTCGCGGTGACGGAACCGAGAGCATCGCATCGGACGCGCCGAATACACAAGCGCCGATATTTCGCCATCCCTGTTGCACGCGCGACACACCGCAAGGCGGCTGAAAGCACTGTCACATTTCTTTCTTTAGCGCCCGCTACATTTGCGCCCGTCGAACGCCACGCGCCATCAGAGCGCGACGCACTGCAGACACCGTCAACAACCACACCGCGAACCATCATACGGAGCTTGTTTTGAAGAAGAATCTCTTGGCGACCGCCGCGCTCGCCACCTTTGCCGCCCTCGCCGCCACGTCCGCGCAAGCGCAAAGCAGCGTAACGCTCTACGGCATCATCGACGCCGGCATCAGCTACGTGAACAACAGCACGCAAACCGCGACGCGCGCGGGCGATAAGCTCTTCAAGTACGACGACGGCGTCGCGCAAGGCAGCCGTTGGGGCCTGAAGGGTTCGGAAGACCTGGGTGGCGGCCTGAAGGCGATCTTCACGTTGGAGAACGGCTTCAATAGCGGCACCGGCACGCTCGGCCAGGGCGGCGCGCTGTTCGGCCGTCAGGCATACGTCGGTCTCGCGAAGAACGACGTCGGCTCGCTGACCTTCGGCCGTCAATATTCGTTCTCGACCGATTACCTCGGCAGCAACTATTCGATCGGCGGCCAGACGCTCGCGGGCAACTACGCGTATCACATGAACGACGTCGACCAGCTGACGTCGAGCCGCATCAACAACGCGGTCAAGTTCAGCAGCGCGAGCTTCTACGGCGTGACGTTCGGCGCGATGTACGGCTTCTCGAACCAGGCAGGCGCGTTCGCGGGCACGCCCAACACGACCGTCGGCACGACCACGACGGCGGGTTCGTCGCGCGCGTACAGCTTCGGCCTGAACTACAAGGCGGGTCCGTTCGGCATCGGCGCGGCGTACACCGACATCCGCTATCCGGCGGCATCGACGCCCGCGTTCAGCACGGCCGTCGCGAACATCCAGACGATGGGCACCGCGAACGCCGGCAAGGATCTGCGCACGTTCGGCGTCGGCGCGAACTACGCGTTCGGCGCGGCGACCGTGTTCGGCCTGTGGACCAACACGCTGTTCGAGCCGATCAACGGCGCGAGCTCCAAGCTCAACGCGTTCGATATCGGCGGCAAGTACAGCTTCACGTCGGCGCTGTCGGCCGGCCTCGGCTACTCGTACCTGAACATGACGGGCAACTCGAGCGGCCACTGGAACCAGGTCGACGCGAGCGTCGACTACGCGCTTTCCAAGCGCACCGATGTGTACGTGCTCGGCATCTATCAGAAGGCTTCGGGTTCGAACCGCGGCGTCGAGAATCAGGCGTCGATCGGTTCGTCGTCGTCGAGCTACTTCGGCACGTCGGGTCTGGGCGAAGACGATCAGCTTGCGTTCCGCATCGGCATCCGCCACAAGTTCTGAGCTTGCTTCCTGAGTTGACATGAGATCGGGCCGCCAGACGTATCGGGCGGCCCGATTTGTTTACCTCTTGTCGGACTTCTTGCCGACGGCCTTGTTATAGCGCTCGATGTACTCGTCCATCAGCTTGCGGATCGCGCGGCCGATCTGCATGTAGTCGCTCTCGTTCAGATTCGCGAGCGACACGCGCCCCGACGGATGCTGCGTGCCGAAGCCGCGCCCCGGCAGCAGCACGACACGCGCTTCTTTCGCGAGCCTGAAGAGCATCTCCGAAGGTTCCGTGTTCTTGATGACCCAGTCGACCAGTTCGCGGCCGTGCCTGCGCTCGCCGAGATATTCGATATCGAGGATCGTGTAGTAGTCGACCTCGTTCTTGTCCTCTTCTTCGAGCGCGATGCCGATCTCGCGATACAGCGCCTGCTTGCGGCTGCGGATCAGGCGCTTCAACGCGTTCTTGTACGCGTCGGGCGTGTCCATCAGCGAGAAGAGCGAGAACAGCACCATCTGCACCTGCTGCGGCGTCGACAATCCCGCCGTGTGATTCAGCGCGACGGTACGGCTGTCCGCAACCAGCCGGTCGATGAACTTGAGCTTGTCGGGCTCCGTCGTGATCGATTCGTAGCGTTCGTGAAGCTCCGCCCGTTTGTCCTTCGGCAGCGCGGCGAGCTGCTTGTCGAGCACGTTGTCGCGATGCGTCGCGATCGCGCCGAGACGCCAGCCGGTCGCGCCGAAATACTTGGAATACGAATAAACGAGGATCGTGTTCTTCGGGCACAACGCGAAGAGCGACACGAAATCGTCGGCGAAGGTGCCGTAGACGTCGTCGGTCAGAAGGATCAGATCGGGCCGCTCCTTCACGATCTCCGCGATGTATTCGAGGCTTTCGTCGTCCATCTTCACCGATGGCGGATTGCTCGGATTCACGAGGAAAAACGCCTTCACTTTCGGATCGCGCAGCTTGTCGAGCTCGGCCTTCGAGTATTGCCAGCCGCGGGCGACGTCCGCCTCCAGATTGACGACCTTCAGCTTGTAATCGTTCAGGCGCGGAATCTCGATGTACGGCGTGAAGATCGGGGTGCCGAGCGCGATCGTGTCGCCGGGCGCGATCAGGAAGTTCTCGCGCATCGTGTTGAAGATGTAGGTCATCGCGGCGGTGCCGCCTTCGACCGCGAAGACATCGAATTCGCCGACGAACGGATGCTTGCCGATCATCTCGCGCCGCAGATATTGCGCGACGATCTGCTCCGACAGCTTCAGCATGCGGTCCGGCACGGGATAGTTCGATCCGAGGATGCCTTCGCACATCTCATAGAGAAAGTCGCCCGCGTTCAGGCCCAGCTGATCGCGCACATACGACACCGCGCCCGCAAGAAACGCGATGCCCGGCACGCCCTTGTTCTCGCGCGCGAAAATCTCGAAGCGCTCTTCGAGCCCTTCGCGCTTCGGAAAACCGCCGACGCCTTCCGGCATGTACGCGAACGAGCGCTCGGACTCGCGCATCGCGAAGAGGCCGAGTTGCCAGAAACCATGACGCGGTATCGTCGCGAGAAAGTTCGGATTGCCGCGCCCCGCATTGAGCATCGCGAGATTGGCCGGACGCTCGACCGCCCCGCCGCCCGCCGCCTTGATGAGCTCGTCCTTCAGCTCGAACGGGCTGAGCGCCGCCATGCCGGCGCGGTCGTTGGAACCCGATTTATCGGACTTTGCCATCCAACACCTCCAGAATTGATGATGGAAACAATGCGGCAGGAAGACCGCGTCACGTCAGCAGCATCACGATGACCATGCCCCAGATCGTGAGCAGCGTATTGCCGACCGCGTACGTCACCGTGTAGCCGAGGCCCGGCACCTGGCTCTTCGCGGCGTCGCAGATCATGCCGAGCGCGGCGGTGGTCGTGCGCGCGCCGGCGCAGATGCCGAGCAGGATCGCGGGATGAAACTTGAACACGTACTTCGCGATGTACATGCCGATGATGAGCGGCACCGCCGACGCGAAAATGCCCCACAGAAAGAGACTCACGCCGAGCTTCTGCAAGCCCGCGACGAAGCCCGGCCCCGCCGAAATCCCCACGACCGCGATAAAGACGTTCAGGCCGACTGAGTTCATGAACCAGATCGTCGGCGACGGAATGCGGCCGAACGTCGGATGGATCGCGCGCAGCCAGCCGAACACGATGCCCGCGATGAGCGCGCCGCCCGCCGTCGACAGCGTGAGCGGAATCGCGCCGACATGCAGCACGAGCGCGCCGATCAACGCGCCGAGCGTGATCGCGAGGCCGACGAACGCCATGTCGGCGGCGTCGGTCGGACGGTCGAGCACGCCGATCGCCTTCGCCGCCGCCGACGTGTCCTGCGTCCGGCCGACGAGCGTGATCGTGTCGCCGCGATGCAGCTTCGTGCTCGGCAGAATCGGTATCTGCGTTTCGGTCGCGCCGCGCTTGATCTTGCGCAGAAACACGCCGCGCGACGCGGGCATATGCGCGAGCTCCTGCAGCGTCTTGCCGTCGACGGCCTTGCTCGTCACGTAGATATCGACGCCTTCGATCGGCACGGCGAGCAGTTCGGCGTCGTCCACTTCGGTCGCGACGCCGCCGAGCAGATCGACGAGCAGCTCGCGCCGCCCGGAGACCGCGACGACATCGCCCGGTTGCAGCACGTCGTCGATCTTCGCTTCCTGAATGGTTCCGCCCCGCCGAATCCGCTCGATGAAGAGCCGCGCGCCTTCCGGCTCCAGCGCTTCGGCCTGCGCGACCGACATGCCCGCCGCGCGCCCGTGCTCCGCCACGCGATACGCGCGCAGTTCGAACTTGTGCCACGCCTGCCCCGCGCCGCCGAGATCGCCGCCGCCGCCGAGCGTCGCCTCGTATTCCTTGCAGGCCGCGACGAGGTCGATGTTGAGCAGCTTCGGCCCGAGCATCGCGAGAATCAGCGCGGAGCCGATCGTCCCGAAGATATAGGTCACGGCGTAGGCGGTCGGCATCGCGTCGAGCAGCGCCTTCGCCTGATCCGGCGGCAGGCCGAGCCGGTTGATGGCGTCGGTGGCGAGGCCCATCGAAGCGGAAATCGTCTGCGAGCCCGCGAACAGGCCCGCCGCCGAGCCGACGTCATAACCCGCGATCTTCGCCGCCGCGTAAGGCGCCGCGAGGCACAGCACGCACTGGATGACGGAGAAGATCGCCTGCGGCAAGCCGTCTTTCGCGATGCCGCGCACGAACTGCGGACCGACGCCGTAACCGACGGCGAACAGGAACATCAGAAAGAAGACCGATTTGACGTTCGACGAAATGCTGATGCCTAGTTGCCCGATGGCGATGGCCGCGAGCAAGGTCGCCGTCACGGCGCCGAGGCTGAAGCCGCGAAAGCTTTTTCCGCCGACCCAATAGCCGACGCCGAGCGACAGAAAGATGGCGATTTCAGGATAACTGCGCAGTGTTGCCGTAAGCCAGGACATAGGCACTCCTTTGCGGTATGAGCCGCTCGCACATCAGCGATGAAGGGAATGAATGATCCGAACGCCAGCAATACACTATTTGGTGCAGCTTTGAAACCATCAATGAAAACAGCGGCCGGAGCCGCTGTTTTCATCGAGACGCTAACTTCGACGCGTCTTATTCCGCCGTTTCGAGCAACGGGTAATCCGTATAGCCCTTCGCGCCCGGCGCATAGAACGTCGACGTGTCCCAGTTGTTGAGATCGGCATCGACTTCGAAGCGGCGCACCAGATCCGCATTCGCGATGAAGGGCTTGCCCCACGCGACGGCATCGGCGTCGCCGCGGGCGATGATCGCTTCGGCGCTGGCCTTCGTGAAGCCTTCGTTGGCGATATACACGCCGCCGAACGCCTTCTTCAATTGCGGCCCGAGGCTGTCGGCGGCTTCATGCTCGCGTGCCGCGATGAACGCGATCTTGCGGCGGCCCAGTTCACGCGCGACGTAACCGAAGGTCGCGGCGCGATCGCTGTCGCCCATCGTGTGCGAATCCGCGCGCGGTGCAAGATGCACGCCGACGCGATCCGCGCCCCAAACTTCGATAGCCTGATCGACGACTTCGAGCAGCAGGCGCGCACGATTTTCGATCGGGCCGCCGTAGGCGTCGGTACGCTTGTTCGTGCTGTCCTGCAGGAACTGGTCGAGCAGATAGCCGTTCGCGCCGTGCACTTCGACGCCGTCGAAGCCCGCGCGCTTCGCGTTTTCCGCGCCCTTGCGGTACGCCGCGACCACACCGGCGATTTCATCCAGTTCGAGCGCGCGCGGCGTCACGTACGGACGCTGCGGACGCACGAGGCTCACGTGTCCTCCCGCCGCGATCGCGCTCGGCGCGACCGGCAGTTCGCCATTCAAAAAGATCGGATCGGAAATGCGGCCGACGTGCCACAGTTGCAGGAAGATCTTGCCGCCCGCTTCGTGCACGGCCTTCGTGACGAGCTTCCAGCCTTCCACTTGCTCGTCGGACCAGATGCCCGGCGTGTCGGCATAGCCGACGCCTTGCGGCGTCACCGACGTCGCTTCGCTCAGAATCAGCCCCGCCGATGCGCGGTCTGCGTAGTACTGCGCCATCAACGCGTTCGGCACGCGTTCGACGCCCGCGCGCTGACGCGTGAGCGGCGCCATGATGATGCGGTTCTTCAACGTGAGTGCGCCAACTTTAAGCGGATCGAAAAGAGTCGACATGAATTGGATTCCTAATGAAATTGAAAGCAGACTTTCACCGAATGGCAAGCAAGCTCAGAGATTCCCGATGGAATCGCGAAACGCCTGAATGACCGCTTCGTCGCGCTTGAAGAACACCCACTGTCCAACGCGCTTCGTGGTGACGAGTCCGGCTTTGTGCAAGGTCGCGAGATGCGCCGAAACGGTGGACTGTGACATGCCGCAGCGCCCATCGATCTGACCCGCGCAAACGCCGTGCACGTGCGGCAATTCCTGATCAGGGAAATGCAGCTCGGGTTCCTTCAGCCATTCCAGAATCTCGCGGCGAAGGGGGTTGGCGAGGGCCTTGTGAATTGCGTCGATGTCCATTTCGTTGCTCGTGCGTCTGACGGACGGAACGTGCAGCCTGTTCCGAATCGTCTTGCTGCGAAGTATATATCGTAAATTTACGATATGCAAACCCCGCCGAATGCGTCGATGTGCGACATGCCGCCGCGCCGCGCCGTCTGGTACGCTCCCCGGTTTCATCGGCTGCAAGAAGACTGCACAACCCTTATGGATACTCCTTTCAATGAACGTGGCGTGACGCTTTCGCGCGCCGGACTCTCGGCGTCCGGTCAGATGATTCCGCTGCGCGATCTGCGCGCCGCGCGTGTCGTGATGATCCCGCGCCAGAAGCCTTTGCCGATCATCATCGCGCTGATCGGGCTGATCGTGCTCGGCGCGGGCATCTTCACCGGCTCGGGCGCGGCGCTCGTGCTCGGCGTGATGATCGTCGTCGTGGGTTATCTCACCTGGATCACGCAGGACGTGATCTATCAGTTGATGGTCGCGACGCCCGACGGCGAGCGCGAAGTGCTCATCACGAAGGATCAGGAATTCGCGGACAAGGTCGCGGCGCTCGTCGGCGAGGCGGTCGCGAAACATGCGGCGAGCGCAGGCGCGAAGTCATCGCAAGCCTGATCTTGATGCGCCGTTTACACGGCGGCGCGCTTCTTTAGCCCGGCCTTTAGGCGCGCGGCGCTAGAGTGCGGGCATCGCCACAACGAGCCGTCGCCGGACGGCTTCCATCGATGGATATCCGCACATTCGACTCGATCGCTCTTTCGCGCGTGGTCAACGGCGGCTCGCCGCGCCGCCGCGAAGCACGCCACTGCGTCGCGTTCGATCTCACCGTTCCGGGACTGGATTCGTCGGCCGCACGCGACATGCTCGCGTATGCGTTCGGCGCGGGCACGCAGGCTTATATCGTGGAGACGAGCCGCCTCCGCGATTGCACCACGCTCCATGTCGAGACCGATCGCGATGACATCAACGATGTCATCGGCACGCTCACCGCGCATTTTCCCAACGCAACGCTCGGCCGCGTGACGCGCATTACGCGCATCACACGGCGCTGAACGCGTCGTCAGGTGATCTGCAACGGCTCGACGTGCCAGATGTCGCGCGCATACTCCGCGATCGTGCGGTCCGACGAAAAAATGCCCATGCCCGCGACGTTCTCGATCGCGCTCCGCGTCCACGCATCCTTGTCGCGGTACTTGAGATCGACTTCGGTCTGCGTCTTGTCGAAGCTGTCGAAATCGGCGAGCACCATGTAGTGATCGCCCCAGTCCACGAGCGTATGGAAGATGTCGTAGAAACGGTGCGGCTCTTCCGGCGAGAAGTGCCCGAGTCGAATCTGGTCGAGCGCGACTTTGAGCTCCGCGTTTTCCTCGTAAATCTGCCGTGGCCGATAACCCGCCGCGCGCAACGATTCGATCTCGTCGGTCGTGTTGCCGAAGATGAAAATATTCTCGCGCCCCACGGCATCGCAGATCTCGATGTTCGCGCCATCGAGCGTGCCGATTGTCAGTGCGCCGTTCAACGCGAGCTTCATGTTGCCGGTGCCCGATGCTTCGGTGCCCGCCATCGAAATCTGCTCCGACAGATCCGCCGCCGGAATGATGAGCTCGGCCACGGAAACGCCGTAGTTCGGAATAAAGCCGACCTTCAGCCGATCGCCGATGAGCGGGTCCGTGTTGATCTTGCGGGACACATCGTTGATGAGCTTGATGATGTTCTTCGCCATCTTGTACGCGGACGCCGCCTTGCCCGCGAACATCACGACGCGCGGCGTCCAGTCCTGCTCCGGATTTTCGCGGATGCGGTTATAGCGCACGATCACATACAGGATGTTGAGCAATTGCCGCTTGTATTCGTGGATGCGCTTCACCTGCAGATCGAACAGCGCTTCCGGATTGATGATCGCGTTGGCGTCGCGTTTCGCGCGTTCCACGAGCCGCAGCTTGTTGGCGAACTTCGCATCGTGAAAGGCCTTGCAGAACTCCGGATCGTCACGCCATTCGCGCAGCCTGCCAAGCTCGAAGAGATCGGTGCGCCAGCGCGGCCCGAGCCGCTTGTCGATCAGCGATGACAGCGACGGACTCGCCTGCGCGAGCCATCGGCGCGGCGTGATGCCGTTCGTCACGTTCGTGAAGCGCTCCGGATACATGCGCGCGAAGTCGGAGAAGATGTTCTGCACCATCAGTTGCGAGTGCAGCTTCGATACGCCGTTCACCTTGTGACTCGCGACGATCGCGAGATGCGCCATACGCACGCGGCGCTGGCCGAATTCATCGACGAGCGAGATGCGCCGAATCAGTTCGACATCGCGCCCGAACTTCTCGGTGACTTGCTTCAGGAACTGCGCGTTGATCTCGAAGATGATCTCCAGATGCCGCGGCAGCAAGCGTGCGAGCATCTCGACGTCCCATGTTTCGAGCGCTTCGGGCATCAGCGTGTGATTCGTGTAGGAGAACATCTGCTGCACGAGCTTCCACGCCTTGTCCCACGGCAGATGATGCCGATCGACGAGCAGGCGCATCAGCTCCGGAATCGCGAGCACCGGATGCGTGTCGTTCAGATGCACGGCGACCTTTTCCGCGAGCCGACCGAAGTGCGTATGCGTGCGCTGATAGCGGCGTATCAGATCCTGCATCGTCGCGGAGACGAAGAAGTATTCCTGACGCAGACGCAACTCGCGTCCGGCCTGAGTCGAGTCGTCGGGATACAAGAGACGCGACACATGTTCCGATGTGTTCTTCGCCTCCACCGCGCGCCGATAGTCGCCCTGATTGAACGCGGAGAGATCGAACTCGTCGGTTGCGCGCGCGGACCACAGGCGCAGCGTGTTGGTGGCCGTTGTCGCGAAGCCGGGAATGACCGTGTCGTAGGCCATCGCGTTGACGTGCTCGGTGTCGATCCAGTCGGTGCGATCGTCATGTTGCACCGTGCGCCCGCCGAAATGCACGGTGTACACGACTTCGGGCCGCG
Organism: Caballeronia sp. LZ008; assembly: GCF_031451435.1. Lineage (NCBI taxonomy): Bacteria > Pseudomonadati > Pseudomonadota > Betaproteobacteria > Burkholderiales > Burkholderiaceae > Caballeronia > Caballeronia sp. LZ008. The sequence continues at coordinate 455,861 of NZ_JARUXK010000004.1, read as the reverse complement.
GAAACTCCCACGGATTGCCCGCGCGCAGCCAGTAATCGGGCATCTCGACCTGATTGCCGTCGACGATCGTCTGACGGAACATCCCGTATTCGTAACGGATGCCATAGCCGAAGCCCGGCACGCCGACCGTCGCCATCGAATCGAGGAAACAGGCCGCAAGGCGTCCGAGGCCGCCATTGCCGAGCGCGGCGTCCGGCTCGAGTTCCTCGAGCGCCGCGAGATCGACGCCCAAGCCGGCGAGCGCATCGCGCACTTCGTCGTAGATGCCTAGCGCGAGCAGCGCATTGCTGAAAGTTCTGCCGATGAGAAATTCCATCGACAGATAGTAGACGCGTTTCACGTCCTGTTCGTATTGGAGCCGCGTGGTGCGCATCCAGCGCGCGACGAGACGATCCCGCACGGCCAGTTCAGCGGCGTGAAGCCAGTCCCGCGGCTGCGCGGTGACTGCATCCTTGCCGACGCCGTACATCAGGCGGTTCGAGATGGAGCGCCTGAGCGCATCGACGGTACTGTTGAGCTGGTCGAATTCCAGATCGACGGATGTCATCGAAACCTCCGGTGTTTGCAACATATGCAACGACCGCGAAAGCCTGACGGGAGTTCAATCCGGACGCACCGAATTGGCGCCCTGCCCCGGTCTGGCGGGTGCGGACGTGCCTGAACGTGCAGGTTACGCCAGTTTTATTTTTTTTGGTATGACAAGGCGGAAACGGAGAGCGGCCCGCAAATTGCTAACGAAGAGCTTGCGGGCACATGATGGCATCGATATTTCGTTCGGATTCCGTATGTTTGTCATGCGATGGAGCGGCGTGGCGCGCGTGCGGCGATCAGCAGAAGCGCCGCGAGCGATACGCCCAGCAGAATCAGCGAGAGCGCGGACGCAGGCAGATAGTAACCGCGATTCACCTGCCCGACGACGACGATCGGCACCGTCGCGAATCCGGGCGGATACACGGTGAGCGTCGCGCCAAGTTCGCCGAGCGAGAGCGCGAAACCGAGCGCGAGGCTCGCGCGGATCGCGGGCACGAGTTGCGGCAATACCACGCGCGCGAGCACCATGCGCGGCGGCGCGCCGAGACTCGCGGCGGCTTCGCGCAGCGTCGTGAGCTCGGGGCGCAGCGCCGCGGCGGCGCATCGATAACAGAACGGCAACACGAGCGCGAGTTGCACGAGCACGACGATTGCGGCCGATCCCGACAGATCGAGCGGACGCTTGTGATACGCGATCAACACGGCGAGCCCGAGGACGACGCTCGGCACGCCGCTGCCCATCATCGCGACGGCATCGACGAGTGCGCCGAGACCGCGCCGGTCGCGTCCTTCCAGCGCGAGCGCGAGCCAGAGTCCCAGCGCGGTGCCGAGAAACGCGACGCCCAGGCCGACTTCGAGACTCGTCGCGACCGCATCGAGATCGCTCGATGAAAGACGCGCGAACCAGCGCGTGGAAAAACCATCGGGCAGGATCGTGCCGGACCAGTGCGACGCGACGCTCGACAACGCGACGACGATCACCGGCAGCACGAAGAGCCAGAAGCACAGCAACGCGAAGAGGCCCGTGAACGCATGACGCAGGAGCGCGCGAGGTCTGAACGCAGCAGCGATGAGTTGCATGTCAGCGCTCTCCCGAACGGCGACTCGTTTGCCGATTCACGCGTCGATACAACGCATAGAGCGATAGCGACATCAACAGCATCACGACCGAACCCGCGGCCGCGGTGGCCAGATCGAGGTCGACGGTCGCGGCGCTGTAGATCGCGATCGGCAAGGTGATCAGATGTGCGCTGCCGAGCACGAGCAGAATGCCGAACTCGTTCAACGTCAGCAGAAAGCAGAGGATCGTGCCTGCCGCGATGCCCGGCCACGCGAGCGGCAAGACGACTTTCGTCGCGACCATCCAGCCATCGGCGCCGAGGCTCTTTGCGGCTTCGACGAGCCGCATGTCGAGCGTCGCATACGATGCGAGCGTCGGACGCACGACGAACGGCGCATAGAACACGACCTCCGCGAGAATCACGCCGCCGATGCCGAAAAGGAAATCGAGCGGCGGCGCATCGAGCGAAAAGATCCGCTGCAGACCGATGCTCACCGAACCTTGCGAGCCGTATAGAAAGATCAGCGTGAACGCGACCAGAAACGACGGAAACGCGACGAACAATTCCAGAAAACGCGTGAGCAGGCGCGCGAGCGCGAACGGCCTGAAGAACAGCATCGATGCGAGCGCGACGCCGAGCAACGAAGCGATGCTCGCGCTCGCGAAGAGAATACCGAGCGTCGTGCCGATCATCCCGCGCGTTTCGGGGTTGCTGAAGAACGCGCCGTACGCGTGCAGCGAGAAACCGTGCGGCCCGGTCACACTCGACATGACGAGGCGCGCGAGCGGATACACCACGAGCGGCCCGAGCACGACGACGAGAATGAAGAGCAGATGCCACTGCGCCTTGCGCTCGCGGCGTTGCGCTTCTTTGGCGTGCGCTGCGAATTGCGCGGAGAGATAGGCGTCGCAGATGCCGCGTTCGTCGCGCGCGACGCTGTCAGGGACGAACAAGGACGACATCGTCAGCCTCGAAGCGAAGGGAAACGCGCGCGCCTTTGTCCGGCATGCGCGAATGGCCGCGCTGCGTCGTCACGAGCACGGGCTCGCCGGGCAACGCATCGAGCGCAACGGAAATGGAAAGCGCCGCGCCATACCATTCGACGGACGCGATCGTGCCATGCAGATGGCCTTCTCCCAACGGCGCGATCGCGAATCGTTCGGGACGAATGCACGCGAGACGTTCGCGCTCGTCGTGCCGCGCATCGCCGACGGGATACACCACGCGCGGCGGCAGCAAATTCGCGGCACCGAGATAGCGCGCGACGAACGCATCGTTGGGCGCGTCGTACAGCTCGCGCGGCGCACCGAGTTGCGCGATGCGGCCATCGCACATCAGCAGCGTGCGGTCGGAGAGCACGAGCGCATCGTCCTGATCGTGCGTCACGCAGACGATCGTCAGATTCGGCAAGCGCTCATGCAACGCCTTCAGCTCGCTGCGCACCGAAGCGCGCAGATTCGCATCGAGCGCCGAGAGCGGCTCGTCGAGCAGCAGCACGTCCGGCTCGATGACGAGCGCGCGCGCCAGCGCCACGCGCTGCTGCATGCCGCCGGAAAGCTGCGCGGGCATGACGTGACCGGCATCGGAAAGCTGCACGAGCTTGAGCGCATCGGCGACGCGTCGCGCGATCTCGCCCGTCTTCAGCTTGCGTGCGCGCAAGCCGAACGCGACGTTGTCGAACACCGAGAAATGCGGGAACAGCGCATAGCTTTGGAACAGCAGCCCGAGATTGCGCTGATGCGGCGGCACGTGCGTGAGATCGCGGCCCGCGACGGCGAGCGTGCCCGCGAGCGCATCAGCCTTCACGAAGCCGGCGATGAAGCGCAGCAGCGTGGTCTTGCCGCATCCGCTTCGGCCGAGCACGGTGAGGAATTCGCCGCGTTCGATCCGAAGCGAGAGATCGTCGAGCACGGTACGCGTGCCGAAGCGCACCGTCAGACGATCGATGTGCACGCCCGGCGTTTGATCGACGCCGAACGCTTCCTTGGGGACGGCGCTCATCAGGACTTCGGCTTGACGACGTCGGTCTGCTTGCCGGTGTTGCCGATCACTTCGGTCTTCCAGCGCTCGGTCCAGCCCGCCTTCTTCTGCATGACTTCGTTCCAGTCGACGGGAATGAGCTTCACGCCGGAGATCGCCTGCTTGACGGCTTCGCCGTTCTTGCCGGCGAGCGGCACGTCGGTGCGGCCGGGGATGCCGTAGATATCGGGCACTTTCGACTGCACATCCGACGACATCAGATAGTCGATGAGCTTCTTGCCCGCCGCCTGATTCGGTCCGCTCTTGATGAGGCCGATTGCATACGGAAGCTGGAATGTGCTCGGCGCTTCGCCTGCCTTGTGCGACAGGAAGAGCGGCTTGATGGAGAGACCGCCGTTCGCGGCATCGTCGAGGTCCATTTGCAGATCGCCGTTCGCGAATGCGATCTCGTTACGCGAGAGCAGCACGTCGAGATAGCCCGTGCCCTTCGTATGGAACTTCGCGTGTTGTTCGAGATCCTTCAGGTAATTGAAAGCCTGGTCTTCGCCCATCAGCGCGGACGTCAGGATGATGACGGCCATGCCGTCGCCTGCCGTGGCTGGATTCGAGTATGCGATCTTGCCGGAGTAGTTCGGATGCAGGAGATCGGCGAAGGTCTTGGGCGCGGTTTTCGTGACTTCGGGATTGATCGCGAACGAGAAATAGTTGTTCACGAAGGTGGCCCATGCGCCGTCTTTTTCCTTCGCGATGGCGGGCACGTTCTTGTAGTTCACGCTCTGATACGGCTGCAGCAGGCCGCCTTGTTGCGCTTGCTGGATGAACGGCGGCAGCGTGACGAGGACGTCTGCTTTCGGCGAATCCTTTTCGACGGTCGCGCGGTTCACCACTTCGCCGCTGCCCGCCGTGACGATGTTGACCTTCACGCCTTCCTTCTTTTCGAATGCGGGAAGCACGTCCTTGTAGAGATTCTCGAGGCCATCGGCGGTGTAGAGGACGACGGCGTCGGCGGCGTGAGCGGGCATCGCGGCAAGCAGAGCAAACGCGGCGGCGAACGCCGGCAGCACAGTGCGCGCGAAGCGGGAATCGCGGGTCATGGTGGTCTCTCGTGTCGGGGATCGATGAAGGTCGGGGGCGACCTTCGACCCGGAATATTGCAGAGATGTGTGACATCGACGTGAAGGCGCCACGGGTCGCCACGTATTTGCATATTTCGCCAAGGGGCTTGTGGTTTGTTCTTTGGTGTCTGCTTTTTCGCCGGATCCCGTTATGGTGTCGGTCTATTAGCGTTGCCCCTGTGCGGGGCGGCACTCACTTTCTTTGCTGCTGCAAAGAAAGTAAGCAAAGAAAGCAGCTCGTCACGGCCCGCGGTCACACGCAATTTGGGTAGTTCTCTCGTCACAGGCGGCACTCGCCTAACGAGTGCCCTCGAAGGACTAACCGGGCTTGGCTCGCGCACGGTCTGACGAGCCATTCCCTTTACCGCGCTGGTTCAGCACGAAATAGCTTCGGCACAGCGCTACGCGCTGCCGCCGGGTCCGCAAGGGAAACCGGCGAGCGGCGAGTGCCGTGAGATGGAGACGTTAGTAGAGAAGCACATGCATCCCCGCTTGACCGGTCGGCCGCGAAGCGGGCCGGAGCTATTTGGTGCTGAACCCGTTTGTTGTGTGGTGCGATGACACAGACCGTGCGCGAGCCAAGCCCGATTAGGTGTTTGAGGGCACTCTTTAGGCAGCCCACGATCGACGAGAGGACTACCCAAATTGCGTGTGACCGCGGGCGTATCGGAAGCTGCTTTCTTTGCTTACTTTCTTTGCAGCAGCAAAGAAAGTGAGTGCCGCCCCGCACAGGGGCAACGCTAATAGACCACTAAGAAAACGGGATCCGGCGAAACACCGGAGCCGACACGAAAACGAGACCCAGCGAAAGCGAACAACAAAAATCAAGCAACAACGACCTCAAGCCCCCGCGCGGCCAGCGCCCTTCGGACCCCCCGCTCAGGCAGAGCTTCACAAACCAGAAACCGAACCGCCTCGAACCCGGCGATCCTAACTGGCAAAACCAGGCCGAACTTCGAGCAATCAGCAACCACGACCGGGCACGCAGCAGACGCGATCATGCTCCCGCGCACCTCAGCGGCGAGCCGCGAATAATCCGTCAGATGCGCGTCATTCGTAATCCCCCCCGCCCCGACGAAAGCAAAATCCGCGTGATACTGCGCAAGCTGCTGAATGGTATCGAGCCCGAACGTCGCATCTTCGAGATCGGCGATCTCGCCACCCAGCAAAGTCACGCGATTGCCATTGCGCCGCGCCAGCAACATCGCGATACGCCAGTCGTTCGTATACACCGTCAGCCGATGCCGCTGCCCCAACGCACGCGCCACCGCCTGCGTCGTGCTTCCCGAATCGATGACGAGCGACGCCCCGTCCGGCACGAACGCCGCCGCGCGCACGCCGATCGCATGTTTCGCCGCCGCGTTCTCGGCTTCGCGCACATCGACGTGCGGCTCGCGCCGGTCGACCGATAACGCGCCGCCATGCGTCGTCGTCACGAGCCCGCGTCCGGCGAGCGCGTTGAGATCGCGCCGCACCGTCTCGCGCGACACCGACAACGCACGCACGAGATCCGCCACCGCGAGCGCGCCATGCTTGTCCAATTCGGAGAGGATGTACTGGTGACGTTGTTCGGCGAGCATCGTTCGATGAAGAAAGGCAAGGCGGCGTGTGGAGTTTAGCGGCCCTATGTGGCATTTCTCTGGCAAGCGCGATTCGTCAAGCCACGACGCGCAATGAATTCTTTCCCCCGGGTACGCAATCGACAAGCACGCCTCCGCTAGACTTCGTGCCTTATGCACGAGCTTTGAACGAGGCAACACGATGTACAAGAAAGGCGTGGTGATCGAAATCCAGTTCCCTCCCGAACGTCTGAACGACGCGGCTGGCGATCCCTACTGGATCGACCTCACACTCGACGAGGCAAAGCGCTTGCATGCGCAACTATCGCGGCGTTTCGAGGGCGAAGCGCGCGCCAATCAGCCGCTCGATACGTTCACCATCGAATGACGCGCCGCGCCGAAGTGCACGGTTAGACAAGACGCGCGCAAGCGTTCCGGCCGATACTGCGGCATTTCGTTTCGCCGCTTGCCTCACATGGTCTCGATTCTCGCCGCACCCGTCTTCGTGTTTCTCTGGTCGACGGGTTTCATCGTCGCAAGGGCGATCACGCCCTACGTCGATCCGAATCTCTATTTGCTCGCGCGCTTCGGCGGCACGACGCTGCTGTTTCTCGCAATCGCCGTCGTCACGCGCGCGCCATGGCCGAAAGGCGGGGACATCGGCCGGCATCTGTTCGCCGGCGCGCTGCTGCAAGGCGTCTATCTCGGCGCGGGCTACTGGGCCGTCGCGCAAGGCATGGGCGCGGGCATCATGGCGCTGCTCGGCGCGCTGCAACCGCTTCTGACCGCCGCCGTCGCCGCGCGGCTCTTCGGTGAACGGCTCTCGCCGCGCGCATGGAGCGGGCTCGTGCTCGGCCTCTTCGGCGTCGCGCTCGTGCTCGCGCCGAAGATCGCGGCGAGCGGCGCGCCCGTCACGCACGCATCGTCCGGACACGCGCCGCAATGGCTCGTCGCGACGATCGCCGTGCTCGCCGTCGTCGCGATCACCGCGGGCACGCTGTATCAGAAGACTTCGCTCGCGCGCGCCGATATCCGCAGCGCCAGCGCGTTGCAGAACGCGGGCGCGACGATCGTCGCGCTCGTGCTCGTGATCGCGCTAGGCGAGCATCGCTTCATCGTCTCCACGACGACGTGGCTCGCGCTCGCGTGGGGCATCGTGATGCTCTCGGGCGTCGCGACGACGCTGCTCGTATGGATGGTCCGTCGCGGCGACGCATCGCGCGCGACCGCCCTGCTCTTTCTCGCGCCGCCGCTCGCCGCGCTCGAAAGCTATCTCGCATTCGGCGAGACGCTCGACGCGATGCAGCTCGCGGGCTTCGGCCTCGCGCTCGCGGGCGTGCTGCTCGCGCGCTCGAAATAGCACGCCCGGCACGCCTCAATCGACCGTGTCCGCGCCCGCCGGGATGTGCTCGCGCACCGCCTTGCCCGGACCCGGCGCCCACGCGGGCCGCGTCTTCCTTCCGGTATCGACGACGACGAGATAATGCCCCGCCCAGGGCGTCGTCTTGCGCGTGGCCTTCAGCACCCACATCGACTGGCCTTCGGATACGCGCGCCTCGTATTGCGCATCGAGAATGCCGTGATGATCGAAGAACGTGTTGAGCGTCGACGGAATCCGCACGCAGCCCTTCGAATGCCGCATGCCGAGCAGCGGCTCCAGTTTCTCGGGATCGGTGGCGTGCATCTGAAAGCGCATCGGCGACTTGCCGCCGTGGCCCCAGCCGCGCTCGCCTTCGGCCCAGCCGAAATCGTAGATACGCATGTCGCGCGCGCCGTAGCCGCGAATCTTGAACTCGTTGAGCGTGCCCTCGGCGCGAAAGTCCATGTTGCCCGGCACATGCTGGAAGACGCCGAGCGGCGTGAGGAAGTGATCGTAACTGCCGGGACGCCCCGTCGATACCGGCGATGCGCCGATCATCGACCACGCATCGTCGGCCTTCGCGCGGAAATAGACGAAGATCGCCTGCACGTTCGCGCTGCGATCGACCATCACGACGAATTCGTTGACGAGGCCGCCGTGACCGTCTTCTTCCAGCGTACGTTGCAGCAGACGGCCGTAGCCCTGCTGATCCGCGACGGGCACATTGAGCCGCCGATCGACTTCCTTCGCGAAGGTCTGCCGCATCGCATACGCGCCGGCCGGCTGCATGCCGCTGCGCTGGGCGAGATTCGGCTCGGGTGTTTCCGGCGGCAAGGGCACTTCGGGCACGGCCGCTTCCGATGCCGCGCTCGCCGCCGATGCCGCGCTGGCTGCGCTCGCCGCCGATGCAGCCGACGCAGCCGATGCAGCCGACGCCTCCGGAGCCGGTTGCGCGGGCATCGGCACGGGCATGGCGGGAAGCGCGCGCTCGGGCGCGCTCGCGGCTTGCGGAATGCTTGCGCCCTGCGGCATCGGCGGCACCGGGATAGAGCGGGCGACGGGCGCGACGGGCAACGCCGTCACGCGTCCCTGCGCGACCGCTCCCGATGCGCCCGAGGCCGCCTGAGGCTGCGCGCGAGCCGCCGTCGAGATCGAAAGAAGCGCGCCCACCGCCGCGCACACGAGAAACCTTGCGCCGATCGGCGTCTTTTTCGTCCTGCTCTTTCCTGCCTGATGCATTGATTTGATTGATCCGCTTTGCCATTCGCCAACGGACGATCCACCGGATCGCCCGGTTCGAGCGGCCCATGCGCGAGACTGCGCGCATCGACAAAAAAGCCGGCGCGCACGACGCGCCGGCTTCGCCGCTACTTGAGGTTCGTCAACGGAAGCGCAGCAAAGTTCGTTCCGACCGCACGCGCGACGATGCGCGGCACAGCGGAAACATCAATGCAGACGGATGGAGGCGTCGCCGGACGCGGAAGCCCGGGCACGCAAAGGTTCGTCGTGAAAGCGCTGATGGCACAGCTTCTGGGCGATCGCCTCGCCGATGTAAGGCACATCGGTCGCGAGCCTGGCGGTCGCGTAGGCGTGAGCGGTGCCCGCGCCGTGAACTTCGATGTCGCTCGCATACTGCCCGAGTTCGTGCTCGAGAAATCGCCGCACGTCGCGCGCGGCGCAGCGTTGAGGAAGATTCCAGACGAGCAGGTTCATCGTCGTCACCTTCTTGCGCGTGCGAAAACAGGCCGCCGGCTCTGCCTCGCGATCATCCGCGCCGCGAGCGTACCGACAACGAAGAGGGACACATACGCGAGCATCATGGCGACTCCAGGACTAATTTCGAGATAGCTCCATACTAATCCCGTTAATGGCGCGTGTGATGCGACATTCCGCCTATTTCAATAGATGTTCTAAATCGGACGGATAAGCCGAACGCATCGTTACAGGCCCGTACAGGTCATGCTGGAAAGATTCGGATACCGATTCGGCCAGTCGCCCGCCATTGCGGTTTGCGCTTCTTTCAGCGTCATGTCGCCGGTGCAGACGCAGCGCTTCAGGTACACCGCGAGCCGTTCCTTTCGGCGCTGGCCCTCGCGCCCTTCCCAGCGGCGCAGATCGAGATTCGCGGGCGAGTTGGGCGAGCCGCCGAGCAGCACCGGCATGCGATGATCGAGCGCGTATTCCGACGCGAACGACGGATCGATGCTGCGCTGCTTGAGCAGCCGCTCCTTCTGACGCATCTGGATTTCAAACGACGGCAGCACGCGGTCGACGTAACCCGGAATGCAGATCGTATCGACGATGGTCGCCTGCGTGACGCGCGCATCGAGCCATTCGGCGCGCTGGGCGCGCGGCGTGCCGGGCACGCATGCGAGCATCGCGCAGCAGCACGCGAGCGCCGCGCGCGCGGCCCGGCGGGCGCGGCGCGCGCCCGGTTTCGGTTCCTCGGTGAACCCGGTATCCCTTCGACTCATGCGTTTCGTGCGCCATCGATCGCGGCCTCGGTCCGCCGCTTGTTTTCAAGATGATCGGAGGTTCAATTAAAGCACACGAAACGCGCGCCGCACGCGAAGAGTTGCTCGCGATCCGCGAAGCCGCGTCACGTCGACGCGCCGGACGCCGGACAAACCGATGCCGACGCCGCGTCGAGCGCCGCATCGAGCGCCTCGGCCGCCGCGACGAACGCCGCGAACGATGCCGCGATGCGCGCATCGTCCTCGCCGTTGCGATCGTCGTCGACCGCCAGTTCGCAGTCGCGCTGCAACGTGACGCACGCGCGCATGAACGACGCCGCGCCGATCACCGCCGCCGCGCCCTTCATGCGATGGGCGATGTCGCGCAGCAAGGCGTGGTCGTTGTCGGCGAACGCGGCGTGCGCGTCGGCGAGATCGCTCGCGTTCGCGGACTTCAGCGTATCGACGAGCGTCCCGGCCTGCTCGCCGAAACCGGCGAGCAACGCGGCATTCAGAACCGGCTCGCCGGATTCGCGCGTCGCCGATGCGACCGGCGCTGCAACCGGCACGCGGCCGTCGCGCGTCGCGCCGAGCAAGGCCTCGCGCAGCGCGTCGAGGCCGAGCGGCTTCACGAGGCACGCGTTCATGCCCGATGCGACCGCGCGCAATGCCGCCTCGGGCTGCGCGTTCGCTGTCAGGCCGATGATCGGCACGGCGCGCGTCGCCGGATGCTTCGCTTCGTCCTCGCGAATCGTGCGGGCCAGTTCCTCGCCGCTCATTTCGGGCATCGAGCAGTCGGTCAGAATCACGTCGACGGCGTGCGGCGCGGCGCGCCAGCGTGCGAGCGCGCTCTTGCCGTCGACGGCCAGTTGCGCGACGCCGCCGAGCAGCCGGATTTGTCCGTCGAGCACGATGCGGTTCGCCGGATGATCGTCGACGACGAGCACGCGCAAGCCCGCAAGCGATACCGCCGATACGCCCGTCTCCACGGCCGGCGCATCGGCGGCGCACGCGACGGCATCCGCCTCGGGCAAATCGAGCCGCACGGTGAAGCGCGTGCCGCGCCCCGGCTCGCTCGCCAGCTCGATCGCGCCGCCCATCATCTCGACGAGCCGCTTGCTGATCGTGAGGCCGAGGCCGGTGCCACCGACGCTGCGCGCACGGCCATCGTGCGTCTGCACGAACGGCGTGAACAGCAGCGCCTGCTTCCCGGGCGCGATGCCGATGCCCGTATCGGACACCGCGAGCGTCACCACGCGCCTGCCGTCCAGCGCCGGCGCGATGTCGTGTTCGAGCGTGACCGCGCCGGTATCGGTGAACTTGATCGCGTTCGAGAGCAGATTGCCGACGATCTGCCGTAAACGCTGACCATCGGCAAGAATCCAGACGGGACCGTCGCCGGAAAGCCGCTTCACGACGAGCGCGATGCCCTTAGCGCGGGCGGCCGGCTCGTAGATCGCCGCGACGCCCGCGATCCACGATTCGACCTCGAGCGGCGCGGGCGCGAGCACGAGGCGCTCGGCCTCGATCTTCGCGACGTCGAGCAGATCGTCGATCATGCCGAGCAGATCGCGCGCGGCGTGATGCGCGGTCGACAGCGCGCGCTCGGTCGCGGCGCGCTCGCCGGGCGCACGCAGCTCCATTTCCAGCAGGCCGAGCACGGCGTTCATCGGCGTGCGGATTTCGTGGCTCATCGTCGCGAGGAACGTCGATTTCGCGCGATTCGCCGTTTCCGCCTCTTCCTTCGCGGCGCGCATGGCGCGTTCGGCGGCGATCCGTCGCGCGATCTGCACGCGCAGCGTCAACGCCCAGCCCGCGAGCGCGAGCAAAAGCGCAATGCCGAGCAGCGCGCCCAGCTCGACTTGCGGACGGCGGCGCTCCCACATCATTTCGGGATGCTCGGCGAGCTTCCAGCGCGTGCGGATCGATTCGAGTTCCGGCGGCGGCAGGCTCGCGATCGCGCGATTCACGATGCCGAGCAGCACCGGCTCGCCCGCACTGACGATGAGTCCGTGCGGAATCGGCTTCGTCGACAGCACGCCGCTGATCGTGAGCGTGCCGCGAAACGGATTGCCCACGGCGTAATTGGCGAAAGGCAGATCGGCGACGGCCGCATCGGCGTCGCCGTTGGCCACGGCGCGAAACGGACCGTCGAACGGTTTCGAATCGACGATGCGCGCTTGCGGCGCATCCTCGCGCACGAAGTTCAGGATCGGCCAATCGTGCGGAATCGCGATGCGCTTGCCGGCGAGCGCGGCGGCGTCGCGCAAGGGCGGACGGCCCACGGCGGTCACGATCGCAAAAATGCTTTCGCCCGTCGGCGTGGTCGCCTCGCCGCCGGGCAACGGCGACAACGCGCCGAGACTGAACGGCACGATCGCGGACGCGCCGCTCTTCAGATCGGCGCGCAACTGCGCCATCGACGTGCGTATGCGCGGCTCGAAGCGCAAGCCGGTCACGCGCGCGATCGCGTCGAGGATATCGACGGCGATGCCCGCCGCGTTGCCGCGCTGATCGCGGAACATCAGCGGCGCGGCCTGCGCGAGCATCGAATAATGCACGACGGGATGCGCCGCGATCCACGCTGCTTCCTCGCGCGTGAGCGGGATCGGCGTGTTGCGCGTGATCGCGGACGCCGCCGGCTGCCAGCGCTCGTGCGTCACGAGCGCGAAGCTCGGCGGCAATGCGGCGAGCGCATCGTCGACGCGCTTGCGCAGCGCATCGGCGTCGGCGCGTCCGGGCGCGAACGCGAAACTGTAGCCGCCTTCGTCGAAGGTCGCGAAACCGGTGATCGTCAGGTTCGGCAAATCGAAATGATCGATCGTGTACGAGGCCACGGTCATGTCGCCGACGAAGGCGTCCGCGTCGCCGAGCGACACCGCGAGCAGCGCGCCGGTCAGATCGGGATAAGCCACGGGTTCGAGCGATGGATACGCCGCGCGCAGACGCGCCGGCGATGTCTGCGCGGCCACGTAAGCAAGCCGATGCGTCGGCGGATGGGAATGGAGCGGCTCGACGTAGATCAGCTTCGTCGGCAGATACGGGCGGCTGAACGCGAGCGGTTCGCCGGCATCTTCGCCTGTCGCGCCCGTCGCCATGTCGATGTCGCCGAGCCTGAGCGCCGCGATCATCGCCGGCCTGTCGGGAAAGAAGCGCCAGTCCGGATCGATTCCGAGCGCACTCGCGACGGCGTTCGCAAAATCGGCCGAGATGCCGCGCGGCAAGCCCGGCCGCGCCGAACAATGATTCACCGAATCGGCCATGTCGAGCGGCGGCGCCATGCCCGGCACCGCGCCGATCACGATGGACTCCTTCGCATGCGCAAACCCGCACGCGATGCAGACCACACACGCGAGAACAGCGCACGCGCCCCGCCCGGCGCCGGCGCGATGCTGCGCTAGATTGACCACGTCACGCCCCGATGGACCCGAGTGCGGCTAGTGTCTCAAAAACACCCGGGCGCGTATATCGACGGCGTGACGCATGAAGCCGCGCTTCGTTGCGCGGCGCGAAACGCGCGTCAGGCGGGCACCGACTCCGCCTTTTGCGCGCGCGACCACACGCGATGCTTGCTCACCGCTTCGATGAAGCTCTTCAGCACGGCATTCGCGTCGCTGCCCACGGCGACGCCTTCCTCGCCGCCCGGCAGATGCGCGGCCGCGAGCAGGTCCTCGCCGTCGCCGATCGCGCCGATGGCCTTCAGATGCTTGAACGCTTCGAGCACGAAGTGACGCGCGTCGCCGGATTCCGACAGCGTCTTCGCGCTGTCCTTGCCGCCCGCGACGATCACGCCGTCGAACATGATCGACGGCATGCCGAGGATGGTCGCATCGGCCTCGATGCCTTGCGCGGGCGAGCCGAGCGTCGGCGAGATGACCTTTGCGTGCGCGCCCTCGGCTTTCAGCGCGTCCTGTACGGCCTTGATGCTCGCGGCATCGGCGCCGGGCGCGGCGAGAATGGCGACTTTGCGCGTCTTGATCGACGGCTTCGTTTTCGCGACGATCGACAGCGCCGGCGATTCCGTCACCGAAGACTTGCCGAGCTCGTCGGCATCCGCGTTCTTCTTCGGCGCGGGCAAGCCGAGATTCTCGGCGACGCGCGCGGCGAGCGTCTCATCGATGTTCGCGAGAATGCCGAGCTGGCGCTCGCGGATGTGCTTGCGCTCGACCTTCGACAACTCGAACGAATACGCGCCGACGATGTGATCCTTTTCCGGATCGGTCATGCTGTTCCAGAAGAGCGTGGCTTGCGAGTAATGGTCCTTGAACGACGGGCTGCGCACGCGGATCTTCGAGCCTTCGACGCGCTCCGTGTAGCTTTCGAAGCCGCCGCCCGATGCGGCGGGCGGGGTTTCCTTCGGCCATCCGCCGTCGATGGAATTCGGCTCGTAGGACGCCTGTCCCTTGTCGATCGTCTGGCGATGCATCGCGTCGCGCTGGCCGTTGGCGAGTGGCGCGAGTGGCCGGTTGATCGGAATTTCGTGGAAGTTCGGGCCGCCGAGCCGGCTGATCTGCGTGTCGGTGTAGGAGAACAGACGCCCTTGCAGCAGCGGATCGTTGGTGAAGTCGATGCCCGGCACGATGTGCCCGGGGCAGAACGCGACCTGCTCGGTTTCGGCGAAGAAGTTGTCGGGATTGCGATTCAGCGTGAGCTTGCCGATCATCTTGAGCGGCACGAGCTCTTCGGGAATGATCTTGGTCGGATCGAGCAGATCGAAGTCGAACTTGTGTTCATCCTCTTCTTCGACGATCTGCACGCCAAGTTCCCATTCGGGATAGTCGCCGTTGTCGATCGCTTCCCAGAGATCCCGCCGATGGAAGTCCGAATCCTTGCCCGCGAGTTTCTGCGCTTCGTCCCAGAGCAACGATGCGGAGCCGATCGTCGGCCGCCAGTGGAACTTGACGAAGCGTCCTTTGCCTTGCGCGTTGATGAAGCGGAAGGTGTGGATGCCGAAGCCTTCCATCGTGCGCAGGCTGCGGGGAATCGCGCGATCGGACATGGTCCAGAGCACCATGTGCGCCGATTCGGGCACGAGCGAGACGAAGTCCCAGAAGGTGTCGTGCGCGGATGCGCCTTGCGGCATTTCGTTGTGCGGCTCGGGTTTGACCGCGTGGACGAAGTCGGGGAACTTGATCGCGTCCTGAATGAAGAATACCGGCATGTTGTTGCCGACGAGATCGAAATTGCCTTCTTCGGTGTAGAACTTGACGGCGAAGCCGCGCACGTCGCGAACGGTATCGGCTGAGCCGCGCGAGCCTTGCACGGTCGAGAAGCGCACGTAGACGGGCGTTTCCTTCGACGGGTCTTGCAGGAAGGCGGCCTTCGTCAGTTCGGCCTGCGATTCGTACACCTTGAAGACGCCGTGAGCGGCCGAGCCTCGCGCGTGGACGATGCGTTCCGGAATGCGCTCGTGGTCGAAGTGCGTGATTTTTTCACGCATGATGAAGTCTTCGAGCAACGAAGGGCCGCGTTCGCCGGCGCGCAGGGTGTTCTGGTTATCGGCGATCTTGACGCCCTGGTTTGTCGTCAGGGCCTGATTGGTCGCGTCGGAGCGGAACGTTTCGAGGGATTCGACTTTTTTGTTGGTGTTGCTCTGCGAGGGGGTGCGGGCTACGCCGCCTTCGGGCGGTTGCTTCTCCATTGCCATTTTTTTGCGGACTCCGGGGTTTGGGTGAGGACTTGCGGTCCTCTACCGCAATTGATGTTCCCGGGCGGGGGTGCTTTTCGCCGTGGTTGTTTTCGCCGGATCCCGTTTTCTTTGTGGTCTATTAGCGTTGCCCCTGTGCGGGGCGGCAGTCACTTTCCTTGCTGTAGTCGCCGGATCCCGTTTTCTTAGCGGTCTATTAGCACTGCCCCTGTGCGGGGCGGCACTCACTTTCTTTGCTGCTGCAAAGAAAGTAAGCAAAGAAAGCAGCTTTTCAGGCCCGCGGTCACACGCAATTTGGGTAGTCCTCTCGTCCCAGGCGGCACTCGCCTAAAGAGTGCCCTCAAACACCTAATCGGGCGTGGCTCGCGCACGGTCTGCCGCCCGAAAACGTTGAGCGCGCTGGTGCAGCACGAAAGAGCTTCGGCACAGCGCTACGCGCTGCCGCGGGGTGTGCAAGGGAAACCATCGGTTTGCGCGCGCAGTGCGATAAAGATGTTAGTAGCGAAGCACGCGCATTCCCGATTGACCGGTCGGCCGCGAAGCGGGCTGGAGCCATTTGGTGCTGAACCAGTTTGTTGTGTGGTGCGATGTGACAGACCGTGCGCGAGCCAAGCCCGATGGGGCCTATGAGGGCACTCTTTAGGCAGCCCACGAACGACGAGAGGACTACCCAAACTGCGTGTGACCGCGGGCGTATCGGAAGCTGCTTTCTTTGCTTACTTTCTTTGCAGCAGCAAAGAAAGTAAGTGCCGCCCCGCACAGGGGCAGTGCTAATAGACCACTAAGAAAACGGGATCCGGCGAAAAACCGGAGCCGACACGAATACGGGATCCGGCGACAACAAAACAAAAAACCCCCGAACCCCACCGCCTCGCGGTAAAAGCAAACCATCACCCCACCGGCGACAACGCCCCCAACTTATCCGCCGTAGTCTTCTGCAACGTAATGATCCGGCTCATAGCCGCATGATTCGTGGTCGCTTCGTCGTACATCTTCGCGAGATCCGCCTTGAGCTGCGTCCTCGATCCGCCATCGAGATAGACCATGTGTCCGGAAGGATAAAACGTCGCCGAAAGATTCTGCCGCACCGTCTTGTCGATCAGCGGCATCTGCTGCAAGTCGATGATCGTCTGATAGAACGGCGTCACGAAGTCGTACATCCCATTGGCGGCCAGCACCTTCAGATCGACGTTCAGCGCCATCACCGCGGCGAGATCGCCCGCCGTGTAGAGAATGATGTTGCCCTTCGAATCCAGGCCCTTCTGTTCGCCCGTCGGGTCCGTATGCTCGAAGTCCCAGTTGAGGAACGCCTGATCGTTCAGGTCCGTGAACGACGACGTCGACGTGAACTTCAACTGCTCGTTCAGATAGCTGTTCCACATCGTCGTGTAGACGCCGCTCACCGCGGTCATCGTCGGATCGTTGCCGCCCGAATTCGGATCGATCTTGCCCGCGATGCCCGTCGATATCGCCGTCACGCGACCATCGTAGGAGCCGAGCGATTCGCCCTTCGACTTCAAGAGCGTCGTGAGAAAAAGCGAATTCCCCCGGCTGTCGTAAGCCGCGATATCGAGACTCCACGCCAGCAACGTCGCGCGGTCGATGCCCGTGTATTCGGAGAGCTTCTCGACCACTTCATCGTCCGTCTGCGGAAACTTGCGCAGCGCGTTCAGATAATCCGTGCGCGAGAACTCCGCGACTTCCTCCACGAACGTCAGCAAGTTGGTCGGCGTCGGATGCACGCCGAGTTTCTTGTGATACCACGCGTCGGCGGCGGCGGTCGGCAACGCGCCGACAGGATTGCCCGCCTGCGCGTAATCGAGAATCGACGATTGCAGCGTGACGCCGTTCAAATCGATGCCGTCCTCATGCAGCTTGTACGCGAGCACGCAACTGCGCGCCGTGCCGTACGACTCGCCGAACAGAAACTTCGGCGAATTCCAGCGATTGTTCTTCGTCAGATAACGCTTAATGAACTGCGCGATCGACCCCGCATCCTGATCGACGCCCCAGAAATCGCGATTCTTGTTCGGCGCGATCGCCGCCGAATAGCCCGTGCCGACCGGATTGATGAAGATGAGATCGCTGCGGTCGAGCAGGCTGTCCGGGTTGTCTTCCATCTGATACGGCGCGGGCGGCGTGAAGCCCGGCATCGCCGTCTTGATGCGGCGCGGCGCGAACGAGCCGAGCAACACGAACACCGACGACGACCCCGGCCCGCCGTTATAGAAGAAGGTCAGCGGACGCGCCTCTTCCTTCGCGCCGTCTTTCGTGAACGCGACGTAGAACATCTTCGCGCTCGGCTTCGAACTGCTCGGATCGACCGTGACGAGATGGCCGACCGTCGCCGTATAAGCGATCTTCGCGCCGCCGATCGTCACGCTGTGATGCGTGATCGCCGCGTTCTCGTCGGCCTCGGTCGCCGCGATGGCGTCGTCGGGACCGTTGCCGTACGCGACCGGATCGAAATACGGCTGATCCTTCTTCGCCGTCGTGGTCTTCTTCGGCGCTTTCTTCGCGGCGGCGGTCAAGGCCGGTTCTTCCGCGTTCGCAGGTTTGTCGCTCGCTGCCAGTGGATCGGAGTTCATCGTGATCGCTCCAGAATCGTCGTCGTGGTTGTTGTTCACTGTCTTACGCCTTGCTCAAAGACTTCGCGGGTTTCAACGCGGCCGCGATCTTCGCGCCGTCGGGACTGCCCATGCCGGTGCACGCGTCCCAGCCGGCCGCCGCGGAAAAACTTCCGTTGTTGCCTTCCGTGATGTCGCGAAACGCCGTCTTCGCCGTGTAGAGCTTCGGATTGACGAAGCCCGATGGCGAACCGTTGATCGCGTTGATGCGCGCGATCAGCGCAGCCCACAACGGCGCGACCGCGCTCGTGCCGCCGACGACCGTATCCTCGCCGTCGATCAGCACCTCATAGCCGGTCAGCGGCGATGCGTCGCCCGCAACGTCCGGCACGCCGCGCTTCGCGAGCACCGTTGGCTTGCCGTTACGCATCACCGACAAACCCTTCTGCCACGCCGGCAGCGCGAACACGCCGGACACGCCGCCGCCGCCCGAGCCGCCCTGATCGCCGTCGTTCCAGACGACTTCCTTCGCGATGCCCGTCGCCGACGCCTTCAGGCTCGTGCCGCCGCAGCCGAGCACATACGGGCTCGACGCCGGAAAGTCGACGTGATCCGCGCCGTCGCCCGCGCCGTCGGACGAGCCGCTGTCGCCCGATGCCGCGCACACCGTCACGCCGAGCGCGGCCGCGCTTTGCAGCACGTCGTTGAACGCGCCGATCGATTGCGACGACCAGTTCGCCTCCGGCCCGCCCCAACTGATGGATATGACCGAAGGCTTGTTGGTGGAATCGTGCAGCGCGCGATTGACGGCATCGACGAAACCGGCGTCGCTGTTCGGCGCGAAGTACACGGCGATGCGCGCGCCCGGCGCCACCGCGCCCGCGACCTCGATATCGAGCGTCACCTCGCCGTCCGGGCCGTTCGGATTGCCCGTGGGCGCGTTCTTGCCGCCATCGACGCCGACCGACACGACTTGCGGCGACTTCACGCCGAGCTTCGAGAAGTACGCGGAAAGATCGGCATCGCGATAGCCGCCGCCCAGTTCGATGATGGCGATGCATTGGCCCGCGCCGTCGCCATCGGGGAAATCGTAGAGACGCGCGAGATCGACCGGCGTGAACGACGCGCTCGCCGCGCCGCGCGCCGGCTTGAACGGCGGACGGAAACGAAAGTGCGGACGCGCCTGCGGCTTGCTGTCGAGGCCGAGAACGGCGGTGACGGCGTCGTGCACTTCGTCGGGCACCTTCACCGGCCCCGAGCGTCCGCGATATTCGCCGATGTTGTGATGTTGAAAGCGTTCGAGCTTGACGTCGAAAGCCTTCTGGAATTGTTCGATGGTCCCTTTCAGCACGACGCTGCGCGTTTCGGTTTCCGCGCGCACGACCGTCAGGCCGTACTGCTGCGCAAACGCCTTCACTTTGGCGATGTCGTCGTCCGAGGCGGTGAAACGTTTGTCGAATTCCTCGCGCGATACGGCTTGCGCGGGCGCTTCGCCGGAATCGATGCGCGCCATCATCTGCTTGAAGCCCGCCTCGTCCTTGCGCCGCAGCATCACGATGACTTCGATCTGTTCGGACGGATCGCAGTCGCCGATGCATTGCGCGCCTTCGGGATGAATCTTGTCGCTGCCGCTGACCGGTTGCTTCGTCATGGTATCGATGCTCCTCGTTGGCCATGAAAATCAAAGTTTCTCGATCCTGCCGCTGCCCGCGCTTATCGTCTTATTTTCCGGGCGCGAATGCAATTGCTCGGACCGTTGACGAGAGCATGCAGTTCCAGCGAGACAAAAGCTGTCCCGGTCTTCAACGTTTCGTCTCGATGTGCGGCTCGGCGGGGAGCGCGATGCCGAGGCGCTCCATCAGGCGTCGCGCGTCGAACGGGGCGCGCACTTTCTGATCGTTGTCGAAGTAGCAGAAGACGTCGCGGCCCGCGCGCGGCCGTGCTTTCGCCGATGAAATCAGCCGCGCGTCGGCGATCTGTCCGCCCGACGCCCAGCATTCGATGCGGCGTGCCCATTCGTCGAGCGCCTCGTCCTTATAGCTGCCGCCATAAAGCGTTTCGCTGCCGTGAAGCCGCAAATAGGTGAAGTCGGACGTGAGATCTTCGGCATAGGGCCAGCCGGCCACCGAATCCGACACGACCAGCGCCGCGCCGTATTTGCGCAGCAGCCGCACGAATTCATCGGTGCAGAAACTCGGATGACGGATCTCGATCGCGTGCCGCAGCGCGCGCTTTCTTCCGGGCTCGAACCACGGGTCTTTCACGCGCGTGTCGTGGCCCTGGGCGAGCCGCGCGGCGGCGACCGTATCCTTCGGCAGCAATTCGAGAAAGCGTTCGAAGGCTTCGGGACGGAAGGAAAAGTTCGGCGGAAACTGCCAGAGGAACGGACCGAGCTTGTCGCCGAGCGCGAGCACGCCGGACGCGAAGAAGTTCGAGATCGCCGGAATCGCCGTTTCGTCGCGAAAACGCAGCATGTGCGTCAGATAGCGCGGCCCCTTCACGCTGAAGACGAAGCCATCGGGCGTCGCGTCGCGCCACGCGCGATAGCTCGTCACGCTTTGCAGCGAATAATGCGATCCGTTGATCTCGACCGTCTGGACCGCGCGCGACGCGAAATCGAGCTCGCGGGCCTGCGCGAGCTTTTTCGGATAGAACACGCCGCGCCAGCCGGCATAGCGCCAGCCCGAAATACCGATGCGGATGCGCCCGGTCATCGCGCGCCTAGTGCGGACGGCCTTCGTCGTATTCCGCCCGCGCGCCCTGCGGCAGCCACGGCTCGCGATGCTTGCACCAGAGCTCGTAAGTCGGCTCGAAGACGCCGGTTTCGTCGAATGCGCCGATGGGCAGATCGACTTCGTCGCGCGTCGTGAATTCCATGTACGCGACCGAGCCGCACGCCGGGCAGAAGTGCCGCCGGCCATCGTCGGAACTCTTCCACGTCGAAAGGCTGCCGCTCATCATCACGTTGCCGCGCGCGTAAATCGCATAAGCTCCGAAGGCGGAGCCATGCACTTGCCGGCACGTCGTGCAGTGGCAGATGCAGACGCGAATGGGCTTGCCCGTCGCGCGAAAGCGGAACGCGCCGCACGCGCATCCGCCTTCATGAACCGTAGCCGCCCGCGTTTCGTCCTTTTCAACGCTCATCGATCTCTCCCGTAAATACGATGGTTTGTTACGATAACCCTTCACGATCGGAGATGGCACTCATGAGCACACCAAGCACGACCGGCACCACGTATACCGCGAGTACCTTGTCCCTGCTGAAGCTGCTTCCCGGCGCCGGATCGGAGTTCGGTCCGGCCGCATCCGACCTCGTCGCCCAGGTGCTGTCGCATGATCGCTTCGATGCGGTCGCGAATGCGAACGCGCCGCGCGAAACGTTCCGCGGCGTCACCGTCGACGACGTCATGAACGACGAGTACGTGTTCCCGCTCGGCCGCACCGGCCAGTCGATCGTGCTGACGGGCTATCGCATCGCGGCGGGTTTCATCGCCGAACGCGCGGCCGACGAATGGCTCGAACTCGCGCACAAGGAACGCGTTGCAAAAGGCTTGCCCGCCGAGCCGCAAGGCAGCGAGCCGCATCTCGCGCCCGATCCCGCCGAAGCCGATCAGCTGCTCGACCGCGCCTACGAGTGCGCCCAGCGCATTCTCGATCCGGTCGCGGGCGAGCCGGTTCTTTCGCTCTTCGAGACGCACTATCGCGGCGGACGGGAGTTTTTGCGTCTGAGCTGGGAAGGTTTGCCGGAGGATCTCGTGCCGGAATCGCGCCGTCCGCTCGCGGCGCTCGCCGCCGCGCAAAACGGCGAGCGGCGAGAAAAGCGCGATTACGATCCGTACGGTCTCGACGGCGTCGACGATTACGACGTCGACAGGCCGCTCGCGTATCGCGAGAAGATCGGGCCGTTTCTCTTCACGATGACCTATCGCCACGAATACCCGCAGGTCGACGACGAGCGGCTCGGCACCGCGTTCGCCGTCTTCCACGAGGCGGGCAGCGATATCGTCGCGGCGGCGGTGCGGCTGAAACTCGTCAAGGTGCCGCCGCTCACGAGCAGCGCCGATCTCGTCTACACGCTCGACACTTACTCGGGCGAAATGCTCTCGCTCGCGCTCGCATCGACGGAAGCGCTCGGTCCGGAGAAGCTGTGCGAGGTCTACAACGCGCATCGCGTGATTTACATCAGCCTGTGGGAAGTGAGAAAGCCGTGGCGCGGCGAGGGCCTCGGCGTCGCGCTGCTGCATCAGGCGCTGGAACGCCTTCCCGTCGATGTCGATGGCCGGCCGAACGCGCTGTGCGTCGCGCCCGAGCCGTATCAGACCGACATGCGGCACTTCGAGAAGCTGCCCGGCGTGCTGCGCGAGGAACTGAAGACGCCGGCGAAGCGCCTCGCCGCGCATCTGACCAACTGGCTCGAACGCTCGAAGCTGCCGATCGCCACGCACTTCTTCGTGCCGATGGCCAAGCATGCGGGCATCGGCTCCGCGGGCGAGAACGCGCGGCTCATCGATTGGATCATGGAGAGCGAGGCCTGACGCGATGCTCGTCATCGTCGACGTGCAGGCGCGGCTCCTGCCGCATCTGGATGGCGCGCAACGTCTGACGGAGCGCGCCGGCACGCTCTTGCGCGCGGCGAACCTGCTCGACGTGCCGGTGCTTTTTACGGAGCAGAATCCGCGCGGGCTCGGCCGGACGGTCGAAAGCCTGCCCGTCGATCTCCGGTCGGCGAAAGTCGTCGAAAAGCACACATTCGATGCGACGCTCGAACCCGCGTTCGTCGATGCGCTGCCGCCCGCGCCCGCGACGCTGTGGGTCGCCGGCGCGGAGGCGCATGTGTGCGTGCTGCTGACGGTGCTCGGAGTGTTGCGGCTCGGCTATCGCGTGGAATTCGTGGCGGACGCGGTCGCGTCGCGGCGAGCCGCGGATCGCGCCGTCGCGATCGAACGGGCGCGGCAGGACGGCGCGCGGCTCACGACGGTCGAAACGACGATCTTCGGATGGATGGGCAGTTGCCGGCATCCGCGCTTTCGGGACGTGCTTGCGCTGATCAAGTGACGTGGGTTTCGAACCAGACCGTTAGTTTTACGCGCGCATGCAGCATTTACCCGCACGGCCCGCTCATAAGCCAGCCAGCGTCCGTCCCGAGCGCATGGCACCCCACTTGCTGTAGTCTGCGATTGCGGCTCGACGAACGTTCGGTTCCCTTACAGTTGCCGAACGATCGCGAACCGCGCCTCTTGCGCCGCCCCGAGGACTCGAGCATCGGCGCTCCGCCCGATCCGTCGCAATCGGCTGCGAGCGAATCCCCGTGAAGACTTGAGCCCGTCGACGCCCTTCCGAACGAGCGAGGAGCAACCGATCGCCATGTCCCCAGCCGATACCCATCCTCACGACGACGCCAGCGACGCGGCGCAAAAGCCGTCGCGCCGTCGTTTCCTGCAATCCGCCGCCGCGGCCGCAGCAGTGACCGCCGCGCCGCACGCGCACGCGCAGCAACCGGCCGCGACGCCTGCCTTGGCGCCGCCGCCCGCCGCCACGCCGATGTTGCCCGTGAAGCTCACCATCAACGGCCATCCGTATGAACTGCAGGTCGAGGCGCGCACGACGCTCCTCGACGCGCTGCGCGAATACGCCAACCTCACCGGCACGAAGAAAGGCTGCGACCGCGGCCAGTGCGGCGCGTGTACGGTGATCGTGTCGGGCCGGCGCATCAACTCGTGCCTGACGCTCGCGGTGATGCACGACGGCGAATCCGTCACGACCGTCGAAGGCCTCGCGCCCGACGGCGACACGCTCGCGCCGATCCAGCGCGCGTTCATCGAGAAGGACGCCTTTCAGTGCGGCTACTGCACGCCGGGGCAATTGTGCTCGGCGACGGCGCTCATCGCCGAATATCGCAACGGCGACGCGAGCGCGGTCACGGCCGACGTGCGCTTTCGCCCCGCGCAACTCTCCGACGACGAAATTCGCGAGCGCATGAGCGGCAACATCTGTCGATGCGGCGCGTATCCGAACATCGTCGCGGCGGTAAAAGCCGTCGCGTCGGGCAACGCGTAAGGAGACGCACATGGACGCGATCTCCTATCAGCGCGCGCCGGATATTGGCGCGGCGCTCGCGGCCGCGAGCCAGCCGGGCACGATGTTCATCGGCGGCGGCACGAATCTGCTCGACCTGATGAAAGGCGGCGTCATGCGGCCGATGAGGCTCGTCGACATCACGCACATCGACGGCCTGAATGGCATCACCGCCCTGCCCGATGGCGGTCTGCGCCTGGGCGCGCTCGTGCGCAACAGCGACGCCGCCAATCATGCGTGGGTGCGCGAACGCTATCCGCTTCTGTCGCAGGCGCTGCTCGCGGGCGCATCGGCGCAACTGCGCAACATGGCGACCGTCGGGGGCAATCTGATGCAGCGCACGCGTTGCGCGTACTTCTACGACACCGGCTTTCCTCAATGCAACAAGCGCTCGCCGGGCAGCGGCTGCGCGGCCATCGACGGCAACAATCGCATGCACGCGATTCTCGGCGCGAGCCGTCAGTGCATCGCGACGAATCCGTCCGACATGAGCGTCGCGCTCGCGGCGCTCGATGCCGTCGTGCGCGTCGCGGGCCCGAACGGCGAGCGGACGATTCCGTTCGCGGAGTTTCATCGGCTGCCGGGCGACAGGCCCGAGCTCGACACGACCTTGCACGCAGGCGAGCTCATCACGTCGGTCGATCTGCCGCCGCCGCTCTTCGCCGCGCACTCGAAGTATCTGAAAGTGCGCGACCGCGCGAGTTATGCGTTCGCGCTGGTATCGGTCGCGGCCGCGTTGCAGATGGACGGCAACACGGTGAAGAGCGCGCGCATCGCGCTCGGCGGCGTCGCGCACAAGCCGTGGCGCGCGAACGCGACCGAACGCGCGCTCGTCGGCCAATCGCTCGATAAAGCCACGCTGCAGAACGCCGCCGCGCTCGCCGTACAGGGCGCCCAGCCGCAGCGCGACAACGCGTTCAAGATCGTGCTCGCGCAGCGCGCGATCGTGCGCGCGGTTCAACAGGCCGGAGGTGTCGCATGACTGTCATCGGAAAACCGCTCGATCGCACCGACGGCGTGCTGAAAGTCACCGGCCAGGCACGCTATTCCGCCGACAACACCGACGCCAAGCTCGCGCACGCGGTCATCGTCACGAGCACGGTCGCGCACGGCCGTATCGCGTCGATCGACACGAGCCGCGCGCAATCGATGCCCGGCGTGCTTCTTGTGATGACGTATCGGAACGCGATGCGCCTGCCGAACAACGGCGTCCCTGACGCGCAGCCGCCCGCCGTGCGCAAGCTGACGCTCTTGCAGACCAACGAGGTGCGCTACAGCAACGAGCCGGTCGCGGTCGTCGTCGCGGACTCGCTGGAGCACGCGCAAGGCGCGGCGCGTTACGTCGACGTGCGCTACGAAGCCGCGATGCCCAACGCGGATTTCACGCGCGCGAAGGCCTCGGCGTATCAGCCGGAAAAGATGATGGGCCGCGCGATCACGACGAAACGCGGCGACGTCGACGCCGGTTTGAAACAAGGCCCGACGCGCCTCGACGCCGTCTACACGACGCCGTACGAACATCACAATCCGATGGAGCCGCACGCGACCGTCGCGCGTTGGGACGGCCCGAATCTCACGCTCTACGACGCGACGCAAGGCGTGTCCGGCGCGAAAAGCGCGGTCGCGAAGTTCTTCGGCATCTCCGATGAGAACGTGCGCGTGATCTGCCCGTTCGTCGGCGGCGGCTTCGGCTGCAAGGGGTCGGTGTGGTCGCACGTCGTGCTGGCGGCGATGGCGTCGAAGCAGACCGGCCGCCCCGTCAAGCTCGTGCTCGAACGGCCGCAGATGTTCGGCATGGTCGGCAACCGGCCATTCACCGAGCAGCGCTTTCAGGTGAGCGCGCGCGACGACGGCATCATGACCGGCATGCGTCACGACGTCGTTTCGACGACATCGACGTTCGAGGACTGGACCGAAAGCTCCGCGATCGTCACGCGCATGCTGTACGCGGTGCCGAACCAGTCGACGTCGCACAAGCTGGTCAAGCTCGACATCGGCACGCCGACCTTCATGCGCGCGCCCGGCGAGACGAGCGGCTCGTTCGCGCTCGAATCGGCGATGGACGAAATGGCGTATCGACTGAACATGGATCCGCTCGCGTTTCGCATCAAGAATCACGCGAACATGGAGCCGCAGGAGAAGAAGCCGTGGTCGGAGAAGGCGCTGCTCGAATGCTATCGGCGCGGCGCGGATACCTTCGGCTGGTCCAAGCGCAACCACGCGCCGAAGTCGATGCGCGAAGGCAATACGCTCATCGGCTGGGGCGTGGCGACGGCGACGTATCCGGCGAATCGCAGCGAGGCGTCGGCGGTGGCGCGCATCCTGCCCGACGGCACCGCGATGGTCGCGTCCGGCACGCAGGATCTCGGCACCGGCACGTACACGATCATGACGCAGGTCGCCGCCGACGCGCTCGGCTTTCCGCTCGATTACGTGCGCTTCGCGCTCGGCGATTCGTCCTTGCCGAAGGCGCCGGTCTCGGGCGGCTCGCAATCGGCGGCGAGCGTGTCGCCGGCGGTGCGGGCGGCGTCGATGGAGGCGCGCGATCAACTCATCGCGATGGCGCTCGCGGATCGCGGATCGCCCGTCGCCGGTCTCGCGCGCGAGGACGTGACCGTGTCCAACGGCTGGGTCGTGAGCCTGTCGAATCCTGACAAGCGCGATCCCGCGGCGGCGATCATCGCGCGCAACGGCGGCAAGCCGATCGAGGCGATCGCCACGACCCGGCCCGGCGACGAGAAAAAGCAGTATTCGTTTCACTCGTTCGGCGCGGTGTTCGCGGAAGTGCATGTCGATGCGGACCTCGGGATCATCCGCGTGCCGCGCATCGTCGGCGTGTACGACGTCGGCACGCTCTTCAACGAAAAGACCGCGCATAGCCAGTTGATGGGCGGCATCGTGTGGGGCGTCGGCTCGGCGCTGCTGGAAAAGAGCGAGATGGATTCGCGCTACGGGCGCTATACGAACGCGAATCTCGCGGAATATCACGTCCCGGTGAACGCGGATATCGGCATGCTGGATATCGCGTTCGTCGGCGAGCCGGACCCGCATATCAATCCGCACGGCGCGCGGGGCATCGGCGAGATCGGCATTACGGGCGTGGCAGGCGCGCTCGGCAACGCGGTGTATCACGCGACGGGGGTGCGTGTGCGCGATCTGCCGATTACGCTCGACAAAATCCTGCCGCCGACGATGGCGTGAAGTGAAACGACGCACCCGGCGGTCCGCCCGGCCGCCGTGTGTTTTTTTATGCTTGCGACGCCGTTCGATGCGCCGCACAATCGCGATTCATCCCCACACGAGCACCCGCGATGACCTATTCGTCGAACGCGACCGGCATTCTGCTGGCGGCGGGTCTCGGCACCCGTTTCGACCCGTCCGGACTCCACAACAAGCTGCTCGCCACCCTGCCCGACGGAACGTCCATCGTGTTCCAGTCGGCGCGCAGGCTGCTCGCCGTGTGCGCCGAAGTGATCGCGGTCGTGCGTCCCGGCGCCGAAAAGCTCGCCGACGTGCTCAACGAAGCAGGCTGCAACGTCATCTTCAGCGTCGACGCCGAGCGCGGCATGGGCGCGACGCTCGCCGCGGCCGTGCGCGCGACGTCCGAAGCCGATGGCTGGCTCGTCGCGCTCGGCGACATGCCGTGGATCGAAGCGTCGTCGTATGAAGCGGTCGCGCGTGCGCTCGACGGCGGGGAAGCGCTCGTCGCGCCGTTCCATCGTGGCAAGCGCGGGCATCCGGTGGGCTTCGGCATCGCGCATCGCGAGATGCTCGCCACGCTCGACGGCGACGCGGGCGCACGCGCCATCTTCACGACGCACAAGCCGTTCATCGTCGGAGTGGACGATGCGAACGTGCTGCGCGACGTGGATTTGCCGAGCGACCTCGGGCAGACTTGAGCGCGACTTAAGCCGCGATCGCCGCCGTTTCCGCCGAATCTTCGGCGTCGGCGCCGATCGGCAGATAGCGCCGGCTGACGTCGAGCAGCGTCGCGCCGAATCCCTTCTTCGCCCGGAAATCCGTCCGCGCGCTCGTCACCACGCGCGGCGACGCACTCCACTCGATCCGTGCGCCGGTCGCCATCAGCGCTTCGACGAGCGCCACGTCCTCGCTCGTCTCCAGCGGCGCAAATCCGCCCGCCTTCACGTACGCGCTCGCCGACACGCCCATGTTCGCGCCGTGAATATGCCGATGCCCGTCCGCATCGGTATAAGTGCGCCCGAAGTGCTCGCGCACCGCGCCGATATGCGGCGACCAGTCGCGCACGCCGATCACGCCGCACACCGCGTCCGCGCAGCAGTCGAGCTGGCGCACGAGCCAGTCTGCGGCGACGGTCGTATCGGCATCGGTGAATGCGAGCCAGCGCGCGCCCAGCGCCAGCGCCCGCTGTGCGCCATGCGCGCGCGCGACGCCGACATTGCACGCTTCGATGCACGTCACTTCCGCGCCCAGCGCCCGCGCGATGGCGGCGGTGTCATCGCTGCAACTGTCGGCGACGACGATCACGCGCGCCGCCTCGCCAAGCAGTTGATGATGATCTGCCGCGCGACGTGCAGCCGCGACGCACGCGCCGATATGCGCGGCTTCGTTGTGAGCAGGAATGACGATGGCAAGCATTGGCGGCTCCGTGTGTGAGTTTTTTTCCGTTGGCAATCGAGACGGCGCGATGGATGAATTTCAGCAATGGCCGTTCCCGTGAATGGCGGGCCGCTCCGCCGTATAAGGGCGCGATCGTCTCTAAATAGTTGCTGAAAAGCGGCGGGAATCGCTAGAATTACTGTATGGATATACAGTGCTTTTATGATTCCGCTCGCCGATGAAAAGCGTCACCATCGATCCGTCGTTCGCTGCCTGGCGTACCGAGGCGCGCAATCTCCTCATGGAAGACGCGCGCCCGGAAGACGTGGAATGGCTCGAAACCGATGCATCGGCAACGGTGTTCGGCTCCATCGTTGCGTCGCGTGGCCCGTCGGATCCGAATGCGAAGAAGCCGGTCAAGATCGCGCGCGAATTCCTCGCCATGCTCGAAACGGCGGCGTGCTATCGCGCGCCCGACCGCTGGCGGTTTCTCTACAAGGCGCTGTGGCGCTGGACGCAGGGCGACCGCGCGATCGCCTCGCCGGAAGATCCGGACGGGCATCGGCTGCGGCGCATGATCGAATCGGTCGAGGCCGAAGAAAGCGAAATGCGCAGAGTGCTGCGTTTCCGGCATCGCGATTCGTCGCTCGGGCCGCCCGAGTTCATCAGCTGGTTCGAGCCGGTGCACGATGTGCTGGAGCACGCCGCGATGCACTTCGCCACGCGCATGGGCAGCGCCACGTGGATGATCGCCACGCCGCACGGCGCCGCGTTCTGGGACGGCGCGCTCCTGCGCGTGGACCGCACGAGCGAGCCGGAAGAAAAGCCGATGGATTTCGGCGACACCGCGATGAGCGGCGAAGCCATCAGCGGCGACGCCATCGAGGCGCTCTGGCTCGCGTATTACGAGAGCACGTTCGCGCCGGCGCAGGAAAACGCCGCCGAAATGGCGTCGCATATGCCGGTGCGCTACTGGAAAAGCCCGGAGAACGCGCGCACCGATCCCGCGCTGATCTCCCGCGCCGATCCCTATTCGCGGCGCGACCGTCATCCGCGTAATGTGCCGCCCGACATGGAAGTCGCCATCAACACGGATCTGGAGCCGATCAAGGGCACGATGCTGATCGAGCCGCCGTCGCTCGATGCATGCAGGCGCTGCGCGCTGTGGCGCAACGCGACGCAGGCGGTGCCGGGCGTCGGTCCCGGCGACGCCCGCGTGATGCTGGTCGGCGAGCAGCCGGGCGATCAGGAAGACCGCGAGGGCAAGCCGTTCGTCGGTCAGGCGGGCAAGCTGCTCGACGAAGCGCTCGCCGAGGCGCAGATCGCGCGCGAATCGCTCTATCTGACCAACGCGGTGAAGCATTTCAAATGGGAAGCGCAAGGCGAGGAGCGCGCGCATCTCGCGCCCGCGCAGCGCGAACGCGAAGCCTGCCGCTACTGGCTCGACGAAGAACTGAAGCGCATCGGGCCGAAAGTCGTCGTCGCGCTCGGGGCGACGGCGCTCAAGGCGCTCACGGGGCATCGCACGGCGTTGTCCGAGTATCTCGGCAAGACCATCGAGCATAAGGGGCACATCATCGTGCCGACGTATCACCCGTCGTATCTGATGCGCCTCGCCGACGACAAAGTGCGCGCGGAAGTCTTCGGGACGATCGTCGAGGCGCTCGTTTTCGCGCAGCAGATCGCCGACGGCACCGCGACCATCCGCACGCCGGTGAAGGACCCGACGCGCTGAGCGAGCCGCAGATGCAACAGGACGAAACAGGACGCAACAGGACGCAACAAGACGAAAGCGTCGTCAACGTTCCTGTAAGCCGCGCGTTATACCGGTGTCGCGCCGACTGGCGCTCACCGATGGTCCACATCACACCCAAATGGCCGCTCTCCCGCTCGAAGAACTCCGCCGTCAACAATCGCAGGGCTTGCACACACGCGCGCTCGTGCCGAAATCGGCCGGGCAACTGAAGACCGAACGCGAGCGCATCGTCGCGCGTCTGCAATTGCTGCTCAACGTGACCATCGCGGTGGCGCTCGCGGGCGTCGCGCTCATCGCGTGGCTGCCGTTCTCGCCTGTGCCGCACGCATTCCGCTTCGGCGTGCAGGAAGTGCTCGGCGTCGCGGTGTTCGCGTCGTGCCTGTTCATCCTGCACGAGCGCGCCGAACTGGAGCTCGGTCTTTACGACTACGAGCCCGTCGAGCAGACGACGCAAGGCGAATTGCGCGCGCTGCTGCATCGCGTGCCGGAAGGCGTGTCGTATCAGGAAGCGCTCGCCGCGGACAAGCGCACGTTCGTGACTGGCGAAGTCGACGGCATCCGCCGCCGCGCCGAAGCGTTCACGCCGAAGACGCTGCCCGCCGCCGACGGCAACACGGAAACCTGAGCGCCGCTCGACGCCGCATCCAAGCCGCCGCCTCGCCATCGCGAGGTGGCGGCTTTTTTACATCGACGCTGAAAACTTCGCGCCTTGACGAGCGCCGCCGCGCCTCCTTCAATACGTGACAGATGCCGCAATCGACGCTCAAACTGTCACGCTTCGGAACGCAATCTGTGTCCAACGCGGGCATTTTCAGGCGGAACCTGCCGCAAACACGCCGGGCATGGCGGGTGCTTGCCAAGCGCGCGGCCCCGCGAGTTGCGCCGAATCGAGCGAGGCCACGCCACTTGCAGGAGCCAAGATGCGAGCCAATCCCCTTTCCACGTTGAGCGACGACCTCACGACAACGCTCGTCCCCGACGCGCCGAGCGCCCCGCCCGCCGCCGCGCGTGACGGGAGCGACGATTACGACACGCTCGCCGCGTTCCACGGCATCGAGCGCGAGCGCCTGGTGCTGATCCATCCGGGCAGCCATCACGCCGCGCCCGCCTGGCCCGCCGAACGATATGCCGATGTCGCCGACCAGCTCGCCGCCGATGGCTGGCAGATCGCGATCGTCGGCGATTCGCCCGATCCCGAGCGCACCGCCGGCGTGCTCGGCGCGATGCAGACGGCCGCGCTCTTTCTCGCGGGCGCCGTCGCGCCGGCGACGCTGCCGCGCCTGATCGCCAATGCGCGGCTGCTCCTGTCCGACGACGCCGAAGCGTCCTCGCCCGTCGCCGCCGCCCGCGCGCTCGGCACGCCGCATATCGTGCTCGACGAACATCCGCGCGACACCGGCAGCGACGCGATCGCCGCACACGCCCGCGACGCGCTCTCGCACACCGGCGGCGCGCATCCGGGCGAGCCGTTCACGCTGCACATGCCGGCGGCGCACGAATCGGCATAGACGAAGAGCCACCTTTCGGGGGACATCATGAAATTCGACATGCAGACCAATCCCGTTCCGGATCCCGTCGCGGACCCGAACCGCGATCCGGAAGCCGATCCGCTCACGCCGCCTTCGCCCGGTCATCGGCCGGAGGAGCCGCAGCATCCCGACGCGCCGCCCGACAAGGATCCGATCCGGCGTCTCTGATCCGACGCCTCCCTACGGGAATTCCCGCCCTACATTCGCCGCCCATGCCTGCCGTAAAGCGGGCATGCGGCGGCGTGCGCCGTCGCAAACGACAACGCGAATACAACGCAAACAGGCGACGGGCGCAACATGAACAGAATGACGTTGAACAAGAAGCTCGGCTCGTTGATCGCCGTGCTGTGGATCGGCTTGATCGCGATCGGGATCATCGGGGCATGGCAAAACCGGACGTCGATGATCGACGACCGCAAGGAGCAGTTGAAGACGCTCGTCAACGAGGCGCACTCGATCACCGCGCACTACGCGGCGCTCGCCGCGAACAAGACGCTCACCGAAGACGAAGCGAAAAAGCGCGCGCTGGAAGTGGTCGGCGCGATCCGCTACGGCACGGACGGCTATCTCTCGATCAACGACTCGCATCCGAGGATGGTGATGCACCCGATCAAGTCCGCGATGAACGGGCAGGATCTCTCGAGTTATGCCGATCCGGCGGGCACTCGCCTGTTCGTCGATATCGTCAAGGCGGGCGATCAGCCCGGCGGCGGCTTCATCAGCTATCTGTGGCCGAAGCCCGGCAGCGACAAGCCAGTCGGCAAGCTCTCCTACTCGCAGCGCTTCGGGCAGTGGGACTGGTACATCGTCACCGGCATGTACATGGACGACGTGCAGAGCGCGTTCTGGGCAAGCGCGCTGCGCTGGCTCGCGATCACGGCCGTGCTCGGCGGCTTCGCGACGGCCGCGATGCTCATCGTTCTGCGCAGCATCAAACGCAATCTCGGCGGCGAGCTCGAACTGGCGGTCGACGCGGCGCATCGCATCGCGCGTGGCGATCTGACGAGCAGCGTCGACGTCCGTCCGAACGACACGACAAGTCTGTTGCACGCGCTCAGCGTGATGCAGAGCGGTCTCGTCGATACCGTGTCGCGCGTGCGCAGCGGCACGGACAACATCAACGTGGGCGCGTCGGAGATCGCGGCGGGCAACACCGATCTGTCGCAGCGCACCGAGGAACAGGCCGCGGCGCTCGTGCAGACCGCGTCGAGCATGGACCAGATGACCGCGAACGTGAAGAACAACGCGGAGAGCGCCGCGCAGGCGGCGCGTCTCGCGGAGCAGGCGGCGGACGTGGCGACGCGCGGCAGCGGCGTGGTCGACGACGTCATCGACACGATGACGCGCATCACCGCGAGCTCGCAGCAGATCGGCGACATCATCGGCGTGATCGACGGCATCGCGTTCCAGACGAACATCCTCGCGCTGAATGCGGCGGTCGAAGCGGCGCGCGCGGGCGAACAGGGACGCGGCTTCGCGGTCGTGGCGGCGGAAGTGCGCAGTCTCGCGCAGCGCTCGGCGACGGCGGCGAAGGAAATCAAGGCGCTCATCGAAACGTCGACGCAGACGGTCGAGCAAGGCGCGTCGCTCGTGACGAACGCGGGCGCGACGATGACGGAAATCGTGCAATCGGTGCGCCGCGTGAACGAGATTCTCGACGAGATCAGCCACGCGTCGCGCGAGCAGAGCGCGGGCATCGAGCAGGTGAACCGCGCGGTCGTCGAGATGGATCAGGTGACGCAGCAGAACGCCGCGCTCGTCGAGGAAGCCGCCGCCGCCGCGCATTCGCTGAAGGATCAGGTCGATGTGCTGCGCGAGGCGATCGGAAGTTTCAGGCTGCCGGCGTGATTTCGGTCACGCCAGGAATCGTTCGACGAGACGCGCCCAGTAAGCCGCGCCGACCGGCAGATTCTTGTCGTTGAAATCGTAGTGCGGGTTGTGGACCATGCAGCCGTCCTCGCCCGCACCGTTGCCGAGGCGCAGGAACGAGCCCGGCCGCTGCTGCAGCATGAACGCGAAGTCCTCGCTGCCCATCAGCAGATCGGCGTGCGCGACGACGTTCTCTGCGCCGACCAGTTCGCGCGCGACCTCCATAGCGAACTCCGTTTCCGCGTCCGAATTCACGACGACCGGATAGCCTTCCAGATACTTCACCGTCGCGCTCGCGCCGTAGCTCGCCGCCTGCGATTCCACCAGTTCCTTGATGCGGCGCCTGAGCAGTTCGCGCACTTGCGGGTCGAAGGAGCGCACGGACAGTTCGAGCGTCGCGCGATTCGGGATGACGTTGTTGACCGTCCCGGCGTGCATCGAGCCGACAGTGACGACGGCCGGCTGCGCCGGATCGACGTTGCGCGCGACGATCGTCTGCAGCGCCATGACGATGCTCGCCGTCACGACGACCGGATCGACCGACAGATGCGGCCGCGCCGCGTGCCCGCCGACGCCTTCGACCGCGATCGACACCTGATCGCCCGCCGCCATGAACGGCCCCTTGCGGAACAGGAACGTGCCGGGCTGCGCGCCGGGATGGTTGTGCACGCCGAACACGGCGTCGCAATGAAAGCGCTCGAAAAGACCTTCCTCGATCATCTTCTGCGCGCCGCTCGGCACGCCGTGCTCTTCCGCCGGCTGAAAATACAGATGCACCGTGCCGTTGAAATTGCGCGTGCGCGCGAGATGGCGCGCCGCGCCGAGAAGCATCGTCGTGTGGCCGTCGTGGCCGCACGCGTGCATCTTGCCGTGCGTCTCGCTCGCCCAGGGCTTGCCGCTCTGCTCGATGATCGGCAGCGCGTCCATGTCCGCGCGCAGTCCGATGCTCTTCGTGCCGTCGCCCGCCTTCAACGTGCCGACGACGCCCGTCCCGCCGACGCCGCGCGTCACCGTCCAGCCCCACTCTTCGAGCCGCTCCGCGACGAGCGCCGCAGTGCGCGTCTCCTCATACGACAACTCCGGATGACGATGGATATCGTGGCGAATTTCGCGCAGCGAAGGCGCGTCGTCGGAGAGATCGGCGATGACGGTGAAGTGGTGGTCGGACGAGATCGTCATGGAGAAGCCCTTGCGGTTGATCGGAAAACGGCGCACATGATCCTCCACATGCGCCGCCCTTGCCAGTTCCGCGCGCGTTTTTTTCGCTGACCGTAAGCGAATCGTGAAATTTCGACCGCTTTTAGCGCAGAAACCGGTCGATCACGTCGGCGAGCGTGGCGAAAGCCGGCGCGATGTCGTCGTCCGGCACGCATGCATATCCGATCAGCAAACCGGATTCCGCGTCCGGCCGATGCGCGTAATACCCCGACAGCGGCCGCACGACGATGTTCTGCGCGAGCGCGGCGGCGGCGAGCGCGCGATCATCGACGTGGCGCGGCAGTTTCAGCACGAGATGCAGCCCGGCATCGCCCCCGGCGATCGAAAGCGTGTCGCCGTAGCGCGCGGCGATGGTCGCGAGCATCGCGTCGCGGCGCTGGCCGTAGAGCGCGCGCATCCGCCGGATATGCGACGTGAAATGCCCCTGCTCGATGAATTCCGCGAGCACGGCCTGCTGCAGCAACTGCCCTTCGCGATACAGCTCGGCGCTCGCCATCGCGAAGCTCTCCGCGAGCGCTTCCGGCACGACCACATAACCGATGCGCAGCCCCGGAAACAGCGTCTTGCCGAAACTGCCGACGTAAATCACCTGCCCCGCCGTGTCCATGCCCTGCAGCGACGCGAGCGGCCGGCTGCCGTAGCGGAATTCGCTGTCGTAATCGTCCTCGATGATCCAGCAGCGGTGCTGGCGCGCATATTCGAGCAGCATGCGGCGGCGCGCGAGGCTCATCACCATGCCGAGCGGATACTGATGCGACGGCGTGACGAGCATCAGCTTCGGCGGCGACGCGAGATCGGCGGATGTCGGCGCGATGCCTTCCGCGTCGACGGGAATCGCCTTCAGATCGAGCCCCGAAACCTGCAGAACGCTGCGCACGCCCCAGTAGCACGGATCCTCCGTCCAGATCGTGTCGCCCGGATCGGCGAGCAGGCGCGCGGCGAGATCGATGGATTGATGGATGCCCGTCGTCACGACGATCTGCTCCGGCGTGCAACGCACCGAGCGCGACGTGCGCAGATAGTGCGCGAGCGCGTGGCGCAGTCCCGCGTGGCCGCCGCCCGGCGCGTAGGTGAGCAGATCGGGCAGCGGCTTGCGCCAGTATTTCGCGTGCAGCCGGTTCCACACGCGCGACGGAAACCGCGATACGTCCGGCACGCCCGGCATGAACGCGCCGCCCTGACGCTTCGACACGCCCGCGCCCGAAATCAGCCGCGCGCCGCGCGTGGAGAGCGTCGATTGTGCATCGGATGGCGCGATCGCCGCGGGCGGCGCGTCGTCGAACACGATGTCGTCGGGCGTGCTGTCCGCGACGAAGGTGCCGCGCCCCGTCGCCGACGACACGTAGCCTTCGAGCGCGAGTTGCTCGTAGACCTGCGTCACCGTGTTGCGCCCGACGCCGAGCTCGGCGGCAAGCAAGCGCGACGACGGCACTTTCGCGCCCGCCGCGAGCTCGCGCGTGAGGATGGCCTGCTGTAGCAGCCGATGCAATTGCCGGTAGATCGGCTGGCCGTTCGTGCGATCGATGCGCTGCGCCAGCCAGTCGGACAGCACGCTTGCGCGCGTCGACATCGAATTGGCTCCTATAGATTTATTGAAATGGCTCTGAACTTGAGGGCCAAATCTTACTATAGTCGTCTCTATGTTCAGTCGGCCGATGCGGCCACCAACGATCCAGGAGATTTCCGTGAGCACCAACCTCAAGAACGCCGATCTGCACGCCCGCAAGAACGCTGCGACGCCGCGCGGTGTCGGCGTGATGTGCGATTTCTACGCGGCGCGCGCCGAGAACGCGGAACTGTGGGATGTCGAGGGCCGCCGCTTCATCGACTTCGCGGCGGGCATCGCGGTGTGCAATACGGGGCATCGCCATCCGAAGATCGTCGAGGCGATTCGCGCGCAGCTCGACTGCTTCACGCACACGGCGTATCAGATCGTGCCGTACGAGTCGTATGTGTCGCTCGCCGAGAAGATCAGCGCCCGCGCGCCGGGCTCGCACGCGAAGAAGACGGCGTTTTTCACGACGGGCGCGGAGGCTGTCGAGAACGCGGTGAAGATCGCGCGCGCCGCGACGGGCAGGCCGGGCGTGATCGCGTTCACGGGCGGCTTTCACGGCCGCACGCTCTTGGGCATGGCGCTCACGGGCAAAGTCGCGCCGTACAAGATCGGCTTCGGGCCGTTCCCGTCGGACGTGTTCCATGCGCCGTTCCCGAATTCGCTGCATGGCGTGTCCGTCGAGGATTCGCTGCGCGCGATCGAGCATCTTTTCAAGGCGGATATCGAAGCGACGCGTGTTGCCGCGATCATCTTCGAGCCGGTGCAGGGCGAAGGCGGTTTCGTTCCGGCGCCGACGGAATTCGTGCGCGGCCTGCGCAAGATTTGCGATGACCACGGCATTCTGCTGATCGCCGATGAAGTGCAGACGGGCTTTGCGCGCACCGGCAAGCTGTTCGCGATGGAGCATCACGGCGTCGTGCCGGATCTGATGACGATCGCGAAGTCGCTGGCGGGCGGGATGCCGCTGTCGGGCGTCGTCGGGCGCGCGGAGATCATGGATGCGGCGGCGCCGGGCGGGCTCGGCGGCACGTATGCGGGCAATCCGCTGGCGGTGGCGGCGGCGCATGCGGTGCTCGACATCATCGACGATGAAGAGCTCTGCGAGCGCGCGGTTGTGCTCGGCGACAAGCTGAAGGCGAAACTCGAAGCGCTGAAGGGCGATGTGCCGCAGATCGCCGATGTGCGCGGGCCGGGGGGGATGATCGCGGTCGAGTTCTGCAAGCCCGGTTCGCATGATGCGGATGCTGCTTTTGCAAAGCTCGTGCAGACGCGGGCGCTGGAGCGCGGGTTGCTGCTGTTGGTTTGTGGCGTTTATTCGAACGTGGTTCGGTTCCTGTTTCCGCTCACCATTCAGGATGCGGTTTTTGATGAGGCGCTCGGTATTCTTGAAGATGTGTTGACGGAGACTGTTGGCGTTGCGGTTTGATTTGGTTTTTGGTTTTTTGTTTTTTGTTTTGCGTTGGTCGCCGGATCCCGTATTCGCGTCGGTCTATTAGCGTTGCCCCTGTGCGGGGCGGCACTCACTTTCTTTGCTGCTGCAAAGAAAGTAAGCAAAGAAAGCAGCTTTTCAGGCCCGCGGTCACACGCAATTTGGGTAGTTCTCTCGTCCCAGGCGGCACTCGCCTAAAGAGTGCCCTCGAAGGACCAACCGGGCTTGGCTCGCGCACGGTCCGCCGCCCGAAAACGCTGAGGACACTGGTTCAGCACGAAAGAGCTTCGGCACAGCGCTACGCGCTGCCGCCGGGTCCGCAAGGGAAACCAAAGGGCGGCGATTGCAGTGAGATGGAGACGTTAGTAGAGAAGCACGCGCGGACCCGATTGACCGGTCGGCCGCGAAGCGGGCTGGAGCTATTTGGTGCTGAACCAGTTTGTTGTGTGGTGCGATGTGACAGACCGTGCGCGAGCCAAGCCCGATGGGGCCTATGAGGGCACTCTTTAGGCAGCCCACGAACGACGAGAGGACTACCCAAACTGCGTGTGACCGCGGGCGTATCGGAAGCTGCTTTCTTTGCTTACTTTCTTTGCAGCAGCAAAGAAAGTAAGTGCCGCCCCGCACAGGGGCAGTGCTAATAGACCACTAAGAAAACGGGATCCGGCGAAAAACCGGAGCCGACACGAAAACGGGATCCAGCGACAACCCCGAGCCGACCCGAAAGGACTAGCAAATGAGCCTGAAAGAACACCTGAAAGACCCGACGCTCTTGCGTCACGCAGCGTACATCGACGGCGAATGGCAACAAGCCGACAACGGCGAAACGTTTGAAGTGGTGAACCCGGCAACGGGAGAATCCCTCGGCAAAGTCCCCAACATGGGCGCAACCGAAACGCGCCGCGCGATCGATGCCGCCAACACCGCCTGGCCCGCCTGGCGCAAAAAAACCGCGAAGGAACGCGCGGCCATCCTGCGCCGCTGGTTCGACCTGATGATGGCAAACGCCGACGATCTCGCCCTCATCCTCACGACCGAGCAAGGCAAGCCGCTCGCCGAAGCCAAGGGCGAAATCACCTACGCGGCGTCGTTCATCGAATGGTTCGCGGAGGAAGGCAAGCGCGTCGCCGGCGATACGCTCGCCACGCCCGCCGCCGACAAGCGCATCGTCGTGACCAAGGAACCGATCGGCGTCTGCGCCGCAATCACGCCGTGGAACTTCCCCGCCGCGATGATCACGCGCAAGGTCGGACCGGCGCTCGCAGCCGGCTGCCCGATCGTCGTGAAGCCCGCCGAAGCAACGCCCTTCTCCGCATTCGCGCTCGCGGTGCTCGCAGAACGCGCGGGCCTGCCGAAAGGCGTGCTCAGCATCCTGACCGGCGATCCGAAAGCGATCGGCGGCGAAATGACGGACAATCCGATCGTGCGCAAGCTGTCGTTCACCGGCTCGACGGCGGTCGGCCGTCTGCTGATGGCGCAAAGCGCGCCGACCGTCAAAAAGGTGACGCTGGAACTCGGCGGCAACGCACCGTTCATCGTATTCGACGACGCCGATCTCGACGCCGCCGTGGAAGGCGCGATTGCATCGAAATATCGGAATAGCGGACAAACCTGCGTGTGCACGAACCGCTTCTACGTCCACGAGCGCGTCTACGATGCCTTCGCGCAAAAGCTCGCGGCAGCCGCGAGCAAGCTCAAGGTCGGAAGCGGCACGGAAAGCGGCGTCGCGCTCGGGCCGCTCATCAACGAAGCGGCCGTGCAAAAGGTCGAATCGCATATCGCGGACGCGCTCGCGAAAGGCGCCGCGCTCGCTTCGGGCGGCAAGCGGCA
The DNA here is from genome assembly GCF_031451435.1 of Caballeronia sp. LZ008. Lineage (NCBI taxonomy): Bacteria > Pseudomonadati > Pseudomonadota > Betaproteobacteria > Burkholderiales > Burkholderiaceae > Caballeronia > Caballeronia sp. LZ008. The sequence continues at coordinate 415,749 of NZ_JARUXK010000004.1, read as the reverse complement.
CACGCTCGGTCACGGGTTCTTTGAGCCGACCGTACTGACCGGCGTCACGCCGGACATGAAAGTGGCGAAGGAAGAAACTTTCGGCCCGCTCGCGCCGATCTTCAAATTCTCGTCCGACGACGAAGTCGTGCAGCTCGCCAACGACACCGAGTTCGGCCTCGCCGCGTACTTCTATAGCCGCGACATCGGCCGCATCTGGCGCGTCGCCGAAGCGCTGGAATACGGCATGGTGGGCATCAACACCGGCCTCATCTCGAACGAAGTCGCGCCGTTCGGCGGCGTGAAGCAGTCGGGCCTCGGGCGCGAAGGCTCGCATTACGGCATCGACGATTACGTCGTCATCAAGTATCTCTGCATGGCGGTGTGATCGCGTTTCGTTGACGCGAAAAGAAAAAGCCTCGGCGCTTTGAACTGCACCCCAAAAGTTGGACAGTTTTGGGCTAGGCCGCTAAGGGCTGAGTTCTGTACATCACAGGACTCAGCCCTTTCAGCTTCAGCTTGATGCGGTGGTGATTGTAGT
>NZ_JARUXK010000004.1:362773-415129 GCF_031451435.1 Caballeronia sp. LZ008 | reverse complement strand
TTGAACGACTCTGCTCTTGAGTCGTGCGCTGTACTTGCTCATGAAAAAACACCCCAAATCGTTGAACGGGTGTCCAACTTTTGGGGTGCAGTTCATTTCGTGCCGAGGCTTTTTGCCGTTCAGAACGTCCTGCCGATCATTGTGCCGACGTCACTTGCACCGCCGTCGCCGACACGTACACCGCATGGATCGTGTCGCCCTTCTTCAGCTTCTCGGCAGCCATGCCCGGCGTGAGGTCGAGCGTCTCGGTGCGCCATGCGCCGCGCAGCGTGATCTTGCGCTTCTTCACGTCGACGCTTTCGACCGTCGCGATCGTCTCGATGCGGCGCGTCGCATCGAAACCCGTCACGCCGTCGGCACCCACGGTCGGCTGATAGGTCGTCGTATCGATGCGCGTACGGTCGCCCTTGGCCGCGCCCGTCACTTTCTCGGCGCTGACGAGCAACGCGGCCTTGTAGGTGACGTCGATCTGGTCGCCGACTTTCAATTGCTCGAAGCCTTTGACTTCCTTGCCCACCTGGACGGTCGAATCACCGTTCGCGCCGCGCACCATCAGCGCGCGATTCGCGCGATCGATGCCGACGATCTGCGCCCGGATATGAACCGGCTGCTCCTGGCTCACGACTTGTTCCGCGGTCGCCGCCAGCGTTCTGTCTTGCGCGAGCGCCGTGCCCGTCGAAGCGACGATTGCGGACAGGGAAAGGATTGCAGCGGCACACAGTTTCAGATTCATTGAATGGACTCCTCGAATAAAAACGCGATGCGGAAATTCCGCCGTGCGACTGTCGCAACGACAGTCGAGGCGGCGTATTTATAACGTCCGCGCCGCGTGCGCCGAGCCATTCGAACGATATATTACGATTCGCCATCTTCTCCGCGACGCGCGTCGACAAAGGCGCGCCCGGCGTCTAACCGGTAGAATCGGCCCCATATCCGCCACGGGCGCGCGCCGCCCGTCTCCTTGCCGCTTCCCCGATCTCTCCAGGAGCGCTATGCGACGCTCGGCATTCTTTCTCCGCTTCATCGGCATCGGCGTTCTGTTTCATATCTATGTGGGCGTCCGGCTCATCCCGGATGCGCCCGTCGGCCTGCCGCTCAAGGTGCTGGCGGCGCTGTTGCTTGCGGCATCGGTCATCACGATTCCGCTCGGCATGGCGGCCCGGCAGATCGAACCGCAGTCGCTTGCGGATCGCCTCGCCTGGTTCGGGCTGACGGCGCTCGGTTTTTTCTCGTCGCTGCTCTTGCTGACCTTCGCGCGCGACGTGATGCTCCTCTTCGTGCATCTCGCCGACTGGCTGCGCGGCGCGCCCGTCGGTTCGCCGATGCTCGTCGGCTATAGCGCGCTCGCCGTGCCGCTCCTCGCCGTGCTCTTCTCCGCGATCGGTTTCTACAACGCGCGGCGGCGCGCGCCGGTCGTGAGCGTGGATGTGCCCATCGACAATCTCCCGGCCGCGCTCCAGGGTTTCACGATTGCGCAGATCAGCGACATCCACGTCGGCCCGACGATCAAGCGGCACTATGTGGAACGCATCGTCGCCGCCGTGAACGGGCTCGAACCTGATCTCATCGCCGTGACAGGCGATGTCGTCGACGGCAGCGTGCCGAATCTCGCCGATCACACACGCCCGCTCGCGGGCCTCAGCGCGCGGCATGGCGCGTTTCTCGTCACCGGGAATCACGAATATTACTCAGGCGCGGACAAGTGGATCGCCGAATTTCGGCGTCTCGGCCTGACCGTGCTGCTCAATCAGCATGTCGTGCTGAATCATGACGGCGCTCAAGCCGTGGTCGCGGGCGTCACGGATTTCAGCGCGGGCAGTTTCGATCCGGCGCATCGCAGCGATCCCGCGAAGGCGATCAGCGGCGCACCCGACGACGCCATCGTGCGCGTGCTGCTCGCGCACCAGCCGCGCAGCGCCACGGCCGCCGCCGAAGCGGGCTTCACGCTACAGCTCTCGGGGCACACGCATGGCGGTCAATTCCTGCCGTGGAATTTCTTCGTGCGGCTGCAACAGCCGTTCGTCGCCGGACTCGTTAAGTTCAACGGACTGTGGGTCTATACGAGCCGTGGAACCGGCTATTGGGGACCGCCCAAGCGGCTGGGCGCGCCTTCAGAGATCACGCTGGTTCGACTGGTTGCGGCTACGGCCGCATAAAAAAAGGGACGCGCGCCGTAGGGTGCGGCGCGCGTCCAGCGCTCGGGGACAAGCGCTACTCCCGATCACGGTGATGAACGGGCAACTCGATTGACGGGCGGGGCCCCGCCAGCGAGTAAGTGAAAAATAGGCGAACAGAAAAACCGAGGACATAAGAAATCTCCTAAACAATGAAACGCAGTTCGATTGTCACGGAGTCCGAATCTCCACTCACGCTTTCGCCGACATCGCCGCGGGCGTCGTCGCATAGACGCTTCTGTGCGGGGCGGTGCCCTCGCGCGGCCAGTCGGAGCGGGCGTCGAAGAACCATTCCGCGCGCTCGCGTCCTTTGCGCATCAACGCATGGATCAGCGCCGGATTGCGATCGAGCTTGGATGCATAGTCGAGCGGCCCGGGATAATCCTTCGCGTCGAGATGCATCTCCACGACGCGAACCTTGATCGGCTTGTAGCGCTTTTCGAGCGACGCATCGGCTGCAAGCAGTTCGTTCACGCGCGTCGTGAAGTAAAGCTCCTGCCCGAGCGCGAGATTGCCGGACAACTCGTTGCGACGGTCGATGATCTCGTTCATCGATTCAGGCAACTCGCGCCGATACTGCGGATTGATCTGCACGACCCAGATTTCGTCGGGCCGCGAATCGAGCGCGAAGTCGGTGAATTCGCGCACCGGCGGATTGCTGCTGAAGAGGCCGTCCCAGCACATGCGCCCATCGGCCGCGACCGCGCGATACAGCGGCGGCACCGCAGCCGAGGCGACCAGTTGGTCCTGATCGAGCCTGTCGCCGGGAAAGATCACGCGGTCGCCCGAACGCACGTCCGTTGCGCCGACGAGAAGCGTCGGCTTCGCGCGCAGTTGCGGATCGGCGGGAAGCGACGCGAAAGGCAGATGCTTGGCGAGCAGTTCGCGCAGGCGTTCTTCGGCTATCGGCGGATACAGATACGGACTGATCTCCGCATTGACGGGCAAGCGTGCGTACCACGTACCGACCGCGTTGACGACGATATCCGGCCCGTCGCGCGCTTCCAGATCCTTCCAGAACGCGGCGAGACGCCGCCTGGCGTCGGGCGGGCCGCCGAGCAGCAGTCCGCACCACGCGAGCGCGCTGCACATCGCGCCGCCCGACGTGCCGGACAGCGCCACCAGTTCGAAGCGGTTGACGAACTCGCCGCTCAGCAGCCGGTCGAGCACGCCCGCGGCGAATGCCGCATGGCTGCCGCCGCCCTGACACGCGATCGCTACTTTGGGAATGGCCGCCATCGCCGCACCTCTCGCGTCCGTCGATATCGGACGTACGCTACAGGATAGGCGACGCGCGCCGCTATGCCAGCGCGGCGAACACTTGCTGCGTCGAACGAATGCGCCCGATGCGCGGAAAGATGTAGCGGCAGGTCGATTCGTGCGTGTCGGCGTTGAGATCGCTCATCGCGTCCTCGACAAACACTTGCTGATAACCGCGCTCGTGCGCGCCGCGCGCCGTCGAATCGACGCCGATCGCCGTCGCGATGCCGCCCAGCACGATCGTGCCGATGCCGCGCCGGCGCAGATGCGAGTCGAGGTCGGTATTGTAGAACGCGCCCCACTGCCGCTTCGTGACGACGATATCGGTTGCTTGCACGTCCAGTTCCGCGCACAGGTCGCTCCAGCCCGCCGGCTCGGGCGCTTCCTGCGCCTGACCTGCGTCGGTGATCGGCCGCAAGCCGCCGGGGGCGTTCGGAAACGCGACCTTGACGAACACGACCGGCGCGCCGAGCGCGCGAAAGCGGTCGGCGAGCGCGCGCGCATTGGCGAGCACGCTCGCGGCGGAGTGAGGTTGCACGGGCAAGGCGGCGATGCCCGCCTGCAAATCGATCAGCACGAGCGCGGTCTTCGCGGCATCGAGCTTGAGTTCAGGTGCGTTCATGGCGAGTCGGCTAGAAATGGATGGATGACTGCGCGATGTCAGGCTTCGTCGTGCAGGAATTCAAGCGCCGCGCCGTTCATGCAATAGCGCAGGCCGGTAGGTTTCGGACCGTCGTCGAAAACGTGGCCGAGATGCCCGCCACAGCGCCGGCAATGGACCTCGTTGCGCATGTGGCCGGTCGCGTCCGCGTGCGTCGCGACTGCGCCATCGACCGGTTTCCAGAAGCTCGGCCAGCCGGTGCCGCTATCGAATTTCGTCGCCGACGAAAACAGCGCGGATCCGCATCCCGCGCACGCGTATGTGCCGTCGCGGCGTTCCTTGAGCAGCGGGCTCGAGAACGGCGGCTCGGTGCCGCCGCGCCTCAGCACGCGGAATTGTTCCGACGACAGACGGCGCCGCCAGTCCGCGCTGGTGTGATCGATTTCGTACGATCTGGCGGGCGCCGAGGGAAACCCGCCCGTGAAGGCGGCCGCCATCGCACCGAGAAAATTGCGCTTCGTGCGCCTCATGATCTTCATACGATGAACGCCCTCATGCCTTGGTTGACAGCCGGCGCCGCGCTACGTCTTGAACCGGTATCCCGTCTTGAAGATCCACGCGACGATCGCGATAAACACCGCAAGAAACACCAGCGTCATGCCGAAACTCACGCCGACGTGGACATCGGCGAGTCCGTAAAAGCTCCACCGAAAGCCGCTGATCAGATAGACGACCGGATTGAACAACGCGACCGCCTTCCAGAACGGCGGCAGGATATTGATCGAATAGAAGCTGCCGCCGAGGAACGTGAGCGGCGTGACGATCAGCAGCGGAATGATCTGGAGCTTCTCGAAGCCGTCGGCCCAGATGCCGATGATGAACCCGAGCAGGCTGAACGTTACCGACGTGAGTAGCAGAAAGACGATCATCCACACCGGATGATCGATTCTGAGCGGCACGAATAACCGCGCGGTCAGAAGAATGATGAGCCCGAGAATGACGGACTTCGTCGCCGCCGCGCCGACATAGCTCACGACGAGCTCGAAGTACGACACCGGCGCGGACAGCAATTCGTAGATGGTGCCCGTGAACTTCGGGAAATAGATGCCGAACGACGCATTGGCGATGCTTTGCGTCAGCAGCGACAGCATCACGAGGCCGGGCACGATGAACGCGCCGTAGCTGATGCCGTCGACTTCCGGAATGCGCGAGCCGATGGCCGCGCCGAAGACGACGAAATAAAGCGATGTGGAAATGACCGGCGACACGATGCTTTGCATCAGCGTGCGCCCGGCGCGCGCCATCTCGAAACGGTAGATCGCGCGAACGGCGTATAGATTCATTTGGCTTCCCTGACGAGGCTCACGAAAATATCTTCAAGCGAGCTTTGCGTCGTTTGCAGATCCTTGAAACGCACGCCGGCTTCGTCGACGTGACGAAGCAGCGCAATAATGCGGCCCGGCTCGTCCTGCGCGTCATATGTGTACGTGAGTTCGCCGCCGTCCGCCGAACGCGCGAGGCCGTAGGGCTGAAGCTGCGTCGGAATTTCGGCGAGCGGATGTTCGAGTTGCAGCGTGAGCTTCTTCTGCCCGAGCTTGCGCATCAGCTCGCGCTTTTCCTCGACGAGCACGATTTCGCCGCGATTGATGACGCCGATGCGATCCGCCATCTCCTCCGCTTCCTCGATGTAGTGCGTCGTCAGGATGATGGTCACGCCGTTGCCCTGCAGCTCGCGCACAAGGTTCCACATGTCGCGGCGCAATTCGACGTCGACGCCCGCGGTCGGCTCGTCGAGAAACAGAATCTCCGGTTCGTGCGCGAGCGCCTTCGCTATCAGCACGCGCCGCTTCATGCCGCCCGAAAGCGTCATGATCTTGTTGTCCTTTTTCGCCCAGAGCGACAGCGATTTCAGCACCTTCTCGACGTAAGCCGGATTCTTCGGCCGCCCGAAAAGCCCGCGGCTGAACGACACAGTCGCCCAGACGGTTTCGAAGGCGTCGGTGGTGAGCTCTTGCGGCACGAGACCGATCATCGCGCGCGCGGCGCGATAGTCGGTGACGATATCGTGACCGGCGACGGTCACTTTGCCCTCGCTCGGATTGACGATGCCGCAGACGGTGCTGATGAGCGTCGTTTTGCCCGCCCCGTTCGGGCCGAGCAGCGCAAAAATCTCGCCGCGACGGATTTCGAGGTTGATGTCCCTGAGCGCGCGAAAGCCCGACCCGTAGGTCTTGGACAGATTGGAAACGGTGATGATGGTCGACATGGCGTGGACGATAGCAGATACCGCGCCTTCCGGCTTGAATGAAGGGGTCGGCCATTCGGCCAATGTTCGACGCGCGCGGCAGTGCATAAAATGGCCGTTCCCGAAAGGAGCCACATCATGCTGTTCGAACAGATCCAGACCTCGTGCCTCAACGACGCCGACCTGCCGTGGGTGCCGTTCACGCCGTACAGCGAGCGCGTGCTCGTCAAGTATTTCAAGCTCGACCCGGTTCGCGGCGAAGTCATCGCGATGATGAAGGCGCCGGCGAAAGGCGAGATGCCCCGTCATCGTCATACGGGAACCGTGATCGTCTATACGGTGCAGGGGCGCTGGAAATATCGCGAGCACGAGTGGATCGCGGAGCCGGGCAGCATCGTGTACGAGACGGCGGGTTCGAGCCACACGCCCGAGGCGCTGCCACCGGATTCGGGGGGCGCGGACATCGTCACGCTCAATATCATTCAGGGCGAACTGCTGTTCGTGAACGACAAGGGCCACGTCCTCGCCGCCGAAAACTGGAAAAGCGGACTCGACCGATACCTTGCGTTTTGCGACGCAAACGGCATCGCGCCAAAAGATCTGACCGCCTTTTCCGCTGGTTAGAATCGATGCCTGGACGCGCCTCGCGCGCTTTCGACCATTTCCGGTTTGCCGGCCGCACGCGCCGGCGCAGATCAAGGAGGAGCAAAAGCATGAAGATTCAGACCGTCGGCATCGTCGGCGCAGGAACCATGGGCAACGGCATCGCGCAGGTCGCCGCCGTCGCGGGCTTCAAGGTCGTGATGATCGACGTCACCGACGCCGCGCTCGCAAAAGGCATCAAAACGCTGACGGGCAGCCTCGAGCGGCTCGTGTCGAAGGACAAGCTGGAGGCATCGGCGCGCGACGCGGCGTTGACGCGCATCGAAACGTCGACCGATTACGGACGTCTCGCCGCAGCGGACATCGTCATCGAAGCCGCGACCGAGAACGCCGAGCTCAAGAACCGCATTCTGAAGCAGATCGAAGACGCCGCGCGCGCCGATGCGATCATCGCGTCGAACACGTCGTCGATTTCGATCACCGCGCTCGCCGCGACGCTCGCCACGCCCGAGCGCTTCATCGGCATGCACTTTTTCAATCCGGTGCCGCTCCTGCAACTCGTCGAAGTGATTCGCGGCGTGCAGACGAGCGATGAAACCGCGTCCGCCGTGCGCGAACTCACCGAGAAGCTCGACAAATCGCCGATCGGCGTGCGCAATTCGCCGGGCTTCGTCGTCAACCGCATTCTCGTGCCGATGATCAACGAAGCGTTCTTCGTGCTGTACGAAGGCGTCGCGAGCGCGGAGGAAATCGACGCCGGCATGAAGCTCGGCGCGAATCATCCGATCGGACCGCTCGCGCTCGCGGACCTGATCGGCCTCGACGTGTGCCTCTCGGTGATGGACGTGTTCCTCAAGGATTTCGGCGATTCGAAGTACCGCGCCTGCCCGCTGTTGCGCGAGCTCGTGTCGGCGGGACGCCTCGGTCGCAAGACGAAGCGCGGCGTGTATCAGTACGATTGAGAAGCGACGAAATCGAGCACCGGTCCGGCGGGCACGATGCCCGTCGGATTGATCGTCCGATGGCTCTCGTAGTAATGCCGCTTGATGTGCTCGAAGTTCACGGTCGCGGCGATGCCCGGCATCGCGTAAACGTCGCGCACGAACTTTGACAGATTCGGATAATCCGCGATGCGCCGCAGATTGCACTTGAAGTGGCCGAAGTACACGGCGTCGAAACGCACGAGCGTCGTGAAGAGGCGAATGTCGGCTTCGGTGAACCGGTCTCCTGCGATATGGCGGTGCGTGCCGAGGCGTTCTTCGAGAAAATCGAGCGTCTCGAAGAGCGGCATCACCGCTTCCTCGTAGGCGGCTTGCGTCGTCGCGAAACCCGCCTTGTAGACGCCATTGTTGACCGTGTCGTAAATGCGCGCGTTGAGCGTGTCGATCTCTTCGCGCAACTCGCGCGGATAGTAATCGCCCGGCTTCGCGCCGATGCCGTCGAACGCCGAATTCAGCATCCGAATGATTTCCGACGACTCGTTATTGACGATCGTCCCGCGCTGTTTGTCCCACAGAATCGGCACCGTGACGCGACCGGTGTAATGCGGATCGGCGGCGGTGTACACCTGATGCAGATAGCGCGCGCCGTTGATCGAATCGGGCACGACGCCCGGCGCGTCGTCGAAGGTCCAGCCGTTTTGGAGCATCAGCCAGTTGACGACCGATACGTCGATCATCGCTTCCAGCCCCTTGAGCGCGCGCATGATGAGCGTGCGATGCGCCCAAGGGCACGCGAGACTCACATACAGGTGATAACGCCCTGCCTCGGCCTTGAAGCCGGTATCGCCGTCCGCCGTGACCCAGTTGCGAAACGCCGCGTCCTTGCGCACGAAGCGTCCGCCCGTGGATGACGTGTCGTACCACTTGTCCTGCCATTTTCCGTCGACGAGCAGTCCCATTTCGATTCTCCTTGCGTGGGGTGGCGCAATCGGCGCGCCACGGCATTCACATCAATCAGTCTTGTTCGATGAAGCGCACGAGTTGCGCCATCGTCGCGTCCGGCGCTTCTTCCATCAGCCAGTGGCCCGCGCCCGGCACGACCACGCCTTGCACGTTCGTCGCGACGAGCTTCGCCTGATCGATCAGAAACGTGCCCGACGCGCGCTCGCCGGTGAGGACGAGCATCGGCATCGGAAGCGGCGTCTTCGCGAACGCGGCAAAATCGTCCGCGTCTTGCGGGAACGCATGAAAGTATTCGAAACCCGCGCGCATGCGGCCGTTGCGCGCGTATTGCGCCGAATAATAGCGGCGATCGGCCTCGCTCACCGAATGCGCGGGATCGGCGGCGAAGTCGTTCCAGAAGTGCTCGAAGAAAACGCGCTCGCGTCCGCGAACCAGCTTTTCGGGCGTGTCGCCGTAGAAATTGAAGTGCCATTTATCGCGCAACAGCCAGACTTTCTGCCAGTCGCCGACGCCCGGCAGAAACGCGTCCATCAGCACGATGCTTTCGACTTCGTCGGGATATTGCGCGGCGTACGCATACGCGACCATCAGCCCGATGTCATGCCCGACCAGCTTCACCTTGCGATAGCCCAGCGCTTGCACCATCGCGTGAATGTCTTGCGCGAGCGTCTTCTTGTCGTAGCCGGCAGCGGGCATCGCGGAGCCGCCCGCGCCCGGCAGATCCGGCGCGATTACGACGCGCTCACCGCCAAGACGCGTCATCAGCGGTTGCCACATGCGGCTCGTTTCCGTGTAGCCATGCAGGAGGACGACGGGCGTCGCGTCGCCGTGTCCAACTTGCAAATAGTGCAGTTCGACGCCGTTCGCATCGATCGTGCGGGAGTGGATCGCGCTCGCGGCGGCGACCGGTTGCGGCGGGCGCGGCGCGTTCGTGGCATACGCGGACGGTTGCAGCGCAGCCGCGGCGACAAGCATGCCAACGGCGCGGCGGATCGTGTGCAGGAGGGTTTTCATCGTTCAGCTCCATCGAAGGTTCGGTTATCCGATGACGCTCAGGTTGGACCCCCGCCGCGCTTTTGCCGTACGATCCGGACGATGAACTCGTTCGATGGAGTCGAACATGTTGTCAGAGGAAGAACTCTCGCTGCTCGATGCGATTCGTGAAACCGGCAGCCTGTCGCGCGCGGCGGCGCGGCTCGGCAAGGCGCCGTCCACCGTGTCGCACGCGGCGCGGCAACTGGAAACGCGTTTCGACGCGCTGCTCTTCGACCGGCGGCGTTATCGGCTGCAACTGACGCCCGCCGGACATCTTCTCGCCGATGAAGCCTCGCGCCTGATGCTCGACGTGTCGCGGCTCACGCAGCGCGTGAAGCAGGTCGCGAGCGGCTGGGAAGACCGGCTGTGGCTCGTCTGCGATGAAATCCTCGAATTCGAGACGCTGCTGCCGGTCGTGCAGGCGTTCGATGCGCTCGGTTCCGGCGTGGCGCTGCGCATCACGCACGAAGTGCTCTCCGGCACCTGGGAAGCGTTGCGCGACGGCCGCGCCGATCTGATCGTCGGCGCGACCAACGAGCCGCCCGCGATTCCCGGTCTGCGCTGGTTCGAGCTCGGCGTGATGCAGTGGGTGTTCGCCGTGTCGCCGCGTCATCCGCTCGCGAGCGTCAGCGGGCCGCTCAAGCGCGAGCAGATCGCGGCGCATCGTGCGGTTGTCGTCGCGGATTCGTCGCGTTCGGCGGGACGCGCTTACGGCGTGCTCGGCGGTCAGGCCGCGCTCGCCGTGCCGACGATGCGCGCAAAAATTCTCGCCCAGCGGCAAGGCCTGGGCACGGGCTGGGTGCCGCGGTATCGCGTGCAGGCGTTGTTTGCGCGCGGCGAACTCGTCGAAAAGGAAACCGCCGATCCGCGCGAGCCGAACGTGTTGTATGTGGGCTGGCGCGGCGATCACGAAGGCCGCGCGCTGCAATGGTGGATCGAGCAGTTGCGGCAACCGCGTCTCGCGCAACGTCTCGTCGATGGCATCGACGCGTTCGCGTGACGCGGCCGCGTGTTCGCGAAACGGCCGAGGCCAGCGATTTGCAGCGCGTCGGCGCGCAACGCTCCCCGGCCGATTAACCCTTCGACAGCAACTCGACGACGCGCATCGAATGCGTCTGCTCGGCGATGTCCTTCGCTGTCAGGCCGCGATCGTCGCGCAGATCGCGTTTCGCGCCGCGCGCGAGCAACATCGACGCGGTTTCGTCGCGATCGTAGCCTGCCGCCCACATCAGCGCGGTCAGATGATTGCGATACGCCGCGTTCACATCGACACCGGCATCGAGCAGACGCTGCACGATCGCCGTGCGCCCCTGCCCCGCCGCGTATTCGATCGCCGTCTTGCCGACGCGATCCGTCGCGGCGACATCCGCGTGACGCGCGATCAACAGCGCGGCGATTTCGTCGTTGCCGTCGAAGGCCGCGGCCATCAGCGGCGTGATGCCCTGCACGTTGGCCTGGCTGACGTTCGCGCCGCGCTCGATCAGCATGCGCGCCATCGGCGCGAGGCCCTTCTTGCATGCGCTGATGAGCGGCGTGTCGCCGATGCGATTGCGCGAATCGATCGCCGCGCCTTCATCGAGCAAGCGCGCGACGGACGCCTGATCGCCTTCGCGCGTCGCGGAAAGCAGGCGTTCGTTGAGCGTGTAGGCGTCCTGTTGCGCGTAAGCGATCGCGCATGTCATCGACAGGAAAATGGTCAGCAAGCGTAGGCGTTTTGTCATGCGTCATTGCAGATTCGCGATGTAGTTCGCCAGATTCTCGATGTCCGCGTCGGTCAGATTCTTCGACACGCTCGTCATGTTGCCCGCGTCGTTGGTGCGCTTCCGGTCGCGGAAGTCCTGCAACTGCTTCACGATGTACGGATACTGCTGTCCCGCCACGCGCGGGATCTCGTTCTGCCCGGAGAAGCCGCCGAGATGGCACATCGTGCACAGAATCTCTTCGGACTTCTTCCTGCCCGCTTCCACTTTCACCGGGTCCGCCTTGAAATCGGCGGCGATGGGCTTTTGCGCGGCGAAGTAATCGGCGAGCAGGTGCATGTCGTCGGGCGTGAGATTCGCGGCCATCGGCGACATCCGCGGATCGCTGCGGCGGCCCGCCTTGAAGTCGCGCAATTGCAGATAAATGTAGCGCGACGTTTGCCCCGCGAGCGACGGATAATCGCCCGTCGTCGAATTGCCGTTGATGCCGTGGCACGATGTGCAGATGGCGGCCTTCGTCGCGGCAGCCGTCTGCGCGTCCGCGGCGCGCGAGAGCGACGGCAGCGACAACAGCAGACACGCGACGAGCCACAGCGCGTAGACGAGCCAGACACGCACGCGTTTCGATCGCTTCGAAGGCGTCATCATCAAGGCAGCGCGAACACGAGCAGGCTGTTGCCGCGCTTGAAGTCGAGCTGCGTGTTGCCGCCCGCCGCGACCGCGATGTACTGCTTGCCGTTCACCATGTACGACACCGCCGGCGCGTTGACCCCCGCGCCGCACTGGAACTCCCAGAGCTTGCGGCCGGTGGCGGCGTCGAAGGCGCGGAACAGGCCGTTGCCTTCGCCGTTGAAGACGAGCCCGCCCGCCGTCGCGAGTACGCCGCCGATCAACGGCTGATCCGTCTTGAAGCCCCACGCGATCTTGCCGGTATCGACGTTCACCGCAACGAGCCTGCCCCATTGCTGCTCGGAAGGAATCACCTTGAACGCGCCGCCGAGCCACAGCTTGCCGCCGGGGTACGCGACTTCCTCGACCTGATACGTCATCGGCTGATGCAGGTTCGCCGCATACGCCATGCGCGTCTTCGGGCTGAAGGCCATCGGCGACCATTCGACGCCGCCGTTCGCGCCCGGCAGCATCCGCGCGCCGGTGGGCGTCGGCAGTGTCCACACGCCTTCCTGCGGAATCATCGCTTCGGAGACGCGAATCAGCTTGCCGTCGCGGCGATCGTGCACATAGACGAAGCCCGTCTTGCCGCCGTGGATGATGCCCGGAATCATCTGCCCGTTCTTGTCCTTCACGTCGATGAGAATCGGCGGGCTCGCCGCGTCGAGATCCCATACGTCGTGCGCGATGTACTGGAAGTGCCACTTGTACTTGCCGCTGTCGAGATCGACGGCGACGAGCGAATCGGTATAGAGATTGTCGCCGGGACGAATCGCGCCGTAGAGGTCCGGCGACGGATTGCCGACCACGAAGTACACCGTGCGCGTCTTGCGATCGATCGCGGGCGCCATCCACACGCCGCCGCCGAGCGTCTTGTTGAAGTCGCCGCCCTTCTCCGCGAGCGTCTTCTTTTCCGCCGCGATGTCGCGCTTCATGTTGCGGCCGACGGCGTCGTTCCCGGCCCAGACGCCTTCGCTGCCGGTATCGGGAATCGTGTAGAACGTCCACAGCAACTGGCCGGAGTTCGCGTCGAACGCCTTCACGAAGCCGCGTATGCCGTACTCGCCGCCGTTCGTGCCGATCAGCACCTTGTCTTCGACGACGACGGGCGCCATCGTCTCCGAATAGCCTTCTTCGGGATCGGCGATCTGCGTCGACCAGAGCACGTTGCCGGTCTTCGCATCGAGCGCGACGAGCTTCGAATCGAGCGTGCCCATGAAGAGCCGGTCGCCCGAGATCGCCACGCCGCGATTGTTCGGACCGCAGCAGAACGTCGTGACCGGACCCATCTTGTGCTTGTAATGCCAGAACTCCTTGCCCGTGACCGCGTCGATCGCGTAGACGTGGTTGTAGGACGTGGTCAGGAACATCACACCGTTCGAGACGATCGGCGCGGTTTCCATCGACTCCATCACGGCGGTCTGGAAGATGAACGCCGGTTTGAGCTTGGCGACGTTCGACGTGTTGATCTGCGTCGCGGGCGCGTAGCGCGTTTCGGCATACGATCCGTTCGAATGCAGCCACGACGCGCTGTCGCCCGCGGCGCCGTCGAGCTGCTGCTGCGAGATGGATCGCAGCGAGCTCGGGAGTGGCGAGGCTTGCGTCGTGTTGGCGTTCTGGATTTCGTCGGCGGCTTCGATTCCGGGCGATGTCACGATCCCGAAAGCACCGACGGCAACAATGAGCGCAACGAGCGAGGTACGGGAAAAACCGGCCATGTGAGTCTCCCAAATCGTTCTTGTGTGGGCCTCGTTATGCGCGGCGGAACATTGCGTGCCCTCTTCTGCGCCCGCAAAAAAGAATAGGCAATTTAAAAATGCATTTCCAGATTTCGTTAAAGGCGCGCGTTCGTTTCGGCACGCGCTGCACGAAGGGTATTTCAGGGGAAGACGGGCGCCGATTTTTAGTAGTATGGATTGGCGTGCCGTTATGATTGCGCCCGTCGATGCCGGGAGCGGCTTGCCGGATCGCCGGCTTTCGCTTATCGCTCGTTCATCCTCGTCACGCGCGTGGCCTCTGCGCGGGCGCCGCTTCGATCATCACCTTTATCCGGACGCATCATGCCCATCCTATCCAACGGACAGCCGAATCCGAATCCCCGCCAGCCGGTGGACATCGCGCGCATTCTGCTCGTCATCACGATCCTGACCGCGCTCACGGTCGGCAGTCTCTACGTGCTGCGCCCGTTCCTGCCGGGACTCATCTGGGCGACGACGATCGTCGTCGCGACCTGGCCGCTCATGCTCGCCGTGCAGCGCCGCTGCGGCAATCGCCGCTGGATCGCGACCACCGTCATGCTGCTGATGCTGCTGGTCGTCATCGTGCTGCCGCTCTATTCGGCGATCTCGACGCTCGCGGAGCACGGCGGCGAGATCATGGCCGCCGTCAAGAGTCTGCCGAGCTACGCGCTGCCGCCGCCGCCGGGCTGGATCCATGACGTGCCGCTCGTCGGCGCGCGCGTATCGAAGGAATGGCAGATGCTCTCCGACGCCGGCCCCGGCGGCCTGCTCGCGAAGCTCGAACCCTACGTGACGATCGTCGCGCGCTGGATGCTTTCGCATGCGGCCGTGGTCGGCGTGTTCGTCATGCACATGGTGATCACCGTCATCATCTCCGGCATTCTGTACACCAACGGCGAGGCGGCCGGCCGCTTCGTCACGCGCTTCGCGACGCGCATCGCCGCGCAGCGCGGCGCCGAAGCCGTCAAGCTCGCCGGCCTCGCGATCCGCGCGGTCGCGCTCGGCATCGTCGTGACGGCGGTCACGCAATCGGCGCTCGGCGGCATCGGGCTTGCGGTTGCGGGCGTGCCCGCCGCGGGCATCATCACCGCGGTCATGCTGATGCTGTGCCTCGCGCAGATCGGCCCGCTCCTGCCGCTGCTCGGCGGCGTTGCATGGCTCTTCTGGAACGGATCGACCGTCGTCGCTTCGATGCTGCTCGTGTGGTCGATCATGATCGCGATGCTCGATAACTTCCTGCGCCCCATTCTCATCAAGCGCGGCGTGAATCTCTCGATGCTGCTGATTCTCTCCGGCGTGCTCGGCGGCATGTTCGCATTCGGAATAGTCGGATTGTTCATCGGTCCGGTGATTCTCGCCGTGACGTCGACGATTCTGAACGCGTGGATCAACGAGCAACCGCCGCTGCCGCAAGTCGAAGCGATGAGTAACGAGGAAATCGCGAACACCCCGTCGGCGCGGGGTCTCGCGGATACATCGGGAAGACAGGGTTAATTGATAAAGATATTCTCGATTTGTCGCATTTTTTATCGACAATCGGAATGCGCTTAAATCGAGAATTCGGACTCTTACGAAAATGAGATTTTGTGCCGGTTAACACGGTGTTTCACGGTTTTTGGGCGATGCATATCCGTTACAATGCAATCCTTCGTTATTTGCCCGATTGAGGGCGCAGGGGATTGACCATGTCTTTGCGTGACGTGGACGACATCGATTACATCGGAGTGAATATTCTCTTCAAGCGCGTATATGTCGGGCTCTTCGACGATCTGGACTGGCGCGATGAAGAGAAGCATCAGGATTTGCTCACAAAGAAGATCGACCGCTACATCCGTTATATTCGTTCAGGCAAATTGCTGTTGAATTATCCGAAAGTTCGCGGCTATGAGATCGTGGTCGAATACGTGTCGATGCATCCCATGACGCCGTCGGGACTCGAATTCTGGAAATCGCGCGAACGCGTCGTGACCGACGCGGGTTACAAGGTGCATATCCGTGGCGTCGACGTGCGTCATTCGCTCGGCATTTCCGTCGATAAACCGGAGCGCGTCGCAGCCGAACCGGTCGAGCCGCCCGCGCTGGAAGTGCTCGATCCCGACCCGCGCATGCAGCAACTCGCCGACGTCGCCGACGTTTCGTATCTTCCGCCCTCGATGCCCAAATCGGGCCTGCCGCAGGCGCTGCCCCTGCTCAGGCGTCTCGCGATGCGTCAGGCGGCAAGCTACTGAACCAACTCCCGCGATCGAAAAAAGCGGCGTGGCTCGCATGAGCCCCGCCGCTTTTCCTTTGCGCGCGTGATCGCCGCTTCACATCGCGTTACTGCGCGCCGCTCAGCGCCGCTGTCGCGATCGACGGCACCGAAATGCCATTGGTCTTCGCGTACTGCACCGCTTGCGAGAGCGTCTGCATGAGCGACTGCAACTGCCCCGGCGCCGATTGCGCCACATAGCTCGCCGCCTGCACGGTCGACGGATTCGAACCCGCCTCCAGCAGCGACGACATGTTCATCGAATTCGTCACCGAGCCGAGATTCGATTGCAGGCCGGCGTACTGCTTCACGCCCTGCCCGAGCGACGCGAGGCCGTCGCTGAAGGTCTTCTTGCTGGCGGCTGTCGGCGGCGTCGCGGAGCCGTTCGTGAATGCCTGCATCAGCGATTGGGACACGCTCTGCTGCGTGCCGCCGAGTTGCGACAATACGCTCGTGCTCGGAACGGCGTTCCCGCCCGATGCGCCAGACAGCAACCCCGCCGCCGATTGCGCCTGGCTCGCGACGCTCGACATGCCCATCGCCGAGGCGAGGGTCGACTGCCCGGTCAGCACTTGCTGGTTCGCGCCGACATAGCTTTGCAGAAGCGAATTCAGCGCCGAAGGCTGCGTCGCGCCGTTCGCGCCCGACGTCACGTCGGACTTGCCGCTGCCGAAGCCGAACTGTTGAAGATTGAGTTGTGCGTACGATGCCCCCGGCGCGATTACCGCAAATGCGATCCCAGCCGAAAGAAGCGCCGTTCGATACGTACGATTCGCCATGTTCGGTTCCTCCTCAGAATTGTCCGATGTTCGATAAGCCCGATTCGACCATCGGTCATCTGGACGGTTCGCTGCAGAAACATTTGCTTGCGAATTCCGTCGAGAGGTCCCGCCTACAGATCGGCGAGCGGATGCATTTCCCTGCGCCACGGCGATGACAGGAAGTGCTGCACGCGCTCGGCGCGCACTTGCGCGAGCGTCGTCGGCGCGAAACGCGGCCGCTCGTCCTTGTCGATGATGAGCGCCCGCACGCCTTCGACGAAATCGCCGTCATCGATCGCGCGGTACACGACGCCGAGTTCCATGCGAAAGCAGTCCGCGAGCGACATCTGACGGCCACGCAAAAGCGCGTGATACGTGACTTCGAGCATCGTCGGCGAATGGCTTTCGAGCAGCGCGAGCGTCGCGCGCGCCCAGTCGGATTCATCCGTTGCGAGCGATGCGACGATGCGTTCCACGCCGCCCGTCGCGCACACGGCGAAATGGCGTTTGATTTGCGCGCGCATATCGTCGAGCGGCGCGTGCCGTTCGATATTCGCGCTCGGCACGAACACGCGCGCCAGTTGCGTCATCGTGTCCTGCGCATCGTCCCAGCGGATAGCTTCGAGACGCTCGACGAAACTGCGCAGCCACGTCGACGGCACGCATTCGTCCGCGAGACCGACACGCCGCGCATCCGCGCCCGACAGACGCGCGCCCGTCAACCCGACGTAAAGCGCGAGATCGCGCGGCAGCACGCGCAGGAAATGCGTCGCGCCGACATCGGGCAACAGGCCGATGCGCGTCTCCGGCATCGCCATGCGCGTGCGCTCGGTCGCGATGCGCAACGCCGCGCCTTGCGCGAGGCCCATGCCGCCGCCCATCACGATGCCGTCCATCAGCGCGATAACCGGCTTCGCAAAGCGATGCACCGTGAAATCGAGCCGATATTCATCGATGAAAAACTTGAGCCACGGCGTCTCGTGATGCGGATCGTTGCGCGCCGCGTGATAGAGCTTGCGCACGTCGCCGCCCGCGCAAAACGCCTTCTCTCCCGCGCCGCGCAAGACGACCGCGGCGATCGAATCGTCCGCGGCGCATTGCGCGAAACGTTCGGCGAGATGCGCGATCATGCCGTGCGAGAGCGCGTTCAAGGCATGCGGACGGTCGAGCGTGACGATCGCCACGCGGTTCACGACCTCGAAGGCGACTTCGGGCGCGTCGCGTGAAAGTTCAAGCGTGCTCATGAATTCCTTTAGTCGGCCTTGCTGGTCTGGCGCAGCTCCGGGAAATCTTCCTCCCAGAACTCGAACTCGCCGCGCGCGCCGTCCTGCGTGCGCGCGATTTCCTGCCGGCGCAAATCGACGCGGCGAATCTTGCCGGAGATGGTCTTCGGCAATTCCGCGAATTCGAGCCGGCGGATGCGCTTGTACGGCGCGAGCCGTTCGCGCGAGAACGCGAACACGCTTTTCGCGAGTTCGGGTCCGATCGAATAGCCGTGACGCAGCGTGACGAACGCCTTCGGCACCGAAAGACGCAGCGGATCGGGACTCGGCACGACAGCCGCCTCGGCGATCGCTTCGTGCTCGATCAGCACGCTTTCCAGCTCGAACGGGCTCAAGCGGTAATCCGACGACTTGAACACGTCATCCGCGCGGCCGACGTAGACGAAGTAGCCGTCCGCGCCACGCGCGGCGACATCGGATGTGCGATAGAAGCCGCCTCGCATCGCGTTTTCGGTGGCCTTGGGGTTATCGGCGTAACCGGTCATCAGGCCGAGCGGCGGCGGATCGAGCGCGAGCGCGATTTCGCCTTCTTCGGCAGGATTGCCATCCGGATCGAGCAAGGCCACGCGATAACCCGGCAGCGGACGGCCCATCGAGCCCGGCACGAGCCGCTGGCCCGGCGTGTTGGCAATCTGCGCGGTGGTTTCGGTCTGGCCGTAGCCGTCGCGGATCGGCAATCCCCACGCATGCTGCACGCGCTCGATGATCTCCGGATTCAGCGGCTCGCCCGCCCCGACGATCTCGCGCAGCTTCACCTCGTACGACGCGAGCGGCTCCTGCACGAGCATGCGCCATACGGTCGGCGGCGCGCACAGCGTCGTGACTTCGTGCTTCACGAGCACATCGAGCGCGCGGGCGGCATCGAAACGGCTGAAGTTGTAGATGAACACGCACGCCTGCGCGTTCCACGGCGCGAAGAAGCAGCTCCACGCGTGTTTCGCCCAGCCGGGCGAGCTGATGTTCCAGTGGACGTCGCCGGGTTGCAGGCCGATCCAGTACATCGTCGAGAGATGCCCGACCGGATAACTCTGATGCGTATGCGCGACGAGCTTCGGCTTCGACGTCGTGCCGGACGTGAAGTACAGCAGATACGGATCGTTCGCGGACGTTTCGCCGTCCTTGGCGAATTCCGCCGATGCGTCGTACGCGGCTTCATACGCGAGCCAGCCGTCCTGCGCGCCGCCCACCGCGATGCGCAAGCCCGGTACGTCGATGCCATCGAATTTCCTCGTTTCGGCTGCATCGACGATGACGTGCTGCACGCCGCCTAGCGCGATGCGGTCGCGCAAATCCGCGCTCGCAAGCTGCGTCGTCGCGGGCAGGACGATCGCGCCCAGCTTCATCGCGGCGAGCATCGTGTCCCATAGCTCGACGCGATTCGGCAGCATCAGCAGAATGCGCTCGCCGCGTTTCACGTTCAGCCCCCGCAAATGATTCGCGACGCGCGCGGAACGCTCGCTCATCTGCGCAAACGAAAGCCGTGTCTCGTCGCCGCTTTCGCCGACGATCTGCAACGCGGGCGCGTCGTTGCCGCGCGCCATCGGATCGAAATAATCGAGCGCCCAGTTGAAGCGATCGAGCGACGGCCATCTGAAGTCGCGATACGCGGTGTCGTAGTCCGTGCGATGAGCAAACAGGAAGTCTCGTGCTTCGATGAATGCCTGGGCTTCGTTCATTGCGTCTCCAAAGATTTATACGTTGCGCGCGATCACCATCCGCTGCACTTCGCTGGTGCCTTCGTAAATCTGCGTGATGCGTGCATCGCGATAATGACGCTCCACCGGATAATCCTGCAGATAGCCGTATCCGCCGTGAATCTGGATCGCGTCCGAACACACGCGCTCCGCCATTTCCGACGCATACAGCTTCGCCTGCGACGCCTCCGACAGACACGGCACGCCTTCGGTACGCATGCGCGCCGCGTGATGAATCAAGAGGCGCGCGGCGTTGATCTGCGTTTGCATGTCGGCGAGCATGTTGGCCACCGACTGATGTTCCTGAATCGGCTTGCCGAACTGCACGCGCTCCTTCGCATAGGCGCGCGCCGCATCGAATGCCGCGCGCGCGATGCCGAGCGCCTGCGCCGCAATGCCGATGCGCCCGCCTTCCAGATTCGACAGCGCGATCTTCAAGCCCTCGCCGCGCTTGCCGAGCAGATTCGCGGCGGGAATCGCGCAATCGTCGAAGTTGATCGGACACGTATCCGACGCGCGGATGCCGAGCTTGTGCTCCGGCGCGCCGACGTTGAAGCCGGGCGTGTCCGTCGGCACGATGAACGCGGAGAGGCCGCGCTTGCCCTGATCGGGATCGGTCACGGCGAAAACGATCGCCACGCCCGCGCGCTTGCCGTTGGTCACGAACTGCTTGCTGCCGGAAATGACCCACTTGCCGTCTTTCTCGACGGCGCGCACGCGCAGGTTGTTCGCTTCGGAGCCCGCCTGCGGCTCCGTCAGGCAGAACGCGCCGATAACCTCGCCGCTCGCGAGCTTCGGCAGCCATTCGGCCTTCTGCGCGTCGGTGCCGTACGCGAGGATCGGCCCGCAGCCGACCGAGTTGTGCACGCTCATCATCGTCGCGCAGGACGCGCAGCCGGCGGCGATCTCTTCCATCGCGAGTGCGTAGGCGGTGTAGTCGCTGAAGGTGCCGCCGAGTTCGGCGGGCACGATCATCCCGAGCAGGCCGAGTTCGCCCAGTTGCCGCACGACTGCGTCGGGGATCGCGCCGTCCTTGTCCCACTGGCCCGCGTTCGGCGCGAGCACTTCGGTTGCGAACTGGCGAGCCGCGTCGCGGATCATGCGCTGCTCTTCGGTGAGAAATGCGTCGATCATGTTCTGAATTCGGTGATGGGGGCTTGCGCGGCGAGGCTCGCCGCATCGATCGTTTAAACTTTCTGGCCGCCGCTCGCCCGGTCGATGATGGGCGGCTGGGCCGTCTGAGCACGAGTCTAGGCAATCGCCTAACGTTAGCCGATGCCCAAAACGATCACGCTAACTGAGCGCTTTGGCCACCTAGTGACAACCCCAAGTCCCAAGAAAAAGATCGAGCGCGACTCGATTTCCGTGAGCCTCGTCGAAGCCGCATTGCGATGCGCCGAATCGCGCGGCGTCGCGCGCGGGCATTTGCTGGCCGCGGCGGGCATCGCGCCGGCGACGCTCGATTCGCCGCGCGCGCGGGTGTCGCCGGTCCAGTACGGCAAGCTGTGGAACGCCACCGCCGACGCGCTCGACGACGAGTTCTTCGGCCAGGACGCCCATCCGATGCGGCGCGGCAGCTTCGTGCTGCTATGCCACGCGGCGCTTTCCTCGCGCGACGGCGCGCAGGCGCTCGGGCGCATCGCGACTTTCATGCGGCTCGTGCTCGACGATCTGAGCTTCGAGCCGGACATCGACGACAAGCGCGTGCGAATCTGGCTCGCCGACAAAGCCGGACCGAAGTCGATGTTCGCCTACGCGACGGGCTTCATCCTCGTGTATGGGCTCTTGTGCTGGCTGGTCGGGCGGCGCATTCCGGTGCTCGCGGCGCACATGCGCTGCCCTGAGCCCGCCGACAGCGACGAATATCGCCTCATGTTCTGCAACGACCTGCGTTTCGACGCGACGCGCTCGTTCGTCGACCTGTCGGCCGAATGCGCGGCGCTGCCGATCGTGCAGACGTCCGCCACGCTCAAGCGCTTCCTGCGCGATGCGCCGGCGAATTTCATCGTGAAGTATCGCAATCCGGATTCGCTCGCGGCGCGCATCCGGACGCGTCTTCGGCAAACCGCGCCGACGGACTGGCCGGAAGCCGAAAGCATCGCGGCCGCGCTGCATATGGCCGAAGCCACGCTGCGGCGGCGTCTGAAGCAGGAAGGGCTGACCTATCAGACGATCAAGGACGCATTGCGGCGCGATCTGGCCATCGCGCGTCTTGCGCATACGCAGGAGACGATTCCGCAAATCGCCGATGCGCTCGGCTTCGCGGAACCGAGCGCGTTCCGGCGCGCATTCAGGAAGTGGACGGGCGTGCGCCCCGCGGATTACCGGCGGGAGAGCTGAAGCGCGCGAACATCGAGGCTGCTATATTGAATCGTCCATGATTTCGCACCACGGAGCGCACCATGACCAAAGCCAGCCGGGATGAACGTTCGAAGCAGGAACAACCGAAGAAGCAAACCGAAGAGGATTTGCTCGACGAGGCGCTGGAAGAGACCTTCCCCGCAAGCGATCCGATCGCGGTGCATCCGGAGCCGGAATCGCCTGAAGACCGGAAAAACAAGTAGTCGTTCGGTTATTCGCCCGAGTCGGGCTCATCCGGACTCGAGAGCAGCACCACGAGCTTCTCGACGTGCTGATGTAACAGCTTGACGTGCTTGTCGATCTGTTCGAGACGCCCGGTCAGATCGGCCTTCGCCGACTCGCTCATGCGATCGGACGCGATGAGTTCATCGACCTTCGGCTGCATCGATTCGACCTGCAGCAAGCCGAGCTGGCGCTCCAGGCGGCGTAAGTCCTGCGACAGCAGCTCGCGATTCTTCCGAAAAACCAGATCGCGGCGGTTGGCTTCGGCCTGTTGCTGGGCCTGATCGGCGACACGGCGCGTCGCTTCGGTCTGGGAAAGCAGCGGTTCCGGGCCGCGCAACACGGAACGCTTCGGCGCGGGATGGGCCGTGCCGCGGAACACGGCCATCGGCGTTTCCTCGTCGATCGCGCGCAGGACGTCGGGCGGAATCTCTTCCAGCGTGCGGCGCTCGTCCATCCAGTGCGGCGGCAGGCCGGTCACGAGCTCGATGCCGCGTACGAATTCCTCGTTGAAATCGCGCTGACCGCCGACGATCAGCTTCATGAACGTCGGCGAGAAGTTCATCATGCGTGCGAGGCGGCCAGCGCCGCCCGGCGAGCCGACCAGGACATTGAGGTTGGCTCGCCAGACTATGAACAGCGTTTCGTCGAAATCTTCCATGAACAGGCTCCAGGCAGTCCGACGCGCCCGAACGTGCACATCGGATTTGCGCGCGGCGGCGCTGCGCGCATGCGTATCCGGTTCCCGCGCTTTCCGATCAACATCGTGCACCGTGGCCGGTGCGTCGTCTACATACCGCATAAAACACCATACTACCTTCATCGGCAAGCCGGGCGGACAACGGCGTCCGCGCCGATGCGGGCGTGCGACACGACGCGCACGCCGCCGGCCGGCTTACGGTTCGTTGCGCAGATACCCTTCCTTGCTCGGATCGAGCATGCGCCAGGAGACGATGAGCGAAATGGCGCACATCGCCGTGACATACCAGAAGAACGTCGATTCGCTGCCCGCCGATTTCAGCCACAGCGCCACATACTCCGCCGAGCCGCCGAACACCGCGTTGGCGACCGCGTACGACAGGCCGACGCCCAGCGCGCGCACTTCCGGCGGGAACATTTCCGCCTTGATGAGACCGCTGATCGACGTGTAGAAGCTCACGATCGCGAGCGCGATCACGACCAGCACGAACGCCATGACCGGGCTCGTCACCGTGGAGAGCGCGTGCAGCAGCGGCACCGTGCAAATGGTCGCGAGCGCGCCGAAGCAAAGCATCGAGGCGCGGCGGCCAATGCGGTCCGACAGCGCGCCGAACAGCGGCTGCAGCAGCATGTAGACGAAGAGCGCGGCGGTCATCACGTTGCTGGCGGTCTTCGCGTGCATGCCCGCCGTGTTGACCAGATACTTCTGCATGTAGGTCGTGAACGTGTAGAAGATGAGGGAGCCGCCCGCCGTGAAGCCGACGACTGTCATGAACGCGGCCTTGTGCTGCATCAGGCCGGCGAGCGTGCCCGCTTCCTTGCGATCGCGCGTCTCGGCGGTCGACGTTTCGTCGAGCGAACGGCGCAGGTACAGCGAGATCAGCGCCGCGCACGCGCCGATGAAAAACGGAATGCGCCAGCCCCACGCCTTCAGCTCTTCCGTCGACAGGAACAGTTGCAGGATCACGAGCACGAGCAGCGCGGCGAGCTGGCCGCCGATCAGCGTCACGTACTGGAACGACGCGAAGAAGCCGCGCCGGCCGCGCAGCGCGACTTCACTCATGTACGTCGCGCTGGTGCCGTATTCGCCGCCCACCGACAAGCCCTGGAACAGGCGCGCGATCAGCAGCAGGAACGGCGCCCACGCGCCGATCGACGCGTACGTCGGCAGGAAGGTGATGACGAGCGAGCCGCCGCACATCATCAGGACGGAGATCATCATCGCGTTGCGGCGGCCGTGCTTGTCGGCGATGCGG
This sequence comes from Caballeronia sp. LZ008, assembly GCF_031451435.1. Taxonomy (NCBI): domain Bacteria; kingdom Pseudomonadati; phylum Pseudomonadota; class Betaproteobacteria; order Burkholderiales; family Burkholderiaceae; genus Caballeronia; species Caballeronia sp. LZ008. The sequence continues at coordinate 390,675 of NZ_JARUXK010000004.1, read as the reverse complement.
CCGAAGAGCCACCCGCCGATCGGGCGCATCAGGAAGCCCGCCGCGAACACGCCCGCCGTGTTCAGCAACTGAACCGTCGGATTGCCGCCGGGAAAGAACGCCGCCGAAAAGTACAGCGCGAGGAACGAATAGATATAGAAGTCGAACCATTCGACGAGGTTGCCCGACGAGGCGCCGACGATGGCGAAAACGCGGCGCCGGGTGTCCTCTGCGGTGTAAGCGGGAAGGTCGGTCATGTTGTTTCTGATCTCTTGGTCACTGTCTGGATGGCGTATGTCGGGGTTTCATCCCCGATCCGGGCGCTCTTGGCGGCGTTCGGGCGCAAGTTTATACGCGGTTTCGCAACCGGCGCGCGATCGTGGCGCGCGAAACACGGCCGGACGGAGTAGGAAAATTCGCGCAAGGACGCGCCCGCATCGCGTTCACCGATGACCGCCCCACCCGCTCAGGCTTGCCGCAAAAGCATTTGCCGCCCTTGCGACGGCATCGTTCAACGCTTTCGACATAAATTGTCTTTGCCTCGATCGTTCGTACTAGGTAATTACCCTGATTAAAGATTTTGACGATTATTTATCGATAAAGTCTCGGGATCACGATTCACATCGACGAGGACTGCATGAGTCAGCATCAACCGATCATTCTCGACGCCGCGCTCGCGTCGACATTCGCGCAAGTCGCGCTCGGCCACCTGACGCGCGAATATCCCAACAAGCTCGATCACGTCATGGCAAGCGTTGCCGACGTGCAAAGCCCGCGCGCGCTGCATCCGATTTTCTACGGCAGCTTCGACTGGCATTCGTGCGTGCACGGTTACTGGCTGATCGCTCGGCTGATCGACCGCTTTCCGGATCTGCCGGACGCGCCGCGCATTCGCGCCGTGATCGACGAGCATGTCACCGAGGCTAACGTCGCCGCTGAAGTCGCTTATCTGCAGCGTCCCGCCGCGCGCGGCTTCGAGCGGCCTTATGGCTGGGCGTGGCTGCTCGCGCTCGCAGGCCAGCTGCGCTCGATGCGTTCCGATGACGGCGCGCGCTGGGCCCGCACGCTCCAGCCGCTCGCGGACGCATTCGTCGCACGCTTCGACGAATTCCTGCCGAAATCGACGTATCCGCTTCGCGTCGGCACGCACTTCAACATGGCGTTCGCCTTGACGCTTTCGATCGGTTACGCGCGCGTCGCGCAGAACGCCGATTTTGAGCATCTGCTGAAGGAAACCGCCCTGCGCTGGTTCGAGAAGGACGAAGGCTGTCAGGCGTGGGAACCGGCGGGCGACGAGTTCCTGTCGCCGTCGCTGATGGAAGCCGTGCTGATGCGTCATGTGCTGCCGGGCGAGCGCTTCGTCCGCTGGTTCGACCGGTTTCTGCCGCGCATCGCCGAGCGAGAACCCGCGACGCTCTTCGCGCCGGCCACCGTCACCGATCGCAGCGACGGCAAGCTCGCGCATCTCGACGGCCTGAACCTCTCGCGCGCGTGGTGTCAGCGCACGATCGCACGCGCGCTGCCGGCGGGCGATGCGCGTATCGCCGTGCTCGAGACGGCGGCGCACGAACATCTGGCGTCGGGCATTGCGCATGTCGCGGGCGATTACATGGGCGAGCACTGGCTCGCGACGTTCGCGCTGCTGGCGCTGGAAGCCTGAGCGGTTCTAGACGCGCGGCTGGAACGCGATCACGCCCATGCCGATGAGCGCGATGGCCGCGCCCGCGACATCCCACGCCGTCGGCCGGATGCGCTCGACGGCCCATAGCCACGCGATCGCCACGCCGATATACACGCCGCCATACGCCGCGTAGACGCGCCCCGCCGCCGCGGCGTGCAGCGTGAGCAGCCACGCGAACAGCGCGAGCGACAGCGCGCCGGGCACGACGAGCCACGGCGAGCCGCCCTCCTTGAGCCATCGATGAGGGAAATAGCAGCCGGCGATCTCGGCGATGGCGGTGACGACATAGAGCGCGAACGTTTTCATGAGGCGCATTATCGGCGTTCGCGAGACGTTGCGTGGTCCGCGTCCGCTGCGGACAATGACGCCCTTGCTCGAAACTTCAGGCCGCCGACCTTGCAGACCGATTCAACCGATGCCGCCGCGCTGCCCGTGCACTGGCACAGGCGCGTGATGATGCTGGCCTTTCCCATCGTTCTCGCGAATCTCACGCAGCCGATTCTCGGCGCCGTCGACACGGCTGTCGCCGGGCATCTCGACGGGCCGCAGTATCTCGGCGGCGTCGCGCTCGGCGGGCTCGTCTTCAGCTTCGTGTTCTGGGGCTTCGGCTTTCTGCGCATGGGTACGACGGGACTCGTGGCGCAGGCGTTCGGCGCGCGTGACGACGACGCCTTGCGCAAGAGCGTGCTGCGCGCGTTGCTGCTCGGACTCGCGATCGGCGCGGCGGTGCTGGTGCTGCAAGTGCCGATCATTCGTTACGCGCTCGTCGCGCTGGGCGGCAGCGCTGCCGTGCAGGGCACCGCGAGCGCGTACTGTCACGCGCGCATCTGGGCCGCGCCGTTCGCGCTCGGCAATTACGTCGTGTTGGGTTATCTGCTCGGCTGCCAGCGCGTGAGGCTCGCGCTCGTCACGCAGATCTTCATCAATCTGGTGAACATCGTCGCGGTGCTGCTTTTCGTGTATCGCTTCGATTGGGGCATCGCGGGCATCGGCGCGGCAACGGCGTTCGCGGATTTCTGCGGCTTTGCGCTCGGACTCGCGATTCTTTGGCATCTGCGTCCGCGCGGTCTCGCGCCGCTCGTCCCGCGCTCGCTCTTCGACGCCCACGCGTTGAGGCGGGTCGTCGCGATCAACCGCGACATCTTCATCCGCACGATCTGCCTGCTCGGTTCGTATGGCTGGTTCGCCCATCTCGGCGCGCGTCAGGGGGATGCGATCCTCGCCGCGAACGCCGTCCTGCTGAACTTCCAGACCTTCATGTCCTTCGGTCTCGACGGCTTCGCGCACGCGGCCGAAGCGCTCGTCGGCGCGGCGGCGGGCGCGCGCGACCGGTACGCGTTCCGTCAGGCCGTGAAGGTGACGATGTTCTGGTCGGCAATCGGCGCGGCGGGCTTTTCCATCGTCTTCTGGTTTAGCGGCGAATGGTATTACGTTGGCGATTCAGGTGCCGGCGATCGAGCGGGCTTCGTGTGCGACTTTGGGAAGGTGAGGTATGGTGCGTCGGGTTTCTGCGCGGATGGCAAGTCTGCCCTCGCTTCGTCCAACGATTTTCTTGGAGGTCGGCACAGTCAGCATCGACAAGAGAAGACCTGCAATAACGTGCGCCAGATAATGGCCGCCCTGCGTCGGCGTGGCACGATCATGGTCACGTTGAGCGAAATCGCAATGCTGAACAGCCAACGAAACTTTGCGAGCGAATCGAAGCTATTGCCCCGCCAGCCCCTCCAGCAGCGCCTTATGAAACGCGGCCGGATCCTGCATCTGCGGCGCGTGCCCGAGCTCCGGAAACTCGACGAGTTTCGCGCCTTCGATACGCTCCTTCGCCAGCTTCGCGAGATCCGGATATCGCCCGAGCATCGGCCGAATCTCGGGCGGCGCGAAGTCCTTGCCGATCGCGGTCGTATCCTTGTCGCCGATAAGCAATAGCGTCGGCGTCTTCAACTGATCGAATTCGTAGACGACGGGCTGCGTGTAAATCATGTCGTACAGCAACGCCGAGTTCCACGCGACGATGTCCTTGCCCGGTCCGCGATACATGCCCGCCAGCATCTGCACCCACGGTTCGTAGTCGTCGCGCCACTGGCCCGAGTAGTACGTGCTCGTCTCATAGCGGCGGATGCCGTCGGCGCTCGTCTTGAGCTCGCGCGCATACCAGTCGTCGATGGAAATCGACGGCACGCCCTTCGCCTTCCAGTCTTCGAGCCCGATCGGATTCACCAGCACGAGCTGCTCCGTCTCGCGCGGATACATGAGCGCGTAGCGCACCGCGAGCATGCCGCCCGTCGAATGCGCGATGAGCGTCGCCTTCGACACGCCGAGCGCGGTCAGCAGCGCATGCGTGTTGCGGGCAAGTTGCTGGAAACTGTATTGATAGCGCGCGGGCTTCGTCGATTTGCAGAAGCCGATCTGATCCGGCGCGATCACGCGATAGCCCGCATCGCTCAAGGTCTGGATCGTCTGCTTCCACGTCGCCGAACAAAAATTCTTGCCGTGCAGAAGTACCGCGGTGCGTCCATTCGGATGCGCCGGATGCACATCCATATACGCCATGCGCACGACCTGGCGCTGCGACGTAAGCGCGAAGCGCGCGTCCGGATACGGATAGTCGAAGCCCTGCAACTCGGGGCCGTATGCGGGGCCGTCATTGCCGGCCGCTTGCGTGGCTTCGTCGGCATGTGCTTGTAAAGCGAAGGACATCGCGAGACACAACATCAAGGATCGAACGACGGACGGCTTGCTGCGCGCTGGTTTCATTTTTTGATCTGAAGATGACGTCGGCCGACGCATTCTAGCGCGGCTGAATTTCGCACGCGCCCGTATGCTGTATTCAGCGCTTATACTTTGCGACCCCGATCGTCGTCAGGATCATTCCAAGCATGCAATTCCGCATCAAGGCATTCGCCGCCGCGCTCCTCGCATTCGCGTGCATCAGCGCATCCGCGAGCGACTGTCCGCAGTTCAGCCCGAACGGCCGCGCGCCGGTCGTCGTCAATTCGAAGATGCGCGCGTCGACGCAGGAAGTCTGCTATTCCGACTTCGCGCTGCTGCACTCCGGCATCACGAAAGGGCCGCTGTGGTCGGCGGAACATCTGACCGCGAGCAGTGTCGACCAGGCGAAGAACAACACGCGCACGAATCGCTTCTTCGTCGACAAACGTCTGCCGCCCGACGAGGCCGCGCAACTGTCCGACTACAAGAGGAGCGGTTACGACCGCGGCCACATGAGTCCCGCGGGCGATCGCGCAAGCAAGAAAGGCATGGCCGAATCGTTCTCGCTCGCGAACATCGTCCCGCAGGATCCGTCGAACAACCGGCGCATCTGGTCGCGCATCGAGCAAGCGGTGCGCAGGCTCACGGAGGAATCGGGCGAAGCGTATGTCGTCACCGGGCCGCTCTTCTCGGGACGTCAGTTGCAGACGATCGGCGAATCGCGCGTGTTCGTGCCCACGCAACTGTATAAAGTAGTCTATTTGCCGCAGCGTCAGATCGCGTTCGCGGTCGTGATCGAAAATACGCCGACGAACACGTACACGATGAAAACCGTGCACGAACTGGAAGCGATGAGCGGACTCGCGTTTCCCGGCATCCCGGACGGACTGAAGGACAAGCGAATTGGAGGATTGCGCGGTGTTTAAGCCATTTGCAAACGATACGGATGTGATGAACATCGCGGGCGACGCGATCAACATCGAGAACGGCGTGAAGCGCCTCACGATCAGCGGCAATTTGACGATCGCCCGCGACAAGGCCGGACTCGCGAACGCGCTGGCGCTTCAGAAGGCGATCGGTGCGATCGTCGAAGCGTTGCAAAGCGATGCGTCGCTGCCCGCGAAGCTGCCCGACGAGCCGGATGCGCCGTCAGGCACCGCCGATAATCCGTTCATCTGAAGCGGCCGTCGCCGAAGACAGCCGCGCGGAGAATCGAAGTGATCGAATGCCATGTCGGCCCGAGCCCGCTCGGGCACATTTTGTATCGCGCCGAAGACGAATGTCTGACGGGTCTCTTCTTCATCGGACAGAAGTATTTTCCCGATGGTCTGCACGCGCCGACGCTGTCGGAGACAGCGCCGAGATCCCGCGTGATTGCCGATGCGCGCGAGCAGGTCGGCGAATACTTCGCGGGTACGCGTCGGAAGTTTTCGATTGCGGTGCAGTTTCGCGGAACACCCTTTCAGCGACAAGTCTGGGACGCGCTTTGCCAGATCCCTTTCGGCGACGCGTGGACGTACAGCGATCTCGCGCGCCGGCTCGGCTTGCCCGCGGGCGCATCGCGGGCCGTCGGCGGCGCGAACGGACGCAATCCGGTCGCGATCATCGTGCCGTGTCATCGCGTGATCGGCGTCGACGGGGAATTGACCGGCTATGCGGGCGGCGTCGAACGCAAACGCCATTTGCTCACGCTGGAGGGCGGTCCGGGGCGCGAACAACTCGCGCTCTTCTGAAGCAGCGCACAGTCGGCGACAAAACAAAAACCCCCGCGAACCATCGGTTCGCGGGGGTTTTTTCGACATCGTCCGATGATGAATTACGGCGTAAGCATCACTTCCACACGACGATTTTCCGCACGCCCGACGCTCGTTGCGTTCGACGCAATCGGATTGGCCTTGCCGAAACCCTTCATCGCGAAGTTCTCGGCGCTCAGGCCATGTCCCTTCAGGTAGTCGAGCACGGCCTGCGCGCGACGCTGGGACCGACCGAGGTTGTAGGCATCCGGGCCCATCGAATCCGTGTAGCCCTCGACCGTGACGGACGCGAAATTCGCACCCTTCGAGTCGGCGACGAGCTTATCCAGAATGCTCCTGGCCTTCGGCGTCAACGCGGCGCTGTCGAAGGCGAAGTTCGTCTTTTCGTCGAGCGAAATCTTGCGCGGCACGACAGCCGGGGCCTTCGCTGGCGCCGGTTCCGGCGTTGCAACGACCGGCTGAGGCGGCGTCACGCAGTTGAAGATTACGTTGCGCGGATCGCTCGGCGTCTTCGTTCCGGCGAGCGTCTGAAGCACGTTCACCTTTTGATCGCCGCACATCTTTTGAGCCGCGGTCATGCAGGCGCTGCCGTTTTCGAACAGACCGTAGCATTCGGCGCGAAAAGCCTTCTGGCCATCCGACGTTTGAATTTCGCTGATATTGAAGGCCGGTCCCGACGTGGACGAACAGCCCGCAAGTACGGCAGCGGCGATAAGACTAACAGCAAGGGTTTTCGTGAGCATCTTGGTGGTCATGCAAGTCAATTTCAAAGTGCGAGCCGCTGAGCGCGCACCTCGATTCCGGGCCGGGGAACAACCCAAAGGTGACGTGAAAAATGATGGATCGATTTCGGGTGCGCCAAACGTTCGATAAGCAATCCGAAAGCTGCGCGATTGTAGCGTGACAATTCGTGCGATTTAAGCGGACAACTCCCAAATACAAGGCCGGCGGCACTCGTATCGCAAGCCCTATTTGGACGGGACCGGAAGGTCGCCGTCGGATTGCTTCTGAAGCTCCTGCACGCGGATCTGCAGCGCGCGAAGTTGCGCCTGCGCCGCTGCCTGCTCCGTGCGAAGTTCGCGGATCGCATTCTGCTGCTCCACTTGATAACTCGTCACCTGATTTTGCTGCGCGCGTGCAATATCGAGATCGGCTTGCAGCCGGTTCGCGCGCGCCTGCTGGGCGGCGATCTGCCGGTCCGCATATGCCTTCTCCGCTTCGAGCTTGATGCGCTTTATTTCCGCATCGGCGAGCGTGTTCGACGTCTTGGCGAAATCCGCATAGACCGTTTCGGCCCGCGCGTCATTTTGCGTTTTGAACACGCGCCAGATATTGCTTTGCTGAAACAGCGCGGCGTAATAAATCATCTCGTCGGGATAATACGAGAGACTCGCGCCATAACTGCCATTCAACGTCCTGCGTAACGCCGTGATTTTCCCGGCGGCAAGCAGATTCTCGAGTTCCGCGACATCGCCATTGCTCGCAATAGCCGCTTCGGGCCTCATCGGCGATGAATCAGCGGCCCGCGCCAACGGACCGGACAAACCGGCGGCAATCAGCACGATTTCCGCAATTACCCAGCGCTTCATTGCGATTTTCCGTAATGGCAACGCGCGTCGCCCGGAAAGAATTATGGCGCGGCAAGGCAATCGATTCCAGACGACTCAATACTTCATTCGAACGCCGTTAATCCGTGCGTCTTTAAATGGTCGATGTGCGCTTGAAACTTACTTGCGACAAACGCGGCTCGCTCAGGTTGCGGATCGTTTCGACCGGCATGAAGATGCGCGAATCGGACGGCTCCACGGACATGCGCGAAAAAATATGGCGGTCGCCGTGGAAAACGAAAGGCGCGGCCGAGAGAATGCGCGCGTCGGGCAGGCTTTCGGTGGCGTGCGGCGCGGCGGCCGAAGCTGTCGCGGCAAAAAGAACAAAAAAGCTGGCGGCGAGCGCAAGAGCGCCCGGAATCGAGTGCGAACGGTGCATGGCGAGATGAAGGCAATGAAGGCGCGCGAGCGCCGGAGTGAAGCGGCGGGAGAAAACACGGCGCCCCTGTAAGACGTTCGTCATTTCATCACCCGCTGCTCCGAGTGCCCATGAGACAGTTCTCAAAGAATTCCTGTTGGCGGGCAATCGCTCCCATCCGCAAAACGCTCGGGCGCAGAAAATGCGTGCATGATGCATTCGCCCGCGCGCGGCCCCGGCGGGCTCGCTTCAAAAGGCCGCAGCGACGACGCAAAGGCGCGTGGCCGCCCAAAACCGCGCACGCAAAGGCGCGACGGCGGGCATGAGCGGTATGGCTTCCAGCACGGCTTGCCAATAGTCAGCCATAATTCGCCTTCTCAAAAAAGCCGGTACGCCGAGTAAAAAAGAAAATCCCATGAACCAAGACGACAAGCACTCCACCGCTCAACCCCGGCAACACGCTGCCAACGACGGCAACGTGACGACGGGCGTCGCGGGCCTGGATGACATCCTGGGCGGCGGGTTCGTCGAGGGCGGCCTGTATCTGATCGAAGGCATGGCGGGCGCGGGCAAGACGATTCTTTCATCGCAGATCGGCTTTCATCGCGTCGCGCAGGGCGACATGGTCCTGTACATCACGCTGATCGCCGAATCGCACACCAAGCTTTTGTCTCATCTTCGCGGACTGTCGTTCTACGACGCCGACGCCATCTCCGACCGGATGCTCTTCGTCTCCGGTTATCACGAACTGATGCGCGACGGCCTGTCCGGCTTTCTCGCGCTGATCGCAGCGACGATCAAGACGAGCCGGCCGCGTTTCATGGTCATCGACGGCTTTCGCAGCGCGCGCGAATTCAGCTCGACGGAACTCGAACTCTCGCAGTTCATCCACGAGCTTTCGGCGTTCGTGAGCGCCGCGCGCTGCACGACGCTGATCCTCGCGCCGCTTTCGGGCAACGAGCCGCATCCGGAGCACACGCTCGTCGACGGGCTCATCGAACTGAACCGCTACAACACCGGCATGCGGCGTGCCCGCGAAATCGAAGTCCACAAGCTGCGCGCCCGCGATCATCTGCTCGGCAAGCACTTCTTCAAGATGACGGAGAACGGTCTCGTGACCTTTCCGCGCATCGAGGCGTCGCCCGCGAACGATGACGGCGCGCCGGACTTCAAGAACAAGTTGAGCTTCGGCTTTCCCGATTTCGACCAGATGCTCGGCGGCGGCATCGTGCGCGGCTCGACGACGACGCTCGTCGGGCCATCGGGCATCGGCAAGACGCTGCTGTCGCTCAAGTTCCTGCAGGCGGGCGTCGAACGCGGCGAGCGCTGCGTCTACTTCGGCCTCTACGAATCGCCCGAGCGGCTTCTCGCCAAAGCGTTGTCGGTCGGCATCGATCTCGCGCCGGCCGTGCAGGACGGACGTCTCGCGATCCGCTGGCATCCGGCTGTCGAACTCGCGATCGACGAGCTCGCCGTCGAACTGATGACCGCGGTGCGGAACACGAATGCGTCGCGGCTCGTGGTCGACGGCATCGACGGCTTTTTTCAGTCCGCGAACCGCACGGAGCGTTTCGGCCTCTTCCTCAACGCGCTCACGCACCGTCTGCGCGACGCGGGCGTGACGACGCTGCTCACCGAGGAAATGCCGCTCTACGGCGATTCGGTGCAGCCCACGACGTTGCGCGCGTCCGCGATGACCGAGAACATCGTGCTCATGCGTTATGTCGAGGCGAATTCCTCGCTGTATCGCATGGTGTCGATCGTCAAGCAGCGCGAAGGCCCGCACGATTCGGCGATCCGCCGTCTCACGATCGACTCGCGCGGCCTGCATATCAGCGAAGGCTTCATTGGCTCGACGGGTATCTTGTCCGGACACCCGTCGATCGCCGCGCCCGCGCTGTCTGTGTCGGACCCCGGCGCGCGCGCATGAAGAAGATCCTCGTCGTCGACGATGAATTCGACATTCTGACCACGTGGCGCCTCGTGCTCGAAATGGAGGGCTACGAAGTTTCGACCGCGTCCAACGGACGGACCGCGCTCGACGCGGCGCGCTCGAATCCGCCCGCGCTCGTCATCACCGACTGGATGATGCCGCACATGGACGGCGTCGAACTGATCCGTCAACTGGCCGCGAGCGACGCCCTCGCACGCGTGCCGGTGATCCTCATGAGCGCGGCAGCGCATGCGCCGGCGCTCGAGCATCCGCATGCGCAGTTTCGCCGCAAGCCGCTTTCTATCGACGATTTGATCGACGCCGTGAAGGGACTGATCGGTTCGGCCTGAATTGGCCCGGGCACGCTGCGTGCTGCTGATGAGCGTTCCGGCGAATCCGGATTTACGAGAAACCGCTCAACCGAAGGGAGGCACCATGGTGCAGGATCAAGTGGAAGGCGCGGCACAGAAGGTCGTCGGCAAAGTGCAGGACGCAGTCGGCGCACTGACGGGCGATGAAGGCACGCAAGCCGAAGGCAAGGTGCGGCAGGCTTACGGCAACTTGCAGCAAAGTTATGGTCAGACCGTCGACAACGTGCGTCTCGCGGTCGCGAGCCAGCCGATTCAGGGCGTGCTGATCGCGGCGGCCGTCGGCTTCGTGCTCGGCGCGTTGTGGAATCGCGATCGCTGATGTGTCTCGGGCATCGCGATGCAAAGCCGGCGCGAAGGTTGCGCCGGCTTTGTCGTTTCATGGCGTCTCGCGCACGATGCCGACGAGCGTCGCCGACCGCGTGCAGCCGACGGCGATCGCGACTGCCGCCACGACGAGCGCGCCATGCGAACCGCCGATCGCTGCCGCGAGCGCAAGTCCGCCAGCCGCCGCCGCTCTCATCGCGTATGCGACCGGCGCGGCCGCGTTGCCGCCCATCGCGAGCGACAAGTGCGCGCCGATGAGCGCGAGCATCGCGATAACGGAAATCACGTCCGACTGAACGCCGAGCACATAGGCGAACGCCGCGCATGCGCCTGCGCAGGCGAGATGCATCGATTGAAGGTTCGCGCTTGCTCCGTTCGTGTGCCGGCGAACGACGACGCAAGCCAATGCCGCCAGCGCGCCGCCCGCCAGCACCGCATATGCGCTGTCCGGGCCCGGCAGCGCCCACGCGACGAACGCCATCGTCGCGAAGAGCGATTGCGCCGATACACCCGGCGTCGCACGCGCGGATCGATACCCGATGAATCCCGCGACCAGCGCAAGCACGAGCGCGGTTCCGCCCGATGCGCCGCTCGCGAAGCACGCGGCGGCAAGGAGCGCGCCCGTTTCCCGCCTTCCGCGCGACGCACGCATCGACGAACCCGCCGACAGCGCCGCGAGCACGCAGAGCGCGCCCGCGAGTCCATCCGCGATCATGCTTCGAGCACGTTCGACAGCGTGCCGATTCCGGCGATCGACACATCCACGCGCGCGCCGTCCTTGATCGAGCCGACGCCGATAGACGTGCCGCACGCGATCACGTCGCCGGGAACGAGCGTCATGTCTTGCGACAGCATGCTCACTTGCTCGGCGGGCGAGAAAATCATGTCGTCGAGCGGATAGTTCTGGCGCTCGACGCCTTCGAGTGTCGTGACGACGCTGGCCGTGCGCCAGTCGAAGCCGTTGCCCGTCGTGACGATCGCCGGCCCGAGGCAGGTGAACGTGTCGAAGCCCTTCGAGCGGCACCATTGCGCGAAGTTGGGATCTTCCTGCAGCAGCTCGATCGCGGTGACGTCGTTCACGCACGTATAGCCGAAGATCGCGCTTTCGGCTTCCTCCACGGACGCCCCGCTCACCGTCTTGCCGATCACGATGCCGAGTTCGCCCTCGTACGCGATCTTGCCGTGATAGCTCTTCGGCCGGCGGATCGACTCGCCCGGCCCGATCACCGACATCGGCGGCTTGATGAGAAAGAGCGGATGCTGCGGCGGCGCCTTGTCGAGCTTCTGCGACAGCGCGTAATAGTTGTTCCACAGCGCGATGACCTTGCTCGGCTGACAGGGCGCGAGCAGCGTCAGGTCGTCGACGGCGAACGACATGTCGGTCGGGCGCGGACTGTCGAACATCGCGCCGTCGTGCTGCACGACGCGGCCAGAATGCTGATCGAGCGTACCGAAACCGATGCTGCCGCCGGCATCGCGAAAACGAATCCAGTGTGTCAAGTGTGTCTCCCTTATAAAGGGCGCGGACATACGTGGTCCGCGCCCCTGTCCCCTCCTCCAAACCTCAGATCAAACCTGCGCCGCGCGCCCACTTGTACTTCGCGCCGAGCACGGCAACGGGCAGTTCCGTCGAATAAGCGTAGGCCGGCACGCCATGCTCGTACAGGTATTCCGCGGCTTCTTCCACTTGCACGTCGCCCGCGAGCGACGCCACGATCGGCTTCTCGATGCCGAGCGCCTTCATCTCCTCCTTCACTTCGATGACGAGTTTCGCGAAGACCATCGGCGGCGTGATGATCGTGTGCCAGTAGCCGAGGATGATCGAATGGATGCGATCGTCCTCGAGCCCGAGGCGGATCGTGTTCTTGTACGTCGACGGCGGCTCGCCCCCGGTGATGTCGACGGGATTTCCGGCCGCGCCGAACGGCGGGATGAACTTGCGGAACGCGGCATCGAGATCGTCGGGCATCGCCATCAGCGAGAGGCCGTTGTCGACGCATGCGTCCGACAAGAGCACGCCCGAGCCGCCCGCGCCCGTGATGATGACCGTGTTCTCGCCTTTGGGCGTCGGCAGCTTCGGAATGCCGCGCGCGAACTCGAGCAGATCGCGCAGCGACCGCGCGCGGATCACGCCGCATTGCTCGAAGACGTCTTCGTAGATCTTGTCGTTGCCCGCGAGCGCGCCCGTATGCGAGCTGGCCGCGCGCGCGCCGAGGCTCGTGCGCCCCGCTTTCAGCACGACGACCGGCTTCTTCTTCGACACGCGCTTTGCGGCTTCGGCGAACGCACGGCCGTCCTTCAGATCCTCGCAATGCTGCGCGATGATTTCGGTGTTGTCGTCCTGCTCGAAGAACGTGAGCAGATCGTCTTCGTCGATATCGCTCTTGTTGCCGAGACCGACGATCGCGGAAACGCCCATCTTCGCCGAACGCGAGAACCCGATGATGGCCATGCCGATGCCGCCCGACTGCGACGACAGCGCCGCCTTGCCTTTCACGTCGTACGGCGTGCAGAACGTCGCGCAAAGATTCTTCGGCGTGTAGTAGAAGCCGTAGATGTTCGGGCCCATCATGCGGATGTCGTATTGCCGCGCGATTTTGACGATCTCTTCCTGACCTTCGTGATTGCCCGTTTCCGCGAAGCCCGACGGAATCAGCACCGCGCCCGGAATCTTCTTCTCGCCGACTTCGACGAGCGCCTGAGCCACGAACTTCGCGGGAATCGCGAACACGGCGACATCGATCACGCCGGGCACGTCCTTCACGCTCTTGTACGCCTTGCGGCCCATGATCTCGTCGGCTTTCGGGTGAATCGGATAGATCGTGCCCTGATAGCCGCCGTTGATGAGGTTCTTCATCACCGAATTGCCGATCTTGCCGTCCTCGTTCGACGCGCCGATCACCGCGACCGCATCCGGCTTCATGATGCGGTTCATCTGCGCGACGATCTGCTCTTGCGTCGGCCGATAGCGCGGTTCGGCGGGCGCGAAATCCATCACGATGCGCACGTCCGCCGCGACCGCGCCGTTCGGGCTCGCGAACACCGGATTCAGGTCCATCTCGGCGATTTGCGGGAAATCGTCGACGAGACGCGACACGCGCTCGATCAGGGTAATCAGCGCCTCGCGATGTACCGGTTCGGCGCCGCGCACGCCGCGCAGCACTTCTGCGGCCTGAATGCCGTCGAGCATCGATGCGGCTTCTTCGCGCGTGACGGGCGCGAGCCGGAACGTCACGTCCTTCAGCACTTCGACGAGCACGCCGCCGAGACCGAACGCGATCAGATTGCCGAACGACGGGTCCGTCACCGCGCCGATGATGACTTCCTGCCCCGCGCCGACCATCTGCTGAACCTGCACGCCGACAAGCGTCGCCTTCGGGTCGTACTTCTTCGCGTTCGAGATGATCGTGTCGAAACCGGCACGCACATCGGCTTCATTCTTCAGGTTGACGAGCACGCCGCCCGCTTCGGTCTTGTGCAGGATTTCCGGCGAAACGATCTTCAGCACCACCGGAAAGCCGATGAACGACGCGAGCTTCGCGGCATCGTCCGCCGATTTCGCGACGCCTTCCTGCGGCACCGCGATGCCGTATGCATCGCAGACGAGTTTGCCTTCCGGCGCGGTCAGCGACGTGCGGCCTTCCGCTTTCACTCGGGCGAACACTTCCGCGACGCGGCGTTTCGCGTCGGGCGCGTGGAGCGGAACGACCGCCGCCGCGTGCGTGGATGAATTGGCTGCTTCGCCGCGGTCCTGGGCAACCGTGCTGTTCATTTGGTGCGTCTCCGTTATAGGGGCGTGCAGGGGCCTGCGCCGCCCTCTTTCGAAGGCGGACGTCAGTGCAAGGCAATGTGCTCAGATCGCGCCGAGGCTCTTCAGCGTGGCGACCTGATCCGGCGTGTAGCCGAGTTCGGCCATGACTTCGTCGGTGTGTTCGCCGAGCAGCGGCGAGCGCACGACTTCGGTCGGACTGTCGGACAATTTGATCGGATTGCCGACCGTCAGATACTTCCCGCGCACCGGATGATCGACTTCGACGACCGTTCCCGTCTTTCGCAGCGACGGCTCTTCGGCGATTTCCTTCATCGACAGGATCGGGCCGCACGGAATGTCGTGCTTGTTGAGGATTTCCATCGCCTGGAACTTGGTCTTCGACATCGTCCAGCGCTCGATTTCCTCGAAAATCTGTTTCAGATGCGGCAGGCGCGCGTTCGGCGTCTTGTAATCCGGATGATCGATCCATTCCTCCTTGCCGATCACCTTGCAGATTTCGCCCCAGACCGGCGCCTGCGTGATGAAGTAGATGTACGCGTTCGGATCGGTCTCCCAGCCCTTGCACTTGAGAATCCAGCCCGGCTGGCCGCCGCCCGATGCGTTGCCCGCGCGCGGCACGGCTTCGCCGAACGTGCCGTTCGGATATTGCGGGTACTCCTTCATCACGCCAGTGCGTTCGAGGCGCTGCTGGTCGCGCAATTTCACGCGGCAGAGATTGAGCACGCCATCCTGCATCGCGGCGAGCACTTTCTGGCCACGTCCGCTCGTGTTGCGCTGATACAGCGCCGTGACGATGCCGAGCGCCAGATGCAGGCCCGTGCCCGAATCGCCGATCTGCGCGCCGGTGACGGTCGGCGGACCGTCTTCGAAACCGGTCGTCGACGCCGCGCCGCCCGCGCACTGCGCGACGTTCTCATACACCTTGCAATCTTCGTACGGTCCCGGGCCGAAGCCCTTCACCGACGCGACGATCATCCGTGGATTCAGTTCCTGGATGCGCTCCCACGTGAAGCCCATGCGATCGAGCGCGCCCGGGGCGAAGTTCTCGACGAGCACGTCGCACTTCTTCACGAGCGTCTCGAGCACCTTCTTGCCTTCCGGATTCTTCGTGTCGATGGTGATCGAGCGCTTGTTGTGGTTGAGCATCGTGAAGTAGAGGCTGTCGGCGTCGGGGATATCGCGCAACTGCTCCCGCGTGATGTCGCCCGAACCCGCGCGCTCGACCTTGATGACGTCGGCGCCGAACCACGCGAGCAACTGCGTGCAGGTCGGTCCCGACTGAACGTGCGTGAAGTCCAGGATTCGCACGCCGTCCAGCGCCTTGCCAGATGTGTTCACCGTCATGGCTTTGTCTCCCACTCTCTTTCGACGTTTATAGATTCACAATTATTTGTACATCGTCCCGCGCCGTCGTGCCCGGAGCGCGTAGACCGTCGGACCGCAAAGCGACCCGCCTCCTGTGATATACAATATTCCACACACAGTATTAGTCAACCGTCCGTCGGTCGATGAAAACCCTGTGATGCAGCGCACGATCCCTTGGACGCCGCTGTGAGCAACGCTCGACCGATTTTTAATTCTGCAGTGCATCAATTACCGTCGTCCGCCTCGGCCCGTTAAGCACTGGTTTAACGCTGCAAAAGCCCGCAAACGAAAGTTTTTGCGCGCCGTGAAATCTGATATACAGTATTTCAGCGCGCCGACGATGCTGTTGCTCGGCTCGCTCATTCCCATCAGAGGACATCAGGAGACGAGATGAACATCCACGAATATCAGGCGAAGGCGCTGCTGCGAAAGTACGGCGTCGCGGTTCCGGAGGGCCGCGTCGCCTTTTCCGCGACGGAGGCCGCCGATGCGGCGCGCGCGCTGCCCGGACCCGTCTGGGTCGTGAAGTCGCAGATTCACGCGGGCGGCCGCGGCGCCGGGCGCTTCGCCAACGATCCGGACGGAAAAGGCGGCGTGCGCGTGGTGAAGTCGGTCGACGAAGTGCGCGAGAACGCGCAGAAGATGCTCGCGTCCGTGCTCGTGACCATGCAGACGGGGCCGGCGGGCAAGGAAGTGAAGCGGCTCTACGTCGAAGAAGGCTGCGATATCGCGCGCGAGCTGTATCTCGGCATGCTGGTCGATCGCGCCAACTCGCGCATCACGATCATGGCGTCGACGGAAGGCGGCATGGAGATCGAGGAAGTCGCGCATCGCACGCCGGAAAAAATTCTCAAGGTCGCGATCGATCCGGCGACCGGGCTTCAGCCCTTTCACACGCGCCAGATCGCGTTCGGACTCGGGCTCACCGGCAATCAGATCAAGGCTGCGTCGAAGTTCATCACGGCGCTGTATCAGGCGTTCGTCGATCTGGATGCGTCGATCGTGGAAGTGAATCCGCTCGTCGTGACCGGCTCCGGCGACGTGATGGCGCTCGACGCGAAGCTCAATTTCGACGACAACGCGCTGTATCGCCATCCCGACATCGAGAAACTGCGCGACGAGGACGAGGAAGATCCCGCCGAAATCGAAGCGGCGAAGCACGGTCTGAACTACGTCAAGCTCGACGGCAATATCGGCTGCATGGTGAACGGCGCGGGCCTCGCGATGGCCACGATGGACATCATCAAGCTCTACGGCGGCGAGCCGGCGAACTTTCTCGACGTCGGCGGCGGCGCGACCCAGGAGCGCGTCGCGACCGCGTTCAAGCTGATCCTGCGCGACCCGAAGGTGCAGGGCATTCTCGTCAACATCTTCGGCGGCATCATGCGCTGCGACGTGATCGCGCAAGGCGTCGTCGCGGCCGCGCGCGAGATCGATCTGAGCGTGCCGCTCGTCGTGCGCCTCGCAGGCACGAATGTCGATGCGGGCCGCGAGATTCTGCGCACGTCCGGTCTCACCATCATCCCCGCCGAAAATCTCGCCGATGCCGCCGACAAGATCGTCAGCGCCGTCGCTCAAGGAGTGGCCCAATGAGCGTTCTCATCAATAAAGATACGAAGGTCATCTGCCAGGGCTTCACCGGCGCGCAAGGCACGTTTCACTCCGAACAGGCGATCGCGTACGGCACGCGCATGGTCGGCGGCGTGACGCCGGGCAAAGGCGGCACGACGCATCTGGACTTGCCCGTGTTCGACACCGTCGCCGATGCCGTCGCGAAAACGGGCGCCGACGCCTCCGTCATCTATGTGCCGCCGCCCTTCGCCGCCGATGCGATTCTCGAAGCCATCGACGCGCAGGTGCCGTTCATCGTCTGCATCACGGAAGGCATTCCGGTGCTCGACATGCTGCGCGTGAAGCGCGCGTTGAGCGGTTCGTCGAGCCGGCTCGTCGGGCCGAACTGTCCGGGCGTCATCACGCCGGGGCAGTGCAAGATCGGCATCATGCCGGGGCATATTCACCGGCCGGGGAAGATCGGCGTCGTATCGCGTTCGGGCACGCTGACCTATGAGGCCGTCGCGCAGACGACCGCGGCCGGCCTCGGGCAGACGACGTGCATCGGTATCGGCGGCGATCCGGTGAACGGGACGAACTTCATCGATTGCCTGTCGCTCTTTCTGGAGGACGATGCGACCGAGGGCATCATCATGATCGGCGAGATCGGCGGATCGGCGGAGGAAGAAGCCGCGCAGTTTCTCAAGGACGCGAAGACGACGAAGCCAGTGGTCGGTTTCATCGCCGGAACGACCGCGCCGCCGGGACGCCGCATGGGTCACGCGGGCGCGATCATCTCGGGCGGATCGGGCACGGCCAGCGCGAAGATCGACGCGATGAAATCGGCGGGCATTCACGTCGCCGATTCGCCGGCCGCGCTCGGCGAAACGATGCTGCACGCGATGCGTTAGTCACGCGGGCAACCGGCGCGGGCCGAGCAAGGGCGCGCTATTGCTGAGAAAGGGCAGCATCGATAGACTTGCGCCTTTTTTCCGCGCCATGTTCGTCTACCTCGACTCTGCGATGGCGGTGGCCTTGCGCATCGGCCAGGTCACTGCCCTGTCGTTCGCGACATCGCAAGCCGTCGCGCCGTCTCCGAGTCATGCGCCCGGCTTCGTGCCCGTCGAGACGCGCGGCGCGCTGCCGAGCGACGACTATCCGCTTCGCGCATCACCGTTTCGATCGACGACGAAATAAAAAAACCGCACGGCGAACACCATGCGGTTTTTTGCTTTCCAACTCAATCCGTCATCAGTCCAGAAAGTCGCAATTCGCCTCGACGAACGCCGCCAGATCGAGCGAATGCTGCTTCACGAGCCGCTCGACCAGCTCCGTGTCGCGCTTCTCCAGCGCCTCGATGATCCGCATGTGATCGACGATCGAGCGCGACGCCCGGTCGCTCTGCGAGATCGTCATCTTACGGATCGCGCGGACGTGCACGAAGATGTTCTTGATCGTGTCGAAGATGATTTCCGACTTCGACAGCCGCACGATCGCCGAATGGAACGCGATATTCGCTTCCGAATACTCGTCGATATGCTCGGCGGGCGTCGAGTCGCGGAAATTGTCGAACATGTGGCGCAGATGGGCGATTTCCTCGTCCGTCGCGCGCTGCGTCGCGAGGCGCGCCGCCATGCTTTCCAGCGCCGCCCACATGTGAATCATCTCGACGATCTCGCGCTTGGTCTTGCGCAAGATATAGACGCCGCGGCGCGGCACCGTGCGCAGAAAACCTTCCTGCTCGAGCAGCGTCATGGCCTCGCGAATCGGCGTGCGGGACACGCCGAGCGCTTCGGTCAGTTCTTTCTCGTCGAGACGGATTTCTTCCCGCGAACGATAGATGTCCGCCTCGGCGATCGCCTGCCGCAGCTTCGCGTACGCCTGATCGCGCAGCGAAACCGTGGCATTGATCGGCTCCAGCGAAAGCGTCAGCCCGGGCGGACGTACATCGGGGCGAACTTCCGGACTATCTACGGATTGAGTATCAGATGGCATTGATGGCTTGATTTCCCAAGTGCGGACGGCGAGCGTCGACACGCTTGCCCGAACCGCCGTTCTGGTCATCCGCCGCGAGACCGGCGAAGCGACCGTGATCCTGTGCGCGCTGCAGCATGCTTTGCGGCACGGCCGACGCAATCATAAACGTAACACCTACACCAACGGCAACCAGCGCGAATCCGACAACAACCAGCAGGGCGATGCTCATTTCAGGCTCCAGTTGAATCACTCAAGAGCCCTCAGTATATGCTGCATCGCAACAGCACGCAAGTATTTTGCATCTTGTATATCAGAAACAACGCTGGTCCCTTCGTCTGCAGTTTAGGCGGCTTTTTGAGATTGCGGGAGCGGCAGCGGCTTCGCCGTGCCCTGATTCACGCCTTCGCGCAGCTTGATCAATGCGAGAACGGCATCGAGCATCGGCGTTTCGACGTGCACGAGGCGGCCGATTTCCTGCACGACCGTCATCAGCGGATCGATTTCCATCGGGCGTCCGGCCTCGCAGTCCATCAGCATCGACGTCTTGTGCGCGCCGACCGCGCCCGCGCCGTTGATGCGCCGCTCAACGTCGACGCGGAAATTCACGCCGATCCTGTCGCCGATCGCCTTCGCCTCCAGCATCATCGCCTTCGAGAGCGCGCGCGTGCCGGGATCGCTCGTGAGCACGTCGAGCGTCGCGCCGGTCAACGCGCTGATCGGGTTGAAGCACAGATTGCCCCAGAGCTTCAGCCAGATTTCATCGCGGATGTTGTCGCGCATCGGCGCTTCCATATCCGCCTTCGCCATCATGTCGTGCAGCGCCTGCAGACGCGGCGTGATTTCGCCGCTCGGCTCGCCGATGGGAAATTTCTTGCCGTAGTGATGTTCGATGACGCCCGGCTCCGCGATTTCCGCCGCCGGCAGCAGCACGCAGCCGATCGCGCGTTCCGGACCGAACACGTCCCACTGGCGGCCGCCAGGATCGACGCTCTGCAGTTTCGTGCCTTCGAGCTCGCCGCCGTGTTTGTAGAAATACCAGTAAGGCAGACCGTTGACGGCCGTGACGATCGCGGTTTCCGGGCCGAGCAGCGGCGGAATGAGATCGACGACGCCCGGAATCGAATGCGCCTTAAGCGCGACGATCACGTAATCCTGCGGGCCGAGTTCGGCGGCATTGTTCGTGCAGCGCACCTTGACGGTGTGCTCCTCGCCATCGATCCGGAGCTTGACGCCGTTCGCCTGCATCGCCGCGAGATGCGGCCCGCGCGCGACGAAACTGACGTCCGCACCCGCTCGCGCCAGTTGCGCGCCCATATAGCCGCCGATCGCTCCGGCGCCGTACACGCAGATCTTCATGGTTCGTCTCCTGAGGGTTGTAGCTTTATATCTGTCTGATATACAAGATACTACATTCCGAGTGCAGACAGGACAAGGCGAATCGTGCGCTCGCAGACGAGCGAAAACCCGCATGCGCGAGATGCGCGGCGGGCTTCCTTCAGCGGCAAGAAGTCGGTCAGACCTCGACGGCCTGACCCGAGATGAAAGTATGCGACGAGGATGCGACGATGTGTGACCAGACGTTCGCCGCGCTCGAGCGCAGCGCGCGGCTCTTGCGCCGTACGAGCATGATCGTGCGCGACGTGTCCGGCACGAGCGGGATGATGCGCGTCTGCGCGCAGTCGATGGCAGCGCGCGCGTGCATCGGCAGGATACCGACGCCGAGGCCGGCTTCCGCCATGCGCGCAACCGCGGCAGCTTGCGTGAATTTCTGGCGCACCGCGCCCGCGACGCCGTGCAGCGCGAGCGCAGCCTCGATGGCGCCCAGGCTGCCGGTGTCATCGTCGAGCAGGAGAAGCGGCGTGCCGCGCAACTGCTGCCAGTCGATGCCCGCCGCCGCGCTCAGTCGATGTGACGCGCTGACGACGGCAGCAAGTCCATCGGCGAAAAGAGGCTCGGCGGCGAGTTCGTCGAGATTGTCGGGCGCGATCGCGACGCCCAGTTCCGCCTCGCCCGAACGCACGAGTTGCAGCACGGCGTTTTGCGGCCGATCCATCACGATGATCGTGACTTCCGGCAGACGTTCGCGACACGATGCGAGCATCGCGGGCAAAACGCTCGCCGTGAGAGCGCAACTGCTCGCGAGATTGACGACGCCCGGCTCGCCGCCCTCTTGCGCGCGCGGCCGCAGAGTCGCTTCCAGTTCCTCGACGAGCGGCGCAATGCGGGCGAGCAGCTTGCGTCCGGTTTCGGTGAGCGCCACCTGACGCGTCGTGCGATCGAAGAGCCGCAGCGCGATTTCATCTTCGAGTTCGCGAATGCTGCGGCTCACCGCCGATTGGGTGATGCCGAGATCGTCGCCCGCGCGCGTGAAGCTGCGATGCCGCGCGAGGGTGACGAAAAGCCTCAGTTGATGCAGCGATACGCTCAACGTCGGCGTGCCCTGTTTCATTGAATCGAGCCGGTCCGTAACGACGCGTTGATCGACGATTCGGCCGACGACTCTTCCGTGAGCGTGTTTTCGATCCAGCGCTTTCGCATCGGCGCGAGAACGAATTTCGCGCACAGTCCCGCCGCGATCGACGTCACCGCCGCCGTGATGAACACCGCGTTCCACGACCCGATCGACGCGAGCACCGAAGCGAGCGGCACCAGCATCGACGCCGTGCCTTTCGCGGTGTAGAGCGTGCCCGCGTTGGCGGCGGCGTACTTGCTGCCGAAGGTGTCCGCGCAGGTCGCCGGGAAGATCGAGAAGATTTCGCCCCAGCAGAGGAACGTCATCGCCGCGAACAGCATGAAGAGATACGGATTGTGGCCGAACTCCATCAGCCCGAGCAGCGCGACGCCTTCACCGAGAAAGATGATGAACATCGTGTTTTCGCGGCCGATCTTGTCCGAGATGAAGCCGCACAGCGGACGCGTGAAGCCGTTGCACAGATTGTCGATGGACAGCGTCATCGCGAGCAGCGGCAGCGTTACGCCGAGCAGATTCACCGGCATCTTGGCGAAGCCGTATTCCTTCGCGATCGGCCCGAACTGCGCGGTCGCGATCACGCCGCCCGCCGCGACGAACACGAACATCAGATACAGCACCCAGAAGAGCGGCGAGCGCACCATCTGTCCTGTCGTGTAGTCGATCTTCGTCGACACGATGCGCTTGGCCGGCACGATGCCTTTCGGCGGATTCGGCCGCACGAGCATCAGCGCGAGCACGAAGATGCACGCGCCCTGCAGGATGCCGAAGAACATGAACGCGTGCTCGTAGCCTGAGCTCTGGATCATGTTCGAGATCGGAATCACCGTGACAGCCGCGCCCGCGCCGAAGCCAGCAGCGGTCAGGCCCGCCGCGAGACCGCGCTTGTCCGGGAACCACTTGAGCGCCGTGCCGACGCAGGTGCCATACACGCAACCGGCGCCGATACCTGCGACCACGGCGGCGATGTACAGATGCGTGAGCGTGGTGGCGTGGGCGTCGATCATCCAGCCGATGGCGGCGCAAAGCGCGCCGCCCATCACGACCGGACGCGGTCCGAATTTATCGACGAGCCAGCCCTCGACGGGCACGAGCCACGTTTCAGTGACGATGAAGATGGTGAAGGCGGTTTGAATCGCCGCTTGACCCCAATGGTGCTTCGCATCCATCGGAACGACGAAAAGAGTCCATGCGTACTGGAGGTTGGCGACCAGCCCCATGCATACGATGCCGACTGCGAGCTGGATCCATCTGTTGTGGTGACGCCCGTGCGATTGCCCGGACACAACCGTGTCTGCGCTTGCCATGTCTGTCTCCGTTATCTGTCTTAGCGCTCGTACGGCGCTTGATGTGCTGCGAGAAGCCGGCGCGGTGCGTCGGCGGCGAGCGGTCGGTCAGGGGAAATGCTCGGTCCAGGCGGCATGGGCGTGAGGCCGCCGGTCACGGGTATTGCGCATGTCGCGCGTTTTGAGGTGGGCGATCGATTCGCACATCCGGCAAACATCCGCTTCAGGCGATCGAAGAATCATTTCAAAGCGATTCCCAATAAAGTCCGGATGGGTTATGCAGCCTTTGCAGGCTTCCATGCTGCGAGTGTGCTCGTGTTGCTTTGCGGCAAACTGGCCGATGCCTGGGGTCTGGCGTGGCCGTTCGTTCTTGGCGCAACCGTCCGCCTTACAACTTTCGCGGCCGTGAAAGCATCGTGGGGGAGAAAAACGATTAAGGAAAGTTAGAAAAAATTATTGTATAAATTAGTGATCGTTAATGGATGAGGGATTGCTGTGCTGCGCAACGCCACCCTGCGTCAACTCAAGATCTTCGAGACCGTCGCCCGTCGACTGAGTTTCTCGCGCGCCGCTGAAGAGCTCTACCTTACGCAGCCGGCTGTTTCGACGCAGGTGAAGCAACTGGAGGAGCACGCCGGGCTGCCGCTGTTCGAGCAGCTCGGCAAGAAAATCTATCTGACGCCGGCCGGAAATGAAATGCTTCACTACAGCCGCGCGATTCTGGAGCAATTCCGCGAAGCCGACGATGCGATGGCCCGACTCAAAGGCATTGCGGGCGGCACGCTCAACGTCGCGGTGATCAGCGCCGGCGATTACTTTTTCCCCCGCTTGCTCGCCGCGTTCACGCAGCGCAATACCGATGTCCGGCTCAATCTCGCGGTACACAATCGCGAGGAACTGCTGCATCAGCTGTCCGACAATCTCACCGATCTCGCCGTGATGGTCCGCCCCCCGCGCGATATGGACACGGTGAACGTCTCATTCGCGCCCCATCCGTACGTGATCGTCGCGCCGCCCGATCATCCGCTCGTCGGACGGAGGAACTTGCCGCTCGAAGCGCTCGCCGACGAACCGTTCATCGTGCGCGAGCGTGGGTCCGACACCTGGAATTCGATGGAAGAAGGATTCGGCGGACGGCTGCCGAACCTTAACGTCGCGATGGAAATCACCAGCACGGAGACGATCAAGCAGGCGGTGATCGCCGGCATGGGCCTGAGCTTCTTGTCCGCGCACACGATCAGCATGGAATTGCAGGTCGGAAAGCTGGCGGTGCTCGATATCGAGGGCTTTCCCGTGATGCTCAACTGGTTCGTCGTGCATCGGAACAACAAGCGGCTACCGCCGGTGGCGCTTGCGTTCAAGCAGTTTCTGATCGAAGAAGGCGCAGCGCAGATCGAAGCGATCACGCAAATCGTCGCGAAGACGGGCAAACCGAACGCATAATTCTTTCTGAATAGATAAGCGAAGAAACTTTAACTATCGTATATGGATCGACTTTTCTATCCTGCATTCAAGCCCCACGGCCATACAGGAGACGATCATGATCCATGCAACGCACGACGATGACCGCGAACTTCAGGCGCAAGTCTGCGCGTTCAACACGGCTTTCGAAGAACTCGACCTGATGTTCCGCTGGGATGTGCAGACGTATCGCGGGCTGGCATCGGCGGATAGCGATTACGGGAAGATCGCACAGTACATCGCAACCCATTCCCCGCATTTGCTGACGGCCTACAGCGCCGAGTTTCTTTGCCAGGCGATCGTCGAGCGCAAGAATTCGACAATCGAAGCCTGCCGGCAAAACACGGTCCAATATGAAGACAGCACGCAGCGGGCGCGGCTCTGGCGGGCGCGCAACGAGGAAACGGCGCGCGTCTGACGGGTCTTTCCGATCCAAACGGGCGGTTCGATGAGTCGGACCGCCCGTTTCCCTTTCGCCGCGGTCGGCCGCGGCGTTCATTCCGTCAAGGCGTCAGCGCCACCCAGACCGCCTTCGGCTCGGTGAAATTCTCGATGGCGACGTCGCCATGTTCGCGGCCGAAGCCCGAGTCGCCGCCGCCGCCCCACGGCAGGCGCACGTCCGTGAAACCGTAGGTATTGACCCAGACCGTGCCCGCTTTCAATTCCGCGGCCATGCGATGCACGCGGCCCATATCCGCGCTCCAGACGCCCGCTGCGAGACTGTACGCGGTGCCGTTGGCGATGCGCAGCGCGTCGGCTTCGTCGTCGAAGGGAATCACGCTCGCGACCGGCCCGAAGATCTCTTCCTGCGAGATGCGCATCTCGTGCTCGACGTTGGCGAACACCGTCGGCTCCACGAAATAGCCGCGTTCGCCCGCGCGCTTGCCGCCTGTCACGAGCGAGGCGCCCTCGCCCGTGCCGATGTCCACGTAGTCGAGCACGCTCTTCATCTGCTTGGCGGAAATGAGCGGGCCCATGTTGGTTTCGCGTTTGGACGGATCGCCGAGCTTGATCGTCTGCGCGCGCTGGGCGAGGCGCTCGACGACTTCGTCGTAGACGGCGCGCTGCGCGAGAATGCGCGAGCCCGCCGAGCAGACTTGCCCCGCGTTGAAGAAGATGCCCGATGCGGCCGCGCGCACGGCGCCGTCGATGTTCGCATCCGCGAAGATCACGTTGGCGGACTTGCCGCCTAGTTCGAGCGTGACGCGCTTGAAGTTGCCCGCCGCGCCCTGCAGAATGCCGCGCCCGACGGACGGCGAGCCGGTGAACGTCACCTTGTCGACGCCCGGATGCGCGACGAGGGAATCGCCGACGACCGAGCCCTTGCCGGTCACGATGTTGAGCACGCCCGGCGGCACGCCGGCTTCCAGCGCGAGCCGCCCGACCATCAGCGCCGAAAGCGGCGTGATTTCGGCCGGCTTGACGATCAGCGTGCAGCCGCACGCGAGCGCGGGCGCGATCTTCCACATGCCGATCATCAGCGGGAAATTCCACGGCACGATCGCCGCGACGACGCCGATCGGCTCGCGCACGGTGTAGGTCAGCGCGTCGGGGCGTGCGGGCACGACCTGGCCGTTGATCTTGTCGCACCAGCCGGCATAGTAGGCGAGCGTATCGATGGCGGCGGGCACGTCCTGGCGTTGTACACCGGAGATCGGCTTGCCGGCATCGAGACTTTCGAGCGCCGCGAGTTCTTCCTGATTTTCGCGCAGGAGATCGGCAAGCTTCATCAGGATTCGGCCGCGTTCGGCGGCGCGGATCGCATTCCACGGCTTGAGCGCGGCGCGCGCCGCCTGCACCGCGCGGTCGACATCGGCGGATGTGCCTTGCGCGACGTGGGCGATCGGATTCTCGTTCGAAGGATCGAGGTTCGTCGAGTAGTCGCCTCCGCTCGGCGGGACGAACTCGCCATTGATCAGCAATTCATAGCGCTTCAAATCCGCGGTGCTTTCCATGTCTCGCTCCAGTGCTTTTTCGGATCACTTCATGTTGAGGGAGAAGAACCATCTATGAAAGCAAAACATTTTTATTATTTATATAGGGCAGAATGTATGAGCGGATATAGCGCAGGCCGCGGAATCGACTCTTGTCCCAAATTTCTCTGATTCGTCCGATAGGCCGAGATCCGGCGCGCTCGTACCATCTCAAAACTCGCACTGATTGCAGGGAGATAAGGGTGGTGTCAGTCATCTCGCGCTCGAAAAACGATCTTTACATCGTGATGCGGCGAGGCGCGCTGCGCGCCATCGTTGGTACTGCCTGCTCGGTGGCGGTGCTGGCGCTGGCAGGCGGTCTCGCGCTCGGCCGGTATGACGTTCAGATGCGGCGTGCGCAGGAGCCCGCCGCCGTCCGATACGCCCGAGCCCCTTACAACGCCGATGAGCTCGCGCGTCTGAAGGCGTCGAACGCCGCGCTCGATGCGCGCGTGGAGCGGCTCGCTGCGCAGTTGGACACGCTCAGTGGGTTCGATCAACGCTTGCGCGCAAAACCGCCGCGCGCCACGGCGACCAGCGCAGTGGCCTCGGTGCGCGCGGCCTCCAGCGACGCAGCGGGCGGCCCAGAGCTTCCGCCCCGCCCTTGCCAGGCCGCCGACGCGCGACCGGAGCCGCGAAACCGAAGCAACGAACTCGACTGCCTGGCGACGACGCTTGGCGCGCTCGAACAAGACGCGGCGCAGCACGAGGCGGCGTGGGAAGCCTTTCCGGGGCGTCGTCCGCTCGCGTTCGGACGAACGAGTTCATCGTTCGGGAACCGTCTGGATCCGTTCAATCGTCACCTGAGTTTCCACCCGGGCGTGGATCTGGTCGCCCCGACAGGTACGCCGATTCTCGCGGCCGCCGGCGGCCGCGTGATCCACGCCGGACCGATGCCGGGCTATGGCAATACGGTCGAGATCGATCACGGCAACGGCTTTATCACGCGATACGCTCACGCTTCGAAGATCGAAGTGCGCGTCGGACAGCAGGTCGAGCCGCGCGAGACTATCGCCGAGGTGGGCTCGACGGGTCGATCCACGGGACCGCATCTGCATTTCGAGGTGCGTGTGGGCGGGAAGCCGGTCGACCCGGAAGGATATCTCGCGCTGTTTGCGGGCGACTCGCATGCGTGAGACGAGGTAAGAATTGGTCCGCCGGGTGGACCATTCCGACACGTTCAATTCGAAAGCAACCCGCCGGCGCTCTTCGAGAGCGAACTTGCGCTCGCCTTGGCGCTTGTGAGCGCGTCGGTCGCCGTGTTGACGCTCTGCGCCGCCGCTTTGCTCGCGGCGGCGGCTCCCGAGACACTCGACGCCGCCGACGCGGCA
>NZ_JARUXK010000004.1:284576-362673 GCF_031451435.1 Caballeronia sp. LZ008 | reverse complement strand
TGTGAGACTCTTGATACCTTTGCTATTGCCGATTCCGAAGAACCAGCCGCACTCGCCATCAAGCGCCCACACTTATCGGCTGTTAGTTTTTAAAGAGCACATCGCAAGACAAGCCTTACTTCAACTTCTGTCTTGCGTCGCTGCATCAGCAGCAGAGAAACGAGATTATGAAGAGCCGATGACATCTCCGCAAGCCCCTTTCGCAAATTATTTTTCTGCGCCCGCCAAACGCCGCTGGACGTACAAATAGCCAGACATGCAAACGCGGGAAGTCCCGACCGACTCCCCGCGCTCACCAACAGCCCGACGACTCAGCTTCCGAAAAACAGCGTGCAATAACTCGCGGGCCCGACGCAATCCGACGTAGACATCCACATCGAACCATGCTTCATCGACATCGGCTTGCGCATCGCGCCTGAACCCGACGCCGCGCCGCCGGCATGGGTGCCGCCGTACGCTTCATTCGCTTCGTTCGTGTTCCGCCGCGCGGCGACCTTCGCTTCCGCCGCCTGAATATCCGAGGGATAGTTGGCTTGCTCGCCCGTGGCCGGCGAATACCCCGCCTGTTCGAGCTGAACAAGCTCGGCCTTGACTTGTTCGCGCGTCAGAGGGGCGTTCTGGCTCTGCGCGAAAACGAACGTGGGTGCAGCGACCACGGCGACGGACACGACGATTTTGGCGATGGCGTTCATGATGTTCACTCCGACAGAAAAGGTTGACCGGATCGCACGCGATCCACGACCTCATCGAACGCACAGGGCCCTTGCGCGGCTTCGACTCACTCGACCTAGGTTTCAAGCGTAGAGGCTTCGATTGGTTAACCCGGGTACGCAGCGATCTATTCCCGCGTCGAATCAGACTCTATAAGAAGAAAAAGGAAGGAAGCGCGGAGGACGAACCGGATGAGGAGTCCGGCAAGGCGCCACCCAGCACCCGTCCACCGCGATCGTAATTGTGATGCAAAGCGCCGTGAAGATCATCGGCGCTCGCGTTGAAGAAGCCTTGCCGCTCCCGCAACAATGGCGCTCACGCAGCCCGTGCTCAATGCGCGTCCGGCACGAGATGCACGCGTTTCTCCGTTGCGGCTTCGACGGCCGAGCGCGAATACAGCAACGGGAAGTACTGCCCGTCGAGCCACATCTGCGCGAGATCCCGATAATGCGGGCTATCCGGATCGCCCGATTCGCCAGGCAGATTCACCGCACGCGAGTTGTCCCAGTTGCCGACATCGACGACCACACGAAACGACGGTCCGTTCGTCTCGCGGAAGTCGCTCGCGCGATAGGTCGACTGATTCGGCGTGTAAGCGCTGCCTCCCTTTCCGATCGGCCCGACGTTCAGCTTCGCACGCATGTCCGCATCGACGACATCGGCCAGAGGATGCGCGTTGAGGTTCGTTTGCAGCTTGCCCCAACGCCACTGGGTTGCATCGGCGCCTTGCAGCTGACGCATCTCCGCATAGGCATCGCGCAGACTCGAAAGCAGAACGGCATCGCGTTTGGCCAGCGCCTCATCGCCGAAGCGCGTCTCGGGATGTTCGAGCGAATCGAGCATCACCGAGGTATCGGGTGCGCCGAACGACGCCGCCGCGTCCTTCGGCAACACCGCTTCCTTGAACGTGCGTCCGAGATGACGCGAGAACCATACTTCTTCGAGCGCGGCTTGCGGCGAACTCGCGCTCATGTGCGCGTCCCAGTCCTTGAGCATCACGAGCGCGGCGCGTGTGTCTTCATCATCGCTCGAAAGCGGCGCGAGCAATGCGACGAGCCTGCGCGCCGGAATCGAAACGTCATCGTTCTGCAAGCGCTCGGAGTCTTCGATCGACACCCTCGGCAGCGATTTCAACACTTCGTCGATACGCTGATGCCGCGACCCGTTGGTCCATTCGAAGCCGAGCTTGCGCTCCGCATACGGATAACCCGCGGGCAGATTCATTTCATTCGACGTGGTGAAATAAGCTTGCGCCGGGTTATAGACCGAAGGCATTGCATCGCGCGGCCAGAAGCCCGCCCATTCATAGCGGCCATCGCCGGGCACGGGCATGAGGCCGTCCCAGTTCGGGCGTTTCGGCGCGAGGCCGCTCGGCACCCAGCCGATGTTTCCATCCTTGTCCGCATAGAGCTGATTCACAGTCGGCGCGCCCCATGTCGCAAGCGATGCCTTGAACTGCGCGTAATTCTTCGCGCGCATATAGCGCATCGAATCGAAATACGGCGACATGCCGGGCGACAGCCACGCCGTGCGCACGGCGAAGGCGCGATGCTTGCCTTCTTCCGTATAGATCACAGGACCGTGTCGCGTGTAAAGCAGATCGGCGGTGACGGGAGCGCCATTACGCACGGCGATCTGTTCACGCACGACGCGCATCGGCTCCCACTTGCCCTTATAACGATACTGCCGCGAATTCGCCGGATTCAACTCGTATACATAGAGATCTTCCTGATCGATGTTGAAGATCGTGAGTCCATAAGCGATCGAGCCGTTATGCCCGATCGAAATGCCTGGCGCCGAAGGTTCGCCCGCGCCGATGATATCGAGCGTCGGCGTGCTGATCTGCTGAATGTAGCGAAGGCTCGGCGCGGCATAAGCACGATGCGGATCGTTCGCCATGATCGCGCGGCCCGTCGCCGACTTCGATGGCGCGATCACCCAGTTGTTGCTGCCTTCGGTCACTTCCTCGGGATTCTCGGCTGCGGCGATCATCGTCGTCGATGCATCCGTGCTCTTCATCGACTCCTTCGTCACGCGCACGCCTTGTGTTGCGAGCGTAAAGACTTTGAGGACATCATCGGGAAGGCAGGGATCGAGGCCCGCGGGCGTCTGCGCTTTCCACTGCGGCTGCAGTCCGAAACGCACGGTGTCCGCGTCGAGCGAGCTCTTGCACGTCACGCGTGCACGCGCGACTTCGCTTGTGAGATTTCGCGTGAGACCGTGGCTGCGAATACGCACGATATCGTCGGCGCTCCATTTCGCCGGCCAATAGCCGATCTTGCGAAACTCATAAGGCATGCGGTCCGGATGCGCGGCAAGCCAGTCGATATACGCATTCACGCCGGCTGCGTAGCGTGTCGCGGCAGGCTTCGCATCGGGACCATAGCGCTGCCATTCGGTCGCCATGTCGCCGCGATAAAGAAAGAGCCGCGTGGCCTTGTCCTGTTCCACATAAGCGGGACCGAAGACCTCCGAAAGCTCGCCGAGGCCGCGTCTGCGCCACAGATCGATCTGAAACATGCGGTCACGCGCGGCGTTGAAGCCTTGCACGAAGAAGGCGTCGCTATCGTTGACGGCGAAGATGTGCGGTACGCCCCAACGGTCGATCAGGATGTCCGACGGTTGCGAAAGACCCGCAACGGCAATCGTTTCATCGCCCGGTGTATCGGCGAATGCGATTCGCGCGTCGAGCGGTGCGATTAGAGATGCGCCGATCGTCAGCGCAATCAGGCGTTGTCCCTTTCTTCGATTCATCTTGGCGTCTCCGTTCTTATCAGTGTCGATTCCAGTCACACGAATATCGCACTGTAATTCGAATGCAGGAGACACGCAAAGGTTGTCGGCGGTTATTTAATTCGGACGCCGAATCTATTCGCGAAACGCTTTCACCCGAATGACGCCATTCTCGAACAGCGACTCGAGCTCACTCGTCCTGCCGCGGCTGCTCCTGCAAAGCCGTATCGCGGATGACTTCCGCGAACTTCTCCAACGCCTGCAGCGGACCACTCACGCTGTTGTATTCCTGCGTGCCGATCCGGCCTTCCAGCACCACTGAAAAGCCGCAGTCCTGCGCGATCTTCAAAAGATTGTCCATGTCGTAGTCGCCTCGTGTCGCTATCAGCGAAGCACACGTAATGCCTGCTCGCGCTTTCGTCTTACTTTCGCTCGTGGCGTCGTTTTACGCCGGCGCATCCGCCCCGCCTGTAATTTTTACTCGCGCCGTCTATCCTTGATTTGGCACACCCGCGTGCGACCCACCGCCGCTCTGCTTGACACCGACGAGCCGCCTCACGTATTGTTTGGTAGACCAACCAAGTAACGAATACTTCCACGGAGCGCGCCATGAGCCGCATCACCGCCATCCCGACCTGCTTGCTTTTCGCCACGGCGCTCGCGGCGTGCTCGCATCAGGACCGCGATATCTATCAGGGCTACGTGGAAGGTGAATTCGTCTACCTCGGCTCGTCGCAATCGGGCAAGCTCACAGCGCTGTCCGTCGCGCGGGGGCAAACGTTGAAGGCGGGAACGAGCGCCTTCATGCTCGAATCGGCCGATGAAATCGCCGCCCTCGATCAGGCACAGCGTCAACTCACGGCCGCGCAGTCGCAACTCGAGGACATCCTCACGGGAAAGCGCGCACCGGAGGTCGCATCGGTGCGCGCGCAACTCGCGCAGGCACGGGCGAACGCTCGCAAGGCCGCGCTGCAACTGAGCCGCGATGAAGCGCAGTTCAGCGCGGGCGGCATCGCCAAAGGGCAGCTCGACGATTCGCGCGCGAATGCGGATGCCGCCGCCGCGCAAGTACGCGACCTCGCCGAACAGGTCGATATCGCACGCCTGCCGGGCCGTCCTCAACAGATCGCGGCGCAACGCGCGCAAGTCGCAGCCGCGCAAGCCTTTGTCGCTCAGGCGCAATGGAAGGTCGACCAAAAGCGCGTTGCGGCGCCTGCGGACGGGCTCGTGTACGACACGCTTTATCGTGTCGGCGAATGGGTACAGGCGGGCAGTCCGGTCGTGCAGATGTTGCCGCCGCAGAACGTGAAAGTGCGCTTCTTCGTTGCGGAAAAAATGGTGGGCAGCCTCGCAACGGGGCGCGCGATATCGATTCATTGCGACGGCTGCACGGAAGACGTGCCCGCGAAAATCACCTACATCTCGAATCAGGCCGAATACACGCCGCCGGTCATCTATAGCAACGAGAACCGCTCGAAGCTCGTGTTCATGGTCGAAGCGCATCCTCAACCGGCCGATGCATCGAAGCTGCATCCGGGCCAACCCGTCGGCGTGAGGTTGCAATGAGTGTAACGAGCATGCAGGACACGCAATACGTCATCGACGTCCAGAATCTCAACAAGCACTTCGGCGACAAACACGTCGTCAACGATGTATCGCTGCAAGTCGCGCGCGGCGAGATCTTCGGCTTTCTCGGCCCGAACGGCAGCGGCAAGACAACATCCATCCGCCTGATGTGCGGCCTGCTCACCCCCGATTCGGGCAGCGGTACGTGCCTCGGCTACGACATCGTGCGCGAAAGCGAAGAGATCAAGCGCAACGTCGGCTATATGACGCAGCGCTTCTCGTACTGGGAAGACCTGACGATTCGCGAGAATCTCGACTTCGTCGCGCGCATCTATCAGATGAGCAATCGCCGCGAAACCGTGGATCGCGCGCTCGAAGCGCTCGGTCTGCAGAGCCGCGCGAGTCAGCTGACGGGCTCGCTCTCGGGCGGATGGAAGCAACGCCTCGCGCTCGCCGCATGCATGCTGCACGAGCCGAAGCTGCTCCTGCTCGATGAGCCGACCGCAGGCGTGGATCCCACCGCGCGCCGCGACTTCTGGGAGGAGTTGCATCGTCTCGCCGCGAAAGGCATTTCGGTGCTGGTGAGCACGCACTACATGGATGAAGCCGAGCGATGCCACAAGCTCGCGTATATCGCGTATGGCAAGCTGCTTGCGCAAGGCACCGCGAACGAAGTGATCGCATCGCAAAACCTCGCGACATGGAGCATTCACGGCGAGCATTTGAGCGAACTTTCCGAACGCTTGCGCAAGACACCCGGCATCGATCAGACCGTCGTATTCGGCTCTGCGCTGCATGTGAGCGGCAGCGATCACGCCGCGCTCGAGGCGGCCGTGCGCGATGCGACAAAAGACGGCGCAACGCGCGCCGAGCCGATCGAAACCGGACTCGAAGATGTCTTCATCTATCTGATGAGCCGGTCGACCGACAACTTCAAGGTGACGTCATGAAGGCACGCGGCCCGCTCGCGATATTCGCGCGCTTCTCCGTGACGCGCTGGTGGAGCATCGTCATCAAGGAGTTCCTGCAATTGCGGCGCGACCGCATCACGTTCGGCATGATCGTCGGCTTGCCTATCGTGCAGCTCGCCCTCTTCGGCTACGCAATCAACACCGACCCGAAGCATCTGCCGACGGCCGTGATCGTCGGCGATCAGAGTCCGTTTTCGCGCAGCTTCATCGCGGCAATGGAGCACTCCGGTTATTTCGACATCGTCGAGACGCTGCCCGACGACGAAGCTGGCCGTCGCGCACTTGCGCAAGGCCGCGTGCTTTTCGTGCTGAACATACCCGTCGACTTCTCTCGCAAGCTGTTGCGCGGCGAGCGGCCCGCGCTGCTCGTCGAGGCCGACGCGACCGATCCGAATGCGGTGAGCAAGGCGAGCAACGCGCTGACCATGCTCGTACGATCCGTTGCCGACAAGGACATCACGGGCCCGCTTGCTCGTTTGAACGCAACGCCCGCCCCATTCGACGTGCAGGTCCACAACCTCTACAACCCCGAAGGCATCACGCAATACAACGTCGTGCCCGGCTTGATGGGCGTGATTCTCACGATGACGCTCGTCATGATGACCGGCCTCGCGATGACGCGCGAACGCGAGCGCGGCACGATGGAAAACCTCCTTGCCACGCCCGTGCGTCCCGTCGAAGTGATGACGGGCAAGATCGTGCCTTACGTGTTCATCGGTCTCATTCAGGCGTCGATCATTCTCGCGGCCACGCGTTTCGTCTTCCATGTGCCGCTCGTCGGCAATCCGCTCGCGATCTATCTCGCCGCGCTGCTTTTCATCGCCGCGAATCTGACAGTGGGCATCACGCTGTCGTCGCTCGCGCAGAACCAACTTCAGGCAATGCAGCTCACCATGTTCTATTTCCTGCCGAACATCCTTCTCTCCGGCTTCATGTTTCCGTTCGCGGGCATGCCGGCGTGGGCGCAGTTCATCGGCAATTTGCTGCCGCTCACGTACTTCAATCGCCTGATTCGCGGCATTCTTCTCAAGGGCAACGGCTGGGCGGACCTGTGGCCCTCGGTGTGGCCGATGGCGCTCTTCACCGTCATCGTGATGGGCATTGCGTTGCGCTTCTATCGGCGCACGCTCGACTAGGGAAACATCGATGAAAAAGATTCTTCCCCTCTGCGCGCTCATGTTGTGCGGCTGCACTGTCGGCCCCGATTTTCATGCGCCTGCGCCGCCGGACACGCAGACCTATGTCAAAACGCCGGTTGCGGTAAAGGACTTTCCCGCGGCCGATCATGCGCTGCCGCGCTGGTGGACGCAGTTCGGCTCCGATACGCTGAACCGTCTCGTCGATCGCGCATTGAGCGACAGTCCCACGCTCGACGAGGCGCGGGCGAAGCTCGTGCAGGCGCGCGAGGACTATCGCACGCAGGCGGGCGCGACATACTTTCCCGTCTTCGATGCCTCGCTCTCCGGCTCGCGTCAAAAGGTCGATCCTGCTGCCTTCGGCGTGCCGATTCCGAGTCCGGGTCCGTTCACGCTTTATGATGCCTCGGTGAGCGTGTCTTACACGCTCGACTTCTTCGGCGGCGAGCGGCGCGTACTCGAAGCCTTGCGTGCGCAAGTGGACTATCAGTCGTTCGAGCTCGATGCGGCGCGGCTTTCGATCGCGGGCAATGTCGTTGCCACCGCGATCCGGCGCGCTTCGTTGCAGCATCAGATCACGCTCACCGAAGGTCTCGTCGATGCACAGATGCGTCAACTGTCCATCATGGAAGGCCGCCTGAAGGCGGGCGGCGTCGCGCCGTTCGACGTGCGCAGCCAGCGCACGCTCGTCGAGCAGACGCGCGCAAACCTTCCGTCGCTCGTTACGCAACGCGATCAGGCCGATCACCGGCTTGCAGTGTTGCTGGGCGTCGAGCCATCCAAGGCCGACTTCGATGCCATCACGCTCGACTCGCTTCATGTTCCGGGCAACGTTCCGCTGACCTTGCCCTCGACGCTCGCACGCGAACGACCCGACATCCGCGCATCGGAAGCGTTGCTGCATCGGGCGAGCGCGAACGTCGGCGTGGCGACTGCCGACCTCTATCCGAAGTTCTCGCTCTCTGCGGGCGTGGGAAGCCAGCGCACGAACATCCACGACATGCTCAATAGCCTCAACGTGTGGAACGTCGGCCTGAATCTCACGCAGCCGCTATTTCATGGCGGCGAGCTGCGCGCGAGGAAGCGATCGTCCGAAGCGGCCTACGAAGCAGCCATGCAAGCCTATCGACAGACCGTGCTGGACGCGCTGCAACAAGTCGCCGATAGCCTGACCGCGCTTCAAAACGATGCCGATGCCCTGCACGCGCGCGAGATCGCGGCGAACGAAGCGCAAGCCAATCTCGACACAGCCAGCGCGCGCTTTACGGCGGGCGGCGTGAGCCGCTTCGATCTGCTCGACACACAACGTCAGGCGCTTCAGACGCAACTCGATTACGCGCTCGCGCACGCCAATCGTCTCTCGGACACCGCGGCACTTTTCCAGTCGCTGGGGGGCGCAGGCGAAGACACGAATGCAGCGAGCAAACCGGTTGCATCCGCAACTAATTAGCGAGCTTTCCGAGCCGATGCTTGAGCACCTTGCCGCTCGCGGACGCCGGCAATGCATCGAGTATGCGGATAGAAGAAGGCCGCTTGTAGGGCGCGAGCCGCTCGCCGACCCACTCCGCGAGTTCGCTTTCGCTCGCCGTGCAGCCGGGCCTCAATTCGACGAACGCAAGCACGTCTTCATTGCCCTGCACGCTCCGTCCGATCACGGCGGAATGCAGCACGGCGGGATGACTGTTGAACGCCTGCTCCACTTCCGCGGGATACACGTTGAAACCCGAGCGGATGATCAACTCCTTGCTGCGCCCGACGATATACAGGTTGCCCCTCTCGAAGCGCGCGAGATCGCCCGTCTTGAGCCAGCCGTCCTCCGTCACCGTGGCCGCCGTCTGCGCCGCATCGCGGTAATAGCCGAGCATCACGTTCGGCCCGCGCACCCATAGTTCGCCGGTATCGTCGGCGTCGCTTTGATGCGCGAGCGGCACGATGCGCGCCTCGACGCCTGGAATCAGCGGCCCGACGGACGAATCGGGCGCCGGTGCATCGAGCAGCGTGTTCGATACGGTCGGACTGCTCTCCGTCATGCCATAGCCGTTATGCAAGGGCACACCGTAGAACGCTTCGGCAGCGGCCTTGAGCGTCATGTCGAGAGGCGAGCCGCCGCAATAGACGAAGCGCAACGATGGCGCATTCAGGCCGCCGCGCGGCGTGAAATGATCGATCAGCTTCGCATGCATCGCGGGAACGCCTTGAAAGATCGTCATGCGTTCATCGCTGAGAACGCGTCCCGCGCGCGCGGGATCGAAACGCGCCGCAAGACGCAACGTCGCGCCCGCATACAGCGAACCGAGGCACATGGACGCAAGACCGAACACATGCGATATCGGCAGTACGGCATAGACGCGATCGCTGGTACCGACACGACGCAGCGTGCTGGATACTGCCGCGACGAACAGCAGATTACGATGCGACAGCATCACGCCCTTCGGCGCGCCGGTCGTTCCCGTCGTGTAGATGAGCGCCGCGCATTGCCTGTCCGATGACAGTCCGTGCGGCTCCTGCTCAGACGCGGCATCGATATCGCTTAACGCAAACGCGCCGATCGGCGTCGCATCGAGCGATTCGACCGAAGCGCCGTCACGTTGCGCGTGATGCGCGGCGTCGTCGGAAACATCGACGGTATAGAGCGCGATGCGTGGCTTCGCATGCGCGCGGATCACATCGAGCTCGACTGCGGACAATCGCGCATTCACGATCAGCGCCCACGCATCGAGACGGCTCACGGCAAAAAGCGATGCGACGAGCAGGACGCTGTTCTCGCCGATCAGCATGACGCGATCGCCGGCGCGCACGCCCGCCGCACCGAGACGCGCGGCCAGCGCATCGATTGCATCGTCGAGTTGCGCATAAGTCAACGTGCGCGCGTCCTCATGCAACGCGATGTGATCGGGATGCGCCTTCGCACCGCGCGAGATGATCGCGTCGATGCGCGCGGGCAGCGACGCAATGAGCTTGTTCGTATCCATGTCGAGCGATATCGTTCGAGACCCTGAGGCCCGAATGATAAACGCTCATGCTCTATCCCGCGAAACGCGGCTCGGGAATGCCGCGCACGCCGAGGCCCGTCACCGCGAAAAGGCCGCCCTTGTCGCGCTCTTTCTGCGGAATGCCCCACATCGGGCGGCCCATCGTCGATACGTAGAGGATGTCGAGACTCGGTCCGCCGAACATCACGCTCGTCAGATTGCGCACGGGAAACGGCACGACGCGATCGAGTTTGCCATCGGGAGCGAAGCGCAGAATGCGTCCGCCGAAGACGAGAGCAGACCAGACATAGCCTTCTTCATCGACGGTTGCGCCATCGAACGTGCCGGCCATGTCGTGCGCCGATGCGAACAGGCGCTTGTTCGTCGCCGCGCCCGTTTCGATGTCGTAGTCGTAGGCGTACATCTCCTTGCTGTATGTGTCGGTGAAGTAGAAGGTCTTGTTGTCGGGGCCCCAGCATGGGCCGTTCGAACAACTGATGCCGCTGTCGAGCCGCGTGACCTGGCCATTCGTATCGAGCCGGTACAGCCCGCCGCTGCGCGTCGAGCGCTGGCCGCGATCGGCATCGTAGCGGTCGAAGTCGTAGGACATGGTGCCCGCGATGAAGCGTCCACGGCGATCCACCTTTCCGTCATTGAACCGCGTCTCGGGATCGTCGCTTTCGGGATCGGCGATGAACTGCACGGTCTGCGCATCGAAGTCGTAGAAATGCAGGCCGTTCGCGAGCGCGACCACCGCGCCGCCCTGCTCGCGCAACGCCATCGAACCGATGTGACGCGGCACGAAATAGCGCTTCACGTCGCCGCCGTCAGCACGGCAGCTATAGATTTCCGCGGCCGTGCTGTCGATCCAGTAGAGCCGTTCCTCCTTCACATCCCATAGCGGTCCTTCGCCGAGATGATTGTTCGCATCGACCAGCAAGCGTACTTCGGGCATCGTCGTCTCCTTTGTTCAGGCTTCACCGTCCTCGATATCGCGCCGATGCGCGAGCAGCGCCATCAAACGCCGATCGCGCCAGCGGCTGCGTTCTTCGATCTTCTCGCGGGGCAGCACCGCGCGCCGTTCGGCATCGAGCTTGCCGAGCGTCTCGGCGGACCAGTCGAACGGCTTGCGTCCCGCAGCGATGCTCTTGTATGTGCCGCCGTAGCGCGCAGCGTAATCGGCCACGCCACCGGGCGCGTTGAGGTCGATCGTTTCGAACGGGCCCATGAACGACCAGCGCATCGCGAGTCCATCGCGTATCACGGTGTCGAGATCGGCGGCGCTCGCATAACCTTGTTCATAGAGACTCAACGCTTCGTCGAGCAACGCGCCTTGCAGACGATTGAGCAGAAAGCCCGAGATCTCGCGATTCACGGTGACGGGCTTTTGCTTCGCTCCTTCGTAGATGGCGCGTGCGCGTTCCATCGTGTCCTGCGAGGTCCACGGCGCGCCGCACAACTCGACGAGCGGCACCAGCGACGGCGGATTCACCGGATGCGCGACGAGACAGCGTGCGCGGCCTGCGATGCCTTCCGTGAAGGTCGATGCAGGCAATCCCGATGTCGAACTCGCCAGAATCGCGTCAGGCTTCGTGAGGCGGTCCAGTTCGATGAACAACGCACGCTTCGCTTCCACCACTTCCGCGATGTTCTCCTGCACGAGATCCGCGTCGGCGACAGCATCGGCGAGATGTTCGCATGCGGTGATGCGGGCCACGATCGCATCGACGGCTTCATCGATCAGATCGAACGACGCCAGATCCTCGACGCTTTCGCGGATCGCGGGAATCGCGCCGCCGAGCATGTCCTTCGATGCATCGTGGATCGTGACGTTGAAGCCGCTCTTCGCAAAGACGATCGCCCACGCGCGGCCGATACGGCCCGAACCGATCACCGCAATGTTGTTCGCTTGCATCTGCATCTGGTCCTCGTTCGAGTTGGTTTAGCCCTTCTTGTCCCGCAGCGTGATGACAGCCGCCAGCACGACGAGTCCGTTGATGATGTCGCGCACCGCGGGCGGCACCGTGGTTCCCGCAAGCAACGTCCCGAGCGCCGTAAGCAGCAGCGCGCCGCCGAACACGCCGAGATAGTGCCCGCGTCCACCGGTAATCAATGCGCCACCGACGACAACCACTGCAATCGACGGCAGCAGATACGGATCGCCCATGCCGAGAAAAGCTTGCGAGCTGAACCCCGCGAGCAACAGGCCGACGATCGCGGAGCACAAACCCGAAAGGCAATACACGGCGATGAGCGTCGTGCCCACGCGCACGCCCGACAGCTTCGCCGCGACCGGCGAATTGCCGACCGCATACACGCGCCGCCCAAACGGCGTGCGATGCAGGAGCAGCAACGCGATGACGAGAAACACCGGCACGCTCCACGCCGCGATCGACAGCGGACCGAAGCGTCCGTTGGTGAATTCGCTGATCGTCGACGGCGACCATCCTTGTGGCGAGCCATTGCAATAGATCAGCGTGAGGCCTTGCAGCAAACCGTTCGCCGCAAGCGTGACGACGATCGGCGGCAAGCCGAGCATCACGACGCCCACGCCATTGAACACGCCGACGAGCAGGCCGACCAGCAGCACCATCGGCACCGCCCACGCGGCCGCGCCGTTCACGCCGTGCGTGAGTCCGGTCAGCAACACGCCCGACAGCGTGATGAGCCAGGGCATCGACAAGTCGAGTCCGCCCGTCAGGATCACCGCGCCCTGGCCGAGGCCGAGTATCGCGAGAAACAAGGTCAGCGTGAGCAGGCTGCTATAGAAGTTCGCGCTGACGAGCACGCCCGGCCCATAGACAAAGCCCGTGATGACGACCACCGCGAAGAACAGCAGATAAGCCGGCACCACATACTTGACCCATTCGCGATTGCGCTCGATCCAGTCGGCGATCGGTCGTCCCTTCAGCTCCGTGTTTTCAACCGGACGATAATCGTCGACTTCGAACGCAACGCGCCGCGCATGCTTGTCGTCGCGTGCGCGCGTGCCCGTTCGCACCGCCTTGAGCCACTGCGCCGCGTGACGCGCGCATTCATGCGCCGCCGATTGCTTGCCGATCGACGAACCGAGCACCGCGAGAATCAGGATCACCGCTTCGGCTATCGTCGTGAAGAACGCCGATACGTTCAGCACGAGCAGAATGTTCACGGTGATCATCAGCGTCATTGCTGCGAACACGGTGCCGACGCAGCCGCCACGTCCGCCGCCGAGCAACGTGCCGCCGAGCACGACGGCCGTGAACATCGAGAGCAGCAGCGGACGGCCGACGAGCGGATCGGCCGAGCCCGTCTGTGCCGATACATACAGACCCGCCGCCGCGTAGAACATGCCAGCGAGCGCATACGTCGCGATGCGGTAGCGCGTGACCGGCATGCCGTTCGCATACGCGCCGTCGGCATCGCTGCCTAACGCGTACAGACCCACGCCGTAACGCGTGCGCTTGATGAACGACCAGATCAACAGCGCAAGAATCAGCAAGCCCGCCGACATCGGCATCTTGTCGGGGATGAGATCGGCGGTGAGCACCGCGCCGAACTGATCGCCGACGCTGCCGCCCGGCTTGTTCTGAATCAGCAGCGTCAAGCCTTGCACCATGAACATCGTCGCGAGCGTGACGACGATCGATTGCAAGCGAAACCATGCGATCAGCGCGCCGTTGACGAGGCCGATGCCGCCGCCGATCGCCAGAATCAGCGCGGCGCCGCCCCATTGTTCGACGGGCGATCCTTGCACGAAGCGCACGGCAAGTACGTTCGCGAGCGACACGACCGCCGAGGCCGACAGATCGAATCCGCCCGACAGCACGACGATGGTCTGCCCGATCGCCGCGAGCGCGAGTGTAGTTGCGCTCGAAATTACCGATCCGATGTCGTAGAGCCCGACAGGTGTCGCGGACAGCGAAACCCATCCGGCGAGCATCGCAAGCAACGCACTGATCGCGATGATGAGTCCGCGATGATGATCGATGCGCGCGCCAAATCCCACGCGTGCGCCCGGCCGCACGACCTCGCTTTCGGGCGACGCAACGGCTATCTTCATGAGCAACCTCTCAACTGGAAAGCATCTTGCGCATCACGTTTTCTTCGGTCAGCGCGTCGCCGCTCAACTCGCCGGCGTTGCGTCCGCGATACATCACCGACACGCGGTCGCACACGTTGACGAGCTCGGGCACGTCCGTCGAATAGAAAAGCACGGAGCCACCCGCCGCGGCGAATGCACGCATCAGCACGAAGATCTGATGCTTGGTGCCGACGTCGATGCCGCGCGTCGGATCGAACATGAGCCACACGCGGCTTTGCGTGAGCAGCCACTTGGCCATCGCGATCTTCTGCTGATTGCCGCCGGAGAACGACAGACACGGCTTGTACAGCGCGCGCGGATTCACCTCCATCTGCGCAAGCGAGCGACGAATCGCGGCCTGCTCGCGCTTGCGATCGATGAGGCCGAAGCGCGCATAGCGGCCGATCACGGGAAGCGACACATTCTCGCCGCCGGGCAAGCGCAGGAACAGGCCTTCGGTCTTGCGGTCTTCGGGCAGAAAGCTAGTCGATACGCCGGCCTTCAGCGAATCCGCCGTCGATGTCAGCGTCACCGGTTTACCGTCGATGCGAATCTCGCCATCGTCGATGTAAGTGGCACCGAACAGCGCCTCGAACAGCTCGCGTTGCCCCATGCCCTGCAGCGCTGCGATGCCGTGCACTTCGCCCGGCTTCACGGCGAGATCGAAATCGGCGACGACGCCATCGACGCGAACGTTGCGCGTCTCGATCGCCGGCGTCGCGTCGCTTCGTACCGTCGTGGTCTTAGGCGGATACTTCGCCTCCATCGAACGCCCGATGACGAGTCGAATTACTTCGTCATCCGATATATCAGCAGCGTCGAACGCGCCCACATCTCGGCCATTGCGATACACCGTGAGGCTGTCGCAGAACTCGCGCACTTCCTGCATGCGATGCGAGATGAACACGAAAGTCACGCCGCTCGCCTTCAGTTCGTCGATGCGCCGTGAGAGCCACGCGACATCGCGTCCCGACAGCGCGGACGTCGGTTCGTCGAGCAACAGCACTTTCGGCTTGCGCACGATGGCCTTCGCAATCTCGATCTTCTGCCGCACCGGCAACGAAAGATCGCGAATATAAGCGCCGGGACGCACATCGGACAGTTCGAGCCTGTCGAGCCATTCCGCTGCTTGCCGCTGCGCGTCGCGCTTTCTGATGCGCCCGAGAAAACCCGTCGGCTCGTACGACATCAATAGGTTCTGCGCGACCGTGAGATCGCGCACGAGCGTCATCTCCTGAAACGCCGTCTGCACGCCCGCGCGATGCGCGTCCTTC
Source organism: Caballeronia sp. LZ008 (assembly GCF_031451435.1). Classification (NCBI taxonomy): domain Bacteria; kingdom Pseudomonadati; phylum Pseudomonadota; class Betaproteobacteria; order Burkholderiales; family Burkholderiaceae; genus Caballeronia; species Caballeronia sp. LZ008. The sequence continues at coordinate 347,247 of NZ_JARUXK010000004.1, read as the reverse complement.
GGGCTCTTCATCGTCACGTCGCTGCCCATTACGCGGATGCTGCCCGCATCCGGCTGCATCAATCCGGACAGCAGCTTGACCGTGGTGGACTTTCCGGCGCCGTTCTCGCCGAGCAGCGCATGCACCGCGCCGCGCTTCACCGAGAACGACGCGCCATCGAGCGCGACGGTCGCGCCGAAGCGCTTCGTCACGTTCGACAGATCGATCGCCAATGATGCGTCGTTCATCGCGCCGCCTCAGTCCTGATTGCCCGTCAAGGCCGCATTGAAGCCGACTTCCTTCGTCTCTTCGGAGTAGATGTCCGCGAACCAGCCCGGCGGCACCTTGTCCGGCGGGAACGCGGTGCAGCCCGCCTTCAGTTCGTCGATGCTGCCCGTCTTGCACAGCTTCGATTCCGAGGTCAGCACAAGCGGCAGCTTGAGCGTCACGCGCGCCGGAAAGTCGCCGCCGTCGAGCTTCTTCACGGCCATCTTGAGCGCCATCGCGCCCGAGTACGGAGGCGCGCCGTAAGAGATCGAGCGATAGCCGATCGAGCGATAACCGCCCTGTCCCTTCACTTCGCCCGGCGGCAGCATCTGCACGCGATGGCCGTTAGACGATTCGCCCGCGCACGGCTTGATCTTGTCGTCGGCAATGCCCGCTTCGAGCTGCATCGACGCCGCCGTGAAGCAGCCGACCTGCATCCACAGGCCGTCGATCTTGTCCCAGCTGTTCGTCGCGAGAATCTTCGAAAGCTCGGTCTTCGCGGTCGCCTGACTCCACATGCCCGTTCCTTCCGCGACGATCTTGATGTCCGGATACTTCGCGAACACGGCCTTCGCCGCCTCGGTGCGTGCGCGATCGACCGACGTGCCCGGCACGCCCGTGATCATCACGACATTGCCCTTGCCGTTGATGGTCTTCGCGAGCCATTCCGCGGTGACGGTGCCCGCCTGATGCTGATCGATCGTCACGTTATGCGCGCACGGCTCGGTGACTTCTCCGTCATACGCCGCGACGACGACGCCCTTCGAGCACGCGTTCTTGATCGCGCGATTGAGCGCCGTCGGCGAGATCGGATAGATGACGATGGCCTTCGCGCCCGCCTGCACCATCGAGTTGATCTGCTGAATCTGCTTCTGCGCATCGGTGCCCGCGACCTGCACTTCGAGATCGACCTTGTCTTTCAGCCCCGGCGTATTGGCCATCGCCTTGACCATGTTCGCGGCTTCGGTTTGCCAGTCGTTGCCGACATAGCTCATCGACAAAAAGATCTTGTATTTGCCGGCCGCGTGCGCCGTGCCCGATACGGCGAGCGCCGCCGCGAACGCGAGGCCGAGCGCTGCCCGTCCCGCATGACGAATCGACTGCGTCAATGCTTTCATGTCTTCCTCCGGTATTCGTATGGTTATGAAGCGGGCGCTTCTAACTTCGGATGTGCGGCAGACGAGCGCTCGCGGGCAGAGCGATGCCCGCGCTGCCGGGCACGACATTCGGGTCGTGTCCGGGTATGACGAAATCGGCGATCTGACGGATGCGCGACAACGAGCCGATCTCCGCCAGCGTTTCATGCACGATGCCCACTGGAACGAGATCGACGATGTTCTCCATGCAGTTCGCGCAATCGCCGGCGATCAGCACGACACCTTCTTCCGTGTCGACCGCGACGGACTGATGCCCCGGCGTATGACCCGGCGTCGGCACGACGCGCACGCCGGGCACGATATCGGTCACGCCGTTCACGAACTGCCAGCGAAAATACGCGAGCGGCTCGCGGCCGATCAGAAACTCCTGGTAATACGTGGCCTGCGTCGGCAGCGGATGACCCGCGTATTCCCACTCGGCCGCCTGCACGATGAAGCGCGCATTCTTGAAAAGCGTGTTGCCGCCGGAATGGTCGTAATGCAGATGCGTGTTGATGACGATATCGACCTCGTCCGCGCTCCAGCCGACATACTCCTTCAACGCGCGTTCGAGCTTTTCCTCCGGCGCCTGATCGCATGGGCACACGAAGTTCGACACCCAGCCTGGATCGTGTATGCCCGTATCGACGACGATCTTCTTCTGCGCGCCGACAATCGCCGTCGACCATACGGGCACCTTCATCTGCTGGCCGAAGTAGCGGCCATACACTTGCGATGAGCGATCGACGGTGAGCCAGCCCGTCGGCATCGCGACTACCTTCAGCTTCGTGCTCACGATGCCCTCCGCTATCAGAAGTTGGTATCGCTCGCGCCTTTGAGCTTGAGCATCTCGCGTGCTTCGGCGGGCGTCGCGATATCGAGCGACAGTCCTTCGATCACCTGGCGAATCTTCTTCACCTGCGCCGCGCTCGATTCGGCGAGCTTGCCCGGCTCGATCCACAACGAGTCTTCGAGGCCGACACGCACGTTCGATCCCTGCGCGACGCCCATCGAGCCGAGCGGAATCTGATGACGTCCCGCGCCGAGAATCGACCATACATAGTCGTCGCCGAAGAGACGATCCGCCGTGCGCTTCATATGCGCCAGATCTTCGGGATGCGGCCCGATGCCACCGAGCAAGCCAAAAACGCTCTGCACGAAGAACGGCGGCTTGACGAGCCCGCGATCGACGAAGTGCGCGAGGTTGTACAGGTGCGAGATGTCGTAGCACTCATGCTCGAAGCGCGTACCGTTATCGCTGCACGACGTGAGGATGTATTCGATATCCGCGAACGTGTTCTTGAACACGAGATCGCGGCTGTTTTCCAGATGCTTGCGCTCCCACTCGTACTTGAATTCCTTGAAGCGATCGAGCATCGGATACAGGCCGAAGTTCATCGATCCCATGTTGAGCGACGCCACTTCCGGCTTGAAGTGATGCGCGGGCTTCAATCGCTCCGCGACGGTCATGTGCGGGCTGCCGCCCGTCGTGATGTTGATGACCGCATCGGTTTCCGCCTTGATGCGCGGCAGAAACTCCTGAAACACGGCGGGATCCTGCGTCGGATGACCATCGTTCGGGTCGCGTGCATGAAGATGCAGGATCGCGGCGCCTTCCTTTGCAGCCGCGAGCGCGGCATCGCCGATCTGCTGCGGCGTGAGCGGAAGATACGGCGACATCGAAGGCGTATGGATCGCGCCCGTCGGCGCGCAGGTGATGATGACCTTGCGTTTCGTTGCCATGTGCTCCTCGTTCTATTAAAGGACTTCGACGTTGCCGCAGACGGAGATCGCCTGTCCCGAGATGCCGCTGCCCGCGGGCGAGCACAGGAAGAGCGCCGTGGCCGCGACTTCCTCGGGCGTCGTCATGCGGCGCAGCGAAATCTTCGCGAGATATTGCTTCTCCATCTCTTCATAGGAGACGTTCAGTTGTTTCGCGCGCGCCGCGATCACGCGCTCGATGCGCGGCCCTTTCACGATGCCCGGCTGGATCGCATTGACGCGAATGTTCGACGGCCCGAGCTCGATAGCCAGGCTCTTCGTCATGCCGACGACGGCCCACTTCGTCGCGGCATAAGGCGTGCGAAACGCGTAGCCGAGCCGTCCCGCCACCGACGACAGCGCGATGATCGCCCCGCCGCCATTCGCGTTGCGCAAGAGCGGCACCGCGCGGCGCGCGAAGTAGAACTGCGCGTTCAGATTCACATCGACGGTCTGTTCCCATTCGTTCGCATCGAGCTCGTCGATGCCGCCCGTCGGCCCCGCGATGCCCGCGTTGTTCACGAGCACATCGAGTCCGCCGAGCTCGCGTTCCACATCGACGAATACGCGCTCGACCGCTTCCTTGTCCGCTACGTCCGCGAGCGTCGACGTGATCGCATTGCACTCCGCGCTCGCTTCGGCTTTCGCCAATGCGTCGATTGCTTCGGGACTCGCATCGCAGACGTGCACGCGCGCGCCTGCATCGATGAACGCGCGCGCTATCACGAGCCCGATGCCCGATGCGCCGCCCGTGATGAGCACGCGCAATCCCGCGTGCGGTTTCAGCATCTGAAGAACCGTCATCCATGTCTCCGTTGTTGTTATGCGTGTCAGGCGCTTGCCTTGTTGCTTAGTTCGCCGCTTTGCAAACGCTCTTGCAGATCGGCGGCCGCATCGCCGATGTCTTCCTCGATGCCGGCGCGCGCGCCTTCGCCATCGCCGCGCCAGAGCGCTTCGACGATATGACGATGCGCCGCCATCGAACGGCGCATATGCGGAATGTCGGGCGCGACGAGATTCAGGAACGGGCCGATGCGCATCCAGAGGTTCTGGATGGTCGCGAGCGTGAGATCGCTCGCGCCGTGCGTGTAAATGGCGATATGAAATTCGAAGTTGCTGCGCAGATACGCGGGCACGTCGCCCGCTTCGACGTGTGCGTCCATCGTGTCGAAGATGGCCTGCAGCGCGTCGAGATGCGCGCGTGTCATGCGCGACGCCGCGCGTTTGGCGACCGCGCCTTCCAGTGCGATGCGAACGTCCCGCAACTCATCGAGGAGTTCGAGCGTCATCGGCGGAACCATCAGCGCGCGGCCGGGACCGTCGATCAATGCGCCTTCCGCCTGCAAGCGCGTGAGCGCGGCGCGCACGGGCATGGTCGACGAGCCGACCGCTTCCGCGACGCTGCGCAAGCTGAGCAACTGCCCAGGCGCGAAGCGGCCCGTCATGATCGCCTGCCTCAATTGCGCATAAACGCGACCGGCCATGGTTTCGCGTGCAACTAATTCGAGCGCGGGTAAGTCCGTCGTCGAGCGTGTCGCCAACTTTTGCCTCCGTTCTTTCGTTCGGCTGCTGCGATGCTTTCGATTGGTGTGACCTGTGATCACACTTGCATGGCTAAAGTGTCGGACGCGTGAGCACGCGAGTCAACCTTGAATTGCTAGGTGAAAACGCGGAGCGACGCCTCAGACCGCTTCGTGCGAAAGACGGGCCGCATCGAGCGCGACGCCGATGGCCGGAGCGGCCAACACGCGGATTGCCTGAAAATGGGACGCATCGAATGCGCCTCGAAAGAAGTCGACCACCGCGACCAAGCGCCTGACGATGAGATCATGAAGCACGGACACGTCTTGCCCGAAGTCCTTCGCGTCGGCAGCAATGAGTCTGTCGACCGCGCGCACGACGGCGAGCAATTCGTCGGTGCCGACTTCCAGGCCGAACCACATGCCAACGATGAGATCGATGTCGCGCGGATCGAGGCTCGGGTACCAGAGCGCCAAAAGACGTTTGCGGAGGCCTTTCATCGCCGGGCCCGCCAGATCTTCCCGGCTTCTGGTGAAACTGGTTCGGTGCGACCTGACCTCGACGAGGACTTCATCGACATTGCCGATCTCGCCGCCGGCCACCATGATCGCGACGAGGTAGTTCAGGTCTTCGGCGCTCGCCATCTGCACGTCGAACCGGATGCGATGCTCGCGGACGAACGAACGGCGCACCATGAGCATTGCGCCGCCGATGGTGTTGAAGCCTTCGAAAAGCCGGGCCTTCAGAGCGCCGTCGCCGAGCGTGCAAAGCCCATAAGTGTCGTTCGCAATACCATCGCCGAACAAGCGCGCATGGCCGCCGCAAGCGGCAAGGCGCGCGCACTCGCGGAAAGCGGCGACTTGCGCGGCGAGCCTCGTCGGCAGCGCCCGGTCGTCCGAGTCGATGCGCGCGATGAACTCGCCGCGCGCCGCGTCGAAACCCGCATTCGAAGCGGCGCTGATGCCCTCGTTCCGGCCGAAGCGTATGAGGCGCACGCGGCTGTCGTCGCCCGCTGCCTGCTGCGCGACGGCGAACGTCTGATCGATCGAGCCATCGTCCACGACGATGAGCTCCCAGTCTTCGAGCGTTTGAGCGCGAATCGAAGCGATTGCTTCGCCGATGAAGGCCTGCGCGTTGAACGCGGGCATGACGACGGTGACGAGCGGTGAGGATGTCATGGGAACCGGAATCCGTTCTGATTTGTTTCCGGCGGAGTGTGCCGCAATCGGCGCGCGATTACGCCATTTCCATCGGCAATTCAGATTTTTCGGCTCCGCCCTCAGGCGAACTTTCCCGACACCGCCCTTTGAATCTCCGCGAACGCCACCGGCTTCACGAGATGATGATCGAAGCCCGCTTCCTTCGAGCGCTGACGATCATGCGCCTGCCCGTATCCCGTCACGGCGATCAGCAAGGCATCGGCGGTTGCGGGACGCGCGCGCATCTCGGCCGCGAGCCGGTATCCGTCCATGCCCGGCAAGCCGATATCGAGCAGCACGATCTGCGGCATGAAGGTGTCGGAGACCGCGAGCGCTTCGGTTGCATCGTGCGCCGTGCGAACGTCGAAGCCGTCGGCCTCGAGCAGCAGCGCCATCGCGGTGGCCGCGTCGACGCTGTCATCGACGAGCAGCACGCGCTTGCCCGCGTTGACGGTCGCGGGCGTTGCCGGCGCGCCTTGCGTGGCCACTTGCGCATCCTTCGCGAGCGGCAGCCACACGACGAACTCGCTGCCCGCCTGCGCCCCCGCCGAGAATGCTTCGATGCGTCCGCCCTGCAACTCGACGAGCGTCTTCGCCAGCGGCAAGCCGATGCCGAGCCCGCCCTCCGATCGTTCGAGCGATGTCTCCGATTGCACGAACAGATCGAAGATGTGCGGCAGCATGTCGGACGCGATGCCGATGCCCTTGTCGCGCACGACGATACGCACCTCATCGCCGAACTGTTCCGTTTCGATGGCGATCTCGCCTTCCTCGACGCTGTACTTCGACGCATTCGACAGCAGATTGCCGAACACCTGCGCGAGCCGCACGCTGTCGCCGACGATGTAGAGCGGCGCATCCGGCAGCTTCACCGTCAACGCGTGCCGCTTTCGTTCGAGCGCGGGCTGCACGGTCTCGATGGCCGCCGCGAGCGCCGCCGCGAGATCGACCGTTTCCTGGCGCAGCGTGATCTTGCCCTGCGTGATGCGCGCAACGTCGAGCAGATCGTCGACGAGCCGGCTCAAATGCCGCACCTGTCTGTCGATGATCGCGCGCACCGTCGCGAAGTGCTGCACGGACGGCTCGCGATCCGGATCGAGCAGATCGACCGCATTGCGGATCGGCGCGAGCGGATTGCGCAATTCATGCGCGAGCATCGCGAGAAACTCGTCCTTGCGGCGGTCCGCTTCGCGCAACAGCAGCTCGGCGGCCTTGCGCTCGGAGATATCGTTGACGATGCCCGCGATGCGATACGGCCGCGCCGGATGACCCGCCGCGCCGTGAACCGGAAACGCGCGCTCCGCGACCCAGCGCGGCCCGCCGCTCGCGCGCACGATGCGATATTCGACCTGATACGGCGTGCCGTTCGCGAGCAGTTGCCGATACGCCTCGGCGACATGATCGCGATCGAGGGGAAGAATGTCGCCGGACCAGTGATCGGGGCCAGGCAGGGGCGCGGGCGCGCCGCCGCCGGTATCGAAGAGATGCGCGTAAGCGGGGCTCACATAGAGCAGTTCGTTGGATGCCGGATCGAGCATCCAGAACACGTCGTCGATATTCCCGGCAAGCTGGCGAAAGCGCTCCTCGCTCTCGCGCAGCGCATTTTCCGCGAGCCGCACGCGCAGCAACGCGCGCACATGCGCGATCAGTTCCGCGGGTTCGACGGGCTCGGTCAAATAGCTATCCGCGCCGCCTTCGAGACCGCGAATGCGATCGAGACTATGCACCGCCGCCGCCGATGTCTGCAGCACGAGCGTGCCCGACGTCTCCGGCGATGCCTTGATCTGCCTGCACACTTCGAGCCCGTTGATGTCGGGCAGCTTCACGTCGAGCAGCACGAGATCGGGCGCTTCGGCGCGCACGCGTTCGAGCGCGGCCGTGCCCGTCGGCGCTTCGATCACGTTGAAGCCCGCGCGCGACAGGATGCGCGTTTTCGCATAGCGCGCGCCGTCGTTGTCGTCGACGTTGAGGATCAGCACCTCGTTCCAGTCGCTTCTCATGATGCTCGTCCCTCGCCCGTCACCGCATCCAGCACGCCCGGCAGCTCGCCACCGCCCGCCGGCTTTTCAACGAACGCGGTCGCGCCCAGCGCCCGCGCTTCATTGCGATCCTCGTCCTCGCCGAGCACCACGATCGGAATGCTGCGCGTCGCGGCCTGCGCGCGCAACGCGGCGAGCCAGATCCACGCTTCCGACGGCGCGGGCCGCACGGCGAGCAGCAACGCGGCGGGCTGCGTGCGCGCGAGCAGGCGGCTCGCTTCGTCGAGCGTCGCGGCGCTCATCGGGCGATACGGCGAAGCGCGCAGCGCGGCCTCGCAGTCGAGCCGCTCGATCGGATTGCTCGCGACGATCAGCACGGCGGGCCGCGTATCGCTCGCGGCGTGATGCGCGGCGTCGACGTCCGCGCCGTAATGCGCGGGAATCGTCGCGCTGAAAGTCGAGCCGCGCCCGGGTTCGCTCGCGAGCGACACATCGCCGCCGAGCAGCTTGCACAGCTTGCGGCACAGCGGCAGGCCGAGGCCCGTACCCTTCACGTATTGCTGAAGGCGGTTTTCGACTTGCCCGAACTCTTCGAAGACGACCTGCTGATGCTCCGGCGCGATGCCGATGCCCGTATCGCTGACGGAAAACGTGATGAGCCGGCGCGCGTCGTCATAGCTCGCCGCGACGCGCACTTCGCCGCGCTCGGTGAACTTGAGCGCATTCGATACGAAGTTGCGCAGCACCTGCGCGACCTTGGCTTCATCGGTATGAATGGGCGGCAGGCCTTCGCACGATTCGAACACGAGTTCCACCGCGCCGCCCGGCGACAGCGGCCGCAACATGCCGCGCAGCGCCGAAAACAGGGTATCAACTTCAAATTCAGCGGGACGCACTTCGATCTTGCCCGCTTCGATCTTCGCGAGATCGAGCAGATCGTCGACCGTTTCCGACAAATCCTCCGCCGCCTTGCGGATGAAGCGCACCTGCTTTTCCTGCTCTTCCGTCAGATCGCCGTCGATACGTTCGAGCAAGAGTTTCGAGAGCGCGCGGATCGACGACAGCGGCGTGCGGAACTCGTGGCTCATGTTCGACAGAAAGCGCGATTTCGATTCGTCCGCGCGGCGCAGATGATCGGCGCGCGCATCCAGCTCCGCATAAAGCGCGACGACGCCGCGATTGGTGTCCTCGAGTTCGCGCGTAAGACGCGTGAGCTCCTCCTGACGTTCGCGCAGATCCGCGAGCGCGGCGATCAGCTCGCGATTCTGGCGCTGCAATTCCGCCGCCGTGTCTTCGCTCGGCTGACGCTCGAGTGCGTTCTTCACCGCCTGCGCATCGCACGGCACGCCATCGGGTAAAGCCTTCGCGAGCGAGATCGAGGTGTCGCCATCGGCTTCGTCGGCGATCGCGCATTGATCCATCAGACGTTGCGCCGCGAGCAGGCCCAGCGCGGCTTGCGAGTCGTCGTGGCGCATGGCGCGCAGACGCTCGCCCGCACCGCCGCCCGCCAGAAAACGCACGACGAAGCGCGGCGGGCGCGCGGCGTTATCGACGAGAAATTCCGCGCGCGCCGCCTGCCCCGCGATTAGCACGGTGCGCGCGGCTTCGAGCACGGACGTGGAAATGCGCGTCTGATCCTGCGGCGAGAAGCCGAGCGCCGCGCTCGCATCGCGCGCCTTCACGCGGACCGCGACGATATCGCGCTCGTGATCGATCCGCATCGTGTAGAGCGGTTGCGTCATCCTGCGCTCCCGGCTGCGCGGGCCACGAACACGGTGATGTCGTCGCGGCCGCGCGCGAAGTCGCGATACAGCACCGCCGCGACGAGCGCCGGGTGCCGCATCGCGAGGCCCGGATAGCGCGCGAGATCCCAGCGCGACGTGAGCCCGTCCGAATGCAGCACGACGAGCGCGTTCGGCGGATACGGCACGTCGAAGATCTGCGCGCGCCGCGCCGCATGCCCGACGATGCCGCTGTGCGAGACGAGATGCTTGTGCGTGCCTTCGGTCCACACGCTCGCCGAAATATTGCCGATGCCCGCGAAGCTCACCGCCATGCCCGGCATCGAGGCGAACGCCGGCATGCGCGCGATGCCGACCGCCGCGCCGCGCGTCGGGCGCAGCGCCTCGTTGGCGGCCTCCATGATGCGATCGAGCGCCTGGTCGCCGTTCGCGGCGAGCGCTTTGGCCGCCTCGATCGCCGCGACATTGGCGAGCGGTCCGTGACCGAGGCCATCGGCGACGAGCACGGTGAATTCGCCGTCATGCGCGTAGACGGACCATGCATCGCCGGATACGGTTCCGGTTTGCAGCGGCAGGTTCACGACGCCGTATGTCAGTTGCGGCGCACGCGTGTTCGCCGCGCCCGGCGCGTTCCAGAACACGGCGCGCAACACCGTGCCGCGTTGCGGCGCGCTCCAGATGTCGAGTTCGTCGGAAAGACGCTCGATCGCGCCCATGCCGTTGCCGGGACTGCCCGCCGTCGTGTAGCCGTCCTCGAAACAGCGATGCAGATCGTAAATGCCCGGCCCGTTGTCGATGCACAGCACTTCGATGCCGTAGCGCAAAGTCGCGCCGGCGCCCCTGTCGACGAGCGGACGCACGAGCAATTCGCCGCGCTGTGCATGCTTCAGCAGATTCGTGCCGCATTCGGTGACGACGATCGCGAGCTCGCCCGCGGCCGTCTCATTGAAACCGAGCCCGCGCGCGAGTTCGCCGATAGAACGCCGCGCATAGGCGATCTGGCTCGCCTCGGCGATCTCGTAGCGCTGCTGCGCGGCCATCGATTCCTTCAGAACGGTTTCCATTTTGTGATCGAGACGTGCGTGCCTTCGCCCGGCGCGGAGCGGATGTCGAATTCGTCGCACAGGCGTTTGGCGCCGCCAAGCCCGAGCCCGAGGCCGCTGCCCGACGTGAATCCGTCGGAGAGCGCGCGCGGGATATCCTGAATGCCCGGACCATTGTCGACGAATTCGAGCTTGAGGCCACGGCGGCCGTTACGCTCGACGAGATAGCAATGCACGTCGCCGCCGCCGCCGTAGATGAGCGTGTTGCGTGCCAGCTCGCTCGCCGCCGTCACGAACTTCGTCTGGTCGATGAGAGACAGGCCCTGCGAGACCGCCTTCTCGCGCACGAACTGGCGCAGCCGCACGATCTGCTCGTCGTTGCGGATCGGCAGCGTGTCGGGCGGCGACGAGGACGTCGGCGCGGCTGTGGAATTGAAGATCGTCATGGAGTCGTGTGCATGCGGCCGTCAGGCCGTGCCGCCCTTCGAAAGGAGCGCCATGCCCTTCTCCACGTTCAGCGCCGTGCGTACGCCCGAAAGCGTGAGGCCGAGTTCGACGAGCGTGATCGCGACCGAAGGCTGCATGCCGACGACGACCGTCTCGGCATCGAGCACGCGCGCCATGGCGGCCGTGTTGCCGATCATGCGTCCGATGAACGAATCGACCACGTCGAGCGAGGAAATGTCGATCAGGACGCCGCGCGCGCCGTCTTTCACGATGCGGCTCGTCAGATCGTCCTGCAGCGCGAGCGCGAGCCGGTCGTGCATGTCGACCTGAATGGTGACGAGCAGGAGCCTGCCCATCGTGAGAATCGGAATGCGTTCCATCGCTTGAAACCCCGTTCAGTCGCGTTGCGTTCGATGCGTGCTTCGAATGGCGAAAGGCTGCGTCATTCCGCTTGCAGCGAATCGAAGCCGTCGCTTGCGCGGCTGCCGCGCGAGGCGTCCTGCGCGGATCCGGCCGTCACCGACTTGCCCGTGCGCTGCAGCGCGACGACGAACGCCGACGCGAGCGTCGCCTTGGTCGTGACGTTCGTGAGATTCACGCCGAGATGAACGATGGTCTGCGCGATCTGCGGACGAATACCGCTGATGATGCAGTCCGCGCCCATCAGACGCGCCGCCGCGACCGTCTTCAGCAAGTGCTGCGCGACGAGCGTATCGACGGTCGGCACGCCGGTGATGTCGATGATCGAAATGGCCGCGCCCGTCTCGACGATCTTCTGCAGCAGGTTTTCCATCACGACTTGCGTGCGCGCCGAATCGAGCGTGCCGATGAGCGGCAGCGCGAGAATGCCGTCCCACAACTGCACGACGGGCGTCGACAGTTCGAGCAGTTCCTGCTGCTGGCGCACGATGACCTGCTCGCGGCTCGCCTGGAACACTTCGGTCGTGAAGAGCCCGAGCTCGTCGAAGAGCGTGCTGATCGTCCAGGTGAGATCGGCGAGCGCGGGGGCATCGTTGACGAGCGTGTCGCGCAAACGCGCGAAGAGCGGCTGCTTGAGCGAGAACACGAACATCGCGGTCTCGACGGGCGTGAAGCCCTGACGCGCACGCTGCGCCGACATTTCCGCGAGAAACGCGCGCACTTCCTGCCATGCGGACGATTTGAAATCGACGCGTTCGGAGGCGCCGAGCGCCGTAACGAGAAGCGACGTGAACTGGCTGAACTGATTGCGCAGTTCCGCCTCGCCGACGAGGCCGCGCCGCGCCGCGATGGCGTGCTGCTGCGCGAACCATTCCGCGAGCAATTGCTCCTGGTTGCTGGTGAACAGTTGGGCAAGCCGCGTTCCGCCGACCATTTCCATGCCGAGATCCCCGTGCGAATGATGTTATTGGGCGCCAAGCCCTGGAAGCTGGATTGTTGCATCGCCGCGAAAGCTATCGAAATAAAGCAACGCGAAGCGCTCGGAATGTAGCACGCCATCCCAAAAATCGACAGTGCGACAAGCCTTGCGGCACAAGGGTTTCGAGGATTCTTCCGTTTGTCGCGATGCGCGCTGCGCCGAATCGGCAAATGCTGCCGTGTGCGCGCGATCGCATGGACAATATCGGTCAAATATCCTGAACAAAGTCAAGCGCGCGTCCGATGCCATGTATAGCGGCCCGAATATTTTTTCGGCCGTCGCGCGGTGCAATACTCGGGCGACCCACTCAACGTCATAGACATTCGAGCTTGCCGGAGCGCACATGGCCCAAACGATTCATCCCGTCGACGAAGTGCTGCCCATCGGTCAGATGCTCGCGGTCGGCATTCAGCACGTACTCGTGATGTACGCGGGCGCGATCGCGGTGCCGCTCATCATCGGCGCGGCGCTGAAGCTGCCGAAGGAGCAGGTCGCGTTTCTGATCAGCTCGGACCTCTTCGCGTGCGGAGTCGTCACGCTGGTGCAGTGCATCGGCGTATGGAAATTCGGCATCCGCCTGCCGGTCATCATGGGCGTGAGCTTCGCGCCGGTCGGGCCGATGGTCGCGATGGCATCATCCGGTGCGGGCCTGCCGGCGATCTTCGGCGCGACCATCGCGGCGGGCGTGTTCGCGGTCCTGATCGCGCCGTTCTTCGGACGGCTGATGCGCTTCTTTCCGCCGATCGTCACGGGCACGATCATTCTGACGATCGGCATGACGCTCTTTCCCGTCGCGATCAACTGGGCGGGCGGCGGACGCGGCGCACCGAATTTCGGCGAGCCGCGCAATCTGATGATCGCGGGCATCGTGCTGCTCGCGATTCTGCTCATCAACAAGTATCTGAAGGGCTTCGTCGCGAATGTTTCGGTGTTGCTCGGCATGGCGATCGGCTTCGTGATCGCGTTGCCGCTCGGCTTCGTCGATTTCGCGGGCGTCGGTCAAGCCGCGTGGTTCGCGCCGGTGCGGCCGTTCGCGTTCGGTATGCCGGTCTTCGATGTCGCGGCGATCGCCTCGCTGTGTCTCGTGATGGTCGTCATCATGGTGGAATCGCTCGGCATGTTCCTCGCGCTCGGCGATCTCGCGATGCGCCCCGTTTCGCGCATCGATGCGACGCGCGGACTGCGCACCGATGGTCTCGGCACGGTGATCGGCGGCATCTTCAATACGTTTCCGCATTCGTCGTTTTCGCAGAACATCGGGCTCGTGGGCATTACGGGCGTCAAAAGCCGCTGGGTGGTCGCGGTGTCGGGCGTGATCCTGATCCTGCTCGGGCTGCTGCCGAAGCTCTCGAATCTGATTGCTTCGATACCGGTGGTCGTGCTCGGCGGCGCGGGCATCGCGATGTTCGGCATGGTCGCGGCGACCGGCGTGAAGATCCTGAGCAAGGTCGATTTCGATAGCAAGAACAACTTGCTCATCATCGCGATCAGTCTCGGCGTGGGCGTGATTCCGCTTGCCGCGCCGGCGTTCTTCGCGCACATGCCGGCGTGGGCGGGACCGCTGACGCATAGCGGAATCACGCTCGCCGCGGTGTTCGCGATTCTGCTCAACGCGCTGTTCAATCGCGAGCGGGAAGCGGAGGACGTGGAGAAGGAGATCGCTGCGGAGATGCCTTTGAGCTTGCGGCAGGGGGATGTGGATGTGCGGGAGTGAGCGAGTTGCCGGAGATCCGGCCGCTGGCGCCACGCAAGCGGCCTGGAATCGCTCGCGCGCAACCGCGCCCTACCTAACCGCAAGGGCTTTGGGCCGGGATGAATTCGAACAGAACCTGGAAGCGCTCCGAATCGGGGACATTTGGAACGGTAGGCCAAATCTCATAGTCGACCTCGATACGCCTCTCTTCGACGCCGAGCGCACGAAGATAGCTAACGACGGATTCAAGGCGCTTTTTTGTGACCGCCGTTCCGTCTCATCGCCTTTTTCAAAATAGCCATAGAGAACAACAATGTCAGTCCGCGCGACGCTGTTGTTAGCGTCGACGAGCGTGCGCGCCAGATCAACTCGATGGCGATTTGACACCGACAAGTTGTCCGCGTCGAATTTGATCGATTGGATCCGCGGAATTCATCTGGGTCATTTTTCTGTCGGTAACAATTCACCGCCCATACATGAAATGTAGGCGCAAGCGCACGCATCCACACGCCGCAACTCCACTACCATACGAGGAACCAACCCGCCGCCGACACCGATGCGCGAAGTCCTCTGGATCGCCCTGCTCGCCATAGCGCTGGTCTACACGATCGCGCTCGCGGGCCTGTATTGGCTGCAAGGAAGGCTCGTCTATCCGCTGGAACAGATCGAAGCCTTCAAGAACGCCGATGTGGAAGCGCGCACCGAAGCAGTCGTCATCAGAACCGATGACGGCCTCGACCTGACCATGCGCTATAAAGCGCCGCCCGGCGACGACGCGCCCACGGTCATCCTCTTTCACGGCAATGGCGAAGACCTTTTCCAGCGCGGTCATGTTGCATTGGAGATGATCGAAGCGGGCTATGGCGTGCTGCTCGCCGAATATCGCGGCTACGGCGGCAATCCCGGCAGGCCGCACGAAGCCGGCCTTTACGCCGATGCGCGCGCCGCCTACGCCTACGCCGCGGCGCGTTCACGCAACATCGTGCTGCACGGTTATTCGCTCGGCTCGGGTGTCGCCGTGCAGCTTGCAAGCGTCGCGAAGATCCATGCGCTGATGCTCGAAGCGCCGTTCACGAGCATCGTCGATGTCGCCGCGAAACGCTTCCGGCTCTTTCCTGTGCGGCTGCTCGCACGCGATCGCTACGAAAGCCTCGCGAAAATCGCATCGATCGATGCGCCGCTCTTGATCTACGGCGGCACGAAAGACGGCGTGATTCCGCCCGAACACTTCCAGCGTCTCTTCGATGCAGCACGCGGCGACAAGCGTCTCGCGCTCATCGAAGACGCCGATCATCTCGACGTTTGGACGATGGGCGGCCGCGAACACGCGATGCAATTCCTCGCGTCGCTGCAACCGACGCGCGACACGCTGCAAGCCTAAGCCGATTTCTTGCGCGTGCGCCCGAGCTTGAGCGTGACCCACGCCGGCGCATGATCGCTCGCATGCGGCTCGCCGCGCACCCATTTGTCGACGCCCGCCGCCTCCAGCTTCTTCGCGAGATCCTTGCTAAGAAGGATGTGATCGATGCGCAAGCCCGAATTCGTCTGCCAATGATTGCGGAAGTAATCCCAGAACGTATAGATGCGCTCATCGGGAAACTTCTGCTTCAGCGCATCGGTCCAGCCTTGCGCGAGCAAAGCCGCGTAGGCCGCGCGGCTCTCCGGCTGCAACAGCGCGTCCTTCAGCCACGAGCGCGTGTTGTAGATGTCGTCATCGGTCGGCACGACGTTGTAATCGCCCGCGAGCACGACGGGATGTCCGCTATCGAGCAACATCTTCGCATGCGCATTGAAGCGCGCGAACCATTCGAGCTTGTAATCGAACTTCGGGCCGGGCTGCGGATTGCCGTTCGGAAGATAAAGACAGCCGATCAGCAAGCCGCCCACGGCCGCCTCGATATACCGGCTATGCGTATCGTCTTCGTAACCCGGCAGCCCGCGCCGGCTCAGCACCGGCTCCGCGTCTTTCGCGAGAATCGCCACGCCGTTCCACGATTGCTGCCCATGCCATAGCGCGCCGTAGCCCGCGTTCGCGATCGCGTCGGCGGGAAACTGCGCGTCGGTCGCTTTCAGTTCCTGCAGGCAGACGATATCGGGCGATTCGCGTTCGAGCCATGTCAGCAAGGCGTCGAGCCGCGGACGGATGCCGTTGATGTTGAAGGTCGCGATTTTCACTCGGCGTCTCTCCATCGGTGGATCGGGATCGATGCTACACGCGTCGCAGTTTGCGTGCCGCGTCGCGAACCACGCCGGGAGATTCAGCGCTTCTCGCTGTCGAGATGCGCCATCTGCACGGCCTCGTAGCGATCGCCCGCCGCCGCGCCCTTCGGCACCGCCGCTTCGATCGCGGCGAGGTCATCCTTCGTGAGCGCGACATCGAGCGCCCCGAGCGATTCCGTCAGCCGGTCGCGACGGCGCGCGCCGACGACAGGCACGATGTCATCGCCCTGCGCGAGCACCCACGCGATCGCGATCTGCGCGACGCTCACGCCTTTTGCATCGGCGATCTTGCGCAACGCATCGACGAGCGCGAGATTGCGTTCGACGTTGCCTTGCTGAAAGCGCGGACTGTTCGCGCGCCAGTCGCCGGATTGCGCGGCGTCGCGGCTCCAGTGTCCGCTGATGAGTCCGCGCGACAGCACGCCGTACGCCGTGATGCCGATGCCGAGTTCGCGGCATGCCGGAAGAATCGATTCCTCGAGGCCGCGCGAAATCAGCGAGTATTCGATCTGCAGATCGCACACCGCATGCACGGCGGCGGCACGGCGAATCGTGTCCGCGCCGACTTCCGACAATCCGACGTGGCGCACATAGCCCGCGTCGATCATCTCGGCGATCGCGCCGACGGTGTCTTCGACCGGCACGTTCGCATCGAGGCGCGCGGGCCGATAAATGTCGATATGTTCGACGCCGAGCCGCTGCAATGTATACGCGAGCGAATTCTTCACGGCGACGGGCCGTCCATCGAACGCGATGAACCGGCCGGCCGGATCGCGCATGCCGCCGAATTTCACGCTGAGAATCGCCGCATCGCGGCGTGAAGGCGGCGCGCTTCTCAACGCTTCGCCGATCAGCATTTCGTTGTGCCCCATGCCGTAGAAGTCGCCGGTGTCGAGCAGCGTCACGCCCGCTTCGAGGGCCGCGTGTATCGTCGCGATGCTCTCCGCGCGATCCGACGGCCCGTACATGCCCGACATGCCCATGCATCCGAGGCCGATCGCCGACGATTGCGGTCCGTTCTTTCCGAGCTTGCGTTGTTCCATGTTCGTTCTCTCCTTGAAGAATGGAGACGATTATGGGAGCAAACCTCGCGTGCGATAATCCGCCTCAATCCGAATGGGCTGTGCGCCTCAGCGAACAATGGGTGAGAGATGAGCGAACCGGATTTGTCGGATCTTCACGCGTTTCTGGCCGTCGCGCGGTCGCGTGGCTTCAGGCAGGCGGCGCTGTTGCGCGGCGTGTCGGCGTCGTCGCTGAGCGAGGCCATACGCAGGCTCGAAACGCGTCTGGGCGTGCGGCTTTTGAATCGCACGACGCGCAGCGTCACGCCGACCGAAGCGGGCGAGCGGCTCATCGAACGCCTCGGGCCCGCGTTCGCGGAAATCGCGGGCGCGCTCGATGCCGTCAACGGCTTTCGCGACAGCCCGACCGGCACGTTGCGCCTGAACGTCCCGCGCATCGTGTCACGCGAGATCCTGCCGCCAATCGTCGCGCGTTTTCTGACGGCGCATCCGGGCATCAAGCTGGAGATCAGCGCAACCGATACCTTCATCGACGTGCTCGCCGCCGGTTTCGATGCGGGCATCCGTTATGACGAGCGCATCGAGCGCGACATGATCGCCGTGCCGATCGGGCCGCGCACGCAACGCTTCGTCGCGGTGGCGTCGCCGGCCTATCTCGCGGCGCACGGCGAGCCGAAGCATCCGCGCGAACTCGTGAATCACGCGTGCATCGGGCATCGTTTCGATAGCGGCGTGCTGGCCGTGTGGGAATTCATGCGCGGCAAGGAAACGATACGCATCGCGCCGGAAGGACCGCTCGTCACGTCGTCGATCGAGATCAGCCGAAGCGCGGCCATCGCGGGATTGGGCCTCGTCTATACGTTCGACGAGTTCGTGCGCGCAGCCATCGACGATGGCGCGCTCGTGCCCGTGCTCAAACCGTGGTGGCAGAGTTTCACCGGGCCGCGTCTCTATTATCCGAGCCGCGCGCACATGCCGGGGCCGTTGCGCGCGTTCATCGACTTCATTCGCGCGGGGAATTGAGCGCGCTCATTGCTGCACGCCCCAGCGGCGCACGGTCACGCGCTCGATCGTATCGAAGACGAGATGCTCCACAGCAAGGCCGATCACGATGACCGCAGCCAGTCCCGCGAACACGCGGTCCGTGTAAAGCTCGTTGCGGTTCTGGAAGATGTACCAGCCGAGCCCGCCCTTGCCCGAGCTCGCGCCGAACACGAGCTCCGCCGCAATCAGCGTGCGCCACGCGAAGGCCCAGCCCACGCGCAAGCCCGCGAGAATCGAAGGCAACGCGGCGGGCACCAGAATCAGCATCACATGGCGCATGCCGTCGAGACCGTAGTTGCGGCCCGTCATGCGCAAGGTCGTCGGCACGGCCTGAAAGCCCGCATACGTGTTGAGCGCGAGCGGCCACAACACCGAATGCACGAGCACGAAAAGCAGGCTTCCGGTGCCGAGGCCGAACCACAGCAACGCGAGCGGCAACAGCGCGATGGAAGGCAGCGGATTGAACATCGCGGTGAGCATCGAAAGGATGTCGCGGCCGATGCGCGTCGAGACCGCAAGCGATGTCAGCGCGAACGCGAGCGCCGCGCCGAGCGCATAGCCGCGCAGCAGTACCGACATCGAAATGCCGATCTTCTCGATGAGTTCGCCCGACGCGATGCCCTGCACGAATGCGACGAAGGTCGCGCTGAACGTGGGCAACAGCAGATCGTTATCGACGGCGCGTGCGGCGATTTCCCACAACGCGATCAGCACGAGCGCGATGATCGACTTGCGCAGCCACGCACGATCCGCTAGCCGCTTCGACAGCGGCAACGGCGCTTCATGTTCGACGGCGACGCTCGCGGCAGGCGCGATTTCATACTCGGGCCGCACGGGCGGCACGATCAGATGCGGCGTGCTCATTGCGCGCGCTCCTCTTCGAACAACAGACGATGAATGCGCGCGACGCTCTGCTGAAACTCGCCGCGACCCAGGCTGTCCTGCGTGTATTGATGACTGTTGAGCTCGGCGCGCACGCGTCCCGGATGCGGCGTCAGCAGCAGAATGCGATTGCCGACGATCAGCGCTTCCTCGATCGAGTGGGTGACGAACAACAGCGTGAATCGCTCGTCGCTCCAGAGGCGCAAGAGCTCTTCCTGCATGCGGCGTCGCGTGAGCGCATCGAGTGCGGCGAAGGGCTCGTCCATCAGCAGCACGCGCGGCTGCATCGCGAGGGCGCGTGCAATGGCGACGCGCTGCTTCATGCCGCCCGACAGCGTATGCGGATACGCATCGGCGAATTTGGCGAGACCGACCTTGTCGAGATAATGCAGCGCGCGTTCGCGAGCTTCGGCGCGGCCGAGCTTGCGCGCGACGCGCAGCGGAAAGGCGACGTTCTGCACGACGGTCTTCCACGGCGGCAACTGATCGAACTCCTGAAACACGACGATGCGATCCGCGCCCGGCCCCCGCACACGTTCACCGCCGATTTCGATGCTGCCTCCAACCGGCTCGATGAAGCCCGCAACGGCCTTGAGCAAGGTCGACTTGCCGCAGCCCGAAGGCCCGAGCAGCACGAAGCGGTCGGCGCCGTAGACATCGAAGCTGACATCGTGCGTCGCGCGAACGAGCCGCTCCGGCGTGCGGTATTCGAGCGTGACGTTCTTCGCGCTGAGAAGCTTGCCGCTCGTCGCAGCCTCACGATCGGCTTCGTGCGAATAAAGCGCTTGGGGATTGGCGGCCATGTTCATCTGCCCGATTGCAAACGATCACGATACCGGCGCGCTGCGCTCGAGCGAACCAATCATTGCGCATATCGAATCCGCAATCGCCGATAAGCGGCGTCAGCTTCCGTCTTTCGTCGCGGGATCGGTGAAGAAGTAATCCTGCCACGACTTCGGCTCGTTCTTGATGACGCCGACGCGATGCATGAACTGCGCGAGCCCGAACGTGTTTTGCGGCGCGACCTTGAATTGCACCGACGGATCCTCGATCACCTTGATAAGCAGATCGCGGTCGATCTTCGCGTTGTTCACGCGCAGATAGATATCGGCGGCTTGTTCCGGATGTTGGGTGATATAGCGCGCGGCATCGGCAAGACCGGCGACAAACGCGCGATACGTCTTCGGATTCTCGTTGCGGAATTTCTCGGTCGCGTAGAGCACCGTCGCGGAACTGGGGCCGCCGAGCACATCGTATGAATTGAGCACGATATGCGCTTTTGGATTGCCCGCGAGTTCCTGCTGCTGGAACGGCGGATTGCCGAAGTGCGCGTTGATCTCCGTGCCGCCCGCGATGAGCGCCGCGGCTGCGTCCGGATGCGGCACCGCTTGCGTGAGCTTGTCGAGGCGGTTGTATTCCTTGTCGCCCCATTGCTTCGCCGCCGCGTATTGCAGGACGCGCGATTGCACCGACACGCCGACTGCCGGCACCGCGATGCGATCCTTGTCGGTGAAATCGGCGATGGTTTTTACGCGCGGATCGTTCGATACGAGGTAATACGGGAAGTTGCCGAGCGACGCGACGCCCTTCACGTTTTGCCGTCCGTGCGTGCGGTCCCAGATCGTCAGCAACGGGCCGACGCCCGCCGCGGCGATATCGACCGAGCCGGACAACAGCGCATCGTTGACGCTCGATCCGCCCGACAGCTTCGCCCAGTCGACCTTGATATCGAGCCCTTCCTTCTTGCCTTCCTGCTCGATGAACTTCTGGTCGCGCGCGACATTGAGCAGCAGATACACGACGCCGAATTGCTCGGCGATGCGCAACGTGCCTTCGGCATGCGCGCTCGCCGACGTGACGCCGATCGCGAGCGAAAGCGCCGCGACGAGCGCGCGTGCGCCGCCCTTCCCGGTTCGAGAATGCATCGATGAAACCCCGTAAAAATAGTGGCTTTTTAGAAAGGCGCGTCGCCTTCGATGGTCGTGCGATAGAGCTTGCGGCGCTGATCGTCGGGCGTGCCGGCGGCGAGATGCATCACCGAGCGGTTGTCCCAGAAGACCATGTCGCGTTCGCGCCATTGATGGCGATAGACGAACTCGCTTTGCGTGCTATGCGCGAAGAGTTCCGCGAGCAAGGCGCGGCTTTCGTCTTCCGGCAGACCGATGATGCGCGTCGTGAAATGCTCGCTCACGAAGAGCGCGCGACGCTTGGTTTCCGGATGCGTCCGCACGATCGGATGCGTCACCGGCTTGACTTGCGCGATCTGCTCCGCCGACAGATTCGGACGCCACGGACTGCGCTTTTGCAGCTCGCCGTATTTGGCGAGATAGGTGTGTTCGGCGACGCGGCCTTCGACTGCATCGCGCAGATGCGCGGGCAGCGTGTCCCACGCGAGATGCTGATTCGCGAACAGCGTGTCGCCGCCGGTCGCGGGCAATTCCTGCGCGTGCAGCATCGAGCCGAGACTCGGCTTGTCCTTGTACGAAAGATCGGAATGCCAGAAATGACCCGCATCGCCGAGACCGATCGGCTTGCCGTTCTCGACGATGTTCGACACGATCAGCACTTCCGGATGCCCCCCGAGCCCGAACTGATGCAGCACGTGAATCTGCAGCGGACCGAAGCGCTTGCTGAACGCGACCTGTTCGTCGGGCGTGATGCGCTGATCGCGAAACACGAGAACGTGATGATCCAGATGCGCGCGATGGATGCGCGCGAAATCGGCTTGTGACAATGGCTTCGACAGATCGAGCCCGATGACTTCCGCGCCGAGCGGCGCATCGAACGGGCGAATCTCGATGGATTGATCGGCGGCAGCGTGCTCGGCAATGGGGGCAGTGAGAATCGTCACGTCGGACTAATGGCAATCGATAGCTTGGGGAAGCGATCAATCTAACGCGCGGCGATTCGCGCGGCAACGAAGCATCTGCGATTACGTTATGCGCCTATGAAATAAGGCGCGCTTCAGTCGCCGGCGATATCGAACGGCAATTCGACCTGCACCGGCTCGACGAAGCCGCTTTCGTCGCGCCCGGCGAGCGCGCTGACGCGTACGCCGAGCAGACGGATGCGGCGATCGAGCACGATGCGCTTCAGGCATTCGGTCGCGGCGCGGCGAATCTCGACGGGATCGGCGGTCGCGACGGGCACGGTCAGATCGCGCGTCACGGTGCGGAAGTCGTCGAAGCGCAGCTTGATGCCGACCGTGCGCCCGACGTAGCCCTTGCGCTGCAAGTCTTCGGCGACGCGCGTGCACAGCCCCGTGAACTCGGCGGAAAGCGTCGCGCGATCCTGCTTCGGATGAAAGTCCCGCTCGAAGGTCGTCTCGCGGCTCATCGACTTGGGCGTCGAAGTGACGACGACAGGCCGCTCGTCCTGCCCCTGCGCGATGCGCGCGAGCCAGGCGGCGTACGTGTGGCCGAAATGCGTCTGCAGGAAACCGGGATCGGCGGCGGCAATATCGCCCACGGTCACGATGCCGAGCGCCGCGAGCTTCTCGTTCGCCTTCGGTCCGATGCCGTTCACCTTGCGCGCGGCGAGCGGCCAGATGCGCGTTGGCAGATCGTCCATCGTGAGGATGGTGAGACCGTCGGGCTTGTCGAGTTCGGAGCCGATCTTCGCGAGCAGCTTGTTCGGCGCGATGCAGATCGAGCAGGTGAGGCCCGTCGCGTCGTGCACGGCGTCCTTCATGCGCTGGCCGATCTCGGCGGATTCGCCGGGTAGATCGCTGACATCGATATAAATTTCGTCGATGCCGCGATTCTCGATCTGCGTGGTGAACGTCGCGACGGCCGCCTTGAAAAGCCGCGAATAATGGCGATAGGACTCGAAATCGGTCGGCAGAAGAATTGCGTCGGGCGCGAGCTGGGCGGCTTTCATCATGCCCATCGCGGAAAAGACGCCGAACTTGCGCGCCTCGTAGGTAGACGTGGTGACGACGCCGCGACCCGCGTAATCGCGCAGACGCTTGAAGCGGCGCCTGCCGTCGGGCAACGTTTCAGGCGTGGCGCTGCGCCCGCCGCCGACCACGACGGGCATGCCGCGCAATTCCGGATAACGCAGAAGTTCGACCGACGCGAAGAAGGCGTCCATGTCGAGATGCGCGATGCGGCGCGGTGCGGATGTGAAGGACAGCGCGTCCATCGCGGCGACGAGAGCAGAAAAATGGCTTACTGTACATCCATACAGGTGTTCGCGCTAGAGGCCGCCCGTCGCGATGGCCGGCTCATTCCGGCGTGCGCTTTTCCGCGAGCGCGCGGCGGCAATCGTCGAAAACCTGCCGCACGACATCCGATTGATAGTTGAGGTCTTCGCTATCGAGAATTTCCTCGACGGCGTCGCGGGCCCAGTCGGCTTCGAGCATCGCGCAATGCTGCGTGGCGATGTCGCGGGCGATGGCCGCGAGCTTCGCGACCGTCAGCCAGTCCGCGAGCCGCTGATGACGGTCGAGCCACTTGTGCGCGGCCTGTACGTGAAACGAGGCCGCCGGCCAGTCGCCATTGAGGTAATACGCGCCGAGACTGCCGCATGTGAGCCAGCACAGCAACTCGACGCGGTCGCGGGCACTGAGGGTACGAGACACATCGTTCATGGCGGCCTTCACGAGAGACGATCGACGAATGCGAACAGCGCACAGTTCCGTATGAAACCCCTATTAAAACAAGATAGCACGGGATGGTGCGGCGCGGCAGTGCCTTCCCGCAGCGTGATCCGCGTCACGGTGCGTTGGCGAACGCTTCGTCATGCGAAGAGCAGCATCGCGCATGCCGCGAGTCGCTGCTTCGCGCTCTCATTCGCTGCTAATTCAGCGCGCATAACCTGCTTTCGTCGGCCCCACTCATCGGCCTGCATTCAACGACGGGAGCACATCATGTTTGAACGTCTCACTCACTCCATCGACCATCTCTTTTCGATCCGCACCGCGCAGGAAGCCCGCGACGACTATCTCGCATCGTCGAGCGATCTCGCGGATCTCGAACGGCGCATGCGTCAGATCGAAACGCAGGATCACGACTACAGCATGTATTTTTGCGGCGCGCTCGGCCGTCGATACGACGAGCATTGACCCGCGCCGCCGATGTCGCGCGCGCTATTTCGTTTCCTCGCGGCCGGCCTGGCCGAGCATCACCGTCCAGCCGAGGCCGCGCACGTTGCGGATCACGCCCGCGCCGAATTTCTTGCGCACCGAATGGATCAGCACGTCGACCGCGTTGCTCTCCACTTCCTTGCCCCAGCCGTAGAGACGGTCTTCGAGTTGATCGCGCGAGAAGATCGTGCCGGGACGTTCGAGCAGCGCGTGCATCAGCGCGAATTCACGCGCGGACAGCACGCCCGACGTCTCTCCGCACGTAAGCGTACGCTGATCGAGATTGAGGCAGAGCGAATCGTCGCCGAGGCGCGAGACCGCGTAGCCCGCCTTGCGGCGCAGCACCGCGCGGATGCGCGCCAGCAGTTCGGGCATGTCGAAGGGCTTGAGCAGATAGTCGTCGGCGCCGAGATCGAGGCCCTGGACGCGTGTGTCGAGATCGTCGCGCGCGGTGAGGATCAGCACCGGCGTCGCGTTGCCGGACGTGCGCGCCTGCCGCAAGAGTTCGATGCCCGTCATGCCCGGCAAGCCGAGATCGAGCAGCACGACGGTGTACTCGGCGGCGTTGATCGCCTCGCGGCCCGCGTTGCCGTCGCGGACCCAATCGACGGCGTAATCGGCGTCCTTGAGCGCACGCATCAGGCTCGTGCCGATCTGCACGTCGTCTTCGATCAGAAGAATTCGCATGTTCCACCCCGCGTCCCGCGAGAATGGCGCGCGCCACGCGCCCGGAATGCGGCCCGAAGGATCTGGGAAAACGGAAAACGCACGACCGGTCATTTTGAGTGTTCTACTGACCGGCGACGATCGCTTCGCGCCACGCAGCGAATGCATTGTAATCGGCGGAAAACAGCGCGCAAAACACTAAAGGTTCAACGCGGGCGATGGCACGCTTTCGCTCACTTCCTCGACCGGAAAACCGATCGAAGCGACGATGCCCGAGCGCCCGTCGCTGCGATTTTTGAGCGTCACGTCGCCGCCGTAACGCGCGGCAATCGCCTTCACGATCGACAGCCCCAGCCCGCTGCCCTCGATGTCCGGATTCGCGCGGAAAAAGCGGTCGAACACGCGCGGCAGCAACGCTTCGTCGATGCCCGGCCCCGTGTCGACGACATCGATCCAGACCATGTCGCCATCGCGCCGCGTGCGCAGGTCGATGGTGCCGCCATCGGGCGTATAGCGCACCGCGTTCGACACGAGATTCTTCACCGCCATGCCGATGTCGGTTTCCACCGCGCGCACGTGCGCGTTCACCATTTCCTCCGCGCCGATATCCATGCCGCGCGACAAGGCGATCGGCAGCACGTCGGCGACGGCGGCCGTGACCACGTCCGCGATGTTCACGCGCGCGAGCGGCGCGCCGTTCATCGGCGCATCGGCGCGCGCCATCCGCAAGAGTTGCGTAATCAGCTTGCCGCTGCGCGCGATGCCCTTGCGCAACTCCTGAAAGCGCTCCTGATTGCCGGGATAGATATGCGGCGCGAGATTGTCGGCCTGAAGCTGCAGCGCGGTGAGCGGCGTGCGCAATTCGTGCGCGGCATCGGCGATGAACTTGCGCTCCTTCTCGATCGATGTCGCGAGGCGCTCGATCATCGTGTTGATCGAATGGATGAAGGGCGCGATTTCCGTGGGCACGCCGACGGTCGGCAGCGGCTGCAGATGACCCATGTCGATGGCGCGGACTTCCTCGCCCAGCTCGTTCAACTGACGCAGCGAGCGCCGCACGACGAGCGCGACCGCGATCCACACGAGCGGCAAAAGCACCGCGATCGGCCAGAGCGTTTGCGTCGCGGCTTCCTGCGTGATTTCGCGCCGGATCGACGAGCGCTGCGCGACCTGGATCGTCATCGTCGGCTCCTGGCGCGTGAACATGCGCCAATGCTCGCCGTTGACGTCGACGCCGGAAAAACCCGGCTGCGCGTCGCGCGGAAAGTGCAGCGACGGGTCGGTCGTGCGGAAAGGCAGCGCCTCGCCCGGCTTCCACACCACGGCGACGACATCGCGCTCGTCCTGCGTGCCGCGTGCGGGATTTTTCGGCAGGCTGTCGGCGAGTCCGTCGCGCAGACGCGCCGCCACTTGTTCGAGCCGCATGTCGAGCAGCGCGCTCATGCCGGTCTTGCTCAACTGATACGAACTCACGCCCTGCACGACGCCGATCACGCTGACGAGCAGCCCGAGCGCGAGCACCAGCTGATTCTTCAGTGATTTGATCATGCGAGTCCGCCGCTTCGGAAGGGAACGGGGCAAAGCTGCAGCCCGTTCGATTTTAGGCGACATTCCCGGGGATTTAGGTCTGAAAGACGACATGTGCGTGGCAGATGCGCGTAAGCGCGGAAAAAAATGCGCCGGTCCGAATCACGGCCGGCGCCAAGGGCTGAGGAGAATACGTGAAACGGGCCGCCGGATTGCTCGGGGAAGCATGCTGCCCGTCCACGTACAGAAGGTAGGCCCGAAGAATTAGCGTTGAATGAGCGCGCAAATGCGCATCGAGCAGCGATTCGCGCGGCGGGATAACATTGCATCCGGCGCTTTTTCATCGGCGACATTGCTTCGGCTGCAAGGAATCCGCAAGCCGGGGCGTCGCCGCCGCATCTTCATTTTTCGAGCATGGCCCGTCTGCGCGCATGGTTGTCTCGTACGCGCGGCGGGCGATATGCCTTCCTGCCCGCATGTCACAGAACAGCAAAACCGTCCGTCCCCTCGTCATCGGCGCGGTGATGGCCTCGATGGCCATGGTCGCGATCGAAGCCACCATCGTCTCCACCGCGATGCCGCAAATCGCGACGCAGCTCGGGGGCCTCAATCTGTATAGCTGGGTGTTCTCGTCGTTCCTGCTCACGCAGACGGCGCTCACGGTCGTGTTCGGCAAGCTCGCCGATCTCTACGGCCGCAAGCCGGCGATCCTCGCGGGCATCGCGATCTTTCTGATCGGCTCGGTGCTCGCGGGCTTCGCGTGGTCGATGCCCGCGATGATCGTCTTCCGGCTGATTCAGGGCGTCGGCGCGGGCGCGATCCTGCCGGTCGCGCTGACGGTCGTCGGCGATCTCTATCCGGCGCGCGAGCGCGGCAAGGTGCAGGGTTATCTCGCGAGCGTGTGGGCCGTGTCCGCCGTGCTCGGGCCGATGGTGGGCGGCCTGCTGATTCGCCAGTTCTCGTGGGCGTGGATCTTCTGGATCAACGTGCCGATCGGCATACTGGCCGCGCTGCTTTTCACGCTCTTTCTGCACGAGGAAAAGCGCCACGACCGTCCGGCGATCGATCTCGCGGGCGCGTTCTTCTTCACCGCCGCCGTCGCCGCGCTGATGATGGCGCTCACCGACGCCGGCCACGCGAGCAATGCGCGCGTCGGCGTGGAGATCGGCGTGTTCGTGCTCGCGATCGTGTGCTTCGTGATTCAGGAGCGCCGCGCCGCCGATCCGATGATCTCGTTCAGGCTGTGGTCGCATCGGCCGATTGCCGCGAGCAACGTCGCGACGGTCCTCGCCGGCATGGCGATGATGGGCCTCACGACTTTCCTGCCGATGTACGTGCAGGGCGTGATGCATCGCACGCCGGTGGAAGCGGGCCTCGCGCTCACGATGATGATGATCGGCTGGCCGAGCGGCGCCACTTTCACGTCGCGCGCGTTCAGCCGCATCGGCCTGAGGCGTCTGTTGATGATCGGCCCGGTCTTCATTCCGCTGGGCGCGTTGCCGTTCGTGCTGCTCGGTCCGCAATCGAGCCCGGTCTGGGCGGGCGTCGGCTCGGCGGTGCTGGGCTTCGGCATGGGCATCACAAGCGTGTCCTGCCTCATCCTGATACAGGAAATCGTGCAGCCGATGGAACGCGGCAGCGCGACGGCATCGAACCTCTTTTCGCGCAACCTCGGCAATACGCTCGGTGCAGCCGTGTTCGGCGCGGTGCAGAACTACGGCCTCACGCACACGGCCGGCCTGCCGCCCGTTCATGCGGATCAGCTGAAGCAACTGCTGTCGTCCGTGCCCGGCGACTTCGCGATGAACAACGAGATTCGCCTCGTGCTGCACCATTCGCTGCATCTGACCTTCACGGCGATGTTCGTGATCGCGCTAGGCACCGTGATTTCGATGCTGTTCATGCCGAAGATCGACATCGGGCGCGCGAAGGGCACGGTCGAGACGGTCGGCGCGGCCGATGCGAAAAACGCCGCAAATCAGGCGTTTCATTGAACGCGCCGCGTCCCGCCGAGACGACCGGCGGAACGCGGTCTCATGCAAAAAGCGCTCAATCCTGCGCCTGAATGAGCGGGCTGTCCTGCTTCGCCTTCCCGGCGCCTGCATCGTTGCCTGGCTGAGCGTCCTGCGCGATCGTCTGCATGTTCATGCCTTGCTGCGAGACGGGCGCGCCTTCCATCGGCGAATAGTGCGGCGCGGGGCCGTATCCGCTTGCGAGCGCGTAGGAAGCGCATGCGAGCGCCGCGACGAAGATGATGCCTTTGAGATTGCCGGTCATGGTAGTGCTCCTGAGGGTTTCACGAATCCACTTCATCGGCCTCGTCGCACTGCCTGCCCAGCACCGACCTTCTGAAATGTGAACGCAGTCTACGTGCGTGCATCGGCGTTGAAATCCCTCCAAAAGCACGGCTGAAAACGGGTGGTGCGCTCGCCGCGCGCCGTTTCGCGGCCCGGCACGCCGATAGCTACGCTCACTAAAGGCATGGCAGCGATGCCGGGGCTCCGGGTAGACTGTGGCGTCGGCGGACCTTTTGTCCAGGAAACGTCCGCCGCTGCGCCGACCACCCGAACCATGACCAGACCTAAAGCCGACTCGCCCCTCGACCTCGCCCGCCACGCGCCATCCGAGCCCGCCATGAGCGAGCCGCAGTATCACGCGCTCGTCGATGCGATCGAAGACTGCGCGATCTTCATGCTCGACCTGAGCGGCCGCATCACGAGCTGGAACAAGGGCGCGCGCAAGATCAAGGGCTATGAGGCGCACGAAATCATCGGACAGCATCTGTCGCGCTTTTACACGGCGGAATCGGTGGCGCGCGGCTGGCCCGAGTACGAGCTGAAGCAGGCCTACGCGACCGGGCGCTTCGAGGACGAAGGCTGGCGCGTGCGCAAGGACGGCACGCTGTTCTGGGCGAATGTCGTCATCACGGCGGCGCGCAATACGCAGGGCGAGATCATCGGCTACGCGAAGTACACGCGCGATCTCACCGCGAAGCGCGCCGAGGAAGAGAAGCTGCGGCTCTCGGAAGAGCGCTTTCGTCTGCTCGTGGAAAGCGTCAGCGATTACGCGATCTTCATGCTCGATCCGGCCGGCCATATCGCAAGCTGGAATACGGGCGCGATGCGAATCAAGGGTTATCAGCCGTCGGAGATCCTGGGCAAGCACTTTTCGATGTTCTATTGCCCCGAGGATCTCGAAGCCAACCTCCCCGAGATCGAACTGCAGACCGCGATCCGCACGGGCCGCGTGGAGAGCGAAGGCTGGCGCGTGCGCAAGGACGGCTCGCTCTTCTGGGCGAACGTGGTGATCAACGCGGTGTACGACGAGCATCGCGTGCTGCGCGGCTTCGCGAAGGTCACGCGCGACATGAGCGACAGAAAGCGCCTCGATCAGCTCGAAGTGTCGTCGCGGCGCATCAGCGAGTTTCTCGCAACGCTCGCGCACGAGTTGCGCAATCCGCTCGCGCCGGTGCGCAATGCGATCGGCGTGATGCAGATGGAAAGCGACGTGCCGGAACGCATCGCCGCATGCCGCGACATCATCGACAGACAGACTTCGCATCTCGGCCGGCTCGTCGACGATCTGCTCGACATGGGCCGCATCACGACCGGCAAGATCGATCTGCGCATGACGCGCGTGGACGTGAGCGAGATCGTCGCGCGCAGCATCGAGCTCGTGCATCCGTTCACCGACGAACGCGCGCAGAACGTCGTCACCAAGCTGCCGTCCGAGCCCGTTCATGTGATGGGCGACATCACGCGGCTCGTGCAGGTCGTGCAGAACCTGTTGAACAACGCGTCGAAGTTCTCGCCGCGCGCCAGCACGATCCGCGTCGAAGTCGAGCGCGAGGCGACAGCGCT
This sequence comes from Caballeronia sp. LZ008, assembly GCF_031451435.1. Classification (NCBI taxonomy): domain Bacteria; kingdom Pseudomonadati; phylum Pseudomonadota; class Betaproteobacteria; order Burkholderiales; family Burkholderiaceae; genus Caballeronia; species Caballeronia sp. LZ008. The sequence goes on along the minus strand of NZ_JARUXK010000004.1, from coordinate 316,774 downwards.
GCTGCTGAAAGTGATCGACAAGGGGCGCGGCATCTCGCAGAAGGGTCTCACGTCCATCTTCGATCTGTTCGTGCAGGAGGATCACTATCTCAATCCCGGCGAGGCGGGCCTCGGCATCGGGCTGACGCTGTGCCGGTCGATCGTCGAGATGCACGGGGGGTCGATCAGCGCGGCGAGCGCCGGACCGAATCAGGGCAGCACGTTCGTCGTGCGCCTGCCTTACGCGTCCGACCACGATGCGCCGCGGCCGCATCGCGTGCTCGCGCAGACTGCGACGCTAGGCACGGGCGGCGGCCTGCGCATCGTCGTGATCGACGACAACCAGGATTCCGCCGACAGCCTCGCGCTGCTCTTGCAGATGAAAGGCCACGACGTGCGTACCGCGTATCACGGCAAGGAAGGACTCGACGTGATCCGCCATTTCCCGCCGCAACTGATTCTGCTCGATCTCGCCTTGCCCGACATGGACGGTCACGCGGTGCTGCGCGCGCTGCGCTCGCAGCGGCTCATCGGGCGTGCGACGGTGGTCGCGATGACGGGCTTCGGACAGGACAGCGACAAGGAACGCTCCGCGCAGGCGGGCTTCGACGCGCATCTGGTGAAGCCGGTGGATTTCGACGTGCTGGACCGGTTGCTGGAGGAGGTGGCGAAGCGGTGAGGGCGATCACGCCCTCACCACCCGCAACGGAAAAATCACCCGCGACGCGATCAGCCCCAGCGCGCCGCCGAGCAGCGTTTCCCACGCGCGCGCCGTCAGCAGTTCGAGCGAATGCACGCCGCTCGCCGCGAGCGTCACGATGAGCACGAACGCGAACGCGCCGCACGCGATGTCGTATCGCTCCGGCAGCGCCATCGCATAGGCGATCATCGCGAACGCGGACAGAATCCACACGACGAGCGGCCAATGTTCCGCGAGCGGCAGACACACGATGCCGATCGGCACGCCGACAAGCGTCCCGTAGATGCGCCGCCGTACGCGCTCCGCCGTCCCGACCGCCGACGTCGCGACGACATACACGCAAGCCGTGATCGCCCACGCCGATTCCGCGAGCCCGAACAGGCGATTCAACGCCACGACGACGAGCGCGCCGCACGCCGCCTGCAGACCCATCGCGAAGGCGGGCGAGATCGCGTCCCGACCGTAAGCGGGCTCCGACGCCAGCGCGGGCAGCACGACCGGATGCTCGGCCGGTCCGCTCAGCACGCGCGGCACGATCGCCGCGAGCATGCCGATCAGTAACGCGAGCAGGATCGCCCAGGAATCGCCGGGGCGCAGATCCATTCCATAAGCGAGGAGCTGGCCGATATAGAGCTGCGAGCCGACGCCCGCGCCCGTCATCCCGAAGCGCTTCAGATAGCCCGCGAGGAACGCGCCCGTCACGAGAATCAGCTCGGCGCCGCCGCGTCCGGTTTCACGAAGCATCGGCGCAAAAAACGTGAAGGTGAACGCGCCGAACGCAGCCGCGACGCACAGAATGACGAGATCGCGGCTCGACTCGAAACGCGTCGTGCGCGCCTCGGACACGCTCGCCCACAGCGCGAAGCCGCCCGCGAGCGCGCCCACCGACACACCCGCCGGCACGCTTTGCGTCACGTCCTGCAGCGCGCCGAGCGCCGCCGCCAGCCCGTACGCGGTCACGAGCCGCAATCCCTTGATGCGCCGATGCGTGCCCGGATCGACGCGATCGAGCCACGCGAGCACGGCCTGCACGCGCTGCACGAGCGCTTGCACGATCGTCAGCGACGAATCCGCGAGACGCGCTTTCGCGTCGCCGATGGGCTGCTCGTCATCCATTGGCTTCCCCACAGGTAACGCACCTGCCACGCATTCTAGGACGCGTTGCGCCTGCGCGCGCGTTTGACGGCCGCAATCGGCCCGCCGCGCTGCGCCGCTTCGACGATGCAGCCCGCGAGGCGCGCCGCCGCATCCGGCTCGTCCGCGCGCACGCGCCGCGCGCGCTCCACAAGCCCGATCTCGCGATGAAACGTGTCGCCGCCGAGATCGAGCGCGACCGCGCCGCGCGGCCACGCGCCGATGCCGTCCGATACCGGCACGAGCGCCACGCCCAGCCCGCGCGCCACCAGTTGCGCGATGCCCGGCAGCTCGTCGACCTCGATCGAATCGCGCACGGCGATGCGGCGCTTCGTCAGAAACATGTCGACTTGCCGGCCGCCGAACGAGCGCCGGTCGTATCGGATGAACGGCTCCGATTCGATCAGCGCGCGCCAGTCGGCGCCCTTCTTCGCGGCAGGCACGAGCAGCACGAACGGCTCGACGGCGAGCGTGCGCCATTGCAGCTCCGCGGGCAGCGAAAACGGCGGGCGGATCATCACGGCCATGTCCATCTCGCCTGCATCGACGCTTGCGAGCAGATTGAGCGACACGCCCGGCACGAGCCGGATGCGCCACGCCGGCAGCATGCGCCGGAACGCGCCGATGGCATCGGGCAAAAGCGCCGCATGCGCCGACGCGATCGCGCCCACCGAAAGCGAGCCGCCGCGCCCGTCCTCGCCTTCTGGCTCAGCGAGGCGCGCGTACAGCGCGATCAGTTCATCGGCGAGTTCGAGCGTGCGCTTGCCGGCCTTGTTGAGCGTCGCGGAGCGGCCCGTCCTGTCGAACAGCTTCGCGCCGAGATGCGCTTCGAGGCGCTGCATCTGCGCGCTCACGGCCGATTGCGTGAGGCCGATCTGCGCACCGGCGCCCGCGAAAGTGCCGTGGCGCGCCACCGCGAGGAAAGTCCGGAGTTCGCGCAGCATGTCGATTCATCGAAAATATTTGGGCTGACTCCAGAAATATATCGTTTTTCAACACAAATATTTATTAATAAACTTTGGTTCCAGTTCCCATGAACGTCGATTGAAGGACTCAACTCCATGAGCACGACCCAGCACGCCATGCCGCCGTTCCATCTCGCGTTTCCCGTTCATAGCCTCGCGGCCGCGCGCGAGTTCTACGGCGAACTGCTCGGCTGCCCGGAAGGCCGCAGCTCCGACGCATGGGTGGATTTCGATTTCTACGGCCATCAGATCGTCGCGCATCTCGCGCCGGAGGAATGCGGACATCGCACGACGAGCGCGGTCGATGGCGACGCCGTGCCGGTGCGCCACTTCGGCGTGGTGCTGTCCATACCGCAGTGGAACGAGCTCGCCGACAAGCTGCGCGCGGCGGGCACGCGCTTCATCATCGAGCCGCATGTGCGCTTCAAGGGCGAAGTCGGCGAACAGGCGACGATGTTCTTCCTCGATCCGTCGGGCAATGCCGTCGAGATCAAAGCGTTCGCCGATATGTCGTCGCTCTTCGCGAAATAAAAAACGGGACGCCGCGCGACGTCCCGTTTGTCATTGCAGCGCGCTTTACTGGCCGGAGCCGCTCGCGCTGACCGGCGCGCCCGGACCGCTCGGCGTCGCGGTGCCGCCCGGTTGCGTGGACGGACCCGAGTTCATCGTGCTCTTGTGCGTCTTCTTCGAATGCGTCGATTTGTGCGCGTGCGCGTTCGGCTGCGCGGGCTGCGTCGTGGTCTGCGCGTTGTCGCCGGCCTGCAGGCCCGTGTTCGAGCTCGGCGGATTGTCCTGCGCGAAAGCGGACGCGCACACCAGCGCGAAAGCGCCGGCAGCGGCGGAAAGGGCGAAACGTTTCATATCGAAGACTCCTGTTGGCGGTTGCGAAATGCGATGCTCACGGCTTGTTCTGCCTGCTGGCCGCCGCGCTTCACGCGAGCGGCCGTTCGCACGTCAGGAGTCAGCACGCGACATGCCACGGTCTGACGATTCGCCAACGTCTTCGCGTCTTCGTGTCAGGTTTTGAAGACCGCGATGGCGCGCTTCAGCTCTTCGGCCTGCGTCGCGAGCGCGGCGGCGGCGGCCGTCGCCTGTTCGACGAGCGCGGCGTTCTGCTGCGTGACCGCGTCCATCTGCACGATCGCGACGCCGACCTGCTCGATGCCCTGCGTCTGCTGCGTCGACGCCGACGAGATCTCGTTCATGATGTCGGTCACGCGCGAAACGGACGTGAGAATCTGCTTCATCGTGTCGCCGGATTGCTGCGCGAGGTCTTGCCCCGCCGTGACGTTCGTCACCGATTCGTCGATGAGCGTCTTCACATCCTTCGCGGCCGCCGCGCAGCGCTGCGCGAGCGCCCGCACTTCCGATGCGACCACCGCGAAGCCGCGCCCGTGCTCGCCCGCACGCGCCGCTTCGACGGCCGCGTTCAACGCGAGGATGTTGGTCTGAAACGCGATGCCTTCGATCACGCCGATGATGTCGACGATCTTCTCCGAGCTGCCCGCGATCTTGTCCATCGTCGCGACGACGCCGAGCACGACGCCGCTGCCGCTTTCCACCGTCGACGATGCGCTCGCCGCGAGCTGGCACGCTTCGCCGGCGTTATCGGAGTTCAGACGCACGGTCGACGTGAGCTCTTCCATGCTCGACGCCGTTTGCGCGAGCGACGCGGCCTGCTCTTCCGTGCGCGACGAAAGATCGTGATGGCCGTCCGCGATTTCGCGCGACGCCGCCGTGATGCCGTCCGCGACGAGCTTGATCTGCGCGATCGTCTGCGTGAGGCGCGATTGCATCGTGTGCATCGAATGCATGAGGCTCGAATCGTCGCCGCGCTGCACTTGCACGGTCTGCGCGAGATCGCCGGCCGCGATGCGCTGGCAGACGACGGCCGCATCGCGCGGGTCGCCGCCGATGCTCTTCAGCACGCCGCGGATGATGAGCGTCATCGCGACCGTCAGCGCCGCGCCGATCACGCCGATCAGCAGGAGCGACTTGAGCACGATGGCATGGAAGGCGCGATCGATGTCGTCGATCCACGCGCCCGTGTAGACGTGCCAGTCCCATTCGCGCACGTAATCACCGTACGTGACCTTGGGCAGCGGTTCCTGCTCGCCCGGTTTGGGATACGAATACGTCGTGATATGCGAGCCGTCGAGACCGTGCTTGACGATCTCAGCGGTGAAGTGCTTGCCCGTGCTATCGACGAAATCGTTGATCTTGCCCTCGGAGTGCGGACGCGGCGGATCGAGCACCTGCCACATCTTCGAATCGATGATGCCGACATAGCCGCTCGTGCCGTAGCGGATCGCGCGCACGCTCGCGATCGCGCGTTTCTTCGCTTCGTCTTCGGGCAGCGCGCCGCTTTGCGCCTGCTTCACATAGAACCTGACGACGCTCGCCGCCGACTGAACCTGTTCGGCGAGCGCGCCTTCGCGGTTGTTCATCAGCGAATGTTTCGTGGAGATCGCGTTGAGCGCGCACAGAAGAATCAGACTGAGCCATACGAAGCCCACGATGCTCATGAGCTTGGTCTTGAAAGAAAGTTTTTTCACGATCTGGTTGTAATAGCCGATGGACGCGCCGGGGCAGGCGCTCGCTTTGCGGCTTCCAATCGCGGGCGATTTTACGTTTGCGTGAGCGGGTGCGACGCCGCGTCGTTATCGAAAGCTGCGTGCAATTTAACGGCAAGGCGCGTCGAATCTTGAGGCGCGGAACGCGGCGCACAAAGCAAAACGCCCCGCATGACCGAAGTCATGCGGGGCGTCGGTCCATGCTGCTTCAGTGCCCGACCGGCTCTGTCGATTTCAGGTCGCTCGCCATCGCCGTTTGCGGATGCGCGGCCTGCTTGATGAGCAGCGCGACGGCCGAAACGATGCCCGCCACCGCGATCGTCGCGAAGATGCCGCCGAACGTGAAATGCAGACGCGTCAGCTCGGCGACGAGGAACGATCCCGCGATGCCCCCGAAGCGCCCGATGCCGAGCATCCACGCGACGCCCGTTCCGCGCCCTTGCGTCGGATAGAACGCCGCGGCGAGCGCGGGCATCGACGATTGCGCGGTGTTCATCAGCACGCCCGCGACAAACACGACCAGCACGAGCATGCCGACATTGCCCGCCGCCTGGCCGATCAGATACACGCTCACGGCGGTCAGCGCGTAGCACGCCGCGATGATGCGGTTCGCGTTGAACTTGTCCATCAGCACGCCGCACAGCACCGCGCCGACGCCGCCGAGCGGGAACAATGCGGAAATGAGCGTCGCCTTTTGCGGCGGCAGGCCCGACTCCTTCAGCAGAATCGGCATCCAGTTGATCGACGCGTAGAAGATCACGAGGCCCATGAAATACGTGAGCCACAGCATGATCGAGCCGACGAGATACGAGCGCGACAGCACCACGCTGATGCCGCTCTGTCCCGTCGCGGCGGGCGCGGCTTCGGTCATGAAGAACGAGCCGGCGTTCATCGCGTCGGACGAAATGCGGGCGAGCGTCGCGCGAATCTTCTCGACGGGCTTCGACTTCGCCACCATGTAGCGCACCGATTCCGGCAACGTGACGATCAACAGCACCGACAGCACGAGCGGCGCGATGCCGCCGAGCATCAGCACGCTGCGCCAGCCGAACTGCGGAATCATCCACGCGGCGAGAAAGCCGCCGAACGCCGCGCCGAGCGGAAAGCCGCAGAACATCAGATTGATGAGCGTCGCGCGGCGGCTGTCCGGACAGAACTCGCTCATCATCGTGACGGCGTTCGGCATCGCGGCGCCCAGCCCCAGGCCGGTGATGAAGCGCAGCGTCGTCAATTGCGTGAGGTCGGCCGAGAACGCCGACGCGAGACACGCGACGCCGAAGATCAGCACCGACGAAAGCAACATCGCGCGGCGGCCGAGCTTGTCGGACAGCGGCCCGGACAACAGCGCGCCCGCGGCGAGGCCGAACAGCGCGGCGCTCAAGACGGGCGCGAGCGCCGGACGGCTGATATGCCATTCGGCGACGAGCGACGGCGCGATAAAGCCGATCGCGGCGGTATCGAAACCGTCCAGCAGCACGATCACGAAGCACATCACGAAGATGAGCCACTGAAACGGCGAGAACGGATGCTCGTTGATGAACGTCTGTACGTTCACGGCAGGACTTCTACTCACTTCATTCCCTTTTCGGTGATGGGCGCGCGCCTCGCAAGGCCGCGTCCCGGAACTGAAACCGCTTCCCGCCGCCGTTCTTGTTGTTGTCGTGCGAGCAGCGAACCCCGGTCAAACCGCATGGAAATCGGAGAAAAGTTCGTTAGACGAACACCGATTCACATAGCGAACTCGCGAGTGAGGGTACTGAAGAAGTTTGCGCTTCGTCAACGCGGGCTTTCCCGCGTATGACGAAGCGCTGACGTGTGGCTGTCAAAAGGCAGCGAATCTGCGGACAGTCAGGACACGCGCCGCCCCGCGCGATACGTTTCGCGCGGCACCTGCAGGCCGTCCACCGAGGCGACGCGCACGAAGTCCGCGCGCAGGCCCGTGGCGATCGCGCCGCGGTCCGCGAGACCCGCCGCGTGCGCGGGCGCCCACGAAACGGTCGCGACGGCGCGCGGCAGCGACCAGCCCGCCTTGGCGACGAGATCGAACACCGCGATCAGCAGACTCGACGGCACGTAATCCGACGACAGGATATCGAGCAGCCCTTCGTGCGCCAGTTCGAGCGCCGACACGTTGCCCGAATGCGAGCCGCCGCGCACGACGTTCGGCGCGCCCATGATCGTCGCGATGCCGTGTTCGCGCGCGGCGCGCGCGGCTTCGAGCGTCGTCGGGAATTCGGCGAGCGCGATGCCGTCGCGCGCCGCTTCCTCGACATGCTCGACGAGCGTGTCGTCGTGGCTCGCAAGCGAGATGTTCAGGCTCTTGCAGCGCGCGACGATTTCCGCGCGATGCTTCGCCGCGTAACGCGCCTGATGATCCGCGAGTTCGGCGAGGATTTTCTTCGCGTGCTCGTCGCTCCATTTGCCATGACGTTCCTGATACTTGCGCCACTTCTCGTGATCCTGCCACTGACGCTGGCCGGGCGTGTGATCCATCACGGATGCAAGCCGGAAAAGCGGATCGGACGAAAGCAGGTCGAACACTTCGACGACATCCGTCGTGCCGACTTCGCATCGCAGATGCAGGAAGTGATCGGCGCGCAAGAGATCGCGCGCGACGAACTTGCCGATCGACTTCGCGCATTGCACCTGAAGCTCGCGGCCGCGCACGCCGTCTTCGGGACGCGAACCGACGCCGAGCGCATCGAACACGGTCGTGATGCCCGCCGACGCCACTTGCGCGTCATGCACGATGATCGCCGCTTCGTGATTCCACAGCACGCCGGGGCGCGGCGCGAGATGCTTCTCGATGTTGTCCGTATGCAGCTCGACGAAGCCGGGCAACAGATAATCCCCGTCCCAGTCGTGCGCCTCGCGCGCCGCCGTATTGCCCGGCGCAATGTCGGCGATGCATCCGTCCTCGACGCGCAAGGTGCCCACGAAATCCTCGTCGCGCGTCACGACGCGCGCATTTGTTATCAGCATGTCTGCAACACTCCGGAATCGGTTTGATGAGCGATGGCCGCGCTCGACGCGAGCCGCACGATGCGGGTCGCGACGCGCTCGCGCGTGTCTTCGTCGTGAAAGATGCCGACGATCGCCGCGCCCTGCTCGCGCGCCTCGACGATCAGATTGGCGACCACGTCGCGGTTTTCGGCATCGAGCGACGCAGTGGGTTCATCGAGCAACAGCAGCGGATGCGCCGCGATCAGTCCGCGCGCGATGTTCACGCGCTGCTGCTCGCCGCCCGAGAACGTCGCGGGCGCGAGCGTCCACAAACGGCGCGGCACGTTGAGGCGTTCGAGCAACGCGCTCGCACGCTTACGTGCTTCGTCTTCATCGACGCCGCGCGACACGAGCGGCTCCGCGACGAGATCGAGCGACGACACACGCGGAATCGCGCGCAGGAACTGGCTCACGTAACCCATCGTCGTGTTGCGCAGCCGGATGATCTCGTGCGGCGCGGCGTCGGTCAGCATCGTATGACGCGAGGGCTTGCTGTCGTCGCGAATCGCGATCGTGCCGCGCGTCGCGAGATAGTTGCCGTACATGCAGCGCAGGAACGTGCTCTTGCCCGCGCCCGACGCGCCCGCGAGCACGACGCATTCGCCGCGTTCCACATCGAGCGATACGCCCGACAGCGCGGCGATACGCGCGCCGCCCTGCTGATGCAGTGTGAAAGTCTTTTCGATGCCGATTGCGCGCAGCATCAGCTTGTCGTTGGTGATGAAGGAATCGTGTGTCATCGGTCGAACCTCAAACAGGCAGCACGGACGCGACGAGCGTCTGCGTATAAGGATGTTGCGGATCGTCGAGCACCTGATCCGTCAGCCCGCTTTCGACGACGCGCCCGTCCTTCATCACCATCAGCCGATGCGCGAGCAGACGCGCAACGCCGATATCGTGCGTGACGATCACGGCCGCGAGATGCAGCTTGCTCGTGAGCGTGCGCAGCAAGTCGAGCAGACGCGCCTGCACCGATACGTCGAGGCCGGCGGTGGGTTCGTCCATGAACACGAGGCGCGGTCCCGTCACCAGATTACGCGCGATCTGCAGACGTTGTTGCATGCCGCCCGAAAATGCCGAAGGCAATTCGTCGATGCGCGCGGCATCCAGTTCGACGCGGCTCATCCAGTCGGCGGCCGTCTCGCGCAGACGGCCATAGTGACGCGCGCCGATCGCCATCAGCGGCTCGCCGATGTTCGCGCCCGCCGATACGTTGCGACGCAATCCGTCGCGCGCGTTCTGATGCACGAAGCCCCATTCGGTGCGCGACAAAAGACGCTTGCGCGGCTCCGCGAGCGTCAGCAGATCGAGCGCTTCGCCTTCCCGCGTCGTGTAGGTGAGCGCACCGCCGTCGATGTCGCTGCGCAACGCGAGCGCATTCAGCAACGTCGATTTGCCCGATCCCGATTCGCCGACGATGCACAGCACTTCGCCCGGATGAACATCGAGATCGACATCGACGCACCCGCCGCGTCCTTCATAACGCTTCGTGAGGCGCGTCGCTTTCAGGAGTGCGTTCATCGCGTCACCTCTTCGTCGTCGCGACGGCTATGGCAGTAATCGCTGTCGGAGCAGACGAACATGCGCGTGCCCTGATCGTCGACGATCATCTCGTCGAGAAAGCTATCGTGCGAGCCGCACAGCGCGCACGCGTGCTCCCACTTCTGCACGCTGAAGGGATGATCCTCGAAATCGAGGCTCTTCACTTTCGTATATGGCGGAATGGCGTAGATGCGCCGCTCGCGGCCCGCGCCGAAAAGCTGCAATGCGGGATTCATGTGCATCTTCGGATTGTCGAACTTCGGGATCGGCGAAGGCGACGTCAGATAGCGGCCGTTCACGAGCACCGGGTAATCGTAGGTCGTCGCGATGCTGCCGTGCTGCACGATATCCTCATAGTATTTGACGTTGATGAGGCCATAGTCCGCGAGCGCGTGCAGCTTCTTGCACTCGGTCACGCGCGGTTCGAGGCGGAACAGCGGCTCGGGCATCGGCACCTGATACACGATGATCTGCTTGTCCGTGAGCGGCGTCTCGGGAATGCGGTGACGCGTCTGCACGATGCTCGCATCGGCGGTGCGCGTGGTGGTCGCGACGCCCGCGGTGCGCGCGAAGAAGCGGCGAATGTTCACCGCGTTCGTCGTTTCGTCGGAGCCTTGATCGATGACCTTCAGCGTATCGCTTGCACCGATGATCGCGGACGTGACCTGCAGGCCGCCCGTGCCCCATCCATACGGCAGCGGCATTTCGCGCGATGCGAACGGCACCTGATAACCCGGCACCGCGACCGCCTTGAGCAACGCGCGGCGAATCATGCGCTTGGTCTGCTCGTCGAGGTACGCGAAGTTATAGCCTTCGGTGAGTGCGTTCATGCCGCATTCTCCTCGTTGTCGTCCGAACCGTGCGCGGCGCGCAAACGGCGCAGCAGTTCCAGCTCGGATTGAAAATCGACGTAGTGCGGCAACTTCAGATGCTGCACGAAACCGGATGCTTCCACGTTATCGCTGTGATACAGCACGAACTCGGGATCCTGCGTCGGTGAACCGACGGATTCGCCGAGTTCTTCGGCACGCAACGCGCGATCCACGAGCGCCATCGCCATCGCCTTGCGCTCGGAGTGGCCAAACGCGAGACCATAGCCTTGCGTGAACGTCGGCGGCACATCGCCGCTGCCCGCGAACTGATTGATCATCTGACATTCGGTGATGTCGATATCGCCGATCTCGACCGCAAAGCCCAGTTCATCGACCATCATTTCCACCGCGACTTCGCCATGACGGATCTCGCCCGCGAACGGATGGCTGTGCGCGTAGCCGCGCTGCGTCGCATAGCCGACCGCGAGCAGAAAGCCTTCGTCGCCGCGTGCGAGGTTTTGCAGGCGCGTCGAGCGATCGGCGGGAAACGACAGCGGTTCGCGCGAAAGATCGCCCGGCTCGGGCGCGTTCTCGTGCGCGCGTTCCTGCTCGATCAGGCCTTCCTTGTCCAGCATCGACAACACGCGCGGCATCGCGCTCGCGTCCTTCTCTTTCGCCGAGATAGTTGCATTCGCAACTTGTTGGCCTTCGGCGAGCAAAGTGAAATCGAGCAGGCGTTGCGTGTAGTCGTACGTGCCGCCCAGCATCTGTCCGCCGGGAATGTCCTTGAAGGCCGCCGAGATGCGGCGCTCGACACACATCGCTTCAGTATCGATCGGCAGCGTGTAGCCGAAACGCGGCAATGTCGTGCGATACGCACGCAGCAAAAAGATCGCTTCGACGAGATCGCCGGCTGCCTGCTTGATCGCGAGCGCGGCCAGGTCTTCATCGTAGACGGAGCCTTCCGTCATCACGCGCGCGACGGCAAGACGCATCTGCTCGCGAATCTGCGCGACGGACAACTCGGGGACGGAAACATCGCCGCGACGCTTCTTCGCGAGCACGTCCCACGAACGTTCGATGGCGCGTTCGCCACCTTTGACCGCGACGTACATCAGTTCACCTCCACTTGCGTCGTGCGCGGCAGGCCGACGAGCGCGCCGCCCGCGACGAAGTAGCAATCGATGCCGCAAGGAAAGAGCGCCGTGAGCGCCGCGCGCTGACGCCAGAACTCGCGTGACAGGCCCGCAATGGCGACGCTGCGCGATTGCGCGATGCCCGGACCGCTCCACACGAGCGGCTCGCCTTCGGTCAGCGACGGCACATGGATAAAGAGCGTCGCGGCATGCTCGGGAGATTCGGGTTCGCCGTGCGAGAAAGCATCGAGCGAAGGCATGTCGCGCGCATCGTCGATATAGACGAATGCGGCCTCGCGGCGATCGCGCGTCAAGCGCGCGCTCGCGTGAAAGCGCAGCGCATCGCCAAGCACGTTGTCTTCGCGCTCGATGAAAACCGGCGTCGAATAATCCGTCAGCGCGAGCAGCGACGCGAACGCCGCGAGCGGCACGCGCCCGGCGAGGCCGTCGCGCATCGCATGGTTGTCCGGCAGCGCGGCATCGATCGCAACGATGCTGCCGGGCCGCGACAGCGCATCGAGCAATGCGCGGAACACGCGTTGCGCGTCGTGCACCGTGTCGTTGAAGCCGGGCACGAGCGTGGTCATGTCGATTCGCATCATTCGCCTCTCACCATCGTGAAGAATTCGACCTTCGTCGCGGCCGCTTCGGCTTCTTTGCGGCGTCGTTCATCTGCGATGCGCGCAGCCAGCGGCTCGATGAGTTGCGTCTGCAACTTGTCGGCGAAGCGCGGCATCTGCAGGAGGGCGTCCGCGAGCGCGGCGAGCGTCGCGCGTTCCTTGTCGCGCCCCATGTGCACGGCGACACCGACCGGCGCGCTGCCGTCATCGGCGATGAGACGAAGCGTGGCGCGCGTGACGGTCGTTTCGCCGAGGTTAAACGCATCGCCCGTGCCGCCGATGCGCCCGCGCACCATCGCAAGCCCGATATCCGGCGCGCGCAGCCACTCGTAGTCGGGCACCCGCGCGCCTTCGAGCGCCGCTTCGAGCGCATGTTGCAGCGCCTCGCGCGGCGTGCGGGCAAGCACCGCCATCCATTCGCGGCGGCCTCGCGTTGCGCGCGGCTCCATTGAAGTACTCATCGCATTCCCTTTGTCTGGAAGGATCGGATCATCGTCATGCTACTCGTTGTCTAGTCTAGTCGTCTAGACGTTTGGTCGTGTAGCGAGGCTTTCACATTTCCATCACGAGTTGCGCACTACAATCCGGGAGAACGATATTCAAACCGACAGGAATGACAGCGCAATGACATCCAACGAAAATGCGGCGCCTGGCGTTGCCGTGGAGCGCGGCGCGGGGGTCGCGGTCTGGCGGCAGATCGAGCAGATACTCGCCGCCGAGATTGCCGCGAAGAGCTTCGGCGACGAAGGACGCCTGCCGAGCGAGGCGGAACTCGCCAAGCGTTTCGACGTGAACCGTCATACGGTTCGCCGCGCGATGCTGCGGCTTGCCGCAACGGGTCTCGTGAGCGTCGAGCAGGGGCGCGGCACGTTCGTGCAGCCGGGCGCGATCGATTATCAGATCGGCCGGCGCACGCGCTTCACCGAGAATCTGCGCCGCCAGAAGCACACGTCGGCTGGCGTCGTGCTGAGTTCGGAGCGCGTGAAGGCCGATCCGACCGTATCGAAGGCGCTCGGCGTGCGCGCCGGCACGCTCGTCTATCAGATCGAAACGCGCCACGACTCCGACGGCATTCCGATGACGTATGCGCGCAACTGGTACCCAGCCGCGCGCTTCAACGATCTGCCCGCGGTCATCGAAGCGGCGGGCGGTGTCAGTGCCGCGCTGGAGACGTTCGGCGTAAAGGATTACATGCGCAAATGGAGCCGCATCGGCAGCGTGCTGCCTTCGTCGGACGTGGCGCGGCGCTTGCAGATCAATCGTCAGCAGCCGGTGCTGTGGGTCGAAAACGTCGATGTCGACGAGGACGGCGTGCCGATCAAATACGGCATCACGCATTTCGCGGCGGATCGCGTGCAATTGATGGTCGAGCACGATCGATGAGCGCCGCCGTTCATCCGCGCGTGGCGCTCTACTATGCGCCGCCCGCCGCTTCCGCATGGTGGCGCGAAGGTTGCGAATGGCTCGGCCGCGATCCCGAGAGCGGCCGCGAAACCGCGACGCCCGCGCATGCCGTGACGCACGCCCCGCGCCGTTACGGCTGGCACGCGACGCTCGTCGCGCCGTTTCATATGGCCCCGGGTGTCGAGCTCGCGGACGTGCTGGCATGTGCGCGTGCGTGGGCCAGTTCGACGCCGCGCTTTGAGATGCCGGTATGCCCCACGGAAATGGGCCGTTTCGTCGCGCTACGGCCCGCCGCGCCCGCCGACGACGCAACCCTTCGAGCATTGGCCGCGAGCGCACTGAAGGCGCTCTCCGCGTTGCGTACGATGCCATCGCGGGAAAGCATCGAGCGGCGCATCGTCGATGGCATGAGCGCACGGCAGATCGAACTGCTGCGCGAATGGGGTTATCCGTATGTCCTCGACGAATATCGCTTCCATATGACCCTTTCCGATTCCCTCGACGATGCGAACGCGCGCGCGTCGATCATGTCGGAATGGAAGGCGCGCATCGATACGCTCGGCCCGCTGCCGGTGCACGGCGCGGCGCTTTTCATCGAGCCGCAGCCGGGCGCGCCGTTCGCGCTATGGCAGCGCCTGCCGTTCCACAACGCACGGGAAGTGGCATGACCGAAGTGGATAGCACGAAACTGATCTACGTGATGGGACCGTCAGGCGCGGGCAAGGACTCGCTGCTCGGCTTCGCGCGCGAACGCATCGGCGCACAGGTGCTGTTCGCACATCGCTACATCACGCGCGCGGTCGCGGACGGCGAGAACCATATCGCCCTTTCGCATGACGAATTCGCTTCGAGACTGTCATACGGCCTCTTCGCGATGCATTGGGAAAGCCTCGGGCTGCGGTATGGCATCGGCATCGAGCTGGATGCGTGGCTCGCGCGCGGCAGGCCAGTCGTCGTGAACGGCTCGCGCCAGCATGCGGAACTCGCGCTCGAACGTTATCCGCATGCGCGCTTCGTGCATATCGATGCAGCGCCGTCGGTGCTTGCCGCGCGCCTCGCGCGTCGTGGACGCGAAGACGCCCGGCAGATCGAAGCGCGTCTCGCGCGCCGTCCGGCCTTCGAACTGCCGTCGCACGCGCATGTCGTGAAGATCGACAACTCGGGCATGCTCGCAGACGCCGGCACGCAATTGCTCGCGCTGCTCGCGCGTACGAACCACGCCTGAAAACGACGCGAGCGCCTGATGAGGCGCTCGGCATCGATAGTTGCAAGCGCAATCAAATCACGCGTTCGCGCACCCACCCCGAAGCGAGATCGATCATCGACACGATCGCGATGACGATCAGCATCACCGCCGACGTCTGCGCGTAGTTGAACGAGCGGATCGCTTCGTACAGCACGACGCCGATACCGCCCGCGCCGACCATGCCGACGACCATCGCGGAGCGCACGTTCGACTCGAAGCGATACAGCGCGAACGAAATCCACAGCGGCAACACTTGCGGCAGCACGCCGTAGACGATTTCATCGAGACTGCTCGCGCCGGTCGCGCGCACGCCTTCGGCGGGCCGCGCATCGACGGCTTCGACGGCTTCGGCGAAGAGCTTCGCGAGCACGCCTGTTGTATGAACCCACAACGCGAGCACGCCGGCGAAAGGCCCGAGCCCGACCGCGACGATGAACAACATCGCGAAGACCATTTCGTTGATCGCGCGGCACGCGTCCATCAGGCGGCGCACGGGTTGCGAGATCCATACGGGCGCGATGTTCTGCGCCGATAGCAGCCCGCATGGCACGGCGCAGACGAGCGCGAGCGCCGTGCCCCACACGGCGACCGCGAGCGTCACGATCATTTCATGCACGTACGTGCGCCATTCCGTGAAGTCGGGCGGAAAGAAGTCGCGCGCGAACTGGCTCATGTTGCCCGATGCGCCGAGCAGATCGAGCGGGCGCATGTCCGCGCTCTGCCACGACAGGCCCAGCACGGCGATCAGGACGATCCAGCCGAACATCGATGTCCAGCTGCGCTTCGGTGCACTCGTCCGCACGGGCCGCACGATGCCGGCCTCGAACGTCGTTACGTCGAGCGGCTTCATTTACTTCGCCGCCGTCGTGTCGAGCGCGGCGATCTTCTGATCGAGCGCGGCAATCTGCGCCTTCTTGTCGGCGTCGTCGAGATGCGCGTCGTTCTGCACCTGCTGCTTCTTCTGGAAGAGCGCCATCTGACGAATCGGCACGAGTTGCGCATTCGACGAATCGGCGAAGCCCGAATAGCCCGAGATCGCAGTCATCACCGCTTGTTCGCGCGGGTCTTTTTCCGCGTAGTGATCGAAGAAGTTGCGCAGCTTGTCCTTCGTCGCTTGCGGCAGATCGCGACGCCATACGAGCGGGTCCGATGGAATGAGCGGCGACTTCCACAACACGCGCACCTTCGGATACAGCTCGGGATGTTGCGTCTTGATGGTGTCGAGCATGTCGGTGTTGTTGGTCGCGACATCGATCTTGTCGTTGACGACCGCGAGCATGTTCGCCTCATGGCTCGACGGCAGCACGCTCTTGAACGACGACTTCGGGTTGATGCCGTTCTTCGCGAAGAGGTAATACGACGGCACGAGCGTGCCCGACGTCGAGTTCGGATCGCCGAAACCGAGATTGATTTCCTTCGTGTTCTTCAGCACCTGATCGAGCGATTTCCACTTGCTGTTCGCGTTCGTGATGAGCAGCGAGTAATAGCCCGCTTCGCCGTTCTTGTACTTCACCTTCGCGAAGACTTCGCCGTTCGAGCGATCGACCGCTTCGATCGCCGATGCATTGCCGAAGAAGCCGATCTGCACCTTGTTGAAGCGCATCGCTTCGATGATGCCCGCGTAGTCGGTCGCGAAGTAGGCCTTCACGTCGAGACCCGTCTGCTTGTTCAGATCGTCGATGAGCGGTTGCCAGCGTTGCTTGAGCGCGGCCGACGAATCCGTCGAGATGATGCCGAAGTTGATCGTCTCGGCAAGAACGGATTGCGTCAGCAGGCAAGACGCGAGCGCGGCGCCGGCCAGAAATTTTTTCATGATGCGATCCAGGAGTTGACGTTGAGTTGAAGTTCCGCGGCGTGCGTCCGCGCTACGTGATGCGCAAGCAGTTCGCTGGCGGACGATCCGTAGAGCTTGTGCAACACCTCGGGCGTGAGACGCTCGCTCGCGCCATCGAAGACGACGCGGCCATCGCGCAACGCGATCGTGCGCGGGCAGTACTTCATCGCGACATCGATCTGATGCAGCGACACGACGACCGTCAGCTTGCGCTCGCGATTGAGCGTCTGCATGAGTTCCATGACGCGTCGCGCCGATTCGGGATCGAGGGATGCGATCGGTTCATCCGCGAGCACGATGCGCGCACGCTGCACGAGCGCGCGTGCCAGTGCCGCGCGCTGCTGCTGACCGCCCGACAGATTGCTCGCGCGTTCGAACGCGTGTTCGCCGATGCCCATCGCGGTGAGCGAATCCATCGCGAGCGAGCGTTCGTCGCGCGGAAAGCGCCCGGACATACGACGCCACAACGACACGCGCGACAACGCGCCGATCAGCACGTTCGTCAGCACTGAAAGACGTCCCACGAGATTGAACTGCTGAAACACGAAGGCGACGTCGCGGCGTATCGAGCGCACTTCACGCACGATCCTGCCGTTCTGCTGGATCGGGCGGCCGAGCAACGTGACGTGCGACGGCGCGGGGTCGGATGCCGTGAAGCCTGCGATGTGCCGCAGAAGCGTCGACTTGCCCGATCCGGAAGCGCCGATGAGCGCGACCATCTCGCCCTCTTCCACGCGCAGATCGACGGAGTCGAGCGCCTTGCGGCCATTCCGGAACGTCTTGGTGAGACGCTCGATGCGAATTGCGTCCATAGCTTCCCTCGATGGGCGCGCTCACATGGCGCGCTGAAACGTTCGGGAGATTCTAGGAAGCGAACATGACGAGATAGTGACGCGCATGAGACGTCTAGATGAATACATCACTTCGATGCGTCGCGAGTTGAGACGATCGAGCAGAAAAGCGATACGAACGAGCATTCACGTTTTGCGTGCCGCGCTTCATGATGATCCGCAACTGCATCAATCACTCGGGACTTCATCATGAACACGATCCATACGGATGTCGCCATCATCGGCGCGGGCAGCGCGGGACTTTCGGCGTATCGCGCGGCGAAGGCTGCGGGCGCTTCGGCGATTCTCATCGAAGGCGGCGCGCACGGCACGACGTGTGCGCGCGTCGGCTGTATGCCGTCGAAGCTTCTCATCGCAGCGGCCGATGCCGCGCATCACGCGGCGCACGCGGCGGCGTTCGGCGTGCATATCGATGGCGCGCTGCGCATCGACGGGCGCGAAGCGATGGCGCGCGTGAAGCGCGAGCGCGATCGTTTCGTCAGCTTCGTCGTCGCGGGCGTCGATGCGATGCCCGATGCGGACAAGCTCACCGGCTACGCGCGCTTCATCGACGATAACCTGCTGCAAGTGGGCGATGATACGAAGGTACAGGCGAAGAGCATCGTCATCGCGACGGGGTCGAGTCCCGTTATGCCGTCGATGTATCGCGCGCTCGGCGATCGCGCCATCATCAACGACGATGTGTTCGCGTGGGACGATTTGCCGAAGCGCGTTGCGGTGATCGGCGCGGGCGTCATCGGCCTCGAACTCGGTCAGGCGCTGGCGCGGCTCGGCGTGCGTGTGTCGCTGCTGGGCGCGCGCGGGCGCGTCGGGCCTTTCACCGATCCCGATGTGCGTGCGTATGCCGGGCGTGTGTTCAGCGAAGCGTTTCGTTTCGAGCCGTTTGCGCAAGTGCAGGCCGCCGTGCGCGAAGGAGATGAAGTGCGTTTGCGCTATGTGTCAAATGCGGGCGAGTCGATCGAGGAAACCTTTGATTACGTGCTCGTCGCTGCCGGGCGCAAGCCGAATGTCGGCGGGCTGGCTTTGAGCAATACATCGCTTGCACTCGATGACGTTGGCTTGCCGGTCTACGATCCGCTCACGCTGCAGGCGGGCGCTCATCCGGTCTTCATCGCCGGCGATGCGAACGGCGTGCTGCCCTTGCTTCACGAAGCCGCCGACGAAGGACGCGCGGCGGGCACGAATGCGGCGCGTTATCCGCATGTCGAAGCGGTCGAGCGTCGCGCGCCGATTGCAATTGCGTTCACCGATCCGGGCATTGCGATGGTCGGCTCGCGTCATGTCGACCTTAAGCCCGAGTCGTTCGTGACGGGCGAAGTGAGTTTCGAGGATCAAGGCCGCAGCCGCGTGATGCTCAGAAATCGCGGGTTGATGCATGTGTATGTCGATCGCGCGAGCCGCCGCTTCGTCGGGGCGGAATGGATTGGGCCGGATGCGGAACACATCGCGCATTTGCTGGCGTGGGCGTTGCAGATGAAGCTCACGGTCGATGAGATGCTGCGGATGCCGTTTTATCACCCGGTGGTCGAGGAAGGGTTGAGGACGGCGTTGAGGGATGCGGTTGTCAGGCTCGGGTGAGCGGGTCGCGGCGAGGCACTCCGTGCGTATCGATTGCGCCCCGCCGCACTTCCAAGCGAGACGAACGTTGTTGTGCGCATCCGGGAAATCCCCGCCACATCATGTCTGGATTTCCTCGAGGGCGAAGCACGGATACTTATAAGTCGAGTTTGCCGTGCACCAGAATCGGACGTGTCTCGAACGGGCGCCAGGCTGGATCTTTGGCCTTCCACGCTTCATGCGGTGACGGCTGACGCGATCGTCGGTGCAGTCGCCTGGCGCGCACGTAAAATGGCGTCATGTCGAACACGTCCCGCCAACCTCCCCGTCAAGAACCCGCGTTGCCGCTTCACACGCCCAGCACCGCATCGCTCGCGCTGGCCGCCGCCATCGCGATGATCGCGTGGCTCGCGTTCGCGGCGCAGACGGACATCACCATCGCGCGTCTCGTCAATCGCGGCTTCACCGTCTTCGACGGCCTCGCGCGCATGAGCAGCTACCTGACGAACTTGACCGTGCTGCTGACCGCGTTCTGCTTCACCTGCGTTGCAACACGCGCGCGATTCCCCCTGGCGCGCTTCTTCCGCAAACCGACCGTCGTCACGGCGGTCGTCGTATATATCGTGTTCGTCGGCATCGCTTATAACGCGTTGTTGCGCTATCTATGGACACCATCGGGCTATCGCGCGCTCGTCAACGAATCGCTGCATACCATCGTGCCCGCGCTCGCGGCCTTGTACTGGTATCTCTTCGTGCCGCGCTTTCACCTTTCATTGAAACGATGCGCGCTCTGGCTCGTCTATCCGCTGTCTTATCTTTGCATCACGCTGTGGCGCGGACGTCTCTCCGACTTTTATCCCTATCCGTTCATCAACGTCGCGGAGCTCGGCTATGAACGTGTCTTCATCAATGCCGCAATGCTGGTCGGTGCCTTCCTCGCGCTGATGAGCGTGTTTCTCGTCATCAATCATCGACGCGAGGACTTGAGCGTCGCAGACCCCGAAGTCGAAGCGGACGATTCGACTTCCGGCCACATCGATTAGCTCGCGGCGCGCTTGCGGTTCACGACGATATCCGCAATGAACGCAACGGCCAGCGCACACGCGCCGCACGCAAAAATCAGCGCGTAATCGTTATGCGTATGCGAGAACAGAAACGAGTAGCCATATCCGGCAAGCGCCTGACACAACGCGAACGCCGACGTCGCCCTGCTCCATGCCGCACGTTGCTCGGTATGATCGTGCGGCAGCAGTTCATGCACGCGCCCGAGCGCGAGGGGCACGATGCCGGTCGTCGAGATGCCGAGCGCCACCGTCGCGACACCGATCACATACGGATTCGCCGATAAAGCCAGCAACGCCACCGCGCACGCCTGCACCAGCAGCGCAAAACGGTAAGCCATGCCGAAGCCGATGCGATCGCCCGCATTGCCGCAGACGAGCGGCCCGAAGATCGCCGCGACGCCATACAGCACCCAATAGCTCGCGCCCACTTCGGCGCCTCGGCCATAGCCGCGCGCGATGCAATCGACGAGCAGGATCATCACGGGCACGAGGCCGAGCGCGTTCGCCGCATATTGCCCATACAGCAGGCGCAAACGCGTATTGCCGTGCGTGTTCGAATGCGTTGCCGCATCTTGCTTTGCGACGGCAGGTGGGTTCGACGCGGGCCATCCGAACCACGCAATTGCCGTCAATATCAGCGAAAACACGCCGAGCCCCATCCACGTATCGTGCAATCCGTGATGAAGGAGCTTCGGAATCAGCGTCCCCGATGCAGCGATGCCGAAGCCCAGTCCGACGAAGATCATCCCGCTCGCGAAGCCGCGACGCGCGGGCGGAACATGCGGCAGGATCGTCGTCGCGACGAGCACCATGATCGCGCCGCCCGACAAGCCCGAAAGGAACCTCCACGCGAAGAACCAGGCAATCGACAGCGGAAACGCGCAGGCGAAGAAGGCCACCGTCGCGATCGCCATGAGCAGCCGCAGCGCGTGACGATTCGTGAGCGCATGGGCGATCGCGCGGCCGAAGAGCGCGCCCGCGAAATAGCCCGCGAAGTTAGCGGCGCCGAGCGTCACCGCTTGGGAAGACGTGAACCAGCGCGCCTCGATCAGCGGCGGAATCAGCGGCGTGTAGGCGAAGCGCGCGAGGCCGATGGCGACGAGACTCGCGCAAAAGCCCGCGAGCATCGCGAAGAAAGTGCGGGCATCGAGCGCAGTGGGCTGATCGGCGCTGACGGCCGATACCGTTTGTTCCGACATGATGACGACTCCCGCGGCCGCAGCGCTTGCACGCGGACGGACAACGTGACGTGAATGGATACGAAGGCCTTAACGCTTGCCGACGCTGAGCCCGAGCGGCGGCAGCCTCAGCATCGCCAGCGTCGGCGCGACGGCGCCGATCAACAACGCGGGCTTCGGATCGACGCGCGCGAGCACGCGCACGCCGAGCAGCACCGCGAGCAGATTCGCGGCGGCGGCATCGGCCGGCATCACGCGCTCGATTTCGCCGCTCTTGAATCCGGCCTTCAGGCAGCGCTCGAAGAACGCGCGCATCAGCGACATCTCCTCCGCGATGAGCTCGCGAAACGCTTCGTCTTCCGGCGATGCGCCGAGCGCCGCATTGACGAGCATGCAGCCGCGCCGATGCTCGTCCGACACCGAACGCTCGACGACCTCGCGAAAGAACGCGCTGATCGCGCGATCGGGCGTCATCGTGGATTGGAGCCTGTTGATGCGCTCGCGCAAGGTGTGTTCGAGATAGTGATCGAGCGCCCGCAGAAAGAGCGCGCGCTTGTCGCCGAAAGCGTTATAGAGGCTCGGCTGTGTAAGGCCCGTGTACTGCACGAGGTCGCGTGTGGACGTGCCGTCGTAGCCGTGCGTCCAGAACGCTTCGGCAACGGCATGCAGCACGCTGTCCTCGTCGAAATTGCGCGGTCGCGCCATGATCCCGCTCCATCGAATTGAAGGACGGACGTTTTATATCGTCCGATAGAAAACGTATTGTATCGATGGATATAAAACCGTGCAGCATCCCCATTCGGCGACGCGGGTCTTGCGTTCGGGGAAAAAGCTGAGGAAAGAGACGCGCTTCGGAGACGCGGTTGCATCTCCGAAGGCATGAAGGTCGGTCAGGCTTCTTTCGAATCGAACATCAGCAGATCGACGCCGGCTTGCGCGAAATTCGCGAGATCGCCGGCGGTCTTCTGGCCTTCGGGCGAGTCGAACGCGGCTTGGATCGCTTCCAGCGAATCGAACTGAAGCAGCGCGACGAGGTGATATGGCGATTCTCCCGATGCCGCCACGACCGGTCCCGCGCTGATCTCATAGCGCCGCAGCCCCGGCAGCGTCTTTGCCAGCGGCGCGTGAGTCGACGCATAGTAGTCGTCGAATGCCTGCGGGTCGGACGGATTTTTATATAGTGCTACGAGCTGGGCCATCGTTGTGTCTCCTGGTAGTTGTACGGCGTTGGAAGAAAGGTTGCGTCAACGCGCTACTGCTTTTCTAGTTGCAGATAGATGCGCTGCACGTTCTGCGGCTGCGCGATCGCATAGAGCTTGTCGTTCTTGAACGCGGGCACCTGCACGGTGTGCATCGCTTCGGTCAGTCCGACGCCGCTCGTGTAGGCTTGCTTCACCGCGGCTTCGAGCTCGCGCAGATACGTGCCGGTCCGCATGATGTCGTCGCCGCGCAAGGGCTTGCCGAAGCCGGGTACAACCGTCTTCAGGTCGAGCCCGCGCAGGTTCTCGAGCGCGGCGAGCCAGCCGGAAATCTGCTCGTTGCGCAGCTCGGGTATGCGTCCATTCGATACGAGCCCGCCCGCGAACAGCACGCCGGTTTGCGTGTCGAGCACGGCGAGATCGCCGGGCGTGCTGGCAGGACCGAAGTGCAGCAGTTGCAGCTTGCGTCCGCCGCTTTCGATCTCCGTCGTGCCGTTTACCGTCTGATCGGGAACGGTCACGCGCGAGCCGGCCATTTCATCTTCGCCGAGCGTCTTGCGCAGATTGGCGAGACAAATCGAACAGCGTTCGCGAATCAATTGCGCGGCGCGCGCGTGCGCGAGGATCGGCACGCCCTCGTCGCGAAACGCGGCCGCGCCGAACACGAACTCGGGCGCCTGATGCGTGATGATGACGAGCTTCACCGGCAACGGCGTGACCTTGCGGATCGCTTCGATCATCGCGCGGCCATAGCGATAAGACGAACCTGTGTCGATGACTGTCACGCCGTCCTGTCCGACGATGAAGCCGTTGTTCGCGACGATGCCGTGATTCGCGGGCGCGACGGCATCGTTGTCGCCGATGAACGCGTACACGCCCGGCGCAATGGCGACAGGTGCGGGCATGCCGCTCATCGCCGCATGCGTGAGCGTGCTGACAGCGAAGAGCAGCGTGAAGAACAGCGCTCGCAAGCGGCGCACCGTCATTTCATCGCCGATGTCTGCGCGCTGCCCGGTTGCGCGTTGACCGCCACGGCGCCGTCCCAATGCTTGTTCTTCGTATCCTCGATAAACGCCTTCAGTTCGCCGCTTCCGCTCGGCACGAAATAGAAGCGGAAATTCGGGTTCTCGCTAATCGAGAAGTTGACGTTCGCGGTCATCACCGGCTTATCCGCATAGGTGACCGACACCTTGCGAATGAAATAGGCCGACGCGTAGTTGCGCGTGACCTGGTTCATCGCCATGCCGGTTCGATTCGGATGACGCACCATCAGTTGCGCGAGTTCGGGCTTGCCCGCCACGGCCTGACCTTCGGCCTGAAGACGGACCTGTCCCGCTGTCCGCTCGGCCGCGTCTTCGTCCTTGTCGGCGGGTGCGGAACATCCGCCCGACGCCTTCACGAAACGAACGGCGCTATAGAGCTTGCCGTCGTTCGTCTCAGCAATCGCGCGCATGAACGTGTAGTCCTCCACGCGCACGCGCGTTTCGATCGTCGCGAGTCCCGATTCCGGCGTGAACTCGAACGATCCTGCATACGGCTCGGGATTTTCGTCGATGAAGAGATAGAGCTTCTTGATGTAACGCGCGGGCGATTGCGGAAACTGCGCGTTGATCGCGATCGGCACGACGGCGGCATCGGCTGCGCGCGCGGGGGCGTCGAGCTTGATGACCGCATCGCCGTGCGTGTCGATCGTGCGGCCCTTGAACGTCCCTTCCCTGAAGTCGATCCAGCGCGCCACCTTGTCGGGATCGTCGTCGGGCTGCGCCGCCTGCGCGGCATACGGCGAGAGCGCCGCGGCGGCGAGGCTCGCGACCGTCATCGCGCGAACGCCGGACCATGTTGTCTTCATGATGTCCCTCCAGTCCTGCACTACTGCTCCCATTCGAGCTCCGCATAAGCGGCCGTCACATTGCGACGGTGATACATGTCGAAGAGAAGCCACTTGTCTTTCTCGCCGAGACCGATGCTATCGACTGCCTGCCCGATCGTTTCGCCCTTCCTGATCGCAGCACGCACATCGCGCGCCAGATCGGCGAGATAGCGTTCCTCGGCGTCGAGCGATTGCGTCCAAGGCGGATCGAGCGGACCGTGCCCCGGCACGACATGACGCGGATTCATCTGTCGAATGCGCGCAATGTCGTCGAGCCAGCCGATAACGCTGCCATCGATCACAGGAATGCAGTGCACAAAGAGCAGATCACCCGTCCACAACGTGCCGCTCTTCTCATCGTATACCGTCAAGTCGTTGTTGGTATGCGCGGTTTTCCATGTGCGCAGCGTGAGCGTGCGTCCACCGATATCGAGCGTGCCCGTGCCGTCGATCGTCTTCGTCGGCGCGACGATTTCGCTGCCCGCTGCCGCGCTACCCAACTCGCGATTGAGCGCGCGCATGTAGTTGTCCGCGCGCGAGGCTTCGGCTTGCGCGAGCGTCGCGCTGCCGACGAATTGCGGATGATCGTCCTTGAAAGCCGCATTCCCGAAGATGTGATCCGGATGCATGTGCGTGTTGATGACATACCAGACCGGCAGCGGCGTGACAGCGCGTATCGCGGCGCGCAACGCGCGGCCTTCCGCGAGCGTGCCGCCTGTGTCGATCACCGCGACGCAGCGTGTTCCGACGATGAAGCCCACATTCGCTATATCGCCGCCGTTCTCGTGCGTCGCGACATCGTCGTGACCGCGATGCGCGTAGTTACCGGGCGCGATCTGCGTGACCTGCAGCGCGGTCTGCGCACGCGCGATAGTTGCACACGCAATTAGTACGAGGAACGTGATGCGACGGCAGGCCGATGCGACGTTCATCGGACGTCGCTTGCTTCGGCGAGCCGCCTGGGTCTGCGCAGGCCGAACTGCGCGTATTCGCGCTCCAGAAACGGTTCGGCGTGTTCGAGGAGGAAGCGGCGAAAAGCGAGGCAAGTCGGCGAAAGTTGTTTCGAGCGTGAATGCACGAGTTGCCACGTGCGTTCGACGGGCGTGCCGTTCACGTCGAGCACGGCGATTTCGCCGGTGCGCAGTTCGAGCGAGAGCGTGTGCAGCGAGATGAGGCTCACGCCCATGCCCGCCATGACGGCCTGCTTGATGGTTTCGTTGCTGCCGAGCGTGACGCTATGCGCGGGCACGAAGAGGTTCTGCCGAAAGACATGCTCGGCGACGGCGCGCGTGCCCGAGCCGGGTTCGCGCAGCAGGAACGTATCGTTCGCAAGTTCCTGAAGGTCGAATTGTTTTGCATGACGCAGCGGATGCGACAGCGGCGCGACGATCACATGCGGATGATAGGCGAGTGGCTCGGCGGTCGTACCGAGTTCGGGCGGCGGGCGGCCCATGATGGCTAGATCGGTTGCATTGTCCTGCAAGAGACGCAAGAGCGTTTCTCGGTTGCCGAC
The DNA here is from genome assembly GCF_031451435.1 of Caballeronia sp. LZ008. Taxonomy (NCBI): domain Bacteria; kingdom Pseudomonadati; phylum Pseudomonadota; class Betaproteobacteria; order Burkholderiales; family Burkholderiaceae; genus Caballeronia; species Caballeronia sp. LZ008. The sequence continues at coordinate 290,594 of NZ_JARUXK010000004.1, read as the reverse complement.
GGAGAAGCGCACATCGACCTTGGGATATTGCTGCCTGTAGAGCGCGAGAAGCTTGGGGGCGAAGTACGTCGCCGAACTGACGATGCTCACCGCTATCGCGCCGCTATCGGCTTGTGTGAGCGACATCATGGCGTCTTCGGCGTCTTTGATTTCGCCGAGTATGCGGCTCGCGTGATGTGAGAGCCTTTCGCCGGCTTCGGTCAGCGATAAGCGTCGCGCGACTCGCTCGAATAGCGGTAAGCCGATCGCTTCTTCGAGTTGCCGGATTTGCATCGATACCGCTGGTTGGGTGAGGTGCAGTTCCTCCGCTGCGCGGGCGAAGCTTGGACAGCGGCTTGCTATCACGAAGATTTGCAGCTGACGCAGGGTTAGGGAGCGGATGAAATTCACGGGGTCGTTTTGGGCGGGTTTGGTTCGCTGCGGCTTCTTTGGAATCCTGTGATCGTGTCGGTCTATTGGCACTGCCCCTGTGCGGGGCGGCACCTACTTTCTTTGCTGCTGCAAAGAAAGTAGGCAAAGAAAGCAGCTACTGATACGCCCGCGGTCACACGCAATTTGGGTAGTCCTCTCGTCCATCGTGGGCTGCCTAAAGAGTGCCCTCATAGGTCTCATCGGGCTTGGCTCGCGCACGGTCCGCCACATCGCACCACACCCCGCACTGGTTCAGCACCAAATAGCTCCAGCCCGCTCCGCGGCCGACCGGTCAATCGGGACCGCGTGTGCTTCCCTACTAACGCCTCGATCTCGCCGCCTTCGCCGCCCGTTGGTTTCCCTTGCAGACCCCGCGGCAGCGCGTAGCGCTGTGCCGAAGCTGTTTCGTGCTGAACCAGCGCCCCCGAAGTTATTGGGCGGCGGACCGTGCGCGATCCAAGCCCGGTTATTGTGATGAAGGCACTCTTTAGGCGAGTGCCATCTGCAACGAGAGAACTACCCAAATTGCGTGTGACCGCGGGCCTGAAAAGCTGCTTTCTTTGCTTACTTTCTTTGCAGCAGCAAAGAAAGTGAGTGCCGCCCCGCACAGGGGCAACGCTAATAGACCACTAAGAAATCGGGATCCGGCGAAGAAGAAAAAAAAATCACCGACTAGCCCGAGGCGCATTCGAGGGCTTCCCCGGCGCGCCCATATTCCTGAACGTCCCTTGAAAAGCAATCGTCTCCTTCTGCAGCGGATGCGCAAAATCGTTCCCATCACCGGGCACTTCGGTGCGAATCATGAGCAATCGCCCGGGCACGTCATCGGCCATGACGAACGTATAGCGCTTGGCGAGGTACTTGGTGAACCGCTCGGCGTTGGGATCGTTCAAATAAGGCTGAATGACGATCTGCTGCGCCTTCGCATGCTTGCCAAGCCCGAGCGCTTCGCTCGACACCGGCGTGATAGCAGGCCCCGCCGCAAGCGCCATCCTCACGCGCTGCTGGAAATAGCGCCGCTGACCGCCCGTCAGTTGCTCCATCTCCGCGATGTCATGCTCCAGAAAATAGATGATCACCGGATTGCAAGGCAAGCCGCCCGGCACGTTGACATTCCCCGTCCGATCGGAAACCTTCGCGTCGTTCTTGCTGTTGCCCTGACTCACGACGAGCACGCGCAACGTGTCATTGACCTTCGACGGCGGCCCGGAATAATCCACCGCGTAATCGAGCTCGGTCTGCGCCTCGACACCGGTCATATGCGGCTGCATGAAGAGCAACTGCTCAGCGGGCTTAATATCGACGGACGTCGGCGCCGAAGCCACGGGCGCGTCCGCACACATCGCGACGCGCGGCATCGCACTGCCCAGCGCGATAACCCACGCGCAAAGAGAAGCCGCGTATATCCGCTTCATTGGGCGCTTTCCGGCTGCAACGGCAACAATGGAACCTGATAGCTCGTCAGAATCTGATCGATCTTCGGCTGGTTCGATGCAATCCAGTTATCGACCTTGTCCCGCCACGCTTTTTCGCCATAACGCACGCCCATCGAAATCTCATAGTCGAAGCGAATCGGCTGACCGGCCGGGAACGGCACGAGACGCACCTTGTTATCGGAACGATTCGCGAAATAGCCCGCGATCGGCCCCCATACGAAAGCCGCATCGACGTCGCCCTTCGCCAGATCGCGTTCGATCATCTCGCCGGGAAACGCCTCGGGATCGCCGCTTTGACCCTGATACGACACAGCCTGAGCGATCAGATCATGGCGAAGCAGCCAGTCCACGGCGGGGCTCTTCACGAAGACGCCGAGCTTCATTTTCTTCAACTGATCCGGCGGCAGATTCATCAGATCCGATGGAGTCTTGATGCTCGCGTATTCGGGCTTGTTCGGAAACACCATCGCGTAAGTGGAATGCAGATACGGACGCGTCGTCGCGGTCAATTCATAACCCTTCGGCACGCCGATGATCAGATCGCATTTGAAGCGCTCCGTCTGCGGCACTTTCTCGCGCAGCGTGTTGCGCACGAATCCCATGCGTTGCGGCCAATACGTATATTCGAGCTTGTAGCCGAAATCGCTCGCCATCTGACTCGCGATCTTGTTCTCGTAACCCTCGCCCTTCTTGTTGGAGAGCGGCATGTTGTTCGGATCGGCGCACACGCGCAGGATACCGTCCGCGCCATCGTTGTTCGGCAGATCGGGCGGCGGAGCGAGCGCACCTTGCGCGAACGCCTGTTGCGCCGAGAACGTCGCGAATGCCGCGCATAACGTGGCTACGAATCGGAACGAAGCGGCGCGGCTTGCATTACGATCAGACATCGACACCTCCGGGTATGAGAGCAATCATCAGACGTCAGCCGCCAATCGGCCATGCAACGTCTTCATTTTGCATCGATTGCCTGCAGATCGCCCGGGTTGATCTTGCCGTCGGAGCGCCCCTTCAGATACGCATAGAGGTTCTCCCAGTTCTTCTGCATCATCTGGCTCGCGCTGAAGTCGGGCATACCCTTGTCCACGCGACCGCCGAATACGGTTCGATGAAACTCATTCTTGTCGAGCGTCTTGAAAGCATCGATCAGCGACGGGCCGACCATCCCTTCCTGCTTCGCCCCGTGACAGCGTTCGCACGCGAGCGCCCGCCAGGTCTTCCAGCCCTGCAGCGTGTCGCTGTCTACCTTGTTGCCATCGACGACCTTATACGCGACCGGCTTGATTTGCGCAGGCATCGCAGGCGGCGTCTGTGCAAAGGAAGCGGACGAAGCAGCGAGCGTCATCGTCAGCAGCAAGAGTGATCGGCCTTTCATACGTCTGACTCCTTGAACATGTCTTGTATATGAGGTGCTTCGTGTTGCTGCGGCGCGGCGGCCGTTGCAGCCGCCGCGCATCGCACATCGACTCATTCGCATCGAAGAAACATCAACCGCCCGGAATCGCGAACACGAAGAGCGTGCCGCCGAGAGCCGTGTACTTCGCGAGCTCCTTGTAGCCGCCGACCGCGCCCAGGCCTTCCGTCGACTTCTCGAGACCCGCCGCCATGCCGATGCCGGCCCAGCCGCCGATGCCCGAGTACACGCCGATATACTGCTTGCCCTGGTACTGGTACGTGAACACGTTGCCGATGACGCCCGATGGCGTCTTGAACTTCCACAGCTCCTTGCCGTCCTTGATGCGCACTGCCTTGATGTAGCCTTCGAGCGTGCCGTAGAACACGACGCCGCCTGCGGTCGCGAGCGCGCCGGACCACACCGAGAACTTCTCCGGCTTGGACCACACGATCTTGCCCTTCGAGGCATCCCACGCGATGAAGTTACCCATCGCGCCTTTCTCGTTCGGGCCCGGATACATCGAGAGCGTCGCGCCGACGAACGGCTGACCCGACACGTAATCGACCTGGAACGGCTCGTAGTCCATGCAGACGTGATTCGTCGGCACGAGGAAGAGCTTGGAGCCAGGATCGAATGCGGCCGGCTGCTGATCCTTCGAGCCGAGCGCTGCGGGGCAGATGTTCTTCACGTTGTGATCGGGACCGGCCTTCTGCGTCGAGTAGCTCGCATTGCGAATCGGCAGGCCGCTCTTCAGATCGACGCTATCGGCCCAGTTCACCGCCGGGTCGTACTTCTGCGCGACGAGCAGTTCGCCCGTCTGGCGATTCAGCGTATAGCCGAAGCCATTGCGGTCGAAGTGAACGATCGCCGGCACGGTCTTGCCGCCGATGTTCAGGTCCGAGAGGATCATCTCGTTGACGCCGTCATAGTCCCACTCGTCGTGAGGCGTCATCTGATAGACCCACTTCGCCTGGCCCGTGTTGAGATCGCGCGCGAAGATCGTCATCGACCACTTGTTGTCGCCCGGACGCTGCGTCGGGTTCCATGTGCCCGGATTGCCCGAGCCGTAGTAGATGAGATTCAGCTTCGGATCCCATGCGTACCAGCCCCATGTCGTGCCGCCGCCGTACTTCCACTGGTCGCCCTGCCAGCTCTTGAGCGACGAGTCGGCACCGACCGGCGTCATCTTGCCGTCGGTCCAGGTCATGGTCGCCTGCGGGTCCATCAGCATTTCGTTGTCGGGACCGGTGCTGTAGGCCTTCCAGACTTCCTTGCCGTCCTTGATGTTGTACGCGACGATACGGCCGCGCACGCCGAACTCACCACCCGAGATGCCGGTCAGGACCTTGTCGCCGAAAACGTGCGGCGCGTTGGTGTTGGTTTCGCCTTTCTTCGGATCGCCGTTGGTCGCGGTCCATACGACGTCGCCGGTTTTTGCGTCGAGCGCGACGAGCTTGGTGTCGGCTTGCTGGAGGAAGATCTTGCCGTCGCCATATGCAAGGCCACGGTTGACCGTATCGCAGCACATCACCGATATGACCTGATTGTCCTGCTTGGGCTGGTATTGCCAGATGAAGGTCTGATCCTTCAGGTTGATGGCGATAACCTTGTTGGGGAAGGGCGAGTGGATATACATCGTGTCGCCGATGACGAGCGGCGAGCCTTCATGACCGCGCAGCACACCAGTCGACATGGTCCAGGCAACCTGTAGCTTGCCGACGTTGTTTTCGTTGATTTGCTTGAGCGTGCTATAGCGGTGATTCGAGTAATCGCCCGCTTGCGCCGCCCAGTTCGAGGGATTCTTGATCAGGCTGTCGAGCTGCGAGTCGGCCTGAGCGACATAAGAATTCAGGCCTGCCGTCGCTGCCACCGCCAGTCCAAGAACCAGGGTGCGTAAGTTCATGTCTCCTCCAGAATGGTGATGCCTCCGACCCAGGGATGACCACGCTACCGGGTTGCATCGTGCGCGCCTTCAAATGCAGGTAACGAGTTGCGCTTCGTCCAGTACATGGCCGGACGTTTGCGTAGAGAGGCCAATTGCATATTCCATGCCGGTTTAACTTCTGTTGCTTTAAATCGGGTATTCGACGGGTGATGCTGTCGTTAGTGGACGAATTCCTGTCGGGTGGCGACACATACTGTGTCAAATACGCGAACAGTCATGCGGCGCGTGTGACATGACGCGATGCAGCATGTTTTGTTTGGCGCATACTGGGTCTTGCGTCGATAACTTTGCGGAGGCTTCGCCATGGCTCAAGCCGAGAAGGTCTATTCCGATGAGGAGATCAAGCAGCGTCTGACCGGTGTGCTCAAGCACTGGTATGTCGAGGATGGGTGGCTCAGGCGCAAGTTCAAGACCGAAAGCTGGAAGGGGACGCTCATGGTCGTGAATACGGTGGGGCATCTTGCCGAAGCGGCCTGGCATCATCCGGATCTCACGGTTTCTTATGCGTTCGTCATCGTCAAGCTCAAGACGCATTCCGCTAAAGGCATCACGGATAAGGACTTTGCTCTTGCTTCGAAGATCGAAGAGGTCATTCAGTGGCAGCCCGGGAAGGAGGATGGGCCGCTCGAGGGCACTCCCTCGGATGATCAGCGCTTCCGCTATATCAAGTATGACGCGGGTTGAGGTTTTGTTTTTGCTTTTGCTTTCGGTTCCGCTTTTGATTTCGCTTTCGCTTTCGCCGGATCCCGTATTCGTGTCGGTCTATTAGCACTGCCCCTGTGCGGGGCGGCACTCACTTTCTTTGCTGCTGCAAAGAAAGTAAGCAAAGAAAG
>NZ_JARUXK010000004.1:263068-284476 GCF_031451435.1 Caballeronia sp. LZ008 | reverse complement strand
TGACCGCGGGCCTGAAAAGCTGCTTTCTTTGCCTACTTTCTTTGCAGCAGCAAAGAAAGTAGGTGCCGCCCCGCACAGGGGCAACGCTAATAGACCGACGCGAAACCGGGATCCGGCGACTACAGCAAGGAAAGCGAGTGCCGCCCCGCACAGGGGCCAACGCTAATAGACCGACAGACCACGGAATCCGGCGAAACAAAAAAACTGGTACAGGATTTGCCTAACCCCAAAGCCCCAAAAAAATCCCGCCAAGAAAAAGGAAGCCCATCCCGATGCCGACTCAACCAGCACGCATCTCGCCGCCCACGGCGATCACAGTCGAATCGCCTGCGCGCCTGCATCTTGGCTTCATCGATCCGAATGGCTCGCTGGGCCGCGTCTTCGGCAGCGTGGGTCTTGCGATCGACGCGCACGGCACGCGCATAACGGCGAGGCAAGCACCAGCATCCAGACGCGATGCGCACATCGAAGGCGCAACCACCGAAGCACAACGCGAACGCATCGAACACCACGTCGAGCAACTGGAAGCAGCACTGGGCAAAGGCCCAACGATCGACATCGAGGTACACGAAACCCCGCGCCCCCACACGGGCTTAGGCTCCGGCACGCAGCTGGCCTTGGCCCTGGGAACCGCCTACGCCCGCGTACGAGGCCACGAAGCCACCACCGCCGATATCGCCACAATCCTCGCGCGAGGCGCGCGCTCCGGCATCGGCATACATGGCTTCGATCACGGCGGCCTGATCGTCGACGGCGGCCGCGACGCGCGCAATACCCGCCACACCTCCACGACGAAACTGCCGCCGCTCATCGCCCGCCAGCCATTCCCGGACGCATGGCGCGTCCTGCTCATCGACGACACCTCGCGCGAAGGCCTCCACGGCGACGAAGAGAAACGCGGCCTCGCATCGCTCGCACCCTTCCCCGCATCGCTCGCCGCGCACCTTTCGCATCTCGTGCTGATGCGCGTCCTGCCCGCCGTCGCGGAACACGATTTCGACACCTACGCCGACGCCATCTGCGACCTGCAACACACCATCGGCGAATACTTCGCGCCCGTTCAAGGCGGCGTGTTCGCGAGCCCCGCCGTCGCGCGCGCGCTCGAAGCCGTCGCCGCGGAGCAGAAAGCGGGCATCGGACAGACATCGTGGGGCCCTGTCGGCTTCGCGTTCGTCGCGAGCGCGCAGGACGCCGAACGCGCGCTCGCCGCCGCGCAGCGCGTCTCGCAAGGCGCACCGCTCGCGTTCACGATCGCCGCCGGACGCAATCGCGGCGCGACGTGGCGTGCGGCGGGTCATCGTCATCACGGCGCGGACGCGGCCTGAGCACGGAACGCACATCGAACCATCCACCACGCCCAACGAGTCCATCGCCATGCCCGAAGCCACCGAAAGACCCTACGTCCTGCACATGTTCACCAGCACGCCGCAAATGAGTCCGTTCGATGTGAACATGGCCGCCGACGCGGGCTATCAGATCCTCGTGCCCTACTGCAATGTCGATGAAGACATCGTTGTGCAGCTCACGCAGGACGCGATCTTCTCGCGCGGGCCAAAAGGCGTGTCGCGCACGGGCATCTTCATCGGCGGACGCGACGTGATGCTCGCCGCCGACATGCTCGAAAAAGCCCGCAACGCGATGGTCCCGCCGTTCGAAGTCTCCGTCTTCGCCGATCCGAGCGGCGCGTACACGACCGCCGCCGCGCTCGTCGCGCTCGCGGAAAAGCATCTGCGCGCCGCGCATTCCGTCGATCTCGGCGGCAAGCGCGTGCTCATTCTCGGCGGCACCGGCGCGGTCGGACGCGTGGCCGCGGCGATGGCCGCATCGCTCGGCGCGGATGTCGTCGTCGCGAGCCATTCGAGCCAGTCGCGCGCGACGCAAGTGAGCGACGAAATCAATCGCCGCTTCGATATCGCGACTTCGGGCGTCGCGACCGGCTCGCCCGATCAGTTGCATCGCGAACTCGCGCGCGCCGAAGTCGTGTTCGCGACGGCGGTCGCGGGCGTACAGGTGATGACATCCGCCGATCTCGCCCACGCAAAAAACCTGCTGATCGCCGCCGATGTGAACGCCGTGCCGCCCGAAGGCATCGCCGGCGTCAACGTGATGGACGACGGCAAGCCGCTCGCGGGCGCCGCGCGCGCGGACGCGGTCGGCATCGGCGCGCTCGCGATCGGCAACGTCAAATATCAGGCAGAGCATCGGCTGTTTTTGCGCATGCGCACCGGCGGCAAGCCCGTTTATCTCGGCTTTCCCGAAGCATTCGACGAAGCCCGCGCGATCGTCGCGGGACAAAGCTCATGATCGCAGGCGAGCTATCCCGCGCACCGCGCATCGCCGTCGCGGGTTTGTCGGCGCGGCTTCTGGCGCAATCGGCGGCGCGCGCGGGACTGAACGTCGTCGCGCTCGATATCTTCGGCGATCGCGACACGCGCGAGCACGCGGGCATGTGGTTCGATATTGGCGGCAAGGGTCTGTCGATCGATCGCGCGCGTCTCTTCGATGCGCTCGAACACGCCGCGCGCCTGCCGCGCATGCTCGGTCTCATCGTGACGAGCGGACTGGAGCCGCTCGCGGGCGAACTGAGCCGCGCGCCGCACATGCCGCGCTTCATCGGCAACGGCGCGCAGGCGGCGGCGGTGCGCGATCCGCGCCGCTTCTTCGCGCTGCTCGACGAAGCGCACATCGCGCATCCGGAAGTGCGCTACACGCCGCCCGCCGATCGCAGCGGCTGGCTCGTCAAACGTTCGGACGGCTGCGGCGGCACGCATATCGAATGGGCCGATGATGTCGGGCGCGCGCCCGCCGGCGCGTATTTTCAGCGGCTCGCGCCGGGCCGTTCGATGTCCGCGCTTTTCGTCGCCGCGCATCGCGAGGCGGCGGTCATCGGCTTCGCGGAGCAACTGACGGTCGCGGCGGGACGTCTGCCCTTCGTGCACGCGGGCTCGCTCGGGCCGGTGCGATTGTCCGCGCGCATCGCGGCGCGCATCGTCGAAGCGATTGATCGAATCGTCTGGCAAACGGATCTGACGGGGCTGAACAGCATCGACTTTCTGCTCGACGGCGACACGTTCAGCGTGCTCGAAATCAACACGCGCCCGTCATCGACGATGGCGCTCTATGAAGCCGCCTGGCCCGACGCCTGGCCGCGCGGTTTGATCGGCGCGCATCTGGATGCGTGTCTGCACGGCGAGCTGCCGCACGCGCCGGATACCGCCGCTCGCACCCCGCCGCTCCATGCGGGGCAGCGCGTCGTGTTCGCGCACGAAGGCTTCACGGCGTCGCCCGCGTTCAGCGACGCATGTTTCGACGATCCCGCGTGTCACGACGTGCCGCTCGTCGGCGCGCGCATCGAAGCGGGCCAGCCGGTCTGCACGATGACCGCGTCCGCGCCCGCGTTCTCCGATCTGCGCGACGCGCTGGATCGCGAGCATGCGCGCCTTTTGCAACGCATCGAACTCTTATCGAGACCATGACTTCAACTTTCCAGGCGGATTCGGCGGTGAGCGTCAACGCATCGAGCGAGCGGCTCGTCGCGCGTCTCATCGACGATGCCGCGCGTCTTCACGTCGACGTCACGCGCACCGATGGCGGCACGGTCATCGTCGATGCGGGCGTGGACGCCAAAGGCAGCGCCGACGCGGGCATCCTGATCGCGCGCATCTGCATGGGCGGGCTCGGGCGGGTCGCGCGGCGCAGCGCGTTCGATGACGCACCGCTTTGGCCGAGCTTCATCGAAGTGCATACGAGCAACCCGGTGCTCGCGTGCCTCGCGAGTCAGTACGCGGGTTGGAGCCTTTCCGCGACCAAGGAGCAAACGGGCGGCAAGAAATTTTTCTCGCTCGGCTCGGGGCCGGCGCGCGCGCTCGCGTGCAAGGAACCGCTCTTCGACGAACTGGGCTATCGCGACCGTCACGATCGCGGTGCGCTCGTGATGGAAGTGGACCGGCTGCCGCCGCAAGTTGTCATCGACAAAGTGCTCAACGATTGCGGCCTCGCGCCGGACAAGCTCGTCATCGCCGTGACGCCGACACAGTCTGTTGCGGGCACGGTGCAGGTCGTCGCGCGTGTCGTGGAAGTCGCGCTGCACAAGACGCATGTGCTGGGCGTCGATCTCGCGGAGATTGTCGAAGGCAGCGGCAGCGCGCCGCTTCCGCCGCCCGCGCCCGACGGCATCCAGGCGATGGGCCGCACCAACGACGCGATTCTCTACGGCGGCCGCGTGCATCTGACGGTCAAAAGCGATGCGGTCGCGAAGCGGCTCGCCGCCGAATTGCCGTCGTCGAATGCGCGCGATTACGGGCGTCCGTTCGCGGAGATCTTCACGTCGTTCAACTACGACTTCTATCAGATCGATCCGGCGCTCTTCGCGCCCGCCGAAGCGTGGGTGTCGAGTCTCGAAAGCGGCGCGACGTATCACGGCGGCAAGGTCGACAAGCCTTTGCTCGACGCGCAATGGAGCGCGTCATGAGCTTGCGCGTCGCCATCATGACCGATGAGACAGGCTGGCACACCGGCCGCCTGAAGAAAGCATTCCGCGCGCGCGATGTCGAAGCGCGTTGCGTCGATCTCGCGGATTGCCGCATCGACACGACATGGAAACCGCACGGTCTCGCGATTCCCGGCTTCGGCCACACGCTGCCCGACGCGGTGTTCGTGCGCGGCATCGCGGGCGGCACGTTCGAGCAGGTGACGTTGCGGCTCGGCATCCTGCATGCGCTGCGCGAGAGCGGCGTGCCCGTCTATAACGATGCGCGCGCGATCGAGCGCAGCGTCGACAAGTCGATGACGAGCTTTCTGCTCAACCGATACGGCGTGCCGACGCCCGCGACGTGGGCAAGCGAATCGCCGTCGCATGCGCAGCGCGTGCTGATGCGCGAGGCGGCGGCGGGCCGGCAAGTCGTGATGAAGCCGCTTTTCGGTTCGCAGGGCAAAGGGCTGAAGAAGCCCGGCGTGACGCTGCCGTCGCTGGAACCCTTCAGTCAGGTCGCGTATCTGCAGCGTTATGTCGATGCGGGTGCGCCTGGCTTCGACTGGCGCGTGCTCGTGATCGGCGGCAAGGCGGTCGCGGCGATGAAGCGCGTCGGCGGCGAAGACTGGATCCACAACTTCGCGCGCGGCGCGAAATGCGAGCCTGCCGAAATCACGCCCGCGCTCGCAGACATCTCCGTGCGCGCGACACAGGCGCTCGGTCTCGACTACGCGGGCGTCGATCTGATTCCGGCGGAAGGCGGACGGCCGGTCGTGCTCGAAGTGAACGGCGTCGCGGCGTGGCGCGGTTTGCAATCGGTGACGCCGCGCGATATCGCGGCGCTGCTCGTCGACGATTTTCTCGATCGCAAGCTGGCCGCATCGAAAGGCCCGCTTGCGCTCGCCAGCGGCGATGAGCGCGTCTGACGCCGCGCGCACCGCGTTTCTGCGCGCGTGCCGGCTCGATGTCGAGACCAGGAAGCCCGGCAACGTGAGCGTCGCGAGCGCGGGGCACAACATGACATCGGCGCAATTCATCGCGAGCGCGGGCACGGCGGCGGCGGGGCTTTTCACGCCGCGCGCACGCGTGGGCGCGCGCATTCTCGACGCCGTGCGGCGGACTTTCGACGCGGTCGGCTGCAACACGAATCTGGGCATCGTGCTGCTCGCCGCGCCTTTGTGCGCCGCGCTCGAACGTTTCGATGGCGACGCTCCGATCGATGCGTCGCGCTGGCGCGCGGCGACCGAGCGCGTGCTCGCGGAACTGGACGTCGACGATGCGCGCCTCGCGTATCGCGCGATCGCGCTGGCGAATCCGGGCGGCCTCGGCGACGCGCCCGAGCAGCCCGTGCATGCGCCGCCGACCGTGACCTTGCGCGCGGCGATGTCGCTCGCGGCGGATCGCGACAGCATTGCGCGTCAGTATGAGAACGGTTTCGCCGATATCTTCGGCGCGGGCCTCGATGCGGTGGGCGCCGTGTCGTCGGCGACGGAGCATCGCGCGATGCTGGAAGCGTTCCTGACGTTTCTTTCCGGCTGGCCCGATTCGCACATTGTGCGCAAGCAGGGCGCGGCGATGGCGCAAAGTGTCACGCGCGATGCGGCGATGCATCGCGCGAACTGGCACGCGGCGGGTTGTCCCGCGGAGTCGCCCGCGCTCGATCGATGGGATGCCGAACTGAAGGCGCGCGGCATCAATCCCGGCACGAGCGCGGACCTCGCGGTGGCGGCGCTTTTCGTCGCGTTGACGACGTCATCGGCGAATGCATGAAGTCTGCCCGCGCGGACCGGAAATTGGCACGGAACATGTTAGGAAGTTCGCGGTTGAGCGGTCGCATCGGCAATCCGGTGGGACCGCGAGCCTTGCGCGGCTAAAGAGGTGCCCGTCGCGAGTCGAGAGCAAGTCGCTAGTCCCTAGAACCACACATCACTGGAGGAACAGCATGGCCAAGATCAACCGCGTCCTGGTAGGAGAGTCGCTCGTCGGCGATGGCAACGAGGTGGCACACATCGACTTGATCATCGGACCGCGAGGTTCCGCTGCCGAGACCGCGTTCTGCAACGCGCTCACGAACAACAAGGACGGCTTCACGTCGCTGCTCGCCGTGGTTGCGCCGAATCTGCTGACCAAGCCGAACACGATTCTCTTCAACAAGGTGACGATCAAGGGCGCGAAGCAGGCCGTGCAGATGTTCGGCCCGGCGCAGCGCGCGGTGGCGATGGCTGTCGCCGACAGCGTGGAAGGCGGCGTCATTCCCGCCGACGAAGCCGACGACCTGTTCATTTGCGTCGGCGTGTTCATTCACTGGGAAGCGGACAACGACCAGAAGATTCACGACTTCAACTATCAGGCGACGAAGGAAGCGATTGCGCGCGCGGTGGCGGGCGAGCCATCGGCCCAAGATGTAGTATCGAAGAAGGGAACGATGTCGCATCCGTTCTCGCCGAGCTGATTTGTTGTTTGGGGCCGGTGCGTGTGGGTCTTTTGCGTGCCGGCTGTTTTGGCGTTGTTCGTTTCATAACCACGAGGCTCTTCGCATGACCCCACGTTGCTGCGCGTTGTCGGTGCTTATTTGCCTCTCGCTGATCTCGCCGCTTTCGTTCGCCGCGACAGGCGCGGGTGGCGGGGCGCCGCCGGCGAAGACGCACGATTATCCGACCGAAGGGCGCGTGGAATACGTGCTCGGATGCATGGACGATAACGGGCACGATTTCGCCAACGTGTACAAGTGCTCGTGTGCGATCGACAAGATCGCCAAGGTGCTTACTTATGACGATTACGTCGAGCAATCTACGTTTTCTAAGTACGCTACGTTGGGTGGGGAAGGTGGGGCAGAGTTTCGCGTGGATCGCGCGAAGGCTCAAACCAAAAAGTATCGGGAATTGCAGAGGGATGCTTATAAGGCTTGTGGGATTCAGCAGAAGGCTGCTGCCAAGTGAAGTTCTTTTTGCTTGCGGTTTTCTCTCGCGCTCTTGATTTCGCCGGATCCCGTGATCGTGTCGGTCTATTAGCACTGCCCCTGTGCGGGGCGGCACAGGGGCAACGCTAACAGACCGACGCGAAACCGGGATCCGGCGAAAACCAAAGCCAAAAACCAAAAGCGAAAAAAACCAAAAACCCATCACCCCGGCACATACCCCCGCCCGATCCAAGCAAGGCTAACAGAACCGCCGCCCCGCACATCGACGCTACGTCGTCGCTCAATCACAACACCTACAGCATCGACATCATCGAACTTGGCTGGCTTGGCCAGCGTAACCCTTACCCAATGCGCACCGAAATCCGCGATAAGCATCTGCGCGATGCGCTCCGCCAGCGCCTCCAGCAACTGCAATCCATGCGACGCAAGCAGCCCGTGAACCGCCTCCCGCACTGCCGCATAGTTGACCGTGTCCTCGATCCGATCCGTCACGCAGGCGCGCAACGACGGCACTCCGATCGCGAGGCTCATCCGCACCGGCTGCGGATCATGCAGCTCGCTCTTGTCGATGCCGATAACCGTCTGCCCCGTCAGTCCCTCGATATAAACGATGTCCATTGCAGCATGCGATAGGGACGCATCAGGTTGCGGCGCAACATACGCAGCTTCGCGGATCGGTTCGAATCGGCCCATATGTTCATCACCGCGCGAATGCGGCCCTTTATAGAAAAGAGACCCGGCGCCAATCGCCGAATCCATCCGCGAATGGCAAGCAAAAAGCGGGCGCGTTCGCATCACTCTATGCGACTACTTATTGAACCTACGCGCCTAAGGATGTACAGTTTTTGAGAACCGGTCGTTCGGGTCCGCAGACAGCACCTGAAATCTCCCGATCATCCGGCCACGAGGCGCGCCTTCAGGCACGATTGGCCGCAGCGCCAGCGTAAAACACAACAGATTCGGCGTCGAACGGCCGCGCGAAACGCGCACCGGAATGCGGCGCAACGGAGACTTGCCCCCATGTCGTCACTTGCTGACGTAGACACGCATGTCCGGGAAGTGCTGAACATCGTCAATAATCCGCTGGCCGCGCGCCGCGCCAGCGATTCGGTCGCGCAATCGTGGCTGCGATGCCTCACGGAATTCAGGCTCGATCCAGGCCGCTTCGTCATGCCGCCCGTGCTCGCGCAGCACGAACTCAACGAGCGTCGCGAAGCCGCGAGCGATCTCATCGCGTGCTCGAAGCTCGAAATGACGACGCTCTATCAGCAACTCGCCGATCCTGAACTCGCCGTCGTGCTCGTCGATGCCGATGGCGTCATCGTTCATCAGGTGTCGTCGGTGCCGTTCGGCGAAGCCGTCGCCGCCGACGGCCTGCGCGTCGGCGCGATGTGGAGCGAGCGCGAAGCCGGTACCAACGGCATGGGCACGTGCCTCATCGAGCGCGACTGCATCGCCGTTTGTCAGCACGAGCATTTCTATCCACGCTATACATCGCTCACGTGCTCCGCCGCGCCGATCTTCGATGAACGCGGCACCGTCGTCGGCGTGCTCGATGTCACGAGCCGCTCGAAGCTGTTGCAGCAGCATTCGCTCGTGCTCGTCGGCATGTCGCGGCAGATGATCGAAAATCGTCTGATCGATGCGCGCTACCGGCACGCGAACATGATCCACTTTCATAGCCGGCCCGAGTTCGTCGGCACTCTGCATGCGGGCAAGCTCGCCGTCAGCGACGATGGCGTCGTGCTCGCCGCAAGCCGCAGCGCCCTCTTCCAGCTCGATCTGCGCTCGCCCGCCGAGCTGTGCGGCAAGCGCATCGAGGAAGCGTTCAATGCGTCGCTCGAAGACATGATCGCGCGCAGCATTCGCGGCTCGTTCCATCCGGTGACGGTCTACAGCGCGAAGGCGAACAGCCGCTTCTTCCTCACTGCGCAGACGTCGCGCGAAGGCGCGAAGGGCGCAACGCGCATCCTGATGAACGATCCGGCATCGCGCGATCTGTCCGCGCCCGGCGCGCGCGCCAAAGCGTCGAAGAAGGACGCGCGCGAGCCGGCATCGGCGGGCCGCCTCGACAAGCTCGCGCATCTGGAGTTCGGCGATCCGCGCATGGCCTCGCAGATTCAACTCGCGGCGCGCGTGATCCAGCGGAAGATCCCGATCATCCTGCGCGGCCAGACAGGCACCGGCAAGGAAGTCTTCGCCAATGCGCTGCACAGCATCAGCCCTAACGGAACTGGTGCGTTCGTCGCGGTGAATTGCGCATCGCTGCCGGAGAATCTGATCGAAAGCGAACTGTTCGGATATCGCGCGGGTGCGTTCACCGGCGCGCAGCGTGAAGGCCGTCGCGGCAAGATCGTGCAGGCGAACGGCGGCACCCTTTTCCTCGATGAAATCGGCGACATGCCGCTCGCGTTGCAAGCGCGTCTTCTGCGCGTGCTCGAAGAACACGAGGTCACGCCGCTCGGCGCGGAAACGACGGTGAAGGTGGACTTTCAGCTCATCAGCGCGAGCCACCGCAATCTCGTCGAGCTCGTGCAAACGGGCATGTTCCGCGAGGACCTGTATTACCGGCTGAACGGTATCGAGATCAATCTGCCGCCGCTGCGCGAACGCGCCGATGCGCTCGCGCTCATCGGCCATATTCTCGAGACCGAAGCCGAAGAGCCGCCCGCGCTTTCCGCCGAAGCGAAGCAGGCGCTCTTGAACTATCCGTGGCCGGGCAATATCCGCCAGTTGCGGCATGTGCTGCAGATGGCGATCGCACTCTGCGACGGCCCCGAGATTCGCTGCGCGCATCTGCCGCCAGAGATCGCGAACGGCGTCGCGCCGGTCACGCAAACCGCCGCACGCACGCCGATAACCGCAGCGCCGCATCTCGCCGACGATGCCGATACGTCGTCGCTCAACGCGATCCAGGTCAAGGAGCGCGAGACCGTGCTTCAGTTGCTCGACGAGCATCGCTGGAACGTGAGCAATGTCGCGAAGGTGCTCGGCATCAGCCGCAATACGCTGTATCGGAAGATGCATCGTCTGCATATCCGGCTGTCGCACGATACGCCGGGCGCATCCGACGCATGACGCAACCCACGCCCGCCCGCCGGCTCGACGAGTTCAAGCCCGACGCGCGCTTTGCGTGGTGCGTGACGGGCTCGGGCCATATGCTCGAAGAATCGATCGCGCTCGCACGGCAGCTTCCGGGCGTCGATCTGTTTCTCTCGTCTGCCGGCGAGGAAGTGCTGCCGCTCTACGGCTGGACTGTCGCGAAACTGCGCGAGCACTTCAAGGTGTTGCGCGACAACAGCGCGAGCAGCGTGCCCGTCGGCATGATCTATAGCGGCGAATATCACACGGTCGTGATCGCGCCCGCGACGAGCAACACCGTCGCCAAATGCGCGTTCGGCATCTCCGACACCCTGCCCACCAATCTCTATGCGCAAGCCGGCAAGCAATGCGTGCCGGGCATCGTGTTCGCATGCGATACCGCGCCCTCCGTCATCACGCAGGCCCCGCACGAATGGGTCGAAGTGAGGCCGCGCGCGATCGAGTTCGAGAACGTCGAGCGGCTCGCGCGCTTCGCGCATACCACCGTGGCCCGCTCGCTCGACGATCTCAAAGCCGCGCTCGATCAACGCCTGGCGGACCTGAAGCTCGCATGGAACACATCGTCTTCCTGACGGGACGGCTCGCGGAGCCGAGCCTTCGGCAAGTCCTCGAAAGCATCGCGCCTGTGGCCGCAGGATCGCCGTTCACATGGGAAGTGCGCGAGATCGGCCTTCAGGTCGCGGGCCTGATGACCGCCGACATGATCCGCCGGCGCGTCGCGACGCCCTTGGGCGAAGGCACGACTCGCATGATCGTGCCCGGCCGATGCCGCGGCGATCTCGACGCCCTCACCGCGCATTACGGCGTGAAGGTCGAGCGCGGTCCCGAAGAGGTGAAGGACTTGCCGCAATTCTTCGGACGCGAGGCGCGGCATGTCGATCTGTCGCGCTACGAGACGGAGATATTCGCGGAGATCGTCGATGCGCCGCGTCTCGATCTCGACGGCATCGCGGCGCGCGCGCGCGAATACAAGCGGCAAGGCGCGGATGTAATCGATATCGGCTGTCTGCCGGAAACGCCGTTTGCTCATCTCGAGGACGCGGTCGCGATGCTTAAAGAGCAAGGCTATCGCGTGAGCGTCGATTCGATGCGTGAAGAGGAACTCGTGCGCGGCGGGCGCGCGGGCGCGGACTATGTGATGAGCCTCAACGTCGATACGCTATGGATAACTGATGAAATTGCGTCGACGCCGATACTCGTGCCGCGCGAGCCCGCGGACGTCGCATCGCTCGATGCCGCAATCGATGCGATGACGAGGCGCGGCCGCGCCTTTCTCGCCGATCCGATTCTCGATCCGATTCCGTTCGGGCTCGCGGCGTCCATCGCGCGTTACGTGTCGTTGCGCGAGCGTCATCCCGAAGTGCCGATCATGATGGGCGTCGGCAATGTGACCGAGCTGACCGAGGCCGACACGAGCGGCATCAACGCAGTGTTGTTCGGCATGGCGGCGGAATTGCGCATCGCCGCCGTGCTGACGACGTCGGTCAGCCTGCACGCGCGCCGCGCCGTTCGCGAAGCCGATGTCGCGCGTCGCGTGATGCACGCCGCGCGCGAAACGCAGACGCTGCCCAAAGGCATATCCGCCGATCTGTCCGCGCTGCACGCAAAGCGGCCGTTTCCGTACGATGCCGAAGAGATCGCCGCATTCGCCGCCGCCGTGCGCGATCCGAATTTTCGCGTGCAAGTATCGGCGGACGGCATACATGTCTATAACCGCGACGGGCATCACGTCGCCGTCGATCCGTTCGCGCTCTATCCCGCGCTGAAGATCGAAAACGATGGCGGGCACGCGTTCTACCTCGGCGTGCAGCTCGCGCGCGCGGAAATCGCGTGGCAGCTGGGCAAGCGCTTCGATCAGGATGAGCAACTCGATTGGGGATGCGAAGTCGATCGGCCCGATGAAGACCTGATGGCGTGGCATGCGCCCGGCAGCACAAAAAAGACAAGCTAAGGCTTCCATTTGATCGAGCAGCCGAGCGCGGGATATTGCGCTTCGGGCGCTTCGCCGTTTATCGCTACTGCGCGCATCGCTTCGAAGAGATCGCGGCGCGCATCGAGCAAAGCCTGCTTGCGCGACGCATCGATTCGGCCGCGATAGTTCAGGCGCAATTCGCGGTCGAAGCCGAAGCACTCCGGCGTGCAGACCGCGCCATACGCGCGCGCGATTTCCTGCGTTTCGTCGTGCAGATACGGAAACGGCAGGTTCCATTCTTCGGCGACCGCGATCATGCGATCGAAGGCGTCGTCGGTGTAGACGGCCGCATCGTTCGAATTGATGCCTGCCACGTTGACGCCGATTTCATGCAACGCGCGCGCATCGCGGATCAGGTTCGGCATCGCGGCCTTCACGTAGGGACAGTGATTGCACATGAAGACAATCACGAGGCCGTTCTCACCCTTCAGAGAATGCGGTGTGTGCATGCTGCCGTCGGTCGCGGGGAGCACGAAACCGGATGCGATCGCGCCGAGTTCGGCAGTCGGTGATTCGGTAGGCATGATGACATCGCTCCAAAAAGGTTGCTCGAACTATTCAATGGTTGACTGCAAATAGCCTAAAATGCGGTTCCGCTAACAACATGAACTACAGCGTAATCCTTAGTTTTTTGTACTTCGCATCCGCCGTTGAACATTTCTCCACGCCTTTAAGCCTTCGCGCAGCTCTCCTTTCAACGGAGCGGCGCCGCCATCATGCAAGTCATCAGTCTTTTTCTTCACCCCTCCCGCGCAGCGCTCGACAATCATCGACACTATGCCGCCTTGCATGGGTATCGCCATATCGTCATCGACGCGGCAGACATCTATCGGAACGCGCCGGCGCAATGGCTCTTCAAGTACGAGTCGCTGCTCTCCGAAATGCACCGCGCCGAAGAGGGCGAGATCGTTTTGTTGCTGAGCGAGAACGCTGCGATCGTCGAGCCGGTGCCGCTCGACTTCGTGCTCGGCGAACGCGACTGGCTGCTCACCCGTATCAAGGACGTGCGGCCTCAACCCGATGTTCAAATCTGGCGCAACACGGATCGGGTGCGCGCCGAGCTGCTGAAAGTCGTGAATCGCTGCCGGTTCGGATCGCCTATACCGCCAATCGAAACCGACCTGCTCGATGCCTTCGATGCATGCACGTTTCCTCGCGTTTGCGGTAACGCGCGGAATCCGATCTACGCGGTGCTCGCCGCCAGTGGCCCCCTCATGCCCGTATGGCCGCGGTTTCGCGTATTCGCGCTCGCTATCGCCGAAGAGCACGCCGATCTCTCGCGAACATGCGTGCATCCCCGGCTGCGGGAAGCGCTCATCGAGCATCTCAATGCACATCGCAACAACCATGCGCGTGCGTTCGAGGACGGCGCATCCGATGAAAGCACGATGACGGCCATGAGCACCTGCAATCCCGGACGGCCCGTGTCGATCACGACCGTCTACACGCCAGAGGCAGCGATCTACGGACGCATCGCAGAAGCGAACCTGCGTGAGTATTGCGAACGTCATGGCTATACCTTGTACGTGCATCGCGAGGTTCCGCGCTGCATCGCCGAACGCCTGCCGATGCGCGGCAATTGGGTCAAGCCTTTCCTGCTGCGCGAAAACCTCCCGCATCACGAATGGGCTTTCTGGCTCGACGCCGACACGCTCGTCAACGATCTCGACCGGCCGCTCGAGTCTTTCTGCAGCAGCCGCGATCTCGTTCTTGCGCGCGATGTCGGCACCTGGATTTTCAATTCAGGCGTGATGGGCTTTCGCCGCACGCCTGCGAATGCCGCGCTACTCGATCGGGTCATCGCAAGCGTCGAGAACGTCGATGACAAGCAAAGTCTCGTATCGGGCGGCGGGGATCAATGGCATTTCAATTGCGCGGTCTCGGAGCAGGCATCGTTGGGCAGCGAAGACATATGCAGCCTCGTTGACATCAACACGCCGTGGGGCTTTCGTGTGCCGTCGAGCTTTCTCGTTCACTATCACGGCATGTCGCCGCAGATGCGGGCGCTGCTCATGTCGTACGATCTTCGATTGCGCAGGGCCGAGATGGAACATGCGGGGATGGCTGTCGGTGATTCGGTAGGCATGAAATAGGTCCCAATTGTTTCGATTGGCGGTTTGGCATATTGGTGGGGCGATTGCACTCGGATAGCATCGAAGTTCTCCTTAACTATCCGAGGACATGAGTATATTTTCAGTGTCGAAGAAGCGCAGAAGGATCTGCCTGAAGCCGCCCGTCTCACCGAGCGGCGCTCCTCTCAGTGATACCGCTTCGCCATCGCCTCGAGTCCCATCGGCCTGATGCGATCCGCGTGTCCCGCGCAGCCGAACGCCTCGAACCGCTCGACGCATAAATCCCGCGCCGCCGCCGTCGCCGCCTTCAGCGCATGCCTCGGATCGAACTCCGACTTCGCCGACGCCATCGCGCGCCGCATCGCGCCGGTCATCGCGAGCCGGATATCCGTATCGATGTTCACCTTGCGCACGCCGTTCGCGATGCCGCGCCGAATTTCATCGACGGGCACGCCGAACGTCGCCGGAATCTCACCGCCATGCTCGCGGATGATCGCGAGCCATTCCTGCGGCACTGACGACGAACCGTGCATCACGAGATGCGTATCCGGAATGCGCGCGTGAATCTCGGCGATGCGATCGATCGCGAGAATATCGCCGGTTGGCTGGCGGCTGAACTTGTAAGCGCCGTGCGACGTGCCGATGGCGATCGCGAGCGCATCGATGCCCGTCGCCTCGACGAACGCGCGCGCTTCGTCGGGATCGGTCAGCAGGCGATCGTGACTCAGCGCGCCTTGTGCGCCGACGCCGTCCTCGTCGCCGGCGCGCCCCGTCTCCAGCGATCCGAGACAACCCAGCTCGCCCTCCACCGACACGCCCACCGAATGCGCCGCCTCGACGACGCGCCGACTCACGTCCACGTTGTAGTCGTATTCCGCGGGCGTTTTCTGATCGGGCATGAGCGAGCCGTCCATCATCACGGAGGTGAAGCCCGAACGAATCGCCTGCTGGCAAACCGACGGGCTCGCGCCGTGATCCTGATGCAGCACCACCGGAATATCCGGATGCGCCTCGACCGCCGCCAACACCAGATGCCGCAGATACGGCTCGCCCGCATACTTGCGCGCGCCCGCCGACGCCTGCAGGATGACCGGGCTTCTCGTCGCCTCGGCCGCCTGCATGATCGCGTGGACCTGCTCCATGTTGTTGACGTTGAACGCGGGCACGCCGTAACCGTGCTCCGCCGCGTGATCCAGCAACTGCTTCAATGCGATGAAAGCCATCGTGATGTCTCCATGCAAAACGCGAAAATCATGCGGCCACGCGGCGCGCTTCGTCGACGAGCGCATCGGTCGTCACGCCGAAGTGCGCGAACAGTTCGCTGGCGGGCGCCGATTCACCGAAGCGATCGATGCCGATCACGCCGCCATTCAGCCCGACGTACTGCCGCCAGAACGCCGTGACGCCCGCTTCGATCGCGACACGCGGCACGCCTTCGGGCAGCACGCGTTCGCGCCACGCGTTGCACTGGCGATCGAACACGGTCGTCGAAGGCATCGACACGACGCGCGCGAGAATGCCCTCTTTCTTCAGCGGCTCGACGGCGGCGAGCGCAAGCGCGACTTCCGAGCCGGTCGCGATCAACACGACGCGGCGCGCATCGCGCTCGCAAGTCGAAGGCCAGTCGGCGAGCACGTAGCCGCCGCGCTCGATGCCGTCGATCTGCGCTTCGTCGCGCGGCACGAACGGCAAATTCTGCCGCGACAACAGCAGACACGAAGGCCGGTCGCGCTCGATCGCGCCGATCCACGCCTGCATCGTCTCGACCGTATCGCACGGACGCCACACGTCGAGGCCCGGAATCATGCGCAGCGTCGCGGCGTGTTCGATCGGCTGATGCGTCGGGCCATCCTCGCCGAGTCCGATGGAATCGTGCGTGAAAACGAACACCGTTCGCGTCTTCATCAGCGCGGCCATGCGCAGCGCATTGCGCGAATAGTCGGAGAACGTCAGAAACGTGCCGCCGAACGGCAGATACCCGCGATGCAGCGCAACGCCGTTCAGCACCGCGCTCATGCCGAACTCGCGCACGCCGAAGTGGATGTAGTTGCCCTTCTCCGGCGCGGCGCTTACATCGACCGCGTCCTTCCAGCGCGTGAGATTCGAGCCGGTCAGGTCGGCCGAACCGCCGAGCAGTTCGGGCAACGCGCGCGCCAGTCCTTCGATTGCGAGTTGCGACGCCTTGCGGGTCGCGATGCTCTGTCGCGCGCGATCCGCATCGCGCACGAGCGTATGCGCCGTGTCGCGCCAGTTCGCGGGAAACGCGCCGCGCACGCGCCGCTCGAATTCGGCGGCCTCGCCCGGAAACACGCGGCGATACGCACCGAAGCGACGATTCCAGTCGTCCTGTGCCGCCGCGCCCGCCTCGCGCGCGTCCCACAGCGCGCGTATCGGCGATGGGATCTCGAACGGCGGATGCATCCAGCCAAGCGCGTGCCGCGTCGCTTCCACTTCGTCGGCGGGAAGCGGCGCGCCGTGCACATCGTGCGTGCCGGCCATCTTCGGCGCGCCGAGGCCGATCACCGTCTTGCAGCAGATCAGCGTCGGCCGGTCCGACTCGCGCGCGAGCTGCAACGCATGCGATACGTCGTCGACATCGTGGCCGTCCACCGCGCGCACGACATGCCAGCCGTACGATTCGAAGCGCTTCGGCGTATCGTCGGTGAACCAGCCGTCGACGTGGCCATCGATGGAAATGCCGTTGTCGTCGTAAAGCACGGTGAGCTTGTTCAGCCGCAACGTGCCCGCAAGCGACGCCGCTTCGTGCGACACGCCTTCCATCAGACAGCCGTCGCCCGCGAAAACATACGTGCGATGGTCGACGATCTCATGCCCCGGCCGATTGAACTCGCGCGCGAGCAACGCTTCGGCAAGCGCCATGCCGACTGCGTTCGTCAGCCCTTGCCCGAGCGGTCCGGTCGTCGTTTCGACGCCGGGCGTCACGCCGAATTCCGGATGTCCGGGCGTCTTGCTGCCCATCTGCCGGAAGCGCTTGATCTCGTCGATGGACAAGTCATAGCCGCTCAGATGCAGCAACGCATAGAGCAGCATCGAGCCGTGCCCGTTCGACAGCACGAAGCGGTCGCGATCGGGCCAGTCGGGATCGGCGGGATTATGTTTCAGATGACTTCCCCATAACGCGACCGCGATCTCCGCCATGCCCATCGGCATGCCGGGATGACCGGATTTGGCCTGGCTCACGGCATCGACGGCGAGCATGCGCAACGCGTTCGCCATCTGCCGCGTGTCGGGTGAGCGATGAAGTCGGGGCAATGCTTCAGCGACGGCATTCATGTGATGCCTCCTTGGATGCGATGATGAGAAACCTTTCATGCGCGCGCGCGCCGGTCGCGTAGCTGCAGGATCATCGGCGTGAAGATGAGCTGCATCGCGAGACCCATCTTGCCGCCGGGCACGACGATCACATTCGGCCGCGACATGAACGAGTCGTGCAGCATCGTCAACAGATACGGAAAGTCGATGCCCTTCGGCTTCGCGAAGCGGATCACGACGAAGCTCTCGTCGGGCTGCGGAATCTCGCGCGACGTGAACGGGTTCGACGTATCCACGGTCGGCACGCGCTGGAAATTCACATGCGTGCGCGAGAATTGCGGGCAGATGTAGTTCACGTAATCGGGCATGCGGCGCAGGATCGTATCGACGACGGCTTCATGCGAGTAACCGCGCATCGTCTGATCGCGATGCAGCTTCTGAATCCATTCGAGATTGATGATCGGCACCACGCCGACGAGCAAGTCCGCATGACGCGCGATATCGACCTTGTCGGTGACGGCTGCGCCATGCAGGCCTTCGTAGAACATCATGTCCGTGCCGGGCGTGACGTCTTCCCATGGCGTGAAGGTGCCCGCTTCCTGCTTGTAATGCACGGCTTCGCCTTCATCGTGCACGTAGTGGCGAAACTTGCCGCCGCCGGTTTCGCCGTAGGTATCGAACAGCGTTTCGAGTTCAAGCAGCAGATTCGCTTCCGGCCCGAAGTGGCTGAAGTTGACGAGACCGTCGCGTTCGCTCTGCTTCATCGCTTCGCGCATGCCGAGGCGATCGTATCGATGGAACGCATCGCCTTCGACGATCTGCGCGTTGATTTTTTCGCGCCTGAAGATATGCGTGAAGCTCTTCATGACGGTGGTGGTGCCGGCGCCGCTCGAACCGGTCACTGCAACGATCGGATGTTTGACTGACATGCGCTTGTCTCCCTGAATGTAATCGATGAGCGCCGTTTCAGATGCGGGATCAGGCTTCCGTTTCCGGCAGGAACAGCGAGCGCTCCTTGAACAAGGGCGACGTGAACGGCTTGTCCTCGCCGCGATCGTATTCGCCGTGATAGCGCTGAATGCGGTCGACTTCGTTGCGTGAGCCGAGTATCACGGGCACGCGTTGATGCAGCGCTTTCGGCTCGACATTGAGAATGCGTTCGCGCCCGGTGATCGACAGCCCGCCCGCCTGCTCGACGAGAAAGCTCATCGGGCTGGCTTCATACAGGAGACGCAGGCGGCCTTCCATCGCTGGCGTCTTGAAGTCGCGCGGATACATGAACACGCCGCCGCGCATGAGGATGCGATGCACTTCCGCGACCATCGATGCGATCCAGCGCATGTTGAAGTCCTGCGCGCGGCATCCGGTGCGGCCGTCCTTGCATTCCTGCACGTAGCGGCGCACGGGGGGTTCCCAGAAGCGCTCGTTCGATGCGTTGATCGCGAACTCGCACGAATCCTCGGGAATGCGAATATCGGAATGCGTGAGCACGAAGTTGCCGACATCGCGTTCGAGCGTGAAGCCGTGCGTGCCATTGCCGACGGAGAGCACGAGCATCGTCGACGGGCCGTAGATCGCATAGCCTGCCGCAACCTGCTCGCGGCCCGGACGCAGAAACGCTGCATCGTTGGGCGCGTCGCTTTCGTCGCTCGCGCGCCTCAACACCGAGAAGATCGATCCGACTACGCCGTTGATATCGATGTTGGACGAGCCATCGAGCGGATCGAACGCGAGCAGATACTCGCCACGCGGATACGGCTCGGGAATCGCGTAGACGTCGTCCATTTCTTCCGACACCATGCCCGCGAGCAGACCGTCCCATTCGCAATGCTGCAGGAAGATATCGTTGGTCACGAGGTCGAGCTTCTTTTGTTCCTCGCCATGCGTATTGATCGATTGTGCCGAGCCGTGCTGTCCGCTCAACGCGCCGCGCGTCAATGCGGCCGCGATCGTCTTGATCGATGCGGCCACGTCGATCAACAGCGCGGAGAGTCCGCTCGCCGCCTCGGGTCCGGGCTTGCGGTCGAGCGTGTCGATCAGGAACTTCGATAAGGTCGTGCGTCCATCCTGCATCGCGTTCTCCTTCGAGTTATGAATCGGTGAACACGCGGCTCGCGCGGATATCGCTGGCGTCGAGTTGCATCAGCGCGTTGGCATCGGCGACACCGTTGCCGCTTTCGGCCGCGGCGAACAGCCGGTTCGCCTGACGCAGTCGCGCGCGATCCAGCGCATTGCGCACCGAACGCGCGTTGGCGAAGTTCGGCTGTCTGATGCGATGCGCGAGATAGTCTTCGAAGGCGCATCGGGCGGCGTCGTCGAAGCGGTAGTGCATGTCGCTCAGCATGTGCTCGGCGATTTGCAGAAGCTCGCCGGGCGCGTAGTCCGGAAATACGAGGTGATGCGCGATGCGCGAACGAAAGCCCGGGTTGCTATGAAAGAACGTCTCCATGCGCGACTCGTATCCCGCGAGGATCACGACGAGGTCGTCGCGCTGGTTCTCCATCGTTTGCAGCAGGATTTCAATGGCTTCCTGTCCGTAGTCGCGTTCGTTTTCCGGGCGATACAGGTAATAGGCCTCGTCGATGAAGAGCACGCCGCCCATCGCACGCTTGAGCACTTCGCGCGTTTTGGGCGCGGTATGGCCGATGTACTGGCCGACGAGATCGTCGCGTGTCACCGAGACGAGATGATTGCGGCGGATATAGCCCAGGCGATGCAGCACTTGCGCCATGCGCAGCGCAACTGTGGTCTTGCCGGTTCCGGGATTGCCCGAGAAGCACATGTGCAGCGTGGGCGCACCCGATGCGATACCGAGTGTCTCGCGGGCGCGCTCCACGAGCAGATGCGCGGCGATCTCGCGGATGCGCGTCTTGACCGGCGCGAGGCCGATGAGATCGCGGTCCAGTTCCGCCAGTACTTCGCCGATGCGCGATTCGCGATAGAGCGCCATCAGGTCGGCGTGCATCGCTTTCGCTTGCGGCGCTTCTTCGAGCGTGGCTTCGGCGTTCATGGTCGGTGTTCCTCATCAATAACGCTCGCCGCTCGGGCGATCGGTTGCGTAGGTGCGGATCGCATAGCGCTGGATGCGGCTTCTGTCGTCCTGGCGTTCGAGTCGGAAGCCTCGTTCTTCCGCTGGGCGATTCACCATGAACGAGAGGCGCATCGTTTCGAATCCGCGGACCGAGTCGAAGGCGTTCACCTTGATGTAGTGGTTCGGATACGTCTTGCGGCATTCGTTCACTTCCATCAGCACGCCGGCGGCATCGTGGAGGTCGAACATGGGGAGGCCCCACATTTCCCAATACGTATTCCTTGGATGGGGATCGTCGGTGTATTCCACCGAGCAGGCCCAGCCTTGCTCTAACGCGTAATTGATCTGTGCGGATATTTCTTCGTCGGTTAATGGTGGCAGGAAGGAGAATGTTCCTTGGGTGATGTTCATTTCGGGTTCCTTATGTTTGGAGATTCGGCTTCTTCTATGAAATCCTGTGTTCGCGGAGGTCTATTAGCGTTGCCCCTGTGCGGGGCGGCACTCACTTTCTTTGCTGCTGCAAAGAAAGTAAGCAAAGAAAGCAGCTTCCGATACGCCCGCGGTCAC
>NZ_JARUXK010000004.1:259342-262968 GCF_031451435.1 Caballeronia sp. LZ008 | reverse complement strand
TGTGACCGCGGGCCTGAAAAGCTGCTTTCTTTGCTTACTTTCTTTGCAGCAGCAAAGAAAGTGAGTGCCGCCCCGCACAGGGGCAGTGCTAATAGACCGACACGAACACGGGATCCGGCGACAACAACAACAACAACAACAACAACAACAAACCTCTTATACCCCCGCCGTAGCAGTAACAGCAAAATCCGGCGTATCCGTCGACGCATAGTTGAAAGTGACATCGCGCCAGGTATCGAGCGCCTGCTGCAACGGCGTACACCCCCGCGCGGCGGTTTCAAGAATATCGGGGCCTTCACGAGCAATATCCCGCCCTTCATTCCGCGCTTTCACCATGGCTTCGAGCGCGACGCGATTGGCCGTCGCCCCGGCCTGAATCCCTTGCGGATGTCCAATCGTCCCGCCGCCGAATTGCAGAATGCAGTCATCTCCAAAGAGATCGAGCAACTGATGCATCTGCCCTGCGTGAATCCCGCCCGATGCCACCGGCATCACCTTGCGCAACCCCGCCCACGGTTGATCGAAGAAAATTCCTCGCGACAGATCAGGCTCATTGCGCGCCTCGCGGCACACGTTGTAATAGCCCTGCACCGACAACGGATCGCCTTCCAGCTTGCCGACGGCAGTGCCCGCATGAGCATGATCGACGCCCGCCATCCGCAGCCACTTCGCGATCACGCGAAACGAGATGCCATGATTGCGCTGCCGCGTATAAGTCCCATGTCCCGCGCGATGCAGATGCAGGATCATGTCGTTGCGACGCGCCCACTTCGACATCGACTGAATAGCGGTCCAGCCGATCACGAGATCGATCATCACGATGCACGACCCGAGCTCCTTCGCGAATTCCGCGCGCTCGTACATGTCTTCCATCGTGCCGGCCGTCACGTTCAGATAGTGACCCTTCACTTCGCCGGTCTCGGCTTGCGCGCGGCTCACCGCTTCCATCGCGAAGAGGTAACGATCGCGCCAGTGCATGAACGCCTGCGAATTGATGTTCTCGTCGTCCTTCAGAAAATCGAGCCCGCCTTTCAAGCCTTCGTACACGACGCGCCCATAGTTCTTTCCCGACAAGCCGAGCTTCGGCTTCACGGTCGCACCGAGCAGCGGACGTCCGTATTTATCGAGCCGCTCGCGTTCGACGACGATGCCCGTCGGCGGTCCCTGAAACGTCTTCAGATACGCAACGGGAATACGCATGTCTTCGAGCCGCAGCGCCTTCAACGGCTTGAAGCCGAACACATTGCCGATGATCGACGCCGTCAGGTTCGCGACCGATCCCTCTTCGAAAAGATCGAGTTCGTACGCGATGTAAGCGAAGTACTGCGGCTCGTCGGCGCGCGCATTCGGCACCGGTTCGACGCGATACGCCTTCGCGCGGTACATGTCGCATGCAGTGAGACGGTCGGTCCACACGACCGTCCATGTCGCCGTCGACGACTCGCCCGCCACGGCCGCAGCCGCTTCCTCCGGCTCGACACCCGCTTGCGGCGTGATGCGAAAGAGCGCGATGACGTCGGTGTCCTTCGGCGTGTAATCGGGCTGCCAGTAGCCCATCTCGCGATACTTCATGACGCCGGCCGCATAGCGCGAGCGCGGATCGGACGGATTGCGCACCGCCTCGACGGCGGCCTTGCTGAAGTCGTTCATTCCGTTTCCTCGACAGTGAGATGAGAGTGGCGTCGCGGTGTTGCTCGAAGCGATCGCCGCTTGTGAACCGCGCCCTGCTGTGATTGCAGAGTAAGCACGCGTCGCACAGAAAGGAATTCACGAATTACTTGCCCGGGCTTAAGCGATGCCTTAGTCGGGAATAGCCCTGATGCGTTTATGAACGAAGCAATGGGACACTGTGTTCTGATTTCGTCACAGTCGGCGCGCATCATGAGCGAGCCGCGCTCTTCGGCATCCGCTTCATGTCATTGGCATGGCGCTTGCATCGTCGAAGGGCCGGCCCCCTCCCGGCCGCCTGGCGGATTCGTCCGCATCGGCAAATCATCGAAGCGGTATCGAGGCATCAACCCGACTCATCTGGAGGAACGCCCATGCAATGGACCACGCCGAGCTTCACCGATATGCGTTTTGGTTTTGAAATCACGATGTATATCGCCACCCGCTAAACGCGGACCGAACCCGCACGAAGCCGCATCGAAGCGATGGCGGCTCTTTCGTGCGGCTACGATTACTTTCGCCGACCATCATGATTTACGAGACCATCGTCACGACCGCGGATCGCGATGGCCGGCCGCATATCGCGCCGATGGGCGTGCGCTTCGAAGAGGGCCTCGCGATTCTTGCGCCGTTCCGTCCGTCGACGACGCTCGATAACGTCATCGCGACGAAGAGCGCCGTCATCAATCTGACGACGGACGTGCGCGTGTTCGCGGGCTGCGTGACGGGCATTGCGCGCGACTGGCCGACGGTTGCCGCGAGCACGGTGCCAAGCGTGCGGCTCGCATCGACGCTCGCGCATATCGAGCTGCGTCTCGCCGAACTTCTCGATGACGAAGCGCGCCCGACGTTGCGCATGGAATGTGTGCATCGCGAGACGCATGCGCCGTTTCCGGGCTTCAATCGCGCGCAGGCGGCGGTTGTCGAAGGCGCGATTCTCGTGAGCCGGCTGTTCATGTTGCCGCCTGAAAAGGTGGATAGCGAGGTGGCGTATTTGCGGATCGCCATCGACAAGACTGCGGGCGACGCCGAGCGCGAGGCCTGGCAATGGCTTTTGCAGGCGATCGAGGCGCATCGCGCGAAGGCTGTGAGCTGACGCGTTTTCCGTAGCCATCCCTCTGGAGTTTCGACGATGACCGCATTGCTCGCGAGCGTCCGCTCGGCCGACGAAGCCTTCGATGCGGCGGACGCCGGCGCCGAACTGATCGACCTGAAGGAGCCGGGCGCGGGCGCGCTGGGCGCTGTTGCGATCGGCGATATCGCGCGTATCATGGGGGCGTTGCGTGCGCGGTATGCGGTGCGGCCGATCAGCGCGACGATCGGCGATTTGCCCAACGATGCGCTCGACGAGATGACCGCGCGCGTGCTCGATGTCGCGGCTACGGGCGTCGATTATGTGAAGGTCGGGGTGTCGCCCGGGGCGGGCGCTTTTGCGTGCTTGCGGCATCTGGCGAGCTTGCCGGCGGCTGTCGTGCCGGTGTTGTTATCCGACGATGGCGTGGATCGCGAACTGGCCGCGCTTGCGGCGCAACTGGGTTTTGTGGGCATCGTGTTCGATACGGCGAGCAAGGACGGGCGCACGTTGTTCGATTGCGTCGATGTGGGGGCGCTTGCTTCCTGCATCGGCGATGCGCGCAAGCGGGGGACGATGATTGCCGTCGCCGGGTCTCTGCGTTGGGACGATCTCGACAGGATTCGTTTGCTCGCGCCGGATATTGCCGGGTTTCGTGGGGCTCTTTGCGATGAGCGCGATGGACGTACTGGGAGGCTTGATCCGCTTCGCGTCGAGAAGTGGGTTCGGGCTTTGCATCTTGCTCGCTGAGCGTTTGTTATTCGGGGGCTTTTTCGCCGGATCCCGGTTTCGCGTCGGTCTATTAGCGTTGCCCCTGTGCGGGGCGGCACTCACTTTCTTTGCTGCTGCAAAGAAAGTAAGCAAAGAAAGCAGCTTTTCAGGCCCG
>NZ_JARUXK010000004.1:0-257955 GCF_031451435.1 Caballeronia sp. LZ008 | reverse complement strand
GCGCGAGCCAAGCCCGGTGATTGTGATGAGGGCACTCTTTAGGCAGCCCACGATGGACGAGAGGACTACCCAAATTGCGTGTGACCGCGGGCGTATCGGGAGCTGCTTTCTTTGGTTACTTTCTTTGCAGCAGCAAAGAAAGTGACTGCCGCCCCGCACAGGGGCAGTGCTAATAGACCGACACGAAAACGGGATCCGGCGAAATCAAAAGCGATAAGCAAAACCAAAAGCGAAGAAAATTCAAACCGCCACGTTGAGCAATCGATCCCGCATAACCCCTACATCGGACTTACTCAAAACCTCGACGACATAATTTGCATCCCGCACATAAGCCGCAAACCGCCGATCCAGAATGCCTTTAGAAGCCAGCGCCTCGAGCGGCGCATTCGCCTCGACCTCGCAAGACTTCACGATCATCAACCGCTCCGCATTAAGCGAAGTAGAAAGCCACGCGGCGAGCGAATCCGAAGTGGTCTCCCAGTTCGTCATGGAATCGGGCGTCGAGCGCATCAGATCGGTCGGAACCCAAACCGCCACACGCCCATCGCGCAACGCGCGCCGAATCCTATCCTCGTTCGACGCCAGCACGAGCTCCGGCACCACGCCCTGCATCAGAATCGCGTACTGCGCCATCGCGAGCAGACACATGTTGTGAGCCGCGAGATCGTCGAAATGCCACTCCTGCTGATACTGCCGCACCGCGTCCGCGAAATCGCCGCCGCCCGGCACGATCACGACGCGCCCGCCGCCCACTTCCCATAGCCGCGTCAACCACTCGCGCAGCGCCGGGTCGTGACTCAGGCTTCCCCCGATCTTCACCACCCACATATTCCTGTCCTCGTTCGATCAAGCCGGCGGGCCACGCACCCGCATCCTTCGCTATGTTTCGCACGCTATCACGCAGCGCGCGCCGATGCATCGTTCGACAGATGCGCTTCGTTGCCTCCCGCGCCCTTCATCGCCATCGACGCCAGCAGCGCAACCGCCACGCTCGGCGCGCACGTCGATACCCATTCGGCACGCGTCGCATCGTCGCCGTCGATACCCGCGAGACGCGCGAAGTCGACATAGCTGCGCGCCTCCTGCCGCGCCAGCGCCGCCGCCAGAAAACGCCCGCAACCCGCGCCCACGATCGGCGCCGCCGCCAGCGCCGCATCCTGCGCAACGACGCGCGCCAGATTCGTCTCGAGCGCGCGCAATTGCTCGCGCCGCCAGCCCTGCGCGAAACGCCGCCACTCCGCATCGCTCGCATCGGCGGCGTCGCGGCCGATCATCCGCGCAATCCGGACGCGGCTCGCAGCCTGCGTCTTCGGCCCGTTGTCGGCGCTCGGATGCTGGTCGTGCTCCGGCCACAACTCGCCCGTCAGACGATAGACATCCGCGGTCGTCGCGAACCATTCGTTCATCACGCCGGCGTGCTCGCCGCGAAACGCGATGCGATGCGCGAGCCCGCACAACGGCGTTCGCACCACGCCCTGATACACGAGCTCACCGCTCACCAGCCGTTCGGCGTCGCTGGTGCCGCGCGCCACGACGCGTCTGCCGACGATCGGAATGATGTCCGTCGTCGTGCTGCCGATATCGACGAGCAGCGCATCCGGCAGGCACGCCGCGACCCATTGCGCGGTCGCGAGCCAGTTCGCCGATGCGACCTTGCGCCAGTGTTCCGCGCACGCCGAGCGCGCGAGCCAGCCCGCGTCGCCGGCGAAGAACATCGTGCGCGGCCCGAGCCTTTGCGCAAGCGCGCGCGTCAACGCACGCACGCCCTCGGCGCGGTCGGCGAAGAGATCGACCATTTCGCCCGTCATCGTGACGGCGTGGCGCGCGGCCGGATCGGCGGCGGCGGGCCAGCGCTCGAACATCGCGTCGATCGCGCGTTCCAGGTGCGCCATGCCCTGCCACAACGGACACGCCCATTGCGCGATGTCGGCGAGCACGCCCGCGCGCGTCGCCATCGACACCTTGACGTGCGCGCCGCCCACGTCCCAGCCGAACACCGGCGCATCGTGCAATGTCGGTGCCGTCATGACGACGCTCCGGCGCACGCGCGCAGCAATCCGGCATCGCCGTCGAAGCCGGGCACGCGATGCGCCGCGAGCAGCTCCGCCGCGAGATTCCTGCCGCCGCGCCGGCTCAGTTCCGCATACGCGACCGTGAGACGCGGATTCACCTCGATCACGACCGGCCCGCGCTCGGGATGCCACACGACATCGATGCCGACGAAGCCGCGCAGCCCCGGAAACGCATCGGCGACGCGCAGCGCGAGCCGTTCGAGCGCGCGTCCTTGCGGCCCATGCCGGTCGATGCGGTCGACATCGACGCCATCGAACTGAACGATGCGCGCGCGCCGTTCCGATCCCGCCGCATCCGACAATCCGATGCGCTGCCGGTTGATGCTCACGAGCCGCGAGAGCCGGTCGCGGCAGATCAGCGAAAGGCTCAACGGCTCGCCGTCGATCCATTCCTGCAGCACGGGATTGCGGCCCGCTTCCGCGCGCGCGGCGTATTCGGCGCGCGCGGCGGCGAGGTCGTCGTAGACGTAGGTATCGAGGCCGCCCGCGCCGTCGTCGGGCTTGACGACCCAGCGCCGCCCGATTGCGGCGGCCGCGTTTTCCGGTTCGAGCGCGCGCGTCGCGGCGATGCTGCGCGCGGCGAGACACGCGGCCGTCGCGCTCTTGCTCGATGCCGCGCGGATCGCTTCCTTCGCGCAGCCGAGCCAGCGCGCCTGGCCGACGGCGTCGTAGAGCTTGAGCAGCAGTCCGTCGCACTCGGGCGCGACGATGCAGGCATAGTCATGCTCGCGCGCCACGCGGGCCACGAAGCGGATGAGCGATTCGCCCGGATGCGCGCGCACGTGGCCGCTGGCGCCGTCGAGTTGCTCGAAGCGCGAGCTTGCGACGGTCACGTCGATGCCGGGCAGCGCGCGCAGATCGGCGGCGATGGCGTCGCGCATCACGCGGCCTTCGACGATGAGCGCGGAGAGATCGGCGAGGCTGCCTGCGCCTGCCGCGTCCGGATCGATGCCGCCGCCGGTGAGATACTCGAATACAAAGATCTTGGTCAAAGGAAAGCCATCCATGCAGGTGATACCCGTTCTCGATCTGCTCGACGGCCACGCGGTGCGCGCGGTGCGCGGCGAGCGTTCGCGCTATCGGCCGATCCAGTCCTCGTTGTGCGCGACGAGCGATCCTGTTGCGATCGCCCGCGCGCTCGTCGCCGCGACCGGCGCGCGCACGTTGTACGTCGCCGATCTGGGCGCGATCCTTTCGCGCGGCGCGCACGATGCCGCGCTCGCCGCGATTTGCGATGCCCTCGGCGACGGCTTGCGCATCTGGCTCGACGCGGGCTTTACCGCGTTTCTGCCGATGCGCGCTTTCGTCGAACGCGTCTTGCGGCTGACGCGTTCAGCGGCGCCTGCCGCGATCCTGCCTGTGTTCGGCACCGAAACGCTCGTCGATGTCGGCGCGATCGCCGAGGCATCGGCTTGCGGCTTCGAGCCGATACTTTCGCTCGACTATCGCGGCGGGCGCGCGCTCGGGGCGACGCATGGCGAGAGCGGATGGTGGCCGTCGCGCGTGATCGTGATGACGCTCGATCATGTGGGCGCGTGTGGCGGGCCCGATCTCGACACGTTCGCTGACGTGCGGGCGCTTGCCGGGGCGCGGGAGGTGATCGGCGCGGGTGGAATCCGCCATGCCGATGATCTCGCGCTCGCCGAGCGCAGCGGCGCTTCTGCCTGGCTCGTCGCTTCCGCTATTCACGATGGCTCCTTATCTCAGGGCGATGTGCATCGCGGGGCTTCTTTCTGACTTCCTTGGGATCGAACTCAATTTTTATGC
Source organism: Caballeronia sp. LZ008 (assembly GCF_031451435.1). NCBI lineage: Bacteria > Pseudomonadati > Pseudomonadota > Betaproteobacteria > Burkholderiales > Burkholderiaceae > Caballeronia > Caballeronia sp. LZ008. The sequence continues at coordinate 254,116 of NZ_JARUXK010000004.1, read as the reverse complement.
CAACGGCTTTCGGGGCGCGTTTCAGGTGTAATCGTTTGGGAAGCAGGTGTTGCATATGGTGATTCATGGGTGACAGTGTGTTGCAATGCGGAGCAGTTTTTTTCGCCTTTCCCGGCGGGGGTTTCGCTGGATCCCGGTTTCGCGTCGGTCTATTAGCGTTGCCCCTGTGCGGGCGGTAGTCACTTTCCTTCCAGTAGTCGCCGGATCCCGGTCTCGCATCGGTCTATTAGCGTTGCCCCTGTGCGGGGCGGCACTCACTTTCTTTGCTGCTGCAAAGAAAGTAAGCAAAGAAAGCAGCTCTTCAGGCCCGCGGTCACACGCAATTTGGGTAGTCCTCTCGTCACAGGCGGCACTCGCCTAAAGAGTGCCCTCGTAGGACCAACCGGGCTCGGCTCGCGCACGGTCTGCCGCCCAATAACTTCGAGGGCGCTGGTTCAGCACGAAATGGCTTCGGCACAGCGCTACGCGCTGCCGCTGGGTCTGCAAGGGAAACCATCGGTTTGCGCGCGCAGTGCGATAAAGATGTTAGTAGCGAAGCACGCGCATTCCCGATTGACCGGTCGGCCGCGAAGCGGGCTGGAGCTATTTGGTGCTGAACCAGTTTGGTATGTGGTGCGATGAGACGGACCGTGCGCGAGCCAAGCCCGGTTGGGCCTATGAGGGCACTCTTTAGGCAGCCCACGATGGACGAGAGGACTACCCAAATTGCGTGTGACCGCGGGCGTATCAGTAGCTGCTTTCTTTGCTTACTTTCTTTGCAGCAGCAAAGAAAGTGAGTGCCGCCCCGCACAGGGGCAATGCTAATAGACCGACACGAATACGGGATCCGGCGAAATCAAAAAGCGATAAGCAAAAGCGAAAAGCAAAAAGCAACAAAACCGGCATAGACCTTGCTCAAAAGGTCGACCATGCCCGATACCTCCACCACGCCGAGCGCCCCGTCCGCGGCCTCAAAACCTTGGACCTGTCCGTTCTGCCCTTTACTATGCGACGACATCACGCTCGCACCCACCGCCGATCACCGCCTCGCAGCGCCGCACACCGCCTGCCCGCGTCTGGACGCTTCCCTTGCCCGCTTCGGTCCGAACGATGCAAGCCAGAAGCCCCAAATCGACGGGCAAGTCACCGACGAAAAGTCGGCGCTCTCGCGAGCCGCCGCGATCCTGTCGAACGCACATCGGCCGCTATTCGGCGGTCTCGCGACCGACGTGTCCGGCGCACGCGCGCTCTATGAACTCGCCGCGCAGTGCGGCGCGATCCTCGATCACCTCCACGGCGACACGCTCGCCGACAGCAATCGCGCACTGCAAGATCGCGGCTCGTTCTTTACGACGCTCTCCGAAGTCCGCTCGCGCGCCGATCTCATCGTCGTGTTCGCGTGCGAGCCGTCGCGACGCTATCCGCGCTTCTTCGAGCGCATCGCAAGCGAGGGCCGCGAGACAAAGGTTGTATTCATCGGATGTGACATCGATAAAGCCGCCAACGCCCAAGCCGAATCGATCCTCGCGAACGCCGATCCCTTCGACACACTCGCGCTGTGGTCCGCGCTCGTCGAAGGCGGCCGTCCGATTCCAACGCCAGAGCTCGTCGCGCTGACCGAACGCATCAACGCCGCGAAGTACACGGCGGTGATCTACGAGCCATCGGCGCTGCCGACGCAACACGCCGCGCTCGCGATCGAAGCGCTGCAACGCATCGTCAAGGCGATCAATCGCACGGCGCGCGCCGGCACGCTCGCCCTCACCGGCGACGACGGCGCCGCGTCCGTCAATCAGGCGATCACATGGCTGTCGGGCTTTCCGCTGCGCACGCGCGTCGCATACGGCTTGCCGCTCGATCACGACGCGCATCGCTATCGCTCGGAAACGCTGCTGCAGCGCGGCGAAATCGACGCGCTCCTGTGGGTGTCCAGCTTCGCGCCCGAGCCGCTGCCCGCATCGCTCGATGCGAACGTGCCCGCGATCATCCTCGCGCATCCATCGACGGCCGTCCCCGTGCGCCACGCGCCGACCGTGTTCATCCCCGTCGCGACGCCGGGCATCGACAGCGGCGGGCATCTGTTTCGCGTCGATACATCGGTGGTCGCGCCGCTCGCCGCCGCGCGCGATTACGCCTTGCCGACGGTCGCATCGATCGCATCGCAACTCGCGCAGGCAAGGAGGCCCGCATGAGCGTCACGCGCCTCAAAGGCGGCACGCTTTACGATCCGGCGAATGGCGTCGATGGCGAGAAGCGCGACATCCATATGCGCGATGGCCGCATCGTCGCCGATGCCGCGAACGAAAGCATCGACCGCGATTACGATGCGAGCGGCATGATCGTGATGGCGGGCGGCATCGATCTGCATTCGCACATCGGCGGCGGAAAGACGAATCTGTCGCGGCTGCTTCTGCCCGAAGATCATCGCGACGATCCGCGTGCCGTGCCCGATCGTCCGAACGAAGGCCGATACATGCGTCTGCCATCGTGCGGCGTGTGCGCGCCCGGCACGCTTGCCACCGGTTATCGCTATGCGGAAATGGGCTACACGGCCGCGTTCGAGCCGGCGATGATCGCGTCGAACGCGCGCCACGCGCATCTGGAAATGGGCGACACGCCGATCATCGATCACGGCGCCTACGTGATGATGGGCAACGACGAGCTCTTCCTGCAGATGCTCGCCGCGAAGGAAGACTTCGAACGTCTGCGCGATTACGTCGGCTGGACCATCGATTCGAGCAAGGCGCTCGGCGTGAAGGTCGTCAATCCGGGCGGCATATCGGCATTCAAGTTCAATCAGCGTTCGCTGGATGTCGATGAAAAGCACGCGCATTACGGCATCACGCCGCGCGACGTGTTGAGCACGCTCACGCGCGCGCTCACCGAGCTGCGCGTGCCGCATCCGCTGCATGTGCACGCGAGCAATCTAGGCGTGCCGGGCAACATCGAATCGACGATCAGAACGATGGACACCGCCGATGGCCTGCCCATTCATCTGACGCATATCCAGTTCCATAGCTACGGCACGGAAGGCCCGCGCAAGTTTTCATCGGGCGCGCGCGCGATCGCCGATGCAGTGAACGCGCGGCCCAACGTGACGATCGATGTCGGCCAGATCATCTTCGGTCAGACCGTCACCGCATCCGGCGACACGATGATGCAGTTCAAGAACGCGCCGATGGCCCGACCGCGCAAATGGGTGCTCGGCGATATCGAATGCGATGCGGGCTGCGGCATCGTGCCGTTCGAGTACCGCGAACAGAGCTTCGTGAATGCGCTCCAATGGATCATCGGGCTCGAGATCTTTTTGCTCGTCGACGATCCGTGGCGGGTGTCGATGACCACCGATCATCCGAACGGCGCGCCGTTCACGAGCTATCCGCATCTGATCCGCTTGCTGATGGACAAGTCCTTTCGCGACGAACAACTCGACAAGCTGCACGCCGATGCGAAAACCGCGAGCGCGTTGAGCGAAATCACGCGCGAATTCTCGCTCTACGACATTGCGATCATCACGCGCGCCGGTCCCGCGAAACTGCTCGGCCTCACGGATCGCGGGCATCTCGGCGCAGGCGCGGCGGCGGACATTGCCGTGTATCGCGACGATGACGATCGCGAGCGCATGTTCACATCGCCTGCTTACGTGTTCAAGGACGGCGAGCTGATCGCGCGCGACGGCACGCTGCTCGCGACGCCCACCGGCGGCATCCATTACGTGCGCCCCGACTACGACCGCGCGATCGAAAAGCGCGTGCGCGAATTCACGCAGGCAAACCTCGCGACGCGCTTCGAGAACATCGCGATCGGCGACGATGAAATCTGCGCATGCTGCAACGGCGGGCGGCTGTTGCCCGTCGCATGCTTCGCTTCGAACGGGAGTTGACGCATGCGTATCAACGACACGCAGATCGACGACACCTTCGCCGAAGCCTTCCCGATGAAAGCGACGCGCCTCGTCATCACCGCGCATTCGTCGACGTGGGCGCGTCACGCGGCCAATTCGCTGACTGGCTTCGCGACGTCCGTCATCGATTGCGGCTGCGAGGCCGGCATCGAACGCGATCTGTCCGGCGATGAAACGCCCGATGGCAGGCCCGGAATCGCGGTGCTGATCTTCGCGATATCGTCGAAGGAACTCGCCAAGCAGATCGCGCGGCGCGTCGGCCAATGCGTGCTGACGTGCCCGACGACCGCCGTCTATGGCGGCATCGATCCCGCCAACACACGCGCGCCGCTCTCCGACAACGCGCCGCTCGGCGCGGGCCTGCGCTTCTTCGGCGACGGCTATCAAATATCGAAAGTGCTCGACGGCACACGCTATTGGCGCGTGCCCGTGATGGACGGCGAGTTCGTCTGCGAGGAATTCACCGCGACGGTGAAAGCGGTCGGCGGCGGCAATCTGCTGTTTCTCGCGCGCGACATCGACAGCGCGCTCAATGCGGCCGAATCCGCCGTCGCCGCGATGCATCGGCTGCCGAACGTCATCACGCCGTTTCCGGGCGGCGTCGTGCGCTCGGGATCGAAGATCGGATCGAAGTATGCGGGCGCGACGGCGTCCACGAACGATGCGTTCTGCCCGACGCTCGTCGGCTTGTCGAAGAAGAGCGAACTGACGCCGGACATCGCGTGCGTGCTCGAAATCGTCATCGACGGCTTGACCGATGCCGATGTCGGCGCGGCGATGACCGCGGGCATCGCGGCGGCGACGAAGATCGGGCGCGCCGGCGGCGTGCTGCGCATTTCGGCGGGCAACTACGGCGGCAAGCTCGGGCCGTACCATTTCAAGCTGCATGAACTGTCGAAGGATATCGACGGGAGCCGCGCATGAACGCCATCACGTTGCGCGTAAAAAATGCGCCGGGCTTTCGCGTCGACGGGTCGAAATTACTGCCCGCGACGCTCGCGGAGATATCGGCGACAGAACTGCCGCGCATCACGCTGCAAGGCGCGGGCGAAACGTGCGCGCTCGGCGATCTTTTCGACATCGCGCAGGAACCAAGCGATGCGCCCGCACTCACGATAGAAGGCGATGCGCCGTGGCTCGACCGCATCGGCGCGAACATGACCGAAGGCACGCTCGCGGTGCACGGCGCTGCAGGCGATTACGCGGGCATGAAGATGTCCGGCGGCGAGTTGAATATACGAGGCGATGCGGGCGCATTCGCCGCGTGCGAGATGCAAGGCGGACGACTGTCGATTCACGGCAACGCCGGCGAGTTCGCCGCAAGTGCGCTGCCCGGCGACATGGAAGGCATGACAGGCGGCACGCTCGCGATTCACGGCAGCGCAGGCGCGCGCCTCGCGGATCGCATGCGGCGCGGCACCGTGCTGGTCGCGGGCGATGCGGGCGATTTCGCCGCGTCGCGGCTCGTCGCGGGCTCGGTCTGCATCGGCGGGAAAGTGGGCGCACACTTGGGCTACGGCATGCGGCGCGGCACGGTGTTGCTGGCAAATGCGCCATCCCGCATTCCGCCGACGTTCACCGAAGGCGGGCGCGGCTTCGACGTCTTCTGGCTGCTGTTCACGCGCATGCTCGCGCGCGAGATCGCACCCTTTTCGCAGTTCGCTGGCAAGATATTGCCGCGACGCTACGCGGGCGATCTCGCCGTCGATGGACGGGGGGAATTGCTGATCGCCAATTCGTAGCAAGGAGATGAACAATGGACCGTTGGCACTTCCGGGGAGACACGCCATGAGCACCGCGCGGACATCAGCAACGTCGCGCGACGGCCGTATCGATGTCGCAAGCGAGCGTTACGCAGGCCCGATGATCGCGTTGCACTGGATAATTGCGATCGCAATCATCGCGATGCTGTGCATCGGCTTCTATATGGTCGGCCTGCCGCGCGGGTTGCCGTTCAAGTCGGACCTCATCAACTTCCACAAGTCGCTCGGAATCACCGTTTTCCTGCTGGTGCTGCTCCGCATCCTGGCACGTCTGGCTTATCGCCGGCCGCCTTTGCCGCCGATGCGAACGTGGCAACGCGCCGCCGCGAGCATTACGCAGGCTCTTTTATACGTTGGCATGGTGGCGATGCCGCTCACCGGTTATCTCGGCTCGTCGTTCAACAAGTTCGGCACGAAGTTCTGGGGCATCGCGCTGCCGCAATGGGGCTGGGACGACAAATCCATGCGGCAGATCTTCTTCGGCATTCACGAGTATCTGGCGTGGATCATGGCCGCGCTCGTCATCGTGCATTTTCTCGGCGCGATGAAGCATCAGTTGATCGATCGCGACGGTCTCTTGCGGAGGATGCTGCCTTGAAGATTCGCGTGCTCGGTTCATCGGCGGGTGGCGGCTTTCCGCAATGGAACTGCAACTGCCGCAATTGCGATGGCGTGCGGCGCGGCTCCATTCTGGCGCGTGCGCGCACTCAGTCGTCCATTGCTGTTACCGATAACGGCGAGGACTGGCTGGTCGTCAACGCATCGCCGGACATTCTTGCGCAGATCGCCGCAAACCCGGAATTGCAGCCCGCGCGCCGCGTGCGCGACACCGGCATCGCTGCCGTCATCACGATGGATGCGCAGATCGATCATGTCACCGGTCTGCTGATGCTGCGCGAGCGCGGCACGCCCTTGCCGCTCTATACGACGGACGCCGTGTGGCAGGACCTCTCGACGGGCTTTCCCATCACGTCGATTCTTTCGCATTACTGTGGCGTCGAGCACAGGCGCATCGCGCTCGATGGCGCATCGTTGTCCGTGCCTGAGCTGCCGCGCGTGGGCATCGACGCATTGCCTCTGTCGAGCAAGGCGCCGCCGTATTCGCCGCATCGCGATGCGCCGGAAACAGGCGACAACATTGGCCTTATGTTCACGAATCGCGCTTCGGGCAAGCGCGCATTCTATGCGCCGGGGCTCGGCGCGCTGGAGCCGCATGTGCTCGATGCGATGCGCGAAGCAGACTTGCTGCTCGTCGATGGCACCGTCTGGACCGACGATGAAATGATTCGCCTCGGCCTCACGAAGAAGACCGGCAAGGATATGGGCCATCTCGCGCAAACCGGCGCGGGCGGCATGATCGACGTGCTCGATTCGATCGATCGCGCGGGCGTGCGCAAGGTGCTGATCCACATCAACAACACGAACCCGATCCTCATCGAGGATGGACCTGAAAGGCGCATGTTGTCGGAGCACGGCATCGAGGTCGCGCACGACGGCATGACTTTCGAGCTGTGACATTCGCACTGGAGACCGTTAGATGTTCGACCCGATGCTCAACCCGACCACAGGCCCGATCTTCACGAAAGTGACAGACGAAGGCCCCGCGTGGACGCGCGACGAATTCGAAGCGCAGTTGCGCGCGAAGGGCACGGCGTATCACATTCATCATCCGTTCAACGTGAAGATGAACAGCGGCGGCTGCTCGAAGGAACAGATACGCGGCTGGGTCGCGAACCGCTTCTATTATCAGATCAACATTCCGCTGAAGGATGCGGCGGTGATGTCGAATTGCCCCGATCGCGACACGCGCCGCCGCTGGGTGCTGCGCATTCTCGATCACGATGGCTACGACGATCAGCCCGGCGGCATCGAGGCATGGGCGCGTCTTGGCGATGCGGTCGGCCTCTCGCGCGACGATCTATGGTCGCTCAAGCTGGTGACGCCGGGCGTGCGCTTCGCAGTCGATGCCTACGTGAACTTCGCACGGCGTGCGCCGTGGCAGGAGTCGGTGTGTTCATCGCTTACGGAGATGTTCGCGCCGCAGATTCACAAGGACCGGCTCGCGACATGGCCCGAGCATTACAAGTGGATCGAGCCTGAAGGGCTTTCGTATTTCCGCTCGCGCGTGTCGCTTGCGCAGCGCGATGTCGAGCACGGTCTCGAAGTGACGCTCGCGCATTTCACGACGCGTCAGGAACAGCAACGCGCGCTCGATATCCTGCAGTTCAAGCTCGATATTCTCTGGACCATGCTCGATTCCATCGAAAAGGCTTTTCCGCAATGAGCGATACGAACCCGACTCAACGCAAGCAGGAAGCCGTCGAAGCGCCGGACGATTCGTTGCATCCGAAACTAAAACGCCTCTTCCGGCTGCAATGGGAACCTGCGCAGAACGGGCATGTGCTGCTTTATCCGGAAGGCATGGTGAAGCTCAATCAGAGCGCATCGGAGATTCTTCTGCGATGCGACGGCACGCGCGATATCCCCGCGCTCGTCGCCGATCTGGAGCAGGCGTTCAATGCGACCGGCCTCGGCGACGACGTGCGCGCGTTCATCGCCGGCGCGCGTGCGCGAGGCTGGCTGGAGTAGCGTCATGACCGACTTGTCCGAACCGATTGCGAAGCCCGAGCACGAAGACGCAACCGTCGCGCCGCCGCTCTGGCTGCTTGCCGAGCTCACGTATCGCTGTCCGCTGCATTGCGTGTTCTGCTACAACCCGGTGAATTACGCCGATCACACGCGCGAGCTGGACACCGATCAATGGATCGACGTATTGCGTCAGGCACGCGCGCTGGGCGCCGCGCAACTCGGCTTCTCCGGCGGCGAGCCGCTCTTGCGCGACGATCTCGAAACGCTCGTCGGCGAAGCGCGCAAGCTCGGCTTCTATACGAACCTCATCACATCGGGCATCGGTCTGACGGAGAAGCGCATCAGTGCGTTGCAGGACGCCGGGCTCGATCACATACAGCTTTCGTTTCAGGACTCGTCGCAGGAATTGAACGACTTCCTTTCCAGCACGAAGACCTTCGACTACAAGAAGCGCGTCGCGAATCTCATCAAGGCGCATGGCTTTCCGATGGTGCTCAATTGCGTGCTTCACCGCTATAACCTGCCGCATATCGGACGCATCATCGACATGGCGCTCGCGATGGGCGCGGAGTATCTCGAACTCGCGAACACGCAGTATTACGGCTGGGCGCACAAGAATCGCGCGCAACTCATGCCGACCAAAGAGCAGCTCGATGAAGCCGAAGCGGTGGTCGAACGCTATCGCGGCGAGATCGGCGACCGGTGCAAGATCTTCTTCGTCGTGCCGGATTACTACGAGCGCAGACCGAAGCGCTGCATGAACGGCTGGGGCTCGGTGTTTCTCGGCATCGCGCCCGATGGCGCCGCGCTGCCGTGTCATACCGCGCGGTCATTGCCGGGTCTCACGTTTCCGAACGTCACCGATATGTCGATCAAGGACATCTGGTACGAGAGCGATGCGTTCAACCGGTTTCGCGGCTTCGGCTGGATGAAGGAGCCGTGCCGCAGTTGCGACGAGAAGGCCATCGACATGGGCGGCTGCCGCTGTCAGGCGTATCTGCTGACGCAGGACCCCGCGAATGCCGATCCGGTTTGCGACAAGTCCCCGCATCACGAGCGCGTGATCGAAGTCGTGCGCGCTGCATCGGCACGGCAGGAACCGCAAGAGCAACCCATCGTCTTTCGCAACGATGCGAACTCGAAGCGCATCGCGGCCGAGGCCTCCGGTAGTGGTTCAAAAGAAGGAGAAGACAAGCCATGACTGCCGATATCTCCGTGCTGCTGGTGGACGATCACGCCGTCGTGCGTGAAGGCTACAAGCGTCTGCTCGAACTGAGTCCCGATGTGAACGTCGCGGGCGAAGCGGCGGATGCAGCCGAGGCTTATCAGAAGTTTTGCGCGCTGCAGCCGGATGTCGTCGTGATGGATCTCGCGTTGCCGGGCGCAAGCGGCATCGAGGCGATGCGGCGCATGCTGGCGCGCGAGCCGCACGCGCATGTGCTCATTTTCAGCGTGCATGAAGAAGCGATCTTCGTGCGACGCGCGCTGGATGCGGGCGCGCGCGGTTATGTGACGAAGGCGAGCGCGCCCGATGTGCTCGTCGAAGCGGTGCGTTCGGTTGCGCGGCGCGTTTCGTATCTGAGTCCCGATGTGTCGCAAGCGCTTGCATTGCGCGCGAGCATTCAGGAAGGACGGCAGTTATCCGCGCGCGAATTCGAGGTGCTGAGATTGCTCGTGCAGGGTTATACGCTGCCGAGCATCGCGGAGAAGTTAGGCTTGAGCCAGAAGACGGTTGCGAATCATCAATCGGTGATCCGCCAAAAATTCGGCGCGGATAACGGCGTGCAGTTGGCACAGATCGCGAACCGCCTGGGGCTTCACTTCGCCGATTTCGCTTCGTCGGCGGTCGCAGGCAACGGCAGCCCCGCCTGAGCCGGCACGCGCGCGCAAAACAGAAAACCCGCGCCCGGCTCGCTCACGATCTGAAACTCGCCGCCGAGCGCTTCGACGCGCTCGCGCATGCCGATCAAACCGAGTCCCTGGCGCGGCTTCGCGAGATCGACGCCCGGGCCGTCATCGGCCATCGTCACGACAATTTCTTCCGGCGCGCGCGCCAGATAAATCTCCACGCGTGAAGTCCGTGCGAACTTCGATACGTTCGTCAGCCCTTCCTGCACGAGCCGATACAGCGTGATGTTGAGCGCATCGCTCAAATTGTCGAAATCGCCGTCGACAGCGAGCGTGAACGTCACATCGGGCAAGCGCTCGCGCCAGCCATCGACGCAATGTTCGAGCGCCGTCGGCAAGCCGAATTCATCGAGGCCGATGGGACGCAGCCTGCGAATCATCCCGCCGATCTCGCGATACACATGCGTCGCGCTTTGCATCAGCGCAAGCGACAGCCGATGAATCTCCGCCTCGCGCGTAGCCGACAAATCGCGGATACGCCCCGCATCGAGCGATATCGCGTTGAGGTATTGCCCGAGCTCGTCGTGCAACTCGCGCGCGAGATGACGCCGCTCGGTCTCCTGCGCGGCGAGCGCCTGATTCGCAAGGCGACGATTCTCCGCAAGCAGATGCTCGGCCTCTTCTTCGAGCGCGCGCCGTCTGCGCACTTCCGATTGCGCCTCGCGATAACGCCGCCACGCGAACCACGCGAAACCGATCGCGAGCACGACGAGCGTCGGCGGCAATTCATCGACTTGAAACCGTTCGGCGCTGCGCGTCAGCCGATACGCGTACTCGCTGAAATCGAAACGCGCAAAGAGCGCGGCCGCGATCAGCGTCGCCGCGAGCACGCAAGCAAGATCGCGCCACACCGGCGAGCGCGGCGCGCGGCGGTCGGCGTCTTTCGCGAAAGAGGGCAAGGATTCGGTCGGCATCGTGGAATGCATTCTACGCACGGCGTCATCGCGCCGTGCGGTGGGTGGAACGCAATTGGGAACGCTTCCCTGCGCGATCGGGAAAAGCTCCCGGTCCACGCGCGCTGTCTTATGCGACGCTTTCATCGAAAGAAACACGCTCGGCGCGTGAATCGAAATATAAAGAGGAGACGATGATGAAGAGCATGCCGCGCCTGCGCGCGCCCGCGCATCCGTTCAAACCCCGAGCGGGGCTGCGGCTCGTCTTCGGCGGCGCGTTCGCGAGCATCACTGTGGCCGCATGGGCGCAGACGCCGCCAGCCGATACGACGCCGACAACCGAACTGCCTTCGATCATCGTCGTCGGGACCACGCCGCTCGTCGGCGTCGGCACGCCGCTGGAGAAAGTGCCCGCGAACGTGCAAACGATCAAGGGCAGCGAGATCCAGGCGCAGCATTCGCCGACCGTCACGAACTATCTGGAGAAGAACGTCGCGAGCGTCGATACCAACGACGCGCAAGGCAATCCGTGGCAGACCGACATCAACTATCGCGGCTTCACTGCGTCGCCGCTGCTCGGCACGCCGCAGGGCTTGTCGGTGTTCATGGACGGCGTACGCATCAACGAGCCGTTCGGCGATGTCGTCAACTGGGATCTGATTCCGCAGGCCGCGATCCAGACGATGCAGATCATCCCCGGGTCGAATCCGACGTTCGGCCTGAACACGCTCGGCGGCGCGGTCGCGGTAACGACGAAGAACGGGCGCAGCAATCCGGGCGGCAACGTCGATGTCGGCTTCGGTTCGTTCGGACGCAAGTATGCGCAGATCGAGCAAGGCGGCGCGATCGGCGATCATCTCGACTATTACTTCACCGCGAACGTCACGAACGACAACGGCTGGGCCGATCACAACGCGAGCAAGCTGCGCCAGGCGTTCGGCAAGATCCGCTATACCGACGCCGACACGACGGTCTCCGTTTCGATGGGCGGCGCGGACAACACGCTGAACGGCTCGCAGACGATTCCGCGCTCGTTCATGGACAACTTCCGTCAGGCGTACACGTTTCCCGACACGAACGAGAATCAGGTCGGCTATCTGACGATCAACGCCGAGCACTACATCACGCCGAACGTGCAGTTGAGCGGCAACGCGTACTATCGCCACTATCGCAACAAGAACGTGATTTCTAACTCAAACGACGATTTGTATCCGGACGGGGACTATGCCGACGAACTCACGCAAGCCTTCAACGACCAGTCGGTGATCGTGACGGACAGCTACGGCGCGAGCCTGCAACTCACCTTGCTCAACAGGCTCTTCGATCACGACAATCAATTGATCGTCGGCGCGGCGGGCGACTTCGCCAATTCGCATTTCACGCAGGCCGAGCAGCCGGCCGCATTCGAAGACAACCGCGCGACGATCGCCACGGGTCCGTTCGCACCGACGACCGACGCGAAGACGCACAACTCGAATCTCGGCATCTACTTCGAGAATACGTTCTCGTTCAACGAACAATGGTCGATGACGCTCGCCGGACGCTACAACTGGGCGAAGGCGACCATCGGCGACGAGAGCGGCGTGCAGCCGCTGCTCGACGGGAATCACACGTTCTCGCGCTTCAACCCGGCCGTGGGCTTCAACTGGAATCCGACGCCGAACTTCACCGCCTACGCGACGTACAACGAAGGCATGCGCTCGCCGACCGCAATCGAACTCGCGTGCGCGGACCCCGCCGCGCCGTGCTCGTTGCCCAATGACTTCATCGCGGACCCGGATCTTAAGCCGGTGATTTCGAAGACGTTCGAAGTCGGCGCGCGCGGGCGTCTCGGCAGTCATACGCAGTGGAGCGCCGCGGTCTACAGCACGACGCTCGACGACGACATCCAGTTCGTCAGCGCGCAAGGCGCGGGCAGCACGCTCGGCTATTTTCAGAACGTCGGCAAGACGCGACGGCAAGGTTTCGAACTCGCGGGCCGCACGCAATGGGGACCGGTGGGCATCGCGGCGAGTTATAGCTATGTGAACGCGACGTATCGATCGACGTGGACGGAAAGCAGCGCGAGCAATTCGAGCGCGGACGCCGATGGCAACATCACCGTGCATTCGGGCGACCGCATTCCGGGCATTCCGGCGAATACGGTGAAGATGCGCATCGACTACAACCCGTTTGCGCACTGGAACATCGGCACGAATCTCACGTATCGCAGCAATATCTTCGCGCGTGGCGACGAAAACAATCAGGACGTCAACGGCAGCGTCGCGGGCTATTTCCTGATCGATCTCGACACGACCTACAACGTGACCAAACAGTTGCAGGTCTATGCGACCGTGAAGAACCTGCTCAACAAGCGCTATGCGAACTTCGCGATTCTCGGCGAGAACTTCTTCGACGGGCCCAATCACACGTTCAACAACGGCGCGACGGTGAACGAGCAGTTTCTCGGCGTCGGTGCGCCGCGTGGCGTGTGGGTGGGGATGCGGTATGCGTGGAAGTGATATGACGTGATAGCGCGGCTCAATCCTGATACGACTTCCACGGAATGCCGCGCGCGTTGATGCCTTCCCAAAGCGCAGCCTGACAGCGAAGCCTGTCTTCCTCGCTGCGCGGATGCGTCCTGTCCCTCGCGCGCATTCGTCGTGATCGACGTTGCAATATGCGCAATGCCACGGCGCACAAATGGAAGTGGCCGCGCAATGCGGCCATTTCACACTCGGCAACGCCTCCTTGCCGCTCAACGCCCGACGATCGACCCCGCGCTCGGCGGATAAGTGACGATGCCCCACGCCAGCGGCAGATCGCCGATCTGCTTGACTTCCTTGTAGTCCGATCCGTCGAGCACGTACACCGCGTTCGAACGTCCGCAGGCCAGCAGCAGCTTCGAGCCGTCGGGCGTGAAGCTGAAGTGCCAGCAACGCTGACCGACAGGCACATCCTTCCTATGCTCGTAGGTCGAGCCGTCGAACACTTGCAAGGTCTTGTCGCGCGATGCCGCGATCAGCAAGCGCTTGCCGGAAGGATCGAACGAAACGCCATACGGGCCCGTCTTCGTATCGACGGTCTTCACGGTCTTCAGGCTTTTGCCATCGAGCACGACGAACTTGTTCGCGTTCTCCAGCGTGACGACATACTGCTTGCCATCCGGCGACACCTTGATGCCGCGCGGACGCGAACCCTTGTCGAGGTTCACCGTGCGGACCGGCTTGCCCGTCCCGACGCGATACACCGACACCGTATCGTCGCCCTCGTTCGTCACGAGGATCAGCTTGCCGTCCGGCGAGAACTCGACGCCTTCGGTCTCGTGCCCGCTCTTGACCGTATGCGTGATCTTCATGGTCTTCAGATCGACGATGGCGATCTCGGCGGGCGGCGAATTCGCGTCGTCGTCGTCCTTCTCCGGCTGGCCCGGTTTCGGCGGGCCGCCGCTTTCACCCGGCTCGTACGTCACATACGCATAGCCGCCGAACACGCGCACGAACTCGGGATTCTTGCCGATCTTCGCGCGCCGCGTGACCTTGCCCGTCGACGTATCGATCTCCGAGAGATCGCTCGTCGCCTTGTTCGCCACGTAAAGACGCGTGCCTTCCTTGTTGAGCGACAGCCCGCGCGGGCCGTCCTTGCCGACATCCCAGGTCGTCGCGAGCGCGAGCGTGTCGAGATCGATCACGCCGACGCCGGCGTTTTCGGTCGTCACGTAGGCGGTCGGCGCGGCGGCATGGGCGACGTTCGCCGCCAATGCAAACGCAAGCGATGTCGCGATCGCCGACGCGCAGGCAATGCGCGCCGCCTTGAATCTGACTTGCATGGTCGTCTCCAGCGGTTTCGATACCGATTGTTCGAGTTCGTGAGCGCACGCGCGCAACACGGCACGGCGCGCGTGCCGGCAGCCTCAACTTAGCCCAATCGGCGCGGCCGAGGCAACGGCATCGGCCGGGAGAAATTCCCGAATTCCGCTGGACTTTTCGCGTGGCGCCAATCTAGCGCGTCGCGGATGGATCGCTTGCAAGGAGATCGACGAGCGCCTTCGCGCCGCGCTTCCACGACAGGTCGGTGTTGCCGCGTATGTCGACGGAGCGTTGAAAGAGCATCGCGCCGCTGTTCGCGTCTTCGACGCGCAGGTTCATGTTGAGGATGAGATTGCTGATCTTCTGCACCCAGCACACGCCGACGCGCGATGTACCGAGTTCCTTCGCCACACGCAGTTCGCAGCCGTTGCACGCGTTCATGTCCTGCGTGCTTTTCAGCGTCGCGATGAGATCGCTTGCCTTCGCATTGTCGGCGACGCGAAAGAGCGCGCTCTCGCGCAAGTCGTCGCGAAACGCGCCGCTCACCATCGCGAGGCGCGCGCTCTGAATGCGGTCGATTTCGGCGTCGTTGTAGGCGGCGTTATCGTCGATGAGGGTGCAGTCGAGCATCGCGATCGATTGCGGCGCGCTCTGGGCAAGCGCGCTCGTCATGACGATGGCGAGCGCAAGCGCGAGCATCGCGCGGACAGTGTGTGTCATGTTGAAGGCCCCGGCGTTGTGCTTCCCGGCAAAAGCAGATCGCATGCCTGTGATCACGACGCCGCGCGCAACGCTTCATCGGCGATGGCGAGCCGCGACGCCATCATCTTCACGACGAAGCGATGCCACTCCTGCGCGGTCAATGGATCGTCCCGCTCGATCTTGCGCAGCGCCGCGAGCGTGAGACGGCGCAGGCGCGCCGGTTCGTCGGCGACGACATCCGCGCTCCGTGGCGCATGCGTGTACACGGCCATCTCGCCGATGATCGTGCCCGGACCGAACGAGCGCAGCCGCACCGAACGGCCATCGGCGAGCGGCAGCGACACGGTCACGCGCCCTTCTTCGACGATGTAAAGCGCATCGCCCGCATCGCCTCGACGAAAGAGCGCCTCGCCCGCGCCGATATCGCATACGTCTAGGAACGCGGCCAGTCCCTGCAGCGCGCGCTCGCTGAAATGCGGCGCGAGCATCGCGCGGAAATCGCCGGCCGGCGCGCGCGGTTCGAGCGTGCGCGTCGTCGTGGCAAGCTGCTGCGCTTCGATCCATTCGAGGCCGACGTCGAGCGTGTCGAACTCGTGGATGCCGAGCGAAAGCGCGCCCGTGCGCCCTAGCAGCGCGCGCGAGTTGCGCGGCAGAGCGGTCAGCACGAGATCCGCGCCGATCGCCGCGCACGCCTGACGCAGCTTCACGAATGCGAGCGACACGGACGCGTCCATGCCGTTGGTCCACGCGAAATCGAGCACGACATAGCGCACCGGACGCGGACCATGCGAGCGAATGCGCTCGCGGATGCGCTGCAACATCGAATTCGCGGAGCCGAAGAAAAGAAACCCTTGCAGGCAGACGCCGCAGATCTGATCGCCGCGATCGATCAGCAAGCGCGTTTCCTCGATGCTGCGCTCGACATTCGATGTGCGCGTGCGGCCGTCGAACTCCATGCGAACGCATCCCGCTCGACCATAGAGCAGCGCGAAGGTCACGCACGCCGCGACCACGCCCGCGACGACGCCCGCGATCACGCCATAGAACGCGATCACCGCGAGGATCAGCGGCACGAGCAGATACTCGTGCCACGTCAGCTTGCGATATGCGCCGACGAGCCAGTCCATCATCAGACGCAAGCCCATGTAGATCTGCATGCCGACGAGCACGGGCACCGGAAAGAGCGACACGAGATCGGGCGATGCGATCAGCAGGAAGAGGCACGCGAGCGCGGCAAACACGCCCGCCGCGCGGCTCGTCGCGCCGGCGCGCGCGTTGAGCATCGAGCGGTTATACGACTGATAGCCGACCATGCCGCCGAAAAGACCGCTCGCGATATTCGCGAGACCGGCCGCGCGCATCTCGCGATTGAGGTCGATGTCCTGGCCGGTGGCCGCGCCTATCGCCGTCGAATTCATGATGATCGTGATCGCCGACACCGACGTGACGATGAGCGTCTCGGGCAAGTGCGCGACGATCGCGTGCCAGTCGATCTCGCCGCGCGCGAGCGACGACGGCAGATGCAACTCGGGAATGTGCAGCGCATGCGCCGGCACATGCTGAAGCAGGAGGCCCATGTCGCGCGCATCGTCGGGCGAGATGCCGGCGACGCGCAACAGCACGTAGAAGAGCGCGATGCCAATAGCGAGCGTGATCGGCAATGCGGCCGCGTGACGCCAGGTGCGCGCGAGAATCGTCGCGAGCGCGCCGACGAAAAGCGCGGGCGCCCATGCAAGCCAGTGCAGTTGCGCGAGCTTAGGCAACGTGTGCCAATCGAGCGTGACGCCGGTCAGCACGCGAAACGCGCCCGCGATCAGAAGGTAGCCGGTGCCCGCGAGAAACCCGCCCATCACCGGATAGGGAAGGAATTGCAGCGAACGGCTGCGTTTCGATGAACCGATCGCGAAGAGAATGAGGCCCGTCACGAGCGAGCACAGCGCGATGGCGACGAGCACCGTCAGCAGGATGACCGTGGGCGTGCCGCCGTTCGCGCGCACGCTGCTCGCGACGCCCGCCGCGACGCCGACGAGAAACGCCGTCGCGTTGCTGTCCGGCCCGCCTATGTTCATACGCATCGAGCTCGTCACCGCGATGACGAACGCAGTCACGATGCAGCTCACGAGCGCGGTGGGCACGCCAAGTTCGGCATAGCGCGCGAGATCGGCGCTGAAGATGAGCGTGCCGAGGCTCATCGCGTAGCACAGCATCATCAGCGTGGACACGGTGCCCGCGGTGATGTCGCCGACGAGCGCGGTCATGCGCGGCATCGCGCGGGCAAGGACAGTACGATGTGTCGTGGCTGGCTTCACCGCGCCTCCCGGATCGGGACAACGGCAGACGTATCCGCTTCAAGCAAGTGCGCCGGAAAGTATCCGCCGCGCGCGAAGACGCTGTCAATTTCCCGCGCCACACATACGCATTTCTTCTGACGTGATTGCGCTTCGCGGTGGCTTCATCGCGCCAACAGGAGTAACGTTGAATCGCGAGCGAACGCTACACCAAGGAGGCGGTCATGCCTGACGATCCCGCTCAATGGCACGTTTTCGACTACGAAGGTTTCGAGATCCACGTGCAGCCGCAACTGAAGCCCACGCCCGAACATGCGCCGCCGAGCACGATGGAGCGCTACGTGTATGTCGGATATGTGTGCAGGCCCGGCGCGAACGCGAACACGCCGGGCGAAGCGGTGCACTTCCATGCCGACGGCGACGACGCCTACACGCGCGCGCAGGACGCGGTGGACGATGCGCGGCATATCGGCAAGAGCATCGTCGATGGCACGCATCCGGATCTTTCGGTGCTGCCGCTCGTGTCGCATCAGCATCATCCGGGATGACGAACGACAGCATGGAAGAATCAAGCGACGAGGCACGCGTCGAAAGCCTGAGCGCGATCACGCTCGCGACGAACGACATGCCGCGCGCCGTGCGCTTCTATGAGGCGCTCGGTTTTCGCATCGTCCACGGCGGCGCGAACGAGGCCTTTACTTCGTTCGCGCTCGGCAGTTCGTTTCTCAATCTGACCAGCGAGACGCACGACCCGATTCGTTTCTGGGGCCGCGTCATCATCCATGTGTCCGATGTGGACCCGTTCTATCGGAAAGCAGTGGCACACGGCCTCGAGCCGCAATTCGCGCCACGCGATGCGCCCTGGAACGAGCGCTATTTCCATCTCACCGATCCGGACGGCCACGAACTCAGCTTCGCGCGCCCGCTCTGATTCGCACGACTCAGGCACGACGTTCGCTTTGAAACCAGTGACGGGTATCGTACGAATCGGCCATTTCATATGACCGATCGCGCACATACCCTCGCATCGCGTTGCAAGACGATGAGTTCAACAGCGCTACGCATCTTTCATCAACGAGCACGGCGAAAGACGCGTTCAAGCTCGCTGTTGCTATTTCGCCAAAACGGGCACGGCTCAGGATTTGAAGCGTAGAGTTCAAGTGCTTTGTCAAGAATGTGATGCGTCGCGGCAGGGGTTTCACTGATAGGGCTTCAATCATCGGCGTGTTCGGCCGTTATCCCTAACATGAAAGCCGCGTGCTGGAGACTGAAATGAAATGCGCGAACGAGCAGTCCCTTCGTTATCAGGTAGAAAAATGGCTCGCGCCGGGCAGCATGCCGGTGCATGTGAGGCAGTTCAGCCGCACGCGTGCCGACAGGCGGCGCTATGTATGCGTCGAGGCGTTGCACGGCGCGGTGTCGCGAGCGCTGTTCTTCTTCCGCCACGATGACGGGCACTGGTGCGTGTATCCGCCCGCACCGAAGCAAAGCAACATGCGCGGCGAAAGACTCGCGGCCTGAGGCGGTTCAGAAACGCAGGTTGTTGAGGAACTGGAACCACATCGCGCCGAGCGGATTCGACGCGTCGGCAGCCGCCGGTTCCTTCTCTTCTTTCTTCGCCGCGACCGGTTCTTCTTCGCGCTCTTTCTCTTTCGATTCTTCCCTGGCCTGACGCGATTCATGCAGCGCGATCGCGCTATCCGCGATCTGACGCGCGGTCGACTCGTCGCATTTCGCGCCGAGCAGCACGCCGAACACGACGTCACGATTATGGCCTTGCGATGCAAAGCGCATCGCGAGCGATACGCGCTGCGCATAGAGCGCCTCGCGGGCTTCACGCTCCTTCGTTTCGCGCGCTTCGCGTTCGGCTTCTTCCTGCCGCACGCGCTCTTCCCAGCGGCGCATCTCTTCCGTGTAGATGCGGTCGTAGACCTCGCGTTGCGCGGGGTCGGAGAGAATCGCGTAGGCTTCCTTGATCTCGAGGAACTTCGCGCGGGCGACGTCTTCGTTGCCCACGTTGCGATCCGGGTGGCAACGCATCGCGGCCTTGCGATACGCGCGTTTGATTTCTTCTTCGGTGGCGTGCTCGTCCACGCCGAGCGTTTCGTATAACGTTGCCATCTTGCGTTCGGTGGATGCGGGTCGTCGAGCATCCTAACACGCGAAAAACGGGGTCCTTTCGCGCGATGCGGCATTGCAACACGAACGGCTAGCGGCCCGTGATCGCGCGTGCGGCCATGGCGCCTAACGAATCGAAGATGGCGCGCGCGGGCTTCAGATAGCGTGCGATATGCAGCCGTATGTTCACCACGCCCGCCACGAAGATAAGAAGCGTGATGAGCAGATAGTCGCGCCGCTCCGGTACGAGGTGATAACGCGTATGCAGCAGCACGAACACGATCCACACGAACGCCGGCGCATGCAGCGTCCAATGACGCTGCGCGAAATGCCACGCGATGCGGCGCACATCGCGTCGTGAAGCGCGATCGAGGCCTGCGAGTTCGGGGCGTCGGCGGAAAGAGAAAGGCATGAGGTTCAACGCACGCTTTGCGTGCGCCATCATCGCGTCATAAAGCCTTGCGAGAATCGCGCGTCATTTCGCTCCAAGCATACCCGCCCGACCCTTTCCTTACGATGGCGCTTTCACTCGACGACATCCGTCATCTCTTCGATGAACACGGTGCAATCGCCTACAGCGGCGAGCCGGTCACGCAATTGCAGCACGCGTTGCAAAGCGCGACGCTCGCCGAGCAGGCGGGCGCGAGCCGCGAGCTGATCGTCGCGGCCTTGCTGCACGATCTCGGGCACCTGCTGAATCTGCAAGGCGAGACACCGAGCGAACGCGGCATCGACGATCTGCATCAGTACTTCGCGCTGCCGTTTCTGCGTCCGCTGTTTTCCGACGCCGTGCTCGAACCGATTCGCCTGCACGTCGATGCAAAACGCTGCCTTTGTGCGATCGATGCGTCGTATCACGCGCGGCTGTCGGCGGATTCGGTGCGCAGCCTCCAATTGCAAGGCGGCATATTCGACGATGAAACCGTGCAGGCCTTTCTCGCGAAGCCCTACGCGCGCGATGCCATCGCGCTGCGCCGATGGGACGATGAAGCGAAGGACGCGCGGCGCGTTACGCCCGCGCTGCCGCATTTCATGGAAATCGTGGCGAGCGTCGCGCTGAGTTAGGCGTCGCTGCATCGAAGAACGCACGTTCGCGTATCGCGCTAGACTGTGCGCCATGCGTCCATTCCCATTCGAAAGCGCCTTGCAACAAGCCTTCAGCGCGCATACGAGCGCCGCATCGTGAAAGGCGGCAACTTCCGCATCACCGCCGCCGTCGTCGCTTCGGCGCTCTTCATGCAAAACATGGACGGCACGATCGTCGCGACCGCCATCCCGGCGATGGCCCGCGATCTGAACGTCGACGCCGTTCATCTGTCCAGCGCGATCACCGCCTATCTCGTTGCGCTGACCGTCTTCATTCCCGCGAGCGGCTGGGTCGCCGACCGTTTCGGCGCGCGCCGCGTGTTCATGTGGGCGATCGCGACGTTCACGCTCGCGTCCGTTGCGTGCGCCGCGGCGATGAACCTGCCGCAACTGCTCGCCGCGCGCGTTGTGCAAGGCCTCGGCGGCGCGATGATGGTGCCTGTCGGCCGTCTGATCCTGTTTCGCGGCGTCAAACGCGAGGAACTGCTGCAAGCGACGACATGGCTCACGATGCCCGCGCTCGTCGGTCCGTTGCTCGGCCCGCCGCTCGGCGGCTTTCTCACCGACGCGCTCTCGTGGCGCAGCATCTTCTGGGTCAACGTGCCGGTCGGCGTCGCCGGTCTCTTTCTCACCTGGAAGTTATTGCCGCCTTCGCCGCCCGAAGAACGCACGCCGCCCGATCTGCGCGGCATGCTGATGTCGGGCGCGTCGCTGAGTCTGTTCATGATCGGCATCGAGAGCGCGGGGCGCGGCGTGCTGCCGGCCGGCGTGCCGTGGATTTGCGTCGCCGTCGGCCTGCTGCTCTTTCGCGCGACCGTGCTGCATTGCCGGCGCGTGCCGAATCCGGCCATCGACTTTTCGTTGCTTTCGATCCCCACGTTCCACGCCGCGACGGTCGCGGGCAGCCTGTTTCGCGCCGGCGCGGGCGCGCTGCCCTTTCTCGTGCCGCTGACGCTACAGACGGGCTTCGGCTACAGCGCGACGGCGAGCGGCCTCGTCACGTTCGCGAGCGCGCTCGGCTCGTTCTGCATGCGCCCGATGACGGCGCTCGCGCTGCGGCGCTTCTCCGTGCGGACGGTTTTATGCGCGGGCAGCGTCGTGTTCGCGGCCGTGCTGCTCGTCTGCTCGACGATGTCGCAGGCCTGGCCCGCCGCCGCGATCTTCCTGCTCCTGCTGCTCGGCGGACTCGGCCGGTCGCTGAGTTTCGCGACGATGGGCGCGCTCGCCTTCGCCGATGTGCCCAAGCCGCGCCTCGCCGCCGCGACCTCGTTCCAGGGCACCGCGCAACAGTTGATGAAGGCGGTCGGCGTGACGGTCGCCGCCGGCACGATTCAGGCGACGATGCTCGTTTCCGGCAGCGCGCATACCGAGCGCTGGCAACTGGCGTGCGGTTTCATCGTGACGGCGCTGGTCGTCCTGGCCTCGCTCCCGATGTTCGCGCGTCTCTCGGACGATGCGGGCGAAGGCATATCGGCGCCGGCTTCCAAGCGTGCCGAACGCACGTAATTCCTTCCGATCCGCGAAACAAAACATCAGATTTAAGACAAGTACATGATCCACAAGGCTTTTTTATGTGGCTATAATGCGATTCCGCTTTGATCTGTCCATCCGATGCGTCGTGTACTTGTCATCTTTGCCGCCCTTGCCCTCTCGCTGAACGGCGCGCCTGCCGCCCACGCACAGGACAATCCGCTCGCCGCCAGCAATCCGGTCGCGCAGTCCGCCGTCGCGCAAGACCCGAAGGCCGAGCAGGCAAGTCACAAGATTTCGGAAATGCTCACGCGCAAATTCGGCGTGGCGCGCCAAAAGGCGGAAACCATCGCTACGGCGGTCATGTCGTCCGCGTCGAAATATTCGCTGCCTCCGGCGCTTTTGCTCGCCATCATCTCGATCGAATCGCGCTTCAAGGAAACCGCCCGAGGGCCGAACAATGCAACGGGCCTCATGCAAGTGGTGCCGTCGGCGCACAAGAAACTGGTGCGCAACGTCGATCTGACGGATCCGGAAGACAACATCGAGACGGGCTCTGCCATCCTGCACGGCTATGTGAAGTCCGCTCAGGGCGATGTCGATGCCGCGCTGAAAAGCTACGGCGGTTCGCGCGCCTACGCCGAGAAGGTCAGCGTGCGCGCAAAGGCGTTCGAACCGGCCGCATCCGTCGATGCGGCGTCGGCGAGCCCTCAATAAGCTTTAATCTCGCGCGCCGCCGCCGGGCGGATGCCGCAACACGTCCCGAGGACGTCGCGGCGATCGCACCCGACTGCGCGCCGGCCTCGCTTCAATAGGCCTTTTTGGTGCCACTGCCGTCGGACTTCGTGCCGCCCGAATTCATGTTGCCGTTGTTCGGCGCACTGCGTTGCACCGTGCCCTGATCCTGGCTCATGCCGTTGGTCGCGTCGTTGCCCATGCCGCTCTTCGCGCCGGTGCCGGTCGTGCCATCCGCCGAGCCGCCCATTCCCGTTCCGCCCATACCGACGCCGCCGCCCTTGCCGCCCGCAGCCGAACCGGCGCCGGCCGAACCGTTGCCGCCTGCGCCCATCGAACCGCCGCCGCCCGCTTGCGCATAGACGCCGCCCGACAAGCCGAGTACCAGCGCGGAAATCACCAACTTCTTCGTAGTCGCGTTCATTGCAAGTCTCCCGAGTTTGCGTATCGGTCGTCGCGTATGTCGTGCAACGACCGTGTCCGCATCAGCGCAAGGGACGTGCCGCGAGTCTCATCGCGTCAGACGATCAGAGGATCAGTAGCCGCACGGCACGTACGCATTGCGATAGTTGTCGTAGCAGTAGCCAGGCGGCTGCGTCGGCTGCGCGTAAACAGGCTGTGCGTATGCGGGCTCCGCATACGCGGGTTGCTGATAGACGGGTTGCGCGTAAGCCGGTTGAGCATTGGCGACCGATGTGACCAGCGCACCGAGCACCGCTCCGCCGATCAGCGCGCCGACGATCGCACCGCCATCGCCGCCGTGGCCGCGGCCACCGCCGTGTCCGTGCGCCGAGGCTTGGCCCGCCATCGTCAGACTACCGATCATCAACAAGACAAGTGCTGTGCGTTTCATGAGCTTCTCCATTTCCCGTTTAGCCGGGTTCGTGGAAATCATCTTAAGCAGACAGCTAAGAAATAACTGCATTACTTGGTAACCGCGCATTTCAATGATTACAAATAAGCTGATTCGTTCGGATTCCCAATCGTTAAAACCACAGTTACAAATGGAAGCGAATTCGCTACGACGTAACAGCTTTTTCAGCCGGTTCGGTAATGCAGATGCTCGCGCCCAAGCAATCCCGCCGCTTTTACCGCATGCCGTTTCATTTGCTCGCCACTGGTTACTGTTTGTCACCAGAAGAACGTCAACTGGATCGAAGCACGCGGCGTTTTCATCGTCAGCGCGGCGCACTGCGCGCCACGCGTCCTCGAATAAAAGATCAAGGGAGTTTCAAACCATGAAGAAGATCGTCGCTGCTCTCGCATCCGCCATGCTGGTCTCCACCGTATTCGCGCAAACCGCCGCCACCGACGCCGGCAAAGCGCAACTGAAGGCGAACAACGAAAAGGCCGAGGCGCAGGCGAGCGCCAACAAGAAGAAGGCCGAAGTACAGCACGACGCCGCCAAGGCGCAGGCATCGGCGAACGAGGACAAGGCATCGGCGCAAGCCGACGCCAACAAGGAAGCCGCGAAGGTAGCGCAGGCGACCACGCCGGAACAGGCTTCCGACGCTCGCGGTGATGCCGCCAAGGCACAGGCGAAAGCCGACAAGAAAAAGCACGCTGCACAAAGCAAGGCCGACAAGAAAAAGCAGGACGCAGCGAAGGATGCCAACGTGGCACAAGCGAAGGCCGACAAGGAAAAAGTCGAAGCACAAAACGACGCGAACAAGTCGGCCGCCGATGCGAAGGTCGACGCGGCGAAGAAGTAAGGGAGGCGAGCGTCCCTCGCATTGCGCATCGGGCATTGCATATCAACAAACCGGTGCGTTCGATTCAGGCGAGCCTTCGGGCTCGCCTTTTTACTTGCCTATGTTCTCGGATCAGCGCGGCACGCGTTTCGATGGCGTCGTGTTCGGGCTCGACCTCATGCGCGATCCGCACGACGCCCCCATCGAAACGCACGGGGCGCGCTGATCAATCCACGCGCTCGATTTCATCCGCGACGGTTTCATGCTCGACGCTCGCGTGATGCTCGCTCATCGGCATCGGCGATACCTTTTTGCGCGAGCGCATCAGAAGACGCGCGCTATGCACGCCCGTCAGCACGACAGCGATCCAGATCGGCACATAGGTCCCGAGCTGGTGCGCTGAAAACGGCTCGCCGAGCAGCAGCACCGCCACGCCGACGAGCAGCACCGGTTCCACATAGCCAAGAATGCCGAATAGCGCGAGCGGCAGATGACGGCTCGCGCGCAGATACGACGCGAGCGCGATCGTGCTCAATGCGCCGAGTCCGGGAAGCAGCACGAGCCACAGATGCGGCGCGCCCGCGACCTCCGTGAACGCGCCGCGCGCGAACAGCATGAGCGCGGCGACGGGCGACATCAGCATGATCTCCACCGCGAACGACACGAGCGGGTCCGCGTTGAGCCGTCGACGCAACATGAAGTACGGCGGATAACCGAGCATCACGACGAGCGTCGGCCATGCGAACGCATGCGTGGCGATGAGCTCATGCGCAACGCCGACGGCCGCCGCCGCGACGCCTGCCCACTGGAATCCATCGAGCCGCTCGCCGTAGTGAAAGCGTCCGAGCAGCACCATCGCGAGGGGAAGCAGGAAATAGCCGAGCGATACTTCGAGCGCGCGCCCGTGCAGCGGCGCCCAGAGAAAGATCCACAACTGCAGGCCGAGCAGCGCGGCCGTGATCGCGAACATCAGCAGCAGTCGCGGCGTTTTGGCGAGCCTCGCGACGAGCGCGCATAATTGCGGCCAGCGCTTTCTCACCGCGACCAGCGCGAGCGCGCCCGGCAATGTCCACACGATACGCCACGCGAAGATGTCGAGGCCGTCGAGCGGCGCGAGCCATTTCGTGTAGCCCGACATGAGCGCGAAGAGCGCGGAAGCCGCGACGGACAGCGCGATGCCGCGCGCGAGGTCATGCTGATTCATCGGGAAAGTCGCTGCGCGTTGAAGGTGAATGCAAGCCGGACACAACGTGAACTGCGCATTCTAAACGCCGCGAGCGCTTTGTTTTCGGAACGCGCTTCAAAGAAAACTGCCGCGTGCGCCCGCTTTTTGCTTCCTTCATGCTTCGCATTCGGCATGAACTCTGCCGCGTGAACATTGTCTCTTGCGGTTGTCTTTTGCCGGTCATGTTGATCGGCGACCCTCGTCGGTCCGGCGCGTTCAGCCGGCCTGTCCCTCAGTCCGAGCGGCACACCGCGCGATCATCCGCCGCTCACGTCGAAGCATCCGCTGCAACAACGCGCCGTGCCATCGTTTCCCGGTGGCACGCGAAGAAAACGCCGCATCGATGGAGACGTCATGACTCAAGCTGCCCTTTCCCCCCGCTTCAACAATGCCTTCGCAGAGGCTGTGCACACAGGACTCAGCAAGCGTCCGCAGAAAGAACTGCCGTCGATGTATCTGTATGACGAAGTGGGTTCGGCCCTCTTCGAAGTGATCACTGCGTTGCCCGAGTACGGCGTGACGCGCGCCGAAGAGCGCGTGCTGAAGGACCACGCGACGGATATCGTCGCGGCGATGCCCGGCGACATTCAGGTCGCGGAACTCGGCAGCGGCAGCGGCCGCAAGACGCGCCGCATCCTGGAAGCGCTGTGTAAGAAGCAGCCGACCGCCTATCATCCGATTGAAATTTCGCGCACCGCATTGCAGTTGTGCCGGCGCGAACTGAGCGATATCGAGCGCGTGTCGATTGTCGGACATGAACGCGACTACCTCGCCGGACTCTCCGAAGTCAGCGCCAAGCGCAAGGACGGCGAAAGACTGCTCGTGCTGTTTCTCGGCAGCACCATCGGCAATTTCGCGCGGCTTGCGGCGACGAAGTTCCTGTGCTCGATTCGCGGCATGCTGCAGCCTGGCGACGCGCTTCTGCTCGGCACCGATCTCATCAAGCCGCTGCCGGTGTTGATCGCCGCGTACGACGATCCGATCGGCGTGACGGCCGCGTTCAACCTGAACATGCTCGCGCGCATCAATCGCGAACTGGGCGGCGACTTTCCGATCGACGCCTTCGAGCACGTCGCGCGCTTCAATCCGGATGCGCGCAGCGTCGAGATGCATTTGCGTGCGAAGCGCGCGCTTTCCGTACGCGTGCGCGGCGCGGATCTGCGCGTGGACTTCCGCGAAGGCGAAACGATCTGGACGGAAAGCAGCCACAAATACGCGGCCGATGAAGTCGCGCCCATCGCCGCCGATGCGGGCTTCGAATGCACGCATCAGTGGCGCGACGAGGAATGGCAGTTCGCGGAGAGCCTGCTGGTCGCGCGTTAGTGCTGCTCGAAGCGCTCGTAGCGTTTCTCGATGTGGCGCTCCTCGCTGTGAAACTCGGTGACGCGGGCATGCGGCGGCCCGCGTCGCAGCCATTCGAGCATCAGATCGACCTGATTGGCCGCGCCCTGCACGACCGCTTCGACGGAGCCGTCATCAAGATTGGCGACCCAGCCGCGCACGCCCAGCGCATGCGCCTTGCGCACCGTGTGATGCCTGAAACCGACGCCCTGCACGACGCCGCGCACACGCACGTAATAGGTTTCGATTCTCGTATCCAGATCCGGGCCCGGCATCGCGCTCACTCCTTTCCAGTGTTCATAGGCGCATTGTAGACACGCGCTTCAACTCAGGCGAAAGGGCTGCGCCATGTCGGCGTGTTCGCCCGAGCGCGGATGCGGCACGCGCGGCAGCCTCACTTCGAACACCGTGCCCGTTTCGGACGTCGAGCGCACGGATACGTCGCCGCCATGCATCTGCGCGATTTCACGCGTGATGTAAAGCCCGAGCCCGAGGCCGCTCGACTCGTTCTGACGCCGGCCCGATCGATACGGCGCGAAGATCGTCGGCAGAACGTCCGCGGGAATCTCGCCGGCGTTTTGCACCGCGATGGTGATGTCCTCGGCGTTGCCGTCGAGGCGCACTTGAATCGCCGAGCCTTCGTGACCGTGCTGCAGCGCGTTGCCGATGAGATTCGAGAACACCTGCGACAGCAGATCGCCGTCGCCCTGCAAGAGCGTGTCGCCCTGACGCAGCACGAAGATGCGCCCCTTGCCGACGCGCGCCTCGTATTCATCGACGATATTCTTCGCGAGCGTCATCAACTCGACGGCGCGCGGCTGCAGCGTCACGCGCCCGCCACGCAGACGCGCAAGGTTCAGCAACTGATCGACCATCCGCACCATGCGCATGCCGCTCGACTTGATGCGCGTGCCGATGTTCGCCACGTTCTCGTCCTGCACGAAACGCGCGAGATATTCCGCCGACGCGATGACCGCGGAAAGCGGCGTGCGCAGATCGTGACCGAGCACGGCCATCAGCATTTCGTTCGCATCGAGCAGTTGCTGCACGGTCGCGAGCTGCGTCGCGAGTTGCTGCTTCTGACGCTCCATCTGAATGAAGACATCGACCTTCGAATTGAGGATGCGCGAATCGAAGGGCTTGTAGAGAAAATCCACCGCGCCCGCTTCATAGCCGCGAAACGTGCGGCTCGCGTCCTGCGCCGTCGCCGTGAGAAAGATGATCGGCACGTGCGCGGTGCGCGGGCTGCCGCGCATCAGTTCGGCGAGCTCGAAGCCGTCCATGCCCGGCATGTTGACGTCGAGGATCGCGAGCGCGACTTCGTGCTTGAGCAGCAGCTCCAGCGCGGCGGGGCCCGACTCGGCCTTCAGCACCGACAGATCCGGCCGCGCGAGCGACGCTTCGAGCGCGGTGATGTTGTTGCGAATGTCATCGACGATCAGCACGTGGATGGGTTGCGTCATCTGGTGACTCCTTGCCTTCTTTTCATGGCTGCCGGCCGATGCATTGCGACAGCCGCAACGCCATTTCATCGAGCGTCAGTACTTCGTTCACCGCGTCCTCAGCGATCGCCGCGAGCGGCATGGCCGGGGCCGAGGCCGTCTCCGGGTTCTGCGCCCAGCACGCGCCGCCCGCCTCGCGGATCGCGCGCGCGCCGCGGGCGCCGTCGTCGTTCGCGCCGGAGAGCACGATGCCGAGCAGACGTTCGCCATACGCATGCGCCGCCGATTCGAACAGCACGTCCACCGATGGCCGCGAGAAGCGCACCGGCGGATCGACCGACAGCGCGATCGCCGGCGCCGCGCCGCCTTCCGCCTCGACGAGCATGTGATATCCCGGCGGCGCGAAATACACGGTGCCGGGCGCGATCTCGTCCTTGTCGAACGGCTCTTCGACGGCCAGTTCGCAGCGCGACGCGAACAATCCCGGCAAGAGGCTCGGCTGTCCTTGCCGCACATGCACGACGATCAGCACGGGCAGCACGAACGTCTTCGGCAGCGCGGGCAACAGATGATTGAGCGCCTCGACGCCGCCCGCCGATGCGCCGATCACGACTGCTCCGATGCGATGCGCGTCGAACATCGTCACACCTTCTGGTAAAGCCGCTCGCGCGCATTGAAATCCGCGAAGCGGTCTGCATAGGTGGAAAAGCGCAGGCTTTCCTTGCTGCCGAGCCCGAGAAATCCGCGCCGCACGAGCGAATCGCTGAACAAACCGAGCGCGCGATCCTGCAACGCGCGATCGAAATAGATCAGCACATTGCGGCACGACACGAGATGCGCTTCGAGAAACACGCTGTCGGTCGCGAGACTGTGATCCGCGAACACGACGCGCGACTTGAGCGTCTGCGAGAACTTCGCCGCGCCGTACGCGGCGTGATAGTAGTCCGACAGCGAACGCTTGCCGCCCGCCGCCAGATAGTTCTGACTGAAGCTCGCCATGCGTTCCAGCGGATAGATGCCGCTCTCGGCCTGACGCAGCGCTTCGGCGTTGATGTCGGTCGCGTAGAACACGGTGCGATCCGCGATCTTCTCTTCGGCGAAGAGCACGGCGAGCGACCACAATTCCTCGCCGGTGCTGCATCCCGCGACCCAGACCTTGATCGACGGATACGTCTGCAGAATCGGCACGACCTGCTCGCGAATCGCGCGAAAGTAGTGCGGATCGCGGAACATCTCGCTCACCTGCACCGTGAGGTACTGGAACAGCCGCGCGAACAGCGCCGGATCGCGCAGAATGCGCTCCTGCAAATGCGAGAGCGTCGGCAGGCCGAGATCGTTCACGGCTTGCGCGAGGCGTCTTCTCAGCGAACTCATCGAGTAATGCCGGAAGTCGTGCTGATAGCGCAGGTAGATCGCTTCCAGAATCAGCTTCAGTTCGATGTCGAACGTCGCTTCTTCGTCGTGACTGCCGTCGTTCGCCATGTTCATCGCTGCCGCAACCAAACCCGACATAAAGACACGAGCTTATCCACGTCGATGGGTTTCGATATGTAATCGTCCGCACCTGCCTCGAGACATTTCTCGCGATCGCTCGGCATCGCTTTCGCCGTCAGCGCGATGATCGGCAGACGCGCGTGCTCCGTGCGCTTGCGGATTTCGGTCATCGCGATCAGGCCGTCCATTTCGGGCATCATGATGTCCATCAGCACGAGGTCGATATCGTTGCGGCGCGCGAGCGCTTCGAGCGCTTCGCGTCCGTTGCGCGCGATCTCGAGCGTGGCGCCGAGCGGCTCGATCACGCGCGACAGCGCGAAGATGTTGCGCACGTCGTCTTCGGCGAGCAGGATCGTGCGGCCTTCGAACACGTCGTCGCGCTGACGCGCCGCGCGCAGCATGCGCTGCTGCTCCGGCGGCAGCGCGCTTTCCACGCTATGCAGGAACAGCGTCACTTCGTCGAGCAGACGCTCCGGCGATTTCGCTCCCTTGATGATGATCGATTTCGAATAGCGGCGCAGGCGCTGCTCTTCTTCCTGCGACAGCAGGCGTCCCGTATAGACGATGACCGGCGGCGACGCGTGCCCGCCGCTCGTCGACACGCGTTCGAGCAGTTCGTAACCGGAGCCGTCGGGCAGCGCGAGATCCATCACGACGCAATCGAACGGCACGCGCTGCATCTCCTCGATGGCCTCCGCGATCGATCCTGCCTCGACGATGCCCACCGTGTCGCTCGCGAGCAGCGCGTGAATGCTCTGACGCAACGCCGGATCGTCCTCGACGACGAGCACGCGGCGCATGCCCTGCGACGAGCGCGCTTCGAGCTTGCGGATCGCGTGCGCCAGTTCTTCGCGCGCGCTCGGCTTCAGCGTGTAGCCGATCGCGCCGAGATGCAGCGCGACATCGGCGTGATCGGTCGCGGAGACGATGTGAATCGGAATGTGACGCGTGAGCGGATCGTGCTTGAGCCATTCGAGCACGGTGAGGCCCGACTGATCCGGCAGGCCGATATCGAGCAGAATGCCGTTCGGCTGCAGCGAACGCGCGAGCTCGACGCC
Source organism: Caballeronia sp. LZ008 (assembly GCF_031451435.1). NCBI lineage: Bacteria > Pseudomonadati > Pseudomonadota > Betaproteobacteria > Burkholderiales > Burkholderiaceae > Caballeronia > Caballeronia sp. LZ008. The sequence continues at coordinate 222,642 of NZ_JARUXK010000004.1, read as the reverse complement.
TTGCGTGGCGGTCGCCGCGTGCACGCAGTCGAAATCGAGTTCGTGCGCGAGATCGTAGAGGATGCGCGCGAACGGCTGATCGTCCTCGATGACGAGAATCACGCGATCCGGACGCTTGCGGTCGGCGCGGTCGTCGGCGATGCCGAGCGGCTCCGGACTGACCATGGGCGCCGGCATCGGCTGTACCGGCGCAGGCGCAGGCGCAGGCGCAGGTGCAGGCGCAGGTGCAGGCGCAGGTGCGGGCGCGGGCGCGGCCATGGGCTGCGCTTTCCGCATGTGACCGATCGTATCGAGCTTCGCGGTGACGGTGCCTTCGTGCGCCGCGATCGGCAGCGTCACCGAAAACACGCTGCCCTGCCCCAGTTCGCTCGACACGGACACCGATCCGCCGAGCAGTCGCGAAAACTCGCGCGAAATCGACAATCCGAGGCCGCTGCCGCCGTATTTGCGGCTCGTGGTGCCGTCGGCTTGCTGGAACGCCTGGAAGATCATCTCTTGCTTGTCGCGCGCGATGCCGATGCCCGTGTCGCGCACATCGAAACGCAGCGCGTTGTCGCCGGCGCGCTCGACCGCGACCGTCACGCGGCCGCGCTCGGTGAACTTGAATGCGTTCGACAGCAGATTGCGCAGCACCTGCAAGAGCCGCTGGCTGTCGGTGACGAAGTATTGCGGCACGTTCTCGCCGTGCGCGGTGACGAATTCGACGCCCTTGTTCCCCGCGATGGGCGCGAACGATTGCTGCAACGTCTGCAGGATCGCATCGACGGATGTGTGCGCGAACTGCACGTCCATCTGTCCGGCCTCGACCTTGGACAAATCGAGAATGTCGTTGATGAGTGAAAGCAGATCGCTGTTCGACGAATGGATCGTCGCGGCGAAGCGCACCTGTTCCTCGGTCAGGTTGCCTTGCTTGTTGTCCTGCAAGAGTTTCGCGAGGATCAGCGAACTGTTGAGCGGCGTGCGCAGTTCGTGCGACATGTTCGCGAGGAACTCCGACTTGTACTGGCTCGCGCGCTCCATTTCCAGCGCGTTCGCGGTCAGTTCCTGCTGCGCCTGCATCAGCTCGGACTTTTGCCGCTCCAGATGTTGCGTGTGCTCTTCGAGCTGCACGTTGGTCTGTTCGAGCTCGGCCTGCTGCTGTTCGAGACGCGCCTGCGAATCCTGCAGCGCGCGGCCGCGCTCCTCCAGTTCCTCGTTCGACACGCGCAACTCTTCCTGCTGGACCTGCAATTCCTCGCTCTGGCGCTGCGTTTCTTCGAGCAGTTCGACGAGACGCGCGCGATACCGCGACGAACGCAGCGCCATGCCGATCGGTTCCGAGGCCATGTCGAGCAGCGCGCGGGTATCGTCGAAACGGCCTTCGTTGCCGACGAAGCCGAGTTCGATCGCGCCCACGACGTCGCCATCGGCGAGAAGCGGCGCGATCACGACGCGCGACGCCGCCGCCGATCCCAGCGCCGAACCGGCCTTCAGATAGTGCGCGGACGCGTCGCGCAATTCGAGCACGCGCGCCTCTTCGACTGCCTGTCCGACGAGTCCCTGGCCGCGCGGTATCCTCGCTGGCGCGCTGGCATCGTCCGGCAGCGCCCACGACGCGACCCGCACGAGCGCATCGCCTTCGAGCGCGTAGACGACGCCGACTTTTGCATTCACGTACGGAATGATCGAACGCAGGATGCTCACGCCGATCGAAGCCGGAGACTGCTCGCCGCGCAATTTCTGCGCGAGTTGCACGATGCCCTGTTGCAGCCAGGTCGTGCGTTGTACGGCGAGCCGCGATTTGATATACAGATGCGCCACCGCTGCGAGCGCGAGCATGACGACGATGCCCATTGCGCGGTTGATCTGCAGCACGTCGCGGCTCGTGTTCGGATCGGTGGCGGCGAGTGCGTATCCTGCGAGCGTCAGCACGGTCGAGACGCCCGCCGTGACGATCGGCACGGCGGGGCGGTCGGCCCAGACGCAGAGCACGACGGGCAGCACGTAGAACACCCAGATCGCGATGCGGATCGGCGTGAGCACGTCGATGCAGAACACCACGGCGAGCGTGATTGCGATTGCGAGGTAAATCCAGGCGCTTAGGTTTCGAGTGTCTTGAGGCATCGCTTACCGGTTGTGTCCATGTTTTGCGCGGTCCTCGCGGCCGCGGCAGGCGAGGACCATAGCATGAGCCGCAAGCCCTTGTCACATCGGGCTTTGCAGCCTTTTTTCGGCGCGGCAATCGTTACAATCGAGGCCGCGCGGACGTTTTCAACGAGGTAAGAATGACTGATTTTTCCGGCTCTCGCGTGCTCGTCACGGGTGCTTCGGGGTTCGTCGGTTCCGCGGTCGCGCGGCTCGCCATCGAACGCGGTTTCGACGTGCGCGTGCTCGTGCGCAAGACCAGCCCGCGCAAGAACGTCGAATCGCTGGACGCGGAGATCGTCGTCGGCGACATGCGCGACGAAGCGTCCATGCGCGCCGCGCTCAAGGGCTGCCGCTTCCTGTTTCACGTCGCCGCCGATTACCGCATCTGGGCGCCGGATCCGGCCGAAATCGAACGCGCGAATCTCGAAGGCACCGAAGCGACGATGCGCGCGGCGCTGTCCGAAGGTGTCGAGCGCATCGTTTATACCAGCAGCGTCGCGACGCTCAAGGTGACGAGCTCGGGCGCGATCGTCGACGAGACGAAGCCGTCGGATGCGCAGAGCACCATCGGCGCATACAAGCGCAGCAAGGTGCTCGCGGAGCGCGCGGTCGAGCGCATGGTCGCGCAGAACGCGCTGCCGGCGGTGATCGTGAATCCGTCGACGCCGATCGGCCCGCGCGACGTGCGCCCGACACCGACCGGGCGCATCATCGTCGAAGCGGCGACCGGCAAGATCCCCGCGTTCGTCGATACGGGCCTCAATCTCGTGCACGTCGACGATGTCGCGAACGGGCACTTTCTCGCGCTCGAACGCGGCAAGATCGGCGAGCGATATATCCTGGGCGGCGAGAATCTGCCCTTGCAGCAGATGTTGGCGGACATCGCCGGATTCGTCGGGCGCAAGCCGCCGACCATCAAGCTGCCGCGCGGGCCGCTTTATCCGCTCGCGATCGGCGCGGAGCTGTTCGCGAAAGTGAGCGGAAAGGAGCCGTTCGTGACCGTCGACGCGCTGCGCATGTCGAAGAACAAGATGTACTTCACGTCGGCGAAGGCGGAGCGCGAGCTGGGCTACGCCGCGCGGCCGTACGCGCAAGGTCTGAAGGACGCGCTGGACTGGTTCCGGGAGAACGGGTATCTCGCTTGATGAAGCGCCAAATCATTCCGTGAAACGTTCCGGCCATCGCGACGCGGCCGGAAGACAGCAACTCTTGTATAAGACTCGAAAAAAATTAAGTCATTGAATTCGCAAGAAAAACGCCCGTTTTGGCCAATTTCGCAAGCCGAAATTCACACGCGCGCCCTGCAAAATCAGGCAGAATAGCGGTTTGTTGCCGGAGGGGTGACGAGGCCGGCGGTTTTTTCCAACCTGTTTTCGGATGTCGAGACAAGCGATGAGTAATCAGCAACCCACCATCATCTACACCCTGACCGACGAAGCTCCGCTGCTCGCGACCAGCGCCTTTCTGCCGATCATCCGTGCCTTCACCGCGCCGGCGGGCGTCAACGTCGAGACGAGCGACATCTCCGTCGCGGCCCGCATCCTCGGCGAATTCCCCGAATTCCTGACCGACGAGCAAAAGGTCCCCGACAACCTCGCGAAGCTCGGCGAACTCACGCAGGACGCCGACACCAACATCATCAAGCTGCCGAACATCAGCGCGTCGCTGCATCAGCTGACGAGCGCGATCAAGGAACTGCAAAGCAAGGGCTACAAGCTGCCCGACTATCCCGAAGAGCCGAAGAACGACGAAGAAAAGGCCATCCGCGCGCGCTATGGCAAGTGCCTCGGCTCGGCCGTGAACCCGGTGTTGCGCGAAGGCAACTCGGACCGCCGCGCGCCGCTCGCCGTGAAGAACTACGCGAAGAAGCATCCGCACAGCATGGGCGAGTGGAGCATGGCGTCGCGCACGCACGTCGCGCACATGAAACACGGCGACTTCTATCACGGCGAAAAGTCGATCACGAACGATAAAGCCCGCGAAGTGCGCATGGAACTCGTGACGAAGCGCGGCGAAACCATCGTGCTGAAGCCGAAGGTCAAGCTGCAGGAAGGCGAGATCGTCGACAGCATGTTCATGAGCAAGAAGGCGCTCGTCGAGTTCTACGAAGACCAGATGCAGGATGCGTTCGACACGGGCGTCATGCTGTCGCTGCACGTCAAGGCGACCATGATGAAGGTCTCGCACCCGATCGTCTTCGGCCACGCCGTGAAGGTGTTCTACAAGGACGCGTTCGCCAAGCACGGCAAGCTCTTCGAAGAACTCGGCATCAACGTGAACAACGGTCTCGTCGATCTGTACACGAAGATCGAAGCACTGCCGGAATCGCAACGCGATGAAGTCATCCGCGACATGCACGCGTGCCACGAGAAGCGCCCGGCGCTCGCCATGGTCGATTCGGCCAAGGGCATCTCGAACCTGCACGCGCCGAACGACGTGATCGTCGACGCATCCATGCCCGCGATGATCCGCGCGGGCGGCAAGATGTGGGGCGCCGACGGCCGTCCGCAAGACACGAAGTGCCTGATTCCGGAAAGCACGTTCGCGCGCATCTATCAGGAAATCATCAACTTCTGCAAGACCAACGGCGCGTTCGATCCGAAGACGATGGGCACGGTGCCGAACGTCGGCCTGATGGCGCAAAAGGCGGAAGAGTACGGCTCGCACGACAAGACGTTCGAGATCGCGGAAGACGGCACGGCGCGCATCGTCGACAACGCGACGGGCGAAGTCCTCGAAGGGCTGACGCAGGAAGTCGAGAAGGGCGACATCTGGCGCATGTGCCTCGTGAAGGACGCGCCGATCCGCGACTGGGTGAAGCTCGCCGTCACGCGCGTGAAGAACTCGGGCACGCCGGCCGTGTTCTGGCTCGACCCGTATCGTCCGCACGAAGCCGAACTCATCAAGAAGGTCGAGACGTACCTGAAGGATTACGACACGACCGGCCTCGACATCCAGATCATGTCGCAAGTGCGCGCGATGCGTTACACGCTCGAACGCGTGATCCGCGGCATGGACACGATCTCGGTCACGGGCAACATCCTGCGCGACTACCTCACCGACCTGTTCCCGATCATGGAACTCGGCACGAGCGCGAAGATGCTTTCCATCGTTCCGCTGATGGCGGGCGGCGGCCTGTACGAAACGGGCGCGGGCGGCTCGGCGCCGAAGCATGTTCAGCAGCTCGTGCAGGAAAACCATCTGCGCTGGGACTCGCTCGGCGAATTCCTCGCGCTGGCGGTGTCGCTGGAAGAGCTCGGCATCAAGAACGACAACGCGCGTGCGAAGCTCGTCGCGAAGGCGCTCGATTCGGCCACCGGCAAGCTGCTCGACAACAACAAGAGCCCGTCGCCGAAGACCGGCCAGCTCGACAATCGCGGCAGCCAGTTCTATCTCGCGATGTACTGGGCGCAGGAACTCGCGTCGCAGTCGGAAGACAAGGCGCTCGCCGAGCAGTTCGCGCCGCTCGCAAAGACGCTGGCCGAGAACGAGCAGAAGATCGTCGATGAACTCGCCGCCGTGCAGGGCAATGCGGTGGATATCGGCGGCTACTACAAGCCGGACGAGAAGAAGCTCGAAGCCGTGATGCGTCCGAGCAAGACGTTCAATGCCGCGCTCGAACAGGTGCGCGCGAAGTAAGTTGGGCTGGAGCGCGTTCTTTCGCGCTTCGGTGATGAAACCGGCATCGCCTTCGGGCATGCCGGTTTTTTTTGCGCGCGCCGCATCCAACGATCTTTACAGACGCCGGTTCGCCTCTGCATACACTGTCCGCCCCGACAGGAAACCTCATGCAGAACGATCTCATCCAGCGCGCCAGTCGAGCTTATGCGGAGCACGCGTTTGGCATCGCCGTCGAATTGGCCGATGAAGCCATCGCCGAGAATCCGCGCAACGCCGATGCGCTTCATCTGCGCGGCCTGATCGCGCTGGCGCTGCGCAAGCCGGAAGACGCGCGAACGTGGCTCACACGCGCCATCGAACTTTCCGCGCATCCGGGCTTTTGCAACTCGCTTTGCGTGACGCAGCTGCACCTGCGCGACTTCCCGGCCGCGGCGCAAAGCGCGCGCCTCGGACTGCGCATCGCCGATGAGCGCTTTCCGGATTACGGCGACATCGCCCTGCTTTGGTTCAACCTCGGACTTGCGCTGCAACTCGACGAGCAGATGGAAGCGGCGGCGCAGAGTTATCGGCGAGCGCTCGGGCATCGGCCGGATCACGCGGCATCGCATAACAATCTGGGCGCGGTACTCAACCGTCTGGGCGATCTCGACTCGGCAATCGAGCATACGAAAGCCGCCATCGCGCTCGATCCGGACAACCTCGAAGCGCACAGCAATCTCGGCCATGCGCTGCTCGCGGCGGGACGCTACGACGAAGCGTGGCCGCATTTCGAGCACCGTTGGGCAAGCTTTCAGACGGACGGTCAGACGCTCGGCGCACGCGCGCCCGAGTTGCCGATTCCGCTCTGGCGCGGCGGCCCGCTTCCCGCCGGCGCGAGCCTGCTCGTGCTGCACGAACAAGGCTTCGGCGATGCGCTGCAATTCTGCCGCTACCTGCCGATGGCGCTGGAACGCTTCGCGCGCGTCGGCTATGTCTGTCCGGCGCCGCTGCGGCGGCTCTTCGAAGAATCGCTGTGCGCGCGCTGGCCGAACATCGTTCTCGTCGACGGAGACGCCGTCGATCTGTCCATGTGGACGCACCATTGCCCGCTGATGTCCTTGCCGATGTGTTTCGGCACGCGCATCGGCAATATTCCCGCGCCGACGCCCTATCTGCGCGCCGATCCCCAACGCGCGCGTTTCTGGGCGGAACGAATCGGCGAGCGCTCGATGCCGGCGGTCGGTCTCGTCTGGGCGGGCGGCCACACGCATTCGCGCGGCGACAAACGGCGCAGCATCGCACCGGAAACGCTCGCGCCGCTGCTCTCGTATCGCGGCGTGCGATGGATCAGCCTGCAAAAGGCCGAGCACGCCGACAAGCAACTGCCGCCCGCGTTCGCCGGCCAGATCGCCGACTGGATGGACGGCGTCGGCGACTTCGCGGACACGGCCGCGCTCATCGACGGACTCGATCTCGTGATCGCGGTCGATACGTCGGTCGCGCATCTCGCCGCCGCAATGGGCAAGCGCGTCTGGCTGCTGAATCGCTTCGCGGGCTGCTGGCGGTGGCTGCGCGATCGCGACGACACGCCGTGGTATCCGGACATGCGCCTCTTCACGCAGACGAAGCGCGGCGACTGGACCGACGTGCTGACGCGCGTGCGCACCGAACTCGAAAACCTCGGCGAGCGCGTCGTCTGACACACGGTTGCGTGCATTTCGTTACAAGGTGTGGCGGTATCGGAGAAGTCCAGCGGGTAGAATCGGGGCCTCACTGCTAGCACGCACGTTACAGACACACTCGCATGAATCTACAAGACCAGCTCGGCGCGCTGGAGTCGAGCCTCGATACGCTCCTTCAGACCGCTGCCGCATCTGCGCGCTCATCCGCCGGCTCGCCTGCCGCTCCGCCCGCCGTATCGGACGAACCGCCCGCTTTGCGCGATGTGCGCGAACCGGTCGATGCCGACGCGCCCGCCGAACCGCCCGCGCTGAACGAGCCCCCGACGCTCGTCGTGTCGCGCCCGGAGCGCGATGCGGTCGAAATGACGATCGCGGGCAAGACGGCGAAGCTGAGCCCGGAAGGTGTGTCGGAACTGATCGAGGAATTGTCGAACGTGCGCGCGTCGATGTCGCCGGATCAGCCTGCGGGCATTGCACCGGGATGGCGCTTCGCCGCCACGAAGAATCCCGTCATGGCGACGCAGAAATACGCGAACGGCGACCGCCTGCTGGTCTTGCGCCACGCCGGGCACGGCTGGGTGCCGTTCACGTTCTCGCCGAACATGGTCATCGAGCTGTATGCCATGTTGACGAAGAAGTGAGAAGCCGCGTTTACGAACCTTCCTGCGTCGGCGCCTGCACGCGCGCCTTCCATTGCCCGCCCTTCCCGCTCCAGTACCGCACGGCCGAGCCGATCGTCGCGCTGACGTAGAACAACGCGACGAGCGGCAGGAGCGGCGCCCACAACAGCGATCTGCGGTAATAGCGCAGCATCGGACCATAGGCGATGCACATCAGCGCCCACGCGGCGCATGCGGGCCACGCGCTCGCGCCGTATGCCAGCGCGAGCACCGGCGGCGCGAGATAGATCACCGCCATGCCGAGCACGGTGCCGGCAAGCAGCAGAGGCGAATAGCGCAATTGCGTGAACGCCGTGCGCGCGATCATGTTCCAGATGTCCCGCCAGCTATCGTACGGACGCAGCGACACGCTGTGCTCGGCGAGATCGAGGCGGATCGGGCGCGCGTCGTTGCGGCCCGCGCGATGCTTGATGCGCGCGGCGAGACTGCAATCGTCGATCAGTTCCTGCCGGATCGATTCGATCCCGCCCGCCTCCACGAGCGCCGAACGGCGCACCAGCATGCAGCCGCCTGCCGCGCCGGCGGTCGCCTTCTTCGCGTCGTTGACCCATTCGAACGGATAAAGCTTCGCGAAGAAGAAGACGAACGCCGGAATCAGCGCCTTTTCCCAAAGGGAATCGCAGCGCAGACGGACCATCAGCGAGACCAGATCGCGGTCTTCGAGAATCGTGCGCGCGACGAGTTGCGTGGCGGCATCGGCCGGATGGTGGATGTCCGCGTCCGTGAGCAGCAGGAATTCCGCGGGCAGGCCGAGCTTGTCGATCGCGCCGATGCCCTGCGACTGCGCCCACACCTTGCCCGACCAGCCCGGCGGCAGCGGCTGCGCGGTCAGGATCGTCAGACGGTCTTCGAGGCCGAGATCGCGGGCGGCGGCGAGCGCGACGTTCGCGGTGCCGTCGGTGCTGTGGTCATCGACGACGATCACATGGAACGCGCCCGCATAGTCCTGCTTGAGCAGCGAGCCGACCGCGCGGCCGATGACGTCGGCTTCGTTGCGCGCAGGCACGACGGCGACGAGCGCGGGCCATGCGCCGCGGCGCGCGATCTCGGCGTTGCCGACGGCGTGGATCGTCGTATCGGATAGCGCCGGCGCGGGTTGCGCGCGCCAGAATCCGCCGCGGGCGAACAGCAGCACGATCCAGATCAAGAAAGACAGCCAGGCGATTAATAGCATGAGTAAACGATTAGCTTGAAAACAGTGGCGCAGCCGATGCGCGCGATGGACCCGGCGTTGCGCGAAAAATACACCAGGGAAACAGCGCGGCGAGCCGGTCCGCGAGGCCGCGCGGCAAGGGCGCGTGGCGCGGATCTCGCCGCCATGCGGTCCGAAGCGTCCGACAGTTTACTGGGTTCTCAAAATCGCCGTATTTGCGTGTGCCGAAGCGCGTCGCGAAGTGAAGCGGGCATTGAGCACCCAAAAAGGGAACGCGTTAGAATACGCGGTCAACTTCGGCGCGCAGACCGACCCCACCGTGTCTTTTTTTCCGGTCTGCTTTCCCCGGCCTTCCTGACGCTTCCGAGCGTCGTTCGTGGCCAGGTCTTCGGGAAAGTGCGAGCTTCGCGCCGGCTAACCCGAGACCCGCGCCAGTCGGAGTTCGTTCGAATATGCGTATCATCCTTGCTCAACCCCGCGGCTTTTGTGCGGGCGTGGTCCGTGCGATCGAAATCGTCGATCGGGCCCTCGAACGGCATGGCGCACCGGTTTATGTGCGTCACGAGATCGTTCATAACCGTCATGTGGTCGACAACCTGCGCAGCAAGGGCGCAAAGTTCGTCGAAGAACTCGATGAAGTGCCGCACGGCGCGGTCGCGATTTTCAGCGCGCACGGCGTCGCGCAGAGCGTCGAGAAAGATGCGCGGACGCGCGGGCTCGACGTGCTCGACGCGACCTGCCCGCTCGTCACCAAGGTTCATGTGCAGGGCCGCCAGTATGTATCGCAGGGGCGCACGCTCATTCTGATCGGCCATGCGGGTCATCCGGAAGTCGAAGGCACGATCGGGCAGATTCCCGGCGTCGTCGTGCTGGTGCAGAGCGAAGCCGAAGTCGCGACAATGACGCTCGCGCCCGATACGCCCGTCGCCTATGTCACGCAGACGACGCTTTCCGTGGACGACACGCGCGGCATCATCGATGCCTTGCAGCGCCGCTTCACGGATATCGTCGGCCCGGACACGCGCGACATCTGCTACGCGACTCAGAATCGCCAGGCCGCCGTGCGCGAGCTGAGCACGCAAGTCGATGTGCTGCTCGTGGTCGGCGCCACCAACAGTTCCAATTCGAACCGCCTGCGGGAAATCGGCGCCGAGAGCGGCGTTCCGAGCTATCTCGTCGCGGACGGTTCGGAGATCAAGCCGGAATGGTTTGCCGACGTGCAAACGGTCGGCATCACCGCGGGCGCTTCGGCGCCCGAGGAAATGGTCAAACATGTGATCGATGCCCTGCGCGCGTTCGGACACGTCGAAGTCACGACGATGAACGGCCGCGAGGAAAAGGTCGAATTCAAACTCCCCGCGAAGCTCACTCAGCCGGTCGCCGCCGTTGCGGCAGCCGCGGTTCGCGAAGAATAAGGAGAGGACACAATTGTCTATCCCGATGCTCCAGAAGGCCCGCGTTGGCGCCTATATCTTCAAGCAACACCTGACGGGCACCAAGCGTTACCCGCTCGCGCTGATGCTGGAACCGCTGTTCCGCTGCAATCTCGCCTGTAACGGCTGCGGCAAGATCGACTATCCGGATCCGATCCTGAACCAGCGTCTGTCGCTGCAGGAATGCCTCGAAGCCGTCGACGAATGCGGCGCGCCGGTCGTGTCGATCGCGGGCGGCGAGCCGCTGCTGCACAAGGAAATGCCGCAGATCGTGAAGGGCATCATGGCGCGCAAGAAGTTCGTGTATCTCTGCACGAACGCGCTCCTGATGGAAAAGAAGATGGACGATTACGAGCCGAGCCCGTACTTCGTCTGGTCCGTGCATCTCGACGGCGATCGCGAGGCGCACGATCACTCGGTTTCGCAGCCGGGCACGTACGACAAGGCTGTCGCGGCCATCAAGGAAGCGAAGCGCCGCGGGTTCCGCGTGAACATCAACTGCACGCTGTTCAACGATGCGGAGCCGGAACGCGTCGCGAAGTTCTTCGACACGCTCGGTCCGATCGGCGTGGACGGCATCACGGTTTCGCCGGGCTATGCCTACGAGCGCGCGCCGGATCAGCAGCACTTCCTGAATCGCGAAAAGACGAAGAACCTGTTCCGCGAAATCTTCAAGCGCGGCAACAACGGCAAGAACTGGTCGTTCAGCCAGTCGACGCTGTTCCTCGATTTCCTCGCGGGCAACCAGACGTATCAATGCACGCCGTGGGGCAACCCGGCGCGCACGGTGTTCGGCTGGCAGAAGCCGTGCTATCTGGTCGGCGAAGGTTACGTGAAGACCTTCAAGGAACTGATGGAAACCACCGACTGGGACAAGTACGGCACGGGCAAGTACGAGAAGTGCGCGGACTGCATGGTCCACTGCGGCTTCGAGGCGACCGCCGTGATGGACACGGTGGCGCATCCGCTGAAGGCCGCGAAGATCGCGCTGTCGGGCCCGCGCACGACGGGCGCGTTCGCGAAGGATCTGCCGATCGACAAGCAGCGTCCGGCCGAGTACGTGTTCTCGAAGCACGTCGAGATCAAGCTGGAAGAGATCGGCCGCGCGCAGAAGAACAAGGGCGCGAAGACGGCGGCGGCGGTGAATTGAGCTTCGGTTGAACGGAGCGTGGAAAGGGCGAATGGCTTGGGTCATTCGCCCTTTTTGTTTTCTCTGCTACCGAATCGTCGTGACGTGTTCGTAGCTTAGAATCTGCCGGTCCTTGGTCACCAGCGGAGCGGATAGCGAACGCGCCGTCGCGACTATCATGCGGTCGGCTGGATCGCACCTCGCGCAGCGCCCAAAAAAAACGCGACGGCTCTCACCGTCGCGTTATCTTCAATCACCACCCAGCAGCATCAACTCAGCAGCACTTCCCCGCTCCCGACCCGTACCTCGCCTCCTGCCGCTCGCGGAAGAACTCCGCGTAGCTCATCACCGGCTTGTCGGGATGCGTCGTCTGCATGTGCGTGACATATGCGTCGTAATCGGGCATCCCGACCATCAGACGCATCGTCTGGCCGAGATACCGTCCTGCCTGCCGAAGATCGCTGAACATCGCTCGACTCCTTAGTGGCCCGCGCGCACCGCGGTGGAAGCGCCGGAAGGCATCGCTTCGAACGGCGTTTCGCGCACGGTCGGCTTCGCTTCGCGACGCGCCCGCAGCACGGCCAGCACGCCATATACCGCGATGCTCAACACCACGAAGATGAACAGGCCGGCAAGCGCCGCATCGACGTAATCGTTGAAGATGATGCGCTGCATTTCCGCGAGCGACTTCGCCGGCGCCATCACCTTGCCCGCGTCGTAGGCGTCCTTCAGCTTGCCGGCGTGCGCGAGGAAGCCGACCTTCGGATTCGCATCGAAAATCTTCTGCCAGCCGGCCGTCAACGTGCAGATGAGCAGCCACGCAGTCGGCACGAGCGTGACCCACGCATAGCGTTCGCGCTTCATCTTGAACAGCACCACGGTGCCGAGCATCAGCGCGATGCCCGCGAGCATCTGATTCGAGATGCCGAAGAGCGGCCACAGCGTGTTGATGCCGCCGAACGGATCGACCACGCCCTGATACAGGAAGTAGCCCCACGCGGCGACGCACAGGCCCGTCGCGACGAGGTTGGCCGGCAGCGATTCCGTGCGGCGCAGCGCCGGGTGGAACGTGCCGAGCAAGTCTTGCAGCATGAAGCGGCCGGCGCGCGTGCCCGCATCGACGGCGGTGAGGATGAACAGCGCCTCGAACAGAATGGCGAAGTGATACCAGAACGCCATCATCGCCGGGCCGCCGATCACCTGATGAAGAATGTGCGCCATGCCGACCGCGAGCGTCGGCGCGCCGCCGGCACGCGCGACGATGGTCGTCTCGCCGACCGCCTTCGCCGTCGACGTCAGCATGTCGGGCGTCAGCACGAAGCCCCAGCCCGAGACGGTCTGCGCGACCGCTTCGGGCGTCGAGCCGAGCAGCGCGGCCGGGCTGTTCATCGCGAAGTAGACGCCCGGTTCGATCACGCACGCGGCGACGAGCGCCATGATCGCGACGAACGATTCCATCAGCATCGCGCCGTAGCCGATGAAGCGCATGTTGACTTCGTTGTCGATCATCTTGGGCGTCGTGCCCGACGAGATCAGCGCGTGGAAGCCCGACACCGCGCCACATGCGATCGTGATGAAGAGGAACGGGAACAGATTGCCCGACCACACGGGACCCGTGCCATCGACGAACTTCGTGAAGGCCGGCATCTTCAGTTCGGGCGCGACGATGAGAATCCCGATCGCGAGGCCGAGGATCGTGCCGATCTTGAGGAACGTCGACAGATAATCGCGCGGCGCGAGCAGCAGCCATACCGGCAGCACCGACGCCACGAAACCGTAGCCGATCAGAATCCACACGAGCTGCACGCCGGTGAACGTGAAGTACGGCGCGAGCGTCGCGGATTCGGCGACTTGTCCGCCGTACACGATCGCGAGCATCAGACCGACGAAGCCGATGATCGACACCTCGCCGATGCGTCCCGGGCGAATGTAGCGCGTATAGACACCCATGAAGAGCGCGATCGGAATCGTCGCGGCAACCGTGAACGTGCCCCACGGCGAATTCGTCAGCGCCTTCACGACGATCAGCGCGAGCACCGCGAGAATGATCACCATGATGAGGAACGCGCCGAACAGCGCGATCACGCCGGGCACGGTGCCGAGTTCCATCTTGATGAGATCGCCGAGCGAGCGGCCATCGCGGCGCGTCGAGATGAACAGGACCACGAAGTCCTGCACCGCGCCCGCGAACACCACGCCCGCGAGAATCCACAGCATGCCGGGCGTGTAGCCCATCTGCGCCGCCAGCACCGGGCCGACGAGCGGACCCGCGCCCGCGATCGCCGCGAAGTGATGGCCGAACAGCACGTACTTGTTGGTCGGCACGTAGTCGAGACCGTCGTTGTGACGAACGGCCGGCGTCATGCGCAGGCCGTCGAGCTGCAGCACTTTCGTCGCGATGAAGCGTGAGTAGAAGCGGTAAGCGATGAGATAGACGCAGACCGCCGCGATGACGATCCATAGTGCGCTGATCCGCTCGCCGTGCGCGAGCGCGATGGTGCCGAATGCGAACGCGCCCAGTAGCGCGAGCGCGATCCAGACCAGGAATCCGGAAGCCCGATTCATGGCGTCTCCTTAGTTATTGACCCTTCCGGGCCGATGATTGCGCCGTGATAGCGCATTGGGCGGTAGTATTCGCTTTCGCCCGGGCGCTTACAAGCGCATAACTACTTATGCGCGCTACGTGGCTTCACGTAGCGGAAAACCCTGTGTTTCCAGCAAGCGGCGCGCCGCGGCTTCGAATGTGAACACCCTGTATCGATGAATCTCAAGGCAAAGATCTTCCTGCTCGCGATCGTGCCGTTCGCGCTTGCGATCGGCGGCATCACCTACGGCGTGCGCCAGCAGGCGCAAGCGCTCGCAGCAGCGCAGCACGACACGACGCAGGCCGCGTACCTGTCGAGCAAGGAGATCGAACTGCGCCATTACGTCGAGATTGCGACGAGCGCGATCGCGCCTTATTACGACGCACCCGCCGACGATCCGCGCAGCAACGACGAACGCCGCCGCCTCGCGCTCGATGCGCTTCAACGTCTCGACTTCGGGCAGGACGGCTACTTTTTCGTCTACACGATGCGCGGCACGTCGCTGATGCATCCGCGCCAGCCGGATCTCGTCGGACGCGATCTCTGGCTCATGCGCGATCCGAACGGCGCGCTGACCATCCAGGAGCTGATTCAACAGGCGTCGAAAGGCGGCGGCTATGTGCGCTACGTGTGGCGGCGTCCGTCGACCGGACTGATCGCGCCGAAGCTCGGCTATGTCGTGCCGCTCGAACGCTGGGGCTGGATGATGGGCACGGGCATCTATCTGGAAGATGTCGAGACGACGCTCGCGCGCATCGATTCGCAGGCAGCCGGGAATATCCGCCGCACGCTCATGTGGATCGGCGCGATCGCGCTTTTCGGGCTCGCGATCATCGCGGTGTGCGGCGCGGTGCTCAACATCAGCGAGCACCGCAGCGCGGACGCGAAGTTGAAGCGCCTCGCGCGGCAAGTCGTCGATTCGCAGGAACAGGAACGCGCGCGGCTATCGCGCGAATTGCACGACGGCATCAGCCAGATGCTCGTCTCCGTGAAGCTGCTGCTCGAATCGGCGCTGGCGCGTTTCGAACGGAGCGCGGCGCGCGAACCGACCGCCGAAGCCGCGCTCGCGACGAGCCTCGGACGCCTTTCCGGCACGCTGCGCGAAGTGCGCCGCATCTCGCACGCGCTACGTCCCGCGATGCTCGACGATCTCGGCCTCGCCGCCGCGCTCGAACAGCTCGCGCGCGAATTCGACGGACAGGACGGCCCCGAAGTGCGCTTCGAAGCGACCGCCGAGGGCAAGCCTTGTGCACCGCAACGCGCGACGCTGCCCGATCCCGTCAATACCGTGCTCTTCCGCATCGCGCAGGAAGCGCTGACCAACGTCGCGCGGCACGCGCAGGCTTCGCGCGCGGCGGTCACGCTCGATATCGCGACGCACGCCGTCACGCTCGACATCACCGACAACGGCCGCGGCTTCGACGCGCACGACGCGTTTTCCGATCCGGCGAGCGGCATCGGCCTGCGCAACATGCGCGAGCGGCTCGACACGCTCGGCGGCACGCTCGCGATCGACTCGCAGCCGGGCCGCACGTCGATCGTGGCGCGCGTACCGCTGCCGCTCGCCGCACCGAATCTTCAAGGACATACCGATGAGCGCTGAAATCGCCCGCATCATTCTGGTCGACGACCATCCGCTCGTGCGCGACGGCTTGCGCGCGCGGCTCGACTCCGTGCCGCATCTGCGCGTGATCGGCGAGGCCGGCAACGCGAAGGAAGCGCTCGCGCTCGCCGCCGACGAAGCGAATCCGCCCGATCTCGCGCTAATGGACGTCGGCATGGCCGGCATGAGCGGAATCGAACTCGCGGCGCTGTTCCACGAGCGGCATCCGGGTATCCGCGTGCTGATGCTGTCGATGCACGACAACGTGGAATACGTGAAGCAGGCGGTGCGCGCGGGCGCGAGCGGCTACGTGCTGAAGGATTCGCCCGCCGCCGAGATCATTCAGGCGATCGGCGCGGTGCTCGCCGGCAAGACGTTTTTCAGTGCCGGGCTGGCCGCGCGCATGATCCAGGCACAGTCGATGCAGACGCCGCTCGAACGCCTGACGCCGCGCGAACTCGACATTCTGGATGCGCTCGCCGAAGGCTTATCGAGCAAGCAGATTGCGCAGCAGCATGGGCTGTCGGTGCGGACGGTGGAAACGCATCGACAGAACATGAAGCGCAAACTGGATATCGACGGACAGGCCGAACTCATCAAATTCGCGGTGGAGCACCGCCGCACCTGAAGCCCGGCCCGGCCCGACAGAGAGCGATCAGCCCGCGGAACGGGCGTTATGCTCGGAAAGGAACTTGATGAGACCGTCGACGCCGCCCTTTTGCAGCTGACCGACGAATTGTTGCTGATAGACCTGGATGAGCCATGCGCCCATCATGTCGATGTCATAGATTTTCCAGCCCTGCGGTGTCTTCTGCAGGCGATAGCGCACCGGATTGTCGCCGCCCGTGGAAATGACATGTGATTCGACGACGGTGTCCTTCGCGTTGGCGTCGACGTTGGGCGCGTCGAACTTGAAGGTCACGTCCTGATCGCGGAGCTGCGCGAGCGATGCCGCGTAGGTGCGGACCAGCAGCGTCTGGAACTGGTCGTAAAGCTGCTTCTGCTGCTCGGGCGTGGCGGTCGCCCACGCCTTGCCGACCGCGATGCGCGTCGTGCGCTGGAAGTCGGTGGCGGGCAGGAAACGCGTCTCGACGAGTTGCGTGATCTTCGCCATGTCGCCGCCGCGCGCCTGCGGGTCGGCCTTCATGGCCTTGACCGTGCCTTCGACGGCATTCTTGACGACGGCATCGGGACTCGTTTGTGCGAATGCCTCGCCTGTGAAAGACATCGAGGCAAGGAGGAAAGCGAAGCAAATAGACAGATAGCGTTTCATGGCACCCGTTCTCTAATCAGGTTTGGTGGCGCGGGTAGTGCGGCCTTCGGACGTTGCAGGAGCGGCCAGGCGGCTGCGAGTCAGTATATCGACACCTTGCCAGCGTAACAGTTCAAGGACGGACCGTTCAGTGCGCCCGGTATACTTGCGCGGCATCATGCGATTCACGCGCTCGCGCGCGCAAAAATAACAGGCACTCCAGGTAACGTCTTCATGCTGACGTCCAACATTACTCGCTTCGTCACCCTCGCCATTCGCCGGCCGGCGTGGATTATCGCCGTTTCGCTGCTGCTCGGCGTGCTGTCCACGATTTATGTCGTCCATCACTTCAAGATCAGCACCGACGTCAGCCAGCTGATCGAGACGGAGCCGGAGTGGGCCGCGCGCAGCAAGGCCATCGAGGAAGCGTTTCCGCAGCGCGGCGCGGCATTGCTGATCGTCGTTCAGGCGCCCGCGCAGGAATTCGCCGATGCCGCCGCAAGCGCGCTCGCCGCCGCGCTCGCGAAAGAGCCGGAGCGCTTCAGGTCGGTGTCGCAACCGGCGGGCGGCGAGTTCTTCGAGCACAACGGACTGCTTTATCTCCCGACGGAGGAGGTCGAGCAGGTCACGAAACAGCTCGTGCAGGCGCGTCCGCTCATCAATACGCTCGCGCACGACCCGACGCTCACCGGCCTCGCGCAGACGCTCAACACCACGCTCAACCTGCCGCTGACGCTCGGACAGGTCAATCTCGGCCAGATGGCCGGCTTGCTCGGCAAGAGCGCGACCGTGCTCGATCGCGTGCTGGCGAATCAGCCGGCGGCGTTCTCATGGCGCGGCCTCGCGGATTCATCGCCGAACGATGCGCCCGGGCGCGCGTTTGTCACCGTGTTGCCGGAGTTGAACTTCAACGCGCTGAAGGCGGCGGCGGGCACCTCGGAAGAGATTCGCGCGAAGGCGGCGGAACTCGGCATCGACAAGAAGTACGGCGCGACGCTGCATCTGACGGGCGCGCAGCCGCTCGCCGACGAAGAGTTCGCGTCCGTGCAGGACGGCGCCGTGCTCAACGGCGTGCTGACCTTCCTCGTCGTGCTGATGATCCTCTGGGTCGCGCTGCGTTCCAAGCGCATGATCCTCGCGGTGTTCATCACGCTTTTCGTCGGGCTCGCGATCACGGCGGCGCTCGGACTCATGATGGTCCACGCGCTCAACATGATCTCGGTCGCGTTCATGGTGCTCTTCGTCGGACTCGGCGTGGACTTCGGCATCCAGTTCGGCGTGAAGTATCGCGAAGAGCGCTACAAGCACAAGCGGCTCGATGTGTCGCTGGCGGAAACCGCGCGCCATGTCGCGGTGCCGCTCACGCTCGCCGCCGCCGCGACCGCCGCGAGCTTCTTCTCGTTTCTGCCGACCGCGTATCGCGGCGTGTCGGAGCTGGGGCTGATCGCGGGCGTCGGCATGTTCGTCGCGTATGCCACCAACATGACGCTGCTGCCCGCGCTCATCAAGGTGTTCGCGCCGCCGGGCGAAGCGCAATCGCCGGGCTTTCCGATTCTTGCGCCCGTCGACGAGTTCCTCGACAGGCATCGCAAGCCGGTGCTGATTGGCACGCTCGTCATCGTGATCGGCGCGCTGCCGCTGCTCTTCAATCTGCGATTCGACTTCAATCCGCTGCATCTGAAGGATCCGCACACCGAGTCGATGGCGACGCTCATCTCGCTGCAGGACTCGCCGGAAGGCGCGGTGAACGACGTCGCCGTGCTCGCGCCCTCGCTCGCCGATGCGGATGCCATCGCCGCGAAGCTGAAGAAGCTGCCGGAAGTCGGCAGCGCCACGACGCTCTCGTCGCTCATTCCCGGCGATCAGCCGAAGAAGCTCGAACTGATCAAGGCCGCCGCCGATCAGCTTTTGCCCGCGCTCGATCAGCAGACGGCCTCGCCCGTGACGGACGCCGTGCGCGTGGCGGCGTTGAAGCGCGTATCGAGCCAGCTCTCGCTCGCCGCCGACGAGCATCCCGGTCCGGGCGATAAGGAAGCGAAGCATCTGTCCGAAACGCTCGCGAAGCTGGCGCAAGCCGACGCCGCGACGCGCGATCGCGCCGAGCATGCGATGGCCGAGCCGCTGCGTATCGCGCTCGCGCAATTGCGCGCGCTGCTCACGCCGGCGGAGATCACGCGCGAAACGCTGCCGCCGCACATGGTCGCGTCGTTCGTGACGCCGAACGGCCAGGCGCTCGTCGATGTCGCGCCGAAGATTCCGCCTGGCGTCGATCCCAACGACGACGCGCTGCTCGCGCACTTCGCCGATGCCGTGCAGAAAGCCGAGCCGAACGCGATCGGCGGGCCGATCTCCGTGCGTCATTCGGCGGAAACGATCATCAAAGCGTTCGAGCAGGCGGCGCTCTATTCGCTGATCGCGATCGCGGTGCTGCTGTGGATCGCGCTGCGCCGTTTTGGCGACGTTCTGAGAACTTTGGTACCGTTGCTCGTTTCCGCGATCGTCACGCTGGAATTGTGCGTCGTCTTCAGGATGCCGCTCAACTTCGCGAACATCATCGCGTTGCCGCTGATGCTGGGCGTCGGCGTCGCCTTCAAGATCTATTTCGTGATGGCGTGGCGTTCCGGCCAGACCCGGCTGCTTCAGTCCAGTCTCACGCATGCCGTTATGTTCAGTGCGGCCACGACCGCGACCGCATTCGGCAGCCTGTGGTTTTCCCATCATCCGGGCACGTCCAGCATGGGACGGCTGCTGGCGCTGTCGCTCTTTTGCACGCTGATCGGCGCGGTGGTCTTTCAGCCGGTATTGATGGGCAAGCCGCGCAAGGTGCGCGCGGCGGCGCGCGCGAAGCTCAGGGCGGCGCAACGACATGACAACCTAAGAGGAATTGAAGAATGAAGTCGGGATCGACGGCTTTGACCGCTCGTGCTGTGCGTAAATTGGGCTTGAGTCTCGCGATTGTGGGCGCGCTCGCGACGACGGGATGCGCGACCGGCCCGGATCGCAATCCGAAGGATCCGCTCGAACCGATGAACCGCAAGATCTTCACGTTCAACGACACGCTCGATACCTATGTCGCCAAGCCGGTCGCGCAGTTCTACGTCGATTACACGCCGAGCCCGTTCCGCACGGCCGTCAGCAACTTCTTCTCGAATCTCGGCGATTTCTCCAACTTCGCGAACAACCTGCTGCAGTTGAAGATCACCGATGCGACGCAAGATCTGATGCGTATCGCGATGAACTCGGTATTCGGCATCGGCGGTCTGATCGATATCGCATCGCCGGCGGGTCTGCCGAAGCATCATCAGGATTTCGGGCTGACGCTCGGGCACTACGGCATGCCATCGGGACCGTATTTGGTGCTGCCGCTGCTCGGCCCGAGCTCGTTCCGCGACTCGACGACGTGGCTCGTCGACTGGCGCGTGAATCCGTTGAGCTATTCCGATGCGGAGATTCGCTGGCCGCTCTTCGGCCTGAACTTCGTGAGCGCGCGGGCCGACCTGATCGGCGCGACCGATCTGCTTTCCGCTGCCGCCCTCGACAAATACGCGTTCGTGCGCGACGCGTATACGCAGCGGCGTCAGTATTTGCTGACGGGCGGCGGCGCGAGCTCGCTGCCCGACTACGGCGACGAAGGCGCATCGGCGCCCGAAGGCGCGAGCGCGCCGGGCGAAACCGGCGGCGGCAGCACGGAGCAAGGCTTGCCGACGTATGTGGATCCGGGCGCGGCGGCATCGCCGGCCGGTGGCGTCGGCGGGAAATCGCCTGCGCCGGAAGAGAATGCGCCGAAGACTCAGCCGTCGCCGAGTTCGAGCAAGGCGCAGGGATTGCCGCAGTACGACGATCCCGCAGCGCAGCCTGCGAAGTGACGAGCTCGTAAAACGAAACGGGCGCTTCGGCGCCCGTTTTCTCTTTAGTGTGCGGCTTCTTCCGTGACTTCTTCGAGCAAGTCGTCGCCCGACACTTTCGGCGCTTCGACGACGCCCTGATCGCGGCGATAGGCTTCGAACAATTCATCCGCGTAGCGAATTTGCGTCCGGCCGTGCGGCGCGGGCTCGCCCTGTTCGTTCAGATTGACGAACACCATCTTCTCGACGGTCAGAATGCTTTTTCGCGTGATCTTGTTGCGCACTTCGGCGCGCAGTGTGATCGACGTGCGGCCGAATTGCGTCGCGGTGATGCCGAGTTCGATGATGTCGCCCTGCCGCGCCGAGCTCACGAAGTTGATTTCCGACATGAACTTGGTCACGACGCGCTGATTGCCCAGCTGCGAGATGGCGTAGATCGCGGCTTCTTCGTCGATCCAGCGCAACAGGCTGCCGCCGAAGAGCGTGCCGTTCGGGTTCAGGTCTTCGGGCTTGACCCATTTACGGGTGTGGAAATTCATTTGCGGTACCTCGCTTTCATTGCTGCGCGCGTCGCGGAGTTCCTGTAGACGCGCGCTCGATCAGGGTTTTCCCTGATTATACCGAGATGAGGGTTAACCCGCAGAAAGCAAGGGATGAGACCGAAGCGTTATGCCACCGCCAACGCCCGCGCCGATTCCATCGCGTGCCGCGCCTGCACGAGCGTCGCGCGGGCGGCGCGGGCATCGGATGCAAGGCGCAGAAGCGCGCCCAACTGCGCCGGATCGCGGACCAATTCGCGCAAAATCGGACCGATCGCCGTCGTGCCGTCATCGCGCAAACCGGCCGTCGCGGCGGTCGGCAACGTTCGCCACGCGGGATCGACCACGGCGCGGCACACTGCGAACGGCAAGCCGCGCGCCGTCGCGATGGCCCCGGCGATATGCGATTCCATATCGACGGCCAGCGCGCCCGTCGACGAATGCAGCGAGCGCTTTTCCGCCTCGGTCTTGACGGGCGCCGTGACGCCAGCCGTCTTGCCGCGCCGCGTGACGCGCTCGACGGGCGTGCCCGCGAACGCATCGACGATGCGCGCCGACCACGCCGCATCGGTATGCAGCTCGCCGAAAGGACCGCACACGCTGTCGGCGACGATCAGCGCGCCCGGCTTCAGATCCGGTGCGAGCCCGCCCGCCGTGCCGAAGCTGACGATTCCCGAACAGCCGCGCGTGAGCGCATCGGACAGCGCGCGCTCGAGCAGATCGGCGCGCGCCGCGAATACGACATCGACGCCGCGTCCGCGCACGATCTTCGCCTCGAACGCCATGCCGGTCACGGCGACGACGGGCGCGTTCACATCGCCGCCGTCACGCGCGTGAGCCCGTCGCGCGTCAGATTGCGATAGCGCGCGAGCGCCCACAGCGGGAAGAACTTGCGATAGCCGTGGTATCGCAGATAGAACACGCGCGGAAAACCGGTCGCGGTGAAGCGCGTTTCATCCCACAGGCCGTGCTTTTGCTGCGTCTTCAGCAGATAGCCGACGCCGCGCGCGACCGCCGGATGCTCGACGAGACCGGCCGCCATCAGCCCGAGCAGCGCCCACGCCGTCTGCGACGCGGTGCTCGGCGCCTGCTCATAACCGCGATAGTCGAGCTTGTAGCTGTCGCCGTCCTCGCCCCAGCCGCCGTCGTCGTTCTGGATGCCGATGAGCCAGTCCGCCGCGCGCTTCATGCGCGTGTCCGTCGGCGCGACGCCCGCCGCGTTCAGCGCGGACATCGCCGACCAGGTGCCGTAGATGAAATTCATGCCCCAGCGCCCGTACCAGCTTCCGTCGCGCTCCTGATCTCGCACGATGTACTCGAACGCGCGACGCGCCGGCTCGCTGTTCAACGACGTCTCGCCGAGTTGCGCGAGCATCGACAGGCAGCGCGCGGAAACGTCGACGGTCGGCGGATCGAGCAGCGCGCCGTGATCCGAGAACGGGATGTTGTTCAGGTAAAACTGCGTGTTTTCGGGCTCGAACGCGCCCCAGCCGCCGTCGCTGCTCTGCATGCCGACGGCCCATTCGCGCGCGCGCGCAATCGACTCGCCGTACAGCGCCGTGCCGTTTTCGCGATCGGCGCGTTCCATCGCCATCGCGACGACGGCGGTGTCGTCGACATCCGGATAGTGCGGGTTCGCGAACTGGAACGCCCAGCCGCCGGGCCGCACGTCCGGGCGGCGCGAAACCCAGTCGCCGCGCACGTCGAGAATCTGCAGCGGCACCAGCCAGTCGAGGCCGCGCCGGACCGCCGCGCGCGCCTTCGGCACGCCGGTTTCGAGCAGCGCGTGCGCCGCGAGCGACGTGTCCCACACCGGCGACAGACACGGCTGGCAATACGCTTCGCCGTCGTCGGCCGGGTCGATGACGAGCAGCTTGTCGAGCGACTTGCGCGCGATCGCGCGGTTCGGATGCTCGGGCGGATAGCCGAGCACGTCGTACATCATCACCGAGTTGGCCATCGCCGGGAAAATCGCGCCGAGGCCGTCCTCGCCGTTCAGCCGCTCGTCGACGAAACGCACGGCTTCATCGATCGCGCGTTCGCGGCCGGCTTTCGGCAGAAGCGGATCGGCGACGCGCAGAATCGAATCGACCACGCGGAAAAAGGCGAACCAGCCGCGGCTCTGGTGCCCGGCGCGCGACGGCATCCCGGTATTGACCGGCGGGTTCGTGAACACTTCGTCGATACGCACGCCGCGCGGATTGCGGGCGCGCGGGCGCTTGGCGTTGAGCACGAGCATCGGCACGATCACCGTGCGCGCCCAGTACGACACCTTCGACAGATGGAACGGGAACCACATCGGCAGACGCATGATCTCGACGGGCATCATCGGCACCGCGCGCCACGACACGACGCCGAACAGCGCGAGCAGGATACGCGTGAACACGTTCACTTTCTCCGCGCCGCCCGCGGCGAGGATTGCTGCGCGGGCGCGCTCCATGTGCGGTGCGTCGGGCGAATCGCCGATCATCTTCAGCGCGAAATACGCCTTCACGGTCGCGGAGACATCCATCGCGCCGTCGGTGAAAAGCGGCCAGCCGCCGTCCTCGCGCTGAATGCGGCGCAGATAGCGGCCGATCTTCGCTTCGAGCTTTTCGTCGGCGGTCTCGCCGAGATAGTGGACGAGCAGCACGTATTCGGCGGGAATCGTTGCGTCCGCTTCGAGTTCGTAGAGCCAGTAGCCTTCCGGATGTTGCGCCGCGAGCAGCGCATCGGTGGCGTGGTTGACGGCGGCGTCGAGCGGCGCGCCCGAAACCTGCGCGCCCACGGCCGAAAGGGATAAATCGTTCATCAGCGTTCCATCGATTGATTCAACAGCGCATCCGCGGCCTTCTGGCCGGAGCGGATCGCGCCTTCGATCGTCGCGGGCAGGCCGGTCGCCGTCCAGTCGCCCGCGAGCGTGAAATTGCGCCAGCGGGTGCGCGTGGCGGCCCGCAAGCCTTCCTGCGCCGGCACGGCGGCAAACGTCGCATGTTCATCGACGACGACTTGCCAGGGCGGCGTCGGCACGGCGGGCATCCGCACGGCCTTCGCCGCTTCGCGCCAGACCGCCTGCGCGAGCTCTTCGTGCGGCGTCGCGAGCCATTGGCCGGCGCTCGACAGCGTGACCGAGAGCCGTCCGTCGGCCGCGAAAAGCCGGTCCGACATGCCGTTGACGAGACACGTCAGCGGCTCGAAGCCCACGGGTGCATCGACGGCAAAATGCACGGTGACGATCGCACGCGATGCGTCCGGCGCGCTCAACCCCGGCACGAGGCGCCGGGCCCCATCGGGCGGCACGGCGAGCACCACGCCGTCGCCGGGCGCGAGCGTCAGCGGGTCCGCGCCGTCGAAAGCGAGCGAGCTTACACGCTCCGTCGAATCCGTGCCGGATACCCCGACGGCCGCGACGCGCGAGCCGAGCCGGATCTCCGCGCCGCCGTACTGCAAGAGCCGCAGCGCGGGCTCGACGAACGCGTGCGACAACCCGCTTCTCGCGATGAGCGGACGGCACGCCTGGCCGCCTTGCGCGACGGTTTCGCGCAGCAGGCCGGCCGCGAGTTCCGCGCTCGCCTCGGACGGATCGGCGTTGAGCATCGCGCGCAAGAGCGGGCGCGCGAGCAGGGTCCATACGCGATCCTTGCGCCGCACGCATTCTTCGACCGTGCGGCCCGGTTTCGCCCACAGGAGCGGCAGAAACGGCAGGTAGTCGGCCGGCTGCGTGCCGGGCACGCGCGCGTCGGCATCGAAGATCCAGCGCGGCAGGCGTCCGGACGACATGCGGATCGTCCACGCGTCGCCGCTCGCGACATCGAAAAAAGGATAGTCGGGCTGCGTCGGGCCGATCAGCGTATCGGTTGCGCCGATCGCGCGCAGGTACGCCATCGTCGATTGGTAGCCCGAAAGCAGCAGATGATTGCCGTTGTCGAGCGTGACGCCGAGCTTCGTATCGAAGAAAGAGCGGCAGCGTCCGCCCGCGTGAGGCGCGGCGTCGAGCAGCACGACGCGCGCGCCGCGCCGTTGCGCCTCGACCGCGGCGGCAAGACCGGCGATGCCCGCTCCGACGACGAAAACCCGCCGGGACATCAGATCAGATTGCGCGCCACGATCCACAGCAGGCGCGAGCGCGGCGTCCGCACGCGCGTGCGCGGCAGGTCGAAACCGCGTTTGAGATTGGCGTCGAGCACGGTGCGATACGCCGCCGACATGATGCGCGGCGCGCGCACCTGCGATCGCGGCGAAGCCGCCATGATCGCGTCGGACTGCGCGTAGTGGCCCTTCGCGCGCTCGGCCAGCACGGCGCACACGCGCGGCAGGCGTGCGTCGCCGACGATGCTCGCCGGATCGCTCGTCGAAATGCCTTCGCGCGCGAGCAACTCGCGCGGCAGATACACGCGGCCGATTTCGGCGTCTTCGTCGATGTCGCGCAGGATGTTGGTGAGTTGCAGCGCGCGCCCGAGATGATGCGCGAGCCGCCGGCCGGCGTCCTCGTGCATCCCGAAGATCCTCACCGACAGCCGGCCGACGGCGCTCGCCACGCGGTCGCAATAGAGGTCGAGCGTGGCTTCGTCGGGTGCGACGATATCGCCGGCGGCGTCCATCGCCATGCCGTCGATCACGGCGTGGAAGTCGTCGCGGGAAAGCCGGAAAGCCTGGATGTGCTGCGTGAGCGCTTCGAGCGATTTCTTCGGCGCGCCGGCGTAGCACGCATCGATGTCCTCGCGCCACTGGTCGAGCGCGAGCGCGCGCTCGCGGCGCGGCAGCGTGCCTTCGTCGGCGATGTCGTCGACCGCGCGGCAGAACGCGTAAATCTGGTACATCGCGTCGCGCTGCGCAGCCGGAAGGATACGCATCGCGAGATAAAACGAGCTTCCCGACGACGTTTTCGCGGCGTCGGGGGCAGGATCATCAGCGATGATGTTGGAAACGGCCAAGACGAACTCCGCTGTGGCGCCCCCACGGGCAAATTAAGAGATCGGGCGCCGGACCCGACGCGGCCCGGCGCGCGCGGAACCACCTGGCGCTGAGCGGGACGATCAAGGAAGAAAGCCGGCGCGAGCCGGCTGCGACTGCGCCGGAAGCGGCAAAGAGTATATCAATACTTTGCCCGATTGCGCCGGAGCCGCGCGGAGCATGGCGCGGCGCATCGGGCGCGGTTTCAGGGGCGGATTCAGGCGCGTTTTCAGGCAAATCCCACCGAGCGATTGCGCCCTTCGCGCTTGGCCGTGTAAAGCGCCGCATCCGCCTCGTTGATGAGCGCTTCGTACGACGACGTCACGCCGGTACGCGCACGCGCCACGCCGACGCTCGCCGTCACGGGCACGCGCGCGTTCTGCACGTCGACGGGCGTCTCGCCGATCTCCCTCCGCACTTTCTCCGCGACGATCATCGCGTCGTCGAAATTCGTGCACGGCAAGAGCAGCGCGAATTCCTCGCCGCCAAAACGCCCGAACACGTCCTGGACGCGCACGGCTTTGGCGACGCGCTCGGCCATCACGCGCAGGACCGTATCGCCGACGAGGTGGCCGCGATCGTCGTTGATGCGTTTGAAATGGTCGAGATCGAAGAGCAGCATCGACAGTTCGCCGCCGTAGCGATGCCAGCGCTGGAATTCGTCGCGCAATCGCAGCTCGAAATAGCGCCGGTTCGCGATGCCGGTCAAGCCGTCGCGGTCCGCGAATTCCTGCAGTTTCGCGACGGCTTCGTCGCGGGCGCGCTGCATCATGCTCGCGTGCGTCACGTCGGAAATCGTCACGCAGACGGCGCGCACGTCCCCCTCCAGCGTGAGCGGCATGAACGTGCAGTCCTGCTGCATGTAATCGACGCCGCCGGTGATCGGCCGGTCGTGGTCGAACTTGAAGAGATACGGGCGCTGCTCCCACGAACTGAACGCGAAGCTGCCGAGCTGGAACACGCTTTCGACCTTGCGCGTGAACCACACGCGCGGCAGTTCCGGAAAGCTCGCGAAAATCGATTTGCCGATCACTTGCTCGGCCGTCTTGCCGCTGTGGTCCTGCATGAAGCGGTTCCACATCAGCACGTTGAGGTCGCGATCGAGCACGAAGATGCCGAATCCGACACGCTCGATCACCAGCTCGCTCAGCAGATGGCGCAGGTCTTCCATTCGTCAGAGGCTCGACAGCAGCGCATCGAGCGCTTCGCTCAGATGCGCGATCGCGTCCTCGGCCATCAGCATCACGAGATGCGCGCGAAAACTGTGGTCTTCGAGCGCGAAATTCACTTCGAGCAGGAGCGCCGTCTTCCACGCGAGCATCGCGGGCTGAAAGACCTCGTCGAGCCCGATGTCCGAGCCGAGCATGCCGGGCGGCGAAAAAATCGGCGAACGGCCAAGGCGGTCGAGAATGCACGACACGCACGCGCCCATCAGCACCGTCGCGATATCGAAGACGAGCTCGGTGCGCGTCGTCGTCGTGTACGTGGACTTCGTGTAGGGATCGTCGACGAGCGCGCACAGCTGATCGACGCTGCCGCTCTTGCAGAGCACGATCGCCTCGCCCTTGATGTCCGAGCGGAAGCCCTGGCGCACGGCGGTAACGGTATCGGTGATGCCGGTCATCTCCGAAAGCGCCGCGGATGCCTCCGCCACGCTCACGACGCGCACGCGCGGCACCGACAGCTCGATGAAGGTGCCGAGCAGCTTCGAAAGACGCGTCGCGGCCTGGCCCATCGCCATGTTGGCCACTTCCTGCAGCGCGTCGCGCTGATCTTCGTTGAGGGCGGTTTCAAGCATGGAGACCGTACTCCTTCAATACGGGGCGCAGCGCTTCGGGCGTCACCGGCTTCGGCAGGAAGGCGATCGCGCCGAGCGCGCGTACGCGTTCCTGGGCCATCGGCTGCACATCGGCGGATACCACGATCACGAACGTATTCAGATCTTCGTGCTGCAAGGCGTCGAGAACCTGATAGCCCGTCATGTCGGGCATCGTCAGATCGAGGAACATCACCGAGGCGCGGCCGGCCCGATAGTGCTCGAGCGCCTCGCGCCCGTTGGTCGCGTAGGAGATCTCGACGTCCCAGTCCGGGGGCAGCGCGCGCGTCAGCACCTTGCGCGCGAGCAGTGAATCATCGGCAATGACAATCGGCAACGGCATGGTCGGCAGGATCTTTTAGGCTGTTTTCGGGCGGAGAACGGTCGTGTCGACGGACACGGCGGGCTCTCGTATGGATTACGGCATCCGCGCAGCGATCTTTATAGCGATGTTCACGGAAGAACCGGCGTGAGCCCTTGGGCCCGGCGGGAATGCGGGCGCTGTCGGTGATGCAGGTCGGCGGCGATGAGCCAGGCGCGTCGCCTGTCGACGTCGGCGCGCCACGCGGCGGGCGGGCGCTGTGTAATCAGCGCGCGCCCAGTGCGCGATGGATGCTGGCTCTCGATCGGCGTCATGTTGCCTGCCCCGTGCGTGATCCGGAGATCCCGGACCTTGGCCTTTTTCTCCTCGCTCGGTCGCGCTGCCTGCCCGCATCTGCCGGGCAAGCGGTACTTCGCCCCGACGCGCGCCGGGAGGCTGCTTGTATTCCCCGGCCGACGCTCTCAGCGGCGTTTCGGATCGGAGGATTGCATTGTCTGATTATCAGAATGTCAAAGCAACTCGATGAGGCGCCAAGCGAGAATTAATATGATGAAATAAGGTTCGATACGGGTGAATTCTGCTCGATGTGTTCCGATGCGCTGTCAGTCCATGCTTTTGTGTACGTTTGCGCTTCCAAGAATCTCGCTAACTGCGCGCCGCGTGCAAGCTTCGTTCGACGGCCGGGAAGGCTGAATCGCGCCGATCCGGCATGCTTCGTGCGTCCTAGTTGCGGTTGCACCGTCCACGCCCGCTACCGCGTACGAAAGGTACGGGCCATGAGTAAGTTTTCCAATTCGCTGCCAAAAATGACGCTGCAACGTGAGGAGTCCGACGCCGTTCCCGCCGCGCAGTCGTGGCAGGAGGAACCGCCTTTTCCGGTGGTGCCCGAGCGCAACTTCGCCGCGCAGCGCCTCACGCTCTATGCGTTGCTGGTCGCGGCGGTCGTGCTGCCGTGCGTGTACGTCGCCATCACCGCATACACCGATTACCACGCGCGCGTCGCCGACGCCTCCGATCTGGTCGCGCGCAACGCCCGCGTCGCGGAAGAACACGCGCTGAAAGTCTTCGATCTGAACGTGACGCTCAACGAGCGCATCGTCGATCTGCTCGACGGCCTCGACGCCGCCGCGATCCGCCGCGAAAGCGCCACGATCCATCAGCGCCTCAAGGCGATCAGCGGCTCCTATCAGCAAGTTGCGGCGGCATCCGTGTTCGGCGCCGACGGCAAGCTGCTCGCGACGAGCCGCATCTGGCCGACGCCCGACATCTCCGTTGCCGAGCGCGACGATTTCGGCGGCCTGCGCGCCGGCCAGAGCCAGCGGATTTCGCGCGTGATGGTCGGCCGCGTCGCCGGCGAGCAGGTGTTCAACACGGCGATCGCGCGGCGCACGCCGGCGGGCGCGTTCGACGGCATGGTGACGATCGCGCTGCGCCCATCGTATTTCAGCGCGTTCTATCGCGAGCTGATCGGCGATAACCCGAGCGTGTCGCTCGGTCTGACGCGCGCGGACGGCGAAGTGCTCGCGTGGTATCCGCCGCGCCCGGCCGATCGCATGGCGCTCGCGGCCAGCTCGCCGCTGCGCGAGGCGTACCGCGCGGGCGGCCGAAGCGGCGTCGTCAGGATGGTTTCGGGGCTGGACGATCAGCTGAAGATCGTCGCGTTCCGGCGCGTCGGCGGGTATCCGGCCTATGTATCGAGCGGCTATCCGATCGCGACGATCTGGTCGGCATGGTGGAAGCATCTGAGCGTGCTCGCGCTCTCGATCTTCGCGCCGTGCGTCGTGCTGTGGGGCGTAATCGCGCAGTCGTTGCGGCGCCTCGCGACCGAAGAGGAAGCGTGGGAGCGCTGGCAGGCCGAAGCGTCGATGCGCCGCTCGATCGAATCGGCGTATCGGCAGGCGCGCAAGATGGAGGCGCTCGGCAATCTCGTCGGCAGCGTCGCGCACGACTTCAACAATCTGCTGATGATCGTCTCGACCAACGTGCAGATCGCGCGGCGGCGCGGCGCGCCCGGCCTCGATCGCGAACTCACGGCGATGGAACGCGCGCTGAAAAGCGGCCAGTCGCTCACGCGGCAACTGCTCGGCGTCGCGCGCAAACAGCCGTTGCGCAGCGAGATCATCGCGATCGGCAAATGGGTGCCGGCGGGGCGCGAGTTGCTGCGCGCATCGCTCGGCGCGAAGGTTGCGCTCAGCGTCGAAGTCGCGCCGGAGGTGTGGGCGATCCGCGTCGATCCGGCGGAACTGGAGCTCGCGCTCATCAACGTCGCGGTGAACGCGCGCGACGCGATGCCCAACGGCGGCACCTTCACCGTGCGCGCCGGCAACGTGCGCTTTCGCCACGAGGACGGCTTTCCGATCACCGGCGAATTCGTGCAGATCACGCTCGAAGACAACGGCTTCGGCATGAGCGCCGAAGTGCTCGGGCGCGCGTTCGAACCGCTTTTCACGACCAAGCCGAAAGGCATGGGCACGGGCCTCGGCCTGCCGCAGGTGTTCGCGTTCTGCGAGCGCGCGGGCGGGCTCGCGACCATCGACAGCGCGATCGGCGCGGGCACCGCCGTGCGTCTGTACCTGCCGCGCGCGACGGCGGCGGCGCCCGGCGCGGCCGCGAAGCACGAACAAGCGGCGTCGCAGGAAGCGGACGGCTTGCGCGTGCTGCTCGTCGAGGACAACGAGGAAGTCGCCGCCGGCACCGAAGCGCTGCTCACGATGATGGGCCACCACGTCACCTACCTCTTCAACGCCGATGCCGCCGCGACGATGCTCGAAGCCGCGCGCGCCGACGCATCGGCCGGTTTTCCGTTCGATGTCGTGCTCTCCGACATTCACATGCCGGGGCAGATGAACGGCATCGATCTCGCCGAAATGATGCAGCGCTTTCACCCGCGCATTCCGGTGATCCTCGTCACGGGTTACGCGGAAGAGCTCGACCGCGCGCGGCAGGTCGGCGCGCGCGTGCTGTCCAAGCCGTTCGACATCGCGCTGCTCGACGCGCTCCTGCGCGCGATCCGCGACGGCGCGACGCCTTCCGATCTGCGCGCGGCGCGTTCGGTCGATCGCTGAACCGCCCGCGCTGCAATCGACTTTTGCACGCGCGTTTGTAAAAGCGCCGGCTCCTTTTCCCGCGCCGTGCCGCTCGCGCCGGTTCACGCGCATCCGGCACGCGAGTTGCGTGAATGCCGACATGCGCGGCGACCGACGTCGCCGATTTTCGGAATTCGCCCATCCGCAGGAGGCGTACATGCGACACACCGTCATCGGAGTTTTCGACACCTATGCGCAGGCCGAGGACGCGCGCTCGGCCCTGATCGCCGCCGGCTTCCTGCGCGCGGATATCGAACTGCAGGCCAATCCCAAGCGCGACGATGCAGCCGCGCCGTCCGACATGCCCGATGCCGTCACGCATCAGGAGCCGGGCGTGCTCGCCAACATCGAGCGCTTCTTCAGCATGCTCTTCGGCGGACGCGATCAGCCGCCGGAAGTCGCGCACTATTCCGAGGCCGTGCGGCGCGGTGCGATCCTCGTCGCCGTCGAAACGCCGAGCGTCGAGCAGGCCGACATCGCGCGCGCGACGCTGTCCGATCAGGGCGCGATCGATATCGATGAACGCGCGGCAAGCTGGACGACGCTCGAACACGGCACGTCCGCGGCGGCCGCCGATGACCGCGATCATTCGGTGCTCGACGAACTGGGCCTCGGACGCGGCAGCGCGGTGCCGGGACGCGAGCCGGTGAACGATCCCGACCAGACGCCGTCGCGTGCGCGGGCTTATCCGCACGCCGATGTCGGCGATCCGGCCGCGCTGACGCCGCGCGATTACGTCAGCGATCCCGCCGACGATCCGCTGATGCCGCGCGGCGGCATGTCGCAATCGCAGTCCCAATCCCAGTCGATGACGAGCGACGCCGAACGCACCGCCCGCGATCCGCTCGCCGGTCGCGACCCGGTCACGGGCCGGGATTCGTACGCGACGACCGGCGCCGATCCGCTCGCCGATCCGCTCGCCGATCCGCTCGCCGGGACGCCCGCCGATCCGCTCGCGGCGCGCACCGAACTCGCGGGCGATTCGCTATCGGAGCGCGACGCCATCGCGGGCCGCGATCCGCTGCGCACGACCGGCGCGGTGCCGCCCGAGCGCGCTCCGTTGCCCGGCGTGCGTACCGACACGGCGTCCGAATGGCGCTCCGTCGAACCGTTGAGCCCGCTCGACGAACCCGCGACGCCGTCTCAGGCGGGCGCGGCGCGCGCGGCGGGATCGTCGCCCGATCCGGTTGTCGCTTCGGCGGGAACGCAGGCGGGCGGTCCGGTCGGACCCATCGGAAATCCGCAAAACGTGCCCAATGAATTCATGGAGTACGAAGACGACTTCCGCGCCGATTACGCATCGAAGTATTCGGCGACGGGCGAGCCTTACGAGGACTATCAGGGCGCGTATCGCTACGGCGCGACGCTCGGCAACGACGATCGATTCCGCAGCCGCACCTGGGACGATCAGATGGAATACGAAACGCGCCGCGACTGGGAGAGCAAGCACCCCGAAGGCGATACGTGGGAACGCTTCAAGGCGGCGATTCGTCACGGCTGGGATCGTGTGACGGGACATCATCACGTCTGAGTTCCGAGCCGCTCACGACAACGGCCCGCTTGCGCGGGCCGTTTTTTCGTGTGAACGGTGAGCGCTCAGGCCGCCCGATCCCGCACCCATGCGACGTACTTGTCCATGAACGTCTGCAGATATTTGCGCGTGTCTTCGCTCACGATATTGCCGTTTTCGTCGATGCGCTTTTCGTCGTGCTTGATGTACATCTCCGGCTGATTCATCAGCACGATGTCGAGGTACGCGCACACGCCGCGCAGATGCGACTGCGCGATCGCCGTGCCGATCGCCCCGACCGACGTCCCGATGATCGCGCCCGGCTTGCCGCCCCACGCGCTTTGTCCCCACGGACGCGAGCCCCAGTCGAGCGCGTTCTTCAGCACACCGGGAATCGAGCGGTTGTATTCCGGCGTGACGATCAAGAGGCCGTTTGCTTCGGCGATCTTCTGCTTGAACGTGCGCGCGGCTTCGGGAAAGTCGCTGTCGTAGTCCTGGCTGTACAACGGCAGGCTACCGATGTCGAGAAACTCGAACGAGAAATCGCCCGGCGCGAGCGACACCAGCGCATGCGCGAGCTGCTTGTTGAACGAACCCTGTCGCAGACTGCCGACGACCACCGCGATCTTTAAGGCCATGAGATCTTCCCCGTCAAAGGTATGAAAAGGCGGATGAAGCGTTCCGGACAACGCCGTCCTCGCGACGACGCGCGTGCACATGATAGGCGCATCGCGGGTCGGCCGTCTTCAATGCGCGCAGTCAATCGGGACTATTTTTGCGATGAATCGAGCAATGTACCTCGCGCCGCGCCACTACGCGGTTCACAGTGAGCTATCCCCATGGTTATCCACAGTTTCTGTGGATAAGTCGAGAGTAACTTTCATTCCGATAATTTTCTGATTCAACCACGAAACAAAGCGCCCCAAGTCGCGCAAAAAGGTCGTACGAATCGGAACGCATCCTTGCTGATCGCGTAAAAATCTCCGCATTAAGTGAGCGATTACTTGCCATCGCGGGCGCGCATTCATCCACTCTGAACAACAATGTGTTGGCTCAATCAGTATTTTTGTCCAATAGGAATCCTCCTAGACTGCCTCTCACGCGTCGGCCCCGACGCACACGCATCCAGGAGATTCAAATGAAAAGCTCATTGATCGGCGGTCTCGTTTTGTCGGCGCTTCTCGCCACCGCGCCCGCTTTTGCGCAATCGACGCCTGTGGGCAAGACCCGCGCCGAAGTGAAAGCGGAGCTACAGAGCGCGCGTCGCGCGGGCGATCTGGATGCGGTCAACGCGCTGAGCTATCCGCAATTGCGTCCTTATCAGGAACGGCACGCACAGCTTCAGGCCGGCGTGCGCGACGGTTCCAGCGCGCACTGAACAGCAGCGATTTCGATAATCAGAGGAAGCAGTCTGAACTGGCCCTCCTCCACCGTCGGAATGAAGGTGGTTCGCCCGGTGCCCCCGCGCCGGGCTTTTTTTTCGCGGTCAGAGCAAAGCCGCGTTCAGTACGCGTAGCCCGCGATGATGAGACCGAAGACCGGCAGCATGATGGTGAGCTCCGAGGGAAAAGGTGAGACGTTTCGGGAGCCTCCCCACGGTGAGCCAGCCGATACAGCCGCGCCTCACTTATAGCCGGATCATCGGGATCGCGAAGCAATTCGGCAGCTCAGTCACATTCTTAAGTGGACCACCCAAGCCGTTGTTCTTTAACGCATTCGACTTGCTTGACCACGATGCGGCGCGGCATGTACTTCGAGCCGCCCGGTCATCGTTTCGAAACGCGCCGGCTTCGGCTACGCGACGCGCTCCGCTAAAGGTGAGCAGATTCGGGAGTCAGGAAAAGGCCTTGTCGTCAGGCCGCGGCCCAGGAATTAAACCCAGTCGGCACAGCTACTTGCGCTTCCCGCGGTTATTTACCCGCGTCATGGATACGCCTTGAGGTGAGGAAATTCGGGAGCCACTCGGCGGACGGAACGGCACTTGCTGCTCTGTCAGCCCTCGTACTTCTCACCCACCCCGGCAACATGACCATCAAAAGACCTTGGGCATACGGCGCTGCGGCGCTGGCTCTGATCGGAGGCGTCGCGACGCTGGCTGCATGCGCGTCGAACGGGGCGCGCCCAAGCGGCAACGACAACGTGCCCGAACCGTCGAAGGCAGTCGACATCGATCGCTATCTCGGTCACTGGCACGAGTTCGCGCGTTACGAAAATCGCTTCGAGCGCAATTGCGAAGCCGTCACGGCGAACTACGCGCGTCGCGAGGACGGGCTCGTATCCGTCGTCAACGCGTGCAGGCAAGGCGGGCTGAGCGGTCCGTACCGGTCGGCGGAAGGACGCGCGAAGATCGTCCCCGGATCGAATGGGACGAAGCTGAAGGTGTCGTTCTTCGGTCCGTTCTACGTCGGCGACTACTGGATTCTCGATCACGCCGACGATTACACGTGGTCCATCGTCGGCGAACCGACCGGGCGTTATCTGTGGATTTTGACGCGCGAGGCGAAGCCTTCGGCGGAGTTGCGTCGCACGCTGATCGAGCGCACGCGCGCGCTCGGTTACGACGTCACGATGCTGCGCGAAACGCAGCAAGGCTGACTTTTCAGCTTGCCTTGCAAGCGACGAGCAGCGAGTTCTGATTGTTCTCGGTCGACTGGCCAAGCACGTCGTAGCCGTTCGGACAGAGCGCCTTCGCGTTGTCCGTGCAATTGCGCCATCCGCCGTAGGCGGGGCATTGAATCTGTTGCGTCGGACGTCCGTCGGCGGAGAAAAGCGGCGGCGCGCTGCTGCATCCGGCGAGCGCCCACGCGCTGCCCGCCAGCATGATCGAAAGGCCGAGTTTTCTGCCGAGTTCCGTCGCGCTTTTCATCCGCTACCCCTTTGATTCTTGGTCGTTATTTTTCGATTTCGGGAGTATGCCACGCGAAGCTTTCGCGACAATTCGCCTGTTCGCAAAAGTGCGTCAGACGGCGATGCCGAGCGCCGCGATCTTCTTGTACAACGTCGCCCGTCCGATGCCGATTTTCTCCGCCGCATCCGCGACCCGACCGCCGCTCGCGCGCAACGCATCCGAGAGAAAGCGCCGCTCGAAATCGGCCATCGCGTCGGCGTACGACACGTTCGGCGGCTCGTCGCCTTCCTGGGCGATGGGTTCGGCCTGCGCCGCGATCGCCACTCGCCCCGCATCGATGAACGCGGAGAGCGCGCGGGCGTCGATGTGCTCGGTTTCGGACAGCATCAACGCGCGTTCGAGCGTGTTGCGCAGTTCGCGGACATTGCCGGGCCAGGAATACGCCTCGAGCAGTTGCAGGCCATCTTTATGCAGCACGAAATGGCCGACGTGCCCCGGCCGCGTATCGGCGGACAGGTCTTCGAGGATCGCGTAAGCGAGCGCTTCGATATCGGCGAGCCGGTCGCGCAACGGCGGCGCGTGGATCGTCAGCACGTTCAGCCGATAGAACAGGTCCGCGCGAAAGCGTCCCGCCGCGACGAGCGCGGGCAGATCGGCGGAGGTCGCCGCGATGATGCGGACATCCGCGCGCACGATGCGATTCGAGCCGAGCGGCTCGAACTCCTTGTCCTGCAGCACGCGCAGCAGCTTGCCCTGAAGCGGCAGCGGCATATCGCCGATTTCGTCGAGGAAAAGCGTGCCGCCATCGGCGAGTTCGAACTTGCCGACGCGCCCTTTCCGCTCCGCGCCCGTGTACGCGCCCGCCGCCGCGCCGAAGAACTCGACTTCGAGCAGCGTGTCGGGGATCGCCGCGACGTTGACGGTCACGAGCGGCTTACCCGCGCGCGTCGACGCGCCGTGGATCGAATGCGCGAGCAGTTCCTTGCCGGTGCCGGTTTCGCCGAGCAGAAGCACGGGCGCACCGCCGAGCGCCGCGCGCCGCGCCTGACGTTACACTTCGAGACGGCCCGGGCTCGGGCCGACGAAGCTCGAAAACGTATACTTCGCGCGCCGCGCCTGCGCAAGCGACTGGCGCGTCGCGATCAGTTCCTGCTGCACGCGCGAGTAATGCGCGAACAGCGGCGTGAGCGCCTTCATCTCGTCGAAGAGCGCGAAGCCGATCGCGCCGACCGTCGCGCCGGAGTCGTCCTTTAGCGGCAGACGCGTGACGACGAGCGGCTCGCGATCCGTTTCCAGCACGTCGAGCAGAATCGGCTTGCCGGTCGCGACGACCTCGCGCATCAGGCTGTTCGGAATCACCGCTTCGCAGTCGAGTCCGATCGCGTCGAGCGGATCGTCGAAGCCGAAGCGCGCCGCGTAGCGTTTGTTGATCCACACGACGCGCGCGTCCGCGTCGACGATGAAGGTGCCTTCGCTCAGATTCTCGAAGGTCTTGAAAAGCGACTCCATCGCGCGGCGCATCACGTCGCTGTAGTCCGCCGGCACGTTGATCCAGTCGTTGCGCATGGCGCCCAAAGTCTCCGTTTTCTCCATATCGAGACGACTATCTCAATCCGGAGACGCGCCCGCTATCCGCATCTGCACTAGTTCTCAATGCTGTATGCAGCTGTTTCGATAGACGAGGATGTCTCCGTTTGGAGACATTTTCCTGAAACCTTGCGATGTCATCTTCCCCTGATGCCTGTCGCGCCTGAGTTTCAGCACACTGGCACGGAAAGTGCATTTTGCACGCGCGGTGCGTTATCCATGCGCCGGCAGCGCTTCCAGAAGAGGCGCGCTGACAGTTTCAAAGAACAACCATCACGGAGACTCAATGTCGTTCATCATCGTGCTCGCCGCCCTGGCGTTCCTGATGCTCGCCGCCTATCGCGGCTACAGCGTCATTCTTTTTGCGCCGATCGCCGCGCTCGCGGCCGTCCTCCTCACCGATCCCGCTGCCGTCGCGCCCGTTTTCTCCGGCATCTTCATGGAGAAGATGGTCGGCTTCGTGAAGCTCTACTTTCCTGTGTTTCTGCTCGGCGCGGTGTTCGGCAAGGTCATCGAGCTGTCGGGATTCTCGGAGTCGATCGTCGCCGCAGCCATTCGATACATCGGCAAGTCGCGCGTGAATGCGGTGATCGTCGCGGTGTGCGCGTTGCTCACCTATGGCGGCGTGTCGCTGTTCGTCGTCGTGTTCGCGGTGTATCCGTTCGCGGCTGAGATGTATCGGCAGAGCAATATTCCGAAGCGTCTGATGCCGGGCGCGATTGCGCTGGGCGCTTTCTCGTTCACGATGGATTCGCTGCCGGGCACGCCGCAGATTCAGAACATCATCCCGACGACGTTCTTCAAGACGACTGGCTGGGCCGCGCCGTGGCTGGGCGTGATCGGTTCGCTGTTCATTATCGTCGTCGGCCTGGCGTTTCTCGAATGGCGCCGGCGCTCGGCGATGGCCAAGGGCGAAGGCTACGGCACGTCGCTCGTGAATGAGCCGGAGCGTGTGGAATCGACGTCGCTGCCCAATCCGATGCTCGCGATCGCGCCGCTGATTCTCGTCGGCGTTGCCAACTTCGCGCTGACGAAGTGGATTCCGACGTGGTATGGCGCGAGCTATACCGTGCCGCCGGAAGTGCTGCCGGGCGTGCATGCGCCTGTCACGACGGCTGTCAAAACCGTCGTCGCGATCTGGGCGGTGGAAGGTGCGTTGCTGCTTGGCATCGTGCTCGTTCTGCTGACCGCGTTTTCGCGCGTGAAGGAGCGGTTCGCGGTGGGGACGCGGGCGGCCGTTGCGGGGGCGCTCCTCGCGGCGATGAACACGGCTTCCGAATATGGCTTCGGTGGTGTGATCGCGGCTTTGCCAGGGTTTCTCGTGGTCAGCGATGCGCTCAAGAGCATTCCCAATCCGCTCGTCAATGCGGCTATCTCCGTTTCGTCACTCGCGGGGATTACGGGGTCTGCTTCCGGCGGGATGAGTATCGCGCTTGCTGCCATGTCGGATACGTTTATCGCTGGCGCTCAAGCTGCACATATTCCTTTGGAAGTGCTGCATCGCGTTGTGGCTATGGCCTCCGGTGGTATGGATACGCTGCCGCATAACGGTGCTGT
This sequence comes from Caballeronia sp. LZ008, assembly GCF_031451435.1. Classification (NCBI taxonomy): domain Bacteria; kingdom Pseudomonadati; phylum Pseudomonadota; class Betaproteobacteria; order Burkholderiales; family Burkholderiaceae; genus Caballeronia; species Caballeronia sp. LZ008. The sequence goes on along the minus strand of NZ_JARUXK010000004.1, from coordinate 183,356 downwards.
TATTACTCTTCTGGCCGTGACCGGGCTCACGCATCGCGAGTCTTATCGCGATATTTTCGCTGTGACCATCATCAAGACTTTGGCCGTGTTCTTTGTTATCGCGGTTTATTACGCGACCGGCATTGTTTGATTTTTTCGGTTTATGCCGGATCCCGTTTTCTTAGTGGTCTATTAGCGTTGCCCCTGTGCGGGGCGGCACCTACTTTCTTTGCTGCTGCAAAGAAAGTAGGCAAAGAAAGCAGCTTTTCAAGCCCGCGGTCACACGCACGTTGGGTAGTACTCTCGTCCTAGGCGGCACTCGCCTAAAGAGTGCCCTCGAAGGACTAACCGGGCTTGGCTCGCGCACGGTCTGCCGCCCGAAACCGTTGAGAACGCTGGTTCAGCACGAAATGGCTTCGGCACAGCGCTACGCGCTGCCGCCGGGTCCGCAAGGGAAACCAACGTAAGGCAAGTGCAGTGAGATGGAGGCGTTAGTGAAGAAGCGCATGCATCCCCGCTTGACCGGTCGGCCGCGAAGCGGGCTGGAGCTATTTCGTGCTGAACCAGTTTGTTATGTGGTGCGATGTTACAGACCGTGCGCGAGCCAAGCCCGATTAGGTGTTTGAGGGCACTCTTTAGGCAGCCCACGATGGACGAGAGGACTACCCAAATTGCGTGTGACCGCGGGCGTATCAGTAGCTGCTTTCTTTGCTTACTTTCTTTGCAGCAGCAAAGAAAGTGAGTGCCGCCCCGCACAGGGGCAGTGCCAATAGACCGACACGAATACGGGATCCGGCGAAAAAAAGAAAAAACCCTAATTTACGCACAGCAAGCCAACACACCAAACTCCGCAGAACCCGATCAAAACTCCGGAAAGAAGGAAAAAACCCGCATATGACCCAAACCGCATTGAACAAAGCGCTCGCCGGCAAGACGGCATTGGTCACCGGCTCGACGAGCGGCATCGGCCTCGGCATCGCGACGGCACTCGCACAGGCAGGCGCGAATCTCGTGCTCAACGGTTTCGGCGATATCGAAGGCGCGCTGAAGCAGATCGAAGCCACCGGCGTGAAAGCGGTCCACCATCCCGCCGACATGACGAAGCCCGAAGAAATCGAAGCGATGATCGCCTTCGCAAACGAGCAATTCGGCGCCGTCGATGTCCTCGTCAACAACGCCGGCATACAGCACGTCGCGACCATCGACGAATTCCCGGTCGATCGCTGGGACGCGATCATCGCGATTAACCTCAGCTCGGCGTTCCACACGATGCGCGTCGCGCTGCCGCAAATGCGCGCGCGCAACTGGGGCCGCGTCATCAATATCGCGTCGGTGCACGGGCTCGTCGGCTCGGCGGGCAAATCGGCGTACGTCGCCGCGAAACACGGCATTCTCGGCCTGACCAAAGTCGCCGCGCTCGAAAACGCCCGCACCGGCGTGACCGTCAACGCAATCTGCCCAGGCTTCGTGCTCACGCCGCTCGTGCAGAAACAGATCGACGATCTCGCCGCCCGCGACTCGCTCACGCCGGACGCGGCCCGCGCCAAGCTGCTCGGCGACAAACAGCCGTCCGCGCAATTCGTGACGGCGCAGCAGATCGGCGATATGGCCGTGTTCCTCTGCTCCGATGCCGCCAGCGAAATGCGCGGCTCGGCGCTGCAAATCGACGGCGGATGGAGCGCGCAGTAACTAACGCGCCCCTATCGGCGACAAATCGCCACACTTGAGCGTTTCAGTCGGATTCCCCTAAAGATTGTGGGGCCAATCGCCGTTATGTCCTTGTAATAAGACGCGCGCCGCCTTCGAAAAGCGGCGCGCGACGCGAAGAAGAATCAAGGACACCATGCGCAATAACCAGCCCGTAACCCAGCAAGAGTTCGAATTCCCCGCCTCGGCGATGCTCGTCTCCGCCACCGACCTTTCCGGCAACATCCAGTACTGCAATCCGGCTTTCGTGTCGGTGTCGGGCTTCTCGCGCGACGAGCTGGTCGGCCAGCCGCACAACCTCATCCGGCATCCCGACATGCCGCGCGAAGCGTTCGCCGATCTCTGGTCGACCGTGCGCGCCGGCCGCTCGTGGACCGCGCTCGTCAAGAATCGCCGCAAGAACGGCGATCACTACTGGGTGCGCGCGAACGTCACGCCGGTGATGGACCACGGCAAGGTCGTCGGCTATCTCTCCGTGCGCGTGAAGCCGACGCGCGATGAAGTCCGCGACGCCACCGCGCTCTACGCGCAGATCAAGGCCGGCAACGCGTCGCGACGCCTCGTGCGCGGCGCGCTCGTGAAGAACGGCATCGCGGGCAAGCTCGCGGCGCTCGCGAACCTGCCGGTGAGTTCGCGTCTCGCCACGGCTTTCGCCGCCGTGCCCGTCAGCATGCTGGTCGCGGCGCTGGCAGGATGGCGCGGCGCGCCGCCGCTGCCCTTCTGGATCGCGCTCGGCGTGAGTTCCGTTGCGAGCTTCGTGGGCTGGCTCGCGCTTTCGCGTCAGGTCGATGCGCCCGTCCGCACGATGTCCGGTTTCGCGGCGCGCATGGCCGCGGGCGATCTGACCGCCGACATGCCCGATGCGCGTCACGACGATCTCGGCGACGTGCAGCGCGCGCTCGGGCAGTTGAAGGCGAATCTCGCGGCGATCGTCTTCGACGTGCGCGGCCAGATCGGCGGCATGCTCGAGGCCGCCAACGAGATTTCGAGCGGCAACACGGACTTGTCGCGCCGCACGGAGATGCAGGCGGCATCGCTCGAACAGACGGCCGCGACGATGGATCAGCTCACGACGACCGTGCAAGGCAACGCCGACGCCACCGTGCGCGCGCTGGAAGTCGTCAAGGAAGCGCAGGCCGCGGCGGACGACGGCGGGCGCATCGCGAGCCAGGTCGAGCAGACGATGGCGGGCATCACGGCGGCGTCGCGGCGCATCGCGGACATCACCGATGTCATCGACGGCATCGCGTTCCAGACCAACATCCTCGCGCTCAACGCGGCCGTCGAGGCGGCGCGCGCGGGCGAAGCGGGCCGCTCGTTCGCGGTCGTCGCGACCGAAGTGCGCAATCTGGCGCAGCGCTGCGCGGCATCGGCGAAGGAAATCGAAGGCGTCGTCGCGACGAGCGTCGCGCAGATCGCGGAAGGCACGAGCCTCGTCGCGCGCACGACGAGCCAGATGCGCGCCATCGACGAAGCGGTGAACCGCGTATCGGCGATCATCATGGAAGTCGCGAAGGCGAGCGGCGAGCAGGCCGAGGGCATCGCGCAGGTGAATCAGGCGGTCGCGCATCTCGACGATTCGACCCAGCAGAACGCCGCGCTCGTCGAGCAGGCGGCGGCCACCGCGCAGCGCCTCGCGGAACGCGCGGTCGTGCTCGACGAAGCCGTGCGCCTCTTTACCGTGGCGAAGGCTTAGGATCGCTTGGTACTATCGGACATTGCCCACGAGGAGTGTCTCCGATGACCGCTGAGAACAATCGCACGGAAGAAGCGCGAGCGATGGAACGTATCGTCAACGCGACGCGCCAGGTTCAGTCCGCTTTCCTGGCGCTGCAAAAGCAGTTTCCGCCCGAAGGCGACGGCCGGCCTTCGCAGATGGCGCTGCAGACCTTCGACGCCGCGCTTCAGGAACTCGAAGACGCGCAAGCCGCCTTCGACACCATGCTCAACGATCTGTTCGACGGCAACCGCTAAATCGCCACGTTCTCGCGCGGGCCGTTCAGCGCGGTTTCATCGCCGGCGTCGTTGAGGCCCGCCCACGGCACGCCGTCGGCGGACTGGCGGCGCGCGGCGGCCACGCACGCTTCGACCAGCTCCCTGAACGACACCGCCGCCGAACTCGTACGCACGAGCACTTCGCCTTGCAGCGAACTTTCGGGGAAGATCAAGCCGACGATCAGTTCCGCCGACGGCGCGCGCTGATGCAGACGCCGCAGCAGGTTGCGCAGATACGGCGGCGACTCGGCGGCATCGAACGACACGACGCAGATGATCGTCACGCCGGCGAGATCGACCTCGCCGAAGCGTCCGCGCGAAAAGCGCTCGTAGCCCGCGAGGTCCGCGTACAGGCCGTGCTTGCGAAACAGCTGCACGGCGATGGTCGCCGCGAGATCGTCGAGCTCGCTTCTCCCCGCGATGCAGAGCACCGACGCCGTGTGGCCTTCCTTCTGCGCATCGAAGCGCGCGGGCGGCGTCTCGGGCGCGATGCGCGGCCCGTCGTCGGGCGATTCGAAACTCGCGGGCAAGTCCTCTTTCGGCGCGACGGTGACGGCCGTGTCCTCCGCATCCTCCAGCCCTTCGATGATGTCGAGCGCCGACTCGTTGATGCGCCGCAACTGATCCGCCGTGACGACGCCGCGCAGCACGTCGTTATGCGCGTAGCGCAAGCCTTCGAGCGCGACATCGTCGTAATACGCGATCAGAGAGCGTTCCTTGAGCAACGTCTCGGCCTGCACGAGCGCCTCGTCGGGATCGTTCGCGAGCAGGCGCTGATAGAAGTTCTCGGCGGGCGTGAGCGCGGGCCGGTCGCCGAACAGCACGTCGAGAAATTCGAGGCGATCGACATGGCGGCCGAGAATCACGAGGCAGAGCGTGAGCGGCGTCGAGAGCACGAGGCCGATCGGCCCCCAGATCCAGCTCCAGAAAATCGCCGCGACGATCACCGCGAACGGCGACAGGCCCGTGCTATGCCCGTACAGCAGCGGCTCGACGACTTGACCCGCGACGATGTCCGTCACGCCGAAGAGCACGATGGTCCACACGAGCATCGCCCAGCCGGGACCGACGGCCGCCGCGAACACGACCGCGACGATCGCCGCGATCCACGTTCCGACATACGGCACAAAGCGCAGAAGCGCGGTCATCACGCCGAAGAGCAGCGCGCCCGGCACGCCGATGATCGCGAGCCCGATCGAAATGACGATGCCCACGCCCACGTTGATGCCGAGCTGCGCGAGGAAGTAGCGCGACAGGCGCCGCGCGGCTTCGTCCATCGCGGTGGTCGCCCGATGCAGGTCGCGCGAGCCGAAAAGCCGTATCAGCCGGTCGCGCAGATCTTCGCGCTGAAGCAGGATGAACACCGCGACCACGAGCACGATGCCGGTGGTTTCCAGCGGACTGATGATCGGCGACAGAAAGCGCTGCGCGAGTTCCAGCGGCGTCGGCGTGGGCTCGTGCACTTCGACGGGCATCGGCTGGTCGATCGGCGAAGCGGCCGGATTGTCCTCGTTCTTCGGCTCCTGCTCGCGCGCGGGCGAAATCCGCTTCAGCGCGCGCGATGCGCGGCCGAGAAACTCATCGGCGCGGCCGACAGTCATCTTCTGCACGGAATCGATCTTGCGCTCGACGGCGACCTGATACTTCGGCAGATCGCCCGCGAGCTGCGCGACCTGAGCGCCGATCAGCGCGCCGACCGCCGTCAGCACCGACAGCGCGACCACTACGGCGACGATCACGGAAGGCACTTGCCCGAAGCGCAGCCGCCGCAGGAAATCGACGAACGGCGCGAGCAGAAAGCTCAGCAGAATCGCGAGGATGATCGGGATCATCACCGCGCGGCCGAAGTACAGCGCGCAAATGACGATGACGCCTGTCACGAGCGACGCCAGCGCGCGCACGCCGGGCGCTTCCGGCGGCAGGATCTTCGCGGGTGGCCGGCGCGGCCCGGGTGCTTGCGGCATGGAAACGGCTCGCTTTTAGTGTGTGGTCGGCGTGGAACGGCCAGTGCGCAGGCCGGAGCAACGTTGCATTATGCAAGACGCGTGCCGTCGATAAGCCGTTCGCCGCGAATAAGGTGAGCGCCTCCGGGATTCAAATTCGGCTGCGATCGGTTCAATGGTGAGGCAATACGGGGGCGAGCGCGCCGGAACAAACGCTGGTCTGGTTGTAAGAAGGGTGATCGGCCAATGCACCGGCGCGCGGACTACACTGAATCACGCTCTGCATTGGAGTCCGCCATGAACGCGATCCGCGCTTCAGTCGTAGTCATATCAGCATTCGCCGTCACATCGGCGTTCGCGCAGCTTCATCCGAGCGCCGAAACCGACATGTACGCGCCGCAAAACAGCACCAAGCTCATGCCGAACGCGCCGCTCGGCAGTCAATACCCGACGCACGGCAACGCGCAGGCCGGCGAGCTCAATCTCAATCCGAGCGATCCGCGCGCGCAGCTCGTCAACGGCCTGCCGAACAACGCCAACAGCGGCGGATACGGTTCGCCGCTCGCCGGCAACAAGGCGAACGTGCCGCGCGGCGAATAAATGACGTGGGTCCGCGCACCGAAAGCGCGCTCACCATTCTCGTTTCGAGAATGGTGATTTGAAATCGACGGGATTCTCCTCATCGCGGCAAGAACCGATACTCGATTCACAGGACGGGACGTCTCCCGGCCATCAACCGAATCAGGGAATCTGCCGTGAAGATCTATCACCATCCGCTGTCCGGGCACTCGCACCGCGCGCGTCTCTTCCTGAATCTGCTGGGCGTCGAACACGAAGAAGCGTTCGTCGATCTCGCCGCCGCCGCGCACAAGACGCCCGACTATCTGAAGCTGAACCGCTTCGGCCAGATTCCCGTGCTCGTCGATGGCGACACGGTCATCGCCGATTCGAACGCGATCCTCGTCTATCTCGCGAAAAAAGCCGGCAACACGAAGTGGCTGCCCGAAACGCCCGCCGAAGCCGCCGCCGTGCAGCGCTGGCTCTCCGTCGCGGCCGGGCAGATCGCGTTCGGTCCCGCCGCCGCGCGTCTCATCACCGTGTTCGGCGCGAAGTTCGACGCGAACGAAGTCATCGCCCGCGCGCACAACGTCCTCAAGGTGCTCGACGCGGAACTGGCGAATCGCGACTGGATCGCCGATATCGACGAGACCGCCGCCGCGCACCCGACCATCGCGGATGTCGCGCTCTACAGCTATATCTCGAGCGCGCCCGAAGGCAACGTCGACCTTTCCGCCTACGCGAACGTGAACGCGTGGCTGAAGCGCGTCGAAGCGCTGAAGGGTTTCGTTCCGTTCCAAAAGACGGCCGCGGGTCTCGCGGCGTAAAGTGAGCGCGGCGGCCGGCTCGCGCCGTGCCGCCGCGCCCGAATCGAAGAGGCATACGATCATGTCCGCTTCCGCGCTTGGCAATGTCAAACAGGTCGCCACGCCCTCGCCGTGGCATCGCGGCGAACTCGCCATTCAGAAGGCTTTCGGCGTCGACGAGCGCATGGACGGCGTCGGCCGGCGCGTCGTGCGCGATTACATGCCGGATCAGCATCGCCAGTTCTTCGGGCAACTGCCGTTCATCGTGGCCGGTTCCGTCGATGAACGCGGCGATCCGTGGGCAACGCTGCTCGCCGGGCATCCCGGCTTCATGCACGCGACCGATGCCAAAACGCTGTCGATGAGCCCCGCCCGCGATCCGCTCGATCCCGCCGACGCCGGCATGCACGATGGCGCGTCGATCGGCCTGCTCGGCATCGAAATGCACACGCGCCGCCGCAATCGGATGAACGGCGTGATTCATCGCGATGGCGCGAACCTCGCGTTCGACGTGGCCGTCGAACAGAGCTTCGGCAATTGCCCGCAGTACATCCAGTTGCGCGATTTCGAGTTCGTGCGCGATCCTTCCTTGCCGTCGCCGGTCGAGCCGCTCGAATCCGACGCCCTTTCGCCGCGCGCAAAAGCGATGATCGCGAACGCGGATACGTTCTTCGTCGCGTCGTATTTCGATCGCGAGGACGGGCATCGGCAAGTGGACGTGTCGCATCGCGGCGGCAAACCGGGTTTCGTGCGTCTGTCGGACGACGGCTCGCTCACGATTCCCGATTTCGCCGGCAATCTCTTCTTCAACACGCTCGGCAACATTCTCGTGAACGCTCGCGCGGGACTCGTGTTCGCGGACTTCGAAACCGGCGACATGCTGCAGCTCGCGGGCGACGCGGAAGTGCTGCTCGACTCGCCCGAAACCGCCGCATTTCAGGGCGCGGAACGGCTGTGGCGCTTCACGCCGCGCCGCATCGTGTATCGCGCCGAGGCGCTGCCCTTGCGATGGAAAGCGCGCAGCGACGGCGCATCGCCCAATTCGCTGATGACCGGCGACTGGACGCAAGTGGCCGAGCGCCTGAAGGCGTCCACGCTCGCGAACGTGTGGCGCGCGTTTCGCGTGAGCAGAATCGTCGATGAGAGCGATGCGATCCGCTCGTTCCATCTCGAACCCGCCGATGGCGCGGGCATCGTTCCGCACAAGGCCGGTCAGCATCTGCCGATGCGCGTGACGCTGCCGGGCGAGGCGAAACCGCAGATTCGCACGTACACGCTGTCGGTCGCGCCGTCGGACGGCGTGTATCGCATCAGCGTGAAGCGCGACGGGCGCGTGTCGGCGCATCTGCACGACACGCTGAAAGCGGGCGACGTCATCGAGGCGCGCGCGCCCGCCGGAGACTTCACGATCGATCCGTTCGAGCAGCGTCCCACCGTGCTGATGGCGGCGGGCGTCGGCATCACGCCGATGCTCGCGATGTTGCGGCACATCGTCTACGAAGGCTTGAGGAAGCGCCGCGTGCGGCCGGTGTGGATGATCGTGTCGGCGCATTCGCTCGCGAGCCGCGCGTTCTCGCGCGAAATCGATGCGCTCGCGCAGAGCGCGGGCGGCGCGGTGACCGTGATCCGCGTGCTCAGCGACACGAACGGCGCGCAAATGGACCGCGATTACGACGTGTCCGGGCGCATCGACATCGATCTGCTGACGAGCCGTCTGCCCTTCAACGACTACGACTTCTATCTGTGCGGGCCGGGCGCGTTCATGCAGTCGATCTACGATGGCCTGCGCGCGCTCAATGTCGCCGATGCGCGCGTGCATGCGGAAGCGTTCGGTCCATCGGCGCTCAAGCGCACGGCGGATCGCGGCGCCGACGTCAAGCCGATGCGTCCCGCCGCGACCGAGTCCGTGAAGATCGAATTCCTGAAGTCGGGCGCGAGCGCGCAATGGCAGCCGGGCAGCGGCACCTTGCTGGAACTCGCCGAAGCGAGCGGTCTGTCGCCCGAGTTCAACTGCCGCGGCGGCACTTGCGGCACATGCCGGACGCGCATCGCGAAAGGCGCGGTGTCGTATGAAAGCGAGCCGGCGTTTCATGTCGGCGATGACGAAGCGCTGATCTGCTGCGCGATGCCCGCCGCCGATGGAGACACGCTCGAACTCGATCTGTAACGATTGTGCCCCGCGCGCATATCCGTGAGAATGCACGGCATCTCAAGCCTGCATGTCTCGTGCTTTCCCATGGACCGTTTACAGGCAATGACGACCTTCGTCACGGTGGTCGAAACCGGCGGCTTCGCATCGGCGGCGCGCAAGCTCGACGTGTCGCCGTCGGTCGTGAGCCGCGTCGTGACGGAACTCGAAGAACATCTCGGCGTGCGCCTGCTCACGCGCACCACACGCGTCGTGCGTCTCACCGACGCCGGCAGCGGCTATTTCGAGGACTGCCGCCGCATTCTCGGCGAAATCGATAACGCCGAACTTTCCGCGACCGGCACGCATTCCTCGCCGCGCGGACTGCTTTCGATCACCGCGCCGGTGATGTTCGGCCGCCTGCACGTCACGCCGATCGTCCTCGATTATCTGGGCCGTTATCCCGAAGCGGACGCAAGCTGCTGGTTCGTCGATCGCGTGGTGAATCTCGTCGATGAAGGCATCGACGTGGCGGTGCGGATTGCGCAATTGCCGGACTCGTCGTTGCAGGCGATCAACGTCGGGCGCGTGCGGCGCGTGCTGTGCGCCTCGCCCGCTTATCTCGCGAAGCACGGCACGCCACGTCATCCGGACGATCTCGCAGAGCATGTCGTGATTGCGTCGACGGGTTCGTCGACGCCCCCGGAATGGCGTCTCTCCGACGGCGAGCGGCAGTTTCTCGTGCGCTCGCATCCTCGCCTGACGACGACCACCAACGACTCGGCCATCGCCGCCGCGCTCGCGGATTTCGGCATCGCGCGGCTCCTGTCGTATCAGATCGCGCAACACGTTGCCGACGGGCGTCTCGCAATCGTGCTGCCGGAGTTCGAGACGCCGCCCCTGCCGATCCATCTCGTGCATCGCGAAGGGCGTCACGTCACGCAGAAAGTCCGCGCATTTCTCGACCTCGCCGTGACGACGCTGCGCGCGAACGAATCGTTGCGCTGAGCGCGTTAAACAAACACGTCTTCGGTGACAAATCGTCCATCGCTCGCCGAATCGAACGGCCGTTAGCACGACTGCCGTGCAAAATGCCGGCAAAACATGCAACATAGCTGTCTCGAACGATCGCTTCGATCGCCGCGCTTTCGGCTTATCTGACCCTTACCGGCTCACGCACCATGACGAATCCAACTTCTCCCGTGAATGAACGCCCGCTCGACATGATCATCTTCGGCGGCGGCGGAGACCTGGCGGCGCGCAAGCTGCTGCCGGCGCTCTACATGGCGCACACGCACTGCAACCTGCCCGCGGACACGCGCATTCTCGCCATCGGCCGCAAGGACTGGACGCGCGAGGATTACCTCAAGAATTTCATGGAAGAGCAGGCGCGCCCTTTCATCGATTCCAAGGTTTTCGATGCCCAGTCGTGGGACAAATTTCTCGCGCTCTTCGATTACGTGCGCATCGACGTCGAGAATCCCGGCGATTTCGAGCGTCTCGCACAGGCCGTGCGTCCTGGCTCGCAGCGCGTGCTGTATCTGTCGACGTCGCCGGAACTGTTCGTGACGATCTGCACCAACCTCGATAACGCCGGCATTCTCGACGAAAACGCCCGCGTCGTGCTTGAAAAGCCGCTCGGCCACGATCTCGCATCGGCGCGCGCCATCAACGATGCGGTCGGCAAGCACTTCAAGGAAGAGCAGATCTATCGCATCGACCATTATCTCGGCAAGGAAACCGTGCAGAACCTGATGGTGCTGCGCTTCGGCAACGCGATCTTCGGCCCGCTGTGGCAGGCGCCGTACATCAAGAGCGTGCAGATCACGGTGTCGGAGACGGTGGGCGTCGGCAGCCGCGCGGGCTTCTACGATCACACCGGCGCATTGCGCGACATGGTGCAGAACCACTTGCTGCAACTGCTTTGCATTGTCGCGATGGAGCCGCCCGTCTCGCTCGATCCGGACGCCGTGCGCGACGAAAAGCTGAAGGTGCTGAAGTCGCTGCGGCCGATGACCGTCGCCGATATCGCACGCGACACCGTGCGCGGCCAGTACACGGCGGGCGCGGTCGGCGGCGAGGCGGTGAAGGGTTATCTCGAAGAGCAGAACGTGCCCGCCGACAGCCGCGCGGAAACCTTCGTGGCGCTGCGCGCGCATATCAACAACTGGCGCTGGGCCAACGTGCCGTTCTTCCTGCGCACGGGCAAGCGCATGCAGAATCGCCGCTCGGAGATCGTCATCGACTTCGCGGACCTGCCGTTCTCGATCATCCCCGAAGGCCCGCGTCATTACGGCAACCGCCTGACGATCACGCTGCAGCCGGAAGAATCGATCCAACTCCAGATGATGGCGAAGGAACCCGGCAGCGGCATGCACATGCAGCCCGTCACGCTCAATCTCGACCTGCAGCAGGCCATGACGCAGCGGCGCGCGGAAGCGTACGAGCGCTTGCTCATCGACGTGATTCGCGGCCGCCTCACGCACTTCATGCGGCGCGACGAACTGGAAGCCGCATGGACCTGGGTGGAGCCGATTCTCAACGGCTGGAAGGAACTCGGCGACCGTCCGCGCGGTTATACGGCGGGAACGTTCGGCCCGGCCGCTTCGAGCGCGTTGATGGCGCGCGAGAATCTCGCCTGGGCGGAAGAAGCCTGATTCACCGCATCGCGGCGTGCGGCCCCCGTTTCGAGGCCCACGCCGCGCCCGCGGCCATCACCGCGGACAACACCACGATGCCCGCGAGAATGCCTTCGAGCCGCATCAGCGCGGGCATCGGGTCCGACGACCAATGGTGGTCCTGCACGAACACCATGATGAACGCGATGCTGAACTGCCGTCCGACATAGCTCGCGCCCTGCGTGCCCGTCTGCACATGACAGCCGATCCACACGCCCACGCATAGCGCGATCATGCAGGCGAACGCGTTGTCGCCGAGTAGCGGCAACAGCGCGAGACTCGCCGCGCCCGCCAGCAGACAGCCGATGAAACGCTGAATCATGCGCTCGGCGATCGGCTTTCGCGTCGGCTTGCCGAGCGCCGATGTCGGCAAGATCAGCACGGCAACCGCCGTCACCATCGCCTGCGCGAAGCCCGGCAGATTCCACGCATACGCGATCGCCGCGAGGATCATCACCGACCATGCGCCTTGCCACGCGAGCCGCTTGCGCATCGCGAGCGCGGTCTGCTCGGCGCGCGCGAGGTGCGTCGCGTCGAGCGCCTGCACGGCGCGGGCGGCATCGGAAGGAATGACGGTGACGGTTTGCGCGTTGACGCCATCGACGCGATCCACGGTGGATGCCGCCTGCGCGCGCGGCACCGGCGGCGCGCCGCGCGACTTGCGATAGTGCTGCACGCCCGCATGCACAAGCGCCGACACGGCCACGCACGCGGCCGTCCCGACCATCACTTCGGCGACGCGCAAGAGCGCAAACGACGCCGTCGCCGCCGCGGATTCGAGCCGATGCGCCTCGAACGTGACCATGAGCGAGGTCACGCCGCCGAGCACCCACGCGTAGCCCGCATCGGAAACGAGCGCCCGATACACCGACATCCCGACGATCGCCCCGAGCAGCGGCACGAAGAGCCACGGCACGTCGCCGATGATCGGCCCGGCGACCGCGCCGATCAGCGCGCCGGCGATCGTCCCGACCACGCGATGCACGCCGCGTTGCGCGCACGCCGAGAATTTCGACTGCATCACCGCGAAGCCGCTGATCGCGGCCCACCAGATGTTGCTCAAATGGAAAGCGTAGGCGAGCGCGACGGCAAGTCCGACGGAAAGCATCGCCTGCGTGGCGAAGAGCGCACGGGCGGGCGTCGGCCTGATCGCGACGAGTTCGCGCCCGAGCGCGGCGAAGGCGTCGCGGACGATGTGGACGAACGCGGCTGCGGCGGTTTCGTGCGGGATCGGGCGGGCGCTTCGGGAAGAATCGTCGGTCGGCATCGTTCTCGCGATTGTTCGGACGTCTGGCTTGAGCGTAGCCGCCGATCGTCCGGATGCAAAGCCGAACCGCGAAAGTGCGGCAAATCCGCTACACGCGCGAAGTGAGCAGACGCAGGCCCGCCGCGCCGAACACGAGCGCGAGACATGCATCGAGGCCGCGCTGGATGCGTTTGTACATGCGCCGCGCGGAGGCCATCGAGAAGAGCGCGGCATAGCCGCCGAACACGCATACGCCGATGCAGAGGCACCCCGCGACGACGACGAGCATGTGTCCCGGCCCTTCCCCCGCCGACGATCCGAGCGCCGCCACGGACATCCACACGAGAATCGCTTTCGGATTCGTGAGATGCAGAAGTGCGCCGCGCGCGTAGAGCCTGCGCGCGCTCTGCCCTTGCGCATCCGCCGACGAAGCGCGCAGCGGCGGCTTCAACGCCGCGCGTCCCGACTTGAACGCGAGCCACAACAGATACAGCCCGCCGCAGATCTTCACGCCGACGAGAAAGCCCGAGTACGCCGTCAGCGCGGCGGAGAGGCCGAGCGCGGCGAGCATCGCCCAGAAGAAGGAGCCGGACATCACGCCCGCCGCGAACGCGAAGGCCGCGCGCCGCCCGGACGTGCTCGCGATCGACATGATCGCGAGATTGCTCGGCCCGGGACTCGCGGTGCCGACGAAATACGCCGAATAAGCGATGAGCAGATTCGCGCTGAGCAAGGCGTGGCCGTTCATGGCGTGTGCGTCTCCGGTTCGGGTTTCGGGCAGTGTCGTCGAAGGCAGACGCGCGCGTCCATGAACGCTTCGCATTTTTGCGGGCAGGCCAGTTCCTTGCGCACGCACTCGCCGGTGCTATCTTTGAATGCGCACAAGCCCCTCTCACAAGGACACATCATGGCGAAAGTACTGGTTCTCTATTATTCGATGTACGGCCACGTAGAAACGATGGCGCAAGCGATAGCCGAAGGCGCGCGCGGCGTCGCGGGCACGGAAGTCACGCTCAAACGCGTGCCCGAAACGATTCCCGCCGATCAGGCCGCGAAGATCGGCGTGAAGCTCGATCAGCAGGCGCCGGTCGCGACCGTCGACGAACTCGCCGACTACGACGCGATCATCTTCGGCACGCCGACGCGCTTCGGCAACATGGCCGGCCAGATGCGCACGTTTCTCGATCAGACGGGCGGGCTCTGGGTGAAAGGCGCGCTCGTCGGCAAGATCGGCAGCGTGTTTTCATCGACGGCTTCGCAACACGGCGGACAGGAAACCACGATCACATCGTTCCATACGACGCTGCTGCATCACGGCATGGTGATCGTCGGCGTGCCGTATGCGTGCGCGGGACTCACGAACATGAGCGAGGTGTCCGGCGGCACGCCCTACGGCGCGACGACGCTCGCTTCGTCCGACGGCAGCCGTCAGCCATCGCAGAACGAACTCGATATCGCGCGTTATCAGGGCAAGCACGTCGCCGAGCTGGCCGCGAAGCTCGCCGCTTAAGCGACGCTCACGCCTCGACGTCGAGCTTCACTTCGTACAGCGACTTGCCGTTGAGGTCGTGCAGCGAGACCGTCAGCGCGCGGCTCGCGGGATCGATCTTCGCTCGGCCATAGAACTGCTGCATGGCCGCGGGCGAACGGTTCTGCGGATTGTCCTTCGGCACGCTGACATAGCGCAGTTCGGGACCGAACGTCATGTCGAGATCGTTCGGGCCGAACGTGCCCGCGTTGATCGGCCCGCCGACGAATTCCCAGAACGGCTTGAACTCCGTGAACTTCGCGCGCGACGGATCGTAGTGCGTCGCCTGCGCGTAGTGCACGTCCGCCGTAATCCACACGACGTTCCTGATGTCTTCCTGCTTGATGAAGCGCAGGATGTCGGCAAGCTCCAGTTCGCGGCCGGACGGCGCGCCGTTGTCCGCGTTGGCCCATGCCTCGAAGGTGCCTTTGGGCACATCGGGGTTCGCATCGGGCACGACGAGCGAGATCGGCATGTCGCTCGCAATCACCTTCCACGTCGCGCGCGATGCCTTGAGCGATGCCTTCAGCCACGCGGTCTGCTGCGAGCCGAGAAATGCCGAATCCGCGTCGAGACGCGTTTGCGTGTTCGGCGAGTTCGCGCCGCGATACGAACGCTCGTCGAGCATGAACACATCGAGCAGCGGCCCGAACTGAAAGCCGCGATACACCTGTTCCGGATCGAGCTGATTGATGCGATACGGGTTGTACTCGAACATCGCCTGCTTCGCGCGCGCTTCGAGCAGGTTGATCGAACGCGTCTGATAACGCTTCTCCGCTTCGCCGATCACTTGTCCCGGATACCAGTTGTTGCGCACTTCGTGATCGTCCCATTGCACGAGGAACGGCACTTCGGCTGCGAAGCGGCGCTTGTTTTTATCGAGCTGGTTATAGGCGAACGCCGCGCGATAGTCGTCGAGCGTCTGCGCGACATGCGACTTCCCTTCGGTCACGATGTTCGTCCACATCGTGCCGTCGGGCAATTTCACTTCCGGTTCGATCACGCTGTCCGCATAGATCTGATCGCCCTGATGGATGAAGAAATCCGGCGCTTCGCGACGCATCGCTTCATAGATGCGATAGCCGCCGAAGCGCTCGTTGATGCCCCAGCCCTGCCCCGCTTCATCGCCGGAAAATACGAAGCAGATCGGCTTCTCCGCTTCGATCGATGCCGTGCGCAGACGTCCCGTCACCGGCTCGCTGTAGGCTTTGCCATCGACGAGATCGGCGAAGCGCACGCGATAGAACACATCGGCGCCGGGCGGCAGGCCGGTCAGATCGACGCGCGCCGTGAAACCGCTGCTTTCGAGCGCGGCCGGTCCGATGCGCCGTTGAATCGTCCTGAAGCTTTCGCTCGCCGAATACTCGACGATCATGCGCGCGGGCCGGTCCGTGCGGCTCCAGACGATGCCGCTCGTCGCGGTGACGTCGCCGCTCATCACGCCGCTGGGTAGTTGCGGACGCAACTTGTCGGCGGTGACGACGGCGGGCGCGACGCCTTGCGCGAGGGCATCGGCGAGACCCGCGCCTGTCAGGGCGAGGCCCGTGCCGGAAACGAGGCCCTTCAGCAAGGTGCGTCGGGACGGTTTGATGATGCGATCCGGCATGGCGAGCTTCCTCTCGAACTGAATGATGGGGTTGTGCGCTGCGTCGAATCGACGATGGTAAAGCGTAACGGTGTCGCTTTTGTTTCAACGCTCGCTTCATTACCCGCGCGGTTCGATGCGATCAGCACGCGGCGATTGCTGTGGCGGCTCACGGCATCGGCCACGCGTTCTTCCCAGAAACGCCAGTGCGTGGCTTTCGCGCGGCCTATCACGATGAGATCCGCGTCGAACTCGCGCGCCGCCTGCGCGATCGTGCGCGCGAGCGTCGTGCCGCCCGGCAGGTCCATCGTCACGCACATGCCGTTGATGCTCGATGCGCGTATCGCCTGAAGCGTGCGCTTCTCGACTTCGCGCGCGAGGTCGTCGACCTGCGCGAGCGCCACGCCGAAGTCGTATTGCGCGGACGATATCACCCAGAACGGCGCGCGGTCCACGACATGAAGCGCCGTGAGGCGCGCGTTGCATTCGCGGGCCCGCGCGATGCCGAGCGCAAGCGCTGCATGGCTGCCATCCGGTCCCACTGCGACGAGAACGTGTTGTTGCATGATGTCGTCTCCGGTTGAGTGTCGCGCGGTTCAGTGCATGCGCCACGCGCGCTTCACTGCATCGATCACGGCGGCTTCCGTGCAACTCATGACGCCATCCGCGACCACCGCCGATTCGCACAGCGTGAGCACATCGCGTCGCACGCGCTCGTCGGATACGTCCTGCGCGAGCTGATGCACGACATGCGGGTCGACGCGGCACACGTCGTCCCATGTGAGATACGAGCATCGCGTGAGATCCTCGCAAACCTCGCGCACGACGTCGTGCAACTCGCCCGCATGAAGCCCGAGCCGCGCATAGAAGCCGCGCCGTTCGAGCGCTTCGATTTCCGCACTGCCGATATGCCCGTCCGCGATCAGCGACATCACGACGATGCGCGCGGCCGCGCGAGGACTGTCCGATGGATAGTGGCGCATGGCATTACTCCTTCGATGAAACGTCGTCAATGAAAGGCAGTGCGATGGTTTCGATCAGGACCGCGCCGCCCGGATGCCTTGCATCGTAGGCGCGGACAATGAGCGTCGAATGAGCGTGCGATGTCTGCGCGAGCCGCACAGCGGCGCCGAAAAAGCGTTGGCCTTGGCACGACAGTTCGCATCTCCGCGCGCCTGCTACTCCCGTTCTGTGCGCCTTGCCACACAAGGCTTTCGCGCGCGCGATGCACCGACTGGCATGGCGGATGCATAAGGCCTGCCGTCGCGTCATGACTGCCTGCCACTGTTTGACGCGACCGGGCCGACGCCTCGCGCGCCGGCCCGTTTCTTCCGGCGCCGCGACGATGGTTCCGGCGGCACGCGCAGGCGCCAAGGAGATCGACATGAACAGCTTCGACGACGCCTTCGAAGCGCTGATCGGCAGCGAAGGCGGCTACTCATTCCATCCGGCGGACCCGGGCGGCGAAACGATGTGGGGCGTGACGGCGCGCGTCGCACGCGGCTATGGCTATGCGGGCGCGATGAAGGACTTGCCGCTCGATCTCGCGAAGCGCATCGCGAAGCAGAAGTACTGGGACCCGCTGCATCTCGACGAATTCGATCCGCGCGTCGCGTTCCAGATCTTCGATGCCAACTACAACGGCGGGCTCGTCGTGCTGTGGATGCAGAAGGCATCGGGCGCAAAGGAAGACGGCAAGTTCGGCCCCGATACCGTCGATGCCGTGAAAGCCGCCGATCCGATGCGCTTCGTCCTGCGCTTCATCGCCTATCGATTGCGTTATCTGAAGGGCCTGCATGCATGGCCGACGTTCAGCCGCGGCTGGACCGAGCGCATGGCGACGAATCTTCTTTTGGGAGCAGCATGATGGACTGGTCGAAAGTGGCGGCAACCATCGGCGCGAAGGCGCCTCTTCTCGCGGGTCTCATCGGCGGGCCCGTCGGGCTTGGCGTCAGCACGGCGGCCGCGATCATCTCCCATGCGCTCGGGACGCCTAACGATCCGGATATCGTCGCGACCGCGCTCAACGATCCCGCCGCGCTCGACAAGATCAGCCAGGCCGAAAACGCGAACTCGTTGCAGTTGCAACAACTCGTGGTGGCGGCGGCGCAGGCGCGTCTGTCGTTCGAAGCGGACATGGCGCGCATCTCGGCGGGCGACCGCGCCGATGCGCGCGCAATGGGCATCGCGAACAGGGACTGGGTGCCCAAGTTCCTCGCGATGGCCGTGACCGGCGGCTTCTTCGGCATTCTGCTGCTGATGGCGTTGCGCGCGTTGCCCGAGGCGAATCGCGATCTCGTGAACGTCGTGGTCGGCGCGCTCGGGACCGCGTGGATCAGCATCATCGGGTATTACTTCGGGACGTCGGCGGGCTCGATGCGCAAGACCGAACTGCTCGCGCAACCGAGCGTGCCGATCACGCCCGAAACGGCGGTGACGTTGCGCGATCCGGCGCCCGCGTCGGGCGCGAACGGCGATAGCGCGCATCGCGCATTCGTGCCGGGCGGGCAAGGCCCGATCTTCACGGGCGCGTCGTGAGCGTCATCGTGTCAGAGCTCAGTTGGTCGTGCAACGCGCATGTTGACCGGCGATGTCTGCGCATAAACCGGCGCTGAGCCGACTCCGAGTGAAAGCGCGGTGGCGACCGTTGCTGCCGACAGACTGAGAAGCCGTTTCGCGTCGAACTGAGTCATGTCGATTCCCCTTTCCTTGTGTCGATATCCGCTTGGCGTTGCGAACGCTGGTCGCTGCAACCGTGGGGGGAATGTGGAGCTGGGGAATTAGGTAAAAGTGAGGATGATGCGGTCTGATCCCGAAAACGCTCACCTTTGCGTCATAGGCGATTCAGAAATTACCTTTAAACAAGGGCTGCGAGCGCCATTCGACACGCATTCCCGAAAATCCTCACCTTTGCGCGATCTCGCCGCGGTCAGATCACGTTCAACATCGACAACGCCGTCTCCTGCAACGGCGGCAGCACGCGGGCAAGCGCTGCCTCGGCGGTTTCCTTTCCGATCGGCATGTTCGCCGACAACGCCGCGACCACTTCGCCGTGCCGGTTCTTCATCGGCACCGCGATGCCGCGCACGCCCATCTGCAATTGCTGCTCGATCGCGACGTAGCCATCCACGCGCGCCTGCCTGATCTTCTCGTATAGCTTTTCCTTGTTCGTGATCGTGAGCGGCGTGAAGGGCTTGAACTCGGTCGCTTCGAGCCAGCCGCGCACCGATGCCTCGTCCATATACGCGAGCATTGCGATGCCGCCCGACATCAGCGCGGCCGGCACGCGCGCGCCGAGCACGAAGCCGGTCGTCATCACGCGCGTCGAACCATTGCGCGCGATGATCACGAGGTCCCAGTCATCGAGCACGCTGACATACACCGACTCGTGAATCAGCGCGCTCAATTGCTGCAGATAAGGCTGCACAATCCGCGGCAGCCGCGCCGACTCGAAATACGACCAGCCCATGCGCAGCACGCGCGGCGTGAGATTGAAGAGCTTGCCGTCGGTCTGCACGTAACCGAGATGCGCAAGCGTCAGCAGATAACGCCGCGCCGCCGTGCGCGTGAGGCCGGTGCGCGCCGCGGCTTGCGTCGGCGTCATGCGCGCGTGCTGATCGTCGAAGGCTTCGAGAATCGCCAGTCCCTTCTCCAGTCCGGCGATCCAGTCGCGCTTGTCGAGTTCCGGTTTAGTCATGCTTGCATGCTTGTTTAGTTATGGATGGGCCGATGTTTCGGCGCTCCATCAAAGTCAATTGCTAGTGCTAACCCCCAAAGTGATCGATTATCGGACACGCGCGTGCGATAATCGCGCAAAATTTATCATAAATCGTTGATCGAAAGGGGTTGCGCTTTTATTCTCCAATCACTTTCAGAGCGCGCGTATTGCGACAAACCAAAACGCTCCGCCGCTCGGCCAGATTCCAGGCTCAACTCCATAAACCCATTGTTCGGAGACATCTCTATGGCTAGCCCTAAGGAAGACGCGCACGGCGGCCGCCAGGCGAAAAAAGCGACCGCGAGCGGCTGGATCGGCTCGGCGCTGGAGTATTACGACTTCTTCATTTACGCCCAGGCTGCTGCACTCATTTTCCCGCAGTTGTTCTTCCCGTCGGGCAATCCGAAGGTGGCGATCATCGCGTCGCTCGCGACCTACGGCGTCGGCTACGTGGCGCGTCCCATCGGCGCATTCGTGCTCGGCCATCTGGGCGATACGCACGGCCGCAAGAACGTGCTGCTCGTCTGCATGTTCCTGATGGGTATCTCGACGATGGCTGTCGGCCTGCTGCCGACGTATCACCAGATCGGCATGGCCGCGCCCGCGCTGCTCGTCGTGTTGCGCCTGCTTCAAGGCTTCGCGGTGGCCGGTGAAATCTCCGGTGCAAGCTCGATGATTCTCGAGCACGCGCCGTTCGGCCGACGCGGCTACTACGCGAGCTTCACGCTGCAAGGCGTGCAGGCCGGCCAGATTCTCGCGGCCGCCGTTTTCCTGCCGCTCGCCACGTTCATGCCGGAAGACATGTTCAACTCGTGGGGCTGGCGTGTGCCGTTCCTGCTGTCGGCCTTCGTGCTGGTCGCGGGCTACATCATCCGTAAGGAAGTGCATGAAACGCCCGCGTTCACGTCCGAGGAATCGCATGGCGGTGTGCCGAAGTCGCCGATCAAGGAAGCGTTCGCCAACAGCACGCCCGACATGATCCGCGTCGTCTGCATGGCGCTGATGAACGTGATTCCCGTGGTCGCGACGATCTTCGGTGCGGCGTATGCGGTGCAGTCTTCCTACGGCATCGGCTTCCACAAGAGCGTGTATCTGTGGATTCCGGTCGTCGGCAACATCGTCGCGGTGCTGGTGATTCCGTTCGTCGGCAATCTGTCGGACAAGATCGGCCGTCGCCCGATGATGATCGGCGGCTCGCTCATCTCCGGTCTGCTGGCCTTCGCGTATCTCTACGCGATCAGCATCCATAGCGTGCCGCTCGCGTTCCTGATGTCGCTGCTGATGTGGGGTGTCGTGTATCAAGGCTATAACGCGATCTTCCCGAGCTTCTATCCGGAACTCTTCCCGACCCGTTCGCGCGTTTCGGCGATGGCGATCTCGCAGAACATCGGCACGACGATCACCGCGCTGTTGCCCGCACTCTTCGCGGCCGTTGCGCCGCCGGGGTCGGACAACATTCCGCTGACGGTCGGCGCCATTGCCTTCGGCGTGACGATCATCGCGGCGATCGCGGCTTACTCGGCGCGTGAGACGTATCGCATCCGCCTGAGCGATCTCGGCAAGAAGGACGCCGTGCCGATGAGCCAGCAAGAATACGAGCGCCTGCGCGCCGATTCGATCTCCGTGGACAAGGTCGCGAAAGCGCACCACGCATAAGTTGACCGTGTTGGAGTGATCTTCCGGGCCCTTCGGGGCCCGTTTTTTTGCGTGACGCGATAACATGAATGCCTTCTCATCCATGACGCGGAGGCATGAATGGCCGGCTTCAACGAACGCATCCTCAACGGCATCAGCGTGTTCGCTGCGATCGTCGATGCAGGCACGTTCGCCGCGGCGAGCGATCGGCTCGGCATGTCGCAGCCCGGCGTGAGCCGCGCGATCGCGCGTCTCGAAGCGCGTCTGAAGATTCGTCTTTTCGATCGCACGACGCGCAGCGTTTCGCTCACCGACGATGGCCGGCGGTTCTTCGAGCACGTCATGCCGCATCTCGCGGGACTGGAGGAAGCGGCGGCCACGGCATCCGAAGGCGCGACGGCGGTGCGCGGCCGCTTGCGCGTGAACGTCGATCCGATCTTCTCGCGGCTTCTGCTCGGCCCGAAGCTCGACGCGTTTCTGAAGGCGCATCCCGATCTGCAACTCGAACTCATCACGAGCGACCGTCTCGGCGACATGATCGCGGATGGTTTCGATCTCGCCGTGCGCTTCGGCGAGCCGCGCGATTCGAGTCTCGTCGCGCGCAAGCTGCTCGATACGCCGGTGCGGACCGTCGCCGCGCCGTCGTATATCAAGCGATGCGGCACGCCCGCTACCCCGCAGGCGCTCGCAGACGGCACGCATACGTGCATCGAGTTTCGCGATCCCGAAACGGGACGGCCGTTCGCGTGGGAGTTTCATCGCAAGAAGAAGCGCATCACGGTGGAAACGCACGGCCGTCTCACGCTCAACGATCCCGGCACGATGCTGAGCACGCTGCTCTCAGGCTATGGCGTCGCGCAGATTCTGCTGCTGGGTCACGAACATCTGATCGCCGATGCCAAGCTCATCGACCTCTTCCCCGACTGGCCCGACGAGCGCTTTCCGCTGTATGCGTTTTATCCGTCGCGGCATCATCCGCCGGCGAAGACGCGCGCGTTTCTCGATCTCGTCATCGCGCTGACGGGAGGCGTCAACGCAAACTCTTCTCGAACCAGTGATGCGCGTAAGCCTCGTCGCTGAACGGCGCGACCTCGACATAGCCGGATCGCCGATACAGGCCGATCGCTTCCCCGAGCGCCTTGTTCGTCTCCAGACGCACGGCTTTCGCTCCGTTCTTCGACGCGAGCCGTTCGGCCTCTTCGAGCAGCCGACGTCCGACGCCGAGTCCGCGTGCGCCGGCGCTCACCCACATGCGCTTCAACTCGGCCGGCGACGCGCCGTGGAACTTGAGCGCGACGCAGCCTATCGCCGCGCCGCGCAGCCTCGCAACGATCAGCGCGCCCTGCGGCGCCGTCAATTCGCGCGCATCGGCGGACAGGCTGACGGACGGATCGAAGCCCGCTTCGAAGCGCGCGTTCAACTCCGCGAAGTATTGGTCGATGCACCATTGCGCATCCTCGCTCGTCGGGTCTTCGATCGCGAAGCGCATCAGCGAAGGTTGCAGCAAGCGCTCGACTTCGGCCATCGCCGCGATCAGCCGCTTGCGCTGCGCATCGTTCAACGGCGCGAGCATGCCCCCCGCGACCGCGTCCGATAACCTTTCGAGTTCTTCACGTTCGGCGCAGCCCGCATCGGTGAGGCTCGCGCGGCGCACGCGGCGGTCATCGGGACGAGACTCGACCGCGACGAGACCTTGTCGCTGCAGCGCGGCGAGCGTGCGGCTCACGTAACCCGAATCGAGACCGAGACGCTCGCGCAACACGCGAAGATCGACGCCCTGCGCACCGATTTCCCAGATGAGCCGTGATTCGCCCATCGGACGGCCGCGCCCGAGAAAATGCTCGTTGAGCGCACCGATGCCCTCGGCAACGGTGCGATTGAAGCTGCGAATCTGGCTGATGTCGGTCGGGATCATATCTCTGACTCTAGTCAGAGGATCGCCCGGCGTCAATCAATGTGCTTGGGTCTCGGCTTCCACGCGCGTTTTCTCCCGGCGCCACGTCGCGGGCGGCTTGCCGACGAGGCGCTTGAACGCACGAATGAACGCCGCTTCGGATGCATAGCCGACGTCCTGCGCGACCGCTGCGATCGTCGCGTTCGTGTTGCGCAGCAGTCCGGCCGCGACCTGCATGCGCCAGTTGACGAGGTACTGCATCGGCGGCAAGCCGATGATCTCGCTGAAGCGCTCGTGCAACGCCGAACGCGAGAGGCCCACGCGCTCGCCCAGTTCTTCGACGGTCCACTCGTGCGCGGGCGCATCGTGCATGACGGCGAGCGCGCGCCCGACGAATCGGTCGCGCAGGCCCGCGAGCCAGCCGCGGCTTTCATCGGGCAGTACATCGACGTAACGGCGCACGGCATCGACGAACATCATCTCGCTCATGCGTTCGAGCATCGCTTCGCCGCCCGGCCGCTTGTGACGCGATTCGACGACGGCCTGCTGCATGAAGTGATTAATCCAGCCCTGCGCGCCCGATTCCTTCAGATGCAAGAGGCGCGGCAACGTCGCGATCAGCGGATTGAACGGACGCAGATCGCAGCCGAGAAAGCCGCATACGAGCATCGTTTCATACGCGTCGTCGGGGCGTCGATTGTTGCGCGCCTCGACCGCGTCGTAGGTCAGCGTGAAGGGCAGCTGATCGATCTTCATCGAGAACGGATCGATATCCGCTTCGGCGCGAATGCCCGGCGCGCTCGAAATTACATGCGCGTCGCCGTGCGGAAACACGATGATGTCGCCGCTCGCAAGACGCACCGGCGCTTCGCCGACGAGCGCGCCCCAGCAGTTGCCGTGCGTCACGACGTGATACTCCATCACATGCTCGCAATCCGGCATGACGATGCTCGCGATGTCGCGCGCGGGCGGCGCTTCGGCCGCCCAGCTTCGATTGCCGCTCACGTGAAAGAACAGCGCGCCGCGCAAGCGCACGGTGCGCAGCACGTCGGACAGGATGTCGAGACTCATGGCGTCTCCCGGTGATCGTAAGCATCGCAAAGCGGACGAACGGACAATTCGCGGCGACTTGCGGACAGGCGTCGAAGCGATGGTAACGGGATACTGCATCTGCCCGCTATCAGGGCGACGCTCGACACATCATCCGGAACTGGAGAACGAACCATGCATGCGTTGAATACATCCGCGGTCTGCGACGAGCCGGCCAAATCACAGCAACCCGATTTCGCCGCGATTAAGGCCCGCCAGCAAGCCACCTGGGCGAGTGGCGACTTCGCGGTGATCGGCACGACATTGCAGATCGTCGGCGAGATGCTTGCCGAATCGATCGATGTGCGCGCCGGCGAGCGCGTGCTCGATATGGCCGCCGGCAACGGCAATGCGACGCTCGCCGCCGCGCGACGTTTTGCCCGCGTGACATCGACCGATTACGTTCCGGCGCTGCTCGAAAAAGGCCGTGCGCGCGCGCAAGCCGAAGGACTCGCGATCGACTTCGAGGTCGCCGATGCCGAGAACCTGCCCTTCGACGACGGCAGCTTCGATGTGGTGCTGTCGACATTCGGCGCGATGTTCACGCCGGATCACAGGCGCTCGGCGAGCGAAATGCTGCGCGTGGCGAAGAGCGGCGGACGCATCGGCATGGCGAACTGGACGCCCGAGGGTTTCATCGGCCAGTTGTTCAAGACCATCGGCGCTTACGTGCCGCCGCCCGCGGGGCTGCAATCGCCCGCGCTTTGGGGCACCGAGCCGCATCTCGTCGCGCTCTTCGGCGCCGAGGCAGCTGATATTCGTTGCGTACGCAAGTACTTCAACATGCGCTATGAATCGCCGGCGCACTGGATACAGGTGTTCCGCGATTTCTACGGGCCCGTGCATCGCGCGTTCGCGGCGCTCGATGCAGCGAAGCAGGCCGATCTCGAACGCGAGATCGGCGGCCTGCTCGAACGCTGCAATGTTGCGGGACCGTCTTCGCTCGTCGTGCCGAGCGAATACATGGAAGTGGTGATCGTCAGGCGTTGACGAGATGCGCTCGCGCGCGAATCACAGCGTGACGGGCTTGCCGCTGCGCGCGCTTGCGATGATCGCGGCGAGCGTCGCGGCATTGTCGAGACTCACTTGCGCGTAGTACTCGATGGCAGCGGCATCGTGCGTTGCGACCATGCGCGCGAAGCTTTCCGCCGCGAAGAAGAAGCCGCTTCCGGTGTCCGACTCGACCGTCTCGAACGGCACCGAATTCGGAATGCCGCGACGCACGCGCATTTGGCTCGGCAGATAGCCGTATTGATCGCCCGCCGTCTGCGCGCTCGTGTGATTCAGATATTCGGTGTCGATCGTGCCCTGCGTGCCGATGATCGTCGCGTGCCGATGATTCGCCGCATCCATCGAGCACGAGACTTGCGCGCGGCGGCCATCGGCGTAGATGAGCGTCGCCATGAGGCTGATGTCGACGTTGCTGTCGGCCCATGTCGCGATTGCATCGACGCGTTGCGGCGCGCTGCCCATCACGAGACGAATGAGGCTCAGCGGATAACTCCCCGCATCGAGCAGCGCGCCGCCGCCGAGCTCGGGCTTCATGCGGATGTTTGCGCCGGGATTGCCGACGGTGAAGCCGAAGTTCGCCTGAATCGCGCGCACGTCGCCGATCGCGCCTTCGCCGATTAGCGCCATCATCGTCGCGGTCTGCGGCTGGAAATAGTATGGGAACGCTTCGAGCAGCAGCACGCCATTGCGATCGGCGGCCTCGAACATGCGCGCGGCTTCGTCGCGATCCAGCGCGAGCGGCTTCTCGCACAGGATGTGCTTGCCGTGATCCGCGGCCTTGATCGCCCATTCGGCATGCAGGCTGTTGGGCAGCGGAATGTAAACCGCGTCGATGTCCGGGCTCGCAAGCAGCGCGTCGTAGCTGCCGAACCATTTTTCGATGCCGTTTGCTTGCGCGAAGGCTTGCGCATTCTCGTCGCTGCGGCTCGCGACCGCGACGACGCGCACGCGCTCGCTCGGTCTCACGTCACGCGTGAATTGTCTGGCGATGTTCGCGCCACCGAGAATGCCGAGGCGCAGGACGGACGATGCTTGAGTGGATGACAAGGCGGGCTCCTGAATTTGTACCAAATGGTTCACCGCGTCAAAGGTAACACAATCGCGTGCTTCAAGGCATGCACTTGTCGGGACGAACTTTCGTGCCGCGCCGGTCCGCCGGGACGTGGCAATTGTCCACGCGTTGATCGTCGCTGGCCTTGTCGCCGAGACGTTCCTTCAAGGTCTTCGGTTCCGGTGCGGCGGACGAAGCCGCAACGGGCGCTTCCGCTGCGTCCGTTGCAAGCGCGGCGCCGGTCCACGCGAGACAAGCGCATAGAAGAACGAGTGTCTTCATGACAGACCGCCATGAAAGATGAAACGAGCAGCTTCGCCGCGCGGCGAGCGCACGACGCCCCGCTTCTTGCGGTTTCATTCAGGCATGCATTCCGCTGACGACATCCTTCGCGCGCGCCGCCGACGCAACCGGACACAAGCCGCGCACCGCGACGATCAGACCGCTCGCGTCATCGCGGTTCCTGACGTCGAGCGTCGCGTGATGCCGTTGCGCGACGCGCAGCGCGATTGCGAGACCGAGCCCGCTGCCGTGTCCCGACGTCCCGACGCAACGATAAAAGCGGTCGCATACGCGATCGATCTCGTCCGGCGGAATGCCGGGGCCGGAGTCCAGCACGGTGAGCGCGATGCCATCCGCTTGGCGCCGCAAGGTCACGTCGACGCGCCCACCGTGCGGCGTGTGACGGATCGCGTTATCGAGCAGGTTGTTCACGAGGACGGCGAGCGCGTGCGTGTCGCCCATGATCGTGAACGGATCGTGATCGTCCAGCGCATGTTCGAGTTCCAGGCCGAGGTCGATCGATCGTGCTTCGGCCAGCAACGAGAAATCGCTCACGCGGAGTTCGCAGAGCGTGCGCAGGCTCATCGGCGCGATGGCCGCTTCGCGCGCGGCGTCTTCGCGCGCCATGCTGAGTAGCTGCTGCGCGAGATGGATGAGGCGATTCAACCGGCCGTCGATCTTCGCGAGCGTCGCGGCATCGACCTGAAGCGAGCCATCGCCGATTGCGCCCTGGATTTGCAGCTTGAGCGCGGTGAGCGGCGTGCGCAGTTCGTGCGCGGCATCGGCGACGAACGTGCGCTGCGCCTGCGATGCCTCCGAGAGACGCGCGAGCAGGCCATTCAACGCATCGACGAGAGGACGCAGCTCATCGGGCATCGGCTTGTGGAAGACGACGGGCTCGAGCGATTCCGGCGAGCGCGCGACGAGCGATTGCGACAGCCAGCGCACCGGCGAAAGCCCGCGCGCGACGACGAGAAGCACGATCACGACGATCACCGGAATCAGCAATGCGAGCGGCCAGATCGTGCGCAATGCGAGCGCCATGGCGAGATCGTCGCGGATGAAATAAGGCTGCGCGACCTGCACGAAGCGATCCGGCTGCGCGACGCCGAACGCGCGCCAGCGATACCCTTCCCGCTCCGCCGATTCGAAACCGTCGCCGAAACGCGGCAACGCGGGCTCGCGCGGCGAGTGATAGATGAGGCGGCCCGTCCGATCCCAGATGTCGATGACGAGCCGGTCGTCCGCGATGCCGTGCAGTTCGGGATTGCGGCCCTCTGCAACGTCGTCGGCGGTGATGTTATGCGGCAGCGAGAGCGCGACGGTGCGCAGTTCGTAGTCGAAGAGTTCGCCGGCTTCGAGGCGCGCGGCGTCGAATATGCCGACGCCCGCAATCAGGCACGCGATGCCAAGGCTGCAGATGAGCCAGCCGAGCAGCCATCGGCGGATCGTTGTCATCCGATCCTCTTCAATCGATAACCGACGCCGCGCACCGTCACGATCTCATCCGCGCCGATCTTGCGCCGCAAGCTGTGAACGTGGACTTCGATCGCGTTGCTGCCCACTTCCTCGCCCCAGCCGTACAGTTTTTCTTCGAGCTCGGGGCGGCGAAATACGCGCGACGGCTCTTCGATCAGCGCCTGCAGCAGCGCGAACTCGCGCGGCACGAGATTGAGCGCGACGCCGCCCTTGGTCGCCTCGTGCGCGGCCGGATTGAGCGTCAGCTCGCCGTGCGAGTACACCGGATGCTTGTGTCCGGTGCGGCGTCTCAACAATGCGCGGACGCGAGCCGCGAGCTCGTCGAGATCGAAGGGCTTCATCAGATAGTCGTCCGCGCCGGCGTCGAGGCCGCGGATGCGGTCATCGACGGCATCGCGCGCCGTCAGGATCATCACGGGCGCGTCGCCGCCGTTCTTGCGATACGTGGCGAGCACGTCGAGGCCGTCGCGCTTGGGCAGGTTCAGGTCCAGCAGCACGAGGTCGTACACGCCGTTGCCGAGCGACAGCTCCGCGGCCCGTCCGTCCTGCGCCCAATCCACCGTGTAGCCGGCGCGGCGCAACGCGGCGAGCACGGTCTCCGCGATCATCTCGTCGTCCTCCACCAATAACAGGCGCATGCACTTTCTCCAGGCTCAACAGGTCGCCGCCGATTGTCCGGCTTGCATGCTTAAGCGCCACTTAAGCTTTGCGCGCAGCCGCACATTATGTCCCCGATAACGCCTTGCGGCGCCGGCGGCTTAAGCATCGCATAAGGTTTGTCCACGCACTATACGTCGAGCGCGCCGATTCGCGGCCGTGCGGCCCCGGAGATGCCGATGCGAGCGTCCACTGTCGTTTCCCTGCGTGCGAACGCCGTGCTGATCGCATTGTGCGTCGCGGCATCGGATGCGGCGTGGCTCGCGGTCTGCGGTTGCACGGGCCATGTGCATGCGCTCGAAACCACGACGATGCGTCTCGCGACGCTCGGGAGCGCGGCAGGCATCGTCTTCATCGTGCGACGCATCGCCAAGCTCGAATTCGATGCGGCCAGAGCCGCAAGGCGCATCGCCTGGACCACCGACAGATTCGTCATCGACGGAACCTGTCCCGGCGCCTGGCTCGTGCAGCTCCATGTGGAGCTTCATCCCGACGGCTCACGGTCGAGCGCCGCGCACGCGTGTCCCCACGCAGCGGCGTCCAGCAGAGTGCCACGCGGTCGGGCGTGACCTCGGAATCGCGCCCGACCTCCTTCGACCCGGCTCATGAGCCGGGTTTTTTTTGTCCGCGAATATTTACCGCGTCTCGCACTACACATTGCTTTCGCTCGCATTTCAATGTCCATTCGTTCGCTTACCTAAGCATCCCCGTCTGTATCGTGCGCGGCGCGTGCGCGAGTTCGCGTGGGGCGGCATCGCAATCGTGTTGCTGCGCGTGGCGGAACCGCGGCGCGCGAGCGAATTGGCGCGCGATCGCGGCTAAAGGTGAGGCTTTTCGGGAGCGCGATTTTTCTTGCGAAAGTTGCAGATCGCAACTAAATTAGAGGCATTTGGTTGCGCCTCGCAACCGATGGAGAGGACATGGACTTCATCGACACACCCGTTCAATCGCGCGACAAAACCATTCTCGAACTGCGCGAATTCTCGCGCAAGCTCGTGCGCGAACTGGGCTTCATGCGCAACACGCTGGCCGACAGCGGACTCGCGCCTTCGGCGGTTCACGCGATCATCGAGATCGGGGCGACGCCCGGCATTCAGGCGCGCGACATCGCGCAAATTCTGCGGCTCGACAAATCCAACGCCAGCCGGCAGATCGCGCGGCTCGAAGCGGCGGGGCTTGTCACGCGGCAGACATCGAGCGAAGACGCGCGTTCGTCCGAGCTGTATCTCACGGCGAACGGACAGAAGCTGCGCAGAAAGATCGACAAGTTCGCGACCGATCAGGTTTCCGACGCGCTGCGCCGCATGGTGCCCGAAGATCAGCAGACGCTCGTGCGCTCGCTCGCGCTCTACGCCGATGCGCTCGCCCACGGTCACGAACACAAGATCGATCACAGGACGCCGCATGCCGCGCATACGGAAAGCGCGCGCATCGTCGAGGGATACCGGCCCGGCTGCATCGGCGATGTGGCGAGCCTGCACGCGCGTTTCTACGCGCATCACGCGGGCTTCGGCGTGTTCTTCGAGCGCAGGGTCGCGACGGAATTGGCCGCATTCGCGGAAAGTCTGCCGGTCGAAGGCCGCGCGTTGTGGCTCGTGATGGAAGGCGAGCGCACGCTCGGCTCGCTCGCGATCGATGGCGATCTCACCACGCGCGTCGCGCATCTGCGCTGGTTCATCGTCGACGATTCGTTGCGGGGCAGCGGCATAGGCAGGCAATTGATGGCGCGCGCGATGAGCTTCGTCGACGCGCACTACGACGAAACGTATCTCTGGACCTTCAAGAGCCTGGACGCCGCGCGGCACTTGTACGAATCGTTCGGATTCACGTTGAGCGATGAAGCCGAAGGCACGCAATGGGGCACATCCGTGATCGAGCAGCGCTTCACGCGGCACGCGGCGCGCTGATTCATCGGCGCAAGACGCGCGATGTCGGCCCTAGTCGTTGCGCGAAACGGCGCGCGCATTCGATGCCGAACGGCGTCGGACGCGCGCCGCGATCGTGCTGCACGTCGAAGCCCATGCGCCACGCCGCGATGCGCTTGCCGTAACAGGTGAGCGTTTCCAGGGACTGCATCACGAAGACGATTTCCGGCAGCGTCTCCGCATACAGCGATTCGGCATCGTCCTCGCGGCCTTCGGCGAACGCGTCGTAAATGGCGGCCTGACGATCGAACGCGTCGGGCGCGACGATCAGGCCATCGCAGCCCGCACGCAAGTTGTCCACGAGTTCCTGGCCACCGCGCCCGTTGAACACCGCGAGCGTCTGTTCGAGCGCGCGCAATCGTTCGATGGTCGCGCGGATCGTCACGGCCGGGCCCTCGCCCTTCAGCAAACGGAAGTTCGGCCGCTCGGCAGCGAGCGCGGCAATCGATTCCGCCGACAAACCCACGCCCAGATATTCCGGCGCGTTCTGAATGCCCGCATTCGCGCCGGTCCGTTCGAGCACCGACGCGAAGAAGTCGTAGTAGAACGCTTCCGGCTCGCCGCGTTTGGACGGCGGTTGAAGGATCAACCACGACGCGCCGCGTTCGAGCGCATGGCTTGCGAGCGCGACTTGTGCATCGACGCTGTCGCCGGTGATCGTGACCGCGAGCGGCACGCGACCGGCGATATGCGCGGCGCATACGTCGATCATCGTGCGCTTCTCGTCTTCCGACAGGCGATGCACTTCCGTCGCGAGACCGAGCGTGACGATCGCCGGCGCGCCCGCCGCGAGGGTCGCGTCGATCTGCTTGCGCGTGGCGTCGTGGTCGAGGCGGTTCAGCGCATCGAAATAGGCGTACAGCACCGGCCACATGCCGGGCGGCGGCGTTTGCAGGTTCGTCATCGATTGCCTCCGCTCAATGCGAATCGCGCGGCACGGGCGCGCCGCTCGAACCGACGAGAAAGTCCAGGTCCGCGCCCTGATCCGCCTGCAAGACATGCTCGACATACAAGCGGTAATAACCGCGCTTCGGCAATTCGGGCGCCTGCCATGCGGCGCGGCGCTTCGCCAGTTCTTCGTCCGATACTTCGAGATGCAGACGCCGCGCTTCGACGTCCAGTTCGATCATGTCGCCGGTCTGCACGAGCGCGAGCGGACCGCCCGCCGCCGCTTCCGGCGACACATGCAGCACGACCGCGCCGTAGGCGGTGCCGCTCATGCGGCCATCGGAGATGCGGACCATATCGGTGATGCCTTTTTGCAGCACCTTTTTCGGCAGCGGCATGTTGCCGACTTCCGCGAAGCCGGGATAACCCTTCGGCCCCGCGCCCTTCAGGACCATGATGCAGTGCTCGTCGATATCGAGCGAATCGTCGTCGACCTTCGCGTGCAACTCTTCGACGTTTTCGAATACGACCGCGCGCCCGCGATGCTTCAGCAACGATTGCGTCGCCGCCGATGGCTTGATGACCGCGCCGTTCGGTGCGAGATTGCCCTTCAGCACGGCGATGCCCGCGTGCGGCTTGAACGGCTTCTCGAACCGCGTGATGACCTTCTCGTCGTAGTTCTGCGCGTCGCTGACGTTGTCCCAAATCGTGCGGCCGTTCACCGTGAGCGCATCGCGATGCAGCAAGCCTTGCTCGCCGAGCTGACGCAACACCGCGGGCAAGCCGCCCGCGTAATAGAAGTCTTCCATCAGATACTCGCCCGATGGCTGCAGATTCACGAGGCAAGGCACCTTGCTGCCGAGTTCCCAGTCTTCGAGCGTGAGCTCCACGCCGATACGCTTCGCCAGCGCGATCAGATGCACGACCGCATTCGTCGATCCGCCGATCGCCGCGTTCGTGCGAATCGCGTTCTCGAAGGCTTCGCGCGTGAGGATCTTGTCCATCGTGAGATCGTCCTTGACCATATCGACGATGCGTCGTCCGGCCATGTGCGCGAGCACCTGACGGCGCGCATCGACGGCGGGAATCGCGGCATTGTGCGGCAAGCCCATGCCGAGCGATTCGACCATCGAGGCCATCGTGGATGCGGTGCCCATCGTCATGCAATGGCCGCGCGACCGGTTCATGCACGATTCGGCTTCGACGAATTCTTCCTGCGTCATCGTGCCCGCGCGCACTTCCTCCGACATCTGCCAGACGCCCGTGCCCGAGCCGATGGTGCCGCCGCGAAAGCGGCCGTTCAACATCGGTCCGCCCGACACCGCGAGCGCGGGCAGATTGCACGACGCCGCGCCCATCAGCAAGGCGGGCGTGGTCTTGTCGCAGCCGACGAGCAGAATGACGCCATCGATCGGATTGCCGCGTATGGATTCTTCGACGTCCATCGACGCGAGATTGCGGAACAACATGGCTGTTGGCCGCAGATTCGATTCGCCGAGCGACATCACCGGAAACTCCAGCGGAAAGCCGCCCGCCTCGCGCACGCCGCGCTTCACGTATTCCGCGAGCTCGCGAAAATGCGCGTTGCACGGCGTGAGTTCCGACCATGTATTGCAGATGCCGATGACCGGCCGGCCATCGAACTGATCGTGAGGTATGCCCTGGTTCTTCATCCACGAACGATGGATGAACGCGTCTTTATCGTTGCCGCCGAACCAGCTTTGCGAGCGTAGCTTCTTGCGCATGGAAGTCCCCTTTATCGCGCTTTCTTCATAGTGTGGGATCCAGTAAAAAAGGCCGCGCGGGCGGCCTTTTCAGAAACCCGGACACGTCGAGTTATACACCTCGCATACGCATCCGGCGCGCGTGCAGCGCAAGATTTGACGATCAGTCGAGCATTTCCTGCGACCTTTCGCGCATGCACGCCACCGCGATCACGGAGAGCACGCCGCAACCGATCACGTACCACGCGGGCGCCATCACGCTCTTCGTAATGACGATGAGCGACGTCACGAAGAACTGCGCGAAGCCGCCGAAGATCGCCACGCCGATGCTGTAGACGATGGCCGCGCCCGTCGCGCGCACCGAACGCGGGAACAGCTCGCCGAGCATCGCGCCGGTCGGACCGACGTTGAGCGAATGCACGATAGAGAGCACGGTGACGACCGCGAGCAGCGTCGTCGCGTTCGGCGATTTGTTCAGCAGCGCGAAGGCCGGCCAGATCGCGAGCATCAGCAGGATGCGCGTCGTCTGCGCGAGCTTGTTGCGGCCGATGCGGTCCGACAGATAGCCACCTATCGGCGCGACGATAAAGAGAATCGCGCCCGACACGCAGCCCGAAAGCATCGACGTCCAGCTCGGCAGGCCGAGCGTCTTCACGCCGTAGATCGACAGATAGAACACGATGATGAAGTGCGCCGACGTGCCGCCGATCGTCAGGCCGAGTCCGTTGAGCACCGCGCGGCCATGTTCGCGCAGCACGGTGACAAGCGGAATCTTCGGTGCCTTGGGCGCGGCGGCGACGTTTTGCGGCGGCGCTTCTTCCATCGTGCGACGCAGCCACCAGCCGACGGGCACGATCGCCGTGCCGATGAAGAACGGCACGCGCCAGCCCCAGCTTTCGAGTTGCGCGGTCGTGAGCGTCGCCGTGAGCGCGACGCCGGTCAACGCGCCGGCGAGCGCCGAGAGTCCCTGGCTCGAGAACTGCCACGATGCATAGAAGCCGCGCCGGTTCGCGGGCGCCTGTTCGAGCAACAGCGTCGTCGATGCGCCGACTTCGCCGCCCGCCGAGAAGCCTTGAATCAGCCGTGCGATCACGAGAATGATCGGCGCGGCGATGCCCGCTTGCGCGTAAGTCGGCGCGACGGCGATCATCGCGGTGCCGAGCGCCATCAGCCCGAGCGTGAGGAGCATCGCCTTCTTGCGGCCGGCGCGATCGGCGTACATGCCGATCAGCAAGCCGCCGATCGGCCGCGTGAAGAACCCGACGCCGAAGCTCGCCACCGCAAGCAGCAACTGGCCGACCGGATCGTCCACCGGAAAGAACAGCTTGCCGATGGTCAGCGCGAAGAACGCATAGACGATGAAGTCGTAGAACTCGAGCGCGTTGCCGACCGCCGCCGCCAGGACGAGCCGCGTGCGCGCCGCGCGGCTGGTTTGCATCGAAGGATTCGCGGGCGCGCTGGCAAAGGTAGGTGCGTTCATGATGGATTCCGAAGGATCAGTCGGCGAGCCAGGCTTCGGCCAGGCGCACCCAGTAGCTCGCGCCGATCGCGAGGATGTCGTCGTTGAAATCGTAGCCGGGGTTGTGCACCATGCAGCCGCCCTTCGAGCCGATGCCGTTGCCGATCCACGCATACGTGCCGGGGCACGCTTCGAGCATGAAGGCGAAGTCTTCGCTGCCCATCAGCGGACGCGCGGCCGGATCGACGCGTTGCGCGCCGAGCATTTTCGTCGCGACATCGGTGGCGAAGGCGGTCGGTTCCGCGTGATTCACGAGCACCGGATAGCCGAGTTCGTAGTCGATGTCGGCCGTGCAGCCGAACGCCAATGCCTGCGCGTTCACGAGCGCGGTGATGCGCTCCTGAAGCTGCTTGCGCACGCCCGCGTCGAGCGCGCGCACGGAGAGCTTCAGCAGCGCGGTCTCGGGGATCACGTTGCACGCCTCGCCCGCCTGCACGCTGCCGACGGTGACGACCGCGGATTTCTGCGCATCCACTTCGCGCGCGACGATGCTGTTGAGACCGAGCATGATCGATGCGACCGCGGGCATCGGATCGCATGCGACGTGCGGCATCGCGCCATGTCCGCCGACGCCGCGCACGGTGATGTTCACGCGATCCGACGACGCCATGCCCGGACCCGGCGTGAAGAACATGTCGCCCGCGGGCAGGCCGGGCATGTTGTGCAGGCCGAACACGGCGTCGCACGGGAATTTTTCGAAGAGACCGTCTTCGATCATCGCGCGCGCGCCCGCCTCGCCTTCCTCGGCGGGCTGGAAAATCACGATCAGCGTGCCCGAGAACTGGCGGCTTTCGGCGAGATGGCGCGCGGCGCACAGAAGCATCGCGGTGTGGCCGTCGTGGCCGCATGCGTGCATCGTGCGCGCGTGTTTGCTGGAATACGGCAGGCCGGTGGCTTCCTCGATCGGCAGCGCGTCCATGTCGGCGCGCAGTGCGATGCGCTTGCCGCCCTCGCCTTCCGTCAACATGCCGACGACGCCCGTCTTGCCCAGCCCGCGATGCACTTCGTAGCCCCATTGCGCGAGCAATCCCGCGACGAGATCGCTGGTTTGCGTTTCCTCATACGCAAGTTCCGGATGCGCGTGAATGCGCCGGCGCACATCGACGAATTCCGACGCGATGGCGGCAATGCCGGGGATGACGGGCTCGACTGACAACATATGACGCTCCTTGCTCGATGCGATTCGATGTGTGCCAAGCATATAAAGCCGATAAGCAAACCAAAAGACGGTAAATTTATTGCGTGATGACTATTGGTTGTCGGCGATAACCCTAGGATGTCGGCCATGAGCATGAAATATCATCAGTTGCGCGCTTTCCTGACGACCGCCGAGCAAGGCAGCATTCGCGCGGCGGCGCGCAGCCTTCATTTGTCGCAAGCGGCGCTGACTAAGGCGATCAAGGAACTGGAACAGGATCTGGGCGTACCGCTCGTGTTGCGCACCGCGCGCGGCGTGCAACTGACGGCGTTCGGGCAGCAGTTGCGCGTGCGGGCGCATCTGATCGTCAGCGAAATGCGCCGCGCGGAAGACGACATCGCGCAGATGAAAGGCGCCGGCGCGGGCAGCGTGAGCGCGGCCGTCACGCCGACTGCCGCGCTATCGATATTGCCGCAGGCGTATCGGGCGTTTCGCAAGCAGATGCCGGACGCGCGCGTGAGTTTTATCGAAGGCTTTCCGGGCGTCGCGATGCCGCGTCTGCGCGATGGTTCGCTGGACTTCGTCGTGGCGGTCGTCGTGCCCGAACATCTCGCGCCGGAGTTCGATCACATCGAGCTGTACGAGAGCCGCTCGGCGATCGTCGGGCGCGCGGATCATCCGTTGCGGCACTGCACGTCGCTCGCGGAGTTGTCGGATGCGGAGTGGCTGCTGAATCCGTCGCCGGAAAGTTCGACGCAGGCGCTGCTCGATTCGTACGCCGAGCGCGGTCTGATGGTGCCCAAACGCGTGATCGAATGTCCGAGCTTCATCATCGCGCACGGGTTGTTGCGTGGCTCGGATGCGCTCGCCGCGATGCCCGCCGCGTTGCTGGAACATCCATGGGTCGGCGAAGGGCTCGCGATCTTTCCTATCGTTGATCCGTTGCCTGCCGTGTCGGTGCGAATCGTGACGCGCAGGGACAGTCCGCTGACGCCCGCTGCGACGTTGATGCTGGAGTGCTTGCGACACGCGGCGCGGGGACAGTGAGGCAGGTGCGCTTCAAGAAGATTCCGGATTCGTGGAATAGACAGCGAGAATCGGGGCTGTGAGGAGGAATGCACTCACTTTTTCTGGACGATCATTGCATCAGTCGATGCCTATCCGGATTAGCGACTAAACTTCAAAGAGGCGTCGGTGCATGCGTCCAACGTCTGCGCCCAACCAGTCACGATCCAGACGTGCAAGCGAAGGAGGCAGACCCATGCCGAAAACCGTTCGAACCCCTGAGCAGATTCGCGACGAACTGCAAAGCCGCATGGCCAAAATCTCCGCTGACGCGCCGGGAGCCTTGCGCGTGCGCATACCGCTGCCAGAGCGGCATCCGCCCGACGCATCCGGCCGCAACTGGAACATCGTGCCGCTCAACGACCTCGGTGCGGACTATGTACATCACGTCGAGAAGGTGATCGAAGACATGCGTACCGAGTTCGTGCTGCCAGATTGACGCTGAAAGCATCGGCAGCACGCCAACAGAATATCAATCGCGCTTTTCGCGATCCCGCGCGGCGCGCTCTGCAATCGCCGCATCGACGGGATCGTCGCGTTGCCGCATTAGCCAGTAGACGCTGCCGAGCGCGATCAGCGCGGCCGCCAGTGCGGCAATGCGGCCCGGGTCCGTGGCAGGGTCAAGGATGATGAACTTGCGCGCTATCGCGAGCATCGCCACGAGAAGCACTGTCTTGACCTGCACGATGTGATCGCGTCTTAACATGACGCGAGTGATCGAATGCTTGAATTCCATCGCGATCAACAACGTCATCACCATGCCGAAAACCGCCTGAAAGATCGCATGATCCAGCGGATCGAGCGCCCCCGACAGCGTCAGCGCTATGACCGCCCGAATCAACTGCCACAGCGATACGACGATGATCACCGAGATCACGACGCTCAGGATGTGGGCGATGATCTGCTCGAAGCGCTCGTAGAAGGTCAGCACGCGCCATTGCAGCCGATATTCGTCGAGCTTCATGCGAATCTGGGTTGGCTTGCTCATGGATAGGGTCGCAGAGAGACTCGGGCACGGAGTGACGCCGACATCGCGTAGCGAGCCAAAGCCGGGCCTATGACGTTGAGCCATGCGTGCGGCGTTTTCTTTCGTCTACGTGCTGATTCTTTTCTCTTGTCTGCTGTGCACGATGCGTCACATCGCACCCCTCAGCAATCGTTGGGCCGCCAACGCTGGTGTAATGAACGCATGCGCGGCGCGCCTGACAGCGTCGCCGGTTTGCCTCGGCCGCGAAGGCGTTAGCTGGATTCTCGTTCAGTCGTCTGGAGCTCGGGAGTACGTTACAAACCACAAACCCCGCACGATGTTCAGAATCGCAGTCTGAGCATGAACCCAAGCGTGAACGGAAGATCGCTCGAAGGGATCGGCGGAATCAGGATGATGTTCGCGCCGACGCGCTTGTATTCCAGCATGATGAGCGGCGCGGCAACCGGACCGACCGTATGGTTATGGCCGAGGCCGTAGCTGCCGTAGTCATAGCCGGAGATGAGCCCGGCCATGACTGCGAGCCTGATGTAATTCCAGTGAAGGAAGTCCGGTCCCCACACGCCGCCGCCGTAGAACGACGGCTTCGACAGC
The DNA here is from genome assembly GCF_031451435.1 of Caballeronia sp. LZ008. Lineage (NCBI taxonomy): Bacteria > Pseudomonadati > Pseudomonadota > Betaproteobacteria > Burkholderiales > Burkholderiaceae > Caballeronia > Caballeronia sp. LZ008. The sequence goes on along the minus strand of NZ_JARUXK010000004.1, from coordinate 144,549 downwards.
GAATTGCGAAAGTAGCCGCCTGTCACCGCCCATTGCGGCGCGACCCAGCATTCCACGCCGATGCCCGGATTGAATTGCTCGAAGTCCTTGTCCGGGTGAAAGTGATGCGAAGCGACCATCGCGTCGAGCCAGAGACCGTCGCCGCACCAGCTTGCGTGCGCGGCGGGCGTCCAGCCCAGCGCGACGAGCGCGGCAACCGCCGACAAGTGCGCGCGAAACGTTCGGAATCGGGACAGCCATGTGCACATGTTTTATCCGCCAACGCGCGTACGGTGGCGCCGCTTTTTTGAGATGTAGGTCGAGGCGAACTCTACCCGATCGCGACATTTTCGTGTGTGCTGACGAAAAGTCCGTGACGGCTTGCGCGCGTTCGGATGATCTCGGCGAAACTTGTCGACGTTCTATTTTTGTTTTCGAGGCAATGCGCGATGAAGGCTTATAAGCGTCTCGTTCTTTTTCTCGCGGCGATCGCATTGACGGCGTGCACGCCGCTTCAGGTCGTGACGCATCACGTTTCGTCGAGTGAATCGAGCGTGCCGGCAGGACGTTATCAGCTCGATCCGCATCACTGGAACGTGAGTTTCGACGTCGATCATTTCCACTACTCGCGCTTCGTCATCCGATTCGATAAGACCACGGCGCAACTCGACTGGAACGCGGACGGAATGTCCGGAAGCTCGGTACGCGCGCGAATCGACGCGTCCAGCGTCAACACCAATGTGCCGCTGCTCGATCGCATGCTGAAAGGGCCGGACATGTTCGATGGCGCGCGTTATCCGGACATCGTTTTCGTCAGCACGGCGTTTCAACGCACCGGCGAAGACAAGGGCATATTGACGGGCGATCTGACGATACGCGGCACGACGAAGCCGGTCACGCTCAACGTGACGTTCAACGGACACGCGGTCAATCCGCTCACGAAGCAGGAAACGCTGGGCTTCTCCGCCGACGGACATTTCAGCCGCGCTCAGTTCGGACTGACGACGTGGTATCCGGCCGTCGGCGACGATGTGCACGTCGCCATTCAGGCCGAATTTTCGAAGGCGTCTGCGGACAACGCGCCGTGATGCGTGCCCCTCAGGCCGCGACGGCGGTCCAGTCGAGCACGACCTTGCCGCTGTTGCCGGAAAGCATCGTGTCGAATGCGCGCTGATAGTCGTCGACGGGAAACGTGTGCGTGAGGATCGGGGAGAGATCGAGGCCGCTTTGCAGCATCGCGACCATCTTGTACCAGGTCTCGAACATCTCGCGTCCGTAGATGCCCTTGATTTCGAGTCCCTTGAAAATCACCTGATTCCAGTCGATGGCGGTCTGCGCCGGCGGAATGCCGAGCAGTGCGACCTTGCCGCCGTGATTCATCGATTCGAGCATCGCCGTGAATGCGCTCGGCACGCCGGACATTTCCAGGCCCACGTCGAATCCTTCGGTCATGCCGAGTTCGCTCATCACGTCGCGCAGGTTTTCGTTGGCCACGTTGACGGCGCGCGTCGCGCCCATCTTGCGGGCAAGTTCGAGCCGATAGTCGTTCACATCGGTGATGACGACGTTGCGCGCGCCGACGTGCCGCGCGATCGCCGCAGCCATCACGCCGATCGGCCCGGCGCCGGTAATCAGCACATCCTCGCCGACGAGATTGAACGAGAGGGCAGTGTGCGTCGCGTTGCCGAACGGATCGAAGATCGCAGCGAGATCGTCGGAAATGTCAGGCGGAATCTTGAACGCGTTGAACGCCGGGATCACGAGAAACTCCGCAAATGCGCCTTCACGATTCACGCCCACGCCGACCGTGTTGCGGCACAGGTGACGACGGCCCGCGCGGCAGTTACGACAAAAACCGCATGTGATATGGCCTTCGCCCGACACGCGGTCGCCGATGGCGAAGCCGCGTACTTCCTGTCCCATCTCCACGATCTCGCCGACGTACTCGTGACCGACATGCATCGGCACCGGAATCGTCTTCTGCGCCCATTCGTCCCATTTCCAGATGTGGATGTCGGTGCCGCAGATCGCCGTCTTCCGGATGCGGATAAGAACGTCGTTGTGACCGACTTCGGGTCGCTTCACGCGCGTCAGGGTGAGGCCGGGTGCGCGTTCGAGTTTGGCGAGGGCTTTCATTGCGTTTGATCCTGGCGTTTGGTCTTGATGATGCTGCTTCGAAGGTCGCGGGCCTTTATGCGCATAAAGTCAGCCGATGACGCCGAGGGATCGGCCGACGCGAGCGAACGCATCGACTGCGCGATCGATCTGTTCCGGCGTGTGTGCCGCGCTCATCTGCGTCCGGATGCGCGCGCGTCCTTTCGGCACCACAGGGTAGGAAAAGCCAATCACATAGACGCCTTCGTCGAGCAGCGCATCAGCCATCTTGGACGCGAGTTGAGCGTCGCCGAGCATGACCGGAATGATCGGATGTTCACCGGGGACAAGATCGAAGCCGAGCGCGGACATCGCCTTGCGGAAGTGCGCCCCGTTCTCGCGGACGCGCCGGCGCAACGTCGCGCCTTCGTCGCTTGCGAGCAGTTCAAGCACTTTCAGCGATGCCGCGGCGATGTTCGGTGCCAACGTGTTCGAGAAAAGATACGGCCGGCTGCGCTGACGCAGCAAATCGATGACTTCCTTATGCGCGGCGACATAGCCGCCTGACGCGCCGCCAAGCGCCTTGCCGAGCGTGCCGGTAATGATGTCGATGCGATCGAGCACGCCGCAGTGCTCCGGGGTTCCGCGCCCGTTCTCGCCGATGAAGCCGACGGCGTGGGAATCGTCGACCATGACGAGCGCACCGTAACGGTCAGCGAGATCGCAGATGCCGGAAAGGTTGGCGATAATGCCGTCCATCGAAAAAACCCCGTCGGTCGCGATCAGCTTGAAGCGTGCGCCGGCTGCATCGGCTTCATGAAGACGCGCTTCCAGATCGGCGAGGTCGTTGTTCTTATAGCGCAGACGCCGGGCCTTCGAGAGCCGCACGCCGTCGATGATGCTGGCGTGATTCAGTTCGTCGCTGATGATCGCGTCTTCTTCGGTCAGCAGCGTTTCGAAGAGGCCGCCATTTGCATCGAAGCAACTCGAATAAAGAATGGCGTCGTCCGTTTCGAGAAAACGCGCGATTGCCTGTTCGAGTTCCTTGTGCACGGTCTGCGTGCCGCAGATGAAACGCACGGACGCCATGCCGAAACCATCGGCGTCCAGTCCGTCCTTCGCGGCCTCGATGAGCCGGCGATCGTCCGCAAGACCCAGGTAGTTGTTCGCGCAGAAGTTCAGCACCGCCGCGCCGTTCGCGAGCCGAATGTCCGACGACTGCGGACTCGCGATGACGCGCTCCGTCTTGTAGAACCCCGCAGCGCGAATTTCGTCGAGCGTCGAACGCAAATGGGAGAGATATCGGTCTTTCATCGCAATCCTTGTTCTGGGCCTGCCAATGCAATCCGCGCCTCGTGACTCGCGCGCGCCGTCCTTAGCCCTGTTATAGTGCATCCATCGCATCGGACATGTTCGATATTTCGAACGCATTTCCGATATGCCGAACACTTTACGGGATTGGTCGATTCATGGCAAGCACGGGTTCAGAGGGAAAAGCAGGCGATCTCGCGGGCGCAGGCGCAACACCGCCGCGCGTCGGAGAGATCATTCAACGCTTGCGCAGCGAACGGAAGCTGACCCTCGACGATCTGTCGCGCGCGGCCGGCGTGTCGAAGTCGATGCTGTCGGAGATCGAGCGCGACAAGGCAAATCCGACGATCGCCGTCGCGTGGCGACTGACCAATGCGCTCGGCATCAGCCTCGACCAATTGTTCGCGCAGCAAAGGCCCGCCGAAGCGATCCGCGTTTCGGGGCTGCATGAAATACCGACCCTGAGTGGAGACAACGGCGGCTATCAGTTGCGCGTGTGGGGACCGATTGAACTCGCCGGCAAGTTCGAGTGGTACGAACTTACCCTGCAATCGGGCGCCGCGCTCACGTCGAATGCACACGAACCGTTAACGCGCGAGCATCTCACGGTGCTGAACGGTTCCATTGAGGTAGATGCGTCGGGTGCGACGCGTCGTCTGAAGGTGGGGGAAACCGCGCGGTATGCCGCGGACGAGGCGCACGCGATCCGGAATGTCGGGCGCGCGGAGGCCAAGGCGTTGCTCGTCGTCATCCACGGCTGATGCGCTGAGCGTCCGGAACTTTTTGCGCATAAAGTCGGCGCGCCGCCGTGCGCCCGCCAATAAAAACGGGACGCGCATCGAGCACGTCCCGCTCAAAGCGGCGCCGGAGTCGCGGCGCCGGTTGGCCCGTCTTACGGGTTCTTTTTCACGCTGTCCTTCAGATCCTCGCGTGCATCGCCCACGCCTTTTTGGACCTTGCCGGCTGCTTGCTGCATGTCGCCCTTGGCTTCCTGAGCCGTGTCCCCCGTCATTTTGCCGACGCCCTCGTTGATCTTTCCCTTGACCTGCTTGCCAACGCCTTCGGCTTGATCCTTGTTCATGTCAGTTCTCCCGTGGTTTGCAGCGCTGTTGGCCGCGCGGTGCCGTCGAACGAACGCAGAAACTGCCTGCGCGTTCCGCTCAGGAGTTTCCCAAGCACGGTTAAACGATGCGCTTTGTCGGCAGGCGCGCATAGCCGCGCATGTCTGAAACGCACGTAGGCGGAATCGCACATACAGCCGGTTCGACTCGCGCGACGCTATTTTCATTGCAACAAGTACTGTATATTTGTACAGTACAATAAGACCGGCTGGAAGGGGTGGATCATGGAGTCGAATGGTGAAAACCTGAGCAGAAGGCAGTTCGCCCGCGCGGTGCATGACCTCGAGCGCATCACGCGTCAGATCGCGGGGCGTTACATCGATAAAGGAGTGCCGCTGACTTGGCGGCTGTTGCATGCCATCGAGGCGGAGGCCGTCGCGGACCTCGGATTCGCGGGACGACACGAAGCCGCCTTGCGCGAGCTGTTCGCGCGTCCCGATGACTTTCATTTCCCCGAAACCGATGACGTCGTCGACGTTGCATCCTCGGATGCCTTGCCCGCCGTTTTCGCCTTCGCCGTAGACGCCTACGAGCGCGCATCGCGACAGGATCGGCCACGAGCAGTCAGCGCTGCGCATTGACGCATCCCCGCGGCACGCGACTGAACCCGCGTGCCCCGGTTCATGTCATCGCGCAGCGGATCGTTTCACGGCGCGAACTCCGCCGCGATGTCCGCATCCGAACGCGATTCGAGCTTGCCGTCCCGGCACGCAACGCGAAACACCTCGTAGTCCTTTTCCACCTGATCCGCGTAGGCGCGACCGTAGCGCACTAGAACGTCGGCCATTCGATCGCTGTTGCCCAGGTAGCCCGAGATTTCCGGCGCGCATCCGCCGGACTTCGCGTGCGCGCGGGCAAGCGCCCAGCCGCAAAGCACGGCGTACTCGCGAAAGACGTCGTCGCTGAAAGTATCGAGTTCTGCGGAAATTTTCATGTCGCGTAACTGGCGGATGTAGAGCGTGCGCCCGAGCGGTCCCGTCGCCCAGCCGAGAAACGGGTCCGTGGCGGCCTGCATCAGACGTTGTCCGTGAACGACGCGGTGCCCGTCGTGTTTGATATCGTCGGCGTGCTTCGCATGTTTCGTGAATCTCGCGACGACCGACGTCGATGCCTCCTTCATCTGCAGGAAAAGCGGCTTGTCGTGATGATCCGTGAGCAGCAAAATGAGGCAGCGCGTGCCGACGCTGCCCACGCCGACCACCTTGAACGCGACATCCTGCAGGCTGAATTGCGACAGCAATCTCGCGCGCTCCGGCGTAAGCGTCGCGACATAATCGCGCACGAGCGTCGCGAGCGCATCTTCACGACTGGCTTTGAGCGTCATCCAGCCGTCGTTCTTATCGATCAGCGTGCTCTTGCCGTGGATGTGAAACACGGCAGGCGGCGCATCGCGAATGCGCCACGTGTCGCCGGTTCGGTCGGCGAGTTTCGGCAGCATCGTTTCGTGCGTGCGGCGCGAAGCCCGTTCGATGCCGCGCTTGATGCGCCGCCGCGCGTCTTCGCTCTGCACGGCCTGGTACATGCGATCGAAGGTGATGCGCTCGTACCAGAGATCGAGCACGCTCATTTCAGCGTACTCGCGCAGATGCGTCTGATAGCTGCGCGCGGCGACAAACGCGAACTCGTCCGCAGCCAGATCGCCGTGGCCGAGATGCCGGCCGGCGATCGTGAAGCTCGCGACCAACCGTTTCAAATCCCATTCCCACGGACCGGGCGCGGTTTCGTCGAAGTCGTTGAGATCGAAAATGAGCGCGCGCTCCGGCGTTGCGAAGCCGCCAAAGTTGGAAAGATGACAGTCGCCGCAGATCTGAATGGCGATGCCGCTGTCCGGTGTGCCGGCCAGGTCGTGCGCCTGAAGGATCGCGCTGCCGCGATAAAACGTGAACGGCGAAACGAGCATGCGGCCGTAACGCAAGGGAATCAGCGCATCGACGCGGCCTTTGCTGCTTGTCCGCAGAAGCTCGATGGGATCGCGATCGACATCGCCGATCGCCTCTTGCGCGGCCCGCGGTGTGCGTTCGCGCCTGGCGCGTCCATTCGCGCGACGTTCCTGCCAGGATTGCTGGGGCATCGCTCGCTCCTTTTTGCTCTTGTGTTCGTGGATGGAAGGAAGCCGTATAGACGACAGTAGTCGACGAAACGCACGCCCGCCAAGACAGTTATCGACACTTTGGCGGACACACGCGCTTGACGTCGCGCGCCCGAAGCCCGACCCTGTGCGCAGTGCAATACAGCGCGCAACGCGCCTTCGAACAATATGCCGAACACTTCCGATCTCTTCGACCAACAGCGCGCCGACTGGCAGGCGGACCCGCACGCCGCGTTCGATGCATGGCTCGCCCAGCAATCGTTCAGGGCGTCATCGGCCGATGTGTATCGCGCGCAATGGGGAAATTTTCTCGAGTGGCTGGCCACCAAACGCGCGACGCTGCATACGGTGCAACGTCCGGTCATCGAACAGTTCGTCGCGCAACTGGACATCCGACGCCCGCAGCGCATGCGGTATCTGCGGCTGATCGAGCGCGTGCTGGATCACGTTCGGGAAGTGGACTCGGCGGCGACGAATCCGGCGCGCTTCATCGCTCAGGACGGCGACGCGGCATGGCGCAAGGCACGCGACAACGAGCCGACGGGCTTTCTCACCCACGATGAGCGCGCGCTGCTCGTCGCGCATCTGTTTTCTCCGATCGGCGCCTTGCCGGCCGGGCAGCGCTGGCGCGAGCGGCGCGACCGGGCGTTGGTCGCCGTCTTTCTCGGCGCAGGCGTGAAAACGGGCGAAGCGGCGCAATTGACCGTCGATTGCTACGCGGCCGGCGCGCCTTACGTGACCGTCGACGCGTCGAATCCGCTGCTGATCCGGCAGGCGCGGCTCGCTCCGTTCGCGGTCGAACTGCTCGACAACTGGATCAGCGAGCGCAAGACGGCTGGCCTTGCAGGCGAATTGCTATTCCCGGCAGCACCGACGGGACGCTCCATGCACAAGGCGACGATGCTGCGCGCGATCGACGCCGTCGTGGCCGCATCCGGGATAGCGGCATCGCGCGTCGCGCGCGCAAGTCCGCAGACCTTGCGCAACACGTACGCGGCGGAGTTGTTCGAGGATGGCACGGACCCCGATCGCGTCGGCCAGTGGCTCGGATTCCAGCAGACGATCTCGGTTCACCGGCTGCATCGTGCCTGGCAAGAATGGATGGGTGAGCAAATACGGGAGCGTGACATTGCTCACGCGCGCGCCGACGGGGAACGGCACATGTCCGTCGACGATCCCGAAAACCCTCACCTTTAACGCCGGCGCTCACTCGACGCGCGATTACGAGGTGCTGACGCGCGCCGACCGGATAAATTCGTCGACGGCCGCAAGCTTCGATGCCGTGGCCCCGGACGTGCGCTCGCAGTTCGGGCAGGAAAGCTCGTATTCGTCTTCGTGGCGCTGCAGTTCCGGTTCGCCAGCCTCGCACGCCGGACAGGAAGTTGGCGCGGCGACGTGCGCGTCAATCTGCGTGCCGAGGCGGGCGATCTCGGCGGAAGTGAGGCGCCCCTGCGCCGCCAGCGACGCGATCAACGCGCCGACTTCCGCGCTCGCACAGGATTGAACCCGCCGTGCATCGCGCTCGAGAACTAGCGCATCGATTTCGTCGGACTGCGCCCGCACTTGCGACTCGAGCCGGTCGGCGCGGCTTCGGGCTGCGCTAAGTTGTTGAATGAAATCGAATTCCTTCTGACTCGCTTCGCGTGCGCTGGTCTGATAGGTGGCGGCCATGCCGCGCAGGGAGTCGAGTTCGACGAGCATCGGATGCACGCGCCGTTCGGCCTCCTTGACCGCGTCCTTGATCTGCTGAGCGTAGTGCTCGGTGCTGTGGCGCAGCTCGTTTTGAAGCTCGTCGATGCGGTCGCGCAGCCGTGCCGCAGCGTCCTGCTCCTGCTGCAGACGCGCCGAGAGCGTCTCGTTCTCCTTCTCCCATCGGGCGATGACTTCGCGCAAGCCCGCCTGAGCGTCTGTGCCTTGACTGCGCAGCGTCTTCAATTCGGCTTCCAGCGCCGCGATCTGAGCAGCGCCTGCTTCGGCGCGCGCCTCGGCACGCTGCTGAGCCCGCTCGATCGCCTCGCGACGAATATCGGCATCGCGAGCCTGGGCTTGCGCGGCCTGGATGGCCATGTCCAGACGGGCCTTTTCCTCGTTAAGGGCGGCACGCGCGGCCGTTTGAGCCTCGTCATATAAAGCCGCCAGCAGTTCGCCGGCACGTTCCTGCAATGATTCCGGCATCGCCCCAGCGTCGATGCGAACGCGCAACGTCGAACGCAGACCGGCCCAGAACGCCTCGATGTCCTTGGGGATGTCGCTTGCGCTGCCGGTTTGAGTCAGTTCGCGGACAGTCGTAACCGAGGGCCGAACGCCCAGGTCGAAGAAGAGTCGCTTGCAGGCGTGTTGAGAGAGGTCTTGCCGCCGTGCGCCGGTGGCGCGCATCGCTTCTATTTCTTGGCGCAGCGTGTCGCGAGTAGATTGATCCATGGCGAAAATCTAGCAGTTCAACATGATGATCATAACGTTTTACGTGTTGATCGTTATGTTTTTCGTTCGATCATTGACACCAACGTCGATAACAGAGCATTTAGGCCGTTTTCGACAACTTGGCATGGTACACATGTCCGCCGTCGTGAAACATCCTGAAGATACCGCTGCAAGTCGATGATTTGTCGCGGATTTTAGTCCCATACGCGCCATGGGTGTCTGTTTCACGCAGCTTTTCATTTTTCTGATTACTGCGTGCAAAACACTGCACCGCTAGAGAGTATTAGAAGTTAACACCTTTGAACCTTGTTAACATCGTTAACGCCAGCCAGAACCCTTATCGGATAAGGCTCTGCCGGACGTCAGGTGAGATTGTACGGGAACTATGGTGAAACTCTGCGGGAGCGAACGGTGACGGGCTTCGGGATGATCGGTGAGGGCTCTCGGGAAGAATCGTGAGCGGGTTCGGGGAGGTTCCAAAATGATGGGTGAGCTTATTCGGGGCACGCGCACGCTAACGCGTTGATTTCCGAGGGCGCCCCCCCTGGTCTGTCGGCTTCGTTCGGTGAGAATTTTCGGGAGCATTCGAATCGCACCATTTTGGAGTCGATTCGGGTAACGCTTACCGATCGGTGAGGGTTTTCAGGGTAATTTCCGAGAGAAAGGTGAGCGTTTTCGGGGGCGAAGGCTGCTTTTCGCTGAAATTTTCATCTGCCGATGTCTGAGGTGAGCTTTTCCGGGAGCGAAATGGAAGATGCACGTCTCGGTGCAGCCGTGGTCTCTTCCTGGATGGGCTCGCAGGGCCGGTGAGAGCGTCTAAGGTGAGCCTTTCCAGGAGTGTCTGCGCCTGCTTTTTCAGTGCATCTTCCCTGTCATGCGCCTCGCATGGTGAGGAAATCCGGGATCACGCGCGCTGTACGAGAACTGTCGCTGCACTAGATGAGAAATCGCGCGCATGAAAAAACATATTAGAAACAAGTGGATAGACCAGGATGGTCTGTCGTTGCGTTTAGCGGAAACACGGTATGGTGAGGGAATGCGGGAGCTAGGAGCGTCGGTGCGGGATAGTGCCAAGAAACCGTCGGTGAGGATTTACGGGAGCCACCTTCTTCACGTTTTGTGTCGAAAGCGAGATAAGTGCCTGGGAGAGCACCATTTTTGAGCGACGACGGAAAAAAGGTGAGGCTTTGCAGGACGCAGCAGGGTGAGCATTTGCGGGACAGGCGATATGACGTGCAGCAGGTCAAAAGTGATAGTTTTCGGGGGCCATAGGCGGCGCGAAGCCCGTAGAACGGGGCTGAACGGCGGCGATCGGGTTGAAGAAAACTCGATGAGGTGAGACTTTTCGGGACCTGTCGATGCCGATCTTTTGAAGTGAGTGCGCGCCGTTATAACTTTGCACCGCACCGATGCGCGGCCGAAGCGGAGAAGGACGGACTTTCGGCTGTCTCTGCCGCGCCACACGTCGTTCAACGAGCCGAAAAATTTTTAAGGTGAGCCTATTCGGGAGACTGCTTTAGCTCCCGGATGGCGCCGAAAAACCGTCGCAATCCGTTTACCCGCGTGGACACTACAGCTAAAAGATACCCTCGATCGGTGAGCGGTGAGTGTTTTCGGGAGCGCACCGCAGTGAGCCGTGCTGTCTGTCTGGCAATCACCCCTGTGTGGTGAGGGTGTCCCTATAGACGGGCTTCACCCCAATCGGTATCCTTGCTCGCAATATCGATCTTGACCATTTCATGGCCACCAAGCGCGCAAAGAAAACCGATGTCGTCAGCCCCAGTTCGGCGGAACTGCGCAAGGCAGTCGAGGCCATTGCGATTCAGCCGAAAAGCGGCAAGATCACGCTGCTCACCAGAAAGTTGTTCAATGTGCTGCTAGCCGTTGCTCAACAAGCCGACGACTCCGGTGACACGTATCGCGCGCTGCTGTCGGATATCGTCGCAAATTCGGCGTTCGACTCGAACGACACTGCGCTCGTGAAGGAGCATTTGCGTCGCATGGTGTCGGTGCAGGTCGAATGGAGCACCGGCACATCGAGTCAGAAGCCGGGTCGCAAGTGGGGCATATCGACGCTGATCGCCGACGCCGAAATCCTCGAAGATCCGACGACGCGCCGCGTCTGGGTCGAATTTTCATTCGCGCCGAAAATCAAAAAGAAGCTGCTGGATCCTGTGCAGTATGCGCGCCTGAGCCTGCAATTCCAGAGTCAGTTGCGCAGCAGCGCCGGCCTCGCACTCTATGAAATTTGCGTTCGCTATCTCACGAATCCCAGCCATCTGACGATGCGCGAGACGTGGGAATGGTGGCGGCCTATTCTTTCAGGAACGCCCGATACCGAAGCCGGCGACGAAGCCAAGCGCGAATACAAATACTTCAAACGCGATTATCTGCGGCCCGCAATCGCCGAGGTGAATGCGGTGACCAATATCTTCGTCGAACTGGTGGAACACCGCGAAGGGCGCCGCGTGGCTGAGATTCAGTTCCGCGTGACCGAACAAAAGCAGCCGATGCTCGCGCTGGACGAACATCCGAACGTCTTCGACAGCACGTTGGTGGATCGGATGGTGAAGATTGGCATTCCGCTCAAGGACGCGCAGACGCTGTATGCCGACAGCGAAGAAAACCGCATCCGCGCGGCGTTGCAGATGACCGAACAGCGCATGCGCAGCACGACTTTGCCGCCGGTTCGCAGCGGCGCGGCGCTTTTCAAGGACGCGCTCAAAAAGGGCTACGCGCCACCGGTAGAAGCGCTGCCCCCGGCAACGAGCGGTACGGCCTCCCGCACGCCGGCTGCCGCCGACGATCTCAAAGCCCGCTTGTTGAGCGAATTCTCGGCGTACCGCCGCAAGGAAGCGCGCGTGCTGTACGACGAGCAAGGTGAGGAAGAACGGGAGGTCGCGCGTCAATCCTTCGAGGAAGACGTTTTGCCGGGGCTCGGTGCCCACATGCGCGACGACTGGCGCAAGCGCGGACTGGATTCGAAGCTGGCGGAAACATCCTTCTTCGACTGGCTGGCGCGAAAGACGTGGGGCGAGCCGACCGATGGCGACTTGCTGGCATTTACGCTCAGTCAATCGCGCTAAAGTCTCCGCGCGCAACCGAAAACGTCCGATTCGAAAATGGCCGCCGGTCCATGATCTCGGCGGCCATCGTGTGCATTTACTTCTTGGTCTCGACAGGCTGAAGCATCAGTTCGATCTGATGCAGTAGCTCATCGCGCTTCTCGCGCGACAAGCCGCGCAAACGCAACTCGAGACGATCTTCGCCGTATGACTTCAGATCGCCGACTGCGACGCCGTCCAGCTTGATTTCGAGGCGCCGCGCATAGCGTTGCCGGCCAGGCGTCTTCGGCGCTTCCTGAGCGTTCGCGCGGCCCTTGACGATATCGGCGACCTGCCGCGTGCTCAGGTCATCCGACGTGATCTTGTTGATCAGCCGCAGCGTGGCGTCGGTGCCGCGCGCGGCGTGATAGCGCACGATCTGATAGGCCATGTTCGAGCCGAATCGGTCCGGCCGCGCAACCATCTCGTGCATGACGTTCTCAGGAAGCTTCGCGATCGACAAAGCGACGGCGATCGTCGATTCGTCCAGCCCGAGGTGATCCGCCAGTTCGCGCTGGCTCTGGAAATGCTGTTCGTCGAGAAAGCGTCGCCAGACCACGGCGTTGTCGAAAACAGTCTGCGAGTCGCGCTGAACGTTCAGGTCATAACCGAGCTTGTAGCTCTGAATGCCGATCGGCAGATCGACGACCACTGCCTTCACGGTTTCCTTGTTTGCCTCTTTCAGTGCTCGCACGCGCCGACCGCCATCGCTGACGAAGAACGTTCCCGGATTCTCGTAATCGGGAATGACGTGAATCGCCTGTTGCTGGCCCTGCTTCGCCAGATTGACGGCCAATTCCGCGATTGACGTCTTCAGATAGAAATGGCGCGGGTTGAACGGGCTGGGCTTGATCGACTTGAGCGGCAACTCGATTATCTGTCCGGCCGTGTAGCGGTTTGCACGGCGCCACGCACGATATTCATCGGACTCAGGTCCGGCGTTGATGTCGCCCGGCTCGTCGGCCACGAAGGCGCTCGATCGGCCGTTCGCGGCGGCCTGCCCCACATGTTGAATGTCGACGATGCCATCGATCGCATTCAGACGATCCAGCGCAGTGCGCTTCTCGCTGCTCGTCGTGTCGGGCCGAGCCTTGAAGCCCTTGGCAAATTGGGACGGTTTCATTCAGGGTCCTTTATGCGCATAAAGTCAGGAGAGCATGTCGAGGATCTCGTCCGCGACCGAGCGGATTTCCGCCGCTGCGAGGCGCGAGCCGCGATCGCTCATTTGAAGCACGGTCTGTCCAAGCGCCATCGCCTGCTTGTAACACTCGCGCGTTGGGATCTGCGTTTTCAATAAGGGAAAGCCGAGCTCTTCGAGCGCAACCTTGAGTTCGCGCGTGAGCATGCGCTTTTCTTCGGTCTTGTTGAGCAGAAAGACGGCGCGCAGATCTTCGTTCATCACCTGCGCTTGCTGAACGAGCTTGACAAGGCCGACGCTCGACCAATAGTCCGCCGGCGATGACGAAGTCGGAATCACCGCGACGCTCGCCGCCAGCAACACGACGCCAGATACCTTCTCGGTGATCGACGGCGGGCAATCCACGACGATGATGTCGTAGTCGTTGACGAACTTCTTGATTTCCCGATGAATCTGCCCGCCGGCCTCCGAGAGATTGACGACTGGAAACGGGATGCCGCTTGCGTCATCCGATGCGGCGCTTGACCAATGGATCAGCGTGTTCTGACCATCGGCGTCGACTACGAGCACACGCTTCTTCTTTTCGTGAAAGGCCGCACCGAGATGCATCGCAATCGTGCTTTTGCCGACGCCGCCCTTTTGTTGCGTGATCGCTATGATTTCCGCCGCCACGTTCCACTCCGTATTTTGAAGTCCGTTGAATTCTACATTGTCGTTGTTGTTTTTCCAGTGATATTCCGCAACAACTGACTCGCGTTAGCCGTTCGGCCGAGGTTTATGCGCATAAAGTCCTTGTCCGGCCGGCGGCGCCGGCGTCGGAAGTGCCCGACCTTATGCGCATAAAGCCGCCGCCATCCTATGGCGAGGCGGGTCTTACAAGCACCGCCGCCTCGCCTTTATGCGCATAAAGTCGCACTCCCTCGGTGGCCTGGACGCCAGTCATCACCTGCAAAACGAAATCGCCTATCCTAGGCGCTGACACAACTGCGCCTATGCCGGAGCCTCCATGACCGTTCGCAACCTGGACACCCTGTTCGCGCCGAAGTCGATCGCTGTCGTCGGCGCTTCCTCGCGTGCAGGCAGCATCGGCCAGATGGTCTGGGCGCGTGTGCAATGCGCTGGCTTCACAGGTTCTCTTTGGCCAGTCAATCCAAAATACGACTCGCTGACCGGCGAAACCGTGTACCGCGACGTCGACGCGTTACCGGAAGCGCCGAACGTTGCCGTGATTTGCACGCGACCGCACACTTGGCCGGACCTCATCGAGCGCCTCGGCCGACGCGGAACGAAAGCCGTCGTGATCGTCGGCGAAGCGAAGCAACGCGGAGAGTCTTCCGCAGCGGACGCCGACGAATGGACCGTTCGTACGCTCGCCGCCGCCCGGCCTTTTCTTGTGCGCGTGATCGGACCTGCCAGTCTCGGCGTCGTCACGCCGGCAATCGGCGCATGTCTCGGCGCGCCCGCATGCAGTGTCAAATCGGGCGGCGTCGCGTGGGTGTCGGGATCGAACGCGCTGACGAACGGCGTACTGGGATGGGCGCGTGCTCGCGGACTCGGCTTCTCGCGAATCGTCGCGCTCGGGGATGAAGCCGACGTCGATTCCGGCGACATCCTCGATTTCCTTGCAAGCGATGCATCGACGCGTGCGATTCTGCTCGCCATCGAAACGGTTCGGTCGGCGCGCAAATTCATGTCCGCCGCGCGCGCCGCCGCGCGAAACAAACCGGTGCTCGTGCTGCGCACGGGTCGCGATGACCCTTTCGACCGCCTCTACGGCGCGGCCTTCCGCCGTGCCGGACTCGTCCGCGTCGATTCGCTCGATGATCTGCTCGATGAGATCGAGACCTTGGGCATCGGCCGCGTCGCGACAAGCGATGTCGCAACTGTCATCACAAGCGACCGCGGCGTCGCAGCACTTGCCCAGGACGCCTTTGGCGCAGCCGGCGACGACCTCGCGCAATGGCCGATCGCCGCGCGCGACGCCGTCGCCGCCGCGCTGCCTCGCGCTCGCGCGGGCAATCCACTTCTTCTCGGCGACGACGCCACGCCCGCGGATTTCGGCGCGGCGCTCGAAGCGCTCGCATCGCATCGCGAGACCGGCACAGTGTTCGTCGTGCATGCGCCGACGCATAGCGCGCCCGTCGCCGAAGTCGCCCGCACGTTGATTGCCGAGCGACGTCACGCATATCGCGGATTGCTCGCGTGCTTTTTCGGCTGTGTCGATGCCGCCACGCGCGACGAGTTGCACGCGAACGGCATTCCCGTGCACACGACGCCGCATCGGCTGGCGCGCGGTTTTGCCCGGCTCGTCGATTTCCGGCAGGGCCGCGAACTCTTGATGCAAACGCCCGACGGCCTCCCCGCGAATATTCCCGAAGACATCGACGCCGCGCACAACGAGATTCGCACGGCGCTCGCAAACGGCATCGCCGAATTGAATGGCGAACGTGCGGCGCGCGTATTCGCTCGTTTCGGCATCTCGGTGAAACCGGGGCCGCCCGACTCGCTTACGAGCGATGCCGTCGAAATTCAGACGCGCCTGCTCAACCATCGCGTGTTCGGTCCGGTATTCGAATTCAAGGCCGAAGGCGCGCTCGGCCTTGCCGACGCACTTCACGAGTTTGCCTTGCCGCCGCTCAATCCAGTGCTTTCGCGCGATCTCGTCATGCGCTCGCCGCGTTCGCGCGAACTGCCCGCCGAGTCGCTGCTCAATGCGCTGACGGCGTTATCGCAACTCGTTTGCTATATCGAAGAAATCGTTGCGCTGCGTCTCACGTTGCGCGTGACGCGCGATTCAGTCGCCGTTCACGAACCGCAACTCACGCTCGGCGCGCATCGCAAGCCGCTGGCGATCGTGCCGTATCCACGCTGCCTCGAAGAGACGCTCGACTGGCGCGGCATGCGCGTCACCGTGAGGCCGATTCGTCCCGAAGACGAAGAAGCGCACGCGGCGTTCGTCGCGGCCAATACCGCCGAGGATTTGCGCCTGCGCTTCTTTGGCGCTGTCCGTAACTTCGATCATTCGCAACTCGCGCGCATGACGCAGATCGACTACGACCGCGAAATGGCGCTGATCGTCACGCGAGCGAACGGTGACGGCACGGGCGAGACGCTCGGTGTCGCGCGCGCGATCGCCGATCCGGACAACGAGACCGCGGAATTCGCCGTCGCCGCGCGCTCGGACATGAAGGGCAGGGGATTGGGCTCGCTGCTGCTGTCGCGCATCATCGACTACGCGAGACAGCGCGGCACCCGCTGGATGGTCGGCGAGGCGTTGCGCGAGAACGCCGGCATGATCGCGCTCGCACGCAACACCGGCTTCGAAGTGACGAAGACCGACGACCCGGGCGTCGTCGGTTTCAGGATGCGGCTGTGCGATGCGCCGTCACAGCCGCGCGGCGATTAAGCCGCGAATTTGGCGAGCGCGTCGTCGATCTGGGCGCGCGACAGCGAAAGCTCGTCGAGCAATGCTTCGGCGTACAAACTGCCCGTTTCCTTTTCGAGGCGCGCGATTGTCAACGCGCATCGCGACGTGTCCTTCAACGTCGCGATGAACGGCTTCACCGATTGCCCCGAAGTGAACGCATCGAAGAGCGGCACGCGAATGTCGTCGGGCAGCGCGCGCGACGTCCACTGATACGGCTTGCCGTTGTACGTCAGTTGCGGCGGCAGCGTGCGCTCCTTCTTCGCGGCGGGAATCAGGCCGAATGTCCGTGCCGCATCGCCGATCTGCTCGGCCGAAAAAAGCTCGTCGGGCGTGATGTCGAACTGCGCGATATACGTTTCGATCGCCTGCATCGCGGCCGCGCGATCGTCGCGTTTCTTTTGCGCGCGGGCGACAATCTCGCGCAGTTCGTCGGCTTCTTCGGATGTGATCGTGAAGTTCGCCTGTTTTTGCTGCAGTTCGGTGAAGCGGAGGAATTCGGAGTCGGAAAGGAGTTTCGCCATCGGGAATGCGTCGGATTGTATACGGCGGCACGCCATCGCGGCGCGCCGTCTTTTTGAGAGGGCCGCCATTCTAACGCGCGAAGCGTGCGCCATTCAGTCGTGCGTCATCGAAAGCGACGCGGCTGCATTTTTCAGCAAGGACGTGACGTCTTCGATCGACGGCGCCACGTATTCGTCGATGCGCCGCAGGTACGGGCAGGTGAGGGCGGCGATCGCCTGGCCGGACGGCCCGAGCAGCGGATACGTCACGTCCGTCACGCCGAAAGTCTGCTGGCTATCCTTTTGCGAATAGCCGAGTTCGCGAACTCGCCGGTAGTCGGCGTCGAGCACGGCGCGATCGACCGCGAGTTCGCCTTTGACCTTCGTATGCTCGGCGAGCATGTGTTCGCGCTGTTCGTCGGTCTGAAACGCGAGCATGACGCGGCCGGAGCCCGTGTCGATCAACCCGACGCGCGAGCCGAGCCGCACTGAAATGCCCCACGTGCCGGGGCCGTCCACTTGCGCGATGACGAGCAAATTTCCGCGATCGTAGACGACGAGATGCACGGATTGCTCGGCTGCATCTGCGAATCGCTGCATCGCCGGAAGCGCCTCGGCGATGAGCCGATTCATCGGCGGATGCCGATGCGCGAGCGCATACAGCTTCAGGCTCAACGAATAACGATCGCCTTCGGGCGAGCGCACAACGTACTGCCGCGCGACCAGCCGCTCCAGCATCCGATACATCTCACTCGCGTTGCGCCGGAGCATCTTCGTGATTTCCGCACGCGTGAGGCCCGACTTCTGTTCCGAAAGCAATTCGAGAATATCGAGCCCTTTATCGAGCGCGGGCGCGCGATAACGATCGGCGTCGTTGTCTTCCACGTCCATGTGCTGTCTGAGTTGGTTCATGAATTCGCGCGAGTTTAAGCCTTCCGTCAGGGAGCGCGATCCCATTCGCATGCGCCGGCTAGGGAAATCACTGATCGATCCGGGTTGCGTCATTGTTGACTTCGACTGGTGCGTCTATGAATATTACGTTCACTGATGAATCGTTGCATCCACGTTTTCCCGCGGCGACTTGCTTTGGACGTTCGGCGCAATCCTCCTTCTGAGATCGACGATGCAAGAAACCACCGATCCGCGCCTGATTCTTCTCAGTCCGGAAGACAACTGCCTGATCGCCGCCGCGCGCCTGCCCGCTGGCGAGACGCTGATGATCGAAGGCGAGTCTGTCACGCTCGTGACGACCATCGAGCTTGCGCACAAGATCGCGCGGCGCGCGTTGTCGAAGGACGAAAAGGTACTGCGTTATGGCGCGATCATCGGCCACGTAAGCGTCGATGTCGCGCGCGGCGAGCATCTGCATACGCACAACCTGGAAAGCGACTACCTACCCACTTACACGCACGATGCCGCACACGCCTACGTGCAGCACTGAACACTTCCATGGACACTTCCGCACTGCAGGGCTATCTCCGGGCGGATGGCCGCAAAGGCATCCGCAATGTCGTCGCGGTGGCGTATCTCGTCGAATGCGCGCATCACGTTGCGCGCGAGATCGTCGCGCACTTCCGTCCATCGTTCGATGATTTCGATTCCTTCGATCCGCAAGTCGAACCGCCCGTGCATCTGATCGGCTTTCCGGGCTGCTATCCCAATAGCTACGCCGAAAAGATGCTGGAGCGCATCTGCACGCATCCGAACGTAGGTGCGGTGCTGTTCGTGTCGCTCGGCTGCGAGAGCATGAACAAGCACTATCTCGCCGATGTCGTGCGCGCGAGCGGCCGTCCCGCCGCCGTGCTCACGATTCAGGAAAAAGGCGGCACGCGCAGCACGATCCAGAACGGTCTCGACTGGGTGCGCGAGGCGCGCGCGACGCTCGCGGCTCAACAGAAAGTGCCGATGGCGCTCGACGAACTGATCGTCGGGACGATCTGCGGCGGCTCGGACGGCACCAGCGGCATCACGGCGAATCCGGCCGTGGGGCGCGCGTTCGATGCTTTCATCGATCAAGGCGCGTCGTGCATCTTCGAGGAAACGGGCGAGTTGGTCGGCTGCGAATTCCACATGAAGCGGCGCGCGGCGCGGGCCGAACTGGGCGATGCCATCGTCGAATGCGTGCAAAAGGCCGCGCGCTATTACACGACGATGGGCCACGGCTCGTTCTCGGTCGGCAACGCGGACGGCGGACTGACGACGCAGGAAGAGAAATCGCTCGGCGCATATTCGAAGAGCGGGGCGTCGCCGATCGTCGGCATCATCAAGCCGGGCGATATTCCGCCGACCGGCGGTCTCTATCTGCTCGATGTCGTGCCCGATGGCGAGCCGCGCTTCGGCTTTCCGAATATCAGCGACAACGCGGAGATCGGCGAGCTGATTGCGTGCGGCTGTCACGTCATTCTCTTCACGACGGGGCGCGGCTCGGTCGTCGGCTCGGCGATATCGCCCGTCATCAAGGTCTGCGCGAATCCGTCGACGTATCGCAATCTGTCCGGCGACATGGACGTCGACGCGGGCCGCATCCTCGAGGGCCGCGCGACGCTCGACGAGGTGGGCCGCGAGATCGTCGACGTGACCGTTGCGGTGGCGGCGGGCGCGGCGTCGAAGTCGGAGGCGCTCGGGCATCAGGAGTTCATCCTGACTTACAAAACCTTCGAGCCGGTCGGCCCCGCGTGTTTGCCGAGCGCCGCGCGACGCGTTACTGTGGCGGCTTGAGTTTCGCCATCTCTAAATCATTCGGGGTTTGCAGATGACCGCAGAAGCGCAAGAGGCAGTTTCACGTCGACGCAGGATTGGCCGCACGTCGCTGGAAGTCACCGCGTTGTCGCTCGGCACCGCGCCGCTCGGCGGTCTGTATCACGAGCTGACGGAAGACGAGGCGCGCGCGACCGTCGATGCCGCGTGGCAGGCGGGCATCCGCTTCTTCGACACGGCGCCGCACTACGGCCACACGAAAGCGGAGCATCGGCTCGGCGATGCATTGCGGCGTTATCCGCGCGGCGATTTCGTGCTGTCGACGAAAGTCGGCCGCCGCTTCGTGCCGCGCACGACGCCCGACGACGGCAGGGAAGGCTGGGCCGCGCCGCTGCCGTTTCAGGCGATTTACGACTACACCTACGACGGCATCCTTCGTTCATTCGAAGACAGTCAGATGCGGCTCGGCATGACCGATATCGATATCGTGCTGATCCACGATATCGGCCGCGTGACGCACGGCGACAAGAACGCGCACTACTGGAAGCAACTGACCGATGCAGGCGGCTTCCGCGCGCTCGAAGAATTGAAGCAATCGCGCGGCGTGAAAGCGGTCGGCCTCGGCGTGAACGAAGGCGCGGCAGTGATGGAAGCGATGGCCGAATTCGACATCGACTGTGCGCTGCTCGCCGGCCGCTACACACTGCTCGAGCAAAACACGCTCGATGATTTATTGCCCGAATGCGAGAAGCGCGGCGTGAGTATTTTGCTGGGTGGCGCGTTCAACTCGGGCATTCTCGCGCGTGGTCTCGATGCCAACGCGCATGGCGATCTCAAGTTCAATTACGGCGATGCGCCGAAGGACGTCGTCGAGCGCGTCGGCAAGCTGGAACGCGTATGTCGCGCGCATGGCGTTGCGCTGTCGACGGCGGCCATCCAGTTTCCTTATGCGCATAAAGTTGTGGCCACGGTTCTGATGGGCGCGCGCACGCCGGACGAAGTGCGCGAGAATGCTGCATCGTTCGCGACGCCGGTTCCGTCCGCGCTGTGGGACGCGTTGCGCGCGGAAGGTCTGCTTCATGCGAATGCACCGGTGCCGCGATGACATCGAATGTGAACATCGACGCGCATCAACACTATTGGGATCCCGCGCGCGGCGACTATGGCTGGCTCACGCCCGACATGAAGCCGCTGTATCGCGTGTTCGGTCCCGACGATCTCGCGCCGCTGCGCAAGGCGGCCGGCGTTCAGAAAACGGTTGTCGTGCAGGCCGCGCCGACGGTCGACGAAACGCGCTATCTGCTCGATCTCGCGCGCAGCGACGATTCGATCGCGGGCGTCGTCGGCTGGGTGCCGCTCGATTCGGCCGATGCCGCGGCGATCATCGACGAACTCGCGCGCGAGCCGAAGTTCAAGGCCGTGCGCCCGATGCTTCAGGACTTGCCCGACGATACGTGGATCGAGCACGCGCCGCGCAAGGACGCGATCGAGCGTCTGATCGATCTCGATCTCGCCTTCGACGCGCTGATCTTCGCGCGGCATGTGCCGTCGCTCGTGAAGTTCGTCGAGCGATATCCAGAACTAAGAATCGTCGTCGATCATGGCGCGAAGCCGCCGATCCGCGACGGCATCGACGTGGGCTGGCAACCGTGGGCCGATGGCATCGCGCAACTCGCGAAACTGCCGCAAAAGCTGCATTGCAAATTGTCCGGACTCGCGACCGAAGCGAACCCGAACTGGACCGACGAAACGCTGAAACCCTACGTCGCGCATCTGCTCGAACATTTCGGATATGCACGGCTGATGTGGGGTAGCGACTGGCCCGTGCTCGACATGAATGGCAGCTACGCGGCGTGGCACGACACGGCGCGCAATCTCACGTCACATCTCGAAAAGGCGCAGCAGGACGCGATTTTCGGCGCGAACGCCCGCGCCTTCTATCGCCTAAGAAACGGCTGATATACCCGGCATGTCTCAAAAACACTTCCGACTGGAGCAGTAGATGGTACAAAGACTGGCAGGCAAGACCGCGCTGATCACGGCGGCGGGGCAAGGCATCGGGCTCGCGACCGCCGAACTGTTCGCGGCACAGGGCGCGCGCGTGATCGCCACCGACATCCGCACGCAATCGCTCGAAGGCAAGCCCTTCGAAGTGCGCAAGCTCGATGTGCGCGACCCGCAGGCGATCAACGCGCTGGCCGGCGAGATCGGCGCGATCGACGTGCTCTTCAACTGCGCGGGCTATGTGCACGCCGGCTCGATTCTGGAGGCGAGCGAGGAAGACTGGGACTTCGCCTTCGATCTGAACGCGAAGGCGATGTATCGGACGATTCGCGCGTTCCTGCCGAAGATGCTGGAAAAAGGCGGCGGCTCGATCATCAACATGTCGTCGGCGGCATCGAGCGTGAAGGGCGTGCCGAACCGCTTCGTGTACGGCGCGTCGAAGGCGGCGGTGATCGGCCTCACGAAATCCGTCGCCGCCGATTTCGTCACGCGCGGCATTCGCTGCAACGCGATCTGTCCGGGCACGGTGGAATCGCCGTCGCTCAAGGACCGCATCGCGGAGCAGGCGAAGGCGCAGGGCGCGAGCGTCGATCAGGTGCAGGCCGCGTTCGTCGCGCGCCAGCCGATGGGACGCGTCGGCCGCGCCGAAGAAATCGCGGCGCTCGCGCTGTATCTCGGCTCCGACGAATCGTCGTTCACGACGGGACAGATTCACATCATCGACGGCGGCTGGTCGAACTGACCGACCGCTCACGTTATTTGGAACCAGGAGGATCACATCAGATGAAGCTGCTTCGTTACGGCCCCAAGGGTCAGGAAAAACCGGGTCTCTTGGACGCCGAAGGCCAGATTCGCGACTTGTCGAAGGTCGTCGATGACATCGCCTGCGCGACGCTGACCGAAGCGGGCCTGGCCAAATTGCGCGCGACCGATCCGGCGACGCTGCCGGTCGTCGACGGCAATCCGCGCATCGGACCGTGCGTGGGGCGCGTCGGCAAGTTCGTGTGCATCGGCCTGAACTACGCGGATCACGCCGCCGAATCGAATCTGCCGGTGCCGACCGAGCCGGTCATCTTCAACAAATGGACGAGCGCGATCTGCGGCCCGAACGACGACGTCGAAATCCCGCGCAACTCGGTGAAGACCGATTGGGAAGTCGAGCTCGGCGTGGTCATCGGCAAGGAAGCGAAGTATGTCGATGAAGCCAACGCGCTCGATTACGTCGCGGGCTATTGCGTGATCAACGACGTTTCCGAGCGCGAATGGCAGCTCGAACACGGCACGCAATGGGACAAGGGCAAGGGCTTCGACACGTTCGGCCCGATCGGTCCGTGGCTCGTCACGAAGGACGAAGTCGCGGATCCGCAGAAGCTCGATCTGTGGCTCGAAGTCGACGGCAAACGCTATCAGAACGGCAACACGAAGACCATGGTCTTCACGGTCGCGCAACTGGTCGCGTATCTGTCGAAGGTGATGAGCCTGCAGCCGGGCGATGTCATCTCGACGGGCACGCCGCCGGGCGTCGGCATGGGCGTGAAGCCGAACCCGGTCTTCCTGAAGGCCGGCCAGACGATGAAGCTCGGCATTCAGGGTCTCGGCGAGCAGACGCAGAAGACCGTCGCGGCGCAGTAATCGGCCCGCAGCAACGACAAAAAACCTCGCCGCGGCGAGGTTTTTCGTTTCGGACGACGGGATTCGAAAAGTTCAGGCGTGATAGACGGGTTCCGCCGCAACGCCTTCGGAGATGCGCGTGATCGTGCCCTGCGCGACCGCGACGAGCCGCTCGGCGCCGCCATCGGTGACGAACACGTCGCACTGGCAGGTTGCCTGCGTCATGCCGGCATGGACGACGCGAGCACGCGCCATCAGCGTTCCGGAGACGGCCGGGCGCAGATAGTTGATCTTGTATTCGCCGGTGACGACCTTCGGCCCGAGCCGCAGCGCGCCCGCGAAGGTCAGGGCGTTGTCCACGAGATAACTCACCACCCCGCCGTGTACGAAGCCGTGTTGTTGCCTTAGCTCGTCCCTGATCGTCAGACACAGCGTGAGACTCGCTGAATCGACCTGCATCAGTTTTGTTCCGAGCAAGGCGCTGAACGGTTGCGCATTAAGCGCACCGCGCGCGATATCGACAATTTCGGCCATTCGGACACTCCTTGGGTGGGTTCGGTGCCGTCCTGCAAAGACAATAGGAAGCGATCGCGCGCACTGCAAGGAAGTCACGCAAAAATTGTGCAATGGTGCGTTTCGGGCGGCACGCGCGCTCTCCGATGACGATTCGCCGAAGCGGCGCGTTCCCTGCATTCGCATAGACAAGCCGCTGCGGCAAACGATTCAAGCTTTGTCGCCCGACTGCCGTAAACCCGCAGTGTCCCCGCATCGGCGGGCCTTAATTCGGAAAGTGTGGGTGCTAGTGATGTTCGGAAAGATCAAGGTTTCATCGGGTTTGCTCGCCGTTCTGGTGGTGTTCTGTCTCTTTCAACTGGTGACCGAAGGGCTCGGTTTCTGGTCCCTGTCGCGCACGCATGACGATGTCGGCAGTCTGTCCAACATCGCGCTCAAGCAGGTCAACGCGGTCAACAAGACCACCCAGCATCTGATGGATGCGCGCATCAACCTGTCGCGCGCGGGCACGCGCATGGTGCGCGGCGGAAGCGAGCCGACGGAAATCGTCCAGCACGCGCGCGAGCAGATCGCGGCGGCGGACAAGTCGTTCACGGCGTTCCTGAACGCGCCGAAGACCGGCGATGAAAACACGGCGCGCATGAGCGCGCTGCAGGCCAAATACGCGGAGTATTCGAAGGCGCTGAGCGAGCTCGTGCAGTATCTCGACGCGGGCAATCTCCAGGCGTTCCTCGACCAGCCGACGCAAGGCTTCCAGGATCGCTATCTCGCGGAACAGCAGAAGTTCGTCGATTTCGGCGATGAAGCGGGCCGCGGCTATCTGTCGTCGATCGACACGCGCTACGCGTGGTTCCGCGCGGTCGGCATCGCGATTCTGGTGACGCTGGTCGCGGGCATCGCGCTCGTGCACGTCGCGCTGCGCCGTGCCGTGATCGAGCCGCTGGAACAAGCGGGCCGCCATTTCGAGCGCATCGCGAACGGCCGTCTCGACGAGCGTATCGAAGATCGCGGCACGAACGAAATCGGCCGTCTGTTCGCGGGCCTCGCGACGATGCAGGCAAGCGTCGCGAACACGGTGAAAACGGTGCGCGCAACGTCGGATTCGATCAACCTCGGCGCCGATGAAATCGCGAGTGGCAACGCGGATTTGTCCGCGCGCACGGAGAATCAGGCGGCGTCGCTCGAAGAAACCGCATCGAGCATGGAAGAGCTGACCGCGACGGTGCGCCAGAACGCCGAGCACGCGCGCGAGGCCAACACGCTCGCGGGCGAAGCGCTCAACGCGACGTCGCGCGGCGCGAGCGTGGTCGACGATGTCGTCGAGAAGATGCGTGGCATTGCGTCGAGCTCGGACAAGATCGCGGAAATCATCTCGGTCATCGACGGCATCGCGTTCCAGACCAACATCCTCGCGTTGAACGCGGCTGTCGAAGCGGCGCGCGCGGGCGAGCAGGGCCGTGGATTTGCGGTCGTCGCGGGCGAAGTGCGCGGTCTCGCGCAGCGTTCGGCGCAATCGGCGAAGGAAATCAAGGAACTGATCGGCGAGTCGGTCGCGCAAGTGAGCGACGGCTCGGTGCTCGTCGAGCGCGCGGGCACGGCGATGCGCGAAGTGTCGGCGTCGATTTCACGCGTCACGCAGATGATGGCGGAGATCAGTGCGTCGTCGCTCGAGCAGAGCGTGGGCATCGAGCAAGTGAATCAGGCGGTCACGCAGATGGACGAGATGACGCAGCAGAACGCGGCGCTCGTCGAGCAGGCTGCGGCTGCCGCGTCGTCGCTGCATGAGCAGACGCGGCAACTGAAGGCTGCGGTTTCGGTGTTTCAGCTCGTCTGAGTTCGCTCAAAGAGGCAAGGCCGCGTACGACGTCGCGAGGTGATACGGCGTCGTCGACGGCATCTCGGCGCGGCTGATCTCGCCCGTCGCCGAGCGGCATTCCACCCAGCCGGTTTCGTGCAGGAAGCGCGCGCGAAACCGCTCGATTTGCGGACCGACGGCGTCGCCGCGCGTCGCCAGCGCGCGCAGATATTCCGTCTGCGCCCAGATGCGCTGCGTCCCGTCGATCACGCGCCCGGTTTCGTCGATGGCGGCATGAACGCCGCCCGTCTGCTCGTCCACGCCGTGCCGCTGCGCGAAGTCGAACGCGCGCGCGAGCCGTTCGTTCAGCCCCGCCGCTTCGAATGCGGCGTGACCGCTGCCCAGCGCCAGAAAATACCACTCGAACTGATGGCCCGGCTCCAGCCGGTTGCCCGCCGTGCCCATCGGCAATTCGGCGATCGAGCCGCTCGGCTCGTGCACGAACGCATCCGCGACGGATTTCGCGAGCTGCGCGAGACGCTTGTCGTAGGCGGGCTCGCCGGTCGCTTCGCGCGCCGCGAGCCACGCTTCGGCGAGATGCATCAGCGGATTTTGCAGCGGCGTCTCGATGGTCGCGCCGAAATCCTCGGCAAGCACCGCGTTCAGCAGATCGCCGCCGCTCGAAAAGCGCGCCTCGACGAGCCGCGACGTTTCATCGAGCAGCGTGAAAGCATCGGCGGAACCGCTTTTCTTCGCGTAATGCGCGCACGCGAAAACGACGAACGCATGCGTGTAGAGATCCTTTTGACGCTCCAGCGGCGCGCCGCTCGCGTCCACGCTGTAGAACCATCCGCCGTTGCGTTTGTCCTGAAAATAGTGACGTAGCGATTCGAACAGCGTCGCGGCGTGCGCGAGATCGCCGGCTTCCGAGAACACGAAGAGCTGGCGCGCGCAGGCCATCGCCCGATAGCGCTTCGGCGGCAGCGGCGCGTGATCCCCCGGCGCGACGGCTTCATAGGCGAGCCCGAGCGCCGCGTTGAAGCCCGGACCGCGCCAGATGGGCAGCACGATGTTCGCGTAATGCGCACGCAATGGCGCGGCGGATTCCGGGTTCGCCGATTGCATCGCCGGCGATGCGTTTGGTTGCTGATCCTGCATAGGACGACTCTTATTGTTTCGGGGGATGCGCGGCCGTGAGGCGCCTACGCAACGGGAAAGGATAGCAAAACCGGCCCGCAGCGCGACGCATTCGCGGGCGACTCACCGAGAGGAGGACGAGAACATGATAGGAAATATCGAACTCGTGTCGCGGCTCATGATGGCCGCGGCGCTCGGCAGCGTGATCGGCTTCGAGCGCGAGCGGCTTTCGTGGGCGGCGGGACTGCGCACGCACATGCTCGTGTGCGTCGGCTCGGCGCTCATCATGATCGTGTCGGCTTACGGTTTCGAGGATGCGCTGAAGTACGACCACGTCGTGCTCGATCCGTCGCGGGTCGCGGCGCAGGTCGTGTCGGGCATCGGCTTTCTCGGCGCGGGCTCGATTCTGCTGCGCGGCGAGATCGTGCGCGGCCTGACGACCGCGGCGAGCCTCTGGTCGGTCGCGGCCATTGGCCTCGCGGTCGGCGGCGGGCTCTATACGGCGTCGATCGCGGCGACGGCGATCATCCTCATCATTCTGGCGGGGATCAAGCCGCTCGAACGCCGCTTCATCAGCGTGAAGCAGCGCCGTCAACTGACGATGCTCGTCGATCGCGGCGCGCTCAGTTTTCATGCGCTGCACGAGGCGCTCGGGCCCGGCAGCGTGCGCGTGAAGCAGTTCGTCGTGCAGCAAAGCGATGATTCGCCCGATCTCGACGAGGTGCGAGTCGAACTGTCGCGTGCATCTGCGGTGGAATATCGCGCGATTTGCGATCGTTTGCGTCAACTCGACGTCGTGCGCGAGTTTCGTGAGGACGATGCCGCCTGAAATCGCCTTCGGGATGCGGGTTTGCACGCGCAGCCATGCGACAATGCGGCCTCTCGAAATAATCGCCGATGCGCCGGTGCGCCTTGCACGCCGGTTCGGGCAGCCGCCTTTCGAACCTATGTCAGATTCCGCAGTAAAGAGAGACGCCGACGCCTCGTCCCGCCGCCGGCGCGCAACGCAAAAGCATGAGATGCGGGCGCCGCAGACCAGCGCCGACACGGAAAAGAAACTCGCTCGCGCCGCACGTTCCGCGCAGCGTCTCGCACAACTGAGCGAAGGCGCGCGTGCGGGCGAAACGCTCGATCTGTTCGCCGAAGACGCCGAGCGCGCGCAACTTCAGGCGATGAACACCGATATCCGCCAAGGCACGTTCGAAGGTTTCGAACTGCCAGAAGTGTTTCTCGCGGCCGTGCAATCGAATGGCGGGAACGCGCCGGAATCCGTCGTCGCGAAAAGGGCGGCGCGTGGCGGCGTGACATCGGTTGCGCCGGAGCAGGGCCTCTTCGGGGACGATTCCCCTCTCATCGATGCCCCGCCGCCGGACGCGAGCCAACCAGCCGCGAAAACCGGCGCGATGGCCGCGGTGACGACGCGATCGGCGAGCATCAGCACGTCGGTTGCGCCGGAGAATGCGGCGCCATCGCTCGCCGCGCTCGCTTCAGCGCTCATCGCCCGCGATCGCGGGGCTCGCGGCGACCGCAACGAAGCGGCGCCGTTCGCGCAGCCCGGCATCCGCGATGCCGCCGCGCCCGAACTCGACCGCGCCCGCGCCACGGCGTTCGCGGACACCATCGACGCGCTCTATGCGGTGATCGCGGAGCAGCGCACTTCGACGGCCGCCCACGCGCGCCGCATGAAGACGATGCTGACGATCATCGTCTGCGTGGTGCTCGTCACGGTGGCGACGGGCATCGCGCAAACCGCTGTACTGCTGCGCATGAACCACGATAGCAAGCTGCAGCAGGACCGCACCGAGCAACTGATGCTCAACCAGCAGGCGACGCTCGCGTCGCTCTTCGATACCGATTCCGCCAATATCAGCGTGCGCCGTCCTCCCGACCTGACGGACGCATCACCGGTTCGGCCGATCAGCGCCGCGACGCCCGATCCCGCGCCGAAAAAGCACACGCGTCACGCGCACCATCGCGCCACTTCCTCGGCGCACTGATTCCCGCTGTCAGATTCGCGCGACACGCCGTTCTGCGGCGGCGTGTCGCGCAGCTGCTCGTCCTCGGATCGGAATGCCGTCGTACGGGCTTCGCAGATCCGTCCCCGTTTCAAGGAGACGGCAAACCGGTAAGAATGTAGAAAAACTACCAAGTTTCTTGCCACGAAATGTTGCATTGCACTAGAAATCGGTTAGGGACAACCCTATAATCCTCTCTAAGGGAAAACCCTCTGTAACTAACCGGAGTCAGTCATGAGCTACCTCTTCGCCCTGCTGCAAAAATTTGCTTCGATGTTCGAATCGGCCCACCTGCCGATGGACAAAGACTACTCGTATCAAGCGCGTTTCCGTGAATCCGAGCGTCAGCGCAAGGCGCGCGGCACGGCTTTCGGCTTCCGCCTGTAATGCGCAGCTGACGGCGGCGCGGGAAACGCAACACCAGCAACTTACGACGGCACGAGCCGTACGACCCGCCCGCCAGTTTTCCGTTTTATGTAGTTTTTCTAGCAATTCCACATCGCTTCGGCTTCTGCCGAACGCATCCCTTCTTCGCGCTTCCTGCGCGACGCCAGTCTTTTCTTTCTTTCGTATTGCTGACGCGCGGTTCGCAAGCCGCCTGCATCGCAAAAAGGCTTCGCGACTTGTTCATGCGCGACATGCCGAAAATCGCAAGATCGTTCGCTGCGCTTCCCGCAAACCCTTATCCAGCAAGGATTCGATCGACCGCTGGCACTTTCGCGCTTATTCCGGTGTCGTATTTCCACATGTGGTTGTCGCAAATAGTCGGCTGATGTGACTTTTTTCTGGCAACTATGTATGCACAGCGCGGACGCACGTCCGCACACGCCAGGAGATATTCGATGAATTCCCCCAAGGTGGTAGTCGAAGGACTGTGCAAGGTTTTCGGCAACAGTCCCAAACAGGCGCTGGACATGCTGGCCGGTGGTGCGACGAAGGAAGAGGTTTTCAAGCGCACCGGACAGATCGTCGGCGTCCATAACGTCTCCTTTGACGTCAAGGAAGGTGAGATTTTCGTGCTCATGGGCCTTTCCGGCTCGGGCAAATCCACGCTGATCCGGCTCATCAACCGGCTGGTCGAGCCGACGGCGGGCAAGGTGCTGATCGATGGCCGCGACGTGGCCGCCGTGCCGCGCTCCGAACTCACGTCCCTGCGGCGCAAGGACATGAGCATGGTGTTTCAGTCCTTCGCGCTGATGCCGCAGCGCACGGTTCTTTCCAACGCCGCATTCGGCCTCGAGGTCGCGGGCGTCGGCAAGAAGGAGCGCGAAGCGCGCGCCATGACCGTGCTGGAGCAGGTCGGCCTGGCTCCGTTCGCCCAAAAGTTACCTGCGCAACTATCGGGCGGCATGCAGCAGCGCGTGGGTCTCGCCCGCGCGCTTGCCGTGAATCCTTCGCTGATGATCATGGACGAAGCGTTCTCCGCGCTCGATCCGCTGAAGCGCAAGGAAATGCAGAACGTGCTGCTCGATCTGCAACGCGAGCAGCGCCGCACGATCCT
Organism: Caballeronia sp. LZ008; assembly: GCF_031451435.1. NCBI lineage: Bacteria > Pseudomonadati > Pseudomonadota > Betaproteobacteria > Burkholderiales > Burkholderiaceae > Caballeronia > Caballeronia sp. LZ008. The sequence continues at coordinate 114,092 of NZ_JARUXK010000004.1, read as the reverse complement.
GTTCGTGTCGCACGATCTCGAAGAGGCGATGCGCATCGGCACGCGCATCGCGATCATGGAAGGCGGCCGCGTGGTACAGATCGGCACGCCGCAGGAAATCATCACGAATCCCGCGGACGACTACGTGGAAGCGTTCTTCGAAGGCATCGACACGAGCCGCTATCTCACGGCCGGCGATCTGATGCAGACCGACGACGTGCCGCTCATCAAACATTCGCCGCAGATCGACGCATCGAGCGTCGCGGCGACGCTCAACGGCAGCGCCGACTACGCGTTCGTGCTCGACGCCGAGCGCCGCATCCGCGGTTTCGTCGGACGTGATGCGAACGGCAACGCCGCGCCGCGCATCAATCCGATCGAATGCATCGAGCGTCACGTCGCGCTCGACGAGGTCGTGAATCGCGTGGTCGCAAGTCCCGCCCCGCTGCCGGTCGTCGAAGCGGACGGTTCGTACTGCGGTTCGATCAACAAGACCAATGTCCTGAAGGTCCTTACGCACCATCGAGGTTCCCATGTCTGAAATCATCCCGCTTGGCAGTTGGGTGGACCACGGCGTCCACTATCTCCTCGATCACGACGCGAAGACCTTCGACTCCATCGGCAAGGTCATCGAAACATTCGCTGCGGCCGTCGAGCACGGCCTGCAGGCCATTCCGATGTGGGCGCTCATGGCGATCTTCGTCGGCATCGGCTTGTGGCGAGTGGGCTGGCGATTCGCCGTGTTCGTCCTCGCGTCGCTGTTGCTGATCTACGCGACGAACTTCTGGGATCAGATGGTCATCACGCTCGGCCTCACGCTGTCCTCGACGTTCATCAGCTTGCTGCTCGGCATTCCGCTCGGCATCTGGACGTCGAAGAGCAAGTACGTCGAAATGGGCGTGCGCCCGGTGCTCGATCTGATGCAGACGATGCCCGCCTTCGTCTACCTGATTCCGGCCGCGATGCTGTTCGGTCTCGGCCGCGTGCCGGGAATTCTCGCAACCGTCATCTTCGCGATGCCGCCGGCCGTGCGCCTCACCGCGCTCGGCATCAAGCAGGTGAATCGCGAGATCGTCGAAGCCGGCCAGGCATTCGGCTGCACGCCGTTCCAGCTGCTCTACAAGGTGCAGATTCCGAACGCGCTGCCGTCGATCATGACCGGCGTGAACCAGACGATCATGATGGCGCTGTCGATGGTCATCATCGCGTCGATGGTCGGCGCGGGCGGTCTCGGCAACGACGTGCTCGCATCGATTCAGCGTCTGGATATCGGGCTTGGTTTCGAGAGCGGCTTGTCGGTGGTGTTGCTGGCGATCATCCTCGACCGCATCACCGAGAGCTTCGGACGAGCGCCCGGCATGGCACGCGCCCCGCTCTTCGCCGGTCTGAAGAGCGTGATGAAAGTGCGCCGCGAGCCGGCGGCGCAACAAGGCTAACAAGGCACACGACCCATGAAGCGCGACGCGATCGTTCCGGCGGGTACCGAATCACCGTTGTCCAGTCTTTCGCGCTTCGGCTTTCTCACGCTGCCGAACTTCTCGATGATCGCGTTCACGAGCGCGGTCGAGGTGCTGCGCATGGCCAATTACGTCGGCCGCGCGCAGCACTACAGCTGGTCGATCATCACGCCGGACGGCGAGCCCGCGCGTGCGAGCAACGGCATCACCATCAAGCCGACGATGACGCTCGACGAAGCCGGCATGCCCGACGTGCTGATCGTCTGCGCGGGCTGGCATGTCGCCGATTATGTCGACGACAAGGTGATCGGTCTTCTGCAGCGCGCGCATGAAGCGGGCATTCCGCTCGGCGGAATCTGCACCGGGCCGTATGCGCTGCTCGCGGCGAAACTGCTCGATGGTTATCGCTGCACGCTGCACTGGGAAGACATGTCGCCGGTCAACAAGCGCTTTCCGCATGTGCGCTTCGCCGACGAGCTCTTCGTGATCGATCGCGACCGCCTGACGTGCACGGGCGGCACCGCGCCGCTCGACCTGATGCTCAATCTCGTCGGCATGCGGCTCGGGCAGGCGCATGCGGCGCAGGTGTCGGAGCAGTTCATCGTCGAGCGTATTCGCGGATCGACGGATTATCAGCACATTCCCGTCGATGCGCGCGTCGGCTTCTCGCGTGCGGAACTCGTCGAAGTGGTGCGGCTGATGGAGGCGAACATCGAAGAGCCGTTGTCGCTCGAAGAACTCGCGCGGCTCGTGCATCTGTCGCAGCGGCATTTGCAGCGCATGTTCAAGATGTTCCTCAACGTATCGCCGACGCATTACTACCTGACGTTGCGATTGCGTCGCGCACGCGAACTGTTGCGCAACACCGATGCGTCGATCGCGCGCGTGACGAGCATCTGCGGCTTCCATTCGCCGTGTCACTTCAGCAAGGCGTATCGCGCGCAGTTCGGACATGCGCCGAGCGTCGAGCGGCGATTATCGGCCTGACTTTTTCTTTTTCTTTTTTGGCCGCGCGGGCTTCGTATGAAAGCCTCGCGTGCGGGCCGCGTCATGCCTTGAAAATAACTTCGGAGAGAGATCGATGAAACGATTGTGGATCGCGGCAGCTTTGCTATCTGGTTTGTCGGGAGCGTATGCAGCCGAGCCTGCCGCGTGCAGGAACGTGCGCTTTGCGGATGTCGGCTGGACGGATATCGCCGCGACCACCGGACTTGCATCGACCGTTCTTCAGGGCTTGGGTTACAACCCGACGAAGACGATCGCGTCCGTGCCGATCACGTTCGCGGGCGTGAAGAGCAAGCAGATCGACGTGTTCCTCGGCTACTGGTCGCCGACGATGGACCCGATGATCGATTCGTTCAGGAAAGCGAATCAAGTGAAGGTCTTGCCGACGCCGAACTTGACGGGCGCGAAGTACACGCTCGCGGTGCCGGATTATGCGTATCAGGCGGGCATCAAGAACTTCAACGACATCGCGAAGAACTACGACAAGCTCGACGGCAAGATCTACGGCATCGAGCCGGGCAACGACGGCAATGCGCTCATCAAGAAGATGATCGACAACAACCTGTACGGGCTCGGCAAGTTCAAGCTCGTGGAATCGAGCGAGGCGGGCATGCTCGTGGAAGTGAATCGCGCGATTCGCGACAAGAAGCCGATCGTGTTCCTCGGCTGGGAGCCGCATCCGATGAACGTGCAGATGAAGATCGACTATCTCGCGGGCGGCGACGATGTCTTCGGCCCGAACTATGGCGAAGCAAAAGTGCTGACCGTCACGCCGACGGATTACGACACGCGCTGTCCGAATGTCGCGAAGCTCGTGTCGAACCTGCAGTTCACGACGGATATCGAGAACCACGTGATGCTGCCGATCATGAACAAGACGGATGCGAACAAGGCGGCGCGCGAATGGCTGAAGGCGAATCCGGCGGTGCTCGATAAATGGCTTGCAGGCGTAAAGACGTTCGACGGGAAGGATGGGTTGCCGGCAGTGAAGGCGTATGTCGCCGGCAACTGAAAACTGACGCAGTGATTCAACGAAGGCGCGTCAGGTCCGATAATCCGGCTTCGCGCCTTCGATCATTCTCAACGCCGCTTGCCACTGCAACGCCATGATTCCATCGGCTTCATCGCGCCGATATTGCTCTGCAGTCAACTCGCAAACCCTCTGCGACGGCAGATTCAATTCCGCATTGCCCGCCAGCGCGCGAATCTGAATCTCGCAAGCGCGTTCAAGAAAGTACATTTCCTGGAACGCTTCCGGAATGGACTTTCCGCACGACAATAACCCGTGATTCTTCAGGATCATCGCGTTATGCGAGCCGAGATCGTTGACGAGGCGATCGCGCTCCGCGAGGTCCAGCGCAATGCCTTCATAGTCGTGATACGCGATATGTCCGTAATACTTCAACGCATGCTGACTGATCGGCAATAAGCCCTGTTTTTGCGCCGATACCGCCGCGCCCGCCGCCGTATGCGTATGCACGACGCAAAACACATCGGGCCGTGCCATGTGAATCGCGGAGTGAATCGTGAAGCCCGCCGGATTCACGAGATATCGCGCGGGATCATCGCGTGCGCCCGCTTCGACCGGCCGCCCTTCATGATCGATCTTCACGAGATCCGATGCGCGCATCTCGTCGAAAAGCACGCCATAACGGTTGATCAGAAAGTGATGATCGGTGCCCGGCACGCGCGCGCTGATGTGCGTGAAGATCATGTCGGTCCAGCGAAAATGCCCGATCACGCGATACAGCGCCGCCAGATCGCAGCGCACTTTCCATTCTTCCTGCGAGTATCCGTGAGTCTCCATGCCGTTCCTCCTTGGTTTGATGAGCCGCGGAAAACGTATTCAGATCCTGCTAGATTGCCTGCGCGCGGCCCGGGAAAGTTTCGTCGTAGTCCATTGCGTGATTTGCATCCGGCGCATCCGGCGCGCCGCCCTGCTCGCGATACATCATCGGCGGCAGGCCGAATTGCTTGCGGAATTCGCGGCCCAGATGCGATGCGTCGGAAAAGCCGCAACTCGATGCGATATCGGCGACCGTCTTGTCCGAACTCGTCAGCAGCCACGCCGCCGTGCGCAGCCGCACCTGCTTCGCATACGCCTGCGGCGCCTTGCCCGTCTCCGCCTTGAATAACCGTTCGAGTTGCCGCGTCGAAAGATCGAGCTTGTGCGCGAGTTCATCGAGCGTAAGCGAACGGCCGACGTGCTGCTCCATCAGCAGGATCGCACGTTTTACTTTCGGATGCGTCGCGGGCGCGAGACCCGGCGGATGCGGCTGCGGCGCGTTGCCCTTCTGCATGTCATCGACGAGCAGGATGCGCAGCGCCTTTTGCACCGTCGCCGTTTCGAAGTGACGCAGCAGAATGGCGGCGGCGACATCGATCGATGCGCGCCCGCCCGAACACGTAATGCGCCTTCTGTCGATGACAAAGAGCCGGTCCGCGACGAGCGATTGCTCATCCGCGTGCGGGAATCGCTCGACGAAGTCCCAATAATGAAACCAGCTCACGCAGATGCGATGGCCTTCGAGCACGCCCGCGCGCATCAGCGAGAACACGCCGGTGCACATGCCGACGAGCGTTGCATTTGAGGCAGCCGCGCGGCGGATGAACTGCAGCGTCGCATCGCTCGTCGCGGGGCCGGAATGCAGCAGGCCGCCGACGACGACGACGTAATCGAAAGGCTCGGCCTGATCGTAGGTTTCCCACGGCGTGATCTGTATGCCGCAACTCGCGCGAACGGGCGCGAGCGTCTCGCCGATCACGCTCCACGAGCAGCGCACCGGTCGGCTGAAATCGCCTTCATCGGCGGAAAGGCGCAGCAGATCGACGAAACCGGAGAACGCGGTCAGCGTGAAATTCGGCAGCAGGATGATGCCGAAGCGGATGCGCGATTTCGATTGACCGTCGACAGACGACGGCGGAAGAGATTCTGCGGCGTTCATGCGGGAGACATGCGGCTGGACGTTATCCAGCGAGCATATCACTCGGCCGCGAGCATCGGGCGTGCGTCAGAAATGGAACGCGGCCGGCGTCGTGTGACGCCGGCCGCACAAATAACCATGAATCGAAGCGGTGCGCTTCAGCCGCCGAGCACCGCGAAGCCCCAGGCGAAAGCGCCGCCGATGAGCGCGCCCGCCGCGCGGCCGAGCACGCTCGCGATCGTGTAATCGGCCCAACGCTGTTCGACTTCGGCCTTCAACACGCCGAAGTAGCGCAGGGCGGGATCGATCGAGCAGAGCAGCATCAGCGCGATCCAGACGGGCACCTGACGCGTGAGCACGCGATCGACGGCGAGCAGATCGACTGCCTGAAGCGTGCCGACGACAGCCACGCTGATAAGGAAAGCGAGAATCCAGGATTTGAAGAACTGGTCGGGTAAGGCGTGAGTTTCCATCGATGCGAACCGGATAAGCAAGAAAAGGCGGAAAGGACGAGTGATCCGAAACCTATAGGCGTGGCTCACCTCAAGACCTAGGGAATATACCGATGCCTGTCGGCGCGACGCTTCGGACCAGTCTCAAAAATGCGGGATGTGCAACGAAGATGCGCAAAAACGCGCCGGGCGCGAAATGCTCTGTTACGCGCAGTCGCGCTTGCGTCGCCGGGCCTGAAATCATCGGAAATCCGACGTCGTCCACGCGCGAAAAACGGCGCTGACGCCGCGATCCCATTTCGATGGCGTTTTTGTTCTATCGGGTCTTTTCTGGGTTTGGTGCAATGAGCGCCATACCGGAACATCTCGCCAACCCAAGGGACACGCCAATGAACGTCAGCGTCTTCGATCTGTTCAAGATCGGCATCGGACCGTCGAGCTCGCATACCGTCGGGCCGATGATCGCGGCGTGCCGCTTCGCGTCGCATATCGAAGACGCCAATCTGCTCGCCTTCGTCACGCGCGTGCGCGCCGAGCTGTTCGGCTCGCTCGGCGCGACCGGCAAAGGCCACGGCACCGACAAGGCCGTGCTGCTCGGCCTCGAAGGGAATCTGCCCGATCTCATCGATCCGGACGTCATCGCGCCGCGTCTCGCGGAAATCCGCGCGACGAAGCGCCTGAAGCTGCTCGGCAAGCACGATGTGATGTTCGAGGAGCGCGAGCATATCGGCTTCTATCGCAAGCTGATGCCGGGCGCGCCGGGATCGAGCATCGTGCATCCGAACGGCATGCGCTTTCAGGCGTTCGACGAGAACGGCCAGCTTCTCGTCGAGAAGGAGTATTACTCGGTCGGCGGCGGCTTCGTCGTGAATCGCGAAGGCGATCGCGTGAACGGCTTGCGCGCGGCCAATACGGTGCCGTATCCGTTTCGCACCGGCGACGATCTCATGCGCGTCTGTCAGGAGACAGGTCTGTCTATCGCCGACGTGACCATGCAAAACGAATGCGCGAATCGCAGCGAATCCGAAGTCCGCGAAGGCATGCTCGCGGTGTGGCGCGTGATGGCCGCGTGCGTGGAGCGCGGCTGCAAGGAGCGCGGCGAGCTGCCCGGTCCGATGCAAGTCAAGCGCCGCGCCGCCGATCTGTCCGCGTCGCTGCGGTCGCGCTCGGAAGAGTCGCTGCGCGACCCGCTGTCGATGCTCGACTGGGTCAATCTCTATGCGATGGCCGTCAACGAAGAGAACGCGGCGGGCGGCCGCGTCGTCACCGCGCCGACCAATGGCGCGGCCGGCGTGATTCCCGCCGTGCTGCATTACTACGTGAAGTTCATGCACGGCTCGAACGATGACGGCATCGTGCGCTTCCTTCTGACAGCCGCGGCCATCGGCATCATTTACAAGGAAACGGCGTCGATCTCGGGCGCGGAAGTGGGTTGCCAGGGCGAAGTCGGCGTCGCCTGTTCGATGGCCGCCGCCGCGCTCGCCGCCGTCATGGGCGGCACGCCCGCGCAAGTCGAAAACGCCGCGGAAATCGGCATGGAACACAACCTCGGCATGACGTGCGACCCCGTTGGCGGCCTCGTGCAGATTCCGTGCATCGAGCGCAATGCGATGGGCGCGATCAAGGCGATCAACGCCGCGCGCATGGCGATGAAGGGCGACGGCAAGCATTACGTGTCGCTCGATTCGGTCATCAAGACGATGCGCGAAACCGGCGCGGACATGAAGACGAAATACAAGGAGACGTCGCGCGGTGGCCTCGCCGTGAACGTCATCGAATGCTGAATTCAGGACCCCACGAAGGAAGAGAAACACCATGAGCCGCTATTCCATCTTCAGCCTCTTACGCAACGGCATGTCGTATCACGAGAACTGGGAGCGCCAGTGGCGAAGTCCCGAGCCGAAGCGCGAGTACGACGTGGTGATCGTCGGCGGCGGCGGTCATGGTCTCGCGACCGCGTATTACCTCGCGAAGGAGCACGGCATCACGAACGTCGCGATTCTCGAGAAGGGCTGGATCGGCGGCGGCAATACCGCGCGCAACACGACCATCGTGCGCTCGAACTATCTGTGGGATGAATCGGCGGCGTTGTACGAAAAAGCGATGAAGCTGTGGGAGGGCCTCTCGCAAGACCTCAACTACAACGTGATGTTTTCGCAGCGCGGGGTGATGAATCTCGCGCATACGCTGCAGGACGTGCGCGATACCGAGCGCCGCGTGAACGCGAACCGTCTCAACGGCGTCGATGCCGAGTTCCTCACGCCGCAGCAGATCAAGGAAATCGAGCCGACGATCAATCTCAACAGCCGCTATCCGGTGCTGGGCGCGTCGATTCAGCGTCGCGGCGGCGTCGCGCGTCACGATGCGGTCGCGTGGGGCTTCGCGCGCGGCGCGGATCGCGCGGGCGTCGACATCATCCAGAACTGCCAGGTCGTGGGCATTCGCCGCGACGGCAGTCAGGTGACGGGCGTCGATACGACGAAGGGTTTCATCAAGGCGAAGAAGGTCGCGGTCGTCACGGCGGGCAACACGACGACGCTCGCCGACATGGCCGGCGTGCGCCTGCCGCTCGAAAGCCATCCGTTGCAGGCGCTCGTGTCGGAGCCGATCAAGCCGGTCGTGAACACGGTCGTGATGTCGAACGCGGTGCATGCGTACATCAGCCAGTCCGACAAAGGCGACCTCGTGATCGGCGCGGGCGTCGATCAATACACGGGCTTCGGTCAGCGCGGCAGCTTTCACATCATCGAAGGCACGCTGGAAGCGATCGTCGAGATGTTCCCCGTGTTCTCGCGCGTGCGGATGAATCGTCAGTGGGGCGGCATCGTCGACGTATCGCCGGATGCGTGCCCGATCATCTCCAAGACCGACGTGAAGGGTCTGTACTTCAACTGCGGATGGGGCACGGGCGGCTTCAAGGCGACGCCGGGTTCGGGCTGGGCCTACGCGCACACGATCGCGAAGGACGAGCCGCATCCGCTGAACGCGCCGTTCTCGCTCGATCGTTTCTATACCGGTCATCTGATCGACGAACACGGCGCGGCTGCCGTGGCCCACTAATCGCATTAGGAGCGAAAAACATGTTGCTGATCGAATGCCCCTGGTGCGGGCCGCGCGCCGAAACCGAATTTTCCTGCGGCGGCGAAGCGGATATCGCGCGCCCGCTCGACACCGAAAAGCTATCCGACCGCGAGTGGGGCGACTACCTCTTCATGCGCAAGAATCCGCGCGGCGTGCATCGCGAGCAATGGAATCATGCGCAAGGCTGCCGCCGCTGGTTCAAAGTGCAGCGCGATACGGTTTCATATGAAATTCAAGGCTACGAGACGTTCGACCGTCCGCTGGCTGTGATGCATGACAACGGAGGCACGTCGAAATGAGCCAGAAAGACCGACTCGGCATGGGCGGGCGCATCAATCGTGCGATTCCCGTCACCTTCACGTTCAACGGCAAGACGTATCAGGGCTTCGAAGGCGATACGCTCGCGTCCGCGTTGCTCGCGAACGGCGAGCGCTTCGTCGCGCGCAGCTGGAAGTATCACCGTCCGCGCGGGATCATCACGGCGGGCGTCGAAGAGCCGAACGCAATCGTGCAACTCGAAACCGGCGCGTACACCGTCCCGAATGCGCGCGCTACCGAAGTCGAGCTGTATCAAGGGCTCGTCGCGCAGAGCGTGAACGCGAAGCCGAACATCGAAAACGATCGCATGGCGGTCAATCAGAAGATCGCGCGCTTCATTCCCGCAGGCTTCTACTACAAGACGTTCATGTGGCCGCGCAAGTTGTGGCCGAAATACGAGGAAGTGATTCGCGATGCAGCGGGTCTCGGCGAAGCGCCGAAGCAACTCGATGCCGATCGCTACGACAAGTGCTTCGCGCATTGCGACGTGCTCGTGATCGGCGGCGGACCTTCGGGTCTCGCGGCGGCGCATGCGGCGGGTTTGTCGGGCGCGCGCGTGATTCTCGTCGACGATCAGCGCGAACTCGGCGGATCGCTTCTGTCGTGCCGCGCGGAGATCGACGGCAAGCCCGCGCTGCAATGGGTGCAGAAAATCGAAGGCGAACTGCGCAAGATGCCCGATGTGAAGGTTCTTTCGCGCAGCACGGCGTTCGGTTATCAGGATCACAACCTCGTCACGGTCACGCAGCGTCTGACGGAACATCTGCCGGTATCGCGCCGCAGCGGCACGCGCGAACTGATGTGGAAAGTGCGCGCGAAACGCGTCGTGCTCGCGACCGGCGCGCACGAGCGCCCGATCGTTTTCGGCAACAACGATCTGCCGGGCATCATGCTGGCGTCGGCGGTGTCGACGTATCTGCATCGCTATGCGGTGATGCCGGGCCGCAACGCCGTTGTGTTCACCAACAACGACGACGCATATCAATGCGCGCTCGATCTGAAGGCGGCAGGCGCGGATGTGACCGTCGTCGATCCGCGTCCGGCCGAATCGAAGGGCACGTTGCCGGCGGCCGCGCGACGCTACGGCGTGCGCGTGCTGAACAACGCGGTCATCACGGCTGCGCGCGGCAAGCTGCGGGTTGCATCGGTTGAAGTGGCTTCGTACGACAAAGGCCAGGTCGGTCAGAAGCAGACAGACCTGCCATGCGATCTCGTCGCCATGTCGGGGGGCTGGAGCCCCGTGCTGCATCTCTTCGCGCAATCGGGCGGCAAGGCGCACTGGCACGAAGAGAAAGCGTGCTTCGTGCCGGGCAAGGCGATGCAACTGGAGAGCAGCGTCGGCGCATGCGCGGGCGAGTTCTCGCTGTCGCGCGGCATTCGCCTCGGCGCGGATGCGGGCGCGGAAGCGGCGCGCGCCGCGGGTCATATCGTCGTGAAGCCGGCTGCCGTGCAAGTCGCTGAAATCGTCGAAGCGCCGATGTTGCCGCTGTGGATCGTCGGCAACAAGGAATTGTCGACGCGCGGTCCGAAGCAATTCGTCGACTTCCAGAACGACGTGTCGGCGGCCGACATCTATCTTGCGGCGCGCGAAGGCTTCGAATCGGTCGAGCACGTCAAGCGTTATACGGCGATGGGCTTCGGCACCGATCAGGGCAAGCTCGGCAACATCAACGGCATGGCGATTCTCGCGCAAGCCTTGGGCAAGACGATTCCCGAGACCGGCACGACGACGTTCCGCCCGAATTACACCCCTGTCACTTTCGGCACGTTCGCGGGCCGCGAGCTGGGCGAGTTTCTCGATCCGGTGCGCAAGACCGCGATCCACGAATGGCACGTCGAGAACGGCGCGATGTTCGAGGATGTGGGCAACTGGAAGCGTCCCTGGTACTACCCGAAGGCGGGCGAGGACATGCACGCGTCGGTCGCGCGCGAGTCGCTCGCGGTGCGTCAGAGCGTCGGCATTCTCGATGCATCGACGCTCGGCAAGATCGACATTCAAGGCCCCGATTCGGCGAAGCTCCTGAACTGGATGTACACGAATCCGTGGAGCAAGCTCGAAGTCGGCAAGTGCCGTTACGGGCTGATGCTCGACGAGAACGGCATGATCTTCGACGATGGCGTCACGGTGCGTCTCGGCGAACAGCATTACATGATGACGACGACCACCGGCGGCGCGGCGCGCGTGCTGACGTGGCTCGAACGCTGGCTGCAGACCGAATGGCCCGACATGCGCGTGCGTCTCGCATCGGTGACGGATCACTGGGCGACCTTCGCGGTCGTCGGACCGAACAGCCGCAAGGTGCTGCAGAAAGTGTGTCACGACATCGACTTCGCGAACGCGGCGTTCCCGTTCATGAGCTATCGCGATGGCACGGTGGCGGGCGCATCGGCGCGCGTGATGCGGATCAGTTTCTCGGGCGAGCTCGCGTATGAAGTGAACGTGCCCGCGAATGTCGGACGCGCGGTGTGGGAAGCGCTGATGCTCGCGGGCGCTGAATTCGACATTACGCCGTACGGCACGGAAACGATGCATGTGCTGCGCGCGGAGAAGGGCTACATCATCGTCGGACAGGATACGGACGGCTCGATGACGCCCTACGACCTCGGCATGGGCGGGCTTGTCGCGAAGTCCAAGGACTTCATCGGCAAGCGCTCGCTCACGCGTTCGGACACTGCAAAACAAGGGCGAAAGCAGTTCGTCGGCCTGCTCACCGACGATCCTTCGTTCGTGCTGCCGGAAGGCGCGCAGATCGTCGCGGGACCGTTTCAGGGCGATACCGCGCCGATGCTCGGACACGTCACGTCGAGCTATTACAGCCCTATTTTGAAGCGCTCGATTGCGTTGGCCGTCGTGAAGGGCGGTCTGGAGAAGATCGGCGAATCGGTCATGATTCCGCTCGCGAACGGCAAGCGGGTCAACGCAAAAATCACCAGTTCGGTGTTCTACGACAGCGAAGGAGCACGTCAGCATGTTGAATGAGATCAAAGGTTCCTCGACGGTCGTCGATCGCGCAATCAGCGGACAGGGTGTGTGGCAGGAGTCTCCGCTCGTCGGCGCGGATGCATTGATGAAGACGCATCAGTCGGGCTCGCCGAAAGCGTTTCGTCTGGCCGAGCGGCCGTTCCTCGAACTCGTGAACGTGCGTGGCGATACGCGCGATCCGGCGTTCGCGAAGGCGGTGCAGAGCGTGATCGGCTGCACGCCGCCCGAGAAGGCGAACACTATTGCGCGCGGCAACGGTTATACGATGCTGTGGCTCGGTCCCGATGAATGGCTCGTGCATTCGGATACGGCGCACGATGCATCGCGTCCCGCGCCGCTCGAAGCGAAACTGCGCGACGCGTTCGTCGGACAGTTCTCGGCGGCGGTGGATATCGGCAGCGGTTATACGGTGCTCGAAATCGATGGCCCGAAGACGCGTGACGTGCTTTCGCGCGGTTGTCCGCTCGATCTGCATCCGAAGGTTTTCGGCGAAGGACAATGCGCGCAGAGCCATTACTTCAAGGCATCGCTTACGCTCGTTCCGCTGGGCGGCGATCGCTTCGAGATAATCGTGCGCCGCAGCTTCGCCGATTACTTCGTGAAGATGATGCTCGACGCCGCCGCGCCGTTGCTCTCATGAAGCCGTTCGAACCGCTTGCCGCGGGTGGCCTGGGCTGGCGCGTGATCGTCGATGAGTTGATCGTGGAGACGCGCGTCGGCTTGTATGAGCATGAGCATGAAGGGCCGCAGCCCGTGTGCATCGATGCGAGCCTTCGTTATCGCGGCATGCCGCATGAATCGGACGATGGTCTCATTGATTACGAGGCGTGGTGCAATCGCGTGAGCGCGTTTCTTGAAGGGAAGGCGCATACGCGCTTGCTGGAGACGCTCGCGGTGGAGATCGCCGCGTTGTCGTTCGAAGAGTGGCCGGCGCTGGATGCGCTTACTTTGGTGCTGCACAAGCCGAAGATTCGTGAGGGCACGAAGCGGCTTGGGCTTGAACTCGACTGGCGTCGGGCGGATTTCGATGCTTGGCGGTCGCGCGTCGATGCGTGGGATGCGGCTGTAGTCCGGCGATGAACGCGTCGCGTGATTCGGCTGCGCAGCTCTCCGAACGTGCATGCAAGAAGCATGATGCGGATGCGGCGCTTAAGCTGCTGGATCGAAGTATCGCGCTGAAGCATCGGCGGATTGCGTTGATTCGGTATCTGCATGCGCAGTATCTCGATGCGCCGTTAGAGGCCAGGCATCATGAGTATGTGAGGGTCGTGGCGGCGCGGTTGAGCGCGGAGGCGGTGGTTAGGGTGGTGGAGGCGGCTAGGGGGAGGTTTGGGGGGAGTTGAAGCTCCGCGGGGGCGGAGGAATGCGACGATCGAGCCGTGCGCGGAGATAGACCTTGGCGTGCCACATGGCGGCATGGGTGCCGCAGTGGTTCCTCCGCATGCGCGGAGATAGACCCGATTTGTGTCCACACACCTACAACCCCCGTTAGCCCCCTCCGCCCAAGCGGAGCTCCCCCCTCAAACCCCCACCAACCCCCCCTTCGCCCCCACCACCTCCCGCGCCCGTTTCCCCCGCGCCACAAAATAAGCCGTCTCCGCCCGCCCCAACGCAGCAACGCCTCTAATCCGATCCGCAATCTTCTCCGCCAACATGATCGTCGGCGCATTGAGATTCCCGGTCGTAATCTGCGGCATGATCGACGCATCCACGACGCGCAATCCTTCCATCCCATGCACGCGTCCTTCGCCGTCGACGACAGCCATATCGTCATAACCCATCTTGCACGAGCACGAAGGGTGAAAAGCCGTCTCCGCCTTCGCCCTCACGAACGCATCGAGTTCCGCATCGCTTTGCAGATCATCCGACGGATGCAACTCCCGCCCGCGATATCGCGCGAGCGCCGGCTGCCGCATGATCTCGCGCGTAATCCGAATGGCATCGCGAAACTCACGCCAGTCGAGCGGATCGGCCATGTAGTTGAAAAGAATGCTCGGATGCGCGTTCGGATCGCGCGACTTGAGCTTCACGCGCCCCCGACTCGGCGAGCGCATCGATCCGACATGCGCCTGGAACCCATGCATCTTTATCGGATTCGAGCCGTTGTAATTGATCGCGACCGGAAGAAAGTGGTACTGGATGTTCGGCCAAAGATCCTCGTCGCGCGTGCGGATGAAGCCGCCCGCTTCGAACTGATTGCTCGCGCCGATGCCCGTCCCGTTCAGCATCCATTCGAGCCCGATCGCCGGCTGATTCCACCACTGCAACGCCGGATATAAGGACACCGGCTCCTTGCATTCGTACTGCATGTACATCTCGAGATGATCCTGCAAGTTCTCACCGACGCCCGGCAGATCATGCACGACAGGAATCTCCAACTCCTTCAGCCAGTCAGACCGTCCGACGCCCGAGCGCTGCAACAACTGAGGCGATGCAATCGCGCCGCTGCACACGAGCACTTCGCGCCGCACATGCGCCGTCACGCGCTGCCCGCCATGCAGATAAGCAACGCCGATAGCCCGCTTACCCGAGAACAACACGCGATCCGTGATCGCATGCGTCACGATGGTCAACCCGGCACGATGCTTCGCGCGATCCAGATACCCGCGCGCCGTGCTCGCACGACGTCCCTTCGCGGTCACGGTGCGATCCATCGGACCGAAGCCTTCCTGCTGATAACCGTTGAGATCCTCGGTACGCGGATAACCCGCCTGCACGCCTGCCTCGACCATCGCGGCGAAAAGCGGATTGTTGCCGGGCTTGCTCGTCGTCACATGCACGGGACCATCGCCGCCGTGATACGCATTCGGTCCGATATCGCGCGTCTCCGCTTTGCGGAAATACGGCAGACAGTCGAGATAACTCCAGTTCTCGAGACCGGGCATCGACGCCCAGTTGTCGTAATCGAGCGCATTGCCGCGGATATAACACATGCCGTTGATCAGCGACGATCCGCCCAGCCCCTTGCCGCGCCCGCACTCCATCCGACGGTTGTTCATATGCGGCTCGGGCTCGGTTTCATAGGCCCAGTTGTATCGCCGCCCTTGCAGCGGATAAGCCAGCGCCGCAGGCATCTGCGTGCGAAAGTCGAAGCGATAATCCGGCCCGCCCGCTTCGAGCAGCAGCACCGTCACGTCTTCGTCTTCCGTGAGACGCGACGCGAGCACGTTGCCCGCCGATCCCGCACCGACGATGATGTAATCGTATTCGTTCGCGCTCATCGCACATGCTCCTTAAAACACAGGCTGATAGGGACCGAGCTCGACCTGCACGGACTTTATGCGCGTAAAGGCGCTCAGCGTGACGATGCCGTTTTCGCGCCCGACGCCCGATTGCTTGTATCCGCCGACGGGCATTTCCGCCGGCGACTCTCCCCACGTATTGATCCAGCAGATGCCCGCTTCGAGCCGATGAATCACGCGATGCGCGCGCGACAGGTTCTCCGTCACGACGCCCGCCGCGAGGCCGTAGTCAGTATCGTTGGCGCGCGCGATGACTTCGTCTTCGTCATCGAACGCGAGGATGCTCATCACAGGCCCGAAAATTTCTTCGCGCACGATGCGCATGTCGTCGCGGCAATCAGCGAACACGGTCGGCTCGACGTACTGGCCGCGCGCGAATGCGCCGTCGGTCATGCGCCCACCGCCCGCGACGAGCCGCGCGCCTTCGCGCTTGCCGCTCTCGATATACGTCAGCACCTTCTGCAACTGCGCGGCGCTCGCGAGCGGCCCGAAATTCGTCCGCGGATCATCGGGCGCGCCGATGCGAATGCGCTTCACGCGTTCCATCACGAGCGCTTCGAACTTGCCGATGACACCGCGTTCGACGAACACGCGCGTGCCGTTCGTGCATACCTGTCCGGAACTGAAGAAGTTCGCGCTCATTGCGATATCGGCGGCGCGTTCGAGGTTGGCGTCGTCGAATACGATGAGCGGCGACTTGCCGCCGAGTTCCATCGTCACTTCCTTGAGCGTCGATCCGCCCGCGCGCGCCATCACTTTCTTGCCGGTTTCGACGCCGCCCGTGAACGATATCTTCTCGATGCCCGCATGTTCCGCGAGCATCGCGCCTACGCGTCCGTCGCCATGCACGACATTGAAGACGCCCGCGGGCACGCCCGCTTCCGTATAGATTTCCGCGAGCTTCGACGCAGTCAGCGGCGTGATTTCGCTCGGCTTGAAGATCATCGCGTTGCCCGCCGCGAGCGCGGGCGCGGATTTCCAGCACGCGATCTGAATCGGATAATTCCACGCGCCGATGCCCGCGCAAACGCCGATCGGTTCGCGCCGCGTATAAACGAACGACGATTCGCGCAGCGGAATCTGCTCACCTTCGATGGCCGTCGCGAGCCCCGCGTAATACTCGATGACATCCGCGCCCGTGACGATATCGACGGCGCGCGTCTCCGCGATCGGCTTGCCGGTATCGCGTGTTTCGATCGCGGCGAGTTCGTCGTTGCGCGCGCGCAGCAGATCGACCGCGCGGCGCAGGATGCGCGAGCGCTGCATCGCGGTCATCGCGGCCCATTCGCGCTGGCCTTCGCGCGCCGATTTCACCGCGCGATCGATATCCGCCTGCGACGCCCGCTGCACGCGCGCGAGCGTTTCGCCGGTCGCGGGATCGAGCGTGTCGAAGGTTTCGCCGCTTGTCGCATCGACGTATTCGCCGCCGATATAAAGCCGTTGCTCTCCGAATGCGGACATGTCGCGCTCCTTTCCTTGAATGTGATTAATCAGCCGTGCGCTTCCAGCACGAGGTCGATGTATTCGTAAGCGAGCCGCAGCGCGCCCTTCGTGTCGAACGGCTCGCCGGCCAGCGCGCCGCGCAGCCACAGGCCGTCGATCAGCGCGGCGAGGCCGCTTGCGGCGCGGCGCGCGGCGGGCTTCGTCAAGGCACGCGCGAAATCCGCGCACAGGTTCGAATGCAGACGCCGCGTGTTCACGCGCTGCAGCCGGCGCAATTCCGGCTTGTGCATGCTTTCCGACCAGAACGCGAGCCAGGTTTTCATGACGGGCCCGTTCACCTGTTCGACATCGAAATTCGCCGCGACGACCGCGCGCAGTTTCGATCGCGGATCGGGCTTCGCGGCTTTGCGGCGGCGCGACGTGCCTTGCCATAGCGAGCGCAGCACATGGCGCATCGTGGCTTCGAGCAGACCGTCCTTGTCGCCGAAGTAATGGCTGACGATGCCCGTCGACGTGCTCGCGCGCTGCGCGACCGAAGCGAGCGTCGCGCCGGAAAGTCCAGATTGGTCGATGGTATGCAACGTGGCGTCGATGAGTTGCGCGCGGCGGATATCGCGCATTCCGAGCTTGGGCATGGTCCTTTCGTGACTGACGATGTGCGCCGATACTATTTTTTTTATTTTGAACGGTCAATCAATAAAAACCGGGTCGAAAGGTTTTCTGCGCGCGATGTCGGTTTCAGTCAAACGTGCGTCGCATTGAGTGCGAGTCGCGGCGTCGCGAGAGCGCTACCCTCGTTGCACGGGCGCGGTCATCGGTCGGATGGTTCGCGCATGCCGTCCACGAAACAAGGAGACGATCAATGAGCAGCAATCGCGGCGTCGTGTATCTGGGGCAGGGCAAGGTCGAAGTGCAATCCATCGACTATCCGAAGATGGTCGATCCACGCGGGCGGGACATCGGCCACGGCGTCATTCTGAGGGTCGTCAGCACGAACATTTGCGGCTCGGATCAGCATATGGTGCGCGGCCGCACGACAGCGGAAGTCGGCCTCGTGCTCGGCCATGAGATTACGGGCGAAGTGATCGAAGTGGGGCGCGATGTCGAGACGCTTGCCATCGGCGATCTGGTTTCGGTGCCATTCAACGTCGCGTGCGGCCGTTGTCCGACGTGCAAGGCGCAGCATACGGGCGTGTGCCTGAACGTGAATCCGTCGCGTGCGGGCGGCGCGTATGGCTATGTCGACATGGGCGGCTGGATCGGCGGTCAGGCGGAATACGTGATGGTGCCGTACGCGGACTTCAATCTGCTGAAGTTTCCCGACAAAGCGCAGGCGATGTCCAAGATCCGCGATCTGACTTGCCTCTCCGACATTCTTCCGACGGGTTACCACGGCGCGGTGATGGCGGGCGTGGGGCCGGGCTCGACGGTGTATATCGCGGGCGCGGGGCCGGTCGGGATGGCGGCGGCTGCGTCGGCGCGCTTGCTGGGCGCGGCTTGCACGATCGTCGGCGACATGAACGAGGAGCGTCTTGCGCATGCGCGCGCGATGGGCTTCGAGACGATCAACCTGTCGAAGGATGCGACGCTCGGCGAGCAGATCGAGCAGATTCTCGGCAAGCCGGAAGTGGATTGCGCGGTCGATTGCGTGGGTTTCGAAGCGCACGGTCACGGCAGCGATGCCGGTCACGAAGCGCCCGCGACGGTGCTCAATTCGCTGATGGAGATTACGAAGGCGGCGGGCGCGATCGGGATTCCGGGTCTTTACGTGACTGACGATCCCGGTGCGGTCGATGCTGCGGCGAGGAAGGGGAGTTTGAGCATTCGCTTCGGGCTGGGCTGGGCGAAGTCGCATTCGTTCCATACGGGGCAGACGCCGGTCATGAAGTACAACCGCAATCTGATGCAGGCGATTTTGTGGGATCGGTTGCCGATTGCCGATATCGTCAATGTGACGGTGGTTTCGCTCGATGAAGCGCCGGATGGGTATCGGAAGTTTGATGGCGGAGCGCCGAGGAAGTTTGTTATCGATCCGCATGGGTTGTTGAAGGCGGCTTGAGCCTTTGTTTTTGCCCCCGGCGGGTTGGGGGCCTTCGGTTTTCTTGTTGTTGCCGGATCCCGTGATCGCGTCGGTCTATTAGCACGGCCCCCGTGCGGGGCGGCACCTACTTTCTTTGCCGCTGCAAAGCTGGGTTTGGCGTTTCGTTTCTTTTCGCCGGATCCCGTGTTCGTGTCGGTCTATTAGCGTTGCCCCTGTGCGGGGCGGCACTCACTTTCTTTGCTGCTGCAAAGAAAGTAAGCAAAGAAAGCAGCTCGTCACGGCCCACGGTCACACGCAATTTGGGTAGTCCTCTCGTCACAGGCGGCACTCGCCTAAAGAGTGCCCTCAAACACCTAATCGGGCGTGGCTCGCGCACGGTCTGCCGCCCAATAACTTCGAGGGCGCTGGTTCAGCACGAAATGGCTTCGGCACAGCGCTACGCGCTGCCGCTGGGTCTGCAAGGGAAACCAAAAGGGCGGCGATTGCAGTGAGATGGAGACGTTAGTAGAGCAGCACGCGCGGACCCGATTGACCGGTCGGCCGCGAAGCGGGCTGGAGCTATTTGGTGCTGAACCCGTTTGGTGTGTGGTGCGATGGTTCAGACCGTGCGCGATCCAAGCCCGGTTGGGCCTATGAGGGCACTCTTTAGGCAGCCCACGATGGACGAGAGGACTACCCAAATTGCGTGTGACCGCGGGCGTATCGGAAGCTGCTTTCTTTGCTTACTTTCTTTGCAGCAGCAAAGAAAGTGAGTGCCGCCCCGCACAGGGGCAGTGCTAATAGACCGACACGAATACGGGATCCGGCGAAACCAAGCCAAGCCAACCGACCCGGGCTCCGGCGAAACCGGCATCCGGCAAAACCCGAACCAAGCGAAAACCACAAGGCAAAAAGCAAGAAAACCGCGTCATACTAGGACGCATGAAGGCCGATTACCTCCGAACCGCGCTTTCCTTCCGCCTGGCGGCCCCCTCCGATGCTGCGGAAATCGCGCGCATCCACGTGAAGGCCTGGCAGGCCGCCTATCGTTCCATCTTCCCCGCCGAATACCTCAATTCGCTTTCCATTCCGAAACGCCGTGCCCTCTGGTCCGAGCTGATCGCGCGCGGCATGCCCCGCATAATGCTCGCCGAACGCGACGACATCATGCTCGGCTGGATCGCATGGGGCCCGTCACGCGATAACGACAAAGGCAGAACGGATGCCGAAATTGAAGCCATCTATATCGACCCGGCACACTGGCGCCAGGGCGCGGGAAGAATGCTGATCGATGAAGCGATCAACGCCGCGGCAAGCGAAGGCTATCGGGAAATGACGCTCTGGGCGCTCGAAGAAAACGTGCACGGCCTGCGCTTCTACAAGGCGCTCGGCTTTGCACTGGACGGCGTGTTCCGCACCGAAAGACTCGGCGGATGCGAAGTCTGCGAAACGCGCCTTCACATGGCGATCTGAACGCTCAGGCCACCATCGCGGGAACGGCAGCCAGCGGCGGCACCTGCTTGCGCCGCTCGCGCGTCGGCGCCGTGCCGAACGCATCGCGATAGCTCTTCGAGAAATGACACGCCGACTGAAAACCGCACGCCATCGTGATGTGCATGATCGACATGTCGGTCTGCAGCAGCAATTCACGCGCGCGCCGCAAGCGCAACGTCAGATAGTAGTGCGTCGGCGTCATGCCGAGATGTTCGCGGAATAGCCGCTGCAGTTGCCGTTGCGACATGCCCGCGAGCCGCGCCAGTTCCTCGCGCGACAACGGCTCTTCGATGTTGTTCTCCATCAGCGAGATGACTTCGAAGAGCGACTTGTTCGCGGACCCCAGACGCGCGACGAGCGGCATCCGCTGCTGCGCGCTCGTATCGCGCACATGCTCGACGATGAACTGCTCCGCGATCTGCGTCACCCGCGCGGTGCCGACGCGTGCCGCGATCAAGTTCAGCATCATGTCGAGCGGCGCGACGCCGCCCGTACACGTCACGCGATCGCGATCGACCACGAACAGCTCTTTGAGAAAGCGCGTGTCGGGAAACTCTTCTTTAAGCGCCGACATGTTTTCCCAGTGAATCGCGCACGCATAGCCGGCGAGCAAGCCCGCGCGCGCCAATGCATACGTGCCGGTGCAAAGCGAGCCGAGCACGCTGCCCGTGCGCGCGAAACGGCGCAAGGCAGAAAGATGCGCGGGCGTAGTCGCACGCTGCACGTCGATGCCGCCGACCACGAACACGATGTCGGGCTGCCCCACGCATTCCACCGGACCGGTATCGACGGAAAGCCCGTTGCTCGCCGTCACCGGCCCGCCCTCCGGACTCACGATCGACCAGCGATACAACGGCTGCCCCGTCAAGTAGTTCGCCATGCGCAGGACTTCGATCGCATTGGTGAACGCGATCATCGTGAAGTTAGGAAGCGGCATGAACGCGAAGTGTGACAGCGACGCCGTGCGATCGGAGGACATGTGAGAACTGATTCCTTGGAATCTATTGAGTGGCGCCGTCACGCGCGGCGCTTACCACGCTTGCAATTTTGGTTGCGAGTGCAACTACCATGCCATCAGGCTAAACCCTGATCGATGAAGGGCATCGCGCATGCTCCGCTGCGCGCTCGCACTGACGCGGGGCCAGGCGCCGCAAGACATGCACTACAGCAGCGCACGATCGTTCCGATGCAGTGCAACAGCCCACACAAAAAATTCGCTACACCGAAAAGGAATTCGCCACTTGTCGAAAACAGACGCGCATGTCGGAAAAGGTAAAGAACACGTCTGAATTCGTAAATTGACCGGCACGGCGAAAGTCAAGAATAGACGCAACGACGAAAGCGACGTCGAACGACCCCCACCTCTCAGGCGACACGGAGCACACCACGATGAGCACCCTCCACAACGACAGCATCATCATCGACGGACTGAACATCTCGAAGTTCGAGCGCTCCGTGTTCGAAGACATGAGAAAGGGCGGCGTCACCGCCGTGAACTGCACCGTGTCGGTGTGGGAAGACTTCCAGAAGACCATCGACAACATCGCGGAAATGAAGCAGCAGATCCGCGAATACAGCGAAATTCTCACGCTCGTCCGCACGACCGACGACATCCTGCGCGCAAAGAAGGAAAACAAGACCGGCATCATCTTCGGCTTCCAGAACTCGTATGCGTTCGAGGACAACCTCGGCTATATCGAAGTGTTCAAGGAGCTGGGCGTGAACGTGGTCCAGCTTTGCTACAACACACAGAACCTCGTCGGCACGGGTTGCTATGAACCGGACGGCGGTCTGTCGGGTTATGGCAAGGAAGTGATTCACGAGATGAATCGCGTCGGCATCATGGTCGATCTCTCGCACGTCGGCGCAAAGACGTCTTCCGATGCGATCGCCTGCTCGAAGAAGCCCGTCACGTACTCGCACTGCTGTCCGTCGGGACTCAAGGATCATCCGCGCAACAAGAGCGACGATCAACTGCGCGAGATCGTCGATGCGGGCGGCTTCGTCGGCGTGACGATGTTCTCGCCGTTCCTCAAGAAAGGCCCGGATGCAACGGTCGATGACTATCTCGAAGCGATCGAATACACCATCGATGTCATCGGCGAAGACAACGTCGGTATCGGCACGGACTTCACGCAAGGCTATAGCACCGAATTCTTCGACTGGATCACGCACGACAAGGGCCGTTATCGCCGCCTGACGAACTTCGGCAAGGTCGTGAATCCGGAAGGCATTCGCACGATCGGCGAATTCCCGAACCTCACCGCTGCAATGGAAAAGGCCGGCTGGAGCGAATCGCGCATCAAGAAAGTGATGGGCGAAAACTGGATGCGCTTCTTCGGCGAAGTCTGGAACGTCTGACCGTCAACGACAAATAAACAGGAACCCCGCGATGCAACCGCAACTGCCTATCGATGTCGATCCGCAAACCGGCGTCTGGACCACCGACGCGCTGCCGATGCTCTACGTGCCGCGCCACTTCTTCACGAACAATCACGTCGCCGTCGAAGAAGCGCTCGGCCGCGATACGTATGCCGAGATTCTCTACAAGGCCGGCTACAAGTCCGCGTATCACTGGTGCGACAAGGAAGCCGAGAAGCACGGCATCAGCGGCATGGCGTGCTTCGAGCATTACCTGAAGCGCCTGTCGCAACGTGGATGGGGACTCTTCACGATCGTCGAAGCCGATCCTGCGACATCGCATGCGCGCATTCATCTGCATAACTCGTCGTTCGTGCTCGCGCAGCCCGGCAAAGAGGGCAAGCTCTGCTACATGTTCGCGGGCTGGTTCGCGGGCGCGATGGACTGGGTCAACGACACGGCTCCCGACAGTGCGAAGAAAGGTCCGCGCTCGAAGTCGATCGAAACCCAATGCGCGGCGGAAGGCCATTCGCATTGCGTATTTGAAGTGTCGCCGCTGTAAGCAAAGCTCAACTCCGAGGTCGATCGCGATGCGTTACCCGAACCTTTTCAAGCCTCTTCAGCTCAACAAGCTCACGTTGCGCAACCGCATCGTCAGCACCGCGCACGCGGAGGTCTATGCCGAACCGGGCGGTCTGCCCGGCGACCGCTATATCCGCTATTACGAGGAGAAAGCGAAGGGCGGCGTCGGCCTCGCCGTGTGCGGCGGTTCGAGCCCGGTGTCGATCGACAGTCCGCAAGGCTGGTGGAAGTCGGTGAACCTCGCGACCGACAAGGTTATCGATCCGCTCTCGCGTCTCGCCGAAGCCATGCATCGTCATGGCGCGTTCATCATGATTCAGGCGACGCACATGGGCCGCCGCTCCGCATGGCACGGCGAGCACTGGCCGCATCTGATGTCGCCGTCGGGCGTGCGCGAGCCGGTGCATCGCGGCAACGCGAAGATCATCGAAGTGGAAGAGATCAAGCGCATCATCCAGGACTTCGCGGCGGCCGCGAGGCGCGTGAAGGATGCAGGCATGGACGGCATCGAGATCTCGGCGGCGCATCAGCATTTGATCGATCAGTTCTGGAGCCCGCGCACCAACTTCCGTACCGATGAATGGGGCGGTTCGTTGGAGAATCGTCTGCGCTTCGGGATGGAAGTGCTGAAGGCCGTGCGTGAAGAAGTGGGCGCGGATTTCTGCGTCGGCCTGCGCATGTGCGGCGACGAATTTCATGAAGACGGTCTCTCGCACGAGAACCTCAAGGAGATTGCGCAGGCGATGTCCGAAAGCGGCCTCATCGATTATGTCGGCGTGATCGGTTCGGGCGCGGATACGCACAACACGCTCGCCAACTGCATGCCGCCGATGGCGCTGCCGCCCGAGCCGTTCGTGCATCTCGCCGCGGGCATCAAGTCGGTCGTGAAGCTGCCGATCATGCATGCGCAAAGCATTCGCGATGCGGGACAGGCCGAGCGTCTGCTTGCAAACGGCATGGTCGATCTCGTTGGCATGACGCGCGCGCAGATAGCCGATCCGCATATGGTCATCAAGATTCGCGATGGCCGCGAAGACGAAATCAAGCAGTGCGTCGGCGCGAACTATTGCATCGATCGCCAGTACAACGGTCTCGACGTTTTGTGCGTGCAGAACGCCGCGACATCGCGCGAACAGACGATGCCGCACGTCATCGAAAAGACGCGTGGCCCGAAGCGCAAGGTTGTCGTGGTCGGCGCGGGGCCTGCCGGTCTCGAAGCGGCGCGCGTCGCGCGTTCGCGTGGTCATGATGTCGTGCTGTTCGAGAAGAACGATTATGTCGGCGGTCAGATCATGCTCGCCGCGAAAGCGCCGCAGCGCGAGCAAATGGCCGGCATCGTGCGCTGGTTCGACATGGAAACGAAGCGCCTCGGCGTCGATCGCCGTCTCGGTGTCGCCGCCGACGAGAAGATGATCATGGCAGAGAAGCCGGACATCGTCGTGCTCGCGACGGGCGGTTCGTCGTTCACCGAACAGGTTCCTGCGTGGGGCGTCGAAGAAGGTCTCGCCGTGAGTTCGTGGGACATTCTTTCGGGCAAGGTCGAGCCGGGCAAGAACGTGCTCGTCTACGACGGCGTATCGACTCATGCGGGCGCGGGCGTAGCGGACTTCATCGCGTCGCGCGGCAATAACGTCGAGATCGTCACGCCCGATGTCAAAGTCGCCGACGACACCGGCGGCACCACGTTCCCGATCTTCTATCGCCGTCTCTATGCGCAAGGCGTCATTCATACGCCTAACTACTGGCTCGACAAGGTCTACGAGGAAAACGGCAAGAAGATCGCCGTGATCCGCAACGAGTACACGGAAGAGCAGGAAGAGCGCGCGGTGGATCAGGTCGTGATCGAGAACGGCATCACGCCGAACGACGCGCTCTACTGGAAGCTCAAGCCCGAGTCGCTCAATCGCGGACAGATCGACGTGCACACGCTGTTCGCATCGCTACCGCAGCCGTCGTTGAGCGAAGAGCTCGGCAACGGACGCTTCCTGTTGTTCCGCGTCGGCGACTGCATCTCGATGCACAACATCCACAGCGCGATCTACGATTCGCTGCGCCTCTGCAAAGACTTCTGACGAGGTATTCGACGATGAACCCCGTGTTTGTCATCACCGCGCTGTTGTGGCTTTCGATGGCGGGCCTCGCGTTCGCCTTGCTCAAGCGCGCAGCGTACTGGCGCGAAGGCCGCGCGACGACGGCCGGCGCCTATGGATGGGCGAATCTGCTGACTATTCCGAAGCGCTATTTCGTCGATCTGCATCATGTCGTGGCGCGCGATCCGTATATCGCGAAGACGCACGTCGCGACCGCGGGTGGCGCGATCCTCGCGATGGCGCTCGTCTTCGTCAACTACGGTCTCGCGATCTATTCGGTGTGGCTCGACCGCGCGATTTTCCTCGCGGCGATCATCATGTTCGTCGGTGCGATGTTCGTGTACAAGCGGC
Organism: Caballeronia sp. LZ008; assembly: GCF_031451435.1. Taxonomy (NCBI): domain Bacteria; kingdom Pseudomonadati; phylum Pseudomonadota; class Betaproteobacteria; order Burkholderiales; family Burkholderiaceae; genus Caballeronia; species Caballeronia sp. LZ008. The sequence continues at coordinate 88,310 of NZ_JARUXK010000004.1, read as the reverse complement.
GTCGCGCGAAGGACGTGCCCGCGCGTCTGTCGCATGGACCGTGGGACAGCCTGCCGTTGCTGCTCGGTTCGTTCGCGCTCGGTCTCGCGTTGTTCATGCTGCTGCCTGCATCGTGGATGTCCGGCGCGCTCGCGATCATCGTCGCGTTGCTGATCGCGGCGGGCGCGTACACGATGACCTTCGGCGCGGCGCAAGGCGGCCCGATGAAGCACGCGATGGCGGGTCTGCTGCATCTCGCGTTTCATCCGCGTCAGGAGCGTTTTCACGCGAAGGACGAAAACGAACGCGAAGTCGTGCCGCCGACGGCGCTCAAGAAGCCCGTGCTCGATGCGAAGGAATATGGCGTCGGGAAGCCGGTCGAGTTTCGCTGGAATCAGTTGTTGAGCTTCGATGCCTGCGTGCAGTGCGGCAAGTGCGAGGCCGCGTGTCCCGCGTTCGCATCGGGTCAGCCGTTGAATCCGAAGAAGCTGATTCAGGATCTGGTCGTCGGCATGGTCGGCGGATCGGACTCGCAATACGCGGGTAGCCCGACACCCGGCATTCCCGTCGGCAGGCATTCCGGCGGTCCGGCCAAGCCGCTCATCTCGCAGATGATCGAAGCGGACACGATCTGGTCGTGTACGACGTGCCGCGCGTGCGTGCAGGAGTGCCCGATGCTGATCGAGCACGTCGATGCGATCGTCGACATGCGCCGCAATCAAACGCTCGTCGAAGGCGATGTGCCCGGCAAAGGCCCGATCACGCTCGCGAACCTGCGCGAGACCGGCAGTCAGAACGGTTTCGATATCGGCGCGCGCTACGACTGGTCGGTGGATTTGCAAGTGCAGGTCGCGCAGCCGGGACGCCCTGTCGATGTTCTGCTGATCGCCGGCGAAGGCGCATTCGACATGCGCTATCAGCGCACGCTGCGCGCGCTCGCCAAAGTGATGAACAAGGCGGGCGTCGATTACGCGGTGCTCGGCGGCGTCGAAACGGATACGGGCGACACGGCGCGGCGTCTCGGCGACGAAGCCACGTTCCAGCAATGCGCATCGAAGCTGATGAACACGCTGTCGCAATACCAGTTCCGTCGCATCGTCACGGCCGATCCGCATGTGCTGCATAGCTTGCGCAACGAATATCGCGCGCTTGGCGGCTACTACGAAGTGCAGCATCACACGGCGTTCATGGCGGAGCTCGTCGCGAGCGGCAAGCTCACGCCGAAGGCCGCCGCCGTGCTCGCGGACAAGAAAATCACGTACCACGATCCGTGCTATCTCGGCCGCTACAACGGCGAGACGGAAGCGCCGCGCAAGTTGCTGAAGACCATTGGCATCAAGGTCGTCGAGATGGAGCGTCATGGCATGCGCGCGCGTTGCTGCGGCGGTGGCGGCGGTGCGCCGCTGACGGATATCCCCGGCAAGCAGCGCATTCCCGATATCCGCATCGCGGATGCGAAGTCGGTCGGCGCGGAAGTCGTCGCGGTCGGTTGCCCGCAATGCACCGCGATGCTGGAAGGCGTGGTCGGTCCTCGTCCCGAAGTGCTCGACGTGGCGGAACTCGTCGCTGCGGCCTTGGAGTGAAGCGATGAACAACGACATCAAACGAATCGATCCGCGCCGTCCCTTCGTCATCACGGCCGATGGACTGAAGCGCATCACGCTCGGCGAAATCGGCAATGGCCTCGTGCTGAACTTCACGCACGGCGGCCACAAGGAAGCGACGAAGCCGCGCCGCACGACGAAGCCCGCGACGCGTTCGCTGCTCGTCGCGGCGCACACGGATCGCGGCGCGCTCGACGATCACGCGCGCCAGGCGCTCGCGGCCGCCGCCTTGCTCGCGGACGATCAGACCGAAGTCGTGCTGATCGCGTTCGGCGAGTTCAAGGACGATGCCGCCGTGCTCGGCGCGGATCGCTACGTCGCGCTGCCGGAGTTCGATCGCCGCAACTACGCGCCCGACGAAGAAGTGCGCGCGTTGACCGCCTGCGTCGCTGCGTTCCGACCGGCGCATATCTTCATGCCCGACAACGCAACCGGCGACGGCGATCTCGGCCGCCGCTACGCCGCACGCGCCGATGCGTCCATCGCGACGCAGGTCGTCGAAATCGATGCAGCGCATGTCGCGTCGTATGCACAGGCGGGTCGCGCGCTTGCATCGCGTGCATTGCCCGACATGGTTTTGCTTGCAGCTCATGCCGTCGATGCGAAGCTGCCCTTCGTCGGCGCGGGCGAGGCGATGAATCCGCAAGGCATCGTGCCGGCGGCGAAAGCGAGCGCTTACGTCGATCTCGGCATCGAAGAGATGGACGCGGCGCAGGTCGCGCTGGAGGAAGCGGACTTCATCGTGTCGGCGGGCAACGGCGTGTCGGACATCGCCGCGTTCGAAGCGCTCGCGGGCACGCTGGGCGCGGCGATCGGCGCGAGCCGCGTCGCCGTCGACGATGGCAAGTTCACGCGCGACAAGCAGATCGGCGCGACCGGCAAGACGGTCGAGGCGAGCGTGTATATCGCGTTCGGCATTTCGGGCGCGGTGCAGCACTTGCAGGGCATCAAGGATTGCCGCCACGTCATCGCCGTGAATCTCGACGCCAGTGCGCCGATCGCGAAGCGCGCGAATCTGACGATCGTCGCGGACACGCAGGAAACGATCAAGGCACTGACCGATGCCGCCGCCGCCGCACGCGCCGCGCGTGCCGGCGGCGGATCGATCGCGCAGACCGCGCACATCGCCGAAGGAGTCGCTGCATGAAGATCGCCGTTCTCGTCTCTACCGGACGTCATCCCGTCAGCGGCGCGGCGCGCTACAGCCGCAACGACGCCGCCGCGCTGACCATCGCCATCGGCATCGCGAAGACGCACGGCGCGCAACTCGACGTGTTGCACGCGGGTGATCCGGCTAATCCGGCGTTGCAGGAATATCTCGCGCTCGGCGCGTCGAAAGTCGAAGTGCTCAACACGCAAGGCGATGCGTGTGCGGCCCTCGCGCAAAGGCTTGCGGGCTACGAGCTCGTGTTCACCGGCACGCGCGCCGAAGGCGCTTACGACAGCGGCACGCTGCCGTACAAGCTCGCGGATGCGCTGAACGTTCCGCTCGTCGGCGCGGCCGTCGATGTCAGCGTGACGAAGGAAGGCGTCGAAGTGCGCCAGTTCATGCCGAAGGGCTTGCGCCGACGCGTGCGCGCGCCGCTGCCCGCGCTCGTCGCCGTGCATCCATTGGCCAACGCCGCGCCGCGCTACGCCTATGCGCGCATGCGCGAAGGCCACGTCGCGCCGGTCGCCGCGAGCGCGCCCGTCGACAAGGAAAGCACGGCGTGGCGCATCGGCCCGGTGACGGCCAAGCCCAAGAAACTCGCCGCGCCGGAAAGGCGTTCGGGCCACGCGCGCATGCTCGGCGCGACGACGACCGAAAGCCGCGGCGGAAGCGTCGTAATTGAAGGGAGTTCCGTCGAAAAAGCACAAGTGATTCTGGCGTATTTGCGCGAGCATCAACTCGTCGATTACTGATTTCTCGACCCACATCGACCCACATACAGGTGCACACGATGAAAGTTTCGGCAGACGTTCGCGCAATGATCGAACGCCGCAAAAAGGGCCACACGCTCGAGGCGCCGTTCTACACGAGCGAAGAGATTCACGCGCTCGACCTCGATGCCATCTTCCGCAAGACCTGGATTCAGGTCGCCGTCGAGCCGGACATTCCCGAGCCGGGCGATTACACGACGATCGAGATCGGCAACGATTCGATCCTGATCGTGCGCGACGACGATATGGAAATACGCGCCTTCTACAACGTGTGCCGGCATCGCGGCGCGCGCCTGTGCAATCAGGAGAAGGGCTCGCTCGGCAATATCGTGTGCCCGTATCACAGCTGGACCTACAACCTCTCCGGCGATCTGATGTTCGCCGAGCACATGGGCGACCAGTTCGACCGCTGCAAGCACAGCCTGAAGAAGGTGCATGTCCAGAATCTCGCGGGCCTCATCTTCGTCTGTCTCGCCGATGAACCGCCCGCCGATTTCGCCGTGATGCGCGAAGCGATGGAGCCGTATCTCGCGCCGCACGGTCTGAAGGATTGCAAGATCGCGGCGAGCATCGATATCGTCGAGAAGGGCAACTGGAAGCTCACGATGGAGAACAATCGCGAGTGCTATCACTGCGTCGCGAATCATCCAGAGCTGACCATTTCGCTTTACGAATACGGCTTCGGCTATCAGCGCTCGCCCGCGAACGAAGAAGGCATGGCGGCGTTCGAGAAGACCGTCGAAGAGCGCACGAAGCAATGGGAAGCGATGTGCCTGCCGTCCGCGGAGATCGAACGCCTCGCCGATCTCGTGACGGGCTTTCGCACGCAACGTTTGCCGCTCGATCGCGATGGCGAATCGCAGACGCTCGATGCGAAAGTCGCATCGAAGAAACTGCTCGGCGGCTTCGAGCGCGCGGACCTGGGCGGCTTGTCGTTCTGGACGCAGCCGAACTCGTGGCATCACTTCATGAGCGATCACATCGTGACGTTCTGCGTGATTCCGCTTGCATCGGGGGAAACGCTCGTCCGCACGAAGTGGCTCGTGCACAAGGACGCGCGCGAAGGCATCGATTACGACGTCGACAATCTCACCGCCGTGTGGCGCGCGACGAACGATCAGGACCGCACGCTCGTCGAGTACTCGCAACTCGGCGTCGCGAGCAACGCCTACGAACCGGGTCCGTACTCGCCGTTCACGGAAGGTCTCGTCGAGAAGTTTTGCGAGTGGTACATCGGACGTCTTGCCGATTACGCCGATACGCCCGAGCACGGCGTCGATGCGTCGCTCGGTGAGAAAGTCGTTTCCTTCATGCGCTGACAGCCTCGTAGCAGGAGTAGAACATGATGCGCGATCAGGCTACTTTCGAGCCGACCGACAGCCGCGTGACCCAGCCGAAGTTCTGGGGGACGCTGCCCGTGCGCTGGAATTGCGACACGGACGAGACGCTCGTCTGCTGTCACGTCCGGCAGGAAACGCACGACGTCAAGAGCTTTTTCTTCAAGGCGCCGGGTGAGCGCACGTTCGTCTTCGAGCCGGGGCAGTTCATCACGCTGGAGCTCGAGATCAACGGCGAGCAGATCAATCGCTGCTATACGATCTCGTCCGCGCCGACGCGCCCGCACACGATCTCCATCACGGTGAAGCGCGTGCCGGGCGGGCCGGTGTCGAACTGGCTGCACGATAACCTCGTCGCGGGATCGACGGTGCGCGTGCTCGGGCCATCGGGCGAATTCACGTGCGCGCGTCATCCGGCGCGCAAGTATTTGTTCTTGTCGGCGGGTTCGGGCATTACGCCGCTCATGTCGATGAGCCGCGCGCATCACGAACTCGGCGACGATGCCGACATCGTGTTCGTGCATAGCGCGCGCACGCCGGATGACATCATCTTTGCGCGCGAGCTCGATCTCATCGCGTCGAATCACAAGAACTTCCGCACGGCGTTCGTGTGCGAGCGGGTCGGCACGCGCACGAACTGGCCGGGCGTGACGGGCTTTCTCACGCTGCCGCTCCTGAAGCTGATCGCGCCGGACTTTCTCGAGCGCGAAGTCTTCACGTGCGGCCCGGCGCCGTATATGAAGGCGGTGCGCGATCTGCTCGATGCAGGTGGTTTCGATCGCAAGCATTATCACGAGGAGAGCTTCTCGTTCGGCGTCGTCGAGGAAGTCGCGGCTGAACTGACGACGGCGCATGTCGCCGAGGCCCTTGCGGCGCAGACGGATTTCGTCGAAACACGCGAGGACGCGGTCGGCTTTGCGCCCGCGCCGACAGAGCCCGTCGAGATCATCGAAGCGCCTGTTGAAGCCGCGCCCGTCGTCGATACGAAGTTCAAGGTGAGCTTCGCGAAGAGCCGGCGCGACATCGAATGCGGCAGCAACGAACATGTGCTCGATGCGGCGAAGAAGGCGGGCGTGCGCTTGCCATCGTCGTGTACGCAGGGCATGTGCGGGACGTGCAAGGTCAAGCTCGTGTCGGGCGAAGTGAGCATGAAGCATGCGGGCGGCATACGTCAGCGCGAGATCGATCAGGGCATGGTGCTGCTGTGCTGCAGCAAGCCTATGAGCGATCTCGTCGTCGACAAGTAAGCCCTGAGGGGCGCGTCGTTTCTTGACAACTGAGTGTCGGAAAAGTGCGCTACGCGTCAATTCTGGCTGGTGATTCTGTTCGCTACACGGCGTGGGGCCGCTAAGGGGAAACCAAATGAAACCGATGAGAAGAATGCTCGTTTTGGGGGCGATGAGCGCCGCCCTCGCATCGAGCCTGATGGCAAACGCCGCGGATAAGCCGACGATCAAAATCGGTTATGTCGAGGGCTGGGACGATAGCGTGGCGACGTCGAACGTGGCGGCGCGCGTGATCGAGAAGAAGCTGGGTTATCCGGTGCAACTGGTGCCGGTGGCCGCGGGCGTGATGTGGCAGGGCGTGGCGCGCGGCGATCTCGACGCGACGCTGTCGGCGTGGCTGCCGGTCACGCATGGCGCGTACTGGAACAACTTCAAGTCGAAGGTCGTGAATCTCGGTCCGAACTTTCAGGACGCGAAAATCGGCTTGATCGTGCCGGAGAACGTCGACGTCAACAGCTTGAGCGATCTCGAGGCGAAGAAGGCGGAATTCGATTCGCGCATCGTGGGCATCGATGCGGGCGCGGGCGTGATGCAGAAGACGAGCGAAGCGATCAAGGCTTATAACCTCGACTACAAGCTGCTGCCGAGCTCGGGTTCGGCGATGACGGCGGAACTGGCGCGTTCCGAAGCGGCCAATAAGCCGATCATCGTGACGGGCTGGAAGCCGCACTGGATGTTCGCGAAGTACAAGCTCAAGTTCCTCGAGGATCCGAAGAAGGTGTTCGGTGAGTCGGAGCACGTCGATAACGTGATCAATCCGGAGCTGGAGAAGAAGGCGCCGCAGGTGGTGGCATTCCTCAAGAAGTTTCAGTGGAAGCCGGGTGAGATCGATAGCGTGATGCTGGCGACGCAAAATGGAGAGAAGCCGCAGGCGGCGGCGGATGCGTGGATCAGCGCGCATGGGGATCGGGTGGAGTCCTGGACTAAGTAATTTTTTTCGTTGGGTTTTTTGGGTCTTTGGGCGTTTGGGCAAACGCTGAGCGTCGTGGGTTATGCCTGCGGCGCTTTTTTTTTGGGGTGTTGCTTTTGGCTTTTGGCTCTTGGCTTTTGTTTTCGCCGGATCCCGTATTCGTGGCGGTCTATTAGCATTGCCCCTGTGCGGGGCGGCACTCACTTTCTTTGCTGCTGCAAAGAAAGTAAGCAAAGAAAGCAGCTTCCGATACGCCCGCGGTCACACGCAATTTGGGTAGTCCTCTCGTCCATCGTGGGCTGCCTAAAGAGTGCCCTCATAGGCCCCATCGGGCTTGGCTCGCGCACGGTCTGCCACATCGCATCACACACGAAACTGGTTCAGCACCAAATAGCTCCAGCCCGCTTCGCGGCCGACCGGTCAATCGGGTCCGCGCGTGCTTCGCTACTAACGTCTCCATCTCGCTGCACTTGCCGCACGTTGGTTTCCCTTGCAGACCCAGCGGCAGCGCGTAGCGCTGTGCCGAAGCTCTTTCGTGCTGAACCAGTGTCCTTGGAAAACTAGCTCGTCAGACCGTGCGCGATCCAAGCCCCGTTATTGTGATGAGGGCACTCTTTAGGCGAGTGCCACCTGGAACGAGAGAACTACCCAAATTGCGTGTGACCGCGGGCGGTGACGAGCTGCTTTCTTTGGTTACTTTCTTTGCAGCAGCAAAGAAAGTGACTGCCGCCCCGCACAGGGGCAGTGCTAATAGACCGCCACGAAAACGGGATCCGGCGAAACCCTAGCCAAGCGAATATGGAATCCAGCGAAAACAGCAAAGCAAGCTAACCCGGAGCGCAAAAACCTCAACGCAAAACCACAGTCCGCTCGCCATTAATAAAAACCCGCCGCTCAATAAACGCTTTAACCGCGCGTGCAAGCGCAAGGCACTCCACATCCCGCCCCGTAGCCAACAACCGCTCCGGTCCATAAGAATGATCGACGCGCTCAACTTCCTGCTCGATGATCGGTCCTTCATCGAGATCGTCGGTGACGAAATGCGCGGTCGCGCCAATCAGCTTGACCCCACGCGCATGCGCCTGGTGATAAGGCTTCGCCCCCTTGAACCCAGGCAAGAACGAGTGATGGATATTGATCGCACGCCCCGCCAGCTTGCGGCTCGTCTCGCCTGAAAGAATCTGCATATACCGCGCAAGCACCATCAACTCCGCGCCTGACGTATCGAACAGATCGAGCAAGCGCGCTTCCTGCTGCGGCTTGGTATCGGCGGTAATCGGCAGATGATGGAACGGCAAGCCATGCTGCCCCGCCAGATGCGCCAGATCCGTATGATTCGACCCGATGCCGACGATATCCATCTTCAACTCGCCCATGCGCCAGCGGAACAGCAAATCCGCAAGACAGTGCTCGAGCTTCGACACCATCAGCAACACCTTCGGCCGCACGGCGAGATCGTGCATCGCCCACGACATCGCAAAGCGCTCGGCGATAGGCTCGAATTCGCGCTTCAGCATCGCGAGATCGAGCGCCTCCTCGGGCCGCGCGCCATGAAACACGCAACGCACGAAAAAGCGCTCGGAGAGATCGTCGTCGAAGACGGTGAGTTCGTCGATATAGCCGTGATGCCGCTCCAGAAAGCCGACGATCGCGGCGACCTGCCCGGCCGCGCTCGGGCACGAAACGGTAAGCACGAGTTGATCAAAGCGGGAATCGGCTGCCATGCGTGCTCCACATTCGAATGGTTGCAGCGCCGCGAAATGCGGCGAGCGTACGCGCTAGTAGAGCAAACGCGCGCGCCTTCCGGATAGAAGCGAACCGCCGCGCAAATAGTACGAAAGCGTCAGCCGACGACGTCGCATTCGTCCAGCAGCCACTCGGTGAACGCCCGCACCGCCGCCGACGGCTCGCGCGGCGTCACGAGCACGTAGCCCCGATCGGTGACGAGCGGGGCATCGCAGAGCGCGACGAGCTGGCCCGTCGCGATCAGTTCGTCGATGAGCGGCGCCCAGCCGAGCGCGACGCCCTGGCCCATCACCGCGGCGTGCGCGACGAGCGCGTAGCTGTTGAACGTGAAGCCGCCCTGCGTCGGCGGCGCGGCAAGGCCGTGCGCTTCGAACCACGCGCTCCATGAAAGCCAGCGCTCGGGCAGCGTCGGTTCGAGATGCAAGAGCGGCAGCCCGGATAGATCGGCGGGCGATACCCGCGCGCTTCTTCCCGCGATCAGCGCCGGGCTGCACACCGGCATCACGCGTTCGGCGAAGAGCTTCACGGCGCTCTGACCGCTCCATTCGGCATGCGTGTCGCCGAAGACGATGACCACATCGGCATGATCGCCGGATGCGCTCGGCAAGCTCTGCGACGTGATGATCTTCACGTCGACATCGGGCATCAGCGCCTTGAATTGCGGCAGGCGCGGCATCAGCCAGTATGTGGCGAAGCCGAAATCCGTCGACAGCGTGAGCGTGCGTTGCGCGTGACGCGAGCGAATGTCCGACGTCGCCGCGCGAATCACGTCGAGTCCCCGACGCACCGCATCGAAAAGACGCGTGCCGTCGTCCGTGAGCGTGACCCCGCGATGCCCGCGCTCGAACAGCGCCGCCCCGAGCGATTCCTCCAACTGCACGACGCGCTGGCTCACCGCGGGCTGCGTCGAGCCGAGTTCGCGCGCGGCAGCCGTGAAGCTCGCGTGCCGCGCGGCGGATTCGAACATCAGTAACGCCTGCATCGGTGGCAGGCGGTCCGGCCGCGGCATAACTCCCCCTTATGAACGCATAACGTTTTGCTGTCTTCACAGCCGCGATTTGAACGGCAATAGTGACACCCAACGCTCAATCAACGATTCTATTCGAGGCACGCAGTCATGCTTGAGACGAAACAAAATATCCTTGTACTGATGGCCGATCAGCTCACGCCCTTCGCACTCGCCGCATACGGCAATCGCGTGACGAAGACGCCGCGCATCGATGCGCTCGCGCGCGAAGGCGTCGTATTCGAATCCGCGTATTGCGCGAGTCCGCTGTGCGCGCCTTCGCGTTTTTCGCTTCTCGCGGGTAAGCTGCCTTCGAACATCGGCGCATACGACAATGCCGCCGAATTCCCGTCCGAAACGCTGACCTTCGCGCACTATCTGCGCGCCGAAGGCTATCGCACGATTCTCTCCGGCAAGATGCATTTCTGCGGCGCGGATCAGTTGCACGGCTTCGAGGAACGTCTCACGACCGATATCTATCCCGCCGATTTCGGCTGGACGCCCGACTGGCAGAACGCCGATGCGCGCCCGACGTGGTATCACAACATGAGCTCCGTGATAGACGCGGGCCCATGCGTGCGTACCAATCAACTCGACTTCGACGACGAAGTGACCTTCACCACGCGTCAAAAGCTCTTCGACATCGCGCGCGAGCGCAACGCGGGCAAGGACGCGCGTCCGTTCATGATGGTCGCATCGCTCACGCATCCGCACGATCCGTATGCGATTCCGCGCAAGTACTGGGACGCGTATCGCGATGAAGACATCGACATGCCTTCGTATCGCGATTCGCTCGATGCCTGCGATCCGCATTCGAAGCGCCTGCGCCATGTGTACGAAGCGGATCGCACGCCGCCGACGGACCGGCAAATCCGCAATGCGCGGCGCGCGTACTACGGCGCGGTGTCGTATGTCGACGACCAGTTCGCATCGATCCTCGAAGCGCTCGACGAGGCCGGTCTCGCCGACGATACGATCATCGTCGTCACGTCGGATCACGGGGAGATGCTCGGCGAGCGCGGCCTCTGGTACAAGATGACGTTCTTCGAAGGCGGCTGCCGCGTGCCGCTCATCGTGCACGCGCCGAAGCGGTTTGGCGCGCATCGCGTGAAGGATTCGGTCTCGCATCTCGATGTGCTGCCGACGCTCGTCGAATTCGCGCGCGGACAAGCGCCGCAAGCGTGGCCCGACAGCATCGACGGTCAAAGCCTCGTGCCGCACTTGCGCGAGACCGGCGGGCACGACGAAGCCATCGGCGAATATCTCGCGGAAGGCGCGATTGCGCCCATCGTGATGATCCGGCGCGGGCGCTTCAAGTTCATTCATTCGAGCGTGGATCCGGATCAGCTTTACGATGTAGAAGCCGATCCGTTCGAGCGTGAGAATCTCGCAAGCGATGAGCGTCACGCCGCGCGCGTGGCCGAATTCCGCGCGGAGATCGCGCGCCGCTGGAATCTCGATGCGCTGCATCGGGACGTGCTGAAGAGTCAGCGCCGCCGCCATTTCCATTTCGCGGCGACGACGCAGGGCACGATTCAGTCATGGGACTGGCAGCCTCACGTCGATGCGAGCCAGCGCTACATGCGCAATCACATCGATCTGGACGATCTCGAAGCGATGGCGCGTTTTCCCGCCGTCGAGCACTGACGCATCGATCGCATCCCCACAACACACGACAGGAATGCACCATGAAAAAGGGCTTCATCCACGCGCTCTTCGCCGCCGCGCTGGCTTGCGTGGCTTCGCATGCGTTTGCCGCCGAGCCGCAGTCCTGCACGCAGGTCCGCATGGCGGGGCCGGGCTGGACCGATATCGACGCGACCAATGCGATGAGCGGCATCGTGCTCAAGGCGCTCGGCTATCGGCAGAACGTCGCGAACCTGTCGGTGCCGATCACGTATCAGGGCATGAAGAAAGGGCAGATCGACGTGTTTCTCGGCAACTGGATGCCCGCGCAGGCGCCGCTCGTGAAGCCGTTCTTCGAAGAGAAATCGATCGACGTCGTGCGTCCGAATCTCTCCAATGCGAAGTTCACGCTCGCGGTGCCGGACTATGTGGCGGCGGCGGGCGTGCATTCGTTCGCGGACCTCGCGAAGAACGCCGACAAGTTCGATAACCGCATCTACGGCATCGAACCGGGCGCGCCGGCGAATCAGAACATCAAGCGCATGGTCGATGACAAGGCCTTCGGTCTCGGCGACTGGAAGCTGGTCGAATCGAGCGAAACCGCGATGCTCACGCAAGTGGAGCGGGCGGTGCGCGACAAGAAGTGGATCGTGTTTCTCGCGTGGGAGCCGCATCTGATGAACACGAAGTTCAAGCTCGCCTATCTCGATGGCGGCGACAAATACTTCGGCCCCAACTATGGCGGCGCGACGGTGAACACGGTGGCGCGCAGCGGCTACGAGCAGCAATGCCCCAACGTGAGCAGGCTGTTCAAACAGATGGCGTTCAACGTCGATCTGGAGAACGGCGTCATCACGGATGTGCTGGAGAAGAAAACGAATGTCGATGCAGCGGCCACGGATGCGCTGAAGCGTCATCCGGAGCTGCTGAAATCGTGGCTGGACGGCGTGACCACGGCGAGCGGCGGAAACGGCCTGGAAGCCGTTCAGACCGCGCTCGGCGTGAAGTGAGGGATCAGCCGAGCTGAATGCTCGCGCGTTCCTGTGCGGCCATCACGACGGCGCGCATCGGCGTCTGGATCGCCATGAAGTGGAGCATCAGGCTGTCCGCCTGGTGCAAGTACCACGGCGTATTGATGCTCAGGCAGTCGAGGCCGTGTTCGAGCTTCCAGCCGAGACGGTCCGTCAGCAGATTCGCGATGATGGTCTGATCGCCGCCGTTCGCATAGGTGCTCGATTTGTCGGGCGCGGCGCTGACATGCTCGTGGATTTCGTCGACGAACGCGAGGACCGCGGGCTTGCGGCGAAAGCCGAGCACGCCGGCATTGATGATCCACGGCCCGATATCGTGCGCCGCGAGAATGTCGCGCCCGTCCAGCAGCGGATCGATCGGCTTGCGCTGATCGAAGAAGAGGATGTCGGCATCGACCCAGATCGCCCAGTCGTGATGCGGCAGATGCTTGCGCAGGAACCACGGCTTGAGCCAGGTGCCGGTCGCGCCGGGCACGCCTTCGGCGGGCGTCTGCCGATAGACGTAAAGCGTATAGCCGTGGCGCTCGCAATAGCGCCGCATGTTCTGCTCGGCGATCGCGCCGTACGCACGCACGTTGGGCGTGTAGTACGTGATGAAGGCGATGGACTTGCCGGGGTTATAGACGCTGAACTCTTCATGCGGCGTTTCGCTTTGCGCCGGAAGCTGGAACAGCGGCACGCCCTTCTGCTGACAGTCGTTGATGTGTTCGGCGAGCGCGTTGCGAAAGCTCGCCGGGATGAAACCGTAGATCGCTTCCTCGCCGAGCACGATGGTCCAGAGGTTGGGGTACTGCGTCCAGATGGGATCGTAGCGCGGACCGCAGTGCATCGTAGCCATGATGCCGCCGCGTTCACCGTGCGGCTCGATGTAGTCGAGCCCTGCAAGCATCGCGATTTCGTTTTGCGGCGCTTTGCCGATCTTGCATTCCCCGATGCACCACACGATGAGGTTGCGCACCTCGACCGTATTACGCCAGATCTGCACGGCCGTCTGACGTCCGTCGTCGTTGCCGGAAACCGCCATGAGCGCGTGCTGCCTGCCTTCTGCGATGGGCTCGACCGGGAGCATGTTGAGCACGATGCAGTCTTCGCTCATGCAGACGAGCAGCGCCATCTCGGGCATCCGGCGCAAGTGATGCAGGATCGCCTCGTACTTGAGCAACAAACGCTGCGACGGGCACGGCATGCCCGCCATCGAAATGCTCGCGTGCTCGTAGCCCATGCGGGCGGCGTAGTGCTTGTGATTGGTCAGGACTTCGGGTGCGTCGGTCTGATGGATGCTCAGGCAGCGGGTAGTCATGTCGTTCGAATCCGAAACAAGGCTTGAGTAATGCGGGTTTTTTACAGATTCCGAAGTATGCGAGCCGAGCCCTGCCGCGCATATCGGGCATGTCCGAAAACGAATTCGTTCTATTGACGCGAAACACGATGTTGCAGTAGTCGCAACTAGACAGATTTGCGTCGCACCGGGTCGAGCCGGCGCATATATGGACCATTATTTTTACGACGTCGACGCGATGCTTCATCGCCTATTCCAACGCAATACACATCGAGACGAGCAAAGGACCAGCACATGAGAAAAAGACATGCCGCAAGGATCGCAGGCCTCGCGTTCGCAGCGGGCGCGGCGAACATGCCGATGACGGCGCACGCGCAAAGCAGCGTGACGCTCTACGGTATTCTCGATGCGGGCGTCACCTGGGTCAGCAACACGGGCGGCTCGCATGTCGTGAAGTTCGATGACGGCATCTCCTATGGCAACCGCATCGGATTTCGCGGCACCGAAGATCTCGGCGGCGGATTGCAGGCGGTCTTCGTGCTCGAATCGGGCTTTCATCTCGGCAATGGCCAGCTCGGCTTCGGCGGCGCGCAATTCGGACGGCAAGCCTACGTAGGCCTCAAGAACCAGTGGGGCACCGTCTCGCTCGGCAATCAGCTCGATATGACCGAAGAGTTCGTCTACCTCTACAACATCTCGGCGTGGGCGAGCGGCTACGCCATTCACCAGGGCGACTTCGACCGCATGAACGGCGACCGTCTGCCGAACTCGATCAAGTTCCTGTCGAACGACATCGGCGGCTTCACCTTCGGCGGCATGTATTCGTTCGGCAATCAGGCGGGCGACTTCCATCGCAACAGCGCGTGGAGCGTCGGCGCGCACTATGCGGCGAACACCTTCAACGTCGGCGCGGCCTATACGCAACTCAACAATCCGAACGGCATCTACGCGTTCGATCCGTACGCGATGATCGGCGCGCGCACCTTCCTCGGCCAGCCGACGGTATCGGTCGATCCGGCGACGGGGGCCGTCACCGATCTCTATAGCTCGACCTCGTTTCCCGTCGACAAGCAAGGCGCGTTCGCCGTGGGCGCGGCATGGACCATCGGCAACCTGATGTTATCGGGCAACTTCACCTACACGACGATCAAGGGCCTCGGCCAGACCTCGCACATGCAGGTGTACGAAGGCGGCGCGTCATACAGCTTCAGGCCGGACCTGAATCTCTACGGCGGCTATCAGCACACGCGCTTCGAAGGCAATCACTGGAATCAGGGCTCGCTCGGGCTGCACTATCTGCTTTCGAAACGTACCGACGTGTATATCTCGGGCGACTATCTGCGCGCGTCCGGCCCCATCGATGCAGTCATCGGCTACAGCTTCACGCCGTCGTCGTCGAATACGCAGGCCGACGTGCGCGTAGGCATGCGTCACTCGTTCTAAGCCGCCGCGAGCCGCGCGGACGGGACGGCGCGCAATGCGCTTCGATCCTGCCGCGGGCTCGTCTGAAAGCGCGCGCGATACGTGCGCGAAAAATGCGACGGCGATTCGAAGCCGCACGCGACGCACACCGCGAGAATCGACATGTCGGTCTGGTGAAGCAGCTCGCGCGCACGCACGAGACGCAGGCCGAGATAGAAGTGCGTCGGCGTGTCCTTCAGCGATGCGCAGAAGAGCCGCTCCAGCTGACGCCGCGTCACGCCGATGGATTCGGCGAGCGCATCGGGCGACAGCGGCTCTTCCATATGCTGCTCCATCAGCTCGATCACCTGAATCAGCTTGCGATTGTGGATGCCGTAACGCGCGGCGATCTGCATCCGCTGATGATCCGAGCGCTGCCGGATGCGCCCGAGCACGAACTGCTCCGACACTTGCGCCGCCAACTCCGCGCCGTGTTCGCGCGCGATCACGTCGAGCATCAGATCGATCGATGCCGTGCCGCCCGCGCATGTGATGCGCCGCGTGTCGATCTCGAACAGTTCCTGACTCGTCGCGATCGCCGGATAACGCTCGGTGAATGCAGCGGCCGCTTCCCAGTGCAGCGTCGCGCGCGTGCCCGCGAGCAGCCCGGCTTCCGCGAGGATGAAGCTGCCGGTGTCGATGCCGCCGAGCGTCGCGCCCGCGCGATCGAGGCGCCGCAGCCAGTCGCCGATCGCGCGCGTGTAGCGCGAGAGCGGCTCGAATCCCGACACGACGAACACGGTGCGCGCGTCGTTCACCTGATCGAACGCGCTTTCGGCGTTGAGCGTGATGCCGTTGCTCGCGGCGACCGGACCGCCGTCCAAGCTGAGAATGTGCCAGCGATACAGATCGCCCGCGAAGCGATTGGCGACGCGCAGCGGCTCGATCGCGGACATGAATCCGATCGACGAGAACTCGGGCAGCAGCAGGAAATGGAAATCGTGGGGCGCGGACATCGGATCGATTGGCAAGGCTCGTCGATGAGAGAAGCCGTCCACGCTAGCGCGCGCAAAAAACGCGCGCAATCCGGCGTGCCCCGAAGGGCGGCCGGATTGCACTGCTCGAAGATGCGGTTCAGGCGCTCGCGAGCGCGTTCGTGAGCGTCGCGGCGACCGTGCTCAGGTGCGGCTCCACCACGAGATCGGTGTGCCTGCCGAGGACCGGCATCACGCGCACGCCGTGCTTCGCGACGCGTTGCCAGACCGGCAGCGGATCGCTGCGCGAGTCGTCGAGCATCGTCGCGCGCACGTAGACGATCGGGCCGCCGTCATAACGGCGCGGCTTGTAGGTCGCCATCGCGGCGCTCATCGATTCGCGCACGCGCCGCAGCACAGGCGGAAGATCGGCGACGTCGTCGGATTGCCGGTGCGTCGTCGGCCTGCCCATGCGCCCGCGCACGCGGTTGGTCATCGCCGCCGCCTTGCCGCGCACGAAGCCGAGGCGCGCGCCGGCGTTGAGCGAGCGCAACTCGCGCAGACGTTCGACGAGCACGCCCGCCTGATACCGCGTCCACAGCGTGAAGGGCAGACAATGTGTGTGAATGTACGTGTCGAGCAGGCAGAGCATCTCGATCTTCTCGCCCGCCGCGACGAGCTGTTGCGCGATCTCGAACGCGACCAGCCCGCCGAACGAATAGCCGACGAGCGCATAAGGACCGCTCGGCTGCACTTCGCGGATGCGCAGCACGTAGCCGCGCGCCATCTCTTCGACGCTGTGCTGCGGCGCTTCATCGCCGTCGAGGCCGAGCGCCTGCAGGCCGTACACGGGCCGCTCGTTCTGCACCATGCCCGCGAGCGTCAGGCACTCCATCACCGAGCCGGTGATGCTGTGCACCATGAAGATCGGCCGGCCGACGCCCGCGCGCATTTGCACGAGCGTCGAGTCCGCGGTGCGCGCGCCGGGTTCGGATGCGAGGACGGCGGCGAGGCGCGCGACGGTCGGCGCGACGATCATCGTCGATAGCGGCAATGCACGGCCGGTCGCGCGCTGCACGTCGGCGAGCATCCGCGCGGCGAGCAGCGAGTGGCCGCCGAGCTCGAAGAAGTTGTCGTCGCGGTCGATCGGCGAGAAGCTGAAATGCTGTTCCCAGAGCGCGCACAGATACGCCTCGATGGATCCGATCGAATCGCCCGGCGCGGGCAGATCGCGCTTCACGCGCGTAAGCGACGGATGCTCGCGAATCTGATCGAGACACTCGGGATTGGCGAGCGACGACACGTTGCGCGCGGGCAGGCCGTTGACGGCATCGCGCGCGGCCGCTTCCGACGGCTTGTTGTTGTGCGTGACGGGCAAGCCGTCGACCTGCACGATCACATCGGGCACGAGCGCGGCGGAGCCTTGTCGCGTGAGATCGCGGCGCACGCGCGCGGCGAGCGCCGCATTCAGTTGCGCACCCGGCCGCAGCACGAGCAAGAGCACGATGCGCTGGCCCGCATCGCCCGCGTTCGCGCCGGTCTGGGCGACGACCATCGCATGACGGATCTCGTGAATCTCGCTCAGGATGCGGTAGATTTCGCCCGGACTCACGTTGATGCCGCGCACGTTGAGCACGCCGTCGCTGCGGCCGTGCAGACGCGCCGAGCCTTGCGGCGAGAACTCGATGACGTCGCCGTGCGTCCACACGCCTTCGTTCGCCGCGAAATACGCCTTGTGAAAGCGCGAGCCGTCGTCGTCGCCGAAGAAGCCGAGCGGTCGCGACGGAAACGGATTCGTGCAGACGAGCTCGCCCGGCATGATCGTGCTCGCGCCCTGATCGAACGCCTGCACGTCGAGGCCGAGGCTCCGGCATTGTGCTTCGCCCGCATAGACGGGCAGATTAGGGTTGCCGAGCACGAAGCAGCCGATGATGTCCGTGCCGCCTGAAATCGATTGCAACTGCAACTGCTTGACGTGCTGGTACACCCATTCGAACTGCGAGTCGTAGAGCACGGCGCCGGTGGACATCATCGCGCGTAGTGCCGAGAGATCGAACTGTCCGGCCGGCTCGATGCCCGCATCCTCGCTCATCTTCAGATAGGCGGGACTCGTCCCGAAGACCGTCACGCGCTCGTTCGCGACGAGACGCCAGAGCGTGTCGACGGCGGCGACGGGACCATCGTAAGTGACGATCTCCACGCCCGACGCGAGCACCGACATCTGCCAGTTCCACATCATCCACGAGCAGCTCGTGTGGAAAAAGAGCTTGTCGCCGGGACCGAAATCGCTGTGCAGGCGATGCTCCTTCACGTGTTCGAGCAGCGTGCCGCCCGCGCCGTGCACGATGCATTTCGGCTTGCCGGTCGTGCCCGACGAAAACATGATGAAGAGCGGATGGTTGAACGGGAAGCGCTTCCAGTCGAAACGCATCGCGTCGCCGCGCGCGATCAGCGAGCGCAACTCGTGCTGACGCTGCGTCACCGTGCTGGGCAGTTCGGTATCTTCGAGACAGACGATGTCCGTGAGCGTCGGCAGTTGCGCGGCCACCGCCGCGACGTGGCCCGAAAGCGAGCCGCCGGTGTCGAACGGACGCTGCATCGTGTGCGCGAACATGAACTTCGGATCGAGCGGGGCGAAGCGGTCGAGAATCGCCTGCACGCCGTTTTCCGGCGCGGCTGTCGAAAGCGTTGCGCCGAGCGCGGTCACGGCGAGCGCGGCGGTGATCGCGTCGCAGTCGTTGCGCATGATCGCCACCACGCGATCGCCTTCCTTCAGGCCGAGCTCGGAGAGCGTCTGCGCGAGGCGCACGACGCGCTCGCGCAACTCGCCGCGCGTATAGCTTATGCGGCGTCCGTCGGCGAAGCAGGAGGTGATCGCGGGAGCGTCGTCGGGCGCGATGCGTTTGCCGAGCAGATTTTCTGCGTAATTCAGTTCGATGTTGGGAAAGAACCGTGCCGTTTCGCATTGGTTGCCGATGCAGACCGGTTCATCGGATCCCGACCATTCGAGCCCGCGCGCCGATTCGAGAAAGCATTTCCAGAATTGGCGATATTCGCGCACTGAGTAAGCATGCAATTCCGAATAATCGGCGAAGCGCTCGCCGGTTGCCTTTTCGAGGGCCTGCGTGAAGGCCGTCATGCGCGATGCGGATATCTGTTCGGCGGAAGGCAGGTAAAGCGGTTCGCGCGCGTAGAGCCGCGCGCTCTCTCGGATGGCGTCTTGACGGTCCATTATCCAGGCACCTTGGTTTTGGGCGACGTGTGTCGAACGGCTATGTAATCGGCGAGCTTCGCGGCTAACTCCATCGCATTTCCTGAAGCCGCGTCACTGCCGAGACAAGCTATCTCTTTCCCGCACATTACCCGGCCGGAAGTCGGCGCTATGTGCGACCAACCACAGAGACCGTGGCGTTTCGGCAAAGATTGATCTTGCGCAACGGCGACGGCCATGCTTCGGATACCGAACAGCGGAAAAACTACTGAATTCGCGACGTTTTTTCATTCCAATGCGTGTTTACGCCATGGTGCGAAGTTTTCGAATATGAGCAGGAAGTCATGATTTCAATTTGCTTTCAATGTTGCCGGGACGCGGATGCGAAGGCGCGTGCGCGAAGCGGCGAGCGACGCAGGTCGCAAGCAGTCAACTCGCGGTCGCACGCGGGCGTTCGGGCGCTTTTATGCGGCGGTACTTTGTATGCACGCCGGCATTCGAACTGGCGCATCGGTTCAACCCTCAACGGAAGCCTCGCAATGAGACAACGCCTGATTCCCACACTGTTTTTCGCCGGCGCGTGCGCGGCGTTCGCCGTCGCTCAGAGTGCGCGCGCGGAGGACGCGAGTTGCCGCACGGTGCGCTTCGTCGATATCGGCTGGACCGATATCACGTCGACGACGGCGCTTGCGTCGGTCGTATTCGAGGGGCTCGGTTATGCGCCGCGGACGACGGTCGCGTCGGTGCCGATTTCGCTCGCGGGGTTGAAGAGCAGGCAGATCGACGTGTCGCTTGGCTACTGGTGGCCGGTGCAGCGGAAGGCGGTCGAGCCGTTTCTGGAGGCGAAGAGCATCGAGAAGCTGGAGCCGCCGAATCTGTCGGGCGCGAAGGCGACGCTCGCCGTGCCGAGCTATGCGTATGACGCGGGCATCAAGACGTTCGCGGATATCGCGAAGCATCGCGACGAACTGGGCGGCACGATATACGGCATCGAGCCTGGCAGCAGTGCGAACGCGAAGATTCAGAAGATGATCGACACGAATCAGTTCGGGTTGGGCGGGTTCAAGCTCGTGCAGTCGAGCGAGGCGGGGATGCTGGTGACGGTCGAGCGGGCGATCCGCGAGAAGAAGCCGGTGGTGTTTCTTGGCTGGGAGCCGCATCCGATGAACATCCAGATGAAGATCAATTACCTCTCCGGCGGGGATGACGTGTTCGGGCCGAACTACGGAGAAGCGCGCGTTTATACGCTGACGAATACGGATTTTCTGACGCGTTGTCCCAATGCGGGGAAGTTCGTTTCCAATTTGCGCTTTACGACGGATCTCGAGAATCGGCTCATGCAGCCGGTGATGAACAAGGAGCGGCCTCAGGAGGCGGCCAAGGCCTATCTCAAGCAGAACCCCCAGGTGCTGGATGCCTGGCTCGCAGGCGTGAAGACTCTTGATGGTAAGGATGGGCTGCCGGCGGTTCGGCAATACCTTGGGCTTTGAGGTTTTTTTTTGTTGTTGTTGTTGTTGCCGGGTCTCGTTGTTGTTGCCGGATCCCGTTATCGCGTCGGTCTATTAGCGTTGCCCCTGTGCGGGGCGGCACTCACTTTCTTTGCTGCTGCAAAGAAAGTAAGCAAAGAAAGCAGCTTTTCAGGCCCGCGGTCACACGCAATTTGGGTAGTCCTCTCGTCACAGGCGGCACTCGCCTAATGAGTGCCCTCAAACACCTAATCGGGCTTGGATCGCGCACGGTCTGCCGCCCGAAAACGCTGAGGACACTGGTTCAGCACGAAATGGCTCCGGCACAGCGCTACGCGCTGCCGCCGGGTATGCAAGGGAAACCAACGTGCGGCAAGTGCAGCGAGATTGAGACGTTAGTAGCGAAGCACGCGCGGACCCGCTTGACCGGTCGGCCGCGAAGCGGGCCGGAGCTATTTGGTGCTGAACCAGTTTGTTGTGTGGTGCGATGTGGCAGACCGTGCGCGATCCAAGCCCGATGGGACCGATGAGGGCACTCTTTAGGCAGCCCACGATGGACGAGAGGACTACCCAAATTGCGTGTGACCGCGGGCGTATCGGAA
Source organism: Caballeronia sp. LZ008 (assembly GCF_031451435.1). Taxonomy (NCBI): domain Bacteria; kingdom Pseudomonadati; phylum Pseudomonadota; class Betaproteobacteria; order Burkholderiales; family Burkholderiaceae; genus Caballeronia; species Caballeronia sp. LZ008. The sequence goes on along the minus strand of NZ_JARUXK010000004.1, from coordinate 66,932 downwards.
GCTGCTTTCTTTGCTTACTTTCTTTGCAGCAGCAAAGAAAGTGAGTGCCGCCCCGCACAGGGGCAGTGCTAATAGACCGATAACAGACCGGGATCCGGCGAAGCGGCAGCAGCAAAGAAAGTGAGTGCCGCCCCGCACAGGGGCAGTGCTAATAGACCGACGCGAAATCAGGACTTAACGAAAGCCGAAGAAAAAATACAGGAACCCTAAAGGACATCGAAAATGAACTACGAAGTGATAGTGACCTGCGCAGTAACCGGCGCTGGCGACACGACCGGCAAGCACCCCTCCATCCCAGTCACGCCGAAGCAAATAGCCGAAGCAGCGATAGAAGCGGCCCGCGCGGGCGCCACCGTCGCCCACTGCCACGTTCGCGACCCGAAGACAGGAAGAGGCAGCCGCGACCCCGCGCTATACCGCGAAGTGGTAGACCGCATCCGCTCATCGGACACGGACGTGATCATCAACCTCACCGCAGGCATGGGCGGCGACCTGGAAATCGGCGCCGGCGAAGACCCGATGCGCTTCGGCAAAGGCACCGACCTCGTCGGCGGCCTCACGCGCCTCGCGCACGTCGAAGAACTGCTGCCCGAAATCTGCACGCTCGACTGCGGCACGCTCAATTTCGGCGACGGCGACTACATCTACGTATCGACGCCCGCGCAACTGCGCGCCGGCGCCAAACGCATCCAGGAACTCGGCGTGAAGCCCGAACTGGAAATTTTCGACACGGGCCATCTGTGGTTCGCCAATCAACTTCTGAAAGAAGGCCTGCTCGACAACCCGCCGCTCTTTCAACTGTGCATGGGTATTCCGTGGGGCGCACCGCCCGACACCGGCACGATGAAAGCCATGGTCGATAACCTCCCGCCCGGCGCGCATTGGGCCGGCTTCGGCATCGGCCGCATGCAGATGCCGATGGTCGCGCAAGCGATGCTCCTCGGCGGACACGTGCGCGTCGGTCTCGAAGACAACCTGTGGCTCGATCGCGGCGTGCACGCGACCAACGGCGCGCTCGTCCAGCGCGCGGTGGAAATCATCGAGCGGCTCGGCGCACGCGCGCTCACGCCCGCGGAAGGCCGCAAGAAGCTCGGCCTCCCGGCGCGCGGCGAACGCCTGCTGGAAAAACGCATCGCGGAACAATTCGCCTGAACCGACAAGGACACGAAGACATGCAAGTCAAGCAATTCGCCGCGCTCGGCGCGGGTGTGATCGGCAGCGGCTGGGTGGCGCGCGCCCTCGGAGCAGGACTCGACGTCACCGCGTGGGATCCCGCGCCCGGCGCCGAAGCGCAACTGCGCGCGAACGTCGCGAACGCGTGGCCGGCGCTCGAGCGCGTCGGACTGGCGCCGGGCGCGTCGCAACAACGATTGCGCTTCGTCGATACCGTCGAGGAATGCGTCGCCCATGCCGACTTCATCCAGGAAAGCGCGCCCGAACGCGAGGAACTCAAGCTCGCGCTGCACGAACGCGCGAGCCGCGCGGCGAAGCCCGATGCGATCATCGCGTCGTCGACGTCCGGCCTTCTGCCGACCGACTTCTACGCGCGCGCCGTGAATCCGCAGCGCTGCGTCGTCGGGCATCCGTTCAATCCGGTGTACCTGCTGCCGCTCGTCGAAGTGCTCGGCGGCGAAGCGACATCCGGCGAAGCGATCGATGCCGCGATGCGCTTCTACGCGTCCATCGGCATGCGGCCCTTGCGCGTGAGGAAGGAAGTGCCCGGCTTCATCGCGGACCGGCTGCTCGAAGCGCTCTGGCGCGAGGCGCTGCATCTCATCAACGACGGCGTCGCGACAACCGGCGAAATCGACGACGCCATCCGCTACGGCGCGGGCATCCGCTGGTCGTTCATGGGCACGTTCCTGACCTACACGCTGGCGGGCGGCGAAGCGGGCATGCGACACTTCATGCAGCAGTTCGGCCCCGCGCTCGAATTGCCGTGGACGAAACTCGTCGCGCCGAAACTGACCGACGAACTCATCGACCGCGTCGTCGACGGTACGTCGAATCAGACGAACGGACGCGGCATCAAGGAACTGGAGCGTTATCGCGACGACTGCATCGCGAGCGTGATCGAGGCGATCGCGCAGGCGAAAGCGCGTCACGGGATCGAAGACTAACGGAACCGCAAGGCACCACGATGACCTATCGCGACACCGTCAAACCCGAATGGGTCGACTACAACGGCCATCTGCGCGACGCGTTCTACATGCTGATCTACAGCCTCGCGACCGATGCCTTCATGGACCGCATCGGTCTCGACGACGCGGGCCGCCGCGCACGCCAGCGCACGCTCTACACGCTCGAAGCGCATGTCACGTATCTGCGCGAGATCAAGGAGGGCGCGCCGGTGCGCGTCGAGTGGCGCGTGATCGCGCATGACAAAAAGCGCGTGCATCTCTATATGGAGATGTTCGAAGGCGACGCGACGGAGGCCGTTTGCGCGTGCGAGCAGATGCTGATGCACATCGATTCGAGCGGCGCGCCGAAATCCGCATCGTTCGATGATGACATCGCCGCGCGCATCGCCGCCGAACCTGCGGTCGCGCCGAAGGACGCGCGTTACGCGGGCCGCGTGATCGGCTTGCCGGCGCGCGCTTCGTCAGCGGCCGCGCCGGCCTGAGCGCGCCACGTCCGCAGCAAGAGCGCGTTCGTGACGACGCTCACGCTCGAAAACGCCATCGCCGCGCCCGCGAACATCGGATCGAGCAGGCCGAACGCCGCGAGCGGAATGCCGATCAGGTTGTAGACGAACGCCCAGAACAGATTCTGCTGAATCTTGCGATACGTGCGCCGCGAAATATCGATCGCGTCCGCGACGAGCGCCGGATCGCCGCGCATCAGCGTGATGGCGGCCGCCTCGATCGCGACGTCGGTGCCGCTCGCCATCGCGATGCCGATATCGGCGGCGGCGAGCGCGGGCGCATCGTTGATGCCGTCGCCGGCCATCGCCACGATGCCTTCGTTCGACGCCTTGAGTTGCGCGACGACGCGCGCCTTGTCGTCGGGCAAGGTCTGCGCGAACACGCGTTCCGGCGCGATACCCAACGCGCGCGCGACGGCTTGCGCGCTGCCTTCGTTGTCGCCGGTGACGAGCGCGCTCTTCACGCCCATGCGCGCAAGACGTTCGATTGCATCGCGCGCGGTCGGCTTGACGGTATCGCCGAACGCGAGCAGCGCGAGGACTTCTCCGTCGAGATCGATCAGCCACGAGATCGTGTTCCCTTGCGCTTCGAGTTCGCGAGCGCGCGCGGCGAGCGTCGGCGGCACGTCAAAACCCAGTTCCGCGACCCAGCGCGCACTGCCGATCGCGATGCGCCGCGCGCCGACGTTCGCCTCCACGCCCCGTCCGGCGACCGCGCGCGCCGCGCTCGCCTCGAAGCGCGGTGCGTGGCTCGCGGCGGCGGCGACGGCCTTCGCCAGCGGATGCTCGCTCATGCGCTGCACGGCGGCGGCGAGTCCGAGCGCTGCGCTCCGATCCTGCCCCGGCGCGGCATCGAACGCGACGAGGCCCGGCTTGCCGACCGTCAGCGTGCCGGTCTTGTCGAATGCGACGATCTTGATCGCGTGCGCCTGTTCGAGCGCCTGCGCGTCCTTGATGAGAATGCCCTGACGCGCCGCGACGCCGGTCCCGGCCATGATCGCGGTCGGCGTCGCGAGGCCGAGCGCGCACGGGCACGCGATCACGAGCACCGCGACCGCGTTCAGCAGCGCCGTTTCTGCATCGGCGCCGTGCAGCAGCCAGCCGATGAGCGTGACGAGCGCGATCGCGAGAATTGCCGGCACGAACACCGCCGATACGCGATCGACGAGCCGCTGGATCGGCGCCTTCTCCGCCTGCGCCGATTCGACCAGCCGGATGATGCGCGCGAGCGTCGTTTCCGCGCCGATCGCCGTGGTTTCGATCGCGATCACGCCTTCGCCGTTGATCGAGCCGCCGGTCGTGCGCGCGCCGGGTTCCTTCGCGACCGGCAGGCTTTCGCCGGTAATCAGCGATTCGTCGATGTGCGTGCGGCCCTCGCGCACGATGCCGTCCACCGGCACGCGCTCGCCCGGCCGCACGATGGCGATATCGCCGATACGCACGTGAGCGAGCGGCACTTCGCGTTCGCGCGCCGGATCGTCGCGGTCGCGCACGCGGGCCTTGTCGGGCCGCAGCGCGTTGAGCGCGCGGATCGCGTCGGCGGTCTGGCGCTTGGCGCGCGCTTCCAGCCATTTGCCGAAGCGCACCAGCGTGATGACGACCGCCGACGCCTCGAAGAACAGATGCTCCGTCATGCCGCCGTGCGCGAACATCTGCCAGACGGACAAGCCCCACGCCGCCGACGTGCCGAGCGCGACGAGCAGATCCATGTTGCCCGCGAACGCCCGCACCGCGCGATAGCCGCCCGCATAGAAACGCGCGCCGAAGCCGAACTGCACGACGCTCGCGAGCGCGAGTTGCAGCCACGGGTCGAGCGTGAGGCCGAACATCGGCGCGAGCAGCGGCACGGTGAGCACGGCGGACGCGAGCACGGCCGCGAGCTCGCGATCGAATCCGGAGGAAACGGCGAGCTCCGGCGCGGCGTCGGGCAGGATCGGCGCGGCCTCGTAGCCGGCTTTGGCGACGGCGGCGACGAGCTGATCGTCGGTGACGGCGGCGCTCGCGTGCACGGTCGCCTTCTCGGTCGCGAGATTGACCGCGACGCTTTCGACGCCCGGCACCCGTTTAAGCACTTTCTCGACGCGCGCGACGCACGACGCGCACGTCATCCCGCTGACGGACAATTCCGCGGTCCGCGGATGGTCGGATGCTGCTGTGGACATATCGAAACGCTCCGTTCTGGCCGGGATCGCGAAGATCCCACATAAGGAACAGTATCGACCTTCCAATGACTGGAAGGTCAAGGCCTGAATGAAGCGCGTCGTGCAATGTCGAGTCCCGCCGCGCGGGAGCGCGAAATGCTACGAGAAGACCGTATTCGAAGGACGAAAAGCGCGCCATTCAGTGCTTTTGACCGGCATCTGGTGCATTCTTCGGCATGCCGCAGCGCTTTTGCTGACTTAATCTTGCCTATCGTCAGCGGATAAGTTAAAACCCGAATTTCGAGATAACGCTCGTGGCGCGCCGCGCGGGGAGTGGCAGCGGCGCCGATACGCTTCCGGGCGTGCCGCGCATCGCTCCTACGAAGATGCGTGCGAGAACCCAAATCGAAAGAAGAACTGGATTTCCATTCGAATGAAGAACAAGCGACGCTGGACGTTTCCGCTCAACACCGCAATCTGGATGAGCGTGAGTCTCGCCGGCATGGCGGTCGTTTCGGGCTGTGCGACCAAGCAGCCCGAAGCCAAGGCGACCAGCACGGGCTGGGTGAAGAATCAGGTCGCCGATGCCTATACCTTCGGCTTTCCGCTCGTCGCGTCGGATATCGCGCGCGAACGCGCCAGCGGCCGCGCCGGGCAGCCCGGCCAGACGCCGCTCAACACCTTCCGTCACGCGAGCGCGCTGCCGCCCGCCGGCGCGCCGGGCTGGGCGAGCGTCGACACGCTCGAATCGTCGGCATGGCTCGATGTGTCCGCCGATCCGGTGATCGTCACGCTGCCCGCCGCGCCGCGCGGCCGCTATCTCGACGCCCGCGCGTTCGATGCGTGGACCAACGCGCTCTATTCCAGCGCCGACACGACGCCCTATCCGAAGATGCAGCTCATCGCGTTCGTGCCCGCTGGCTGGACCGGCACGCTGCCCGCGAACGCGACGCGCGTCGAAACGCGCACACGTTACGTGTGGCTTTCGGTGCGCGTGCGCGTGAACGGCGCTCGCGACGTGCGCGAAGCGCGCAAGCTGCAGACCGCGATGCGAATCGACACGCTGACGCCCGCGAAAGGCTCCGCCGCCGATCCGACGCCGGTCGTCTCCGGCGCGTGGCCCGCGAACGGCGCGAAGCAACCCGCGGTGCCGCCGCTGCCATCCGCGCTGGCGACGATCGCGCCGGGCGCGCAGGCCGAAGCGCTCGATGCGAACGCGTTCTTCGCGCGCCTCGCCCGCTCGCTCGACGACAATCCCGCCGCCACCGACGACAGTCACGCGATCAGCCAGCTCGCCGATCTCGGCGTGAAGCCGGGCGAGCCGGTGCAGTTCAAGAAGACCGACGCACCGCTGCTCGATTCCGGTCTCGCCGATGCACGCGAGCGGCTCGAGACGACGCCGCCCAACGCGATCACGAAGAACGGTTGGACCTGGTTCGGCGATGGCGTCGGCGTCTACGGTACGGATTACACGTTGCGCGCCTATCTTGCGCGCCGGCAGACCGCGACGAGCACGAAGGAAGGCGAAGTGAAGCCGGTGACGCACGTGGACAGCGAAGGCCACGCACTCGACGGCGCGAACGCGTACACGCTGCACTTCGAGCCCGAGCAACTGCCGCCGGTGCGCGGCTTCTGGACCCTGACCGCCTACACGAAGGACGGGGCGCTCTCGGATGCGAAACTGCCGCGGCTCTCGCTTTCCGATCGCGACCGGCTGAAGAAGAATCGCGATGGCTCCATCGACGTGATCGTGTCGGCGAAGTCGCCGGGCCGCGCGCAGACAGCGAATTGGCTGCCCGCGCCCGAAGGCCAGTTCCAGCTCACGATGCGTCTTTATGCGCCCAAGCCGCAGGCGAGCGACGGCTCGTGGGCGCCGCCGTCAGTCGAACGGCAGTGATTCCGCTGCGCGCAAACAGTTGAATCGAACATGAAGGCCGCGATTTTTTCGCGGCCTTCATGCGTTTGACGCACGCTTTGGCGAACGTTTGCGGGTCGCATCGTCGTATACTCGAACATCATCTTTCCGGGGACGGCGGCTCGTCGTCGCGCATCGAATGTCGAGCATCACGAAGTCTTCTCTCGCCTCCGCCGGGCAGACGCTGCGCGGCGTCGTTCACGCGCGGCGCACGCGGCGCTTTTTCATCGGCTTGCTGATCGCGATACTCGTTATCGGCGTGCTCGGGTTCTTCGTCGGGCCGCCGGTTATCCGACATATCGCCGAGCAACAGCTCGCAAAGCAGCTCGACCGGCCCGTCAGCATCAGGCGTATTTGGCTCAATCCGTACACGCTCGATTTGGAAGCCGATGACGTCCATATCGGCGAATCGCCCGCGAATCTCGCGAAGGCGCCGGGCGCGGCGGCCGGTTTCGTCGATGTGTCGAGGCTCGTCGTGCGTACGTCGTGGGCGTCGGTGTTCAAACTCGCGCCGGTCGTCAACGAACTGAAGATCGATTCGCCGCGTATCAGCGTCGTGCGTTTCGACGGCGAGCATTTCAATTTCTCCGATCTGATCGCGAAGTTCGCGAAGCCATCGTCGCCGCCTTCGGACAAGCCTGCGCGCTTCTCGGTATCGAACATTCAGCTCGAAAACGGCCAGATCACGTTCGATGACCGGCTTCTGAGAACGAAGCACGTCGTCGACCGTTTCGCGCTCGGCATTCCGTTCATCGCGACGCTGCCGTCCGCCACCGATATCTTCGTGACGCCGCTGTTGCAGGCCCGCATCGACGGCTCGCCGCTCGTCGTGAAGGGTCGCACGAAGCCGTTTGCGCAGTCGCGCGAATCGGAAATCGCGCTCACGCTCGACGGCCTCGACGTGCCGCAGATGGCGTCTTACGCGCCGGCGTCGGTGCCGGTCGCGGTGAAGAGCGGCAAGCTCTCGACCGATCTCAACGTGCGCTTCGCGATCTCGGGCGATACCCCGACGATCCGCATCGACGGCACCGCCGAGCTCGCCGATCTCGCGGTGACGGACAAGGCGAGCGCGCCGCTCATCGCGGCCCGCGCGCTGCACGTGAAGATCGCGAATGCCGAGCCGCTGCGCGATGTCTATCACCTCGACGAAGTGACGCTGTCGAATCCGGATGTCCATCTCGCGCGCGATTCGACGGGTCAACTGAACGTGCAGAAGCTGGCCGGTCCCGCGCCGAAGCCTTCAGCGGAGGAAGTCAAGAAGGAAGCGCCGCCGCTCGATCTGGCGATTCGCCACCTCGCGATTCAAGACGGCCGGATCGCGCTCGACGACCAGTTGCTCAAACAGCGTGTTGAGGCCGCGTTGACCGGCTTCGCCGTGACGCTCGACGATTTCTCGACGCTTGCCAAAACGCCCGCGAAATACACGCTCAAGACGGCATTCGACAAGGGCGGCGCGCTCGATGCATCGGGCAACGTGACGCTCGCCACGAAAACGGCGGACGCAAAGCTCGCGCTGAGCGCGTTGGCGCTGCCGCCGTTGCAGCCGTATCTCGCGAACATGTTGGCCGCGCGCGTGACGAGCGGCACGCTCGGCGCGAATCTGCCGGTGTCGGTCGACTGGAGCAAGGCGGATGGCGGCGTGCAAATCGGCGCGGGCGATGTGAAGCTCGATGCGCTCACGCTCGCGCCCAACGCGGGCGGCGGCGCGCCGATCAAGCTGGCGTCGGCGACGGCGAAGATCGCCAAGGTCGATGTGTCCGCGCGCAACGCGACGCTCGACAGCGTGCAATTGAACGGCCTCGCGCTCGATGCGACGCGCCGCAAGGACGGCAGCATCGATCTGGCCGCGCTCGCCGCGCCGCACGAAGCCGCGCCCGAGCAGTCGGCGACGCGCAGGATCCAGAAGGCGCAGGCGGCGGGGCCGGCGTGGCGGTATCGGATCGGCGAGATCGCGCTCGCCGATGCATCGGCGAATATCACCGATGAAACCACGACGAAGCCGGTCAAGCTGCGCGTCGCGCCGCTCGCGCTCAACGTCAGGCAGTTCGGCGACGATTTGACGAAACCGCTCGCCGTCGACGGCAAGCTGACGCTGAACGGCAAGGGGGCGCTCGCGATTGGCGGCAACGTCACGGTGTCGCCGCTCAAGCTCGCGTTGCACGTCAAGGGCGATCAGGTCGACGCCTCCGCGTTCGAGCCGTATTTCGGCGACATGCTCAACATCGACGTGACGAGCGCGTATCTGAACGCGAACGGCGACGTCGCGATGTCGGGCAGCGGCAAGACGCTCGCGGCGTCCTATAAGGGCGACGTGTCGCTGACGGACGTACGCATGCTCGACAAGGCGACCTCCGACCGCTTCGCCGGCTGGAAGCTGCTCTCGCTCTCGAACGTGAAGGCGGACTACAGCGAGCGCGGCACCGATGTCGAAGCGGCGCGCGTGACCTTCGCCAAGTTCTACGGTCGGGTGCTGCTCGACGCGCAGGGCAGGTTGAACCTCAAGAGCGTCGTGGCCGGCGACAACGGCCCGCAATCGGTGACGCGCGACCGTGCGAAGGAAGAGGGCGCGTCCGCGCCGGCCGCTGCGAGCGCGACGGTGCCGGTGAAGACGGCGGCGAAGCCGTCGGGGCCGCCGATCAACATGCGCTTCGGCCAGCTCGTGCTGCAGGACGGCCGCGTCACTTACACCGATAACTTCATCAAGCCGAACTACACCGCGAATCTCGTTGCGATCAACGGGACGATCGGCGCGTTCGGCACGCATTCGACCACGTCCGCGCCCGTCGACGTGTCGGCGAAACTCGCGGCGAACGGGCCGGTGTCGATCAAGGGGCAGGTGAATCCGCTCATCGAGAAACCCGCGCTCGATCTGACCGCGAGCGCGCATGGCGTCGAGCTGACGAATCTGACGCCGTATTCGTCGAAGTACGCGGGTTATCCGATCACGAAGGGCAAGCTCAACGTCGATCTGCATTACATGCTCGCCGACAACAAGCTCACGGCGAACAATCACTTGTTCATCGATCAGTTGACGTTCGGCGATCACGTCGACAATCCGACGGCGACGAAGCTGCCGGTGCGGCTCGCGGTGTCGCTGCTGAAGAATTCGCGCGGCGAGATCGATGTCAATATTCCGATTTCCGGCTCGCTGGACAATCCCGAGTTTTCGATCGGTGGGCTCGTGTGGCAGGCTATCGTGAATCTGGTGCAGAAGGCGGTGACCGCGCCGTTCACGCTGCTCGCGCATGCGTTCGGCGGCGGCGGCGGCGAGGATCTCAACTACATCGAATTCGATGCGGGCTCGGCCACGCTGAACGATGCCGCGCAGAAGAAGCTCGATACGATCGCGAAGGCGCTGGCGGACAAGCCGTCGGTGCGCTTGGACGTGACGGGCCGCGTCGATCCGAAGACGGACGAGCCGGCGTTGCGTTCCGCGTGGCTCGATCAACAGGTGAAGCGCGCGAAGGTGCGCGACATGTCGAGCAATGGCGAGAACGTCGACTGGAACGCGATCAAGGTGACGGACGCGGACTACGACAAGTATCTGACGAAGGCGTACAAGTCGGCCGATTTCAAGAAGCCGACGAACTTCATCGGCATGACGAAGTCGGTGCCCGATGAGGACATGAAAGCCGCGCTCACGAAGAACGCACCGGTCGACGAAGGATCGTTGCGCGATCTGGCGCAGCGTCGCGCGCAGGCGGTGCAGGAATATTTCGACGGGAAAATCGACAGCAAACGGATTTTCGTCGTCGCGCCGAAGATGAGTGCGGACGACATCAAGGACAAGGGCGCGGGTTCGCGCGTCGAACTGGGGCTGAAGTGACGAGCGTTGGCCAAACGGACGATCTGGATGAACAAAGGAATGCAAACTAATATCGGCGACACCGGGAACGATGAAGAGAACGGGAGTCAGCCGATGGGAACGCCTTATGAGAAGGACGTGGTGGCGTGGGCCTGGGAACAGGCGGCGCTGCTGCGTGCGGGGAAATTTGCGTCCATCGATATCGAGCATATCGCTGAGGAAATCGAGGACGTGGCAAAAACTGAATCACGCGAGCTGCGAAGCAGATTGGCGGTACTGCTCGCGCATTTGCTCAAATGGCAATTTCAGCCGGAGCGCCGAAGCCGGAGTTGGACGAGTACCATTCGCACGCAGCGAAGGGAGGCGTTGTTCGTGTTGAATGAAGCACCGAGCTTGCGGCGACGCTTCGATGATGTTCAGTGGCTCGACTTGGTCTGGTCGAAAGCGCGGACTCAGGCCGAAGCGGAGACAGGTATCGACTTCGATACGTTTCCCGCAAGCTGTCCATGGCCGATGTCGTCAGTGCTGGAGGAGGGCTTTCTGCCCGAATAGCACCCGGGGCGCGAGCATCATTCAATGCGCCCCCGACGCCGCCCCGCCACCCCCGCCCTTCGCCACCTTCGTAATCCAGATCAGCGGAATGATCAGAATGAAGATCACCGCTGAGATCAGAAAGATATCGTTGAGTCCCATCATCGCGGCTTGCGAGTTGACGGTGAAATTGAACATGCCGCGCGCCTGCGCTTCACTCACGTCGAGCGTCGATTGCGATAGCCCGAGCGACTGCAAAAACGCCGGATTGTAGACATTCGCCTGCTCGGTGAGCCGCTCGTGATGCAGCGCGATGCGGTTGTCCCACGCATTGCCCGCGAGCGACGTTCCTACCGCGCCGCAAAACACCCGCGCGAAATTCGACAGCCCCGCCGCCGCCGGAATCTTCGACGGCGGCAAGCCCGATAGCACGATCGCCGTGAGCGGCACGAAGAACATCGCCATCGGAATGCCTTGCAGCAGCGTCGGCAAGACGAGATGCCACGTATCGATCTCGATCACGTACTTCGAGCGCAGCCAGAACACGAACGCGAAGCCAACGAACGCCGCCGTCGCGATGATGCGCGCGTCGCTGCGCGGCAGCACCTTGCCCATGATCGGCGCGAGGATCACGGCGAAAATGCCGAGCGGCGCGGTGACGAGCCCGGCGTCGATCGACCGGTAATTCAGATACTGCTGCATCCATTGCGGCAGCAACACGAGATTGCCGAAGAACACGCCATACGCGACCGAAATCGCCACCGTGCCGCCGAAGAAATTGCGCCCGGCAAAAAGCCGCAAATCGACGACGGGATTCTTGTCCGTCAGCTCCCACACGACGAAGAACGCGAACGCGATCACCGCGACGATCGCCAGCACGACGATCAGCGGCGACGAGAACCAGTCGAGATCGCGGCCCTTGTCGAGCATGATCTGCAGCGAAGCGACCCACGAGACGAGCAGCAGAAGACCGATCACGTCGATCGGCGCCTTGCGCGTCGGCGATTCGCGGTCGCGGTAGATGATCCACGTCACGCCCGCCGCGAAGATGCCCACCGGAATGTTGATATAGAAGATCCACGACCACGAATAGCTGTCCGTGATCCAGCCGCCGAGCGCGGGACCGGCGATCGGGCCGACGGTCGCGGTCATCGCCCACAGTGAGAGCGCCATCGACGCCTTCTCTTTCGGATACGAGCCGAGCAGGATCGCCTGCGACAGCGGAATCAGCGGCCCGGCGACCGCGCCCTGCAACACGCGCGCGAAGAGCAGCACCGGCAGATTCGGCGCGAGCCCGCACAGCCACGACGACAGCACGAACATCAGGATCGCGCCGACGAAAAGACGCACCTGCCCGAGCCGCTGCGTGAGCCAGCCGGTCAGCGGAATGGAGACGGCGTTCGACGCCGCGAACACGGTGATGACCCACGTGCCCTCGTTGACGGACACGCCGAGATTGCCGGAGATCGTCGGGATCGCGACATTGGCGATCGACGAATCCAGCACGTTCATGAACGTCGCGAGCGCCACCGCGAAGGTGGCGAGAACGAGCTTGCCGCCTTCGAGCGGCGGCGGCGCGGACGGTGAGGGTGACGGTGCGGCGGCGGGTTTGGGCGTCGTCGGCGTGCTCATGCGGCTTCCATGCTTGAGGCCGCCAGCTTGCAAGACGCGGCTGGCGGCCGAAAAAGATCAAGCCGCCAGTGTGCCTGCGCTCAAAAAAAGCTGCTTACTTCGCCGAAATATCGATATCGCCCAGATATTTCTTTGCGTACTTGTCGATGGTGCCGTCCGCCTTGACCTTCTCGATCGCCGCGTTGAGCTTGGTCTTGAGCGCATCGTCGCCCTTGCGGATGCCATAGGCGATGCCGCTGCCGAGAATTTTGTCGTCGCGCACGGGCGCACCGGCGAACGCGAAGCCTTCGCCGTCCGGCTTCGACAGGAAGCCGCTCTGTCCCGCGGGCGCGAGCACGAGCGTCGCGTCGAGACGGCCGGACTTCAGATCGGCGTAGACCTGGTTCTGATCCTGATACGGCACGACCTTCACGCCGTCGTTTTCCCAGTGCGCCTTCGCGAACGTCTCCTGAATCGAGCCTTGCAGCACGCCGACGCTCTTGCCCTTCAGCGATGCCGACGTCGGCTCGATGCCGCTGCCCTTCTTCGCGATGAGCTGCGTCGGCACGCGATACACGACCGTCGTGAAATCGATCGCCTGGCGGCGCTGCTCGGTCGCGTTCATCGCCGAGTTGATCGCGTCGAACTTGCGGCCCTGCAGCGCGGGGATCAGGCCGTCGAACGACGTCTCGACCCATTTGCACTGCATTTTCGCGGCGGCGCACACGGCATTGCCGACGTCGATGTCGAGCCCTTGCAGCTCGCCCGTCGACGATTTCGATTCGAACGGCGGATATTGCGCTTCGAGGCCGAAGCGCAGCGTATCGGCGGCAAGCGCGGCGCCGCTCGTGAACGTGCATGCGAGGAACAGCGCGCTGGCGATGTGGTTCAGTTTCATCGTGTTGGTCTCCAGGAAATCGTCAGATCGAGCAAAGGCGGCGCGCGCCTTCGATGAGCGTGTCGTCGTCCTTCGCGAACGAAAGACGGATCACGCGGTTGTCGGTGCCGTCGGTATAGAACGCCGACAGCGGAATCGTCGCGACGCGCGCCTCGCGAATCAGGCGCAGCACGAAATCGCTGTCGCCTTGATCGGAAATCGCGTCGTAACGCGCCAGCATGAAGAAACTGCCCGCACTCGGCAACAACTCGAAGCGCGATGCTTTCAGCGATTCCGCGAGCAGATCGCGCTTGTGCTGATAGAACGGCCCGAGATTCAGATAGCTCGATTCATCCGCGAGCGCTTCGGCGAAGGCCATTTGCATCGGCGTATCGGCGGAGAAGGTCATGAACTGGTGAATCTTGCGGATTTCCGCCGTCAGCGCGGCGGGCGCGAGACAGTAGCCGACCCGCCACCCCGTTACGTGATACGACTTGCCGAACGACGACACGATGACGCTGCGCTCGGCCAGCGCCGGATAACGCGCCATGCCGTGATGCAGCGCGCCGTCGAAGACGACGTGCTCGTAGACTTCGTCCGACAGCACGATGATCTTCGTGTCGCGCGTGAGCGCCGCGAGCCGCTCGACGTCGGCGGATGTGAACGCGCTGCCCGTCGGGTTGTGCGGCGTGTTGACGAGGATCATGCGCGTCTTCGGCGTGATCGCGGCGGCGACCTCGTCCCAGTCGATGCGGAAATCCTGCGGCGAGAGCTTGATCGCGACGGGCTTCGCGCCCTGCAACTGCACGATCGGCGCGTAACTGTCGAACGATGGTTCGAAGTAAATCACTTCGTCGCCGGGATGCACGAGCGCGCTGATCGTCGCGTACAGGCCTTCGCTCGCGCTCGCGACGACGGTGACTTCCGTGCCCGGATCGTAGGTTGCGCCGTAGAGCTTCTGCGTTTTCACGGCGATGGCTTCGCGAAGCGCGAGCACGCCGGACATCGGCGAGTACTGGTTATGTCCTGCCCGCATGGCTCGCTCGACGCCTTCGATGAGCTTCGAATCGCACGCGAAGTTCGGCGCGCCTTGCGACAGGTTGAGCGCGTGATGCTCGTCGGCCAACTGGCCGATGACGGTAAAAATGGTCGTGCCGACGTTCGGCAGCTTCGACTCGGGAATGCAGGCGCTTTGCACGGCGGATGTCTCCGGAATTGCGGTTCGACGAAAATCTGCCGTCGATTCAACCGCAGCAATAAAGCGCGGACAATCGAAACTTTGTCATACTAGCCATGCTTGCAGATCATGGCTACATGTCAAAAACCCGATGAAACCCCTTCCTTCCCTCGACGTGCTCAAAACCTTTCTGGTGGTGGCGCAGAAACTGAATTTCACGCGCGCGGCCGAGGTGCTGAACGTGACGCAGGGCGCGGTCAGCCGTCAGATCGCCGGGCTGGAGGCGCATCTCGGTTATGCGCTTTTCACGCGGCAGGCGCGCGGGCTCGCGCTCACGCATCACGGCGCGTTGCTGGTCGCGCCGTTGCAGCAGGCGTTCGGACAGATCGACGATGCCCTCGCGAAAGGCGGCGCGCAATCCGGCATTCTGCGCGTGAAGTGCCCGACCTGCGCGATGCGCTGGGTGCTGCCGCGCGTGATCCGCCTGCAGAACGAGCGGCCGGAACTGGTCGTGGAAGTGACGGCGTCGGTGGCGCATGGCGTCGAATTCAGCGCGGAGCAGTTCGACGCAGCGATCGTCTTCGGCGCGGCGCCGTCGGGGAAGGGCGCGAGCGTGCATCATCTTTTCGATGAAGTGCTGACGCCGGTTTGCGCGCCTGAATTGTGGAAGCCTAAGAAGAACGCCTCGCCAACACCCGACGATCTCGCCGGGAAAACGCTGCTGCATCCCACGCGCGACCGCCGCGACTGGCTACTGTGGCTCGGCGCTTACGGTTACGCCGGCCTGCCGTCGACGAAAGCGCAGCATTTCGACACGCTCGATCTGGCGATTTCGTCGGCGATGCAGGGTTTGGGCGTGACGATCGGCGACCTCTCGCTGATCGAAGAAGACCTGCGCGCCAGGCGCGTCATCGCGCCGTTTTCGCTGTGCGTGCCGAGCGGCGCGGCGTACTACCTCGTGTATCCGGAGCGGCCCGCGCCGTCGCCCGCGTTGCAGCAGTTCGCGCAATGGCTTGCCGATGAAGCGGCGCACACGCGTGAAAATCTTCGTCGCAATCTTTGATCCGCTGCGGGTTATGGGTTAAGCACATCCTGCAGAGCGTAGAACTATTCCTAAACGGCCGATGTTTGAGTTTCTTCGACTCATGGAAACTCCGTATTAAGAATAGGAATCTGCGAAAGAACTGCGAAGGATTCGACCCACTACAATCCGCACACAAAAGATGACAGGCTGCGACAGCCGCCGCCTGCGAACAGACGGAGATGCCTGGGTGCGACTCAGATCCTTCGCTTCATACGGCCCGAGCGCGAGTGCCTATGCCCGGGCGTGAAATCAACGGACACCGGCAATCCGGCGAAGCCACGTCTGCCGAAAATCTGAAACGTCCGCTGCGGCCGGCGTGCGCGCGGTTCGCGAGATGCGGACGGACGAGCCTGCGCATACGCCTGCTTCTTTGGCTGCTCGCGCCGCTCGCCCTTTTCGTGCTGATTACATCGATCGCTTCGTACGATTCCGCGTGCCGCACGGCGGACATGATGGAGGACGCGGCGCTCCTTGCCTCCGCACGGACCATCGGCGATGGCATCGAGTGGTCCGATCGCGAACTCACCGTCAAGATCGTGCCAGCGGCCCTCGAAATGTTCGAGTCGCCATATCGGGATCGCGTGTATTACAAGGTCGTCGCCGAACGCGGCCGATTGCTCGGCGGCAGGCCGGAGCTTCCGATGCCCGAGCGCGAAAGCTCACATCCCGTTTATTTCGACGCCGAGTTCGAGGGTACGAAGGTTCGCGCCATCTCTTATCCGCGTTTTCTGTTCGATGACGGCAAGGTGGTGGCGGTGCGGGTCATCGTCGCCAAGACGCGGGCTTCGCGGCATGCCATGCGCGATCAGCTATGGCGCCCGCAGTTGCTGCGCGCATGCGTGATGCTCGCGCTGGTCGCCGCGCTCGTTCCGCTCGGTCTCGCGGCCGCGCTCCGTCCGCTGATGCGCCTGAAGGACGACCTCGCCGGGCGCTCGCCGCTGGAAATCGATCCGATGCGCGCGCAAGCTTTGCCACGCGAACTCCGGCCGATCGTCGACGCCCTCAATCAATGCATCGCGCAAGTCAGGCATCACGCGCGGACACAGCGCGATTTCGTGTCCGATGCGGCGCATCAGCTCAGCACGCCGCTCACGCTTCTCGACACTCAGATCCAATACGCTTGCCTGAACTGCGGCGGCGAGCGCGCATGCGAGATCGCGCTCAAGAGCGCGGGCCGGAGCATGAAAAAGATGAAAGCCGTAACGAAGCAACTGCTGATGCTCGCGCAGGCAGAGTCCACGCCCGAACCCATACGAACGATGACGGACATGACGGATGTCGTCGAGTCCGTGCTCGAAGAACTGATCGTGCTGGCGCAGCGGCGTGATATCGACCTTGGCGCAGCAACCGAACCGGGCACGATGGTGGCCGGCAACGCGGCGCTGCTGTCCGCGCTCGTGTCGAACCTCGTCGACAACGCCATTCGCTACACGCAGCCGGGTGGGCGCGTCACCGTGATCGTCAGGCGTTCGCACGAGCAGGTTCTGTTGCAGGTGGTCGACAACGGTCCGGGGCTTTCCGCCGAGGCACGCGCGCATGTGTTCGAGCGCTTCTATCGCGCGTCTGCTTTTACCGATGGCACCGGGCTCGGGCTGCCGATCGTGCGGGAGATCGCGCTGCGCCACGGCGGCACCGTCACGCTCGGGGCGGGCTACGCGCGTGCAGGATTGTCCGTGTCGGTCAGGCTGCCCGCATGGTCCGGCGGGGACATCCGATGAAGCTGCTGCTCGTCGAAGACAACGCCGAGCTGGCGCACTGGATCGTGAGTCTGTTGAAGGCGGATTCTTTCATCGTCGATCATGTGCCGAACGCGGAATGCGCCACGTCGATCCTCAATCAATGCACCTACGATGTCGTGTTGCTGGACATGCGCCTGCCCGCGATGAGCGGCAAGGAACTGCTCGGACGGCTGCGGCGCCGCGGCGACACCGTGCCCGTACTGATGCTGACCGCGCACGGATCGATCGAGGACAAGGTGGAATGCTTCGCAGCGGGCGCGGACGATTTCGTCGTCAAGCCTTTCGATGCGCGCGAACTGGTGGCCCGCATCAAGGCTCTGGTGCGTCGTCAGAGCGCGCAGAAAGCCGTCGCGCTGATGTGCGGCGATCTCCGGTATGCATTCGCCACGCGCGAGTTCAGCTATCGGGGCGCGCCCATTTCGCTGCGACGTCGCGAGCACGCGATTCTCGAAGCGCTGATCCTGCGGCAGGACAAGACCGTGTCGAAGTCGATGCTGATGGAATGCATCTTCAGTCTCGACGATGTCGCCAGCGCCGATGCCATCGACATCTATATTCATCGCTTGCGCAAGCGGCTGGCCGAAACGAACGCGCGGATCATGACGTTGCGCGGTCTCGGCTATATCCTGCGCGCACGCGAAGAATGATCGATGTGTGCGCTCGGTGACAATACTTAGATATGCGTAGCACGCGCGATAGCGCCGTGAAAGATTCGAGCGGCTAGGATGCGTTTCATGTTCCGCGACAAGCACGAATGATGCGCTGACCGGAACAGTCGGACGTCATGTGCGCGTGAATCGCGTTTCACTTCTTGACATGGCGCGCCGGACCATTGCGACCACTATCGGGGGTGCATGAAGTTATGTCGATCAACATTCTGGTTGTTGCTTTCCTGCTCGCAGCGGCGGTCATGCTGTGCTGTTCGATCGTGGAGTACGTCGCGGTCTTGAGAATCATCCGGGACGACGCGCCCTTGCCGCAGACGCCGCGTGGACCGCTGGCGAAATCCGACCGGTTCTTCTGTCTCAGCGCGCTTCTGTGTTTCGTTTCGCTGGCTTGTCTTCTGCTTGTCGATTGAACGCCACGAGGAGTCGAGACGATGTCGAACACGAAAATACGAAGGCTCCCGAAACCGTCGCGAGACCGGAACGCCAGGATCTACTGGCTGCCGATGCCGCGCGTCGAGGCGGACAAAGTCATCCTTCAATGCCGGATCGCACTCGAATCGGTCAAGCGTGGCCGGGGGAGTCTGATCGAGGCGCAGTGCATCGCGCAGGCCGTGCTGCTGTCGGGACTCTTGACCGAGGCGGGCTTCGGCATTCTGGACCGCGCGACGCTCGATGAAGTGCAGGGCGACGTGCTCGCGTTGCTCGACCGCGGCCTGACGGTCGGCGACTGGCGCCTTCCCGCGACTGCGGTGCCGCGGCTCACTGCGGTGATCAACGAGCACGACCGGCAGATGAGAGAAGTGCGTCTTTCAGCGGTCATCGAATGCAACGAGCATCTCGAACGTTTCATCGCGACGTTGCCGCGCCCGAGCGATTCGCCCACGCATTGAAACGCTTCGCGCGGGCGGCCGCGCGAAGCGTTTCGATCACATGCCGTGCTTCGTCACGACCGATTCCCACTGCCCGTTCTTCACCTGATACAGCGTCGACGATGCGTTCTTCAACGCGCCGTTGTCGTCGAACGCGATCGGCCCCGTGATGCCGTCGAACTTGTTGGTCTTCAGCACCGGCCGGTACACGTTCGGATCGATGGAATTGGCTTTTTGCATCGCGTTGATCGCGGCCCACGCGGCGTCGTAGCCGAACGGCGCATACGACAGGATCGCGACGCCGAAGCGCTTCTGGAACTTCTCGCTGAATGCCTTGCCTTCGGGCAGCTTGTCGAGCGGGCTGCCGTATTCCCACGCCTGCGCGCCCTCGGCGGCGTCGCCGGCGAGCTTGAGGAAATCCGCGTCCATCACGCCGCCGCCGCCCACGAACTGCGCGTTCATGCCGAGCTGCTTCATCCGCTTGACGACCGCCGCCGCCTGCCGGTCGAGGCCGCCGAAGAAGATCAGATCCGCGTTGGTCGACTTGATGCGCGTCAGTTGCGCGCTGAAATCGACGGTCTGATTGTCGCTGTATTCGCGCGTGACGATCGTGCCGCCTTTCGCCTTCACCGCCTTCTCGAACTCGTCGGCCTCGCCCTGACCGAAGGCCGTGCGATCGTCGATGATCGCGATGCGCTTCGCCTTCGTCGTCGTCACCGCGTAGACGCCGGCGTTGCCCGCGTTCTGCGCGTCGCTGGAAATCACCGTGAACATGTTCGCGAGGCCGCGCGTCGTGATGGTCGGATTGGTCGCGGCGGGATCGATCGTCGGGATGCCGGCGTTGTTGTAGATCGGCGATGCGGGCAGCGTCGTGCCCGAATTGAAGTGTCCGACGACGACGACCACGCCATCGTCGACGAGCTTCTGCGCCGCCTGCACGCCGACGCGCGGATCGGCCTGATCGTCTTCCGCGCGGATCTCGAACTTGGCCGTCTTGCCACCGATCGTGATCTTTTTCGCGTTGGCTTCATCGAGCGCGAGCTGCACGCCGTTCTGGAGATCCTTCCCGTAACCCGCGTTCGCGCCGGTCAGCGGCGCGGCGAAACCCACTTTCACCGGAAGTTCGTCGGCGCTCGCGGCAAAAGGCACGGCGCCGAGCGTGGCCGCGGCGCACGCCACGAGCCATGCCAAAGGTCTGGTACGGAAGCGCATGGTTTTCCCTCTCCTTTTTGATCTGGCAAATCGAAATCGAATGGAACGCCCTGGCATCGGACAAGCGAAATGTAGGGAGCCAATTTCGGCGCGTCTTGGTGTTTAGTCGCGCGTCCGATGCGGATTTCGGCATAGGCCCGATACGCCGCGATCTCAACCCCATGGCGGCTTCGGGCGTTTCGCCGACGCGCCGCGCGCGACGATTCCCGACCATCCGCGAGACGCTGCTATCGGGCCGATTGAATCCCGCCGCTTGACAAAGTGCATATGCACAAATATTCTGCGTGGCATGACTTCCAACTCTTCTCCTCTCGACTGCAACTGTTTTGCGATCCGTCAGGCGGCGCGTTATGTGTCGCAAATGTACGAGCGGCATTTGAGCGTAGTGGGCATCACGGCGGCGCAGTTCACGATTCTCGCGGCGATCGGGCGCAAGCCCGGCGTGCAGATGCTCGAACTCGCCGATTCGATGGTGATGGACCGCACGACGCTCGTGCGTGCGCTCAAGCCCTTGCAGCGCGACGGTCTCGTCGAAGCGGCGCAGGAATCGGCGAGTTCGCGCGCCGTCGGCTTGCGTCTCACGGCAACCGGCAAGGAAACGCTCGTGAAGGCAGCGGCGCAATGGCGCGCGGCGCAGGCGGAATTCGAAACGAAGTTCGGCGAGAAACGCGCGAAGGCATTGCGCCAGTCGCTGTTCGAATTGACGACGATGGAGTGAGTTGATCAAGCGCTGGCTCGCCGCGTGCGAGCCTTTTATTCATCGGCATTAGTGCATATGCACAATCAAGCGGAGCAGATCATGCAGGTCAAAGGAAAAGTGGTACTCGTCACCGGCGCCAATCGCGGGCTCGGCAAGCAATTTGCGAAGTCGTTGATCGAAGCGGGCGCGGCGAAGGTTTATGCGGCCGCGCGCGATCCGAAGAGCGTCGACATTCCGGGCGTCGAAGCGATCCGCCTCGACGTGACGAACGCCGCCGACATCGCGGAAGCAGCGGCGACCTACACCGACGTCCAAGTGATCGTCAACAACGCGGGCGTGACGACGCGCGGCTTGCTCGTCGATCCGGCATCGACGCAAGGCATTCGCGATCTGCTCGAAATCAACACGTTCGGCCCCATCGCGCTCACGCAGGCATTCGCGCCCGTGCTGAAGAAGAACGGCGGCGGTGCGGTCATCAACGTTCTTTCGGTGCTGAGCTGGGTCTCGTTGCCGGCGGGCGGCGCGTATCACATCTCGAAGGCGGCGGCGTGGGCGGCCACGAACGCCCTGCGCGAGGAATTGCGCGAGCAGGGCACGCTCGTCGTGGCGGCGCATCCCGGTTACATCGATACCGACATGACCGCGCAAGTCACCGCGCCGAAATCGACGCCGGAACATGTCGTGCGCGAAGTGCTCGCGGCGGTGGAGAAGAATCAGGAAGAAGTGCTCGTCGATGACACCGGGCGCGCGGTCAAGCAATCGCTGTCGACCGACGCCCCCATCTACCTCACCGGAATTCCGCGCTGATCGGAGGCTCGCCATGTTTGCGCAGGACATCGTGTTGTGTCATCCGGTGCGTACGGCGATCGGCGGGTTCGGCGGCTCGCTGAAGGACACGCCCGCCGTCGATCTGGGCGCGGCCGTCATCGCGGAAACGTTGCGGCGCGCGGGTTCGGCGCTCGATCCGTCATCGGTGGATTCGGTCGTGTTCGGCAACGTCATTCAGGCGGGCAACCGCATGAATCCGGCGCGACAGGCGTCGGTCGGCGGCGGCGTGCCGGTTTCCGTGCCCGCGCTGACGGTCAATCGCGTGTGCGGCTCCGGCGCGCAGGCCGTGGCGACGGCGGCGACGGAAATCGCGGCGGGCGTCTCGCGGCTTGCCATCGCGGGCGGCATGGAGAACATGGACCGCGCGCCGTATCTGCTCGATGGCGGTCGTCGCGGTTATCGCATGGGCAACGCGCAGATCTACGACAGCCTGCTGCGCGACGGTCTCGTCGATGCGTTCTCGGGCGAGCATTCGGGCTGGCATACGGAAGATCTCGTGTCGAAGTTCGATATCACGCGCGAGGCGCAGGATCGCTGGGCCGAGCGCTCGCAGCAGTCGTTTGCGGCGGCGCAGAAGGACGGCGCGTTCGATGCGGAAATCGTCGGCGTCGATGTGAAGGCGGGCAAGGAAACCGTTGCGTTTGCGCGCGATGAGCAGCCGCGTCCCGACACGAATTTCGCGGCGCTGGAGAAATTGCGTCCGGCATTCCGTCCCAACGGCACGATTACGGCCGGCAATGCGCCGGGGCTGAACAGCGGCGCATCGGCGATGATCGTGACGAGCCGCAACGAAGCGGACGCGCGCGGCATCGAACCGTTCGTGCGCCTGGCGGCGTTCGGGGTCGCGGCGGTCGAGCCGGGGATGTTCGGGCTCGGTCCGGTGCCCGCCGTGCAGCAGGCGTTGCAGCGCGCGGGATGGACGCTCGGCGATGTCGAGCGCTTCGAGATCAACGAAGCGTTCGCGGCGGTGCCGATCGCGGTGGCGCGAACGCTCGGCGTGCCCGACGACATCGTCAACGTCGAAGGCGGCGCGATCGCGCACGGTCATCCGATCGGCGCGACGGGCGCCGTGCTGACGACGCGCCTCGCCCACGCGATGCGCCGCGACGGCGTGAAGCGCGCGATCGTGACGCTGTGCATCGGCGGCGGGCAGGGCATCGCGCTCGCGCTGGAAGCGATCGCGTAGGCGTTCGCGTCAGCGCTTCGCGTTCTTCTGCATGTCATCGAAACCCGCCGCGGCTTGCTGCACGTCCGGCGGGAAATCGTCCATCTCCATGACCTGCCGCACTTCGATCATCTCCGTATCCGATCCGGGGCAACGCTTCGCCCATTCGATCGCTTCCTCGCGCGACTTCACCTGGACCATCCAGTAGCCGCCGAGCACTTCCTTCGCTTCGGCGAACGGTCCGTCGGTGACGCGCGGCTTGCCGCCTTCGAACGTGACGCGCGCGCCCATCGACGGCGGATGCAGTCCGTCGAGCGCGAGCAGCACGCCGGCCTTCTGCAATTCCTCGTTGTATTTCATCATCGCGGCGACGGCTTCGGCGCTCGGCATCGTGCCCGGTTCGGCGCTTTCGTAGCCGCGCGGAATCATCAGCATCATGAATCGCATGTGGATCGCTCCTGGAAGTTGGTGCATTTATCGAGCGTCTTCGGTACGCTCACACCTAACGACGAGCAACATGACACGAGATCGACATGCCCGCCCTTAAGCGTTTTTCCCTAGTCGATTGCTGTTGCCTTCGCGACCCGTAAGATCAAATAATGTAATCCATTACATCTCGATCGCGACGCGCGGCAAAGCGATGTCAGATACGGTTCGACCACGCGAAGAAGTATCGATTGCCGACGTCGCTGAACGCGCGGGCGTGTCGGTCGCGACCGTATCGCGCGTGCTCAACGGACACACGAACGTTCGCGAGACGACGCGCGAAAAAGTGCTCGAAGCGGTCGCGACGAGCGGCTATCGCATCAACGAGCTGGCGCGCAATCTGCGCACGGCCGAAAGCCGCCTGCTCCTCACGATGGTCCCCGACTTCGGCAATCCGTTCTATGCGGCGATCGTGCGCGGCATCGACAGCGTCGCGCGTCAGAACGGCTACTTCATGCTGCTGTGCGATACCGGCGCGGACCCGTTGCGCGAGCGAAGCTATTTCGATCTGCTGCGCGGCCGCCGCGCCGATGGCGCCATCTGTCTCGATCCCGCCGCCGTGCAAAAAGCGCTCGCCGAAGAAGCGTCGACGCTGCCGTGGGTCGCGTGCTGCGAGTTCGATCCGGCGGCGGGCGTGCCGTACGTCGGCATCGACAATCATCTCGCCGCGGGCGATGTCGTGCGTTATCTGACGGCGAAGGGGCATCGGCGCATTGCGCTCATCAACTCGGGTCAGGGTTATCTGTATGGACGACAGCGGCTCGCGGGCTATCGCGATGCGTTGATCGAAGCCGGCATCGAGCCGCGCGCGGAGTGGCTGATCGAACTCGACAGCCTCGATTACGACGCGGGCGAGCGCGCGGCCGCGCAACTCGCATCGTTGGGCGATGCGCGTCCGACGGCCGCCTTCGCCGTGTCGGACACGCTCGCCATCGGCGTGATGAACGGCTTTCGCGGCGCGGGCTTTTCAGTGCCCGACGATGTCGCTGTCGTCGGCTTCGACGATATCGCCGTTGCCGCGCATGTCGATCCGCCGCTCACGACCGTTTCGCAGCCGATGCAACTGCTCGGCGAAACCGCAGCCGACCTGCTGCTCAAGCGCCTGCGCGACCCGCGCGCGGATGTGCCGGGCGTGCTGCTGCCGCATCGGCTGATTCGAAGAAGGAGCGCGTGACGATGAGCCTCGCCGTGCGCTTTCAGGGCATCGAAAAGCAGTTCGGGCCGGTGCGCGTGCTGCACGGCGTCAGCTTCGATCTCGCGCCGGGCCGCATCTACGGATTGCTCGGCGAGAACGGCGCGGGCAAGTCCACGCTGATGAAGATTCTCGCGGGCTACGAGCGTGCGAACGCGGGCGAGCTTTTCGTCGATGAACGCGCGCGCGACTTCACGAGTTCGCGCGATGCCGAACATGCGGGCATCGTGCTGATCCATCAGGAATTGAATCTCGCGGATCATTTGAGCATCACGCAGAACATGTTCCTCGGGCACGAGCTGAAGAAAGGCTTCTTCCTCGATGAAGCCGCGATGCGCGACGATGCCCGCGCCGCGTTGAACGACGTCGGCCTGCACAAGAATCCCGATACGAAGGTGCGCGATCTGATCGTCGCGGAGAAGCAGCTCGTCGAGATCGCGAAGGCGATGTTGCGCAGCGCGCGCCTGCTCATCATGGACGAACCGACCGCGACGTTGACGCCATCGGAGACGCAGCGTCTCTTCGGCCTGATGGCGCGTCTGAAGGAAGCGGGCACGACCATCGTCTATATCTCGCACAAGCTCGACGAAGTGGAACGCGTGACCGACGAAGTGATCGTGATGCGCGATGGCCGCTTCGTCGCGCGCGCGCCGACCGACGAGCTGACGCGTCAGCAGATGGCCAATCTGATGGTCGGCCGCGAAGTCTCCGACATGTTCCCCGACAAGCCGCCGTTGTCCGACGACGCGCCGGTCGCGTTCGAAGTCGAAGGCGCCTCGGTGCCGGGCTGGGCCGACGGCATCGGCTTTTCGGTGCGCAAGGGCGAAGTGTTCGGCTTCGCGGGACTCGTCGGCGCGGGGCGCACGGAGCTGTTCGAAGCGCTCGTCGGCCTGCGTCCGCTCTGTGCGGGGCGCGTCGTCATCGACGGAAAAACGGTCAAGCTCAAAGGCCCGCGCGAAGCGATGCAGCAAGGCCTCACTTATCTGAGCGAAGACAGAAAGGGGCGCGGCCTTCACGTCGACATGGCGCTGAAAGACAATCTCACGATGATGACGCTGGAGCGCTACGCGCATCCGCTCATCGATACGCGCGCGGAACGCGAAGCCCTGAACGCGGCGGTGAAGGACTTCGGCATACGCACCGGCAACGCGTCGATACGCGCGCGCATGCTGTCGGGCGGCAATCAGCAGAAGCTCGCGCTCGCGAAGTTCCTGAATCCCGATCCGCGCGTGATCGTGCTCGACGAACCCACGCGCGGCGTCGATGTCGGCGCGAAACGCGATATCTATTTCCTGATTCATCGGCTGGCCGCGGAAGGCCGCGCGGTGATCGTGATCTCGTCCGAACTGATCGAGCTGATCGGCTTGTGTCATCGCGTCGCGGTGATGCGCGCGGGCGAACTCGTCGCGACACTCGGCATGGATCTTTTGACCGAAGAGAGGTTGATCGCGCATGCGACCGGCACACACTGAAGACACCGAAAGCGAGAGCCGTCTCTCCACCGTCGCGCGCTTCATGTTCGGCGTCGGGCCGCTCATCGGGCTGATCGCGCTGTGTATCGGCGGCACCTTGCTCAACGGCGATTTCGCCACCGTCGACAACGCGATGAACGTGCTCACGCGCACGTCGTTCATTGGCATCATCGCGGTGGGGATGACCTTCGTCATCATCTCGGGCGGCATCGATCTGTCGGTCGGTTCGATGGCCGCGCTCATCGCGGGCAGCATGATCTACATGATGAACGCGCTGATGCAGGGCTTTCACGGCCACGCGGTGCCGCCGCTTCTGATCATCGCGCTCGGCATCGTGCTCGCGCTCGTGCTCGGCGCGCTGTTCGGCTTCGCGCATGGCGTGCTCGTGACGAAAGGGCGCATCGAGCCGTTCATCGTCACGCTCGGCACGCTCGGCATATTTCGCGCGCTGCTCACATGGCTCGCGGATGGCGGCGCGCTCACGCTCGACAACTCGCTCGTCGATCTTTACGGGCCGGTTTATTACGCGAGTCTGCTGCATGTTCCGGTGCCGATCTGGGTGTTCGCGATCGTGGCGGCGGGCGGTGCGCTCGTGCTCAATCGCACGGTGTACGGGCGTCATGTGCAGGCGATCGGATCGAACGAACAGGTCGCGCGTTATGCGGCGATTCGCGTGGATCGTGTGAAGATCGTCACGTATGTGCTGCTCGGTTTATGCGTGGCCGTCGCGACGATTCTGTATGTGCCGCGCTTAGGCTCCGCCACGCCGACGACGGGCCTCCTGTGGGAACTCGAAGCGATCGCGTCCGTCGTGGTCGGCGGCACGGCGCTGAAGGGCGGCGAAGGGCGCGTGATCGGCACGGTCATCGGCGCGATTCTGCTTTCGGTCATCAACAACATTTTGAATCTCACGAGCATCATCAGCGTGTATCTGAATGCGGCGGTGCAGGGCGCCGTCATCATCCTCGTAGCATTCCTGCAGCGCGGTCGTCGTTGATAGTCTTAAAACAGGAGACATCGTCATGAAGAAAATGCTTCGCGCGCTCGGCGCGCTCACGTTGACGGCGAGCGCGTTCGCCGCTGCATCGTCGTCCGCATTCGCCGCCGACAAGGTCGTGCTGGGCGTCGCCATTCCGACCGCCGATCACGGCTTCACGGGCGGCATCGTGTGGTGGGCCAACGAAGCGAAGAAGGAACTGGAAAAGGCGCATCCCGACCTGAAGGTGATCGTGAAGACGGCGAGCACCGCGCCCGAGCAGGCGAACCAGTTGCAGGATTTGGTCACGGTCAACAAGATCAATGCGCTCGTGATCTTCCCGCAGGAATCGGCGTCGCTCACGCAACCGGTCGCGCAGGTCAAGAAGAAAGGCGTGTATGTGACGGTGGTCGATCGCGGCCTGACCGACACGAGCGCGCAGGACGCGTACGTCGCCGGCGACAACACCGCTTTCGGCAAGATTCCCGCCGAGTTTCTCGCGAAGCAGTTGAACGGCAAGGGCGATATCGTCGCGCTGCGCGGCATTCCGACGACACTCGACAACGAGCGCTGGAACGCCTTCGAAGGCGTGCTGAAGCAATATCCCGACATCAAGATTCTCGATGCGAAATACGCCAACTGGAATCGCGACGATGCGTTCAAGGTAATGCAGGACTATCTCACGCGCTTCAAGCATATCGACGCCGTGTGGGCCGCGGATGACGACATGATGGTCGGCGTGCTGAAGGCGATCGATCAGGCGAA
This sequence comes from Caballeronia sp. LZ008, assembly GCF_031451435.1. NCBI lineage: Bacteria > Pseudomonadati > Pseudomonadota > Betaproteobacteria > Burkholderiales > Burkholderiaceae > Caballeronia > Caballeronia sp. LZ008. The sequence goes on along the minus strand of NZ_JARUXK010000004.1, from coordinate 39,075 downwards.
GCGCACGGACATCAAGATCGTGTTCGGCGGTGCGGGATCGAAGGAAGCGGTGAAGCGCATCATGGACGGCGATGCGCGCGTGCCGGCCGATGTCTCGTATTCGCCGAAGTTCATCTACGACGCGATCAAGCTGACCGCCGACGCGCGCCTGAAGGGCGACAAGCTGCCGCCGACGACGATCATCCCGTCGGTGCTCATCACGAAGGACAACGCTAAGCAGTTCTATTTCCCGAACTCGCCGTTCTGATGCGCGAAGGCCGTTCATCCGGCCTTCTTTTTGTGGAGGCGAAAGATGAAAATCATCAAAGGCCCGGCGATATTTCTCGCACAGTTCATGGGCGATCAGGCGCCGTTCGATACGCTCGCGAATCTCGCGTCGTGGGCGGCGTCGCTCGGTTACAAGGGCATACAGGTGCCTGCCGATCCGCGTCTGATCGATCTGGAGAAGGCCGCAGCGAGCGATGCGTATTGCGATGAGATTCGCCGCACCGTCGACGATGCGGGCGTCGCGATCACCGAGTTGTCGACGCATCTGCAAGGGCAACTGGTCGCCGTGCATCCCGCATACGACACGCTGTTCGATGGCTTCGCCGCGCCGCATGTGCGGGGCGATCCGGCCGCGCGGACCGAATGGGCGATCGCGCAAATGAAGCTCGCGGCGGCGGCGTCGAAGCGTCTCGGCTTGAACGCGCACGTGACGTTTTCGGGCGCGCTCGCGTGGCCGTATGTGTATCCGTGGCCGCAGCGTCCGGCGGGTCTCGTCGAAGCCGCGTTCGAAGAGCTTGCGAACCGCTGGCGTCCGATTCTCGACGAGTTCGATCGCGCGGGCATCGACGTGTGTTACGAGCTTCATCCTGGCGAAGACCTGCATGACGGCGTGACGTTCGAGCGTTTTCTCGCGGCGGTGGACGATCATCCGCGCGCGAACATCCTGTTCGATCCGAGCCACTTCATGTTGCAGCAGCTCGACTACCTTGCGTTCATCGACATCTATCACGCGCGCATCAAGGCGTTTCACGTAAAGGACGCCGAGTTCCGGCCGAGCGGGAAACAGGGCGTGTACGGCGGCTATTCCGGATGGGTCGATCGCGCCGGCCGCTTCCGTTCGCTGGGCGATGGCCAGATCGACTTCAAGGCGATCTTCTCGAAGATGGCGCAATACGATTTCGGCGGCTGGGCCGTGCTCGAATGGGAATGCGCGCTGAAGCATCCGGAAGACGGCGCGCGCGAAGGTGCGGTGTTCATCCGCGATCACATCATCCGCGTGGCCGAGCGCGCCTTCGATGACTTCGCAGGCAGCGGCGCGAGCCGCGAGCAGATGCGCGGCGTGCTCGGCATCGATTCCGGAGACAAGCGATGAATCGCGTGCGGTTGGGGATGGTCGGCGGCGGCGAGGGCGCGTTCATCGGCGCGGTGCATCGCATTGCGGCACGGCTCGACGATCGGTATGAACTCGTCGCGGGCGCGTTGTCGTCGGATGCGCGGCGCGCGGCATCGAGCGCCGCGGCGATCGGGCTCGCGCGCAGCTACGACGATTTTCGCGAGATGGCGCGCATCGAGGCTGGACGCTCGGACGGCATCGAGGCGGTCGCGATCGTCACGCCGAATCATCTGCATGCGCCGATCGCGACCGCTTTTCTCGAAGCGGGCATTCACGTGATTTGCGACAAGCCGCTCGCCGTTTCGCTCGATGAAGGCGAGGCGCTGGCGAAGCTCGCGCGCGAGAAGGATCGCGTGTTCGCGGTGACTTATACCTACACGGGTTATCCGCTCGTGCGGCATGCGCGCGGAATGGTACAGCGCGGCTTGCTCGGCGACATTCGCGTGGTGCAGATCGAGTATGCGCAGGACTGGCTGTCTCTTCCTGTCGAGACGCAGGCGAACCGGCAGGCCGTATGGCGCACCGATCCCGCGCTCGCTGGACCGGCGGGATGTCTCGGCGATATCGGCACGCACGCGTATCAGCTTGCGGAATACGTGACGGGGATGCGGCCGTCCGAGCTTGCCGCCGATGTGACGACGTTCGTGCCGAATCGTCGTGTCGACGATCATGTGCAGGCGATGTTGCGCTACGAGAACGGCGCGCGTGGCATGTTGTGGGCGAGTCAGGTCGCGGCCGGCGAGGAGAACGCGTTGCGATTGCGCGTGTATGGGACGAAGGCGGGCATTGCGTTCGATCAACAGAAGCCGAACGAATTGTGGTTCACGCCGATAGGCGGCGCGTCGGAGCGCATCACGCGCGGGCGAGTGCAAAGTCCTGAAGCGCTGCACGCGACGCGCGTGCCGGCGGGACATCCGGAAGGGTATCTGGAAGCGTTCGCGCAGGTTTATACGGATGCGGCGGCGTGTATCGCGAGCGGGACGACGCAGGGGGATGACTGGCTGACGACCGTCGAGGATGGGGTCGCGGGGTTGCGGTTCGTGGAGGCGGTGTTGAGGAGTGGGGGGCGGAATGGCGAGTGGGTGGGGCTGAAGAATTAGTCGAATACCCACTTTCTTCGCCTTCAGCCGAAATGCGCGCCAAACGCTCGATTGCGAATCGAAGGTTTCGCAGCTTGGCTGCAAGAAAAAACGCGGCTTCCAAAGGAAGCCGCGTCTCATGCTCTCGATCTGTTCAGTCAGATCCTCACGCCCAATTCGCGTGAAAACTCCCTTCCTTATCCGTGCGTTCGAACGTATGCGCGCCGAAGAAATCGCGCTGCGCCTGCACCAGGTTCGCGGGCAACCTCTCCGACCTATACGCATCGAAGTAAGCAATCGCCGACGAGAACGCCGGCACCGGAATCCCCGCCTTCACGGCCGCCACGACGACATCGCGCAGCGCTTCCTGATACTTCGCCGCGATATCGCTGAAATACGGATCGAGCAACAGATTCGCGAGGTCGGGCTTCGCAGCATAAGCATCGGTGATCTTCTGCAAAAAGCGCGCGCGGATGATGCAGCCCGCCCGGAAAATCTTCGCGATCTCGCCGTAATGCAGATCCCACTTGTACTCTTCCGACGCCGCGCGCAACTGCGCAAAACCTTGCGCATACGAGACGATCTTCGACAGATACAGCGCACGCCGCACCGACTCGACGAACGCCGCGCGATCGCCGTCGAACTTCGGCGTCGGGCCCGCCAGCACCTTGCTCGCCGCCACACGCTGCGTCTTCAGCGACGACAGCACGCGCGCAAACACCGCTTCCGTAATCAAAGGCAGCGGCGCGCCGAGGTCCAGCGCGTTCTGGCTCGTCCACTTGCCCGTGCCCTTTTGCGCGGCGCGGTCGAGAATCACATCGACGAGATCCTTGCCGGTTTCCTCGTCCTTCTTCGAGAAAATCTTCGACGTGATTTCGATCAGGTAACTGTCCAGTTCGCCCTGATTCCACTCAACATACACCTTGCCCAGCTCTTCGTTCGACAGACCCGCGACGCGCTTGAGCACGTCATAGCTCTCGGCGATCAACTGCATGTCGCCGTATTCGATGCCGTTGTGCACCATCTTCACGAAATGGCCCGCGCCGTCCGGGCCCATGTAAGCGACGCACGGCTCGCCGTCCGGCGCCTTCGCGGCGATTTCCGTGAGGATCGGCGCGACGAGTTCGTACGCTTCCTTCTGTCCGCCCGGCATGATCGACGGGCCTTTGAGCGCGCCTTCCTCGCCGCCCGACACGCCCGTGCCGATGAAATGCAGCCCCGACTTCGCGAGATCCTGATTGCGGCGGATCGTGTCGGTGAAATGCGTGTTGCCGCCGTCGATGAGAATGTCGCCCTTTTCCAGCAGCGGACGCAGCGAAGCGATGGTCTCGTCGGTGCCGGCGCCGGCCTTCACCATCATCAGAATGCGGCGCGGCTTTTCGAGCGACTCGACGAACTCTTCGAGCGTGTAGGTCGGCACGAGCTTCTTGTCGGGATGTTCGGCAATCAGTTCGTCGGTTTTGGCGCGGCTGCGGTTGAATACCGAAACGGCGTGGCCGCGGCTCTCGATGTTCAAGGCCAGGTTGCGGCCCATGACGGCGAGGCCTACCACGCCGATAGCTTGCTTGCTCATTGCTTGATCTCCGAATGACCGAAGCGTCGCGCGGCTCGTGGCGCGCGGCTTCGGGATGAAAGCGTGTCGATGGGGCGGCGCCCGCGCGAGAGAGATCGTCTCCGGTTCCGACCGGCGGCGCGATGGGCCGCGCCGATGTCCGATCGTTTTGCGCGAGCGCAGACCGCCCGAATTTACCACTTTGAGACGCATCCGGCAGGGGCCGCGCCGTCCGATCGAGCGCCAAAAGCATCGCCGTCATAGAATGGACGCCCGCAACGAGCACGCCGCGAAGGCCATCCGAAACATGCCGCCCGCCCGGCGCGCGCGCAGCCATCATTACTCCGTCTACGTCGTCGAACTGTCCGGAACGGTCTGGAACGAAGCGCGTTTCCGTCGCGCGAATCCGGATTACGTGATCGGCATGCCGTTCGTCTACGTGGGCATGACGGGCATCGATCCCGACGTGCGCTTCGACAAGCACAAGGCCGGCATCCAGTCGAATCGCTATGTCCGCGAATACGGACTGCGGCTCCTGCCGCAACTGTATGAGATGTACAACCCGATGCCCTACGACGGCGCGCGCGACATGGAAGTGGAACTGGCGATCGGCTTGCGCGAAGCGGGCTATGGCGTCTGGCAGGCGTGAACGATTCATACAGCGAAAAGGAGCGAGACATGCGGATTCTGGTAGTGGGCGCGGGGGCCATCGGCGGATATTTCGGTGCACGGCTGCTCGAAGCGGGCACCGACGTGACCTTTCTCGTGCGCGAGCGCCGCGCCGAGCGGCTGCGTCAGTGCGGCCTGAAAGTGAAGAGCCCGGAAGGCGATCTCGCGTTCGCCTGTCCGCCGATGGTGCTCGCGAAAGACATCGACGGCCCTTACGATCTCGTGCTCCTGAGCTGCAAGGCCTACGACCTGCAAGGCGCGATCGATTCCTTCGCGCCCGCCGTCGGTCCCGATACCGCGATCCTGCCGCTCCTGAACGGCATGGGCCATCTCGACGCGCTCGACGCGCGCTTCGATCCCGCGAACGTGCTCGGCGGCCAATGCGTGATCGCCGCGACGCTCGACGCCGAAGGCGAGATCGTGCATCTGAACAACATGCATTCGATGACTATCGGCGAGCGCACGGGCGGCCGCTCGGCGCGCATCGACGCAATCGCCGCGCAACTCGACGGCGCGGGCTTCGATTTAAACGTGAGCGAAGACATCCTTCAGTCGATGTGGGACAAGTGGGTGTTCCTCGCCACGCTCGCGACCGGCACCTGCCTGATGCGCGCGCCCATCGGCGATATTCTCGCGGCGCCGGGCGGCGAGGCGCTGCTGTTCCGGCTCTTCGACGAATGCTGCGGCATCGCCGGCGACAACGCGCACGCACCGGGCGAGGCGGTCGTCACGCGCGCGCGGGCGTTTTTCTCGGAGCGCGGCTCGCCGATGACCGCATCGATGCTGCGCGATCTCGAGAACGGCGCGCCGATCGAGGCGGATCACATCGTCGGCGATCTGCTGTCGCGGCGGCGCACGCAAATCGCCGGGCTGTCGGCGCTGGCGGTCGCGTACGCGCATCTGAAAGCCTACGAAGCGCGCCGGGCACGCGCGTGAGCGTCATGTCCCGCGACGGCCACGCGCCACGGCCGACGGTCGCCGAAATCTTCATCGGCTTTCTGACGCTCGGGCTGACGGCGTTCGGCGGCGCGCTGCCGCTCGCGCGGCGCGAGATCGTCGAGCGCCGCAAATGGCTCGACGCCGAGGCGTTCACCGATCTCCTCGGCCTCTGTCAGTTCCTGCCGGGCGGCAACGTGATCAATCTGTCGGTGGCAATCGGCATGCGCTTTCGCGGCGTGCCGGGCGCGCTCGCGGGCTTGCTGGGCCTGCTTGTCGGACCGTCGCTCATCGTGATCGGGCTCGGCGTGATCTATCAGCGCACGCATCAGGACCCGCGCATCGCGCATCTGTTCGCGGGACTCGCGGCGGCCGCGGCGGGCCTGCTCATCGCGATGGCGGCGAAGATCATGTGGCCGCTGCGCCGGAAGCCGGAAGCGGCGATGGTCGCGCTTCTGATGTTCGCGTCAATAGCGATCCTGCGCACGCCGCTCCTGCCGACGATGCTCGTCTTCACGCCGATTTCGGTGCTGATCGCGTGGAAAGTCCGCCGATGAAAAACGATCTGCTTTCGCTCGCGGCGATCTTCAGTCAGCTCTCGCTGCTCGCGTTCGGCGGCGGCAATTCGATCCTGCCGGAAATGCAGCGTCAGGTCGTGCAGGTTCACGAATGGATGTCGAAGGCCGATTTCTCCGCGCTCTTCGCGCTCGCGCAGGCCGCGCCCGGCCCGAACATGATGGTCGTCACGCTGATCGGCTGGCATGTCGCCGGCTGGCCCGGCGTGCTGGTGACGTCGATCGCGAAGTTCGGGCCGTCGTCGCTCGTGACGATCGCCGCGATGCACGCGTGGGAGCGCTTCAAGGATCGCCCGTGGCGGCGCTTCATCCAGCTCGGGCTCGTGCCGATCACGGCCGGGCTCGTCGCGGCGAGCGCGCTGCTGATCGCCGAGGCATCCGATGGAACCTGGACGCTCGCGGCCATCACGGCGCTCGTCGCGCTCGTCTCGTACCGGACGAAGCTGCATCCGCTGTGGCTGCTCGCGGGCGGCGCGCTCATCGGGCTGACGGGCTTCGGCCAGTAAGATCGGGCAAGTTTTCTGCTGGCTTCATCGACAACAAAAGACAAGGAAGCACGCCATGAGCATGAACATCGAATACGCGAAGACCGCACCGGATCGCACGGAAATCGACGCGCTCACCGGCCCGACGGTCGTCGAGTTCGGCACCGACTGGTGCGGTTTCTGCCGTGCCGCGCAACCGTTGATCGCGCAGGCATTTCAGGATCATCGCGCGGTGCAGCACATCAAGATCGAGGATGGCAGCGGCCGCCCGCTCGGACGTTCGTTTCGCGTAAAGCTCTGGCCGACGCTCGTCTTCATGCTCGGCGGCAAGGAAGTCGCGCGCCTCGTGCGCCCCGGCGACGTCTCCGAAATTCGTGACGCGCTCGCGCTCATCGACGAGCCGCTCGCGCAGTAAGCCACGACCGAGGGTTATTCCTCGGTCCACTTCCATCGTAAAAATTTGTATGATGACCCGATGACCTGACGAGGCGCATCGAGTCGCATGTTCGAGAAAATTCCGCCGCGCGCGTTGAGCGACACCGTCGCGCAACAATTGCAAAAGCTGATCGAGAACGGCAGTTTCGCCGCGACCGGCAAGCTGCCGACCGAAGCGGTGCTCGCGCAGGAATTCGGCGTGAGCCGCACGGTCATTCGCGAAGCCATCTCGCGGCTGAAGAACGAAGGCATGGTCGAGCCGCGTCAGGGCAGCGGCGTATTCATCGTCGAGCGCGCGGGGATTCGGCCGTTGCGCATCGATTATGCGCAGGCGGTCGAGCCCGGCGCGGTCGTGCAGATTCTCGCGCTGCGCCGGGCGATCGAGGCCGAAGTGGCATCCGAAGCCGCGCAGCGGCGTACCGACGAACAACTCGCCGCCATCGATGACGCGCTCGCATCCATCGATGAAGCCGTGCGCGATGGCCGCGACGGCGTCGCCGAGGACGTCGCGTTCCATCGGGAAATCGCCAACGCGACCGGCAATCCGTACTTCCTGAAAACCCTCACGTTTCTGAACCAGTACCTGGAAGCGGGCACGCTCGTTACGCGCGGCAACGAGGCGCTGCGCGAGGACTTCATGCGTCAGGTGCGCGAGGAGCACGCGGCGATCGTCGAGGCGATCCGCGCGCGCGAGCCCGACGCCGCGCGCCACGCCGCGCAGACGCATCTCATCAACGCCGCGCGCCGACTGGCGGAAGCGGGCATCTGTTAAGGAATTTGCGATGACACGAAACGTCGGAGTGATCGGTTTGGGCGCAATGGGCATGGGCGTCGCGCGCTCGTTGCTGCGGGCGGGCTTCGCCGTGCATGCGTGCGACGTGCGCCAGCCGGTGCTCGATGCGTTCGCGGCCGAAGGCGGCATCGCGTGCGCGTCGCCGGCCGAGTTGGGCGGCAAGTGCGCGGTCGTGCTGACGGTCGTCGTCAATGCGGCGCAGACCGAAGCCGTGCTGTTCGGCGAAACCGGCGCGGTCGAAGCGATGAAACCCGGCGGCGTCGTGCTCGCGTGCGCGACGGTATCGCCGCAATTCGCCGCCGATCTCGGCAAGCGCATCGGCGAGAAGGGCGTGCACATGCTCGACGCGCCCTTGTCCGGCGGCGCGGCGAAAGCCAGCTCCGGCGAAATGACGATGATGACCTCCGGCCCCGCCGACGCCTACGCCGCCTGCGAGGACGTACTCGACGCGATCGCGGGCAAGGTCTATCGGCTCGGCGACGCCCACGGCGCGGGCTCGAAGGTGAAGATCATCAATCAGTTGCTGGCGGGCGTGCATATCGCGGCGGCGGCCGAAGCGATGGCGCTCGGTCTGCGCGAAGGCGTCGATCCGGATGCGCTTTACGACGTCATCACCCACAGCGCGGGCAATTCGTGGATGTTCGAGAATCGCGTGCCGCACATTCTTTCGGGCGATTACACACCGCTTTCCGCCGTCGATATTTTCGTTAAGGACTTGGGCCTCGTGCTCGACACGGCGCGCACGTCGAAATTTCCGTTGCCGCTGTCGGCGGCGGCGCATCAGATGTTCATGATGGCGTCCACGGCCGGACACGGCGGCGAGGACGATTCCGCGGTCATCAAGATTTTTCCGGGCATCGACATTCCGAAGGGAGCGAAGCAATGACGCAAGCGGCGCAGGCACTGCTCGGCTGTATCGCCGACGATTTCACCGGCGCGACCGATCTCGCCAACATGCTCGTGCGCGGCGGCATGCGCACGGTGCAGACCATCGGCGTGCCGGAAGCGAGCGCGCGGATCGAGGCGGACGCGATCGTCGTCGCGCTGAAGTCGCGCACGATTCCCGCCGACGACGCCATGCGCCAGTCGCTCGATGCGCTCGAATGGCTGCGCGCGCAGGGCTGCCGCCAGTTCTTCTTCAAGTATTGCTCGACGTTCGATTCGACCGACAAGGGCAACATCGGCCCGGTCGCGGACGCGTTGCTCGACGCGCTGAAGGACGATTTCACGATTGCGTGCCCGGCGTTTCCCGAGAATGGGCGCACGATTTTTCGCGGCAACCTGTTCGTCGGCGATGTGTTGCTGAACGAATCGGGCATGGAGAATCATCCGCTCACGCCGATGACCGACCCGAACCTCGTGCGCGTCTTGCAGCGTCAGACGAAATCGAAGGTCGGGCTCATTCGTTACGACACGATTGCGAAGGGGGCGGACGCGATCCGCGCGCGCATCGATGAATTGAAGAAAGACGGCGTGCGCCTCGCGATCGCGGATGCCGTTTCGGACGAGGACTTGTACGTGCTCGGCGACGCATGCCGCGATCTGAAGCTGATTACGGGCGGCTCGGGCATCGCGCTTGGATTGCCGCAGAATTTCCGCGCGGCGAGTCTGCTGGCGCACGCGGAGCACGCCGCCGATTTGCCGACGATCGAGGGCAAAGCGGTGGTGCTGGCGGGGAGTGCATCGAAGGCGACGAACGCGCAGGTTGCGCACTGGCGCGAATCGAAGCCGGCGTTTCGCGTCGATCCGATGGCGTTGTCGCGCGGCGAGCCGGTCGTGCAGAGCGCGGTCGAATTCGCGCGCCAGCACGACGAGCCGGTGCTGATTTACGCGACGTCATCGCCGGAAGAAGTGAAGGCGGTGCAGAAGGAACTGGGCGTCGAGAAGGCGGGACATCTGGTGGAAGACGCGCTTGCGTCGATAGCCCGGACGTTGCGCGATGACGGCTGCGCCAAATTCGTCGTGGCGGGCGGCGAAACGTCGGGCGCGGTGGTGCAGGCGCTGGACGTGCGTTCGTTGCGCATCGGGCCGCAGATCGATCCGGGCGTGCCGGCGACGCAATCGATCGGCGCGGATGGAAGCGGGGCGCTGGGCCTGGCGCTCAAGTCCGGCAATTTCGGCACGACCGATTTCTTTGAAAAGGCGTTGAAGGCACTGTGATGGCATCGAACGAGAACGCTATTCGCGAAGAGATCTGCGTGACGGGCGGAAGCCTGTACGAGCGCCGATATACGGTGGGCAGCGCGGGCAACATCAGCGCGCGGCTCGACGATGGCTGGTTGATCACGCCGACGGATGCGTGCCTGGGCCGCCTCGATCCGAACGATATTGCGAAGGTGGATGCGCGAGGCAATCACGTATCGGGCGGACGTCCGTCGAAGACGTTGGCGCTGCATCGCCGGATCTACGAAAACGATGCGAACGCGCGCGGCGTGGTGCATACGCATTCGACGCATCTGGTGGCGCTGACGTTGGCGGGCGTGTGGAAGAACGACGATGTATTGCCGCCGATCACGCCGTACTACGTGATGAAGGTGGGCCATGTTCCGCTGATAGCGTACCGCCGACCGGGCGACGAGTCGGTGGCGGAGGAAGTGGCGGCGTTGGCGTCGCGGGTGAGGGCGGTGTTGCTGGAGCGGTTGGGGCCGGTGGTGTGGGAGAAGTCTGTGTCGCACGCGAGCTATGCGTTGGAGGAGTTGGAGGAGACGGCGCGGCTGTATCTATCGACGATGCCGCGCCCGGAGCCGTTGGCGGAAGAAGCGATAGAGGAATTGAAGAAGACGTTCGGCGCGCGCTGGTAACACACAGCCGACTGACCGATCGGCCGCGAAGCGGGCTGGAGCCATTTCGTGCTGAACGAGCGCGCGAAACGGACTAGCTGGTCGGACCGTGCGCGAGCCAGGCCCGATGGGGCCTATGAGGGCACTCTTTAGGCGAGTGCCACGGTGGACGAGAGTACTACCCAAATTGCGTGTGACCGCGGGCCTGAAAAGCTGCTTTCTTTGCTTACTTTCTTTGCAGCAGCAAAGAAAGTAAGTGCCGCCCCGCACAGGGGCAACGCGAATAGACCGACTCGAACACAGGATTCCATGGAAGCAAGCGCATTCGAAACCGGAACAGACGGAGCACAAGCAAATGCCAAGATTCGCAGCAAACCTGACGATGATGTACCCCGAGCACGCTTTCCTGGACCGCTTCGCCGCAGCGGCGAAGGATGGTTTCAAGGCGGTGGAATTCCTGTTCCCTTACGACTTTGAAGCGAATGAAATCAAGCAGCGCTTAACGGACAATGGCTTGACGCAGGCGTTGTTCAACGCCCCGCCGGGCGACTGGGCGAAGGGCGAACGCGGCATCGCCTCGTTAGCGGGCCGCGAGGAAGAGTTCAAGCAGAGCGTCGCAAAGGGACTCGAATACACCGCCGTGCTGGGCAACGAGAAACTGCACGTCATGGCCGGCCTGATCGCGAAAGATCAGAACAGAGAGCAACATCGCGCGGTGTATCTGAAGAACCTCGAATACGCGGCAAAAGAAGCGCAGAAAGCGGGCATAACGATCGTGATCGAGCCGATCAACACCCGCGACATACCCGGTTTCTTCCTGAACCGCCAAGACGAAGCACAGCAAATCTGCGATGAGATCAATGCGCCGAATTTAAAGGTGCAATTCGACATCTATCACTGCCAGATCGTGGAAGGCGACATCGCGATGAAGCTTAAGCGCGACATGAAGCGCACGAATGCGGGCATCGGCCATATCCAGATTGCGGGCGTGCCGGAGCGCCACGAACCGGGCATCGGCGAATTGAACTATCCGTATCTCTTCGAACTGATCGATTCGCTTGGCTACGAGGGCTTCATCGGCTGCGAATACAAACCGAAGGCCGGCACGTCGGAAGGTCTCGGCTGGCTCAAACCTTATCTGTAAAAACGGAAGCGACCACATGAAGATACTCATCACGGGCGGCGCGGGCTTCATCGGTCAGCGACTCGCAAAGCGGCTGCTCGCGCGCAACGAGCTCAATGGCAAGCCGATCACGGAACTGGTGCTGCTCGACGTAGCGCGTCCGCAAGACGACAGCCTGCTGAACGACAAACGCGTGCGCGCCGAAACTGGCGACATCTCCGACCCGGCGGTGCTGCAACGCCACGTCGACACGGGGACGGAAGCCATCTTCCATCTCGCTGCGATCGTGAGCGGCCAGGCCGAAGCGGATTTCGATCTCGGCATGAAGATCAACCTCGACGCGTCGCGCGCGCTGCTCGAAGTGTGCCGCGCGGCGGGCCACAAGCCGCGCGTCGTGTTCACGAGTTCGGTCGCGGTGTACGGCGGCGCGCTGCCCGACGTCGTGCAGGACGACACCGCGCTGAATCCGCAATCGTCGTACGGAACGCAAAAGGCGATCGCCGAGCTGCTGCTCTCCGATTACGCGCGGCGCGGTTTCGTCGATGGCCGCGTGCTGCGCCTGCCGACGATCAGCGTGCGCCCCGGCAAGCCCAACGCGGCGGCGTCGTCGTTCGCGAGCGGCATCATCCGCGAGCCGCTGAACGGCGAGCGTTCGACGTGTCCCGTCGATGGCGAAACGCGTCTGTGGCTGCTGTCGCCGAAAAGCGCGGTCGAGGCGCTGATCGCCGGCTGCGAAATCGAGCGCGAAAAGCTCGGCTTGCGGCCAGTCATCAATCTGCCGGGGCTGTCGGTCAGCGTGAACGAGATGGTCGCGGCGCTGCGCGAAGTGGCGGGCGACGAAGTCGTGCAGCGCATCGACTGGCAGCGCGACGAACGCATCGAGAAGATCGTGTGCAGCTGGCCGGGCGCGTGGAATACGGCGCGCGCGGAGCAACTCGGCCTGTCGGGCGATAAAAATTTCGCCGACGTGATCCGCGCCTATATCGCCGACGACCTCGCCTGAATCCCACTCTCCGGGCATCGCGCGCGCGATGCCCGCGTCCCGCGCGCCTGTCATGCTTACGATCGCGTTTCCGGGCTACACTTATCTCTTAAATGTGACGAACGTCGGCCCGGCGCCGCGCGTATCGCGTTGAACCACGAGCGGCCGCAAGCGCTCGTATCTCTCTCGCTTTCGTGCCTTGCGTGCCTAACGTGCTCCGTGCGCCTTCGCAGCGCCGTTCGCGGCGCGCGTCCCGTCGTCCCGTGAACAGACCATTCCCGCGCGGGAGATTCCCATGTTGTTGCATCAGCTAGTCGATCGATTCGGCCCGGCGATCGTGTTCGTCAACGTGATGGGCTCGGCGCTCGGGCTGCCCGTGCCCGCCATGCCGACGATGATCGTCGTCGGCGCATCCATCGCGCTGATGGCGGTCGACGGCGGCGCATTCTGGCCGCCGCTCGTGGGCGTGCTGTGCGTCGCGGTGGCGGGCGGCGTGCTCGGCGATCTCGTCTGGTTCCAGGGCGGGCGCAAGTATGGCGACAAAACGCTCAAGACCATCTGCAAGCTCTCGCTTTCGCGCGATACCTGCGTGAAGAAGACCGAACGCTTCTTCGGGCGCTGGGGCGTACGCATCCTGCTCGTCGCGAAGTTCATCCCCGGTCTTTCGCTCGTCTCCGTGCCGCTCGCGGGCGCGATGGGCGTGAAGCTGCGCAGCTTCATCGCGCACGACGGCGCGGGCATCGCGCTGTGGGGCGCGGTCGGGCTGACGGTCGGCGTCATCTTCGCGGCGCAGTTGGAGATGGTCTTCGCGATGATCTCGCAGCTCGGGCGGCAGGCGGTGGCGGTCGTCGCGGTGCTGCTCGCGATCTACGTCACGTACCGCTGGTGGCGCCGCCGCGCGCTCATGGCGACGCTGGAAAAAGCGCGCATCAGCGTGGACGAGCTGTATGCCCTCATGAACGACGAGCCGCTGCCCGTAATCTTCGACATCCGTTCGCCCGAAAAACGCATGCTCGATCCCGAAGCGATTCCCGGCTCGATGTTCGCCGACGAACGCGATCTCGCGAAGATCATCGAGAGCTACGACAAGTCGCGCAAGGTCGTCATCTATTGCTCGTGTCCGAACGAAGTGTCGGCTGCGTGGATGGCGAAGACCATGCGTAACGCGGGTTTTCGCGACGTCGTGCCGCTCACGGGCGGGCTCGACGCGTGGCGGCTCGCCGGTTTTCACGTCGCGACGCTGACCGAGTTCGGCGAGCTCGCGGCGTCGTCGCCCGAGGAAGTCGCGGAAATGGCGGCGATGTGCCCGTGGCCCGTCAAGTCGTCGGTATCGGGATCGGCGTCGGCATCGCCCGCGGGCACCGCATCCCTGCATGAAGCTGGTTTTCCACACGGAGATCGCGCATGAGTACCACGCCGTTCAACGAGTCCTCTCAGGACATGCCGAATGTCGTCGCATGGAGCGCGCGCGAGCCGATGGAGAGTCCGAATCCGAACGTGGTGCCGACGCCCGCCGCCGCATCCTCGACGAGCGACGACAACGCGCCCTTCTCGCCGCTCGAAAGCCGCGTGCACCAGATGTTCCCGCGCCTCACCGATAACGAGATCGAGCGCATGAGCCGCTTCGGCACGCCGGCGCACTATCGCGCGGGCGAGTGGATTTTCCGCGTCGGCGAAACCGGGCGCGGCATGGTGATCGTCCTGAAGGGCGCGGTGCGCGTGACGCGGCGCGATGCGCTCGGCATCGAGCACATCGTGCGCGAGCACGGCGAGGGGCATTTTCTCGCGGAAGTGGCGCAACTCTCGGGCAAGCCGTGTCTCGTCGACGGCATGGCGGTCGGCGAAGTGGATGGCATCGTGATTCCGCCGGAGCGTCTGCGGGCGCTGCTCGTCGCCGAAGCGGAACTGGGCGAGCGCATCATGCGCGCGCTGATCCTGCGGCGCGTCGGCCTCATCGAAAAGGGCAGCGGACCGGTGCTGCTCGGCCCGTCCGACGACGGCCGTCTCGTGTCGCTGCAAGGCTTCCTGCGCCGGAATGGTTATCCGCACACGGTGATCGACGCCTGCACCGACCCCGATGCGATCTCGCTGCTCGAACGCATTTCGGCATCGACGGCCGATTTCCCGCTCGTCATCTGCCCGGACGGCACCGTGTTGCGCGCGCCCGATGAAAATCAGGTCGCGACGCAGCTCGGCTGGCTGCCGGAGTTCGATCCCGCGCATGTCTACGATGTCGCCGTCGTCGGCGCGGGTCCGGCCGGTCTCGCGACGGCGGTGTACGCGGCGTCGGAAGGTCTGTCGGTCGCGGTGTTCGATTGCCGCGCGCCGGGCGGGCAGGCGGGCGCGAGCTCGCGCATCGAGAACTATCTCGGCTTTCCGACCGGCATCTCGGGTCAGGCGCTCGCCGGTCGCGCGTTCGTGCAGGCGCAGAAGTTCGGCGCGCATATCGCGATTCCGACGAAGATCAAGGCGCTGCATTGCGACTGCAATCCGATCCAGATCGAACTACAGAACGGCACGCGCGTGACGACGCAGACGGTCGTGATCGCTTCGGGTGCGGCGTATCGGCGGCCGGACATCGCGGGGCTCGATCGGTATGAAGGGCACGGCACGTATTACTGGGCGTCGCCGGTCGAGGCGAAGCTCTGCAAGAACGCGGAAGTCGTGCTCGTCGGCGGCGGCAATTCGGCGGGACAGGCCGTCGTCTATCTCGCGACGCATGCGAAGCACGTCCATGTGCTGATTCGCGGCGCGGGGCTGTCGTCGAGCATGTCGCACTATCTGGTCGAGCGCATCGGCTCGCTGCCGAACGTCACGGTGCGAACGCATACGCAGATCACCTCGCTCGACGGCGACGGCCGCGCGCTCACCGCGGTCAATTGCAAGTCGCCGGATGGGCCGCTCACGATCGAGTCGCGGCATCTGTTCCTCTTCACCGGCGCGGACCCGAATACCGACTGGTTGCGCAACTGCAACGTGAACGTCGACGGGAAAGGCTTCGTGCTGACTGGACCGGAGGCCCACGAAGGGCGCACGGAAGGCGTCATGGCGCTGGAAACCAGCGTGCCGGGCGTGTTCGCTATCGGCGACGTGCGCTCGAGTTCGACGAAACGCGTCGCGGCGGCGGTCGGCGAAGGCGCTGCGGTCGTCGCGCAGATTCACGGCTTGCTCGCGAAGCGCGAAGCTTTGAGCGTGCCCGTGGCGTGAAACGCGCATCACGCTCCGGACGATAAAAACGGCCACTCGACAGTGGCCGTTTTTATTTTCGAATATCACGCGACTCACGCGACATTCCGACTCAGTTGCAAAAGACTGTCTAAAGCCGCGCCAGTATTGACGCTCTGGGCGCTCATTATTGAGCTTCGAGAAATTTGATCCTCGGCGTTCAATCATTTCATCGTGTTCCAATTCGCGCTGCCTATAATCAGTTCGAAGTTCTGTCGAATTTGAACCGCACTGATTTTCAGTGGCATTAAGAATCGAATAATCGCGCGAACGGAGAATTCAATTATTTCGAATTACTTATGAGTTCGTGCGTTTAAACCAATCGAACCGATCCATTTAATTCAACGAAGAAGAGGAGTATGCCGTGACGCAAAAACATTTCCGCGCCGAACCTTTCGATCTGGCTTTCGAGCCGAAACACACGGCGCTCGTCATGATCGACATGCAACGCGATTTCGTCGAACCCGGCGGATTCGGCGAAGCGCTGGGCAACGACGTGTCGTTCGTGCGCACCGCGATCGAACCGTGCAAGCGCGTGCTGGCCGCGGCGCGCGACGCCGGCATGCTCGTCATTCATACGCGGGAAGGCCATCGCGCCGACCTGACGGATTGCCCGCCGGCCAAACTCACGCGCGGCGGCAAGACTTTCATCGGCTCCGACGGTCCGATGGGCCGCATCCTCGTGCGTGGCGAGAAGGGCCACGACCTGATTCCGGAACTGTATCCGGTCGCGGGCGAGCCGGTCATCGACAAGCCGGGCAAGGGCGCGTTCTATGAAACCGACCTGCATCTCATCCTGAAGAATCACGATATCCGCACGCTGATCGTGTGCGGCGTGACGACCGAAGTGTGCGTGACGACGACCGTGCGCGAGGCCAACGATCGCGGCTTCGAATGCATCGTGCCGCAGGATTGCGTCGGTTCGTACTTCCCCGAGTTCCAGAAGTACGCGCTCGAGATGATCAAGGCGCAAGGCGCGATCTTCGGCTGGGTCAGCGACGCCGGCGCGGTCATCGAAGCGCTGCGCGGCTAAGGCGCGCTGAGCCTGCGCATGAGTCCGATCACGCTACGCGGCCTGAGCATCGGCTATCTGGCGCGGCCGGGCTTGTCGCGCACCGGGGATTTCGCGGTGCACAGCAGTTTCAGGCACGCGCTCAATCTCGTCGCGCAGACGGGCGACTGGTTCACGCTCGTCGATGCCGCGTGCGAGAACCTGTCGTGCGGCGCGCGCGTGAGCGCGCCGCCGGATTGGGACTGGCGCGACCATGCGCGGCCTGGCGAGCGCGTCCCGTTTTCCAATGGCCGTCTGACCGGCGCGACGTGGCAGGTCGATCTGACCGGCGCGGCGTGCTGGCAGCCCGCGCTGCAAAGCGGAACCGGCGTGCGGATGTCGCCGGATGCGTTGTCGGCGCGGCATGAGCGCGTCGCGGCGCGGCTTGCGGCGCACTGCGCGCGGCACGCCGTGGCAGGCGCGCTGCAGTGGCTGCCGGGCTGGCCGGCGCACGCGCGCGCCGTCAGGCTGAGTCCACACGATGACCCCGCCACGCTCGCTGCCACGGTTCACGCGCTCGTCGGCCTCGGCGGCGGTCTCACGCCCGACGGCGACGATTATCTGCTCGGCTATCTCGCGGCGATTTGGGCCGCGCGCGGCGATCCGCAAATCGACGCGCACCGGCATGTCTTGTCGACCGAGCTGCGCGCGAATCTGCATCGCACGAACGATATCAGCCGCCATTACCTGCAACTCGCGCTCGACGGACATTTCAACGAACCGGTCGATCGATTTATCGCGATTGCATCGGCGGCGGACGAAAGCGCGGATATCGAACATGCCGCCGATGCCGTGATGCGCTGGGGCGCGTCGTCCGGCGTGGATTGTCTCGGCGGCATTTTGCACGGCATGCGCGCATGGCGAGAAACGATTCCAATGCGCGAAGCGAAATCATTATTCCCGGAATCGGCTTGAAGCATTTGCGATTCTGTTTTCAAGAAACCGCGAATCGCATTTAAAGAACGGAGAGGTGCAATGGCCATCAAAATCGAAATATTCAAAAATCTGTATCAGGATTCGGTTTCCCTGATGCAGATTTCGGCGCATATCGGCAAGCTGCCGGGCGTCGAGCAGGCGTCCGTCGTCATGGGGACGCCGGCCAATCTCGTGCAGCTCGCCGACGCCGGACTCGGCGACGACGCGAAAGCAAGCCCGAACGATCTCGTCATCGCGGTGCGCGGCGACGAAGCCGCTTGCGAAGAAGCGCTCGGTCTCGCTCGCGAACGCCTGAGCGCGCGCGCGTCGACATCCGACACGCAGACGCGCGAAGCGCTCAAGGCCACCAGTCTCGCGATGGTCTGCGACGACGAACCCGCGTCGAACCTCGCGCTCATCTCGGTGCCGGGCGATTACGCGGCCGCCGAAGCCATCAAGGCGCTGCAGCTCGGCATGAACGTCATGCTCTTCAGCGACAACGTCAGCATGGCGCACGAAAAGGCCATCAAGACGCTCGCGCGCGAAAAGCGCCTCATCGTCATGGGCCCCGACTGCGGCACGGCCATCGTCAACGGCATGCCGCTCGGCTTCGCCAACGTGGTGCGGCGCGGCGGCATCGGCGTCGTGGGCGCATCGGGCACGGGGCTGCAGGAAGTCACCTGCCGTATCGACCAGCTCGGCGCGGGCATTTCGCAGGCGCTCGGCACGGGCGGACACGATCTGCATGAGGACATCGGCGGCATTTCGATGCAGTTCGGCCTCGACGCGCTCGCCGAAGATCCCGACACGCGCGTGATCGTGCTGATCTCCAAGCCGCCCGCACGCGCGGTTGCGGAGCGCATTCTGGAGAGCGCGCGCAAGGCGGGCAAGCCCGTCGTCGTGAATTTTCTCGGCGCTTCCGAAGACGAGATGCGCGCGCCGGGCCTCACGCCCGCGCACACGCTCGCCGATGCCGCGCAGTTCGCCGTCGCGTTGCTGAACGGCGCGCCGCTGCCCGCGAGCGCCGCGCGCGTGGAAGCCAACGACGAAGCGACGCTCGTCAAGCGGAGCGAAACGCTCGGCGCGGGCCGCAAGTTCATTCGCGGCGTGTTCGCGGGCGGCACGTTCTGCTACGAGAGCCAACTGCTCTGCAAGGCGGAAGGTTTCATGGCGAGCTCGAACACGCCGGTGAAAGGCAACGCGAAGCTCGCGGATATCTGGAAGAGCGAGGGCCACACGATCGTCGACATGGGCGACGACGATTTCACGCGCGGCCGTCCGCATCCGATGATCGACCCGACCCTGCGCGACGAACGCGTGCGCGCCGAGATGCTCGATCCCGCAACTGCCGTCGTGCTGTTCGATCTCGTGCTCGGTTACGGCGCGGCGGACGAACCGGCGCAAGGGCTCATCGCATTGCTGGCGCAATTGCCGCGCGAAAACGCGCCGCTGTTGATCGCGCATGTGTGCGGCACGGAATCCGATCCGCAAGTCAGAAGCCGTCAGATCGACGCATTGCGCGAGGCAGGCGTTCTCGTCGCCGGATGCAACGCCGAGGCCGCGCTGTGGGCGAGCCGCGTCGCGCGTCTGCAGGCGCGACGCCACGCGTAAAAAGGAGCAAAAGAATGAACCGATTGTTTGGTCAGCCACTAAAAGTGGTGAACTGCGGGCTCACGAGCTTCGCCGACAACCTGCGTCTCGCGGGCGGCGAAGTCAGTCACGTCAACTGGCAGCCGCCCGCTCTCGGCGATGTCGCCGCGGGCCTCGATCTCGCGTGGCTGATGCGTCATCCGCTCGTCGAGCAGGCGAACGACATTGCATTCGCGCGTTATCTCGAAGCGCAGCCGGTGTTGAAAGACATCGCTACGGCATCCGAAGCAATCAGCGCGATGAGCGCGCGCAAGCTGATTCTCCACTCCGGTCCGCCGATCGCGTGGGAGAACATGTGCGGGCCGGTGAAGGGCGCGATCATCGGCGCGGTGATGCTCGAAGGCTGGGCCGCCGATCACGCCGCCGCCGAACGCCTGATTCTCGACGGCAAGGTCGATCTCGAGCCGTGTCACCACCATCAGGCCGTCGGTCCGATGGCGGGCATCATCAGTCCGTCGATGCCGCTTTTCGTCGTCGAGAACAAGGCGAACGGGCATCGCACGTACAGCAATCTGAACGAAGGTCTCGGCAAGGTGCTGCGCTTCGGCGCGAACAGCACGGAAGTGCTCGACCGTCTGCGCTGGATGAAAGCGACGCTCGCGCCCGCGCTGAAGGCCGCGCTCGCGGTGTCCGGCGAGATCGAGCTGAAGCCGCTGATGGCGCAGGCGCTGCATATGGGCGATGAAGTCCACAACCGCAACAGCGCGGCGACGGGCCTCTTCATCAAGCGCATCGTGCCCGCGCTGCTCGGCACGCAACTGCCGCTCGCGCAGATTCGCGAAGCGAGCGCGGCGATCATCGCCAACGATCACTTCTTCCTCAACATCTCGATGGCCGCGTGCAAGGCCATGATGGACGCGTGCGCCAACGTGCCTTTCAGCTCGATGGTCTCGGTGATGGCGCGCAACGGCGTGAACTTCGGCATCCGTCTGTCGGGCACCGGCGACCGCTGGTTCCAGGCGAAGGCGAATCCGGTCGAGGGCCTGTTCTTTCCGGGCTATGGCGTCGATGACGCAGCCGCCGATCTCGGCGACAGCGCGATCACCGAAACGGCCGGCGTGGGCGGTTTCGCGATGGCGTCGTCGCCCGCGATCGTGAAGTTCGTCGGCGGCACGCCCGCCGATGCGACCGCGAACAGCCGCCGCATGCAGGCCATCACGCTCGGCGGCAATCCGGCGTTCACGCTGCCCGCGCTCAACTTCGCGCCGACCGCCGCGGGCATCGATGCGCGCAAGGTGGCCGACCGCGGCATTTTGCCCGTCATCAATACGGGCATCGCTCACAAGCAAGCAGGCGTCGGGCAGATCGGCGCAGGCATCACGACCGCGCCGATGGAGTGCTTCGTCGAAGCCATTCGCGCGCTCGCCGAGACCGTCAAACAACACAGCGGACAAGCATCATGACAGTTCGAAAACCTCTGGCAGTCGTCGCCGTGGGCGGCAACGCGCTGATTCGCGACGATCGTCATCTGAGCATTCCCGATCAATACGAAGCGGTGACGGAGAGCGCGACACATATCGCCGACATGATCGCGGCGGGATGGAACGTCGTGCTCACGCACGGCAACGGGCCGCAAGTCGGCTTCATCTTGCGGCGTTCCGAGCTCGCGTCTCAGGAAGTCGCGCCCGTGCCGCTCGACTACGCGGTGGGCGATACGCAGGGCGCGATCGGCTACATGTTCCAGAAGGCGCTGACCAACGAGCTGCACCGTCGCGGCATCGAACGGCGCGTCGTTGCGCTCGTGACGCAGACGCGCGTCAGCGCCGACGATCCCGCGTTCGAGAAGCCGGCCAAGCCGGTCGGCGCATTCTTCGACGAAGCGACCGCGAAGAAGCGCCAGGAAGAGCTCGGCTGGACCTTGATGGAAGACGCGGGACGCGGCTGGCGGCGCACGGTGCCGTCGCCGGAGCCGCTTGAAATCATCGAGCGCGATGTCATCGCGAGCCTGCTCGCGCAAGGCTGCGTGGTGATCGCGTGCGGCGGCGGCGGCATTCCGGTGGTGCGCAAGAACGGCAAGCTGTCCGGCGTCGAGGCGGTCATCGACAAGGACCTCGCATCGGCGCTGCTCGCGCAGCAACTGAAAGCGGATCTGCTGCTGATTCCGACCGGCGTCGAACAGGTCGCGGTGAACTTCGGCACGCCCGAGCAGCGCTGGCTCGACACGATGAGCGTGAGCGAAGCGCGCGAGCTGATCGCGCAGGGTCAGTTCGGCGCGGGCAGCATGCTGCCGAAAGTGGAGGCGATTCTGCGCTTCGTGTCGCACATTGAACCGGACGGCCACGCGGGCGAAGGGCTCATCACGAGTCCGGCGGCGATCAGGCCCGCGCTCGAACGGCGCACGGGTACGTGGATCACGCCGTAACGCGCATACGCCCCCGACATCAACAAGGAGAAGGACACACATGAACGACAAGATACTGCTCGCCGTGAACGGCACGCTGATGCGTGGCCTCGGGCTGAACCACAACATGCTGGCGGCGAAGGGCGAATTCGTGCGCGAGGATCGCACGGACGCGTGCTATCGCATCTGGACCATCAACGATCGTCATCCCGGCATGTTGCGCGTGAAGAGCGGCGGCGTGGCCGTATCGCTGGAAGTCTGGGAATTGCCGATGGCCAATCTCGGCGCGCTCTTGCTCAGCGAACCGGCGGGTCTTTCGATCGGTAAGGTCGTGCTCGCGGACGGCAGCGAAGTGCTCGGCGTCCTCGCCGAACCGTGGCTCGTCGAAGGACAGAAGGAGATCACGGCATCCGGCGGATGGCGCGAATACACCGGCCACCACTACACGCCCTGAATGGAATCGGCATCAGCAAAGGAACTGTCATGAGTCAATCGAAAGAGAGCCGGGTCAGCGCTTCGCCCGGCACTGCGCCGGGCTATCGCATCGCGATGATCCTGCTTGGCATCGCCGTCACGCCGGTGTTGCTGTCGTCGTCGAGTCTCGGCAATCAGATGTCGAACGGCGATCTGATCAAGGTCGTCGGGATCGGCAGCCTGATCCTCGCGATTCTCGCGTCGATCACGATCTCGGTCGGCGAGAAAGCACGGCTGCCGACCTACGGCATCGTGAAGTATCCGTTCGGCGAGAAAGGCGCGATCGCCATCAACGTGCTGCTCGCGGTCAGCCTGTTCGGATGGATCGCGGTGACGGCCAACATGTTCGGCCACTCGGTCGCCGACCTGCTCGCGCAACATGGCGTGAACGTGCCCGCGCCGCTGCTCGTCGCGATCGGCTGCGTGATCTTCGTCGCGTCCACCGCGTTCGGCTTCGAAGTGCTCGGCAAGGTGGCGCAGTTCGCCGTGCCGGTCATCGCGTTGATGATGTGCTATATCGTGCGCGTCGCGCTCAATGGCCAGGCGCCTGCCGTCGATGCGATCGCCGGCATGCCGATGGGCGTCGCGGTATCGACGGTCGTCGGCACGATCATCGTGCTGGTCGCGACCTTGCCCGACTTCGGCAGCTTCACGCATAACCGCAAACACGCGGTCGGCGGCGCGCTGCTCACGTTCCTGATCGCCTATCCGCTGCTGTACTGGGCGGGCGCGACGCCGAGCGTGCTCACGGGCAAGAGCTCGCTGCTCACCGCGATGGCCGTGTTCGGCGCGACCTTGCCGGCCGCCTTGCTGCTGATCTTCGCGACGGTCACGGGCAACGCGGGCAACATGTTCCAGGGCACGCTCGTCACATCGACGCTCATCACGCGCTTTCCGAAGTGGCAGATCACGGTTGCGCTCGGCGTGCTGGCGGCGATCGTCGTCAGCATGAACATCATGTCGTGGTTCATTCCGTTCCTGCTGTTCCTCGGCATCGCGACGCCCCCCGTCGCGGGCATCTATATCGCGGACTTCGTGATGTATCGGCGCAACGGGTATGATGCTGCCGCGCCAGCGCGCGAACCGCAGATCAAGATCATGACCTTCGTCGCGTGGATTCTCGGATCGCTCACGGGTTTCGCGACGGTGAACGGCATGTTCACGGTCACGTCGATTCCCTCACTCGATTCGATTCTCGTTGCGTGCATCGGCTACATGATCCTGAGCCGGTTCGCGCAGGCGAGCGGCACTGTCAAGCCCAGCGGGCACTGACGCAACGATGTGAGCGAAGCGCACGGTGTTCATCGCGCGCTTCGCTCATGTGGCAGGACAAATACTCATGTGGAAGCAGGCTCGATGTTCACTTCGGACGAAAGCATTCGGATAGTCCGGTTGGTTGCGCAGTATCAAAGCATCACGGCGGCCGCGGAACGGCTGAACAAGGTTCCGTCGGCGATCAGTTACACCGTCAGGAAGCTCGAGGAATCGTTCGGCGCGAAGCTGTTCGAGCGCCGCGGTTGCTATATCCGGCTCACCGAGGCGGGCGAATACTTCATCGCGCACAGCAAGGCGATTCTCGACGATCTGCAGGCGCTCAAATGCAATCTCGCCATCGTTCAGGGGGGCATCGAGCCCGAGCTCACCGTGGCCGTCAACAACATCGTGCCGCGCGACGCGATCATCCAGTTCTTGTGCGATCTGGAAGATGCGTATCCGACGACGCGCGTCACGATCCAGCAGGAGGTGTACAACGGCTGCTGGGACGCGCTCTATGCAAGCAAGGCGGATATCGTCGTCGGCGCGCCGCATTTCGTGCCGAAGACCGACGGCATCACGAGCGTCGCGCTCGGCCATCTCGCGTGGGACTTTCTCGTGGGCGCCGATCATCCGCTCGCGGATGCGCCGCATATCCTGCAAAGCGCGGAGTTGCGGAAGTATCCGGCGGTCTGCATCAAGGACACGTCGATCGATTTCGATCCGATGCATGCGTGGCTTCTGGAAGGGCAGAAGCCGATCTTCGTTCCCGACTTTTCGATGGCCGTGAGAATCATCGCGCGCAATGTCGCGATCGGCTATGTGCCCACGCATATCCGCGCGGCATTCGGCGACGCCGGGCTCGTCAGTAAGTCGATTCAGGAGCAGAAGCACGCGACGCGGCTCTTCCTCGCGCATCGTTCGGATGGCGTCGGCAAGGTGCGGGCATGGTGCGTCGACTATCTGATGCGACCGGAATTCAGGGCGTGGTTGTGCGGCGATGCTCCGCAGCAGGGAAGCGCAAGGTGAATTCGATCCACCCGTCCGGCGTGGATTCGGCGGATGCGACGCCGCCATGCAGCCGCATGATCGCCTGAACGATCGACAAGCCGAGTCCGCTCGATTCCGTGAACTCGCTGCGCGCCGCGTCGCCGCGATAAAAGCGGTCGAACAGCTTCGCGAGCTCTTCCTTCTCGATGTGCGCGCCGCGATTGCCCACGACGATGCTCGCGCCTTGTTCATCCGCGTAACCGCGCAGCCGGACCACGGTGCCCGCCGTCGCATAACGCACCGCATTCACGACGACATTGCCGATCGCCCTGCGGCACATGATTGCATTCGCAAGCATTTCGCCTTCGGCCTGGATATCGAACGTGATGCGGCGTTCATCGGCGATGCCTTCGAAGTAAGCGCCGATCGTCTCGAGCGCTTCGCGGATATCGAGCCGCTCCCGTTCGATCTGTTGCTGCTCATGATCCGCCTGCGCGAGAAAGAGAATGTTCTGCGCGATGCGCGCGAGGCGCTCCAGTTCTTCCAGATTCGATTCGAGCACGCTGCGATACTCCGCGACGCTGCGCTCGTGCGCGAGCGTGACCTGCGTTTGACCGACCAACACGCCGATCGGCGTGCGCAGTTCATGCGCGAGATCGGCGGAGAACTGCACCAGACGCTCGTAGCCGTGTTCGAGCCGGTCGAGCATCGCATTGAACGACGCCGCGAGGCTTTGCAATTCGGCGGGCGCATGGGCGACGTCGAGCCGCGCGGACAATCGGTTCGGCGTGATTTCGGCGGCTTTATCGGCCATCAGTTTGAGCGGCATGAGTCCGCGGCTCGTGACCCAGTAAGCGAGCAGCAACGTCACGAGCACCGCGCCGATCACGTTGATCCATACGCGCTTCAGATACGCCGACAACACGATCGCTTCCTGCGTCATCACATGCGCGGCGATGATCTCGACGACCTCGCCGTTCTCGCCGATGCGCGCCTGCGCGCCGACCCAGCGCATCCGCACGCCGTCCGCGCGCGAGCCTTCGTACAGGTCATCGAGTCCGATGGCGCGCGTCACAGGCACGACATCGAGCGGCGGCAACGGCATCTTCTCCGGATTGACGTAGATGAAAGGCCCCGAGCCCGCGCGTCGGAAGAGGATGACGTCCTGACGATCGCCTAGCATCGTTTCGAAGAGCCGAGGTCGCGCTTCGATTTCCTTGATCGTGTAGAGATCGTGCAGAAGCGAGCGGAAATGCTCGACGCGCGCGATCAGCTGGTAATCCGCGCGCGTGGACAGCGCGCGATTCGTCGCGTGATAGAGCGATGCGCCGATCATGCCGACGACGATGCACACGATCACCGCAAACGACAACGCGATACGTACCGCAAGCGAGCGCGATGGCCGGTTCAAGGATTCTCCCCGAACGAATAGCCGATGCTGCGCACCGTATGAATGAGCTTCAGATCGAATGGATTGTCGATCTTCGCGCGCAGCCGCTTCACCGCGACGTCGACGACATTGGTGTCGCTGTCGAAGTTCATGTCCCACACTTCCGATGCGATCAGGGTGCGCGACAGCGCCTCGCCCTGATGCTTGCAAAAGAGATGCAGCAGCGCGAATTCCTTGTTCGTGAGCACGATGTCGATGCCCTTGCGCGTCACCTTGCGACGCAGCACATCCACATGAAGATCCGCGATCTGGAACGTATCGGATTCGCGCATCACGCCGCGTCTGAGCAGCGTGCGAATGCGCAAGACGAGTTCGGTGAAAGAGAAGGGCTTGACGAGATAATCGTCCGCGCCGAGTTCGAGTCCGTGAATGCGGTCCGTCACGTGATCGCGTGCGGTGAGAAAAATGACAGGCAAGTCACGTTTCGCGCGCAAGGCCGACATCACCTGCCAGCCGTCGATGCCCGGCAGCATCACGTCGAGCACGATCAGTTCGTAGGAATTCGCGAGCGCCTGGTGCAGACCGTCCGTGCCGTTGCGAACGAGCTCGACCTGATAGCCGGACTCGATGAGCCCTTTCTTCAGGTAGTCGCCTGTCTTGCGGTCGTCTTCGATAACGAGGATGGTCATGCTCGCACTGCATTCGATGGATTGCCGACATTCTAGCCAGAGCGCGCGCGACGCTCGCAAAGATGACAAAAAAGTCATCGAGAGGTCATCGATCGATCAGCGGCGCGTCGCTACCATGCCCTCGAAATCTCAACGACTCGCGAGGCTCGACGACGTGCAAATCCAACCGTTATGGCTGCGCATCACGCACTGGCTCAACGCGTTCGCCGTGTTGATCATGGTGACGAGCGGCTGGCAGATCTACAACGCATCGCCGATTTTCAAATCGCTGACCTTCTCGTCCGCGATCACGCTCGGCGGCTGGCTCGGCGGCGCGCTGCAATGGCATTTCGCGGCGATGTGGCTGCTGGTCGCGAATTTTATCGTGTACGTCGCGATGAATCTCTTCACCGGACGCCTGCGCCGCCGCATGTTTCCGCTCTCCATCAAGAGCATTTTCACCGACGCCTTCGCCGCGCTACGCGGCAAGCTCGGTCACGACGATCTCACGCATTACAACGCGGTGCAGAAGTTCGCGTATCTCGCGGTGATCGTGGACATCGCGATCGTGATCCTGTCTGGACTCGCGGTGTGGAAGTCGGTGCAGTTTCCCTTGCTTCGCACGTTGATGGGCGGTTACGACAACGCTCGCATCGTGCATTTCTTCGGCATGAGTTTTCTCGTGGCGTTCTTCGTCGTGCACGTCGCGATGGTCGCGCTCGTGCCGCGCTCGCTCGTGCTGATGATCCGAGGTCGCTAACACATGTCGCTCAAGCTATTCAAATCGAGACCCGACGCTGAACTCATCATCAAGGATGCCGCGAAGGAACTGAAGGCGCCGGCGCGCCGTTTGTTCGGCAAGCGCATTCTTTCGCTGGGCGGCCTCGCGATGCTGTCGGGCTGCAACATCACCGACGACAAATCGGTCAACGCGATGCTGCGCCGCATTTCATCCTTCAACGACGACATGCAGGCGTTGCTATTCGACCCGAACCAGCTCGCGCCGACTTATCCCGACTCGATGATCACGCGGCCGTTTCCGTTCAACGCGTTCTATGACATCGATGAAGTGCCCGAAGTCGATCCATCGACATACAAGCTGGAGATTGGCGGCCTCGTCAAAGGCAAGCGTGTGTGGACGCTCGACGAACTGCACGCGATGCCGCAGGAAAGCCAGGTGACACGGCATATCTGTATCGAAGGCTGGAGTGCGATCGGCAAGTGGGGCGGCGTGCGATTCGCGCAAATCCTCGCGCGTGCAGGCGCCGATACGAGCGCGAAATACGTGGCCTTTCATTGCGCCGACAACTACTCGACGAGCATCGACATGCCGACCGCGCTGCACGCGCAGACGCTGCTCACGCTCACCTACGACGGCCAGATTTTGCCGGCGAAGTACGGCTTCCCGATGAAGCTGCGCATGCCGACCAAGCTCGGTTACAAGAATCCGAAGCACATCGTCGCGATCACTGTGACGAACGATTATCCCGGCGGCTATTGGGAGAACCAGGGCTACAACTGGTTCGGCGGTTCCTGAAGCCTTTGCTTTCATCACCAGAAGGAGATTGCATGTCGATTCGACTCAAACTTGGCGTCAGCATCGTGACGCTCGCACTCGCATCCGCGGCTCTTGCTCAGACGCCCGCCGCGAAACCCGCGCGCATTCGCGGCGATATCGTGTCGCTGTCGGGCGATACGCTGACCGTTCATCGACGCAGCGGCGACACCGTGAAGATCGCCGTCAAGGCAGATACGCCCGTCACCGCGCTGAAGAACATCAAGCTGCAGGACATCAAGCCGGGCTCGTTCGTCGGCACGGCTGCGACCACCGGCACCGACGGCAAGCTCACCGCGACCGAGGTACTCGTGTTCCCGGAAGCCGCGCGCGGCACAGGCGAAGGCCACTATGAATGGGATCTCGGACCGAAGAGCTCGATGACCAACGCGAACGTCGATCAGGTCGTGCAAGGCACGAGCGGCCGCGATCTGAAGCTCTCGTACAAGGGCGGCGCGAACTCGGTGACCGTACCGGAGAACGTGCCCGTTGTGACGTTTGCCCCCGCGACGCACGATGACCTGAAGCCCGGAAAGAAAGTGTTCGTCGTCGCGACTCCGGCTGGTTCGGACTTCGCGGCGCAACGCATCGTCGTGGAGAAGGATGGCGTCGCGCCGCCGATGTAAGCGTCACCTTCGATAAAGTCCCTGCACGCGCCCGCCGATCATCGATCGCGGGCGTTTGTCATTCCAGCGTCGTGCGTATATGCCTCACGCTCGACACCGTGTCGTCGAAACGCGCGTTGCCGAGCTTGCGCTTCATGCGCCGCGTGACCTCCGAGCTGACCGCGCCGATGCGCTTCATCATCGCGACCGCGGAATCGGTCGGATGAATGGCGGATTCGCGGCCATCGCGTTCAGTGGACCAGCGCTCGACGAGCCCCAGTTTCGCCAGTCCGTCGAGCGTGCGCGTGGCAGTGGGGCGCGTGATCGCGAGTGCATCGGCAAGCGTGCCTTGAAGCTGCCCGGGATGCTCGACAACCGCGCGCAACATGAACGCCTGCGACGGCGTGAGTCCGAACGGCTTGAACGCTTTGGCCCATTCGCGTTCGAGTGCGCGCGCGAGTGCGGTGGTGTTGAAATAAAGGCATTGGTCGAACATACGGGTCACCGTCGTGTCATGTAATTCGATCTGCAACTATCGATTGAACGTAGCGCGCGTCAGCAGATTTTACGTGGCCGCGATACCATGGCCGTCTGCGTCATATGGTCCGGCGCAAGCAACATTGGCCACGCCACTCTCAAGGAGACATGCATGAGCAACACTCGTTCCGACCTTCCCGCTTATCCGAATACCCGGCTTTATATCGACGGCGCGTGGCGCGACGGTTCGCGCGACACGGCCGTCATCAATCCGGCGAACGAAGCGGAGATCGGCCGTCTCGCGCTCGCGGGCGAAGCCGAGCTTTCGCTCGCCGCCGACGCCGCCGCGCGCGGTTTCAAGGAATGGCGCAAGGTTTCGCCCTACGAGCGCAGCAAGCTGATGCGTCGCGCGGCGCAGAACATTCGCGAGCGTGCGGAACAGATCGCCGCCATCATGACGATGGAGCAGGGCAAGCCGTTCGGCGAGGCGCGCATCGAAACGCTGTCGGCAGCGGACATCATCGAATGGTTCGCGGAAGAAGGGCGCCGCACGTATGGCCGCGTGATTCCGTCGCGAACGGATGCCGTGCGCCAGATCGTGACGCGTGAGCCGGTCGGTCCGGTCGCCGCGTTCACGCCGTGGAATTTCCCTATCAATCAGGCGGTGCGCAAGGTATCGGCCGCGCTCGCGTCGGGTTGCTCGGTCGTGCTCAAAGGCCCCGAGGAAACGCCCGCAAGCTGCGCGGCGCTCGTGCAGGCATATGCCGATGCGGGCCTGCCCGCCGGCGTGCTGAATCTCGTCTTCGGCGTGCCCGCCGATGTCTCGAAGTATCTGATCGCGCATCCCGCGATCCGCAAGATTTCGTTCACCGGTTCGACGCCGGTCGGCAAGCTGCTTGCGTCGCTCGCGGGCGAGCACATGAAGCGCGTGACGATGGAACTAGGTGGCCACGCGCCGGCCATCGTGTTCAAAGACGCCGACATCCCCCGCGCCGCGAAGATGCTCGCATCGGCGAAATTCCGCAACGCGGGTCAGGTCTGCATCTCGCCGACGCGCTTTCTCGTCGAAGAATCCGCGTATGACGAGTTCGTGCAGCACTTCGTCGCCACCGCGAGCGCGGTGAAAGTGGGCAACGGTCTCGACGATGGCGTTCAGATGGGTCCGCTCGCGAACGGCCGCCGCCTCGAAGCGATGGAACGCCTCGTCGCCGATGCGCGCGAGCACGGCGCGAAGGTGTTGACGGGCGGCGAGCGCATCGGCCGCGAAGGCTACTTCTTCGCGCCGACCGTGCTGACCGATGTGCCGCTCTCCGCGCGCATCATGACCGAAGAGCCGTTTGGCCCGATCGCGCCGATCGCATCGTTCAAGTCGTATGACGAAGTGATCGCCGAGGCCAATCGCCTGCCTTATGGGCTTGCCGCTTACGCTTACACGAGCTCTGCGGCGACGTCAGCGGCGGTGTCGGACGATATCGAAAGCGGCATGCTCTCGATCAATCACCACGGCCTCGCATTGCCGGAGACGCCGTTCGGCGGGGTCAAGGATTCGGGCTACGGCTCGGAAGGCGGCAGCGAAGCGATGGAAGCGTATCTCGTCACGAAGTTCGTGACGGAGCATCGTTGATTCGCAAGTCGGTAGGTTAGTTGGACGGCGGCCCTTCGACGGGCCGCTTTCCTTGATGATCCGATAGTTCGGATGACGAATGAGCGCGGTATGAATCGTCATCGAACAAAGCTACAGGAGCCAGCAAGTGACGCAATCGAAACAACCGACGATCGCAATTCTCGGCGCAGGCAGCATGGGATCGGCCATTGGCCGTACCTTCACGCAAGGCGGTGCGCGCGTGCTGACATCGCTCGAAGGACGCAGCGCGGCGAGCGCAGCGCGTGCGCGCGAAGCCAGCATGGAAGATGCAAGCCTCGACGATCTCGTGGCGTGCGACTTCATTCTGTCGATCGTGCCGCCCTCGGTCGCTGTCGATACCGCGCAGCGCCTCGCTCCTCTGTTCGAACGCGCGAGCGCGCAGCCCGTCTACATCGACTGCAATGCGATCAATCCCGCTACCGTCGGCCAGATCGAGCGCGCGCTCGAACCGACGCGCACGCCGTTCGTCGATGCATCGATCATCGGTCAGCCATCGGCGCCGAAGTTCTACATGTCGGGACCGCATGCAAAGCGCACTCAGCTACTCGCCGATCATGGTCTCGTCGTGCGCGTGCTCGACGGCCCGAACGGCGCCGCATCCGCGCTCAAGATGTCGTATGCGGGCATCACGAAAGGGCTGACGGCGCTCGGCTCGGCGATGGCGCTCGCCGCGATGCGCAACGGCGCGGGCGATGCGCTTCTCAGCGAACTCGCGGCGAGCCAGCCCGCGCTTGCCGCGTGGCTCGCGGGCAATGTGCCGCGCATGCCGCCGAAGGCCTATCGCTGGGTCGCGGAGATGGAAGAGATCGCGGAGTTCGTCGGCGACGAGTTCGCGGAGCATCGCATCTACGAAGGCGCGGCCGGACTTTACGCGCGGCTTGCGAAAGACAAGGACGCGACGGACGCGCTCGAACGTTTCTTCAGCGAACGTCGTTAAGCGCGCGCGGCCGCGGTTTCCGTCATGTACTCGAAGAAGCGCGCCGCGCGCCGGTCGCCCGCATAGGCCGAATTGATGCGCACCCACGCACACGCCTCGCCGTTCGGGCGGTAATAGCTGCCCGGCGCGAGCGTGACGCCGAACTTCACGGCTTCGTCGACGAGCACGGATGAATCGTCGATGCCTGGCACTTTCGCCCATACGAAGTTGCCGCCGCTCGGCTCGTCGAACACGTCCCATCCATAGCCTTCGAGCGTTTGCACCGCGCTCGACAGCGAATCGCGCACGCGCTTGCGCAAGCGCTCCAGATACTTGCGATACGTGCCGCGCTCCAGCAGGCCCGCCGCGACGCTTTCGGCGAAGCGCGTGCCGCCGAGGCTCGTCAGCACCTTTACGTCGACGAGATTCTTCACGAGCTCGCGATTCGCCGCGAGATAGCCGATGCGCAGCGACGACGACAAGGTCTTCGACAAGCCGCCCACATAGATCACGCGATCGAGCTGATCGAGCGATGCCAGCCGTTGCGTCGGCACGGCCTGGAAGTCGGCGTAGATATCGTCCTCGACGATGGAAAAGCCGTGCTGGGTCGCGAGTTGCAGCAGCTTGAACGCGACTTGCGGCGCGACGTTCGTCGCAGTCGGATTCTGGAACACGGTGTTGATGAAGAAAAGCTTCGGCTGATGCTGCTTCAGCAGTTCTTCCGCGACGTCGATGTCGGGTCCGTTCGCGAGCCGCGGCACGCCGACGAGCCGCACGCCCTGCAGCTTCAGGAGCCCGAAGAGATTGTAGTAACCGGGATCCTCGACGAAGACCGTATCGCCCGGCTTCAGCATGTAGCGCACGACGAGATCGAGCGCCTGGCTCGCGCCGTTCGTGATCATCACGTTGGGAAGATCGGCGTCGATGCCGAGCGCGTTGATCCGCATCGTGACTTGCTGACGCAAATCGGTGTCGCCGTGGGGAATCGCGTAATCGATCACGCTCGATACGTCGGTGCGCGACGCCTGACGGATCGCCTGCGTCAGGCCGTCCACATCGCGCCATGCCTCGGGAATGAAGCCGCTCGACAACTTCAGCGTCTCGCCGGGATAGTTGAACTGCTGGAGGATCTGGTTCGATTCCTCTTCGGCCAGACGCGGATCGCAATTGCCCGCGTTGCTGTCGCGTTCATCGACGTGATTCGCCACATAGAACCCGGAGCCGTGCTTCGGCTGAATGAGCCCGCGCGACGCGAGACGGTCGTAAGCCTCGATCACCGGAAAGCGGCTGATGCGCTGCTCGGCGGCAAGCTGACGAATCGACGGCAGCTTCGCGCCCGCGAGCACGCGGCGCGAGCGGATCATCGCTTCGATCTGACTGACGATCTGTTCGGTCAGCGGCACGCCGGTGCCGCTGTCGATGTGAAGCGGAAGTGCATTCATGATGTCTGAAACTGTTCAGTGATTTGCTGTGAACAGTTCGAGTTCGCTGTTCGCCAGTGTCGTCTTGCCATTCGAACGCATCCGAAAACCCGCGTCAAGACTGGCCGAATGGCTAGCTAGAGTGTTTTAAAGTGTCAGATCGATGCGAACTGTTCGGTCAATTTGGCTTAACAGTTTCGGTCAAACTGTTCACAAGTGTTCATTCAAGCTGTTCGCAATCGGTCGAATAATAGGATCAACGGCTGCTCTTGCATCTCTGTCGGGCGGCCTTTCAGTTACGCGATCTGAAGGAGCGGCATCATGCGTGAAATCCGGACATTCGAACTCGACGGGCGCGATGCGCCTACGCGCTGGGTGATCGATCGGCCCCAAACGCTGCGCGTGACGCGCGGGCAAATCTGGCTGACCATCGAAGGCGGCGCCGACGATTACTGGCTGGACGCGGGCGCGTCCGTCGAACTGAAGCCTTACACGACGATCTGGGTCAGCGGGACGACGGACGCCAGCTGGTTCTCGATGTCGTCCGATTCGACGCGGGCGGGCGCGCGTCGCCTGAGGGAGATGGTGCGCGCGTTGTTCGCCCGCCGGACGACGTGGCCGCGCATCGCGATCTCCAAAGCGTAGGGAGCCAAAGAAGGGCGAAAAAAAACCCGGCCGTGGCCGGGTCCAATGTTCCCGCGCTCTTTCGAGCGCGGTCACCTGCAAAACTGCTTGAGCCTTTTACGCCGCGAGCAGCGAGCGCAGCACGAACGGCAGAATTCCGCCGTGCTTGTAGTAGTCGACTTCGATCGGCGTATCGATACGCAGCAGCACCTGCACGCGATCGTCCTTGCCGTCCTTGCGATGGATCACGAGCGTGACTTCCTGTTGCGGCTTGAAGTCGTCGCCGAGACCTTCGATGTCGTACGTCTCTTCGCCGGTGATGTTCAGCGACTGCACGCTGTCCGAGCCCTTGAACTGCAGCGGCAGCACGCCCATGCCGACGAGGTTCGAGCGATGGATACGCTCGAAGCTGCGCGCGACCACGGCCTTTACGCCGAGCAGTTGCGTGCCTTTCGCCGCCCAGTCGCGCGACGAACCCGTGCCGTACTCTTCGCCCGCGAACACGATGGTCGGCGTATTGGCGGCGATGTACTTCATCGCTGCGTCGTAGATGGACAGTTGCTCGCCGCTCGGCTGATGAATCGTCAGGCCGCCCTCGACGCGCGTGCCGTCGGCCTTCGCCGGGATCATCAAATTCTTGATGCGGACGTTCGCGAAGGTGCCGCGCATCATCACGTCGTGATTGCCGCGACGCGAGCCGTAGCTGTTGAAGTCGGCCTTTTGCACGCCGTTCGCCTTCAGCCACACGCCCGCCGGCGAGGTTTCCTTGATCGAGCCGGCCGGGCTGATGTGGTCGGTCGTCACGGAATCGCCGAAGATGCCGAGCGCGCGCGCGCCCTTGACCGGGGGAATCGAATCGGCCGGCTTCATCGAGAATTCGCTGCCGAAGAACGGCGGCTCGGCGATGTACGTCGACTTCGGCCAGTCATAGACCTGGCCGCTTTCGCCCGCGATCTTGCTCCACAGGTCGCCTTCCTTCGTGAGCTGAGAGTAGTTCTCGCGGAACGCCTTCGCGTCGAGCGCGAACTTGAGCAGCGCATGAACTTCGTCGCTCGTCGGCCAGATGTCGCCGAGATAGATGTCGCGGCCGTCCGTGCCCTTGCCGACCGGCTCGGTCATCAGATCGCGCGTGATGTTGCCAGCGATCGCGTAGGCCACGACGAGCGGCGGCGAGGCCAGGAAGTTCGCGCGGATGTTCGGGTGAATGCGCGCCTCGAAGTTGCGGTTGCCCGACAGCACGGCTGCCGCGACGACGTCGTTCTTCGTGATGGCATCGTTCAGTTCGGGCGTCAGATCGCCCGCATTGCCGATACACGTCGTGCAACCGTACGCGGCGAGCGTGAAGCCGAGCTTGTCGAGATAGGGCAGGAGGCCCGTCTTCGTCAGATATTCGGTGACGATGCGCGATCCCGGCGCGAGCGACGTCTTGATGTGCGGCGCGACCGTCAGACCCGCTTCGACGGCCTTCTTCGCCAGCAAGCCGGCGGCGAGCAGCACGCTCGGGTTCGACGTGTTCGTGCACGACGTGATCGCGGCGATCAGCACGTCGCCGTTCTTGAGATTCACGCCGTCGGCCGTCGTGTAGTTCGCTTCGAGCTCGGCGGCCTTCTTGTTGAAGCCGTTTTCGCCCACCGGCTTCGAGAACAGGTCGATGAACGTGCTCTTCACATTGCCGATTTCGATGCGGTCTTGCGGACGCTTCGGACCAGCCAGCGACGGCGCGACCGTGCCCAGATCGAGCGTGAGCGTCTTGGTGTAGTCGATTTCGCCGGCCTTCGGCACGCCCCACAGCTTCTGCGCCTTGAAATACTGCTCGAACGCGGCGATTTCGGCGTCGGTGCGGCCCGTGCCCTTGAAGTAGTCGATGGTCTTTTCATCGACGGGGAAGAAGCCCATGGTCGCGCCGTACTCGGGCGCCATGTTGCCGATGGTCGCGCGATCCGGCACGCCGATCGACGCCGTGCCTTCGCCGAAGAACTCGACGAACTTGCCGACGACCTTCTCCTTGCGCAGCATTTCGGTGATGGTCAGCACGAGGTCGGTCGCCGTGCAGCCTTCGCGCAGCTTGCCCTTCAGCTCCACGCCGACGACGTCCGGCGTCAGGAAATACACCGGCTGGCCGAGCATGCCCGCTTCCGCTTCGATGCCGCCCACGCCCCAGCCGACCACGCCGATGCCGTTGATCATCGTCGTGTGCGAGTCGGTGCCGACGAGCGTGTCCGGATAGTAGACGCCGTCCTTCTGATGCACGCCGCGCGCGAGGTATTCGAGGTTCACCTGGTGCACGATACCGATGCCGGGCGGCACGACCTTGAACGTGTCGAACGCCTGCATGCCCCACTTCATGAACTGGTAGCGCTCGTTGTTGCGCTGAAATTCCAGCTTCATGTTCAGATCGAGCGCGTTCGGCTCGCGGAAGTGATCGATCTGCACCGAGTGATCGACGACGAGATCCACCGGTACGAGCGGCTCGATCGCTTTCGGATCCTTGCCCGCGCGCTTCGCGACGCCGCGCATCGCGGCGATGTCGGCGAGCAGCGGCACGCCGGTGAAGTCCTGCAGCACGACACGCGCGACGACGAACGGAATTTCATCGACGCGAGCGGCATTCGGCTTCCAGTTCGCAAGCTGTTCGATGTGTTCTTCGGAAATCTTTTTGCCGTCGTAGTTGCGCAGCACCGATTCGAGCACCAGACGAATCGAAACCGGCAGACGCTGAATCTTGACCTTCAGCGCGTCGCCGAGTTGCGGCAGCGAGTAGAACTTGCCTTTGCCGGAACCGCTGTCGAATTCCTTGAGCGTGTTGTGGAGATTGTGGGCCATGGTTATTTTCCTTGGACTAAGACGAGGAAATTGCGCTGCTTAAATCACGTACAGATCGACATATTCATTGACCGGCATCGCTTCGAGCGTTGCCTGATCGAGCGATACCGCGAGGATCGCTTGCTGCTGCTTCTGCGGGAAACGGCGCGCCAGATTCGTCCTGAACTTCTCGACGAGCAGCGGTATGCCGTCCGCGCGACGACGCTTGTGACCGATCGGATAGTCCACTTCGACTTCGGCGAGCTTCGATCCGTCGTTGAATTCGACGGTCAATGCATTCGGGATCGAGCGCTTGTCCGGATCGAAATAGTCCTTCGTGAACTGCGGGTCTTCCACGCATTCCATCTTCGCGCGCAGCACGTCGATGCGCGGGTCCTGCGCGACGGAATCTTCGTAATCGGCCGCGGTGAGGCGGCCGTGAATCAGCGGCACCGCGACCATGTACTGAATGCAGTGATCGCGGTCCGCGGGGTTGTCGAGCGGCCCCTTCTTGTCGATGATGCGCAGCGCGGCTTCGTGCGTGCGAATCGTGATCTTGCGGATGTCATCGACGGATTTGCCGGCTTGCTTGAGCTCGCCGTGCAGCGTCATTGCCGCTTCGACGGCCGTTTGCGCATGGAATTCCGCGGGAAACGAAATTTTGAACAGCACGTTCTCCATCACATACGAGCCGTACGGACGCTGGAACGCGAACGCGTTGCCCTTGAAGAGCACGTCGTAAAAGCCCCATGTTTCAGCGGTCAAAACCGACGGATAACCCATCTCGCCGGTCTTCGCGATCAGCGCGAGGCGCACGGCGCGCGAGGTTGCATCGCCCGCTGCCCACGACTTGCGCGAGCCCGTGTTCGGCGCGTGGCGATACGTGCGCAACGCGTGACCATCGACGAAGGCGAGCGACACCGCGTTGACGAGTTCGTCGCGCGTGAGGCCGATCATCTGCCCGACGACCGCGGTGGAGGCCACTTTGACGAGCAAAACGTGATCGAGACCGACCTTGTTGAACGAATTCTCGAGCGCGATGCAGCCTTGAATTTCGTGCGCCTTGACCATCGCGATCAAAACGTCTTTCATGACGAGCGGCTTCTTGCCTGACGCGATCGCGTTGCGCGAAAGCCAGTCCGCCGTGGCGAGGATGCCGCCGAGGTTATCCGACGGATGACCCCATTCGGCGGCAAGCCACGTATCGTTGAAATCGAGCCAGCGGATCATTGCGCCGATGTTGAAGGCGGCCTGAACCGGGTCGAGTTGAAACTGGGTGCCTGGCACCTTCGCACCGTTGGGGACGATCGTGCCCGGCACGATCGGTCCCAGCAGCTTGGTGCAGGCGGGGTACGAAAGGGCTTCGAGTCCGCAGCCGAGCGTGTCGATCAGGCAGTTGCGCGCCGTTTCGAGCGCAAGCGTGCTGTCGACACTGTAGTCGAGCACGTAGTCGACTATTTCGACGAGTACCTTGTCCGGCTCGGGCCGGACATTGGAAATCGGTGCGGACATCGAGGGATTCCTGATTTAAGTGCCGAGCTAACTTACTCCGCGTTCTTGATCAGCGCGTTCGATTGGGTCGGCGCTGCGCCGCCCGCTGCCATTTCGGGCGTCATGCACTCGTCGGCGAGGCGCGACGAGTCCTTGTCCGAGAACAGCATTGCTTTGGTCGGGATCACGACGAGATCCATGCCCGATGCCGAATCGTGGAAACGATCCGCACCGGTCGTCGTGTCCTGACGCGGCAGCTTGTAATCCTTCTTGGCCCAGTTCACGGTGACGATTGCGTCACGCTTCATGTCGCCTTTCAGGTAGAAAGCGTTGCCGTCCTTGCACGACCACTTCACTGCACCTTCGGGAATCGGATCAACCTTGGCCGCCGCGGCCGCTTCGGCCTTGGGACTGCGCTTGATCAGGCGGCGCGCCGGAGCGGGACGCTTGGCCGTGGTTTTGGCCTTGCTTGCATCGGTCGCGGTCGCAGCGAAGGCGTCGGCGCTGACGAAGACGCTCGTCGTAGCCAGCGTGCCGGCGATTGCAGCGATCAGAAGTTTGTTCATCGAAAAAAACCTTTCAAAAACATTGGGGTTGGATGGCGTTTGCCGCGCGGGGTGGATTTCCTCATCGTGAAATCCGATCGCGCAGTCCGCTATTTTCGCTTATTTATCGGGACGAACTTCAAATTCTCCGGACCGGTGTAATTCGCGCTCGGCCGGATGATCTTGTTGTCGATGCGTTGCTCGATGATGTGCGCGCTCCATCCCGACGTGCGCGAGATCACGAAG
>NZ_JARUXK010000003.1:1104966-1273185 GCF_031451435.1 Caballeronia sp. LZ008 | reverse complement strand
GATCAACGTGAACGGCGGGGCGATCGCGATCGGTCATCCGATCGGCGCGTCGGGCTGCCGGATTCTCGTCACGCTGCTGCACGAAATGCAGAAGCGCGATGCGAAGAAGGGTCTGGCGTCGCTGTGCATCGGCGGCGGCATGGGTGTCGCGCTGGCGGTGGAACGTCCGTAACGAATGCAGTACGACGGCGCCGCGCGCGCGTCCCGACGCGTCATCAAAACAATATCAGCGTTGGGCAAGATGGCCGCGTCGGCGCCATTCCGAGATTCATTAACCTGAGAGAAATGACGAGGAGTATCAGCATGACTAAGCGAATCGCAGTGGTGACGGGCGGCATGGGCGGTCTGGGCGAAGCAATCAGCATGAAGCTGCACGACGCGGGTTACGCGGTCGTCGTGACGCATTCGCCGGGCAACGCGAAAGTCGGCGAATGGCTTGCGAGCATGGACCGCCAGGGCTACAACTTCCGCGCGTATGGCGTGGACGTCGCCGATTACGATTCCGCCCAGCACTGCGTGGCGAAGATCCAGGCTGAAGTCGGCCCGATCGATATCCTCGTGAACAACGCCGGTATCACCCAGGACACGACCTTCAAGAAGATGACGAAGGTGAACTGGGATTCCGTGCTGCGCACCAACCTCGACTCGGTTTTCAACATGACGAAGCCGGTCTGCGAAGAGATGGTGTCGCGCGGCTTTGGCCGCATCATCAACATTTCGTCGGTGAACGGCTCGAAAGGTCAGATCGGCCAGACGAACTATTCGGCGGCGAAGGCGGGCATGCACGGCTTCACGAAGTCGCTCGCGCTCGAAGTCGCGAAGAAGGGCGTGACGGTGAACACGATTTCGCCGGGCTATCTCGCGACCAAGATGGTGACGGCGATTCCGCAGGAAATCCTCGACACGAAGATTCTTCCGCAGATTCCGGCGGGCCGTCTCGGCAAGCCCGAGGAAGTCGCGGCGCTCGTCGCGTTCCTGTGCTCCGATGACGCGGGCTTCGTCACCGGCTCCAACATCGCGATCAACGGCGGCCAGCACATGAGCTGATGTCCGCGAGCGGCGCGTGTGTCAGCGCGCGCCGCTTCGTGTTCGCATCGAATCGATCTTCATCTGAAACACCCGTGCCATGCACAACGTCAGCGCGCGCGCACTCCTTTATAGCGTCGGTCATCTCGATTCGGCGATCGAACATCTCGAGCAAGTGCTGAGCCTCGAAGGCGCGAACTCGCTCTTCTCCAAGACATACTGGCGCGGACGCGTCGTGCAGGCGCTTTCCACACCGGGACTCGCGCCGTCGCAGCATTCGCGCCTGCAACGCCTGCTGGATCGCATCGCTCAGGCCTGAAGGGAGCAACAAAGCGCGCACGCGGTCGACCGTGAAAACGCGCGCAGGCAAGGCCCGCGCCGCCGCTTGTCCGGCCCCGTCGTGCAGCGTCATTCCTCTGATCCGTGAAGAAATTCGCGTCCGCTTGTACCATTCGGCCGTATCTCAAATTCACGGTTCGCCAGCATGTTCTCTTACATCAGATCGATGATTTCGACGCCGCGCAGGTTCGGCGCGTTCGGCGCGCTCACGCTCGCGTGTCTGCTCGCGGCCTGCGGCACGACGAACGGCGTCACGGCCGGCGCGCAGCCCAACACCTACACCGTCACCGGCAAGGCGACGGGCACGCGCATGTCGTGGGTGACGGCGCGCAACGCGGCGATGGACGCCGCCTCCGAATACTGCAAGCAGCGCGCGCAACGCGTCGCGATCCGGTCGGAAGCGACGAGCGGCGTGCGCTCGCTTCAAGAGCAGACATCGACCGTATCGTTCAGCTGCGTGCCGGAGAACGACGCGCGCGGCTGAGCAATTCATCCGACGACATCACGGCCGCGTACTTCTGCGCCATATCGAAAAGGTTGGCGTCATGCGGCGCGAGCGCGCGATCGCCGACGCAATCGGATAGCACCACGGGACGAAAGCCGAACTGCATCGCATCGACGACGCTCGCGCGCACGCAGCCGCTC
The DNA here is from genome assembly GCF_031451435.1 of Caballeronia sp. LZ008. Lineage (NCBI taxonomy): Bacteria > Pseudomonadati > Pseudomonadota > Betaproteobacteria > Burkholderiales > Burkholderiaceae > Caballeronia > Caballeronia sp. LZ008. The sequence continues at coordinate 1,271,175 of NZ_JARUXK010000003.1, read as the reverse complement.
GTCACCGCGCCCGCGACGGCGAGCGTGGTGACGCCGCGCATGGTGAGCCACGCGGCGAGCGACGTGCCGAAGAACGCCGACGGCACGTTCTTGCGCACGACGAGCTCGCCGTCTTCCGGCGCGAGTTGCGGCACGATCGCGCTGTCGTGCGCGTGCTCTTTCAGCGTCAGCATGCCGGGGACTTTGAGCGAGAAGATGTTGGCATCGGCGTCGTCATCGGCATAGACGATGCGGCTATGCGCAATCGGCCAGCGCAACTCACGCGCCGCGCGCAGCAGCGGCACCGTGCGCTCGATCGCCTGCACGATGTTGCCGCCGCCGAACACGTCTGGATTGGCGAAACCGTTCACGAAGTCGACGATCAACAGTCCAATGCGGCCTTCGATGCGAAGGTCGTTGCCGAAACCTTGCCGCTGATAAACCTCGTCGTTCATGACGTTTCCTCGATGGTTCTGCCTTCGCGCACGACGTCCACGCCGTCGAGCGAGACGGTGCAGCGGCGCAAGGGGATGTCGATATGGCAAGCCGTCGTGCGCTTGCCGCCGCCTTCGTTGTTCGGGCCGAGCGAGAACAGGAAGTTGCCGTCGAACGCGCGGGCGTCCATGCCGAGCGTCGCTTCGCGATCGTAGAGACCGAGCGTCGACCAGTGCGCGCGCTTTTGCAGGCCCCAACCGATGTGCGAGATCGCGAAGGCTTCGGGGTCGTCGAACGAGAGCATGTATTCGCGCAGGAGATCGGCATCGACGCCGCCTTCGATGCGGCGCGCGTAGCCGCCTTCGACGGTCAGCACGACCGGTTCCGTGCAATAGCTCTTCTGCGGCAGAAGGATGTCGCCGCGATCGATCACGATGCGCCCGTTCGCGCCGCCTTCGTTCGGAAAAGTGAGCGCGAAACCGCTCGGCCAATGATCCCAGCGGCCGGGTTCATCGACGAAACCATATTCGGCGATGGCCGGAAACTCGCCGAGCGGACAGCGCAGATCGGTGCCCGCTTTCGATGTGACGCGCATCTCGCGCGCCTGTTCGATGCGCTTCGCGGCGGCGAGCACGCGCCTTCTGTCGTCGAGCGACGGCGTCATGCGAACGAGCACTTCGGGCGGTTCGACGGCGAGCAGGATCTTCGTGCCCGACGCGAGAATGTCGTGTTGCTCGGGCGAAAAAAGCAGCGTCATCAGATCGAGCACGAGATCGCTTGCCTTGAGGGCCGCGATGGCCGCGCGGTTTCCGGTGAGCGGCGTTTCGCCGAGATAGGCGAGGGCGTCGCGGCTCAGCGCCTTCTCGCCGTTGACGGGCGGAAGATCGAGCCGGTTGACGATGGCGCCCATCGATTGCGTCGCAATCAAGGCGCAGGCGAGCGTTTGCGGATGCGTTGCGGCGCCGGTGAGTATCGTCATGGTCTGGCCTGCTTTCAGGCGCGACAGCGTGAGCACCTCTTTCCACGCTTGAATCAGTTGATGGTCGCTGATTGGCATGATGTGTCGCCTACGTTTCAGGTGAGTGTTGCGCCGAAGAACGAACCGAGCGCGCGATAGAAGCCTTGTTCGTCGTCCCACGGGATCATGTGGCCTGCGTTCGGCACTTTCACGACTTCGAGTTGCGGCATCAGATCGCGCATTTCTGCGATGTCTTCATCGCGGATCACGTCGCCGCGGCCGGCTGACATCAGCAGCGTGGGTTGCGTGACGTGCGGCATGTCGGCGTGGATGTCGTCCGTATGGAAGCCTTCGAAGCTCGCGCGGATCGCGCGTTCATCGCAGGTGTGCAGCCATTGCGCGCGCAGGCGCAGTTGCTCGTCGGTCCACGTCGGGCAGAACGCGCGCATGCCTTCTACGTCGATGCCTTTGCGTGCGCGCGCGATCGAATCGATGTACCACGCGAGTTGCGCGGGGTAGGCGCGACGGCCGGGGCCGGACACGGGCGGATCGATGAGCGCGAGTCGCGCGATGGACTTTGTTTGCCGTGCGGCGCGCAGGGCGATGCGTGCGCCCATCGAATGGCCGAGCACGTTGGCTTGCTTTAGGCCGATCGCTTCGATGAACGCGATGAGATCGGCGGTTTGCGCGTCGAGACTGTAATCGAGCGTCGATGAGGCTTCGGAGAGGCCGCGGCCGCGGACGTCAAGCACGTAGGTATCGAAGTGGCGGCCTAGCGTTTCCGCGACGAATCCCCAGGTGATGGCCGGGCTCGTGATGCCGGGGATTAGCACGATGGCATCGTGGGTTGCTTGCGGCCCGCCGTAGCGCAGATAGTGTTGGCGGATGCCGTTTGCGTTGATGTTTGCGCCGTAGAGTAGGGTCGATTTCATCGTGTGTCTTTCTCGTTTACTTCCATTTTCGCCGGATCCCGTTGTCTTGGCGGTCTATTAGCACTGCCCCTGTGCGGGGCGGCACTCACTTTCTTTGCTGCTGCAAAGAAAGTAAGCAAAGAAAGCAGCTACTGATACGCCCGCGGTCACACGCAATTTGGGTAGTCCTCTCGTCCATCGTGGGCTGCCTAAAGAGTGCCCTCATAGGCCCAACCGGGCTTGGATCGCGCACGGTCTGCCACATCGCACCACACAACAAGCTGGTTCAGCACCAAATAGCTCCAGCCCGCTTCGCGGCCGACCGGTCAATCGGGGATGCATGTGCTTCTCTACTAACGTATCCATCTCACCGCAAGTGCCGCACGTTGGTTTCCCTTGCATACCCGGCGGCAGCGCGTAGCGCTGTGCCGAAGCTCTTTCGTGCTGAACCAGTGTCCTCAGCGTTTTCGGGCGGCGGACCGTGCGCGAGCCAAGCCCCGTTATTGTGATGAGGGCACTCTTTAGGCGAGTGCCGCCTGTGACGAGAGGACTACCCAAATTGCGTGTGACCGCGGGCCTGAAAAGCTGCTTTCTTTGCTTACTTTCTTTGCAGCAGCAAAGAAAGTGAGTGCCGCCCCGCACAGGGGCAACGCTAATAGACCGACGCGAAAACGGGATCCGGCGAAGAAAAAAAATCAAAAAGCCCCAGACAATAAAGCCCCGGCCCCGGGCACAACCCGCTTGAGCCCAAGCTGAGACAACATCGCAAAAGTAGTAGCGATTGCAGCAGTCACGACGGGCTTCCCGGTCAACGCCTCGACCATCGGCACAACGGATAAAGACGGCATCTGCACGCAAGCGGAGAGAACGACGACATCAGCGTCCTGATAGCGCATCGACTGCACGATAGCGGGCAGAAGAACCGGATCATGCCGCGCCACGTCGAGATTGTCGGGAATCTCGAGCGCGCGATAGTCGATGACATCGAACCCTTCGCTTCGAATATAGTCGACCACAAGCTCAGTCAGCGCCTTCATATAAGGCGCCACCACGACGACGCGTTTCGCCTTCATCACCTTCAACGCATCGACCAAAGCACCAGCGCTCGTCACAACCGGCGCCTCGCCGCCATTCGCAGCCGTATGCCGAGTCAAACGCGCCTGCGATACGCGGTGATAACCGCGCCCCATCGCCATGATCGCGACGAGACACGCATAACCCAGCACATCGACGCGCGCATCGGAAAGCTCGACGGCGCAGCGGTCCGACTCCGCATCCATCGCGGCGAGCTCTTCCTTCACGACCTTCTTCATCCGCATGCGGCTCGAATGAAAGGTGAAACGCTCCGGTTCGATGGATTGACGCGCAGTCAGCATCGCCGGAATTTCGGTTTCCATCGTCGTATTCGAACTCGGGACGATCTGCCCGATGCGATAAACCTTTCCCGGCATCTCAAACCTCCACTGAAACGTTGGACACAGCCGCGCGCGGCGCGAAATCCGTTGCGTTGTACGCATAGACCCAGTTGGCCTGAATGCCCGACGCCTGCGGATTCAGATACGACTTGAACTTGTAGATAAGATCGCGCTTTCTCTGCGCGAACGCGCTCGGCAAGTGATACGTGCGGCCCCGCTCGCGCGATTCGAGTTGCACGCGGCTCGTGCGCGGCAGACGTTCGGCCTCGTAGTCGCCCAATGCGTGCGCGATGTCCGTGCCATGCGCCGCGAGCGATTGCGCGAGCACGTAGCCATCTTCGATTGCCATCGCCGCGCCTTGCGAGAGAAACGGCAACATCGGATGCGCGGCGTCGCCGAGCAATGTGACGTTGCCACGCGACCACGTCCGCATCGGATCGCGATCGAACAAGCCCCATTTGAAGACCGATTCCGCGCGCTCGAAAAGACGCTGCAAATTCGGATGCCAGCCTTCGAACGCGTCGAGCAATTCCTCACGGCTCGACTTCGCGTTCCACGATTCCTCGACCCAGCTCTGCGTCTCCGCGACCGCGACGATGTTCACCGCCGCGCCGCCACGCACGTAATACGTGACGACATGCGCGTGCGGCCCGAGCCAGAACGACGAATCCGGACTCACAAATTCGGGCGTCTCATCGAAGGGCACGACGGCGCGGAAGCACATGTTGCCCGTGAAGCGCGGCGCTTCGTCGCCGAAGAGCTTCGAGCGCACGATGGAACGCACGCCGTCGGCGCCGACGATCACGTCCGCTTCGAATTCGCTCCCATCGTCGAAGACGGCGACGGCGGCGTCCCTCTCCTGCCGAATGTCGATGCAACTCGTCGACAGACGCGCGGCATCGGCGGGCACGAGCGTCGTCAGCAGGCGATGCAGATCCGCGCGATGCACGTGATAGAACGGCGCGCCATACAGCTTCGGGCATTCCGAAGCGAGCGGAATGCGGAAGTTCTCGCGCGCGGTCTCCCAGTTGCGCCCGACGATCGCTTGCGGCACGAACGCGACATCGCGCAGCGCATCGCCGATGCCGAGCGCCTGCAGCACCTTCACCGCATTGGGCGTCATCTGGATGCCCGCGCCGACATCGCCGAAAACGCCCGCGCGCTCGAAAAGCCGCACCTCGATGCCGTGCCGCGCGAGCGCGCCGGTCAATGCGACCCCGCCGATTCCGCCGCCGACAACGCCGACGCGAAGTATTCTGCTCATGATCTCGTCCTTCCGAAGATTGAGTCGTATGGATTGATGTCGATATTATATGGCCGTATAAATAAATGCAACGGCAATGACGATGCTCGTGACGGCGTGATAGGCTGCGCCCATTTCGCGGCGACCGTCCGCATACGACAAGGAAGAGTCAGGCTTTGATCAAGGCGATTTTGTGGGACATGGACGGCACGCTCGCGGAAAGCGAGTCGCTGCATCTGAAGACGTTGATCGCTGCGCTCGCGCGGCACGGCGTGGAGGCGGGCGAGGAGATGCATCCGCTCGTCTTCGGCAAGACGGGGCGCGAGGTGCATGCGCTGTGTCGTGAGCGCTTCGGCTTGACGGTCGACTTCGCGGATTGGTCGATGTTTCGCGCGCGGACGTATCTGGAGAATGCGGCCGCGCTCGTGCCGCGTCCCGGCGCGCTGGAGGTGTATCGCGCCGCGAAGGCCGCGGGCATCACGCAGGCGATCGTGTCGAATGCATCGCGCATGCTGCTCGAAGCGAATCTGCGTGCGCTCGGTATCGAAGAGCCTTCGCTCGTGAGCATCAGCGTCAACGATGTTCGCAACGGCAAGCCGAGTCCCGAGCCGTACGAGCGCGCGGCGTGGCTCTTGCGGCTCACGCCCGAGGAAGTGATCGCAGTCGAGGACAGTCCGACCGGCGCGCGTGCCGCCATCGCGGCGCATATGCGCGTTCTGGCATGGCCTTTCGACGATGAAGGCGCCGCGCTTTTCCCCAGGGAAGCGCAGGTCGTGCGCTCGCCGCGCGAGTTGGCAGAGGCGCTGGGTCTCGATCCCGCGGCGCTTTGACGGCTTGCGTCAGTTGCGCGCAGCGAGATCGTTGAGCACGATCTTGTGGATGTTCGAGGCGTGCACCCATTCTCGCGCCTGACGCTCGACCAGATCCGTGAACGCGGGCGGTCCGCTGCAGTAGATTTGCGTGCAAGCGCGCGTCGGACTCATGGTGAAGGCGCTTTCCTGTGCGAAGAGATCATCGGTCAGGTCCAGATGATGGTAGATCTTGCCGTGCTCGCGCAGTGCGTCGAATTCATCGACGAACATCGCGTGGTCGGCCGCTCGCGCGAAGTGGTGCACTTCGAAGTGCCTGCCCGCCGACGCGAGCCGCTTCGCGATTCCGACGATCGACGCGGCGCCGGATTCACCGCAATAAAGAATGGATCGCACGCGCTCTTTGAGCACGTCGCGTTCGATGACCGGAATCAGGTTGTCGCGCATATCTTCTCCAATAGGACCGGCATCCTCCGCGAACGGAAGATGAGGCAGTGTATGGATCGAATGGGATGGCCAAACCCGGCGGTGATCGTCGGGGCAGGCTCGCAGTCAGAGTAGGGTGGACCGCAGCCGCCGACAAGCCGCCATGACGGAATACCAGTCATACGGCCGCGCCGATAAGGAAACCGCCTGTTTTAAGGGCTCAAAACGCAACGAGCGACCACTGTGGGTCGCTCGTTGATCGTTGGGTCAGTTAAACGGGGTGACTATGCCCCGCGCAATTACATCGGGTGGGTCGCAACGAAGTTCTTGTACGACCAGTAAGCGGGCTTCGTCGTCTGACCGTCGGACTTCATCAGCCCGAAGTTGCCTTCGTTGTCGTCATAGAGCTCGAACGCCTGGATCGACTGGATGTTGTACTTCGATGCGACGCTCTGGTACTGCGCCATCATCATGCTGCCGACCATGTAGTTCGCGATCTGCTGATCCGTGCCGTAGTTCGGACGCACGCCGAATTCGCTGAGCCACACCGGCTTGCCGAACGAATGGAGAACGCCGAGCATGTCGTAACAACCCGTGCCGCCGCATGCGCGCGTCATGTTGCCCTGATCCGAATACCAGTGCCATGCGGTGATGTCCCAGCTAACCGTCGGGTGGCCGCGGGTGCCGTCCGGCTGCGAGCCGTCCATCAGCATTTGGAAGAACGCGTAGTGCAGCCACGTTCCGTTGACGACAATCTTCGCCGTGCTGTCCTTCGACTTCACGCCGGCGATGAGACCGCGGATCACGCCGCGCGCGACGACGTAGGGCTGATTCTTGTAATGCGTCCAGCTCGTGCCGTCGACGTTGCCGTTCAGCGCCGTCGCTTCGAGTTCGTTGCCGACTTCGTAGTACTTGTACTTGTACGTGCTCGCGACTTGCGCGCCGAGCGTGTAGGCCGCGTTGTACGCATCCTGTTCGTTGCTGAAGCCGGTGCCGAGCAGGATCACGGGATACACGGTCACGCCGCTCGCCGCCATCGTCTGCGCCATCTTCGCGATGACCTTCGCCGACGCCAGGTTGTATACGTCGTTACGATAGATCGTCGCGCCGATGTCCTTCAGTTGCGCGAGCTGCGTCGCCACGGGCGTCGAGTCGTACGCGCCGCCGTTCGTGTTGCGGCCGTTCGCGCCGTAGAAGATCGACGTGCTCGTCGCCGCTTTCGCCGTCGATTCCGGAGCGGCGGCGCTCTTGGCAGTCGCGTCGTCGAACGCGGTTTCACCGCCGCCGCCGCACGCGGCGAGCAGCACGCTCGTAAGCGCTGCCGTGGCGATCGCTGCGGCCTTGCGAGCCGAGAAAACGTTGAAGTTACGAAGCGAGGTCGGGTTAAGGTTCGTCATTGTGTTTAGTGGTACTAATGTACTTGCGTAAGGCTCGTAAAACCCAGAATGCTGCCCGGACCTCTTCAGTGATTCACGATGCCACTCGGAAACGTGGCGATCGTCTGATCCGTTTGTCGTCGAAATGACACTCGTTAGTCATCCAAACTACATGCTCAGGACAGACTGTTTGCGCGACGCCGAAGTTAGGCGCTAAAGGACAGACTGAACGGCACGGATTCACTGCTGGGTCCATTGCGCGATGCAGCAGGCGCTCCGGATGGCTGAGTCGAGCAAACGATTGCGTTCGCTCTCGTGGGCCTTACGAAATGACAAACCTGCTCAGTTCGAAGGCATCGTCGTCGGATAGGTAACGTTTGCGCGTTTGCAGTCAAACTTGCCGAATCGTTTCGGAGTTCTTCCGCTACCTCGGCAACCGTTGCCGAAACCTGATCAACGGCTGCAAGGTTATCGTCTTATGAGATGAATGTAAACGTCTGTCACAGTAAAAAAATCTGCTGCGGCGTTGCGGTGGCAGAAAAACTTACTTCTTTGGAATCGAGTTCGGAGTCAGTAAATTCTCCCGACGGCTCTGACGGCCTTTGTTATCAGGCGGTACAGACTTCCCGGCGCTCTCCTTCGATGTTGCATCGCGGAAGCGTCGGGCCGAGATTCGAGTGCTGCGTTGATGGGTGCCTGGTCGAATTCCGATAGATGGCACTCGACGGCGGGAAGAATGACCGTTTCTGCAGTGCGCCTGTGATTCGCGCAAAACTCGACGGATTCGTCCATGATCGTGCGCAGGCCGAAGAGCGCGCGTTCGACCTTCAGCTCGAACCGCGTGAGCGCATACTTGAGATCGGTATCGCAGCGCGTTCTGTTGTATCGTTCATCAAGCTCCCGATGATGGGTTCGCATCGCGAGCAGCGGTGCGAGAGGGCGGTTCCGTTTCTTCATCGCGCGCATTCTGACCGTTGACCTGTATCAAGCTCGACGCACGCGCCGGCCGGACGACGACCCGACGCCGCAGGCACCATAACGCTTATCCATAACGCCACTGTCTTTTCAGAGGGAGATGAACGTGCGAGCTGCCGACATCATGACGACATCGATCGTTTCCGCCAGTCCCGATATGTCCGTGCGCCAGGCCGCGGGCACGATGGTATTCGCCGGCATCAGCGGCATGCCTGTGATCGACGAGGAGGGCAACCTGCTCGGCATCGTCACCGAGGGCGACCTGATGCATCGCGCGGAGATCGGGACCGGCGTCAAGCAGCGTGCGTGGTGGCTCGAACTCGTTGCATCGACGCGCGAACTGGCGAGCCAGTATGTCAAGGAGCACGCGCGCAAGGTCAGCGACGTGATGACCACCGACGTCGCGACCGTGAGCGAAACATGCCCCGTCGCCGACATCGCCGAGCTGCTTGAACGCAAGCGCATCAAGCGCGTGCCGGTGCTGCGCGACGGCAAGGTGGTCGGCGTGGTGAGCCGCGCAAATCTGATTCGCGCGCTCGTCACAATGGCGCCCGAGTTGCCCGTCGATGCCGATATCACCGATCACTCGATCCGCGAGGCGGTCATCGCGGCGATGTCGGGCCATCCGTGGGCGCTCGCTCGCGAGAACGTCATCGTCGAAAACGGGACCGTGCATCTGTGGATGACGGTCACGAACGACGACGAAGCGAAGGCCGTTCGCGTCGCGGCCGAAAACGCGCCGGGCGTGAAGGAAGTCGTCACGCACGTCGGCCCGCCGAGGGTGTAGCAGCGTCTCTTCAGATGAAGCTGGCGCCGCCGTTCACCGGAATCGTCTGTCCGGTGATGAACGCGTTGCCGATTAGCGTCATCACGACGTCCGCGACTTCGTCCGCTTCTCCGAGCCGCCCGACGGGCAGCCGCTCCGCAACGTTCGACGCCTTGAGCGGTTCGGCCATTTCGGTGTCGATCGGTCCGGGCGCGACGGCGTTGACGGTGATGCCATCGCGCGCGAGCCGTGCGGCGTAACCGCGCGTCAGACCTTCGAGGCCCGCCTTCGATGCGTTGTAGTGAACGCCCACCAAACCCGGCCCGCGCGCCGCCGCCGACGACAGATTGACGATGCGTCCCCAGCGCCGCGCGCGCATGCCGTGGAGCACGGCTTGCGTGCAGAGAAACGCCGACTTCAGATTGACGGCGAGCGTGCGGTCGAACTCGGCTTCCGTGAGATCGTCGATATCGATCATCGTCGCTGTGCCCGCGTTGTTCACCAAGATGTCGATGTGGCCGAGGCGTTGAACGATGTCGTCGATCATCGCGGTGACGTCGTTGCCTGTCGACACGTCGGCGCGTACCGCCATCGCGCGATTGCCGCTGCGCTCGATTTCCGCGACCACGCCGGTGGCCTCGTTTTCGCGCTGCCGATAGTTCACCGCTACCGATGCACCGGATGCGCCGAGAGCGAGCGAAATCGCGCGACCGATGCCGCGTGAGCCGCCCGTCACGAGCGCGACGCGGCCGTTCAGATCGAGAGTGTGAGAGGGCATGGCGCGATCCTTCGTCGTGGGTGAGAAGGGCCCAGTTTGCGCGCGTCGTGATGATTTCGCTGATCGCGATGCGATCGATGATCGGGTATCGCGGATACGCGCGAGGCGCTTACGGCAAGTAAAGGAAAAAACCGATGCCGGGTTAAGAGCATCGGTTCTTCCTTGCGCCATGCTGCCAGGTTACCGGCCGCCGTGGCCTCCGCCGCCACCGTGACCGCCACCGCCGCCGTGACCGCCGCCGTTGCCGCCGCCGCCGTTGCCGCCACTGCCGTTGCCGCCACCACCGTGACCGCCGCCGCCGTTGCCGCCACCGCCGTGACCGCCGCCGCCGTTGCCGCCACCGCCGTTGCCGCCACCGCCGTTGCCGCCACCGCCGTTGCCGCCACCGCCGTTGCCGCCACCGCCGTTGCCGCCACCGCCGTTGCCGCCGCCACCGTGACCGCCACCGCCGTTGCCGCCACCGCCGTTGCCGCCACCGCCGTTGCCGCCGCCACCGTGACCGCCACCGCCGTGGCCGCCGCCGTTGCCGTTGCCGCCACCGCCGTGACCGCCACCGCCGTTGCCGCCACCGCCGTTGCCGCCACCGCCGTTGCCGCCACCGCCGTTGCCGCCACCGCCGCTGCCACCACCGCCGTTTCCACCACCGCCGTTTCCACCACCGCCGTGACCGCCGCCACCATTGCCGCCGCCGTTGCCGCCACCGCCATTGCCACCACCACCGTGACCGCCGCCGCCACCGCTACCGCCGCCGCTTCCACCACCGCCGTGACCGCCGCCGCCATTGCCGCCGTTGCCACCGCCTTGACCGCCGCCACCGTGACCACCGGCTGCGCCGCCATTGCCGTTACCGCTACCGTGGCCGCCAGGCGAACCGTTGCCATGGCCGCCGTCGCCATGACCGCCGTCTCCGTGACCAACTCCGCCATGACCGCCGTCGCCATGACCATCGCCGTGGCCGTCGCCATGGCCATCGCCGTGACCTACGCCGTGGCCGTCACCATGACCATCGCCGTGACCGTCGCCATGACCTACGCCGTGTCCATCGCCGTGTCCATCCCCGTGGCCATCACCGTGGCCATCACCGTGTCCGTCGCCGTGGCCATCACCGTGTCCGTCGCCGTGGCCATCACCGTGTCCGTCGCCGTGTCCGTCGCCGTGTCCGTCGCCGTGTCCGTCGCCGTGGCCATCACCATGACCATCGCCGTGGCCATCACCGTGTCCGTCACCATGACCATCGCCGTGGCCATCACCATGACCATGACCGTGGCCATCACCGTCACCATCGCCGTGGCCATGTCCATGACCGTGGCCATGCCCATCGCCGTCGCCGTCACCATCGCCATGCCCGTGCCCGTGACCATGGTGCCCATGTCCACTCGAATCGCCGCCCGAGTCCCCGCCGGAGTCGCCACCGGAATCTCCAGCGCCCTGACTGCCGTTACCTGTTCCACCCGATCCTGTGCCGGTTCCGGTGCCTCCGCCGCTCGTGCTTCCGCCAGCCCCCGCCGTCGCGCCCGGACCGCTGCTGGACGAGCCTTGACCGCCGCCCGCGCCCGCACCCGCACCCGATCCCGAGCCACTCGAATTTCCGCCGCCCGAAGCCGCTCCAGGCGATCCCTCGCCACCGCGACCGCCCTCGAGCAACGGCACGACCGCCGACACCGTTTCGACGGTCGGATCCGTCGTCGGCGATACGCGCGTCTGCGAGTCCGCCGCCGCAACCATCATCACGGCGCTCGTGCCGAGCGGCACGCATCCCTCGGAAGTCTGGTTGCAAGGATTCCCCGTCGTTTGCGCGGACGCGAAATTCGACATGGCCGCCGCGATCACGATGACGCTGAGTTTGATCGCAGTATTCAATTTGAATTTTTTAGGATTGCTCATTTGTGCCCCTTGTAGTGTTTCTTCGCCACGCGTCGGATGCAGAGTCGAACGCGATGTGGGGCAAGAATGACAGGCTGTACGGTGCGTTCTGTGCGGTAATTAACCGGGCGCGAGGGCGTCGTCATTTCGCGCAGTGCGCGAGCGCTCAGAGAACGTTTGCGGACGGCCGGAAGCGTCGTAGTTCATACGCTCGTCCCGGTCTTGCACGTCAGAATCGCGCGCAGGCGCGGCGGCCAGCCAGCAGCGGTATCGCATGTCGATGAATCTTCGCGATGCCGAATGTCACGCGTATCGCGCACCCGTTGCTGGCTTCCGTAGAAAGGTGAATGTAGGCTATCTGTATGGATGCGAAGCGTCAAACGCGCTCTGTGCCGTAGACCGCACTCCAAGCGCACGACCGGTCAATCGGACGGGGATATCGTCTCTATCCGCTGATCAAAGACCGGGATCGAGATTGGCGCAAATTTGAACTAGAGTTATTTATCGTTCGCTTTCCTGATCTATTGCATAGACGCGCGCGCATTCGTCGAAGCAAAGCGCGCAGCCAAGCATCCGACGAATCAGAACACGAACGCAAGATCGACAAGCCGGCCCAGTGTTGTTCATAAGACTTAGGAATACCAAAGAACGGCGGATCGATGCGTCAGCCGACACATCGTATCTTTCAACCGGAGGGTGTCATGAAGAGATCGAAACGAGTCGCGTGCGTGGAGGCGACGGCGCTTGTCGCTCTGTCGATGGCGAGCGCAGGCGTCGCTCATGCAGACGACGAAGCCGTGGTGAATCCGAATCCGGCGGCATCGCGCGAGGCGCCGGCGGATCTGTCGAATCTTAAGCCGGTCGTCAATGTGCTCGCGCCGCCGGACACATCCGCGATCATGCCGGAAACCAGCGCCGGGCCTTATACGCCGGGCGTCAACACGCCGGCCGGCATCGTGAGCAATGCGCAGACGAGAGCGTATGGCACCTTCGGCATACCCTATTCGACCGGCCGCGTGCAGGACGGCAACCAGAGCGCGGCGGGCACCACGAGCGCGAACTATCTCAGCACGACGTATCCGTATCGGGCGATCGGCAAGCTCACCTTCAGCGCCGGCTACTGCACCGCGAGCCTGATTCGCAGAAGTGTGATCGTCACGGCGGCGCACTGCATCCAGAGCTTCGGCAGCGGAAGTTCGCTGTTCTCGAACTGGCAATTCCGCCCCGGACACTACGGCGCGTCCGGCGCCACGTCTGCTCAGATCGCGCCTTATGGAACGTGGAACTGGGCGGCACTCGTGCGGCCATCGGCGTGGGCGAACGGCACCGATACCGGCTCGGGCTCGGCGCGCAACAACGACATCGCCGTCATCGCGATCGCGAAGAACGCGTCGAATCAGTTTATCGGCGATATCACCGGCTATTTGAGCTATGGCTGGAACAACTATTCCTTCATATCGTCGCCGAAGACCGGGAATCTTCAGACAGCCGCCGTCACGACCTTCGGCTATCCGACCTTGCTCGACGGCGGCGCGATCATGCAGCGCACCGATGGCCCGGCCTATACGACGACCGTGAGCGGCGCATCGCAACTCTGGCAGGGCAGCAATCTCACGAGCGGCGCAAGCGGCGGACCATGGATCGTCAACTTCAGGCCGCGCGATGCCGTGCTTTCCGGGGGCGCGGTCATCGGCAATGCGTCGAATCTGTCGATCATCGGCGTGACGTCCTGGGGTTCGTCCGATCCGAACGCGATCAAGGACAACTACGCGTCGCAGTTCCGTCAGAACACGCAGTATCCGAACGCGACTTATGGCAATTACGGAGCAGGCAACATCGCGTCGCTGCTGAACACGCTGTGTTCGACCGCCGCGCCGGGCGGCGGCACGTACGCATCGCAGGGATATTGCAACTAGGCAGGTCGCGGTGGCCCGTTCGCTTCGAACGGCGCGCGGGCCACTTCGCCTTTTCCGACGAATTCGCTGGAGCATGCCTCAAACGCCCGTAGAATACGAAGCGAACCGGCTTCTCACTTCATCGGCAGCATCGCTCAGGCATGACGAAAGACGACACCACTCACGTCCGCGCACACGGCGCATCGAGCAAGCGCAAGCGGCTTGGCCGCCCGGCGGGCAATATCAATCAACGTGAGAACATCCTCGACGCAGCCGAGGTCGATTTCTCGCAGCGCGGTTACGCGGGCACATCGCTCAAGGAAGTGGCCGCGTCGTGCGGCGTCACGCAGGCGCTCATCACGTATTACTTCGGCACCAAGCAGCAGCTTTTCGAGCAGGTGTTCCTGCGCCGCGCGATGCTGATCTCCGAAGAGCGCGTGACGCTGCTCAATGAACTGATCGATGGAAAAGAGGCGAACGTGCGCGATATCGTGCGCGCGTTTCTGCTGCCGCTCGTCGCGCTGCGCAAGACGGACGGCGGCCGCGCGTTCATTCGTCTGCAGGCGCGCCTGCACACGGAGCCGCCCGAAATCTCGTACAGCCTGCGCAGCACCGCTTACGGCGATTCGACCGATGCCTACGTCGAAGCGCTGCGCGCCGCGCTGCCCGGCCTGCCCGCGAAAGATCTCTACTGGCGTGTGACCATGATGATCGGCGCGTATCTCTACGCGTTCTCCGACACGCATCGTCTCGACGTGCTCGCCAAGGGCGCGTGCGATCCGTGGGACGCGAACGAAACGCTGGAGCAGTTGACGAACTTCATCGTCGGCGGTCTGGAGGCGCAGGCGAGCGCGTCATCTCCGGCCAGCGCGAAGAAGGTCGCGAAGCCGAAGACGACGCGCTCCGCACGCGCCGCATAAAAGCAAGGTTCAGCGCCGCAAACCGATTTCCATCGACTCGATCACTTGCGCGATGGTCGAATGCATCGATGCGAGCGTCGCGCCGGGCAAGTCCGACGATGCCGTTTCGCCGATCATGTCGCGCAATGTTTCCTGCACATCCGCCGATGCCTGTTGCGGCAACGCCGCCGCGATCACGCTGAGCGCGGCGGTGAGGCCATGCAGCTTGCCGGTCAACACTTCCAGTTCCTGACTCATCTTTGCTTCCTGTCGTTTCAAAGAGATGAAGCGGACCGCGCGTCGTGCGCGGCCCGCGAGAATCACGCGCGTTCCGTCTCCGGGTGCGCCTTCAGCTTGACGAACAGCGCGATGCCCGCGATCACCGAAGGCACGGCGAGCAGCGCGAACACCGCCGGCAGGCCGAGCTTCCACTGCGCGAACAATCCGCCGAGCGCGACGCCCGCGATGCCGCCGAAGCGCCCGACGCCATACATCCACGAAACGCCGGTTGCGCGGCTTTGCGTCGGGTAGAACATCGCGGCGAGCGAGGGCATCGACGATTGCGCGCCGTTCATCGTCGTGCCGGCGAGAAAGATCAGCGCGCTCACGAGCCCGATGCTGCCGATCGCCTGCCCGACCACGAAGATCAGCACGGCGGTCAGCAGATAACCGAGCATCACGACGACGTTCGCGTTCCAGCGATCCATCAGCCACCCCGATGCGATCGTGCCGATGCCGCCGCCGAGCGGAAAGAGCGCGGTGAGCAGCGCGGCGCGCTCGGGCGTGAAGCCGGCTTCGTTCATGAGCAGCGGCATCCAGCTCATCAGCAGATAGAAGATGACGAGGCCCATGAAGTACACGAGCCACAGCATCAGCGTGCCGACGACGAAATTGCGCGAGAGAATCGCGCCGACCGACGATTTCGCGTGCGTTCGCGTGCGCTCGGACAGACGAAACGAATCGATGCGCGCGAGATCGAGCGGCGCGATCCTCGAAAGCGGCGCCCAGATTTTCTCTTTGGACGCGCCGCGCTTGACGAGATAGCGCACCGATTCCGGAACGAGCATCGCGACGAACAGCGCGAGCACGAGCGGCACCACGCCGCCGACGACGAAAAGGCTATGCCATCCGAATGCGGGAATCAGCCACGATGAAATGAAGCCGCCGAGCGCCGCGCCGACCGTGAAGCCGCAATACGTCGTATTGACGATGATCGAGCGGCTCTTTGCCGGCGCGTATTCGGAGACGAGCGTGATCGCGTTCGGAATCGCCGCGCCCAGACCGATGCCGGTCAGAAAGCGCAGCGTGACGAGCGATTCGACCGAGCCGCAGAACGCGGTCGCGAGACTCATCGCGCCGAAGAAGGCGGTCGCGGCGATGAGCACCGCGCGCCGACCGAAGCGATCGGCCGCCGGCCCGGAAACGACCGCGCCCGCCGCGAGCCCGAAGAGCGCGGCGCTTAGAACGGGCGCGAGCGCGCCCTTCGTGATGCCCCAGCCCTTGACGAGCGCCGGCGCGATATAGCCGATGGCCGCCGTGTCCATGCCGTCGATCAGCACGATCAGAAAGCACACGCCCATCAGCGTCCATTGAAAGCGCGAGAAGCGGTGCGCGTCGATGAACTCCTCGACAGGCACGCTCCCGCTCCACGCATCGCCCCGATCGGACGCCGTCGAATGCCCGGCGCGCGGCGGGAATGCCGGGCCGGTGTGAAGCTCTGCTTGCGACATGACCAACTCCTCGTTGTCGACGGCGCTTCGCCGTCCATTGTCACCAGGCCGGCGACATGCCGGTGTTCACGCGAAGCGGGGGCCCACCGGTTTCGACGCTGGTTTATTATATGTACCTATAATTAATAAACGCAATGCGGAAAAAAATAGTTCTCGACGCGCGCTGAGCGGGCGCTCCGCACAGGCGTTCAGCGCGATGAAAGCATTCGAACGAATGTGCTGAAAGGAAGCGATGCGACGCTTCGCGAGCGTGCCGGAGGCCCGCTACGCGGCGCGGGCGAACCGGGTATCATGCGCAGCGGCTGAAACAAGAACTACAACTTTCGCGATCGTCGCCGTCGTGCGGGCCGCTTCCAGACATCTGCCCGGCACGCGACCTTCACGCCACATCGGAGCTGTTTATGCCATTGCGGTCCGGCGTCGACGAGGCCAGCTTTCGTCGCATCCTCTTTCGCAACATCGCGCTGCCGCTCGGAACGGGCGTCGTGACGGCCGTCGCGTTCGTCGCGCTCGTGCTGTATCTGCTGTCGGGCATCAACTGGGTCGAGCATTCGGAGCGCGTGATCGGCAATGCGCAGGAAATCGGCCGGCTCGTCAGCGAGAAGGAAAGCGCGATTCGCGGCTATCTGATTACCGGCGACGAGAGCTTTCTCGCGCCGTATGACACCGCGAAGCCGAAGCTCAGCGCCGATATCGACACGCTCGCCGATCTCGTCTCCGACAACGCGCCGCAAGTCGATCGCCTGATTCGCATTCGCGCCTTGCAGACGCAGTGGGACAAGGTCGCCGACGAGCTCATCGATGCGCGCCGCCGCGCGCAGGATTCCGTTCCGCTGGTGCGCGCGGGGCGCGGATCGGCCGAACGCGCGGAGACCGAGCGCGAGCTTTTCGCGTTTCTCAACATCGAGCAGGCCTTGCGGCTGCAGCGCGTGGAATCGGCGAAACAGCTCACGACGATCACCGTCGTCGTCTTCCTGATCCTGAGTCTCGCGCTGTCCGTGATTCTCGCGATCTTCGGCAGACGCGAATTGATGCAGCTTTCCAGCGCGTTCGGCACGGCGATCGGCGAGCAGGAACGGCAGACGCGCGCGCTTCAGGAACAGGCCTGGCTGCGCGAAGGGCAGACGCTGCTTGCAGAGAGGGTCATCGGCCGGCAATCGCTCGATCAGCTTTGTCAGACGATCCTCGATTTTCTCGCGGATTACCTGAAGATTTCGATGGGCGCGTTCTATGTGCTCGAAGCCGACGGCGCGTTGAAGCGCACCGCGAGCTTCGGCTTCGATCCCGACAGCGCGCCGGTTCCCGAATCGCTCGCGGGCGTGAAAAGCCTCGTCGGGCAGGCGGTGCACGCGCGCAAGCTGACGAGCATGAACGACGTGCCCGCTGGTTACTGGAAGGTGACATCGGCGCTCGGCGCGAGCGCGCCCGCGAGTCTCGCGATCGTGCCGATAGAGAACGAAGGCCAGGCGAACGGCGCCATCGAACTGGGCGCGATGCACAAGCTGACCGAACGCGACGAGCAGTTCCTGAAGTCGATTGCGGGGAATATCGGCGATTTCGTCGAGGCGGCGCAGTATCGCGAGCGCCTGCAACGCGTGCTCGAAGAAACGCAGCAGTTAAACGAAGAGCTGCAGATGCAGCAGGAAGAACTGCGCACGACCAACGAGGAACTCGAACAGCAGACGACCGCGCTTTCGCAGGCGCACGTTTATCTGGCGAATCAGAAGGCCGAACTCGAACAGACCAACGATCGGCTCGCGGAACAGGCGCGCGTGCTCGACGAACGCAACGTCGCGCTCAATGCCGCGCAGGGCGAACTCGAAACGCGCGCCGAAGCGCTGCAGCGCGCGAGCCGCTACAAGTCGGAGTTTCTCGCGAACATGTCGCACGAACTGCGCACGCCGCTGAACAGTTCGCTGATTCTCGCGAAGCTGCTGTCGGAGAACAAGCCCGGCAATCTGACGAAAGACCAGGTCAAGTACGCGCAGACGATTTACTCCGCGGGCAACGATCTGCTCAATCTCATCAACGACATTCTCGATCTCTCGAAGGTCGAGGCGGGCAAGCTCGATTTGCATATCGAGGACGTGCCCTTGCAGCGCATCATGGATTCGCTTGCGCGCACCTTCGATCCGCTCGCGCGGCAGAAGAAGCTCCGGCTCGAACTGCGCAACGATATCGACGACTATCCGACGCTCACGACCGATTTCCGCCGTCTCGAACAGATTCTGAAGAACCTGCTGTCGAACGCGGTCAAGTTCACGGATGCGGGCGCGGTCTCGCTCACGCTCAAGCGCGCAGGCGAGGGCGCGGTGCAGTTCGTCGTGACGGATACCGGCATCGGCATTGCGCCGGATCAGCTCGAAGCGATCTTCGAAGCGTTCCAGCAAGCCGACGGCACCACGAGCCGTCACTACGGCGGCACGGGTCTCGGCTTGTCGATTTCGCGCAGTCTCGCGCATCTGCTCGGCGGCGATATCGCGGTGCGCAGCGCGCAGGGCGCCGGCAGCACGTTCACGCTGACGATGCCGCTCGTCTACGGTGCGTCCGACGCGTTGCCGAGCGCCGTAGCGGAAGCGCCCGCGCCCGTGGTCGTCGAAGAAGAGGCGCCGATCGAAGCGCTCCACGTCATCGACGACGATCGCTTCGATGTCACGCCCGGCCGACGTCTCGTGCTCGTGGTCGAAGACGAGCCGGGCTTCGCGCAAGTGCTGCTCGATCTGGCGCACGAACTGGGTTATCGATGCATCGTGAGCGGCACGGCGCGCGAGGCGCTCAAGCTCGCGCAGGACAGCGCGCCCAACGCGATCCTGCTCGACATCGCCTTGCCCGACCGCTCGGGGCTCGTGCTGCTGCAGGAACTGAAGGCGAATCCGAAAACGCGGCACGTTCCGGTGCATGTCGTGTCGGCGTCGGACAGAAGCGAGGCCGCGCTGCATCTCGGCGCGATCGGTTACGCGGTGAAGCCGACGACGCGCGAGCAACTGACGGCGATTTTCCGGCGCCTCGAAGAGAAGAGCAGCCAGAAGATCAAGCGCGTGCTGCTCGTCGAGGACGATGCGCGTCAGCGTCAGAGCATCGTCGAACTCATCAGCGATACGGACGTGGAGATCACGCCGGTCGAGTTCGGCCGCGACGCGCTCGAACTGCTGAAGACGACGATCTTCGATTGCATGATCATCGACCTGAAGCTGCCCGATATGCAGGGCGGCGACCTCTTGCGCCAGATGGCCGCGATCGACGCGTATTCGTTCCCGCCGGTGATCGTCTACACGGGCCGCAATCTGACGCACGACGAGGAAGCGGAACTGATGCGCTACTCGCAGTCGATCATCATCAAGGGCGCGCGTTCGCCCGAGCGTCTGCTCGATGAAGTCACGCTGTTCCTGCACAAGGTCGAGACGGATCTTTCCGCGGATCGTCAGGCGATGCTGCATGTTTCGCGCTCGCGCGACCGCGTGCTGGATGGCCGCCGCGTTTTGCTCGTCGACGACGACATTCGCAACATCTTCTCGCTATCGAGCGCGCTGGAGCATCAGGGATTGAAGGTGGATATCGGCCGCAACGGTTTCGAGGCAATCGAGGCGCTCGACAAGAATCCGGACATCGACGTCGTGTTGATGGACGTGATGATGCCCGGCATGGACGGACTCGAAGCGACGCGGCGTATCCGCGAGGACGCGCGCTTCAAGAAGCTGCCGGTGATCGCGATCACCGCGAAGGCGATGAAGGACGATCAGGAGCAATGCCTCGCGGCGGGCGCGAGCGATTATCTGGCGAAGCCGATCGACATCGACCGGCTTTACTCGCTGTTGCGCGTGTGGATGGCGCGGCGCGTTTAGATATTCAGCGCGCGCTTGTCGACGGCGAGCGCCGCTTCGCGCATCACTTCCGACAGCGACGGATGCGGGTGGCAAATGCGCCCGATATCCTCGCTCGCCGCCTTGAACTCCATCGCGACGACGGCTTCCGCGATCAGATCCGACGCGTTTGCCGAGATGATGTGTACGCCGAGAATCTCGTCGGTTTTCGCATCGGCGAGGATCTTGATGAAGCCGTCCGTTTCGCCGATGCCCATCGCGCGGCCGTTGGCGAGCATCGGAAACTGGCCGGCCTTGAATGCGCGGCCTTCCGCCTTCAGCGCCTGCTCCGTCTGCCCGACCCACGCGATTTCCGGATGCGTGTAGATCACCCACGGAATGCAGTTGTAGTCGATGTGCGGCTTCTGCCCGTCGATGATCTCCGCGACCAGCACGCCTTCGTCCTCCGCCTTGTGCGCGAGCATCGGGCCACGCACGACATCGCCGATCGCGTAGACGTTCGGGACTTTCGTCGCGCAATGGCCGTCGACGGGAATGAAGCCGCGTTCATCGACCGACAAGCCGATGGAATCGAGACCGAGATCGTCCGTGTTCGGCACGCGGCCGATCGACACGATCAGACGATCCGCGTCGAGCGTCTGCGCGTTGCCGTCCTTGTCCTTGTAGGAGATCGAGACGCTCGAATCCGTCGTCTTCACGCCGTCGATTTTCACGCCGAGATGAATCGTGAGACCTTGCTTCTTGAAGAGCTTCGCGGCCTCCTTTTGCAGCGCGGAGTCGGTCGTGCCGAGGAATTCGGGCAGCGCTTCGAGAATCGTCACTTCCGCGCCCAGCCTGCGCCACACGGAGCCGAGCTCCAGCCCGATCACGCCCGCGCCGACCACGGCGAGCTTCTTCGGCACGGACGTGAAGGCGAGCGCGCCTTCGTTGTCGGAGACGATCTTGTTGTCGACCGGCACGTTCGGCAGATGCCGCGCCTTCGAGCCCGTCGCGATGATCACATGCTGCGCGGTATGCGTTTCACCGCCGACGTCGATCCTGAAGTTCGCGCCGTCCTTGCCCGCGAGCTTGCCGTGACCTTTGATCCAAGTGATCTTGTTCTTGCGGAAGAGGAACTCGACGCCGCCCGTGATCTTCTCGACGATCGCTTCCTTGCGGCCGACCATCTTGCCGACATCGACGGAAAGGTTGTCCAGGTTGATGCCGAGCTCGTCGAAATGGAGTTGCGCCTTCTCGAATTGCTCCGATGACGCGAGCAGCGCCTTCGACGGAATGCAGCCGACGTTCAGACAGGTGCCGCCGAGTTTCGGCTTGCCGGCGTGGTTGATCCATTCCTCGACGCACGCCACCTTGCGGCCGAGCTGCGCGGCGCGGATCGCGGCGATATAGCCGCCGGGCCCGGAGCCGATGACGATCACGTCGAAATCGGCCTTCTGGCCTGACGCGGCGGCGGGCTTTTCAGGCGCAGGCGCCGGGGCAGACGCGGGAGCGGGAGCGGGTGCAGACGCGGGCGCCGATGCCGATGCCTTCGCGTCCGTATCGATGACCGCGATGACTTCGTCCGCGTGAACGATGTCGCCTGCTTTCTTCAGCACTTCCACGATCGCGCCGGCCGATGGCGCGGGCACTTCGAGCACGACCTTGTCCGTTTCCAGCTCGATGAGGATTTCGTCCTGCGCCACGGCGTCGCCCGCATTTTTCTTCCACGGCAACATCGTCGCTTCGGTGACGGATTCGGAAAGCTGCGGAACCTTGACTTCAACCCTGGCCATTCAGATTCTCCTGTTGAGCAATTCGTCGCGATGGGAAATGTCCGGCTGCGTGCCTTGCGGACGCGGCCTTGTCCGGCCGGCCTGACGCGCCGAAGGACACAAGGATACGCCGTGTCCGGACCGCGCGCGCGGGATACGGCCCCCGACTCGCGCATCGCCTCGGCTTTGAGTCATCGTTATATTCGATGGTATATTGCGAAACACGAAAGCACGAGGTGATCATGCGGACCCCTCCGTTTCAACTTGCACGCTCGAGCGCGCCCGGCCTACGCGATGCGTGCTGTCAGCCGACCGAATCCGATCTTCGCGCCTCGCGTCGTCGCGCGCGTCTTGCCGAACTGGATTCGCATCTGCATTGCTCGGTAATCGGCACTTGTCTTTCGACGGGCGAGCTACGCAAGCTCGTGCCCAAATTCACCGATCTCGACCGCCATCACGCGAGCGACTTGGAGATTCATCACGCCGCTGTCGAACTCGCGATCGCGGGCGGCGCGGGCGCGAAGGCGCTGAACAAGGCGCTCGACGAACGCTATTCAGGCGCGATCCGCCGTTTCGACGCCGCGCGCGATACGCAGGCGCTGCTCGATCTGTGGAACGAGGCGCTGAAGTCCGGCGATATTCCGCCCGCGTATTGGGCGGTGATGTCGCATCCGCACGCGACGATCGCAGTGCGCCAGTCCGCGTTCGGCGAACTTCATATGCTGTCGCATCTCGTCGGCGCGGCGAATCGCGCGGATATCCGGCGGCTCGTCGCGCTCGAAGCGGAGAATCAGGAGCTTAGGGAAAAGATCGATCGGCAGCAGGCGCGTCTTTTCGAACTGAGCGCGGAACGCGATGCGTCCGTCAGACAGGCGAGCGAGCACGCGCTGCAACTCGCAGCGTTCGGGCAACGCAAGGCGGATTTGCCGACGGCGCAGCTCGCAGCCGAAGTCGAGCGCCTGCGCGAAAAAATCGAGGACGGTGAATGCAGGCTCGCGCTGCACACGAGCCGCCGCGAAGCCGCCGAGCAGCGCGCGCTCCGGGACGAGGACGAGACACGCGCATTGCGCAACAAGCTGGGCGAAGTTCAGGCGCTGCTGAAGGTCGTACAGGCCGAGTGCGCGGCGCTGGAACGCGCGACGCTCGGTGCCTGCGATCGCCCCGACGTGCGCCGACGCGCGATGGAATGGGTGAGCGGCAGGCGTATCGTCTATGTCGGCGGAAGGCCGAATTCGAATGCGGTGCTGAAGGCGCTGGTGGAGGCCGCGGGCGGCGAGCTGATCGTCCATGACGGCGGCATCGAAGATCGCAAGGGCTTGCTCGCGGCCGCGCTGCCGAACGCGGATGTCGTGCTGTTTCCCGTCGATTGCATCGATCACGATTCGATGAGCATGCTCAAGCGCGTCTGCGACCGGCATGGCGTCGAGTATTCGCCGTTGCGCACCGCGAGCGTCGCGAGTTTCGTGGAGTTCGTCGGACGGCTCACGATTCGCGCGCGTGGCGGTCAGGCGAGCGCGCCGCCGCCGTCGGCGTTCTGCTTACGACACGGTTAGGGCTTGAGCAACTGCGTGAGCGATTCGATCTGCTCGGCGCACGCGGCTTGCGCCTGTGTTTCGACATCGCGATAAAGCCGCACGATGCTTTCGCCGACGGGCGTCAGCACGCAGCCGCCGCCGCTTTGCCCGCCTTGTTCGGAGATGGTCGCGGGCGATTTGAGCGAGCGATTGAGCTCGTCGATGAGCAGCCACGCGCGCCGGTACGACATGTCGAGGCTGCGCGCCGCCGCCGATATCGAGCCGTGCTTGCGCACCGCTTCGAGCAGCGACACCTTGCCCGGACCGATGGCGATGGTCTCGCCTTTCGTGATGCGCATGCGAAAGCGCACTTCGATCGGCTGGTTCGCCGCGTCGGTGTCTGATGCGTTTTCCGGTGTTTTCAGGGTCGTCGCCATGCCCGAGAGGATACACGAAGGAAATCGGAGGGGCGTTTGACGAGGGGCTTGCGGGCGTTATCGGTTGTCCGGATAGGACGGCAGCGGGGAATATGCAAGGCCGTGTTTGCGACATGCATGTGGCTCGGGCTGACGGGAGGCGCGAGGTGGTCATCGCGGACGGTCGATGATCGGGTAGAGAGATTGGTGCGACTGCCCGAGCGGCGCTTGCATTTCGTTACGCCAGTGGAAGTCGCGCTCGCCCGTTAGCATCTGCTTGCCGTCGAAGCCGCGCGCGTTCCAGCGTTGCCGATCGCGATGTCATCGACGCGGAAGAGTGTGCCCGGTGAATATTGGCGGTGGAATGTCGTTACGTAGCGGAACGGATGGCTTGCCACCGGGAACCAGCAACGAGAGGGTAGGGGCGAGCACCGCCATGCGATAACGGTAGGTCCGCCGCTTGGCTTGCTATGAGCGCGACGCCGGGTACATATGCCGCGGCTGGCTCGCCGGAATCTTGTGACCCGCTGCGATCCGACGCCCGTACATCTGTCGGACTGTGCCAAACCCCGCGCCCGAATCGAGATCCGCCACCGGCACCACCAGACACCCGTTCAAGTGTTCATGGCCCGATTCCCGATACACGCCCACACGCTGCAACTTCGCGCGCACTTCCTTTCCTTCGCGCGAGTAACTCGGCGGCAAGCGATACGTCAGGCTCTTGTTCGCGTACCCGAGCCGGAACGTATCGCTTGGCCGATGCCGTCGGACTGTCCGTGCTTCAGGTTCACCGCTACGAAGGCGGCGCTTCACAACCCACTCTTGATACGATTCGAAGACTGGCTGTTGCGCTAGGCGTGAGCGCCGATGCACTGGTGTTTGATGAAGGCGAACGCGGCCCCGATGAGGCGCTGCGCTATCAGTTCGAAACGATTTCGCGCATGTCCGAGCACGAGCAGCAGCTCGCTCGCGAACTACTCGATGCGCTGATCGTCAAGAGCCAAGTGACCGGCGCGATTGCGCGCGTCACGGCAGCCGAAACCGCCGAACGCAAGCCGCGCAAAGGCCGCTAAAGAGGAGAGTTTCAATCCGTAAACGAAGCGCGGGCCGTAACGGCTGCAACCGATACGACCCGCTGACCACAACCAGCTCAATTAGGGAGCTAATCATGGCTGATACCGATCTTAAATCAAACTTGAGCGTTTCCCAACGCTTCATGATCTGCGACGCCGCTGTGCGTGAGTGCGACATCAAGACCGCTCACAATCGTGGCAAGTACGAACGGCCCATTCCCGTGCCGTACATCCGGCTCATGGGCAAGTGGCTTGCTCAGGCCGGCTTCAAACCGCGCAGCCGCGTGTGCGTTCAGGTGGAAGACGGACGGCTCATCATTACCCCAGCTTGAACGACGCTACAAACGACAAACCCGGCTGCGGCCGGGTTTGTCGTTTCATGTTTCTAACTTAGAAGCTTTTCAATCAACAAACCTCCCAAGATGACCAGAACGATCGCTCCAAATACGTAGTAGGCGCGCCGCTCTCCTGGACTCATACGCTTCCACTCTTCGTCAGTGGGTCCTCTCATAAAACCCCCTTCATTGCTTGGAACCTCCTATCGGAACGGAGTGGCTCCACGGAGTAACGCCAAACGTAAATCCTGACGGCGTCGTTACCCCTATTTCGACCGCCGTCGCTCCTCCGTAGGCATGCGTTACCGCACCGAACGCATTGACTTTCCATGGAGTCGGAATGGAAACAAATGCCTGATTTCCGTCTCCGTTCATAAATGCATTCGTTGAGCTTGCATCGCGCGCACCGAATATCCAGCCAAGGCTGCTTGTAAAGCCGGGAGACCAAGAACCCGGTGGGAACGTCTGGGTAACCCCAGCAGATACGTATCTTGTCCCATCGTAAAGGTTAACCGCACCTCCAACACTGCCCGATAACGATGAAGCACTGACAGTCGCATAATTCGGTGATATCGCCCCCGACGCCTGCTGTGCCACGTTCCCTTGCGCCTGAATCGCAGCACTCAGCATTGCGTCACTACATTGCACGGTGGCCGGGCACACCTGCGCAACCAGATCCTTCGGCTTCTTGTCACCGCCTGCACCATCATGAGCGGACCGATTGTATAAATCGACGCTCGACGCAGTGGCCGCTCCCGTCGAACCTCCCACCGCCGCTCCCGCGCCCGTCGCAAGCACGTTCGCAATGATGTTACCCAGCGCCCGATCCGCATCCGCGTTGCCGGTCGGACTCGATGCCGCGATGTCGTGACTCAACTCATTGAGCTTACCCGCCGCCGCCGCCGATATTCCCGCTCCTGCCGCACCCTGCGCCGCGCTCGCAACACTTCCCCCACCCAGTCCCGCCACCGCCGCCCCACCGGCGATATGCATCGCAACCCGATACTCGCCACCTTCCTTCCACTTGCCAACGCCCGACGCGCCCGCCGTTGTCGAATCGCAATTTCTCCTGACGCGCCAACCACTTGCAACCCGATTTTCTCCGACGCACCTGACACCCTGCAACTTTTTCCCCCGACGCGGTTTTGGGCCTCAAGACGCGAGTTTGCCAGATGACGCTCTGCGTCCATCTCAATTAACCAGCATGACGAACCATTCGTCCCGCCGTGGCTGACGGCGCACGAAGTGCGACGGCAGACGCGGCGGAACTCGGCCTCCGCACACCGACCACGCCGAACCCGTCAAGGCCGCGCAGCGCCCGAAGGGCTTGGCCTTGACGGCCACAGGTTCTTAGACGCTCGGACATGCGGTGCAAGACGGGTTTTAGGCTTGCACCGCATGCCAAACCGCGCTTTTCTTGTGCTGTTGATTTCGCCGCGCAGCGGCGCAAGATGGGGAGCCCCACGGGGGCGGACGGGAGGGGCGGCTGCGAGCACGGAGCGTAAGCCCGTAGGGCTGAAGCCCGAGCGCAGCAGACGCACCGGGTGGGCGGGGCCGTACAGCTTGAACGACGCTACAAACGACAAACCCGGCTGCGGCCGGGTTTGTCGTTTCATGTTTCTAACTTAGAAGCTTTTCGATGACTAGGTAACCAACGAATACCATAGCAGCGCCGACGAAGAGCCAATAGACAATTTTCTCCTTCTTGCTCATTCGTTTCCATTGCTCCGGCGACGGTCCTCCTCCTACTGCTGGCATCTTCTCTCCTTACTTGTTTCCAACCGGCGTTGAATGACTCCAAGGCACGATCCCAAACGACGTGCCACCAGGCGACCCAATTCCCACTTCAAGCGCGGTGGACCCACCGTAAGCATGTGTTAATGCGCCGACGACGTTGAATCGCCAAGGCGTTGGTATAGAGATAAACGCTTGATTGCCATCTCCATTGAGGAATGCATTGGTCGCGTCCGCTCCCCGTGCTCCCCAGATCCAGCCAAGCGTCGCGCTTCCACCTGGCGACCATGAAATAGCTGACGGGTTGCTTTGTCCCACACCGACGGCTAGATACTTGGTCCCATCATCCAGATTAACTATCCCGCCTGCGGAACCCGACAGCACGCCGAAATTCAGCGTAGCGTAATTCGGCGATATTGCCCCTGACGCCTGCTGTGCCAGATCACCCTGCGCCTGAATCGCGGCATTCAGCATCGCGTCACTACACTGCACTGTGGCCGGGCACACCTGCGACACCAGATCCTTCGGCTTCTTGTCACCGCCTGCACCATCATGAGCGGACCGATTGAACATGTCAGTACTGGATGCAGTCGCCGCCCCGGTAGCACCACCCGCAACAGCGCCCGCAGTCGTGGCGAGCACGTTCGCAATAATGTTGCCGAGCGCTCGATCCGCGTCTGCGTTACCGGTCGGACTCGATGCCGCGATGTCGTGACTCAACTCATTGAGCGTACCCGCAGCCGCCGCCGATATTCCCGCTCCTGCCGCACCCTGCGCCGCGCTCGCAACACTTCCCCCACCGAGTCCCGCCACCGCAGCCCCACCGGCTACGTGCATCGCAACCCGATACTCGCCACCTTCCTTCCAGTTGCTAACGCCCGACTGGCGCCGCGTTGGCGACGCTACAAACAACAAACCCGGCGCGAAGCTTCCGCGCTAGGCTGGGTTTGTTTTTACTCGATCTCGAAAGCATTCAATGGCTGATGAATTTCAACTTCATTGACGTCACCATTAGGCCAGACCCAAAGCTGCCAGTTATCGATAAGCCATCGAATCGAAACCTGATATGGAGCAGTTCTGTTCGGAAACACAACATAGCAGTTGATCCCAGCCTTATAGCCGCTGATCGTTATCAGGCCAAGTCGATCTGACTTGTCGGGGGCTTCACAAACCATCATAACTACGTGGCTTTCGAATGACTCTCCTGCCGCAAACCGAAGCAACATGCCTCGCGTCAGTTCGGAATCAGCGCTCTCGATTAGTTTTTTCCAAGTCGTCATTTCAATTTGAGGTCGTGTCGTCCTGACATATCCGCAGGCTTTGTTGGCGTCAAGCCACGCATACTAACTTCGCCCATATGCGCGCCGGTCTTTCCGTTGACTTGCTCGAAGCGTCCATGCTGCGAATCAACGGCATAAAGCGTCCCGTCGTCCGCTCGATATACATCCCGTCCGTTAAGACGGCTGAGTTGTGAATCCTTGGTCCAGTTGTTATCAGCAGCTACGGTCTGCGCGGTCTGTTTCACCTGAGCAACTCGCTCCCCTGGCGGCAGAGTTACAAGCGATCTTTCGAACGCTTCCGCTTCTGTAAGTGCTTTGGCTTCAGCCGCCGCGCCCTTTCCCGCGCCTCTGGTCGCCAGCACCGCAGCCCAGAACTCCACGTTCGGCCCGACTTGATCGCCCGCTGCATAGGGCACGCGAAACCCATCCAGCGAGATATACCCCGGATCGTCGGGCGTTGCAAATGGCCCGCCATTGGGCAGGTTCACGGCCATCTCGGCTAACGAAACCATACCATTGCGTATCCCCGCCGAAACCGAACCGGGAGTACTGCCTTCACACTTCTGGTTCGTGCAATGCGGCTCAGCGTTGTACATGTCGACAGCTGAACCGATCGATGCACCGCTGTTACCGCCCACCGCCGCGCCCGCACCCGTAGCCAGCGCATTCGCGATGATATTACCCAACGCTCGATCCGCATCAGCATTGCCGGTCGGACTCGCGCCCGTGATCGCGTTGCTCACATCGTTCAGATTGCCCGCCAACGCCGCCGATATCCCCGCTCCCGCCGCTCCACCCGCAACACTGCCACCACCGAGTCCCGCCACCGCCGCCCCACCCGCGATATGCATCGCAATCCGATACTCGCCACCTTCCTTCCACTTATCCGCCGTGGCCTGATCGCCCGAAGCTTCTGCCTCTCGCTTCTTGCCATCCGCATAATTGCCGATCTGTGTCGCCACCGTCTGCGCGACGATCGCCGCCGCCTGCTGTGTGCTCGCCTGCTGATTCAGCAGATTCTGCAGGTCCGGCAGCTTGCTTACCGTGCCGTTCAGACCCGTCGTATCGCGGTTCAGGCTCTCGACGTCCTGCTTCTGATTCGTGCCGTCCGTGACGGTGATCGTCCCAGCACTGATCCCACTCTTCGTCGTCGCGTGCTCGTTGCCGCTGTCGTTCTGCGAGATCATCGGCGAGACGCCCCCGCCATTGGATACCGCCGTCACACCATTGGCCTTCGCGCTGTTCGGTGCCCCCATGGACCCGCCTGCGCTGAACCCACTGCTCTTCGCATCGTAGTTCGACGCGTTCGCGATATCGCTGAAACTCAGGGTGCCCGTCGTGACCGTGTTCTTTGCGGCCTCCGCATCGCTCGAGATATACGCACCCTTCAGGTCGGTATTCCCCTTCACGTTGATGTCGAACCCGCCCGCACCCGCATGGATGCCTGACTGTTCCTCAACGCCCGCATAGTCACCATGCGCGTCGCCCTTCTGCTGGCTGTAGCTCGCGCTGCCGCCCGCCTGGCTGATGCTGACACCGGCGCTCTGACTCGCCTGATGCGCCGCGCTGTGGCTCGTATCCTGCACCGACTCGATGTTCAGATTGCCGCCGATCAACGCCGACACCTGCCCGCCATCGACCGTCGCGCCCTTGATGTTCGTATCGCCACCCGACACGATGCTTACACTATTAGCGCCGCTGATATGCGTATTATTCTGCGCCGCCGAATCCGCGTTGGCATCGCCATGTGCGCGGCTCCCCGAGGCCGAGATCCCATACGCCTGGGACCCAAACGACACGCCGACGCTGCCGCTCTTCGATTCGTTGCTGCTGCGCGTACTGTCCGTATCCGTCGAATGGATCAGGTTGACCTGATTGGCCGCCGCCAGCACTACGTCGCTTGCGTTCACGTTCGAGCCGGCAATAGTGACGTTGCCGCTTCCCGGCGTGCCGTTACCCTTCGCGATGAATGTCGCCGTGCCGCCCGCCGTGATGTTCGAGCCATTGTGCTGCGTGCTGTCCTCGGAGAATGTCGACTTGCTGCTCGATGAGCCGAAGCTCAGTTCGACCTTCCAGTCCGGCGCGTGACCTTGCATCATCGGATTGGCGCCGTTGAGCAGGCTGCCACCCGCAGCCAACGCGTGCAACGCGTCTACACGCGTGTTGCCCGAGCCATTCTCCGCCGCGCGCGCTTGCTGACCGGCCGCTTGAATCGCATCGATGACCGAAGACTTAAACCCAAGCGTAAAGCCCGAACTCTTCATCTCATGCGTTTCATCGTGATGTCGATCGTCCTGCGACGCGTCGATGATCACTTCCGCGCCCGTCCCCGTCACGTTGCCTGCTGCGAGCACGTCCGAACCCGTGATGTGCAGCGTGTTGCCCGCCTGCACCGTCACGTTGCCGCCCGTACTGCCGATCAGACTCGCGTTGTTCGTCGCCGACGAATCGTTGACCGTGTCTTTCTGGTCTTGCGTGCCATACGAAATGCCGATGCCCGCCGTGCCAAAACCCGACTTCCTTTCCTGGTGGGACGCGCTCGACTGGCTCGTGTCCTGCGTCGTGGTGATATTCACATCATGCGCAGCGTTCAAGCTGACATCATTGGTGGCCACGATCGTACTGCCCGCCACATTGATGTCCCTATCGCTTGCGATCGTCACCCCATCGGCGGAAATCAGGCTGCCCCGATTCAAGGTGGTCGTCGTGGAGCTCGAACTCGCCACCTCCTTGCCGCTCACGACATTGCTATGGCTATGCGTTTCCTGCGAATTGTCGACGTGCGTTTCAGTCGCCGCGCCGATATTGACGTTGCCCGCTGCCGCCAGCGTCGCCTTGCCTTTATCGAGGCTGATCGCGCTGCCCGTCAGATTGATATCCTTGCCTGACGCCACGGTAAGCGAATCGCCCGCGTTGAGGGTAGTCGCCGTCAGCCTGTCATCCGACCGATGCATCGACTCCGCGTAACTGCCGTGGCTGTCGCTGCCCGAACTGTTGCTGTCGATGGTCGATGTCGCCTTGGCCGCCTGCAGCGTCACGTCGCCCTTGACCGCGACGACACCGCCACCGCCCAGGTCGATGTTCGCACCGGTCGCGGTCAGATCGCCTCCGACACCGATCTCCGACACACCACCGACGACCACCGAGCTGCCCGTCATCTGATTGATGTTGGTGTTCGACACGCCGTTGGCGCGCTCGACGACCTTATGTTCGCCCGTCTGCGCCGCGCCGAGGTTCCAGTCTCCACCCACGGTCATGTCGAGGCCGCCGCCCACGTTCAGATTGCCCGCGTTCTGCTCGACGTTCCCACCGGTCACGATGAGCGCGTTGCCCGCCACGTTCAGGTTCGCAATTGGTCCGAGCGTCGTCGTGGTGCGCGTCGCGCCCGTCGCGCTCACCTGATCGACCGTATTGACCGCCGTATTGAGGATCAGGTCGCCGCCCGCCTTCAGCGCCAGACTGCCCGCGTTCACCGTCGACGACGTCAGATCGACGTTGCCCTTCGTCGTCAGCAACATCAGCCCGCCGCTTTGCAGCGTGCCGAACGCGTTGTCGATTGCCTTGCCATCGATCGACAGCGTATTGCCCGCCTGCACCGTGCCGCTGTTGGTGAAGGTCTGCGCGTTCTTCAGGTCGACATCGCTCGCCGCGATCAGCGGCCCTTGCATCTTCTGCTGGCTGCCCGCAGCAAGATAGACGACCGGCACCAGCACGGACTGCCCGTTGACCACTTGCGTCTGCAGGATGATGACGTTGGAAGTGAGCGCCGCCACCTGCTCCGGCGACAAGGCCATGCCCAGCGGCAAATCCAGCGACTTGACGAGCGATGCCCCCGCGGTCAGCAGCGACTCGTACATCGATTCGAGGTCGGTGTAAGGGCCCAATACCGCGCGGCCCGTCAGCGATGTGATCTGGTTGCGCACGAGTTGTTGCTCGTAGAAACCATCGCCCAGACGCTTCTCCGTGACCTGCGGATCGAAGCCCAGTTGCTGCAGGAAGTAGTCGCTGGAGATGAACGACTTCTGGTTCGTGAAGGCGGGGTTCGTCTCGATCAGGTAGTTCGCGCCCGGCGTGCCCGACGGTCTGAACAGCCCGCCCTGCGGGATCGTCAGGTTGCTCAGGACATTGAGCGCGGTCGCGCTCGCGATGATCGGATTGACCAGCCCCGAGCCACCGTTGACGCTCGCCGCGCCCGCCTTCGTGCCGCCCGCATTGCCGCTCAGCCCGCCGATCGTCACGCCGGAGAGCGCCTGGCCGGGCGCAAGTCCGAGCGACGGAATCCCGGCATTGGCCGCCGTATTGTCGATGCTGACGCCCGTACCCGAGAGCGTGCCGCCGCCGACGAAGCTCGATTCGTAGCTCGGCAGCGCATAAGTGCGAATGTCAGCGGGCGCGGCCTGCGTGTAGCCGCCCGGTCCGCCGCCCGCGAACGGCGCATCGCCGAACGGCAATGTCCAGTTGTGCTCCGAGTTGTCGTAGTTGTTGTAGTGGTAGTAGCCCGAGTACGTTACCTGCACTTGCGGCGCACTCTGGCCCCGCCAGCTGTTCTGGTCGAGCGAGACTGGCATCGAGAGATCGCCCGCCGCCGCCACTGCGCTCCAGTAGTTCTGAAACAGCCCCACCGACGACGCATCGACCTTGCCGCCGGCCACGATCTGCGCCTGCGGACTGATGCCGGCGATCAGGTTCGCCACCGCCACGCCCGTGTAAGTCGTGTACTGATAGCCACTGTTCCACTGCCCGCCGTGCGGCGGCTCGATGTTGACGCCGCCGATCATATCCGGGGTCGAGCTGGTCCAGCCCACGTCCTGGCCCGAACAGGCGGCCATCACCACGGCCGTACATCCCGACATGCTGATGCCCAACTGGTCCAGCAGCGCCGGATCGACCTGCTGATTCAGGCCGGTCGTGGTCATCGTCGTGCGGGTGTTAGTCACTTGATCGGCGTGCAGTTCCATATCGCCCGCCGATTCGATCAGCGCCGACTGGTTGCGGATCAGGTTCGCTTTCGTGTAGTCGCCGTTCGCGTCCTTGCCGCCCGCCAGCACGACGCGGCCCAGACCGAAAATCGCGGTCGTGGCCTGCGTGTCGGTCATCGTCGTGTCGTCGCGATTCTCGATCGTGGGCGCGAGCAACTCGAGCAGGCCGTCGCTGTCCGTTGCGCCGATCAGCGCAGTCGGCCCGGCGTTCCTGATGGTTTGCGTCGCGTTGAGCGAGACGCTGCCGCCGACGATCGCGCCGGTATTGTCTAGTGCGTTCGAGTGCGTCGTGAGCGTGCCGCCCGCCATCAGCGTGCCGCTGTTGACGATATCGCCCGCGTCGATGCCGAGATTGTTGACCGCCTGAAGCAGCGCGCCGTTGGTGAACGTGCCGGGCAACGTGAAAGTCAGATCGTGCCCCGCGTTGAACTGAACATCCGGAGTGGGCGCGAAATCTCCCTGCACGCGCACCGCCACATCGTGGGCTGCGCTGTACGCGCCGCCGCCCATCAGCGCGGTCGCACTCACCGACAGGTCTCGCGTGGCGCCGATCTGACCGTTCGCGTTCGTGATCGCACCGGTCGTCGTGATGGCGACATCGCCGTTCGAGCCGGCGAGACTGCCGATCCGGCCCGCGCTGTTGTCCACGGTGTCCGCCTGCACCGTGAGGTTCGCGCCGCTCAGCTGCGCGCCCTGCGTGTTGACGAGCGTCGCGGTATCGACGGCGATCTTGCCGTTGCCCGTCATCACGCCGCCGGTGTTGATGATACGGCTGCCGCCTTCGACCGTCATCTCGCCGGTGCCGAGATTGCCGACGAGACCGTTCGTATTGTCGATGGACGACGCCCGCACATTTAGCGTGCTCGCATCGCCAGCGGCGCCCGTGCCGGACTGGATCTGCCCGTTCGTGTTGGTCAGCGCGCCGCCATTCGCGAGCGACAGCGACGACAGCGCGCGGATCGCGCCTTGCGTGTTGTCCACCCCGCCCGCGACGTTGGCCGCGATGTCGCCCTGCGCGGCCAGCACACCCTTCGCATTGTTCAGGCTGGCCGCTTGCGCTTCGATCCGGCCAGCGGCGACGATCTTGCCGCCCGCGTTCGAGAACGCGCCCGCACCGTTGCCGGGCGCGATCGTCAGCGTGCCGGATCCGGCGGCGAGAATCGCGCCGCCGTCGTTGATGAGCGCCGCGGGCGCAAGCGTCAGATCGGTGCTGTTGCTCTGCAGCGTGCCGCCGTTCGAATTGTCGAACGTGCCATTGACGTTGAAGTCCATCGGCGACGCGCCGTACTGCGTGATTGTGCCGCCGCGGTTCAGGAGGTCGGCCGCCGTCAGCGCAAGCTGATTCGCCTCGATGTCGCCGCCGTTGTTATCGAGCGTGCTGTCGCTCGTCAACGTGAGATTCGGAGCGACGATCGAGCCGCCGTTGTTCGTCAGCGATCCGGTATGAACCGAGGCGTTCGCGCCCGCGCCGATCTGCCCGCCGTTATTGATCAGCGTGCCGCTGGCAAGGCTCAGATCCTTGTTCGACAGCAGCTTGCCGTTCGTGTTGTTCAGCGCGCCCACAACCGTCGCCGCCAGTCCGTTCTGACCGGTGAGCTTGCCCGATGCATTGTCGAAGGTACCGGCCCGCGCCACGACTTGCCCGTTGCTCTGAATCGTGCCGCCCGCGTTCGACAGCGTGCCCGCGCCGTTGCCCGCATCGACGATCTGCGTGCCGTTGCCGGCATGCGTGATCGTGCCGCCGTCGTTGATGAGCGTGGCGGGAGCGAGCGTAAGGTCGGTGCTGTTGCTCTCCAGCCTGCCGCCGTTCGAATTGTCGAGCGTGCCCGACACCGCGACAGACATCGGCCCCGCGCCCGTCTGCGTGATGACGCCCGCGCGATTGGCCAGAT
This sequence comes from Caballeronia sp. LZ008, assembly GCF_031451435.1. Classification (NCBI taxonomy): domain Bacteria; kingdom Pseudomonadati; phylum Pseudomonadota; class Betaproteobacteria; order Burkholderiales; family Burkholderiaceae; genus Caballeronia; species Caballeronia sp. LZ008. The sequence continues at coordinate 1,235,922 of NZ_JARUXK010000003.1, read as the reverse complement.
TCGTGGCCGTGATGGCCAGTTGCGCGGCTTGCGTGGTGCCGCCGCTGTTATCGAGCGTGCGCGCGTTGAGCTTGGCGCGCTGGCCCGCCGAGATCGTCCCGCCGCTATTCGTCAACTGCGCGCCGGCATCGACAGTCGCGTTGTTCGCCGCGCGAAGCGTTCCGCTGTTGTTATCGAGCGAGGCGCCCGTGACTTGCAAGTCCGTCTGCGCGTTCACCGTGCCGTGATTGGCGATGCTTCCGCCTCGCAGCGTGACCGCACCATTGCCGCCGATCACTCCGCCTTGCGCGCCGCTGGCGGTGGTCCCGGCCGCGTTCGTGAGCTGGCCCGTTGTGGTGATCGTCAGACCATCGCCATTGAGCGAGGTGATGCGCCCCGCGGTGTTGTCGAGCGATGTACCCGATACCGACAGGGCCGCAGCGCTTTGCATCGTCCCCTGGCTGTTCGCGATGACGCCGCCGCGCACCTGCATTGTGCCGTCAGATACGAAAGAGCCGCGCTGATTGGCAATCTGCCCGGCCGACTGGATGACGAGCGGCCCATGCGCCGAAACCTGACCGCTTTGATTCGACACACGGCCCGCGTTGAGCGTCAGGCCGTTGCCGGCGGTCATCGTGCCGTGGTCGTTGATGAGCGCGTCCGTCGCGTCGGCGTTGATCGACCCGCCGGCGCTCGTCGTCGCGCCGGATAGATTCAGGTCGCCCCCGTTCGCTGCGAGCGACACGTTCCCGTTTGCCGCCGTCTGGCTGCTTGCGAGATTGAGGCTGCTGGCCGCAAGCGTCGCGTTGCCGCCCGCGACGTTCCGGCCAGTCGCATTCAGTGCGCCCGAAGCCAGAACGGTCAAATCGCCGCCTTGCGCGACCGTGCCATCCTGATTGACGCCCGCGCCGAGCGTTCCAGTCGATGCGACGCTGCCCGCATTGACGCTCGTATTCCGCTGCGCCGCGAGCGTGCCACTGTTCGTCAGCGCGCCCGATGTCGCGACGATCACGTCGCGCTGAGCATACGTCACGCCGCTGTTATCGATGCCATCGCGCGCCGATACGCTCATGCTCCCGCTTGCGTTCGTCGTTCCCGCGAGCACGAGCTGGCCATTGGACTTGAGCGTCAGATCGCCGGCCTGCGCCGCCAGAATCCCGCGATTGCTGACGCCCACACCGTATTCGTTGGATGTCAGATAGATGCGATTCGAATACATGCCACCGAGCGCGCCGACGTCGATCGCCACCGACGGCGCCGGACCAGTGCCCGCGATCGGCGTAGCGTTGAGCGTGTCGTGATCGATCTGATTCGCGCCCGCGACCACGTTCAGGTTGTTCGCATAAATCGCCGCGTTGGCTTGAATAGCGCGACTCAATAGATCGACCTGATCGACGTTCGTCACATTGAGACCGGCGCCTTGTACCGTGATCGTCCCGCCTGTGACGTTGAAGCCCGTCAGATTCCCCGATGGCCCGAAATTCGGCGTTCCGGTCGTCAACACGGCTCGGGACGTATTAATGAAACCCGCGCCGTCGACCCGAATCCCTTGCGGATTCGCGACGACCACCTCTGCGCGCGATCCCGCCACTTCGAGATACCCGCGCAATTGCGACGGCGAATTACTCTGCACCTGATTGACGATGATCCGCGCCTCACGACCGGGCGTCAGATTCGGATTGCCATTCACGTATCCGGCCTGTTGCGTCTGCGTGATGGTTGCAGCGTTATTCAGGATCGCGCCCTGGCGCTGGACGTCGAATTGTGAATAATTGTTGACCGACACGCCCGCCGAACTGGGTCGCGAGATATTGACTTGCGGCAACCCGTTTTGCGTCTCTATGACTTGAGCGCCCGAGCCGGGCACCGCGACTATCTGTGCAATTGACGGCGCGCTCAGGATGACATTGCCGATAAGGACCATCGCGGCGAGAACGAGCGCGCGCAATGCGGGCACGGACCCGGCGTGATGAGAGCGCGTCGCGGGACGACGCGCGCCGGGCGCGGTGCGATGAGCGCTGGCGAAGTCCGCGACGGCGACGAGCATATGCCGCACGCGGCTATAGACGAGTTTGTAAAAACCCTTATTCATGATTCTTTTCGGGATTGAGTCGGCGGGGTCAGCGTCTGCGCGCCACTGCTTAGCGGCAGAGAACTCCGAATTTTCAGCCATCCTTAACTGAAAATTCATACGGATAACTCTGAAAGAAGAAACGCCTCGCGAGATGCGAGGCGCCTATTCGAGTGGGGAAATTCTGAGTTTGGAACGAACGAGCGCGAGTCCCGGTCTGTGCGCGGCGATCTAGGGCGTGTCCGGATACCGGATCACAAAATCCTCACATCGCGGACAACCCGGCGCACACGTCGTCTCAACGCCTCGCGCAAGCGCGACTTCCTTCGCCGAAGTGATCGTCGCGCCGATTTCCCGCGCGAACAGCATGCGATCGGCCGATCCGTTCATCGATGCGACGCACCCAGAACGTGGGCATCGACGCGCGCGAGGCGCTTCAGATGGCGCGGCGCGCGCACCGTGTCCGCGCCGGAAACGAGCACCGGCAATCCGTCCTCGATGCCAAGTTCGCGATCCTCGCACTCATACGCGCAATCACCTGCGCGCCGATCGGCGTATTGAAAAGCTCGTGCCAGGAGAACGTCACCGCATAGCCATCGTGCGCGTACGCGAGGAACACGGTGCGCTTGAAATCAGTGTTGTCCGGCCGGCGCACGCCCGCGGCGTCGAGCAGCACGCGCAATGGCACGCCGCGATAGCTTCCCATCGGTCGAATGTAGCGGCCCGTCGAAAAGCACACGAGATCGAACGGTTCGATGCTCACGCGCCCGAATTCGCGCATTGCGGCGACATCGAGCGTCAGCGGCCTTTGCACCGCGCCGCCAATCTCGATATATGGGCTACTCGAATTGCTCTGGCTCGATGACGACATGATTCCTCGAAACATGGGGTCGCTCGAAATGGGCTATATCCGGGAATATATTACGATGTCGCACCGATGACATTTCTGTCCGCACATAATCGGCATGCCCGGCGCACGATTGGGCAACAAAATGGGCAAACGTGTACTGTTCTACCCGCGAGAACGTCGCAGCCGGCTGAGCGATCCGCCCAGCCGGCATCCCGCTCCATCCCATCAACGAGAGAGGATTGTCATGCCGTTCGTCACGACCAAAGATAACGTCGAAATTTTCTACAAGGATTGGGGCCCGAAGGACGCGCAGCCCATCGTTTTCCATCACGGCTGGCCGCTTTCTTCCGACGATTGGGACGCGCAATTGCTGTTTTTCGTCCAGAAGGGATATCGCGTGATCGCGCACGACCGGCGCGGACACGGCCGCTCGTCGCAAGTCTCGGACGGTCACGACATGGATCACTACGCCGCCGACGCCTTCGCGGTCGTCGAGGCGCTCGATCTGCGCAACGCAATCCATATCGGACATTCGACGGGCGGCGGTGAAGTCGCCCGCTATGTCGCGAAGCACGGCGAACCGGCGGGACGCGTCGCGAAGGCGGTCCTCGTCAGCGCTGTGCCGCCGCTCATGCTGAAGACGGAAGCCAACCCGGAAGGCCTGCCTATCGACGTCTTCGACGGTTTGCGCAAAGGGCTCGCGGACAACCGCGCGCAGTTCTTCGTCGATGTGCCCGCAGGTCCGTTCTACGGCTTCAACCGCCCGGGCGCGACGGTGCATCAGGGCGTCATCCAGAACTGGTGGCGTCAGGGCATGATGGGCAGCGCCAAGGCGCACTACGAGGGCATCAAGGCGTTCTCGGAAACGGATCAGACCGAAGATCTCAAGTCGATCTCCGTCCCCACGCTCGTTCTGCATGGCGAGGATGACCAGATCGTGCCGATCGCCGATGCCGCGCTGAAGTCCATCAAGCTGCTGAAGAACGGCACGCTGAAGACGTATCCGGGCTTCTCGCACGGCATGCTGACCGTCAACGCGGACGTCCTCAACGCAGACCTGCTCGCATTCGTGCAGGGCTGATTCACCAGCCGGCGCGGACATTGTTCGTCCGCGCCGGCATCTCTGTTCAAGGCACACGGCTTTTTCCCGATTGGAAGCGCGCTTAAAGTGGCCAACTCCAATCTAGCCTCAGTGCCATCATGCAAATCGATACACCAGCAATTGCAGCATCGCCGGAAGGACGTTCGACGTCGATGCGCCAATGGCTCGCCGTCATCGCCGTGGCCGTGAGCGCGTTCGCGTTCGTGACGGCCGAATTCCTGCCCGTCGGCTTGCTGCCGCAGATCGCGCACGATCTCGGCGTGTCGCCCGGCGTCGCGGGTCTCATGGTGACGACGCCCGGCGTCATGGCCGCGATATTCGCCCCGACGCTCATAGTCAGCGCGGGTCGAATGGATCGGCGATATGTCTTCCTGCTCCTCACCGCCGTCCTTCTGATCGCGAACCTCGTCAGCGCCGTCGCGAACAATCTGCCGGTCATGCTCGCGGGCCGCGCCATGCTCGGCGCCGCGTTGGGCGGCTTCTGGACCCTTGCGACCGCCGCCGCGCCGCGACTCGTGCAGCCGAAAGATGCAGCGAAGGCCACCGCGACCATTCTGACCGGCGTGACGCTCGCGACGGTCGTCGGCGTGCCGCTCGGCACGTTCATCGCGTCGTTCGCGTCGTGGCGTTTCTCGTTCGCGGCGACGGCGGGACTCGTCGCCGTGGCGCTGATTGCACAGGCGCTGCTCGTGCCTTCGTTGCCGTCGGCATCGGCGTTGCGCATCGCCGATTTCAGAAAGCTGCTCGCGCGTCCTCACACGCGATTGAGCATGCTGATGGTCGCGCTCGTTTTCGGCGCGCATTTCTCGACCTACACGTACATCGCGCCGCTGCTCGAACAGGACTTCTCGTTGAGCACGATCACGCTGCTGCTCTTCGGCTTCGGCCTCGTCGGCTTCTTCTCGAATGCGCTGATGTCGATGGTCGTCTCCGGTCATCTCAAGAAGTCGGTCGCCGCGATGGTGTTGCTGCTGCTCGGCGCGATTTCGTCGATGCTGCTGCTGGAGCACTCGATCATCGGCGAAACGGCGGGGATGCTGCTGTGGGGCATTGCGTTCGGCGCCTTGCCGCTGTGCTTCAGCGTGTGGATTCAGCGCGGCACGGCGGACTTGCCCGAAGCGGGCTCCGCAATGTTCGTGAGCATCATCCAGGTGGCGATTGCGGTGGGATCGGCGGTCGGCGGCACGATCGTCGACCGTGCGGGCGTACACGCTGATTTCACGTTGGGACTCGCGCTCGCGCTGCTCGGACTCGTCGCGCTGCAACGGCTGGCGGCATGGGAACGGCCGGCCCGGGCGTCCGCATTCAAGCGCGGATACGACGCTTCGCCGGATTGACCCGTCGCAAGCCGCGCTATATTGGTCGTTCGGTCCGACGCCCTTGCGCCGGGCTCATCGACGGGAGAAGCGCATGAAGCGTCGGCTGATGGCGGCAATCGCAATGACGATGTTTCTCGCGGCGTGCGGCTCCGTCCCGCAGGACGCGGCCGTGCAAACCGTCCCGCTCGCGGGCACGCCAAACGGCGTCGCAGTGCGCGATTCGGACGGCGCCGTGTTCGTCACCGACGACCGGACCAACGGCGTCGTGATGACGTCGCATATCGGCGAAGAGGACGCGCCCGCCTTTTCGCTCTACGCGCGCATTCCGGCAGCCGAGGGCGAACGCACGAGCCTGAGCCAGATCGCGTTCGCGCCGAACGGTCATCTGCTCGTCGAGCAATTCGGCTTCGGCACGTCGGCCGCGATCTACGATGTCGCGCCGAGCGGTCAGGTCGCGCTCGCATCGGACACGAATTCCGCGCGGCGGCGTGTCGGCCTGCTCGTGCTCGATGGCGGCACGTTTCTGTCGAGCTGGTTCATGGAGGAGGGTGGCGCGCCGGCAGAAGGCGGCGTCAGCGTGATTACGCGTGGCACGGCGCCGCGGCAGGTGATCGAGCGCGACATCGTCACCGGATTGGGCAAGCCGGTCGGCTTGGCTACGGTCGGCGACACGCTCTACATCAGCGATCAGGCCGCGAACCGCATCTATCAGGTGGACTTGCAGTCGGCGCGGGCGGCGAGCGCGCCCGTGCCGGCGAGCGATGTCTTCGCGACCGTCGATGCGCCCGACCTGATGGCCGCGACGCCCGACGGCCGGCTCTTCACGAAATGCGGCGCGCACGCCGTATGCAGCATCTCGAAGCGCGGCCGCGCGACGGTCATCGCCGACGATCTGCAATCGCCGCGCGGCGTGGCGGTGGACGTCGCGCGCAAACGGCTCGTCGTCGTGGATCGGTCGAGCGCGCCGGACAAGCCGAGCGCGCTGCGCGTGGTGCCGATCAAATAGCGACGATGTCGCTCATCGCGGCGACGACCATCCCTTATAGCTGCCGACGTTGTCGCGCGTGACGAGCGTCGACGGCAACAGGATCGTCGAGTTGGCGGGCTTCTTGCCGTTCATCAGATCGTAGCCGACGCTCACCGCCTGCTGCGCCATCGCCCACGGATCCTGGCTCGCCGACGCCTGAACCATCGTGTCGGTCTTGAGCGCGGTTTCGATATCGGGCGCGCCATCCACCGACGTAATCACGATGTTGTTCCGATGCAGTTGCTTCGCCGCGAGGTCCGTGCCGATCGCTTGCGGATCGTTGATCGCGAACACGCCGTCGAGCTTCGGGAAACGCGTCAGATAACCCTGCATCGCGTTCATGCCGCCTTCGCGCGAGCCTTTCGCGTCCTGATCGTCGGAAAGTACCTTGATGCCCGGGTTCTTCGCGAGCACGCTCTTGCAACCGTTCACGCGATCGATCACCGCCGACACTTGCGGCCCGTTCTCGATCACCACGTTGCCCTTGCCGTTGAGCTTCTTCGCCAGATAATCGCAGGCAATCTCGCCGGCCTGCACATTGTTGGTCTGCACGGTCGCGTCCGCGCCGGCCGCCGCGACGTCCACCGCGACCACGACGATGCCCGCCTTCTGCGCCTTCTTCACCGCCGGCTCGATCGCCTTCGGATCGACGGCGTTCAGCAGGATCATGTCGACCTTCGCCGAAATGAAATTGTCGATCTGCGTGAACTGCTTGTTCATGTCGTAATCCGACGAAACAGCCGTCACCTTCACGTTCGGATTGAGCGTCTTGGCCTTCGCTTCCGCGCCCTTCGAGATCGTCACGAAGTACGGATTGCCGAGCGAGCCGACCGTGATGCCGATGGACTTCAACTGCTTGTCGGCGGCGTGCGCGGATAGCGACATCGTGAAACCGAGAGCGAGTGCGACGCTGGCGAAAAGCTTGTTGTGTTTGCGCATGTTGTTGTCTCCGGGGTGGTCCATATTTTTGAGGGCGGGCGCAAGCGGACCCGAATGCGCCCGGTTTAGCCAGATCAGGTGCGAGCCGAGCCGCGCTGACGGTAACGATCGAGCGCCACCGCGCCGATGATCACGAGGCCCTTGATGATGTACTGCCAGATATCCGACACGCCGAGCAGCACGAGGCCGTTGGAGAGCACCGCGATGATGAGTGCGCCGACCAGCGTGCCGACGATCGAACCCACGCCGCCGACGAAGCTCGTGCCGCCGAGAATGACCGCGGCGATGGCGTCGAGTTCATACGACTGGCCGAGTTGCAAACCGTTCGCGGCGTAGAGACGCGCGGCCGACATCACGGCGCCGAGACCGGCGAGCAGGCCCGAGATCGCGTAGACGAAAAGCTGGATGCCCCACACCTTGATGCCGGAAAGACGCGCCGCTTCCGGATTGCCGCCGACCGAATAGATGCGCAGTCCGAGCACCGTGCGTCGCAGGATGAACCACGACACCAGCACGACGAGCAGCGCGATGATGACGAGCCAGGGCACGCCGAAGAGCGTGTCGTTGCCGATGAACGCGAACGGCAATTGCGGATTGAAGATCGTCGTATCGTGACCGATGAGCCGCGCGATACCGCGCACGGCGGTCAGCGAACCGAGCGTCACGATGAACGGCGGCAGCTTGAGCAGCGCGATCAGCAATCCGTTGATGACGCCGAAGCCGAGACCGACGGCGAGCGCGGCGGGAATGCCGAGCCATCCCCATCCCGGAATGTTCGATGCGAGCAGTGCGGCGACCGCGCCCGCCGAGAGAATCGAGCCGACCGACAAGTCGATGCCGCCCGTCAGAATCACGAAAGTCATGCCCGCCGCGAGCACGATGTTGATCGATGCCTGCTGCGTGACGATCGACAGATTCTGGAAGCTGAAGAAGCCGTCGGTGACGATGCCGAAGCCGATGCACAGCAGGATCAGCACGGGCAGCATGCCCGCGGTTCGCATCAGCACCTGCATGCGTTCGCGATGCTCGATGCGGTTCTGCCGCTGCGATACGCTCTCCGCCTTCGCAACCGGCGCGCTGTCGTGGTGTTTCGTCGTGTTAGCCATGTCTCTCTCCAGATATCCTTTAAGCCGCCTGATCGAGCGCGACCTTCGAGCCCGTCGCCAGTTCGATGATCCCTTCCTGCGAAATCGGCTTGCCCGAATGGCCGCCGAGTTCGCCCGCGATTTCGCCTTCGCGCATCACGAGCACGCGGTCCGCCACGCCGATCACTTCCGGCAGCTCGCTCGAGATGACGATCACGCCGACGCCCGACCGCGCGAGATCGTTGATGATTCGATAAATCTCCGACTTCGCGCCGATATCGACGCCACGTGTCGGCTCGTCGAGAATCAGCACTTCGGGCTTGGTTTCGAGCAGGCGCGACAGCAGCACCTTCTGCTGATTGCCGCCTGACAGCGCGCCCACGTTCACGCGCATGTTCGGCACGCGGATGGTCAGCGCGGCGATGGCGTCTTTCGCGCGCGCGTTGCCGCGCGGCAGGTCCATCACGCCGGCTTTCGCATCGCGTCCGGCGACGGTGATATTGATGTTGTCGCGCACGCTCATGTCGAGGAAGAGGCCCTGGCCCTTGCGGTCTTCCGTCAGATAGACGAGACCGGCATCGATCGCGTCGCGCGGCGTGCGCAGCTTGAGCGGCTTCCCGTGCATCGACACTTCGCCGCGTATCGCCGGTTCCGCGCCGAAGATCAGACGCGCGAACTCCGTGCGTCCCGCGCCGACGAGTCCCGCGATGCCCAGCACTTCGCCCTTGTGCAGATCGAGGCTGCATCCTTTCACGCGATTGCCGTCCGCCATATCGCGCACGGACAGCACGACGTTGCCCGGATCGTAAGGCGCGTGCTGCTTCTTGTAGAAGCCGGAGATGTCGCGGCCGACCATCATCTTGACGAGGCTGTCGGCGGAGAGTTCGTCGCGCATCAGCGTGCCGACGTACGCGCCGTCGCGCAGCACCGAAACGCGGTCGCTCAGTTCATAAATCTCCGCCATCCGATGACTGATGTAGATGATCGCGATGCCTTCCTCGCGCAGTTGCCGCACGAGCTCGAACAGGCGATCGGTTTCGCGCGAGGAGAGCGGCGTGGTCGGCTCGTCCATCACGAGGATGCGCGCGTGAGCATGCACGGCGCGCGCGATTTCGACGAGTTGCCGCTCCGCGATCGACAGGTCGCCGACGAGCGTATGCGGCTTGAAGTTCGCACCGAGACGCTTGAGCACGTCGGTGCACCCGCGCTCCATGCCCGCGCGATCGACGAGCCTGCCGCGCCGCAATTCGCGCCCCGCGTAAATGTTCTCCGCGACGGAAAGATTCGGCGCGAGGCTCAGTTCCTGATAGATCACCGCGACGCCGAGCGCGCGCGCGGCGAGCGGCCCGCCGATGGTGACGGTCTTGCCGTCGATCAGGATTTCTCCGCCCGCATCGGCCTGATACGCGCCCGAGAGGATTTTCATCAGCGTGGATTTGCCCGCGCCGTTTTCGCCCATCAGCGAATGCACTTCGCCGGGATAGACCGACAGACGCACGTCGTTCAACGCGCGCACGCCGGGAAAGGTTTTGCTGATGCCGCGCATTTCGAGCAGCGGCGGTCGGCTGGAAGCATCATGCGGCATGGTTCATCTCCTGCGGTTTGATGCCCGCGTGGCGGATCGCCGCGCGCGGTGAGAAGTTGAAGAACATCGGCAACGTGGCCGCGCCGATCGCGCCCGCATCCGGGCCGAAGGAGCCGCGCACGAGCGTCGGGGTGCCGCGCGCTTCGGGCGCGTTGGCGGCGAGCGTCGTCGACAGACGTGCGACGAGCTTGTCGAGGAGGCCGCCGTCGATGTCGGAATCGATCACGACCATCGGCACGTCGAGCACGCAGAGCGTCGCGCGCAGGGCGGGCGCGAGCGCTTCGATGCAGTCGTCGATCCATTCGTCGACGGCGGGAAGACTGCGCTCGATGCAAGCCTGCAGATCGACGCGGTTATCCGCCGCGGCGCCACAGTAGTTGAGATGCCGCACGAGCGCGTTCAGCGATGCGCGCGACAGCAGGATGTCCCACTGGCCGGCCGGTTGCGGCGCGGACGGCAGGCGGCTTGGCGGCACCGGAATCACGCCGATGTCGCCCGCATTGCCCGACGCGCCGCGCAGGCAGTCGCCGTTGATCGCGATGCCGCCGCCAATCGCGGAGCCGAGAAAGAGATAGACGAAGTCGTCGCAACTGCGGCCGTGGCCGTAGAAAAGCTCGGCCGTCGCGGCGGCGTTGCCGTCGTTTTCGCTGAAAACCGGCAGCGAGAGCGTGCGCGCCAGTTCATCGGCGAAATCGGTTTCGTCCCACGCGCGGAAGCGTTCGGCGGGCAGGCCGAGTTCGCGCAGCCAGCTGCCGAGATTGAAGGGCTGCGCGATGCCGATGCCCGTCAGCCGCTCGCGCTCCGGCTCGGAAAGCAGGCGAAGCATGCTTTTGACATCGCGTTGCACGATTTTGAGCACTTCGGACGGATGCGGCAGGATGGCGTCCAGCGCGCTGCGGGCGAGCACGTCGCCGGCGAAATTCACGAGCACCGTTTCGATGCCCGTGCGATCCAGCCGCACGCCGATACCGAACGCGCCGCGCGGATCGAGCCGGATCAGCGACGCGGGCTGACCGCGCTGGCCTTCGAGACGACGACCGGTGTATTCGATCAGGCCCGCATTTTCCAACGATTCGACGATGCTGCCGACCGCCGTGCTCGTGAGATTCGCGTGACGCGCGAGATCGGCCTTCGATGCCGGCTCGGTGCGCCGCAGCGCCTGCAACAGCAGACGTTCGTTGTACCGGCGCACGCTCGCGGAATTGCTGCCTCTGCCGCTTGGGGATTTCACGCGCTGTCTCCGAAGTAGCCGGCCATCGAGTCGTGGCCATTAATTAAATCAAGTTGATTTATTTAAGACCGACGGCGCGGCGAAGTAAAGCAGGGAAATCCCGAAGCATTTTGTTCAGCGGAATTCGAAACGCGCTGCGCGACCATTGCAAACCGCAGACCCGGTGCGCTTTCACACTAGGCGATGCAATCGTCAGTTCCAAGCTTTGCGACACGGCTTTGCAGCCAGCTTTCGACGCGCGGTGCGCGCAGCGTCGTGCGGATCGATGTGCTATCGTCGGCGACACTTTTCGACACATTGGCCGCCGTTTCATGTTCTCGATTTCCGAAGCCACGCACGCGACCAAGGCCGCGCAATACGACGATCTGCTGCAGCAAGCCCGCGCGCTCATCGCCGATGAAACCGACTTCATCGCCAACGCGGCGAATTTTTCGTCCCTCATCTATCACACGCTGCCGGATCTGAACTGGGCCGGCTTCTATCTGTTCGACGGCACCGAACTCGTCGTCGGGCCGTTTCAGGGCAAGCCGGCGTGCGTGCGGATCGCGCTTGGACGCGGCGTCTGCGGCACGGCGGCGCGCGAACGGCGCACGCAGGTGGTGCCGGACGTGCACGCGTTTCCGGGCCACATCGCCTGCGATTCGGCGTCGCGCTCGGAGATCGTCGTGCCGCTCGTCGGAAGCGACGGCGCGCTGATCGGCGTGTGGGACGTCGATAGCCCCGTGCCGAACCGCTTCGACGATGAAGACGCGCTCGGCATGGAAGCGCTGTGCGCCGAGTTCATCGCGCTCGCGTGGAAAAAATGAACGTCGAAGCAGCGGATAACGGCGCGGCCGCGCTCGTGGAAGCGGCCTCGCGCTGAGAATTTGTCCTCATCGGACGGCCGACCGCGTGCGTCTACAATGGGACGTTTTCATCCGTCTCAAAATTTCATGACGAGCCTCGTCCGCCGCCGCCTGCTTGCCGCATGCGCCATGAGCGCGTGTGCGTTCGCGCGCGTGCGCGACGTGCGCGCGGCATCGGACAAGGCGACCGTCGCGCTCGTGATGAAGTCGCTCGGCGATCCGTTCGTCGTGTCGATGATCGAAGGCGCGCGCAACTATCAGCGCCATTACGCATCGCAGCTCGATCTCACGACGAACGGCACGCTCACCGACAACGACGTCGCCGGGCAGATTCACATCGTCGAGTCGCTCATCGAAGCGAAGGTCAACGCGATCGTCATCGCGCCGGCGGATTCGAAGGCGCTGCTGCCGGTGGCGGCGAAGGCGATCGCGGCGGGCATCATCGTGATCGCCATCGACAATCCTTTCGACGAAGCCGCTCAGGACGCGGCGCGCGTCACGATTCCGTTCGTCGGACCGGACAGCCGGCGCGGGGCGAGGCTCGTCGGTGGGTATCTCGGCTCGAAGCTGAAGGCGGGCGATGAAGTCGGGATCATCGGCGGGCCGGCGAACGATCGCAACGCGCAGCAGCGCACGGTCGGCTTCACGGACGCGATGAACGCGGCGGGCATGCGTATCGCCGCCGTGGACAGCGGCGACTGGACCCTCGTAAGCGGCAAGGCGAGTGCGCTGGAGATGCTCTATGCGCATCCGGACTTGCGCGGCTTGCTCTGCGCGAACGACAACATCGCGATGGGCGCGATCGACGCGATCCGCATCGCCGGAAAAAGGGGCCGCGTGCTGGTGACGGGCTACAACAACATCGAAACCGTGCAGCCGATGCTCGACGACGGCCGCCTGCTTGCGACCGTCGAGCAATTCGGCGCGCGGCAGGCGGTGTTCGGTCTGGATGTCGCGGTGAAGGCGCTCGTGGAGAAGCGGCGGCAGAGAGACTTGTCGCCGTATATGGAAACGCCGGTGCAACTGGTGACGAGAGGGGCAGCGAAGGGGTTTCGGTTCGGGGCTTCTTAGAGCGCGTTAAACCAGCCCCCGCGCCGCAAGACTCCGATACAGCGCCCGCACCCCGAACGTCCACGGCTCGATTTCCGTCGACAGCTTCACCGTATTGACGAGCGCGCCGAGACTGGGCGTCGAGATCGTCACGACATCGCCGAGATGATGCGTGAAGCCGCCGCCTTCGGTGTCGCGGTCCTTGATCGGCGAGAACATCGTGCCGAGGAACAGCATGAATCCATCCGGATACTGATGATGCGCGCCGTGCGTCTGCGTGACGAGATCCGCCGGATCGCGGCTGATCTCGCTCATGTGGCTCACGCCTTCGAGCACGAAGCCATCGTCCGCGCCTTCGATGCGCAGCGACACGCTCGTCGCGCGCACCGAATCCAGCGTGAAGCGCTCGTCGAAAAGACGCACGAACGGGCCGATCGCGCACGACGCGTTGTTGTCCTTCGCCTTGCCCAGCAACAGCGCGCTGCGGCCTTCGATATCGCGCAGATTCACGTCGTTGCCGAGCGTCGCGCCGACGATCTCGCCACGCGCATTCACCGCCAGCACGATCTCCGGCTCCGGGTTGTTCCATTTCGACGTCGGATACAGGCCGACATCCGCGCCGAACCCGACCGACGACATCGGCTGCGACTTCGAAAACACTTCCGCGTCCGGCCCGATTCCCACTTCCATGTATTGCGACCACGCGCCGCGACGCTCCAGTTCGGCCTTCAGCTTCATCGCGGCGTCCGAGCCGGGCTCGATCTTCGACAGATCCGCGCCGATCAGCTTGTTGATCGTGTCGCGCACTTCCTGCGCGCGGCTTGCGTCGCCGCCCGCCTGCTCTTCGATGACGCGCTCCAGCAAACTCACCGCGAACGTGACGCCGCACGCCTTCACCGCCTGCACGTCGCAGGGCGCGAGCAGGCGCAGGCCGCCGGCGGATGCATCGAGCGTCGCTTGCAGCAGATCCTGAACGTTGCCGAGATGCTCGCCTTCGGCGTTGCGGGCGATGTCGAGCGCATCGGCGTGATCGAAGAGGTCGGCGGTGGTCGGCGCGGCGCGCGTGATGTCGAACACTTCGCCCTTGCGCACCGCGACGACGGCGGGACCGTTCACGGGCGCAGGGCGCCAGACACGGCCGATCAGCACGGCGTCGGCGAAATCTTCGGGCAGACAGGAGGAGACGTTGACGGTTTGCATGAATGCGATGACAGGCGGGAAAGGAATGCCGATCGTAGCCCGCGTGTCGAAGAGTGTCCATTGGGTTGATTAAATGTCCAACCCGTTGGAATAATGCGGTCATGGAAAAAACTTACGACGTTCCCGCGCTGCGCCGCGCCAGCGACATTCTCGAAGCGCTCGCCGCCGCCGCGAAACCGGTGCGTGCGGCCGCGCTCGCGGAACAAACCGGCCTCTCGCGCAGCACGCTTTATCTGATGCTGGAAACGCTCGCGCGCATGCAATGGATCGAAAAGCGCGACGACGGCTACATGATCGGCGTCGGTCTCTTCGAGCTCGGCAACGCCTATGTGCGGCACGACAAGCTGCAAGCCGCGTTTCGCGAAGGCGCCGGCGCGTTCATCAACAAGCACAACGAGGTCGTGCAGCTCGCCGTGCTCGACGGCGTGCAGGTTGTCTACATCGCGCGCGAGGACGCGCATCGTCCGGTGCGGCTCGTGTCGGATCTCGGCTCGCGTCTGCCCGCGCATTGCTGCGCGCTCGGCAAGGCGCTGCTTTCCGGAATGACCGATGAAGCCGTGATCGAGCGCCTGCCCGACCGTCTCGAAGCGGTGACGCCGCGCACCATCACGCGGCGCGCGGCGCTACTGCGCGAACTCGCGTCGATTCGCGCGAGCGGTCTCGCGGTCGAGCGCGAGGAAGTCGCGGAAGGCCTCGCGTGTTTCGCGGCTTACGTCGGGATGACGCCGGCGGGCAAGCGCGTCGCGGTATCGACGAGCGTGCCGGTCGGCCGGCTCGATCCGAAACGTGAGAAGCAGATTTCGATCGGCATCGTGCAGCTTGCAGCTCACTTGCGCGGCGCGCTCTGACGATGTGATACGCGCGTGCCAGCGCAGGCCGACGAAGCGGCGACGCGCGCGTGAGCCAATCCTGCGGAAAGCGGTGCGCTCGCGTGCGCCGCGATCAGCACGTCGCATGTTGCGTGCGAGCACACCACATCGCGCAGACGCGCTTCGCCGTGCCGCCAGCCGGTTTCCGCCTCGCCGCCGAGCACGATCAGATCCGCGCCCGCCGCTTTCGCCTCGCGCGCGATCAGTTCGCCGACGCTCGTGCCGTCGAGCGGCTGCGTGACACTGCGCGCAATGCCGTCGATGCCCGCGCTATCGATCAATCGCGCCGCATAGCGCGTGACGGCGCGCGCGTGATCCTCGATGACATCGAGCGTTTCGCCCGGATTGCTGTCGGCGGTGACGATGGCCCACCACGGCGCCTGATCGACGATGTGCAGCGCGGTCAGCCGCGCGTTGCAGTCGCGGGCGCGCGTGATGGCGGTGGTCAGGGCGCTTTCGCTGAGGCTCGTGCCGACCGCGACGAGAATGTGCTTGTACATGATGAGTCTCCGTCTGTTTGGTTCAGAGCGGATGATCGGCTCGCAAAGTTAGCGGGAAATGAGCGCGCAATTGCATCTTTTACAAAGCGACTGGATCGCTGGCCATTGCGCCCGCGCCGCTGCGCCTTCGCGTATCGAAACCGTAAGGGAATACCGTTTGCTGATCGTGTGCCTTCCGAATGCCTTGATCGAGCGTCCGAGCGCTCCGGCATTCGCGCAACTTCGCCCGGCGTTCGTCCGGGACTCATCCGATTACCCGATAGCGAGCGGCGATGTCAGACCGAGACGACTCCGATACTCAAGACGAAGCGCGCGAGAATGATCGCAAGGACGCGAAAGACGACGGCGACAAAGCGGAAGACAAAGCGGAAGACAAAGCGCGCAAGAAGCCCGGCAAAAAGCCGCTGATCATTCTGGGCGTCGTCGTCGTGGTGCTGGCGATCGGCGCGTTCGTCTGGTGGTTCCTGACGCGCAATCAGGTCAGCACCGACGACGCCTACACCGACGGCGATGCCGTCACGATCGCGCCGAAGGTATCGGGCTATGTCGTGACGATGAACATCGACGACAACCGCTTCGTGCACAAGGGCGATCTGCTCATCAGGATCGATCCGCGCGATTATCAGGCGCAACTCGATCAGGCCAACGCGCAGCTCGGTCTCGCGCAGGCGCAACTGCACGCGGCGCAAACGCAGCTCGAAGTGGCGCGCGTGCAGTATCCCGCGCAGCTCGCAGAGGCCCAGGCGCAGGAGCTCAACGCGCGCGCCAATCTCGCGCAGGCGAGCGCGGCGTACGAGCGGCAGCATTCCGTCGATATCCGCGCGACGTCGCAACAAAACATCGACACCGCGGACGCGCAGCAAAAGAGCGCGCAGGCGAACGTCGCGCAGGCGCGTGCGCAGGTCCGCACCGCGAGCCTCGTGCCGCAGCAGATCGCGCAAGTCGTGGCGACCGTCGAGGAGCGGCGTCAGCAAGTGCGGCAGGCGCAGGCGCAAGTCGAATCGGCGCAACTGAATCTCTCGTACACGGAACTGCGCGCGCCCGCCGATGGCTGGATCACGAAGCGCAACGTGCAATACGGCACGTTCCTGCAGGCGGGCACGTCGATACTTTCGCTCGTCACGACGCGCGTCTGGATCAGCGCGAACTTCAAGGAGTCGCAACTGGATCGGATGCAGCCGGGCGACAAGGTCGATATCGACGTCGATGCGTATCCCGACATGAAGCTGCACGGCCACGTCGACAGCGTGCAGCTCGGCAGCGGCTCGCGCTTCTCCGCGTTCCCCGCCGAAAACGCGACGGGCAACTTCGTGAAGATCGTGCAGCGCGTGCCGGTGAAGATCGTCATCGACGATGGATTGAAGCCGGGCACATCGCTGCCGCTCGGGCTTTCGGTCGTGCCGACCGTCATGCTGCGCCATTGACATCATGAGCGACAGCACCGCGGAACGCGACCACAGCGGCTGGAAGCCGAGCGCGAATCCGTGGCTCATCGCCGTGGTCGTCACGCTCGCGGCGTTCATGGAAGTGCTCGACACGACCATCGTGAACGTCGCGCTGCCGCACATTTCCGGCACGATGTCCGCGAGCTACGACGAAGCGACGTGGACACTCACGTCCTATCTCGTCGCGAACGGCATCGTGCTGCCGCTTTCGGCGTACTTCTCGAAGATACTCGGGCGCAAGCGCTACTTTCTCATCTGCATCGGGGCGTTCACGGTCTGCTCGTTCATGTGCGGCATCGCGTCGAATCTCGGTGAACTGATCGTCTTCCGGATTCTGCAGGGCTTCTTCGGCGGCGGCCTGCAACCGAGCCAGCAATCGATCATTCTCGATACCTTTCCGCCCGAGCAGCGCGGCCGCGCGTTCTCGATCTCGGCGGTGGCGATCGTCGTCGCGCCGGTGCTCGGACCGACGCTCGGCGGCTGGATCACCGATAACTTCACCTGGCGCTGGGTCTTTCTCATCAACGTGCCGGTGGGCGTGCTGACGACCATCGCGGTGATGCAGTTCGTCGAAGATCCGCCGTGGGAAAAACGGCAAGACCCGAAGAAGATCGGCATCGATGTGGTCGGCATCAGCCTCATCGCGCTCGGGCTCGGCTGTCTGCAAGTATTTCTCGATCGCGGCGAGGACGACGACTGGTTCGCGTCGAACTTCATCGTGACGTTCGCGGTGCTCGCGGCGGTAGGCATCGTCGGCGCGACATTCTGGCTGCTGTACGCGAAGCGGCCCGTCGTCGATCTTCGCGTGATGAAAGATCGCAACTTCGCGCTCGGTTCGGCGGCTATCGTCGGATTCGCATCGGTGCTGTACGGCAGCGCCGTGCTGATACCGCAGCTCGCGCAACAGCAGCTCGGCTACACGGCGACGCTCGCGGGCCTCGTGCTCTCGCCGGGCGCGATCTGCATCGTGTTCCTGATTCCCGTCGTCAGCAAGCTGATGAACGTGATCCAGACGCGCTTTCTCGTCGCGTTCGGCTTCTTTCTGATGGGATGCGCGCTCTTGTATTCGCATCATCTCGTGCCGAACGTCGATTACGTGACGCTGACGAAGATGCGCAGCGCGCAATCCATCGGCATCGGCTTTCTGTTCGTGCCGGTCACGACGCTCGCGTATCTGTCACTGCCGAAGTCGCTGAACAACGATGCCTCCGCGCTCTTCACGATGTTTCGCAACGTCGCGGGATCGATCGGCATCTCGCTCGCGACCGCGATGATCCGCGAGCGCACGCAGGCGAACATGGCGCATATGGTCGAGCATCTGACGCCGCTCAATCAGCCGTACAACGAGTCGGTGCAACGCATCGCGCGCACGCTGATGGACAGTGGCCAGACGATGTCGCAAGCGATGTCCGCCGCGACCGGGCAGATGTACAAGACGCTCGTATCGCAGGCGACCATCCTCGCGTATCTCGACGTGTTCGCCGCGTGCGCGATCTTCGCGTTCATGTTCATACCGCTCACGTTTTTCTTTTCGCCCGTGAAGGCTTCGGGCCAGGCGGGAGGGCATTGAGATGAAGCTGCGTCCAATCATTCCGTTCATTCCGATGTTCGCGCTCGCATTGAGCGCGTGCGCGGTCGGCCCGGATTTCACGCCGCCGAAAGCCGATGTTCCCGATAACTGGCGCGACACGCAGCGCGCGCAGAACGCGCCGGACGATCCGCGCGTGCCCCATGCCGACGCGCCATCGACGGCGCAGACTTCCGCCGATCCCGATCCGCGCTGGTGGAAGCAGTTCAACGATGCGACGCTCGATGCGCTGATCGAACGCGCCATCGCGGGCAATCTCGATTTGCAGAGCGCGGTGCTGCGCATCGCGGCGGCGCGGGAAGAGAGCGTGTCGGCGGCGGCGCAGGGCTTGCCGCAGTTGAGCGCGAATGCGAGCGTGAAGCGTCAGCAACTCGGCTTGAAAGGCCTGCTCGAATCGCAAGGCGTGTACGACAAGCTCGACGGTCTCGGCGCGAACGGCGCGCAGATCCGTCAGGGACTCGATTCCGCGACCGGTCCGGTCACGCTGTTTCAGGACGGCTTCGACGCATCGTGGGAACTCGATCTTTTTGGCCGCGTGCGGCGTTCGGTGGAATCGGCGAATGCGCAGACGCAGGCTGAAATCGAAAGTCGCAACGACGCGCTCGTTTCGCTCGAATCGGAAGTCGCACGCACGTATGCGCAATTGCGCGGCGCGCAGGCGATCAAGCAGATCACACTCGCCGAGATCGACGCCGAAGAGCAGATTCTCGATCTCACGCGCGAACAGGCACGCGTCGGCCTGACGAGCCAGCAGGACGTGCAGAGCGCGAGCGCGCAAGTCGGATCGTTGCAGGCGCAACTGCCGACGCTCGATGCACAAATCGCGCAGGCGATGAACGGTCTCGCCGTGCTGACCGGCAACGCGCCGGGCACGCTCGACGCGGAACTGTCCGATGCGCGCGCGTTGCCGCCGGTGCCGCCGGTCGTGCCGATCGGCTTGCCGTCGACGCTCGCGCGCCGTCGTCCAGACATTCGCCGCGCGGAGGCGCAACTGCATTCCGCGACCGCTGAAGTCGGCGTCGCGGTGGCGCAGATGTATCCGGATATCTCACTAACTGGGCAGGTCGGCACGCGTGCAACGAAGGCGCGCTATCTCGCGCATTGGTCGAGCCTGTTCTGGTCGGTCGGGCCGAGCATTTCGCTGCCGATTTTCGAAGGCGGCGCGTTGCGCGCGAACGTGCGCGTGGCGAAGGCGCAGGCGGGGCAAGCGGCGTTGCAGTATCGGCAGACGGTGCTCAACGCGTTGCAGGAAGTGGATAACGCGCTGGTTTCGTATCGGACCGAACAGGACCGGCGCGCGGCGCTCACGCGCACGGTCGAGGCGAATCGCGTCAGCCTGCAACTCGCGACGGACAGTTATCGCAAAGGACTCACGCCTTTCGTGACCGTGCTCGATGCCGAACGTCAGCTTGCGCAGACGCGCGAGCAGCTCGCGCAATCGACCGTCAACGTGACGACCGATCTCATCGCCGTGTACAAGTCGCTCGGCGGCGGATGGCAGGACGACGCATCCGCGACCGCGCAAAACTAACGTCTGCGCTTTTTCCAGTCGTAGTCGGCGGGCGGATCGGCGACGCCGGGCTTGCCGACCGAATGCGGGTTTTCACTGCATAGCGTGACGAAGCCGATGTTCTCGCCAGCGGCTTGACGGCGGCGCAGGTCTTCAGCGAAGCGCAGCGCATCGGCGAGCGCGTTCGCATCGAAGCGCTTGTAGCGTGCCGCGCCTTCGGCGTCAGGGTTGTCGCCAAGCCAATACACGACGAACATCGATTAGCCTCTCGTTTGGAGATGAATGCACCATCGTCGACGCTCATGCGACGACGATGCAAATCCTGCACGGCGCGCGTGCATCGACGCGCCGCGACAGCCACCGGGTAATCCCGAAGTGTAACGTCGGCGCGCCGCATGCCGCCTGACGCCACGCTTTTGCGGGCCCGCGAGGGAATGATCGTTGCTCTCATCTCCGTTCATTCCGAGGCCCGAACGATGCAACGACACGAACGTGTTTCCACGCGAGCGCTGTGGCAGATTCCGCCGCGCGCGACGTGCTGCGACGAGCCGCGCGTGCTCATCGCCGATGACGACATGGACGCGACGCGCGCGATCTGTCTCGCGCTCGAAGACGCCGACTTCACCGTGCGCGCGGTGCACACGGGCCTCGACGCCGTGTCGCTCGCGCGCAAGTGGCGGCCGGGCGTCGTACTGCTCGATCTGATGATGCCGCTCGGCGATGGCTGGGAAGCGGCCGAAGCGATCCGCGCCATCGATCTGTCGATGTTGCTGCTCGCGCATACGAGTTGCACGGATCCGCAGGATCTGTCGCGCGCGCAGCGCACCGGCTTCAACGGCTACTTTGTCAAGCCGACGGAACTCGACGGCATGATCGCGGTGCTGCGCGATTATTTCTCGGCGCGTCAAGGCGAGGGCGATCATGCATCGGTGCGCTTGCGCTGAACGAGTTCGAGCTTCGGCGCGAATGGTTCGACATCGCGCTCTGCGTCCGCTTTCAACATGTCTTCCCAGTACTGACAATAGCCGGCCCAGAACGGCATCTGCGTATGCGCGGATGCAGCCGTCGGCAGCGGATCGGGCAGCATTCGGCGCAGGCGTCCGATCTCCTTGTGCTTCCATTGCAGCAGCGCGCGGCGCTCTCCGCGCCGCGGCGGGCACATTTCGTTCATGCTCGCAACAGCTATCGAGAAACCCTCGGCGGGGCGCGATGCCATTTTCGTCAGCACCGCGGTCTGCGGGCGCGGCCCGCGTTCGTGACAGATGATCGCGCCGATCTGCCCAAGGATGTACATCGCTTTCGCCATCGGCGGTTCGGAATGGTATTGCATGGCGCTTCTCTTTTTATCGTTATGAGTCTTCGTGCACGGCGCTCGAAGTCTTCTCGATCTTGATGTGAATGCGTCCAGGCGACGCATTTATAAGATACCGTATTGAGATTAATCCGAAATGTGCGTCGACAAAAAGATACAGTCGCGCCGTCTCTTTCACGCCATGTCGAGCACATGGCGCTCGAACAGGTCGCGCATGTTGCGATGTGCATCGCCGCTGTCGCACGTCGTGGCCGCGACGATCCGCTCTCGTTGCGCGATGAAGATGAACTGGCCGCCGTGTCCCGCCGCGAAGACATAACGCGGATCGATCCAGCAGAGATAGCCGTATTGCGCGTCCATCGGCGGGCCGCCGTCGCATTGCACCGACATGGCATCGTCGATGAACGCTTCCTCGACGATGCGCGCGCCACGCCATGCGCCGCGATGCATCATCAGAACGCCGAGCGAAATCATGTCGCGTGCGCGCAGCAGGAGACCGCGCCCGCCGAACGTGTGACCGTCCTCGTCGCTGATCCATTCGCTCGCTTCGATGCCCAGCGGCGCGAACAGCGTGTCGCGCGCGTAATCGGCGAGCGTGCGCCCCGTCGCGGATTCGAGCGCCAGCGACAGCAACTGGACCGCGTGCGAATCGTATTGAAAGCGCGTGCCCGGCTCGCTCGCGAAGGGCCGCGAGAGAATGAAGCGCAGCCGGCTTTCATCGTCCGAGAAGCGCTCGCAACTGCCGAGCACGCAGTCGTCGATGGTGCGCTGGTCCCATTCGAATCCCGATGTCATCGTGAGCAGATGCCTGAGCGTGATGCGCTGCACGCGATGATCGAGCGCCGTGTCGCACATGGGCGGCACAAGGCGCGCGGCGGGGGTATCGAGTGGCGGAAGCGCGCCTTCGCGAAGCGCCGCGCCGACGGCAAGCGCGACGCTGGTCTTCGTGGCCGAGTTGATGTTTTCGAGCGATTCCGGCGTCACGTCCTCACGATAATGTTCGAACGCGATCGCATCGTCGTGCGCGACGATGAAGCTTCGCACGCCGGATTCGTTCGTCAGCGCTTCGCGTAAGGAAGAAGTCGTCATTTAAAAAGGATCACGAAGTAAATGAGGAAGGCTTCGTTTCGTCCGCGTGCATGCAGGAACGAATCGTGTTACACAGTCAGCAATCCGGATGCCACGCACGGCGGCATCGCAGCCTTTCAGCGGTTTCAACTCACTTTCAGCGAGCCCGAATTTGTCAGTCCGACGACTCGCGACGCTCTGGCGTCTTGGCCGGGCGTTCGTCCGCGAAAGCCATCTGACCGGCGACGGCGCAGCGATGACGCGCGTCGCGCGCTTCTTCGCCACGCATGGCGCGCGCGCCGCGCCGCTGGCGGCGGGCGTGCCCGCGCTTTCGCAACTTTCGCGCGTGCTGGAGAACGCGTCCGGCGCGCTCGCGAGTCATCCGGCGCTTGCCGAAACGGCGGTGCGCGTCGCGCTGTCCGAACTCGACGGGCTCTTCACGCCGTACGACGCAACGCGCTTTCGCGACGCTTGCAGAGCCGCATTCCCGCCCGCGCTTTCCTTCGAGCTCACCGAGTTGAGCGCGGTGCCGTTGCGCTCGGGCATCGCGGAGCAGACGCATCGTGCGCGCCTCCGCGATATGGCGGTGCGCGTCACGCTATTGCGCGCCGACGCGCATGCCGAACTCGCTGACGATCTCGACCTCGCGCTCGCGGCTGCGCGTTTCGCGGAACGCCGTTCGGCGAAGGCGCGCGAGATGCATCCGGTGGAATGGGTGCGCCGTTCACGCGAGAGCGTCGATGCGATGATCGACTTGCGCCAGCGCGCCGCCGATCAGAGCTACTTGCGCTTTCGCCTGCGCGACGACGCGCGTCTCGCCGTGCCCGAAGTGCTCTGGGACTATTGCAACGACTCGGTGCTGACGACACGCGCGATCGAAACGGCCGCACTGTCGGATGCGCAAGCGCTCGCGTCATGCGGGCTCGATCAGGCCGATGTCCTCGCGACGCTCATCGAAGCGTTCTTCGAAATGGCGCTGGGCGTCGGGCTGTATCACGCGGGACTGGACGCGGCGGGCGCGCGCGTGGGCATCGAAGGCGAGACGCGCGGCCAGATCGTGCTGGAAGCCGACAATCCGATGATGTTCTTCGCGGCGCACGAGCGCGACTTCATCGTCGGCGTATCGCATGCGCTGATGGAGGGCGATCACAAGGCGGCCGCGCGCGCACATCTCGAGCACGGCCGGCCCGAGACGCATGCGACGCATCACGAAGTGCGCGTCGAAGCGACGTATCGGCGCGAAGCCGAGCGCTTTGCTTCGCCGCACGCACGCAGCAAGGTCGGTGTCGCGCATCTGTTCGGCGCGATCGGCAAGGCGCCCGCCGAACATATGTTCAGCGCGTCGCACGGGCGCATCGCGTCGCGCGCGGTGCTGCTCGCGCGTTCGGCGGAACGCATCGAGCGCCTTGCGGAGGACATCGCGCCGGACGTCGACGTATGGAAGATCGCGCGCAGGGTCATCGTGCGGCTCGCGGCGGATCAGATCGGCTTCAGAAGCATGGCGGCGCGCTTTGCGCACGAAGCGACGCACTGGCCGCACACACTGCCGCGTCTGCCGCGGCTCATCGCACAGCGGGCGGATGCGGCGGGCGCGTTTCGGCGGGACTGAAGGGCGCTGGTTCCGAGCCAAGGCGCGGGCATTAGCGCGTCAACGCGTACCCGGCGACATACGCTCCGCGATCGCGCGCGACGCGTCCTTCAGCGGCTCGACGTAGGTTTCGAGCGGCGTCGCGCTCTTTCTGAACAGCGGAATGCTGATGCTCACGCAGCCGAGCGTCACGCCATTCGCGCCGACGATCGCGCTGCCGTAGCAGAAAATCTGCGCCTCGTTTTCCTCGCGGTCTTCCGAATAGCCGCGCGCGTGAGTTGCATCGAGTTCGGCGTCGAGCGCGGCGCGATCGGTGATCGTGTTCGGTGTGAAGCGTTCGAACTTCAGGCCATGCAGCAATGCATCGCGTTCGGCGGGCGATTGCGTCGACAGATACGCCTTGCCGACGGAACTCGAATACAGCGTCACGCGCGTGCCGATGCGCGACGCCATGCGAACCGCATGCGGGCTTTCGAGCTTCTCGATGTACACCATCTCCGAGCCGCTGCGCACTGCCAGATGCACCGTCTCCTGCGTCGCGTCGCGCAGTGCCTGCAACGCGTCGGTGGCCGCGATGCGCAAATCGGAGCGCTCCCAACTGCGGCTCGCGAGCGACATCAGCCGCGGGCCGGGCGCGTAACATCCGCCGCGCACGCTTTCGACGACCAGGCCTTCCGCGATTAGCGCGCCGACGATGCGATAGACCGTCGGACGCGGATAACCGCTCGCCGTGGTGAGACGCGCGATGGTCGGCGGTTCGCCGGCATCGGCAATGAGTTGCAGCACCGCCATGAACTTCGAGAAGGCGGCGGTGCCGGTGGCCTTGGCGGCGTCGAGGGAAGCGGTGTCTGAGGGCATGATGCGGGAATCATGCCACGAGATAGCCGCCATCGACGGGTACGATCGCGCCCGTCATGAACGACGCCGCCGGTGACGCGAGAAACGCCGTCACGCGCGCGACGTCTTCCGGCAAGCCCCAGCGCTTCATCGGCGTGCGGTCGAGGATCGCTTGCGAGCGGCCGTCGTCGTTCTGCAGCGCTTGCGTGAGCGGCGTCGCAATCCAGCCGGGCGCAACGGCATTCACGCGGATGCCCTCGGCGGCATAGGCGATCGCCAGCGATTTCGTCAGTTGCGCGACGCCGCCCTTGCTCGCGCTGTACGCGGGCACGAGTCCGCCGCCGAAGAACGTCAGCATCGACGCCGTGTTGATGATCGAACCCTTGCTGCGCGCGAGCAGTGGACGCGCGGCGGCGCACATGCGCATCGTGCCGTTGAGATTCACCGCGATCACGCGCTCGAATGTTTCGATGTCGTGCTCGTCGCCGCGCCGGATCATGCCCGCGCAGTTGACGAGCACGTCGAGCGAATCGATACGCGCAAAGAGCGCGGCGACGCTGGCGGCATCGGCGACATCGAGTTCGACGACTTCGATGCCGGGCGCGTCGGTCGGCGCTAGGCCGGCGGCGATCACGCGCGCGCCGAGCGCCGCGAATTGCTGCGCGATGCCCGCGCCGATGCCCTGCGTGCCGCCGGTCACGACGACGGTCTTGCCCTTGAAGAGATCAGCTTGAAAAGTCATATCGGTGCGATTCATACGGCGGGAACGGGTTCCGTCTGGCGCTCCGCGTCCTCGATCGGCGCGCGCACGACGAACATGTAGACGAGCGCAGCAGCGAACGCGACGCCCGCGCTGATCAGGAACGCGTTCACGAACGAATGCGTCTTGTCGACGACGAGGCCCGTGATGAACGGCGCAAACGAGCCGCCGAAGTAGCCGCCGAAGTTCTGGATACTGCCGAGCGACGCGACCATGTGGCGCGGCGCGGCAACGGAAACGAGCGCCCACGCGGCGCCGCTCGCCATGTTGACGAAGAACATCGCGGCCGACAGATAGGCGATCGCGAGCGTCAGGTTCGGCGTGAACGCGGCGGGCACGGTGAACAGCGCCGCGCCGATGAGTCCCGAGCAGATCGGCCACTTGCGGCTGCGGATCGGGGCGACGCCGCGCGCCATCAAACCATCGGCGATGAAGCCCGAGGACAGCATCCCGAGCGTACCCGCGAGATACGGAATCGTCACGACCCAGCCGGTCTTCGCGATCGTCAGATGACGCTCGTGTTCGAGATACGCGGGCAGCCACGTGAGATACAGCCACACCATGTAGATCACGCCCATGAAGCCGAAGATCATGCCCCACGTCGTCGCCTTGCCGAAAAGGCCGCGCCATTCCGCGAACGTCATGTTGCGTTCCTTGCGCTGCGCCGGTTCGCCCTCGGTCAGATGCGCGAGTTCTTGCGATTCGAGCTTCACGTCCTTCCGGTTGCGATAGACGATGTACCAGCCGATCGACACCGCAATCCCGAGCGCGCCCATGATGATGAACATGTTGCGCCAGCCGAAGGACAGCAGGAGCACGGTGAGAATGGGCGGCGCGAGCGCGGGTCCGATGGTCGATGACGTGACGAAGATGCCAGTCGGCTTGCCGCGTTCGCGTTGCGCGAACCATTCGGACACGACCTTTGCGCCCGCCGGAAATTGCGGCGCCTCGCCGATGCCGAGCGCGATGCGCGCCGCGAGAAACTGATGCAGATTCGTGACGAGCCCGCCGAACAACTGCGCGACCGACCACACGAACATGCCGAGGCCGAGCATGATGCGCGCGCCAAAGCGGTCGAGCATCACGCCGATGGGCAACTGCGAGAACGCGTACGCGAACGAGAACGCGGAGAGCAGCAGGCCCATCTGCGAGGCGGAGAGGCCGAGCTCCTGCGTGACGGAGTGATTCGCGATCGAGAGCGTGCTGCGATCGAGATAATTCACGATGCCCGCGAGCGTCAGAAAAGTGAGCGCGACCCACTGAATGCGCTTCAGGCGCGGTGATTTTTCCAGCATGTTGTCTCCTCCGAATGCTCTGTCGAGTCTGTTAGAGGGTTGAGTTTGGGTGGATGCTAGCGAATGAATTGATCGACGAAGTCGGCACCGAGTCCGACCGATTCGTAATGCTTGCGGCACATGTCGACTTTGGTGAAGACGTCTTCGTAGCCGGTGTAGTTGCCGTACGGGTCGCAATAGAACATCACGCCGTTCACCTGGAAGTACGTGATCATTTCCTCGACGTCTTCGGGAACATAGAGCGTGTGCGTTTCGCCGGGCGGCTCGAAGACATAGCTGCCTTCGGTCGCTTCCCAGTCATGTTCGAGATAGCGCCAGCGGCCTTTGAGCACCATGCCGTGGACCGCCTGCGGATGACGATGACGCGACAGCACGCCGGATTTGCGCACGCGCAGGAGGTTCATCCAGTAGCCGGTCGACACGTTCAGACACAGCGGACGGAACCAGACGTTTTCGGCCTGCGGCACCCATTCGCGCTCGTCGGCAGGAATCGCGCTCGGCACGACGATTTCCTTTTGCGCTTCTTTAGGGAAGGGAAGTTGATACGGCGTCATGGCATCCGCCGCGGGTTTTGGCGCGGTCATCGCGTCTCCTTGTCCATATTGTGGATTCGTGAATCAAATTATGGACAGATATTCTTCCTCGTTCCGCGAATTGTCAAGATTCTTCAACGGATGATGAATTCGTGCAGATACCGCCTTTTCGACGGACGAAAAAAAAGGCGGACCGGCAGGTCCGCCTTAGATTACGCGATGAAGCCGAGCGATTAGCGCGCCATCATCAGCATGTGCACGTTATGCATCACCCAAACCGTGCCGACGATAAGAATCAGCGACATGAGAATGGTGTAGGCAAACGAGATCGCATGCCAGCGCTGTCCCTTCGACGAGTTGACGTGCAGGAAGAACACCACATGCACGATCACCTGCACCGCGGCCAGCACGGCGAGCGCGACGATCGCGCTTTCGCCCTTGAACGCGCCCGAGGTCGCGGCCCAGAACGACGCCACAGTTAGCACGACAGCCAGCACGAAGCCGATGAGATAACCGCGCACGGTGACGTGCGGGAAATCGCTTGTTTCGGTATGAGCATGTGCCATCAGACGACGCTCCCAAGGTAGACGAAGGAAAACACGCAAATCCAGACGATGTCGAGGAAGTGCCAGAAAAGGCTCAGGCAAGCGAGACGGCGCAATTCGCGTTCGTTCATTTGCGGATTGCGTGCGATCTGCACGGCCAACACGACCAGCCAGATCATGCCGATGGACACGTGCAAACCGTGCGTGCCGACGAGCGTGAAGAACGCCGACCAGAATGCGCTGCGTTGCGGACCCGCGCCTTCAGCGATCAGATGCGCGAACTCCTGCATTTCCAGAAAGAGGAAGCCCGCACCCAGCAGGAACGTGACGAACAGCCACGCGAGCACCGCGCCCGACTTGCGGCGCGTCGCCGAGATCATCGCGAGACCGAAGGTCAGGCTGCTCGTGAGAAGCAGGCCCGTTTCGTACGCGACGTCCTTCAGGTTGAAGAGATCCTTGGGCGTCGGGCCGCCTGCGGTCTGCATCGCGAACATCGCGAAGGTTGCAAAGAGCGACGTGAACAGCACGCAGTCGGTCATCAGATAGGCCCAGAAGCCGAACACCGAATGCGACTGGTGCTCGTGCTCATGGCCATGCGCGTGTTGCGCGGATAGCGTCGATTGCGACATTACATTGCCTCCAGTTCGAGTTCGCGAGCCGAGCCGGCCTTCGCAGGCGTCTTGGGCGGACGGTTGCGCTCTTCGGTCGACTTCACGGTCGCGGCCGGGATGATGAAGCCGGCGTTATCGCGGAAGCTGTAACCGATAGCCGTCGCGAAGATGCCGACCATGCTTGCAGCAGCGAGCCACCAGATGTGCCAGATAGCCGCGAAACCGAAGGCCAGCGCGAACAGGCCGATGACCAGACCCGCGCTCGTATTCGACGGCATGTGGATGTCGCGGTACGGACGCGTATCGATGCGGCCGTGTTCCTTGGCATCGGCGAAGTCGTCGAGTTCGCGCACAGCGGGAATATTCGCGAAGTTATAGACCGGCGGCGGCGAGCTGATGGACCACTCGAGCGTGCGCGCACCCCACGGATCGCCGGTGACATCGCGATACGCAGGCTGATTGCGGCGGATGATACTGACCACGATCTGCGCGACCTGGAACACGACGCCCAGCGCGATGATGCCCACGCCCACGGCAGCGGCGATGAAGAACGGCTGCCACGACGGGTCGTCGTAGTGATTCAGGCGGCGCGTCGCACCCATGAAGCCGAGGATGTAGATCGGCACGAACGCGACGAAGAAGCCGACGAACCAGCACACGAACGCACTCTTGCCGAGCTTTTCGTCGAGCTTGAAGCCGAACACCTTCGGCCACCAGTACGAAATGCCGGCGAAGTAACCGAACACCACGCCGCCGATGATCGCGTTATGGAAGTGCGCGATCAGGAACAGGCTGTTGTGAAGCACGAAGTCCGCGCCGGGAATCGCGAGCATCACGCCCGTCATGCCGCCCAGCGTGAAGGTGATGACGAAGCCGATGGTCCAGAGGATTTGCGAAGTCATCTGCACGCGGCCTCGATACATCGTGAAGAGCCAGTTGAAGATCTTCACGCCGGTCGGGATGGAAATGACCATCGTCATAATGCCGAAGAAGGCATTGACGTTAGCGCCCGAGCCCATCGTGAAGAAGTGGTGCAGCCACACGAGGAACGACAGCACCATGATGCAGCACGTGGCCCAGACCATCGTCTTGTAGCCGAACAACGGCTTCTTCGAGAACGTCGCGACCACTTCCGAGTAAATGCCGAAGGCGGGCAGAACCAGGATGTAGACCTCAGGATGACCCCAGGCCCAGATCAGGTTCAGGTAGACCATCGGGTTGCCGCCGCCGTCGTTCGTGAAGAAGTGCATGCCGAGGTAACGGTCCAGCGCCAGCAGCGCGAGCGCGACGGTCAGGATCGGGAACGTCGCCATGATCAGCACGTTCGAGCAGAACGCCGTCCACGTGAAGACCGGCATCTTCATCCACGTCATGCCGGGCGCGCGCATCTTCACGATCGTCACGAAGAAGTTCACCGCGGTGAGCAGCGTGCCGACGCCGGACAACTGCAACGCCCAGATGTAGTAGTCGACCCCGACGCCCGGATTGAACTGCGTCTCGGAGAGCGGCGGATACGCGAGCCAGCCCGTCGTCGAGAACTCGCCGATGAACAGCGACAGGTTGATCAGAATGGCGGCGACGGCCGTCATCCAGAACGACAGCGAGTTGATGAACGGGAACGCCACGTCACGCGCGCCGATCTGCAGGGGCACGACGAGGTTGAAGAACGCGACCAGCAGCGCCATGGCCATGAAGAAGATCATGATCGTGCCGTGGGCCGTGAAGATCTGGTCGAAGTGATGCGGCGGCAGATAGCCGGGCCCATCGAGCGCGATGGCCTGTTGCACGCGCATCATGACGGCGTCGGCGAAGCCGCGCACGAGCATCAGCCCGGCGACGACCAGATACATGACGCCGATGCGCTTGTGATCGACCGAAGTCAGATACTCGCGCCAGAGCCAGCCCCATTTGCCGAGTTTAGTGATAAGGCCGACCGTACCGAGCGCGAGGACCGCCATGAAGACGGTCGCCCCCATGATGATTGGCTCGTGGTACGGGATCGCCTCAAGCGTTAGTTTGCCGAACATGGCTTACCCCTTGGTTACACAATTTGCGCCTACGACCGAGTTGCCGTAGTTGTACTTCGCGACGATGTTGTTGAAGAGCTTCGGATCGACGGTCGAGAAGTAGCGCACCGCGACCTTTTCGCTCGGACGCGCGACGCCGGCGTAGACGTCCATGCTCAGATTCTCGGGCGCGTTCTTGACCTGCTTCAGCCACGCGTCGAAGTCTTCGTTGGACATGGCCAGTGCACGGAACTTCATGTCGGAGAAGCCCTTGCCGCTGTAGTTCGCCGAGATGCCTGCGTAGTCGCCTG
This sequence comes from Caballeronia sp. LZ008, assembly GCF_031451435.1. NCBI lineage: Bacteria > Pseudomonadati > Pseudomonadota > Betaproteobacteria > Burkholderiales > Burkholderiaceae > Caballeronia > Caballeronia sp. LZ008. Next base: position 1,204,861 of record NZ_JARUXK010000003.1, on the reverse strand, counting down.
CGTGATCGGCCATCAGGTGCAGCTTCGTCTGCATGCCCGCCATCGCGTAGATCTGGCTGCCGAGTTGCGGGATGAAGAAAGAATTCATCACCGAATCGGACGTGATGCGGAAGTTCACCGGCGTGCCGACCGGGAACGCGAGCTGGTTCACCGACGCGACGCCAAGATCCGGATAGATGAACAGCCACTTCCAGTCGAGCGCCACGACTTCGACGTTGATCGGCTTGACTTCGGATTGCAGCGGCTTGTACGGATCGAGCTCGTGCGTGGTTTTCCACGTGAGGATGCCGAGGTACAGGATGATGGCTGCGGGAATCGCCCAGACCACGACTTCGATGGCCGTGGAATGCGCCCATTTCGGCGCATACGTGGCCTTCGTGTTGGACGCGCGATAGCGCCATGCGATGAACAGGGTGAGCAGGATCACCGGGACTACGACGAGAAGCATGGCGTAAGTCGCGGTGGCGATCAGCGACGATTCCGCTGCGCCAATCACGCCTTTCGAGTCCAACACCTCCAGCTTGCATCCCGAAAGACAAAGACTGGCTATCAACCCCGATAACAATGGCACTGCTAAACGTTGGGTATTTTCATTCATTGCATTCGCTGGTTTCGATGATCGAAGCGTCCAGGGAAGAACGCCGTTGCACGGCTTTGCGCCGCGTCAAGATCATGCCACGCGCGATTTTTCGCGATGACGCGAATGGTTGAAATTTTGTTTCAGATCAAGTTGATGCGACGGAGTGTCGCGCGAAGGCGGAACTTTTTGCCTACTCCGAAAGGAGCAGGCGAGTCTACAACGAAGGGATGGAATTGCGAGTGTGATAAAGCGACGTCAAAGCGTGTTCGAGCCGCGCGATGGATCGCCGCGATAACTTCGCCGGGTTCGATCGTCTCACGTGGTGAAGCCGAGCCGCGTGCCCGGGTGAAGCCACGGCCCAGGCGCCTTCTTCGGTTCTTCTCGCTAAAGGCCGGCGAGAGGCCGGGATTCCCGAATGGCATTCGATCGCTCGATTTCATCGCGCCGTCGCTGGCTCGCATCGGCAATGGCCTCGCGGTTCGAAGCGCTCCATGCGGACATGGTCGCCTGCATCACGTCGATCGGACTCCCCTTGGTGTCGATCGCAGCCAGGACGCAACCCAGAAGGTAGGTCAGCACGAACAGGAAGATGCAAGACCGGCGCGTCATGAGTTGCGGTGCATAGGCGGCAATGGCAGGAGCATTGCCTTGGTGAGCGGGAGGCGGGGGGATGGTGCCCGCTTGTGTGAGAGTCGAGACATGGGAGCGGCAGTCTACGACGGAGTGTGGAAACCGGAATCGGTCGATAGTTCGACTTGGGCCGAACCACGCCGGACAATGCCCAGCGCAGCGGCTGCCCCGTATGACAGATCAATGATTCTGTTGCGTGAAACCGGACCGCGATCGTTGATTCGGACGAGGACGGACGGGCTCCCTCCCGGAAGCGTGACGCGGATCCACGATCCGAGCGGTAGCGTGCGATGTGCCGCTGTCATGGCATACATGTCGAAGCGCTCGCCGCTGGCGGTGCGTCGACCGTGAAACGTTCGCCCGTACCAGGATGCAATCCCGGCTTGATGGTACGCGCGCGCGGTCGGTGTCTCGTCCGGCCGGTCGGATGAAGTGATTTCGGTCGAAACGGAATCGTCGTTTGCGGATTGAACCGGCAGGCTCGACGCGCTCGCCGGTTGGTTTGTCGAAGCGCCCTCATTGCCTAGCTCCGACAGAGAGGCTGCACATCCGGCGATCAACAGGATGCAGGCGAAGGCGCTGAGGATGCGCGGCTGAAGCATGTTCATTCGGTGCATATCGCTTTGTTCGAGAGCAAGTAACCTGACCTGACGTTCGACGGATCACGAAGCGCAGTCGGAAAGGTAGGGCAGGGGATCGACTGGCTGACGATCCCGTCTCACCTCGAAAAGCAGCGATGGCTGACCATTCGTTTGAGCGCCCATCGTCGCGATGGCTTGCCCCTTCGTTACGTCGGCCCCTTCCTTGGTCAGAACGTTTTGGATATGGCCATAGGCAGTCAGGTAGCGACTGTCATGCTTCAGTATTACGAGGCTGCCGTAGCCCGCGATCTCGTTACCCGCATACACCACGCGTCCTCCTTTCGCCGCACGGATCGTGTCTCCCGCTGCGCCACCGATGACAACGCCCCGGACCCCGTCCACACCGAAGCGCTTCAGGATTGGGCCCTTTATCGGCCAGGACAAGGAATCGGATCGGCAGCGTGTTGCGTTCACACTCCGCTGCGTGGAATCGTCCGAGCCGGCAACCGATGCCGATGGCGGACCGACCCGCAGCAGTTGGCCGTTCGTCAGTGGAGTGCTGGCGGAAAGCCCGTTCCAGGCGGCAATCGCGTTCGGGTCGCGACCGTAGGCGGCTGCGATCGAAGCGAGGGTGTCCGCGCCTGTGACGCGGTAGAAGCCGGCAGGTGCCGCCGGGGCAGCGGCAGCGTCGGTTTGCGAAGCTGGCTTGGTCGCGGTCTGCTCGAGCGTTCGACTGGCGCATCCGCCAAGAACGAAGCTGAAGACGACGGCAAGACATGCTGCGCACGACAGGCGGCGCGATTGGACAGAGCTAATCATTTGGACTTCTTTAAGCTTCGGTGCCGGCAAAAAGGCGAAGTGGCGCACTTTTGCCATGCCGCGCTTGTGGTGTTGATCGGAGTGTTTGGCGGATGCGACGCCGGCAAAAGCCAGCGGCGGCGGAAGCAGCGAGTTCGAATCTGCTGAATATCGCTCTATCTCAAATTGCACGAGGCGAAGCGGCAATTCGTCATTGCGGATAACGGTGTTTTGCGTCCGGCGTTGACCGTTACACCGTCGGTTGACACTCTTTGACGATGCGGTGGTTAAAAAAAGGCGCGCTCGCCGGGCGCCATGCTTGGAACTGACATTCGACGCGATGAAAGCAGCCATATCGCGTTCCACGCGGCTCGGCCCGAGCGGTTGCGGCAAGACGACGCTGCGCTCCATTGCCGGGCTGGAACGTCCGGTCGGCGGATCGATTTCGGTGAACGGCGTGACCGTTTTCTCGGCGCGCGACGAGACCTTCGTACCGCCGAATCGCCGCAAGTCCGGCATGGTGTTCGAACCGCTCTCGAACCTCGACGCAAAGCTACGCGACAGGATGCGTTTCGAGCTTCGGCACGACCGATTTCATGATCGGCGGAGAGATCGTGCTCGCGCGTGTGCATCCATCGCACAAAACGCCGGTCCGGGAGACCATCCATTTTTCGATCGATCCGGCGAGTTGCATCGCGCTGGCATCGCAGAACGCGTGACGCGACAGGCACTACTCCGTCCGGACTACGCCGCATGAGCTAGCGGCACAGCGCCGCCGCATCCGCACGGCGGATAGGCGTCTCGCGCGACGCTCCTTACCCTTGTCGGGAAAGTTACAACGACAAGGAAAGGACGATGAGCGTCGTCGACTCAACCCTCGCTACAAAAGCATCGACCGACACGCGCGCCTGGCGCGTGCTCGGCGCAAGCACCTTCGCATTCACGATCTGCTTCGCCATCTGGATGGTCTTCGCCATTCTCGGCATCCCTCTCAAAAAGCAGCTTCATCTCACCGATACCGAGTTCGGCCTCATCGCCGCGACGCCGGTGCTCACGGGTTCGTTGCTGCGCGTGCCGCTCGGCATCTGGACCGACCGTTTCGGCGGCCGCATCGTCTTTTTCTGCACGATGGCAGTCACTATCGTGCCAATCTGGCTGATCGGCTATGCCACGGAACTGTGGCAATTCCTCGTGCTCGGCTTGTTCGTCGGCGTCGCGGGCGCGTCGTTTTCAGTCGGCACGCCGTATGTCGCGCGCTGGTTCCCGAAGTCGCGTCAAGGCCTCGCGATGGGCATCTTCGGCGCGGGCAATTCGGGTGCGGCGCTGACCAAGTTCGTCGCGCCCGTGCTGATTCTCGCGGCGGGCACATGGACGATCGTGCCGAAGGTCTATTCCGTCGCGATGCTCTTCACCGCGATCGTCTTCTGGTTCGTGTCGGCATCCAATCCCGCGCATCGCAGCGCCAGCACGCAGAGTTTCGCCGCGCAGATGACCGTGCTGAAAGACCGGCGCGTGCTCCGTTACGCGCAGTACTACTCGGTCGTGTTCGGCGGCTACGTCGGCCTCGCATTGTGGATGCCGCAGTACTACGTGAATCAGTACGGCTTCGGCATTGAACAGGCCGCGTTTCTCGCCGCTTGCTTCTCGTTGCCGGGCGGCGTGCTGCGCGCGCTCGGCGGCTGGATGTCGGACCGCTTCGGCGCGTACCGCACGACCTGGATCGTCATGTGGGTCGCGCTCGCGTGCTTCTTCCTGCTGAGCTATCCGGTGACGGATTTCGTCGTCCATGCGAAAGACGGCCCGCGCACGTTCCACATCGAAATGGGACCGGTCGCCTATACGGTGCTCATGTTTGTCGTCGGCGTTGCGATGGCGGTCGGCAAGGCGTCGGTGTTCAAGTTCGTGTCGGACGAGTTCTCGACGAACATCGGCGCCGTGTCGGGCATCGTCGGCCTCGCGGGCGGACTTGCCGGCTTCCTGTTGCCGATTCTTTTTGGCTTGCTCGTCGACCTCACCGGCGTGCGTACCACCTGTTTCATGCTGATGTTCGGCGCGACCGCGGTCAGTCTCATCTGCATGCACTTCACGTTTCAACCCAAGCACTAACCATGTCTTCACGCTATCTGCTCACTCGCTGGGATCCCGAGAACGCCGCCTTCTGGCGCGCAACGGGCGAATCGGTCGCCCGCCGCAACCTCTGGATCTCGATTCCCGCGCTCGCGCTGGCGTTCGCCGTGTGGTCGCTATGGAGCGTCGTCGTCGTCAATCTCGATAAGGGTGGTTTTCACTTCACGAAGGACCAGTTGTTCTGGCTCACCGCGTTGCCTCCGCTTTCTGGCGCGACGCTGCGCATCTTCTACTCGTTTCTCGTGCCGATATTCGGCGGACGCCGCTTTACAGCGTTCTCCACCGCGAGTCTTCTGATTCCAGCGCTCGGCATGGGCTTGGCGCTGCGCGATCCGTCGACGGGCTATCCGACGCTGCTCGTTCTGGCGTTGCTGTGCGGCCTCGGCGGCGCGAATTTCAGTTCGTCGATGGCGAACATCAGCTTCTTGCGTCAATGCACATAATTGCATTGTAGGAATAATGCGCAGCCAGAAGTTATGCGGAGTCCGTCACTGTCGAAGAATGCCTTGCGAGTCGCCGAAGCGATCCGCAAGGATTCGCGGTTCGGCGAGCTACACATAATTACAACGACTCCAAGAACTGCAGGATGCGGTCCGGTGGTCGATATCGACGATTCTTTACTTGCGGCGGCTGAATCCTGTTCAACGCTTGCTCCTTCATTGTCAGATCAGCTTCCATATAGCCATGTGCTGTCGATGGGCTTTCGTGTCCCAGCCACAAAGCGATGACCGACAGGTCGACGCCTGATTGAAGTAGATGCATGGCAGTAGCATGCCGAACCAGATGAGGAGAAACACGCCGTCTGGCGAGCTGCGGACATTGGTCCTTCGCGCGGGTTACGGCAATTCTCATCCGATCGGCGACATTGGAGCGCGTCATTGTGTTTCCCGATCGATTTGGAAAGAGCCTCTGACTTGATGCATCCTGGATCTGCGGCAACCACGCCTTGATGAGCCTGGCCGTGGATCGCCATAAAGGTACTGTTCGTTCTTTGCGTCCTTTGCCAAGAATATGAACGAAAGGTGACGTACCCAGGACGACATCACTGACGCGTAGTGCCAGGATCTCCGAGACGCGCGCCCCCGTGTTATACATCGTTGCCAGCAGAACCCTGTCGCGTTGGCCCGACCAGGTGTCCGGGTCTGGCGCCGTTAACAGTTGCTGAATCTCGTCGCGTGACAGGAATCCGACCATAGGTTTATCGCAACGCTTCATCGGCACGGAGAGTGCGCGCTGTATAACGGCCAACGACGCGACGTCACGGTGTGCCGCGTACTTCAGGAACGAACGCAACGCTGCGAGTCGAACGTTACGGGTCCGCGTGCTGTTGCGCCGCTCAACCTCGAGATGTCGCAGAAAGGCCAGGATCAGCGGCGCATCCATGTCCGACAGCGTCAGATCAGTTGGGGGCCTGCCAAGGCGATCCGATGCGAACTGAAGAAACAAACGAAACGAATCGCGATAGCTCGATATCGTCTCCGGGCTCACCGCACGTTGCTGCATCAACCGTTCGACGAAGAAGTCCTGCAGAAGCGTCGCGAAGGTAGGAACCTTGCAGGCTTTAGTCATGACGTACCCCTTCGGCAAAGCACGCAAATTTTTGGCTCACGATTTCCATGAGCTCGGGAACCGCAGTCAGATACCAGTAGGTATCGCTCGGCTTCACGTGCCCCAGATATGTCGACAGCGCAATCATCCGGTTGTCGACGTTCACGCCGTCCTGATACCACTTGAGGATGCACCGGCACACGAACGTGTGGCGAAGATCATGGATTCGAGGCAACGCGTGGTCACCCCGAGAGGTCCACCCGAGTTGCTCGCGAAGCCGCCCGAACACCCAGTGCACTGTTCGGGCCTGCAACTTTCTGCCATCAAGATTCACAAAGAACGAATCGCAAGGCTCTGCGGCGACGACCAGCGCACGGCGAGCAGCGTAACGCTTCATGGCCAGAGTTACGGTAGGATGCATCGGAATGAGGCGCGATTTGTGAAACTTCGTCTCACGCACCGTGAGCGTGCGCTCGGCGAGATTCACGTCGTCTCGAGAGAGATTGATAGCTTCCGAGATACGCATGCCGGTTGCCGAAATCAAACCAAACAACGCTTCATATGTAAGCGGTCTGATCGAACCGACGGGTAACATCGCCGCCGACGCCGTGAGGAGTTCGCCGAGCTCCTGCTCCGTGTAGATGTGCGGTGCCAGACGACGATGGGCCCGCCCGCACAATTCGCGTTGCGGAACAACCGCATCGGGATAGAACTGCCTGAGATACTTCGCGAAGGGGCGCATTACCTCGATCCGACGCGCCCAGGTAATGGACCTTTCGCTCGGTGTCGAGTGTGCCCAGGCAAGGGCCAGACTTTCGGTGATCGGACCGCGGTGGTTCACCGTATCCGCGAAGCGAGCGAAGTTCATCAGCACCTGACCCGAGATCACAAGGTCGAAGCCGAGAGAGCGTCGCTCTGCGAGATACGTTTCCACCAGCGATACCATTGTGTGTGCCGATTTGACGGGACGCTTCATGATTTGCTCCCCGGCCAGGGAAGCGCCACGGCCTCTAGGTTTCGCAGGTCGATCTTCGTGTTGATCGCGGTGTTATCGATGCTCTGTTGGCGCATTACGTCAGCCACTTCTTTCAACGACGATACGGAACGAAGCAGCCGTCGGGCAACGCTGTGCCTCAGTAGATGGGTTCCAGAGCGGTCAGTCCAACCGCAACGGACATATGCGTCATGCACGGCCTTGTGGAGGCGGCCCGTTCCTAATGGAAGGTCAGCAGGTGCGTAATGGCGTACAAAGACGGCGCGGGAGGTTGTCGTTGCCCGTCGGCCTGACCGGATATAGTCGGCGATCGCTTGACCGGTCGGCTCCGGCAGCGGAATGATGTAGCCCCGCCGCGATTTGGTGCGACGGATTTGCAGCGTGCCTTCGCGCCAGTTTAAATCGTCGAGTTGGATCTGCACGACTTCCGCAGCCCGCAACCCAAGATCAGCTAGACAGCGGACCATGGCGTAATCACGCAAGCTGGCCGCAGTTTCGCGATTGAAGGAGTTCAGAAACTGCTCGATCGCGGCGTCAGAAAGCGTTTCAGGCAGCGCCGCCAACCTCCATCCAGCCACGTTTGGCACAGCTGCGATCAACTCTTCGACCTGATCGTTATATTGCATGGTCCTGAATCGCAGATAACTGCGCAACGTTACGCCCGCTACGTGAGCGGCTCCAGCATTGCATCCGTCAGGGTAGTGCGTAACGAAACGACGAATATCCTGAATCGTTACCAGCTTCATGTCTATGTGTTTTCGACCAAAGCGCTGATGCAAGAAATCGCGAATGATTCGCCCGCGCTGATATCGCGTGCATTCGGCTAGGCCGCAAACGTCCCTGAGATGGTCAGTAAAGCGACGCACCTCCTGTTGCACCGAGTCCGATTCCGCCCGCAGAAACCGCGGGACAGCGCACGCGCCCATGACGACCAGCAAATGCCGAAGTGCAGCATTTACGTCCGCCCGACCCCTTGGAATTGGATCGGGGCATGTACACCGCCGCAAATGATCGTTCACGAAGCTGCAAACAAGTCGATCGTCGACGTGAGCTACGGCAAAACGGTGGGTTGTAAGCCAATACGCAAAGTGCGCGACGCACCTTACGTAGATGTTGATGGTACGAGCTGCGTAGCCGGTATCAACGAGATATTCGCAGTAGCGCGCTGCGAAGGGAGAAAGGACGCTGCGCCACAACCACGCCTGAGGCTGCGGTCGAAGAGGAACCAAGCCGATCATGATGATTCTCCTGAATGGGTTACAACCCAAACAGGAAAGCACCTTTTTTATGTGCAGTTTCCTGCAAGCCACAGATCTCTGCAAGGCGCGTCGCACCGGTGTGCGTGACGAGCCGGACGACGCAAACTCGGCATAATTTTTAGCTGCGCATTATTTTTCCCGAAGGCGAAGAAGGGTTTCGCGACGGGCATGAACGCAGGCATCGGCAATCTGGGCGTGTCGATCGTTCAGTTCGTGACGCCGCTCGTGATCTCGGCGAGCGTGTTCGGCGCATTCGCGGGCGCAGGCCAGTCCTACGACGTGAACGGCGTCGAGCACAGCATCTGGCTGCAGAATGCGGGCTTCATCTGGGTGCCGTTCATCGTCATCTCGGCGCTCGCGGCCTGGTTCGGGATGAACGACATCGCCGATGCAAAAGCCTCGTTCGCCGAACAGGCCGTCATATTCCGGCGCAAGCACAACTGGCTCATGTGCCTGTTGTACATCGGCACGTTCGGTTCGTTCATCGGCTTTTCGGCGGGCCTCGCGTTGCTGACGAAGGCTGAGTTCCCATCGGTCAATCCCACTGCTTACGCGTTCCTCGGGCCGCTCGCTGGCGCGCTCACGCGGCCGGTCGGCGGCTGGATCTCGGATCGCCTCGGCGGCGCGCGCGTGACGCTGTGGACCTTCATCGCGATGATCGCGGCGGTGTTCGGCGTGATGGCGTTTCTGCCGCACGACGGCGCGAGCGGCAACTTCGCCGGCTTCCTCGCGATGTTCATCGCACTGTTCGCGCTGACGGGCATCGGCAACGGCTCGACCTTCCGCATGATCCCCGTGATCTTCCTGACGCAGAAGCAGCGCGAAGCCGAAGGCGAATCCGACTCGGCGAAAAAGCAGGCGCTGCACGAAGCGGGAAAAGAATCGGCGGCGGTGCTCGGCTTTGCCGGTGCAATCGGCGCGTACGGCGGCTTCTTCATTCCGCGCAGCTTTGGCACGTCGATGAGCATGACCGGCTCGCCCGACACCGCGCTCTGGTGCTTCATCGCCTTCTATGCGCTGTGCGCGGCGGTGACGTGGTTCTGCTACGCACGCCGCAATGCGGACATGCCTTGCTGAACCCTCCGGCACGCGGGGCGCGTAGTCGGGCCTCAAGTTCGTCCGCGTGCGCGGAGATAGACCTAGTCCGAAAGGAGTACGCGCACTAGTCCGTCTGATGCGCGTCGACGCCTCCTTTCGGGGAATGGGCGCGCGGCGATCGCGTCCCTACACTCGAATCAACGTATTCATGGCGGCGCATGGCCGCCACGCCCGGAGAAACGGATGAGTCACTTTCTGGATCGGCTGAAGTTCATGTCGCGCATCAAGTCCACGTTCTCGAATGGACATGGCGCGGTCGTGAACGAAGACCGCAAATGGGAAAACGGCTATCGCAGCCGCTGGCAGCACGACAAGATCGTGCGCTCCACGCATGGCGTGAACTGCACGGGCTCGTGCTCGTGGAAGGTCTACGTGAAGAACGGCCTGATCACGTGGGAAACGCAGCAGACGGATTATCCGCGCACGCGCCCCGATTTGCCGAATCACGAACCGCGCGGGTGTCCGCGCGGCGCGTCGTATAGCTGGTACGTGTATTCCGCGCAGCGCGTGAAGCATCCGATGGTTCGCGGCCGTCTCATCGAAATGTGGCGCGAAGCGCGCAAGACGCTCGATCCGGTCGCGGCGTGGGCGTCCATTTGCGAAGACCCCGTGAAGGCAAAGCGCTACAAGAGCGTGCGCGGCCTCGGCGGTTTCGTGCGCGCCGACTGGGACACCGCGAGCGAGATCATCGCGGCGGCGAATGCGTACACCATTGGCAAGTACGGGCCTGACCGCGTGATCGGTTTCTCGCCGATTCCAGCGATGTCGATGGTTTCCTATGCGGCCGGCGCGCGCTATCTGAGCCTGATCGGCGGCGCATGCCTGTCGTTCTACGACTGGTACTGTGATCTGCCGCCCGCATCGCCGCAAATTTGGGGCGAGCAGACCGACGTGCCCGAATCCGCCGACTGGTACAACTCCACGTACCTGATGGTTTGGGGCTCGAACGTGCCGCAGACGCGCACGCCCGACGCGCACTTCTACACCGAAGTGCGCTACAAGGGCACGAAGACGGTCGCGGTGTCGTCGGATTACGGCGAAATGGTGAAGTTCGGCGACATCTGGCTCGCGCCGAAGCAGGGCACGGACGCCGCGCTCGCCATGGCGATGGGCCACGTCGTGCTGAAGGAATTCCACGCGAGCGGCAAGTCAGCGTACTTCCGTGACTACGTGAAGCGCTATACCGACATGCCGATGCTCGTCGTGCTGCGCGAACACGAAGGCACGCTCGTGCCCGATCATTTCCTGCGCGCATCGCAACTGCAGAACGATCTCGACGAAGCGAACAATCCGCAATGGAAGACGCTCGTCATCGACGAGACGAGCGGCAAGATCGTCGCGCCGAACGGCACGATCGGGTTCCGCTGGGGCGAGGCGAATCACAACGACGGCGCGAAAGTCGGCCGTTGGAACCTCGAACAGAAGGACGGCGGTTCGGGTCGCGACATCGATCCGTGCCTGTCGCTGATCGACGCTCATGACGAGATTGCAGAGGTGAGCTTCCCATACTTCGGCGCGGAGCATGACGCACTGCTCGCGCGTCGCGTGCCGGTGAAGCGCATCACGCTCGCAGACGGCACGGGCGCGCGCGTTGCGACCGTGTACGACTTGCAGATGGCGAACTACGGCGTGGATCAGGGCCTCGGTGGCGCGAACGTCGCGACGTCCTATGACGACGACACCCCGTACACGCCCGCATGGCAGGAAAAGCACACGACCGTGCCACGCCGTCTCGTGATCCAGGTGGCGCGTGAGTTCGCCGACAATGCGGACCGTACGCAAGGCAAGAGCATGGTGATCGTCGGCGCAGCGCTGAATCACTGGTATCACAACGACATGATTTATCGCGGCATCATCAACCTTCTGATGATGTGCGGCTGTGTCGGCAAGAGCGGTGGCGGCTGGGCGCATTACGTCGGCCAGGAAAAGCTCCGTCCGCAATTCGGCTGGGCGCCGCTCGCGTTCGCACTCGACTGGTCCCGTCCGCCGCGCCAGATGAACGGCACGTCGTTCTTCTATAACCATACGAGCCAATGGCGTCACGAGAAAGTCGCCGTCGACGAAATTCTCGGGCCGACCGCCGACAAGTCGCGTTACGAGAATCTCTCGATGCTTGACATGAACGCGAAGTCCGAGCGCATGGGCTGGTTGCCCTCGGCGCCGCAACTCGGTGCGAATCCGCTCGATATCGTCGACGCCGCGAAGCGCGCGGGTCGCGATCCGATTGAATACACGGTGGAGCAACTCAAGTCGGGCAAGCTCGATTTCGCATGCGACGACCCCGACAATCCGGCGAACTTCCCGCGCAACATGTTCGTGTGGCGGTCGAATATTCTGGGCAGCTCCGGCAAGGGACACGAATACTTCCTGAAGTATCTTCTCGGTACGCAGAACGCGCTCTTCGGCGATGAAGCCGACGCGATCAAACCCGGCGAAGTGAACGTGCGCGACGCGGCGGAAGGCAAACTCGATCTGCTGACCGTGCTCGATTTCCGTATGAGCACGACTTGCCTCTATGGCGACATCGTGCTGCCGAGCGCGACGTTCTATGAGAAGAACGACCTCAACACGTCGGACATGCATCCGTTCATCCATCCGTTGTCAGAAGCGGTGCAACCGTTATGGGAAAGCAAGAGCGACTGGGAAATTTATAAGACCATCGCGAAGAAGTTTGCGGAAATCGGCGGAAAGCATCTCGGCACGCGCACGGACCTCGTCTGCACGCCGCTCATGCACGACACGCCGGGCGAACTTGGCCAGGCGTTCGAGCCGAAGGACTGGCGTCGCGGCGAATGTGACCTGATCCCGGGCAAGACGGCGCCCTCGATGACGGTCGTCGAGCGCGACTACACCGCGATCTACGAGAAGTTCACGTCGGTCGGTCCGCTGCTGGAGAAACTAGGGAACGGCGGCAAGGGCATCAACTGGAATACGGCGTACGAAGTCGAAGAGCTCGGGAATCTATCCGGTCAGAGCAAGGGACGTCCGCGTCTTGAGACGGCCATCGACGCCGCCGAGATGATTCTCACGTTTGCGCCTGAAACGAACGGCCACGTCGCGGTGAAGGCGTGGGAAGCGCTCTCGAAGATCACGGGACGCGATCATTCGCACCTCGCGCTCGGTCGCGAGCACGACAAGATCCGTTTCCGCGACGTTCAGGCGCAACCGCGCAAGATCATTTCCGCGCCCACATGGTCCGGGCTCGAGTCGGAAGAAGTCAGCTACAACGCGGGCTACACGAACGTTCACGAACTGATTCCATGGCGCACGCTCACGGGGCGTCAGCAGTTCTATCAGGATCACCGCTGGATGCTCGATTTCGGCGAGGGCTCGTGCGTCTACAAGCCCGCGATCGACACGAAAACCATTGCGCCGATGCTCGGTGCAAAGCCTAACGGCGAGCACGAACTGGTGCTGAATTGGATCACGCCGCACCAGAAATGGGGCATTCACTCGACGTACACGGACAACCTGCGCATGCTCACGCTGTCGCGCGGTGGCCCGCATGTGTGGGTCTCGGAAGCGGAAGCAAAGGAAGCCGGTCTCAGGGACAACGACTGGGTCGAAGTGTTCAACGTGAACGGCACGCTGACGGCGCGCGTCGTCGTCAGTCAGCGGGTGCCGCGCGGAATGTGCCTCATGTATCACGCGCAGGAAAAGATCATCAATGTGCCGGGCGCGGAGACGAGCGGCATGCGCGGCGGTATCCATAACTCGGTCACGCGCACAGTGCTCAAGCCGACGCACATGATCGGCGGATATGCGCAACAGGCTTACGGTTTCAACTATTACGGCACCGTGGGCAGCAACCGCGACGAATACGTGATCGTGCGCAAGATGAAGAAAGTCGACTGGCTCGAAGGCCCGCTGAAGGAAGGAGCAGCATCATGAAGATCCGCGCCCAGGTGGCGATGGTCCTGAATCTGGACAAGTGCATCGGCTGCCATACGTGTTCGGTGACGTGCAAGAACGTGTGGACATCGCGCGATGGCGTCGAGTACGCGTGGTTCAACAACGTCGAGACGAAGCCGGGCATCGGCTATCCGAAGCAGTGGGAGAACCAGGAGAAGTGGAACGGCGGCTGGATTCGCAAAAGCGACGGACGCCTCGAGCCGCGCCAAGGGCCCAAGCTGAAAGTGCTCGCGAACCTTTTCGCGAATCCGAATCTGCCTGCCATCGACGACTACTACGAGCCGTTTACATACGACTACGAGCGCCTGCAGAACGCGCCGCTTTCGGAAACGCCGCCCACGGCGCGCCCGGTGTCCGCGATCACGGGCAAGAAGATGGACAAGATCCATTGGGGCCCGAACTGGGAAGACGATCTCGGCGGCGAATTCGATTCGCGCGGACGCGACGCTCTGTTCGAAAACGTGCAGAAGGAGATGTACTCGACATTCGAGAACACCTTCATGATGTATCTGCCGCGACTGTGCGAGCACTGCCTGAATCCGGCATGCGTGGCGTCGTGCCCGTCGGGTTCGGTGTACAAGCGCGAAGACGATGGCATCGTGCTCGTCGATCAGGACAAGTGCCGCGGCTGGCGCATGTGCGTGTCCGGTTGCCCGTACAAGAAGATGTATTTCAACTGGAAGTCGGGCAAGGCCGAGAAGTGCGTGTTCTGTTATCCGCGTATCGAAGCGGGTGAGCCGACGGTGTGCTCGGAAACCTGCGTAGGCCGTATCCGCTATCTCGGCGTGATGCTGTACGACGCGGACCGCATTGCCGAGGCTGCGTCGGTCGAAGCGACGACGGATCTCTATCAGTCGCAACTCGATCTGTTCCTCGATCCGCACGACCCGCAAGTTCAGGCCGAAGCGCTCCGTCAGGGCATCGCGCAAAGCTGGCTCGACGCGGCGAAGCGCTCGCCGGTGTATCGCATGGCGTGCGAGTGGAAGGTCGCGTTCCCGTTGCATCCGGAATACCGCACGCTGCCTATGGTCTGGTACGTGCCGCCGCTCTCGCCGATCCAGTCGGCCGCGGATGCCGGTCACATGGGCATGAACGGCGTGATTCCGGACGTGAAGAGCTTGCGCATTCCCATGCGCTATCTCGCGAACCTGCTCACCGCCGGCGACGAGGCGCCGATCGTCTCCGCGCTGAACCGCATGCTCGCGATGCGCGCGTTCAAGCGTGCGCAGAACGTGAACAACGTGAACGATGACGCCGTGCTGAACGATGTCGGCCTCACCGCGTCGCAAGTGGAAGAGATGTATCAATTGATGGCGATCGCCAACTACGAAGACCGTTTCGTCGTGCCGTCGTCGCACAAGGAAATGGCGCAGGACAGCTTTGACGAAAAGGGCAGTTGCGGTTTCTCGTTCGGCAATTGCGGATCATCGGGGGTATCGGACGGATCGCTTTTCGGATCGCGAACGCACGGCGAAGTAAGTTACGCGGCGTTGCCGAAGTCGCGCAAGAAGGCACTGCAGGAAGGCTGACCGAGGATCACACATGTCGCTCTATTCCATACTTTCCGCGCTGCTCGATTATCCCGAGCCCGCGCTTCTTGACGCGCTGCCAGAAATCGAAGCCGCGTTGCACGATGACGCGCTGCCAGAAATCGAAGCCGCGTTGCACGACTGGCCGCAGGCCCAAACGCGCCTTGCACCGCTCATCGCGTCGCTGAAGCGTCCGCTGATCGAAGTGCAACTTACATACGTGGCCACGTTCGACCGCAATCCGTCGCATTCGCTGCATCTGTTCGAACACGTTCATGGCGAAAGCCGCGATCGCGGTCAGGCGATGGTCGATCTGCTCGACGAGTATCGCGGTCTCGGCCTCGATATCGAATCGAACGAACTGCCCGACTACGTGCCGCTTTTTCTCGAAGCGCTGGGCGCGATCGAGCCGGCCCGCGCGCAGTCGCTGCTCAATGACGCCATTCATGTGCTCGATGCCATCGGTGAACGTCTCGCGCGCAATGAGAGCCCGTATTCGACGGTTTTCGCGGTGTTGCGCGAGCTCGCGACGGTCGAGCCGCGTCCGCTCACGCAGCCGCCCGTGCGCGACATGGACGAAATGCTCGAAACCTTCGGTCCCGGCGCGGACGGCGTCGAGCCGCTGCTCGCACCGCACATGCGCCAGGATACGCAGACCATTCGCTTTCATCCGCGCGGCGCAATGACTGCCGGCGCGGCCGCTCTTGCCGCAAAGGACGCACGATGAACATGCTCAACTCCTTCTTTTTCGGTATCTATCCGTATATCGCCGCCAGCATCTTTCTCTTCGGCAGCTTCGTGCGTTTCGAACGCGAGCAATATTCGTGGAAGGCGGATAGCACCCAACTCGTCGATCGCGGCAATCTCAGACTTGGCAACATCTTGTTTCACGTCGGGATTCTCGGGCTGTTCTTCGGGCATCTCGTCGGCCTGCTCACGCCGGTCGCCGTATGGGACGCGCTCGGCGTCGAGCATAGCGTCAAGCAGGTATTCGCAATGATCGCTGGGGGTGTAATGGGCACGTTATGCCTCGCAGGCTTGCTGATCCTGCTGCATCGACGCTTGACGAGCGCGCGCCTGTCCGCCGTGACGAAAGTCGGCGACCGCGTGTTGTTGCTGTGGATCTTGATCACGCTGCTCCTGGGTCTATCGACGATTGGCGTATCGGCCGGTCACATGGACGGCTCGATGATGGTGCGGCTCATGACCTGGGCCCAGCACATCTTCACGTTCAGAGCCGATGCCGCGCACTATGTCGCAGATGCGCCGCTGCTCTTCCGTATACATTTGTTCATGGGCATGAGTCTCTTCGTGATATTCCCGTTCACGCGTCTCGTGCATGTGTGGAGCGGCTTCGCTTCGCTCGGCTATCTTGGGCGGGCCTGGCAATTGGTCCGCAGCCGCTGATTCCCTTGATCGAGAAGCATGTTCCTGTCGTCGTTTCGCGAACGTCTAACCACACGCATCGTCACGCTGTCGATGGTGTCGCTGGTTCTCGTGCTCGCGATGATCGGCGGGACACTCTGGCTCTCATGGCAACTGCAGGGTGCAGGCGCCGCGATCAACGACGCAGGCAGCCTGCGCATGCGCGCGAACGCAGTCGCAATTGCGCTATTGAAGGGTGAAAAGGCGCCATCGCCGTTGCTGCAACTGCAGATCGAGCAGATGAACGCAACGCTCGACCGCCTGCGTAAAGGCGATCCAGCGCGCCCGCTCTTCCTTCCAGACGATGTCGATGTGCGCCGACAGTTCGATCACGTCGCGAACGCGTGGCATTCGCGACTCGAACCCGATGTTCGCGAGGGCATGGCGAGCGCAGACCCACAGGCGGTGGCGCGCTATCTGCTGCAATTGCGCACTTTCGTCACTGGCGCCGACGACCTCGTCGGCTTGATCGAGCGGGAGAACGCACGCAAGACCGCGTGGCTGCGCACGTCGCAGATGGCGCTTGCGGCGATGGCGTGTATCGGCACCGCGGCGATCGTCTATTTGCTCTTCTTGTGGATCGTCGTGCCCGTTCAGCGCTTGCAGGACGGGCTTGCGCGCATCGAGGCACGCGAGTTCGATGCGCGTCTGCCCGTCGAAACGCAGGACGAGTTCGGACATCTTGCCGCGGGCTTCAATCGCATGGCCGCGGAATTGCAGACGCTCTATCGCGACCTTGCGGGCCGGGTCGAAGCGAAGACCGCCGAGCTGGCCGCGCAGAACCGCGAACTGACGGCCCTTTATGAAATGGCGGCGTTCGTGAATCAGCCGAATGACGTCGATGCGCTGTGCCGAGGCTTTCTTGCACGCCTCATGCGTCAATTCGACGCCGACGGCGCGGCGGTTCGTCTCTTCACCGAAGATGGTCAAGTGCGTCTGATCGGCTCGGAAGGATTGCCGGCCGCGCTGCTTCAGGATGAAAGTTGCTTCGCCGCAGACGCCTGCGCATGCGCGCAGCGTTCATGCCAACGCGCGGGTTTCGCGAGCGTCGCGGCGTTCAGCATCGTTTCGCAAGGCGAGAAGCTCGGCGCGTTCTCGCTGCACTTCGGCGGCGAGCGGACTATTCCCGCAACCGAAGCGCACTTGCTCGAAACACTCGGCACGCACTTCGGCACAGCGCTCAAGAACCGACGGCTTGCGGCATTGGCGCGGCAGCTTGCGGTGTCGGAGGAGCGAAATCTCGTTGCGCAGGGCTTGCATGACAGCATCGCGCAAAGCCTGAACTTCATGAAGATGCAGGTACATCTTCTGGATGCGGCCACGCGCGAAGAACGCATGGACGAAATCCGCGAAATCGTGCCTATGCTTACGGGCGGATTGGCGGAAAGCTACGACGACGTTCGGGAACTCCTGATGAATTTCCGCACTAGGCTCGGCACCGGCGATCTGAGGCGGGCGGTAAACGAATCCGTCGAACGCTTTGGCATGCAAACGGGCATTGCGCCATCGCTCGATTATCGGGAGGAAGGCGGCTTGCCTTTGCCGCCGGATCAGCAGTTGCAAGTGCTTTTCATTTTGCAGGAGGCGCTGTCGAACATTCGCAAACACGCGGAAGCTCAGCGCGTTTTCGTGACGATCGTCAATGGTCGTGACTTTAGCCTCCTTGTCGAAGATGATGGTCAGGGCTACGATCCAAAGGAGATGGCCGTCCTTGGCGAGACGCATGTCGGCTTTCATATCATGCGCGAGCGCGCGCAAAGGCTCGGCGCAATTCTGCGGCTGACCGGAGCGCCAGCATGCGGGGCGCGCGTCGAACTCGTCTTGCCCGCCCCGGCGCGTCAGGCTGTCTGAATATGGTCACGCGCGCTCGCTTCGAGAGTTGCTTCGAGTTGTGTCATGACCATCCGCATTCTGTTGATCGACGACCACGCGTTATTTCGCTCAGGCGTTCACGCGCTCCTGCAACGGCAGTCAGACTTCGAAGTCGTCGGCGAAGCGTCCGACGGGCTCGAAGGTCTCAAGCGCGCCAAGCAATTTCGCCCGGACGTGATTTTGCTCGATCTCAACATGCCCGGACTATCCGGCCTCGAAACGCTCAAGTTGCTCGTGCAGGACGTACCGGAAACGGCGGTCGTCATGCTGACCGTATCCGAAGATCTCGACGAACTTTCATTGGCATTGCGCGATGGCGCGTGCGGCTATCTGCTCAAGAGCATCGAAACGGAGACGCTCGCAAGCGCGATCCGCAAGGCGGCGGGGGGCCAGCCCGTCATCGCGGACGACATGACGGCGAAGTTCATCGCAAGCATGCGTGCACCGAAGGCCGCGCCGGTTCCCGCTCCAGCGGTCGCCGCCGATCCACTCACTACGCGCGAGCGCGACATCATGCGCGAACTGTCGCACGGTGCAAGCAACAAGGAAATCGCGCGCTCGCTGATGCTCGCGGAAAGCACGGTGAAGATCCACGTGCGCAACATTTTGCGCAAGCTCAATCTCACGAGCCGCGTGCAGGTCGCGATCTACGCGGTCGGGCACGATGCGGTGCAGGCAACGGAAGCCGTTTGAACGGTCGTCGCGCTGCATCGAAGCTCGGATCACATCAAGCTGTACACCATGAATTCACATCAAACTGATTTGCCCATGACCTCTCACGATCATTCTTTCGCGCCGCTCACGATTCGCGGCCGCAATCTGCTGCCGATCGTGCAGGGCGGCATGGGCGTCGGCATTTCCGCGCATCGGCTCGCGGGCAGCGTCGCGCGAGAAGGCGCGGTCGGCACCATCGCGAGCATCGACTTGCGTCATCATCACGAAGACTTGCTCGCCATTTGCCGCGAAGACCACTCGCGGCCGACGCTCGAGCGCGCCAACCTCATCGCGCTCGCGCGCGAGATCAAGTCGGCGCGCGAGTTGTCGCAAGGACGCGGCATGATCGCCGTGAACGTGATGAAAGCCGTGAGCGCGCACGCCGATTACGTGCGCGTGGCGTGCGAAGAGGGCGCCGATGCCATCGTGATGGGCGCGGGCCTGCCGCTCGACTTGCCCGATCTCACGCAAGGTTGCGATATCGCGCTCATTCCGATTCTCTCCGATAGCCGCGGCGTCACGCTCGTCCTCAAGAAATGGATGAAGAAAGGCCGCTTGCCCGACGCCATCGTGATCGAGCATCCCGGACACGCGGGTGGCCATCTCGGCGTCGCGGACGTCGCCGATATGAACGACGAGCGCTTCGGCTTCGAGCGCGTTCTGAAGGAACTCGATGCATCGTTTGCGGCGCTCGGACTCAAGCGCGAAGACGTGCCGGTGATCGTCGCGGGCGGCATCAACAGCCATGAAGCCGTGCGCAAGTGGCTCACGGCCGGCGCCAACGGCGTGCAGGTCGGCACGCCGTTCGCCGTCACCGAGGAGGGCGACGCGCATCCGGAGTTCAAGCGCGTGCTGGTCGAGGCGGAGCCCGAAGATATCGTCGAGTTCATCAGCGTGACCGGCCTGCCCGCGCGCGCCGTCAAGACGCCGTGGCTCATGCGCTATCTGCGTAACGAAGAACGCATTCGAACGAAAATCGGCGCGCGCAAACAGACGTGTCCGTCGGCGCTCGAATGCCTGAGCGCGTGCGGCTTGCGCGATGGCATCGAGAAATTCGGGCATTTCTGCATCGATACGCGGCTTGCCGCGGCATTGCGGGGCGACGTCGGCAATGGACTGTTCTTCCGCGGGCGCGAAAAACTGCCGTTCGGCGCAGCGATCCGCAACGTGCGCGATCTGATCGAACTCCTGTTGACGGGCGCGACGAAATCGTCCCCGGCGGCGTGCTGAGAAGCGGAAACATCGTGTTTCGCTGCGAGCCGTGACCGATCGTCCCGTTCCTATTGGCTCGGAACGGGGCCGATCTTAGGCTTGATGCCGATTGGCTCGCACGCCGCAATCCACGGAGTACCGCACGATGTCGAAGCGCTTTCCCCTGAACCCAAAGCATCCCGAGCGCAATTGCTGGGGTTGCGATCACTATTGCGCGACGGACGCCATGCGTTGCGGAAACGGTTCGAGCCGGACGCAGCATCCGGCCGAGTTGCTTGGCGAAGACTGGTACGAGCAAGGCGATTGGGGCCTCGAAATCGCCGACAACGCCAAGTCGATTCAACCGTCCGTCGCCAAAGCGCGCTGAATCGCGACTTCAGCGCACGATTTCGCCGATCGTCACTTCAATCACGCCCGCATCTTTCGTCGATACCCGTCCGCTCGATCCGCTCAGATCGCCGGGCGATGGCCGCGCTTTCCCGGACGCCGACACGCGCGCAGCGATGTCGATGCGCTCGAAATCCGAGAGGCGGCGGTTCGGCGTCATCGACATTGAATCGTTGAGATAAACCGTCGCAGGAAGCTGGTTCGCGCTCAGGCGCTGGACCGCGATCGGCATGCGTGAGCCATCATCGGCGAGCGCGTAGACGAAGACCGTATCCGTTGGACGGACGCGCGACGCGAACTCAGGGCTCAACTGCACGCGGACTTCGATCGACGCCGAACCGGTGCCGTCCGCGATCGCCCGCACTTCGTCGATATTCTTCTGCGCCTGCTGCGCGACCTGCGGCGCGAGATCCGGCACCTGCCTCAAACGCTCCCAGTATCCGATGGCTTGCGTGTATTCGCGCCGGTCGAATGCCGCCGATGCAGCCAGCGCCAGCGCTTTCGGCTGCGTCGCGTCGAGCGCGAGCGCCGAGTGGATGACCTTCAGCGCCGCGTCGTTGAGATCGCCGCCGGTCGCGCTCGCGATGGCATCGGCGTAATCGGCAAGCAATTCGGCATCGCGCGGATTCAGCGCAACCGCCCGCCGATACGCCTGCGCGGCATCGTCGGCGCGCGTCAGCACCATGTACGAACGCGCGAGCATCGTCCAGCCTTGGGCGTCGTCGGGATTGCGCCGCAACCGCGCGGCCAGAAGACTGACGGCCGCTTCCATCGACCGGGGCGTGTCCGCGTGTTCGCTCGCCGATGAACCCGCCGCCGCTTGAATCGCGAGCGCCGCCGGATCGCCGACACGCATGTAAAGCGTCAGCGCGGACGCCGGCACGAGCGCGATCAGCAAGCCGGCGAGCGCGGCGTGCGTCGTTCGCTGATTCGCGACGCGCGCGCGCAACAGCGGCGGCACGACGCATGCGAGCGCGGCGAAGAGCATCGCGGCAACGATCAGCCAGAACGGGATCATCGGCTCATGCTCCTTTTTCTTCGGGTCTGATGCGCGCGCCGGATATGCAGCGCCATCGCAACCGCGCCCGCCGCGAGCACGGCGAACGGCCCGAACCACAGCGCCCACGTGACGGGCTTCACGGGCGGCCGATACAGCACGAAGTCGCCGTATCGGCGCACCATGTACGCCTGAATCTGCTCGTCGCTCGCGCCTTGCCCGACTTGCTCGCGAATGCGCGCGCGCAGATCGGCGGCGAGATCGGCGGTCGAATCGGCGAGGCTCTGGTTCTGGCACACGACGCAGCGGAAATGCTCCGCGAGATGGCGCGCGCGTTCGTCATCGGGCGATTGCTGCGCCTGAGCGCACCCGATGCACGCAGCGACCATCCACGCGAGCCGCCTAATCACGCGCGTTCTCCTTTTGCAGCTTGCCGACGAGCGGACCAATCACGCCATCGATCGACGCGCGCGTGAGCGGACCCGCCTGCCGATAGCGCACGACGCCCGCGCGATCGATCACGAACGTCTCCGGCACGCCGTACACGCCATAGTCGATGCCGGTGCGCCCGTCGCGATCGACGAACGACGTCACGTACGGATTGCCCGCCGTCTCGAGCCATTGCAGCGCGGGCGCACGTTCGTCGCGGTAGTTCAGGCCGTACACCGGCGCCGCGCCGCTCGCCGCGAAATCCATCAGGACGGCATGCTCATCGCGGCACGCTTCGCACCACGACGCCCACACGTTCAGAATCCACACCTGTCCGCGCAGCGCGTGCGACGACATCGTCCGGTTCGCGGCATCGAGACGCGGCAGATCGAACTCCGGCGCGGGTTTGCCGATGAGCGCGGAAGGCAGGCGACGCGGATCGTGGCGCAAACCGGCCGCGAGCACCGCGACGAGCAGACCGAACACGGCGAGCGGAATCAGAAAGCGCTTCATCGTCCTGTCTCGCCGATGCTTCGCCGCGGTTCCACGGCAATCGCAACGGCGGCGGCCCGTTGCGGCGCGCGCAGCTTCGCGTAACGCCGATCCGCCGCCGCGAGCAGGCCGCCGAGCGCCATCAACACGCAGCCGCCCCAGATCCAGCGCACGAACGGCTTGATCTGGATACGCACGGTCCACGCGCCGCCGCCCGCCGGCTGATCGAGCGCGACGTACAGATCGCGCAGCACGCCGCGATCGATGGCGGCTTCGGTCGTCGGCGTGTTGGAGACGAGGAATTCGCGTTTCTCCGGATGCAGTGTCGCGATAGCTTTGCCGTCGCGCGTCACCGCGATCGTCGCACGCGTCGCGCGATAGTTCGGTCCGTCGATCGCGCGCACGTCGCCGAGCCGGAAGCGATATCCGCCCGCATCGACGCTCTCGCCGGGCGCGAGCCGCGCGTCGCGTTCGACGGGAAAGCCCTTCACCATCGTCACGCCGACGACGAACACGCCGACGCCCGCGTGTGCGAGCCACATGCCGACGGTCGCGAGCCGCACGCGCTGCCGTCCCTTGATGATGCGCTCGATCACGCTCGTCGCGATCGTCGCGAACGTCCACGCGGCGAGCAGCAAGCCGAGGCTCACGAACGGACGCGACACGCCGGGCACGAACGCGCTCGCCACGCTCACGAGCGCGGCCCAGCGCAGCCGCACGGCAAGCTGCGGCAGACGCGCGGCCTTCCAGCGCGCGAGCGGCCCGACGCCCATCAGAAAGATCGCGGGTGTCATCAGCGGGACGAACACGCTGTCGAAGTACGGCGCGCCGACGGAAATCTTGTCGAGATCGAGCGCGTCGAGGACCATCGGATAGAGCGTGCCGAGCATCACCGATGCAGCGGCGACGAGCATCAGCAGATTGTTCGACAGCAGCAACGCCTCGCGGGATACGGGCTCGAAACCGACCGCCGACACGGCTCGCGGCGCGCGCCACGCGAACAGCGCGAGACCGCCGCCCGAAAACAGCGCGAGCAGCGCGAGGATGAACACGCCGCGCGCCGGATCGGACGCGAAGCCGTGCACCGATGTCACGACGCCCGAGCGCACGAGAAACGTGCCGAGCAACGAGAGCGAGAACGCGCAGATCGCGAGCAGCGCGCTCCACGCGCGGAACGCGCCGCGCTTGGCGGTCGCGGCGAGCGAATGAATCAGCGCGGTGCCGACGAGCCACGGCATGAACGACGCGTTTTCGACCGGATCCCAGAACCACCATCCGCCCCAGCCGAGTTCGTAGTACGCCCACGCGCTGCCGAGCATGATGCCGAGCGTCAGGAACGTCCACGCGGCGAGCGTCCACGCGCGCGAGGCGCGCGCCCAGGCGGCGTCGAGCTTGCCATCGAGCAGCGCGGCGATGGCGAACGCGAACGCCACCGAAAAGCCGACGTAGCCCATGTACAGCAGCGGCGGATGAATCACCATGCCGGGATCCTGCAACAGCGGATTGAGATCGCGGCCGTTCATCGCGGGCGGCATGATGCGCGTGAACGGATTCGACGTCAGCAGCATGAAAAGCAGAAAGCCCGCGTCGATCCCGCTCATCACGCCGAGCACGCGCGCCGCGAACGGCAACGGCAGGCGCTTGCCGAAGCACACGACCGCGCTCATCCAGAGCGTGAGCAGCAGCGCCCACAGCAGCAGCGAGCCTTCGTGACCGCCCCAGACCGCGGTGAACCGATAAATGGCCGGCAGCGCCGAGTTCGAATTGCCGACGACGTAGATCACGGAAAAATCGTCGTCGAGAAACGACGCCGCGAGACAGCCGGACGCGATCGCGACGAAGCCGAATTGCCCGCACGCGGCGGGCGCGGCGACGCGCATCCATCCTTCGATGGCAAGTCGCGCGCCGAGCATCGGCACGATGCCCGCGACGAGCGCGAGCAGCATCGCGAGGATGAGCGCGAAATGGCCGATCTCGGGGATCATCGGCGCGCTCCCGCGTTCCCGTCCGCCGATGCGCGCGCTTCACGCAGCGCGCGTTCGAGTGGCGGCGGCGTGTACTTTTCGTCGTGCTTGGCCAGGACTTCGTCGGCGTGAAAACGTCCGTCGGCGCCGAGCGTGCCTTGCGCGACGACGCCGCTGCCTTCGCGAAAGAGATCGGGCAGCGCGCCCGTGTAGACGACAGGAATCGACGCGCGCCCGTCCGTGACGACGAAGCTCACCGTGCGGCTGTCGGCGTGCTTCAAGAGCGAGCCGCGTTCGACGAGTCCGCCGAGCCGGAAGCGCTGCGTGCGCGTTTCCTCGTGCGACGCGATCTCGCTCGGGCTGACGAAGAACATCACGTTGGCGCGGAACGCGTTGAGCACGAACGCGCACGCGAGCGCGGCGCTCGCGAGGCCGAGCGCGATGAACGCGAAGCGGCGATGGCGCGCTTTCATCGGCGCAGCGCGCGGTGGACCAGCCACGCTTCCGCGCCCATCAGCAGAAAAGTGATCGCGAACGCGGCGCAAAGCAGCGGATTTGCGGCGAGCATCGTCGGGACGGATGCGAGCGTGTTCATGCGGCACGCTCCTCGATTCGCGACGGACGCTCGTCGCTCGCGCGCACGCGTTCGGCCGCGCGCAGGATGACGCGCGCGCGCGCCAACGCCACGGCGATCGCATACGACCAGAATCCCGCCGTCATCACGGCGATGCCCCAAGCCATCGACGTTTCCATCGCGACGCCGCTGCCGAATCCGAGCGACGGTCCTTGATGCAGCGTGTACCACCATTGCACGGAAAAATAGATGATCGGGACATTCACGACGCCGATCAGCGCGAGCACCGAGCACGCGCGATCGGCGCGGCGGGTGCCGTCGATGGCCGCGTGCAGCGCGAGATAGCCGACGTACAGGAAGAACAGGATCAGCTCCGACGTGAGCCGCGCGTCCCAGACCCACCATGTGCCCCACGTCGGCTTGCCCCACAACGCGCCCGAAATCAGCGCGATCGCCGTGAACGACGCGCCGGTCGGGGCGAGCGCGCGGGCCATCATCGCGGAAAGGCGCGCGTTCATCGCGAGATGCAGCGCGCTGTACGCGGCCATCACGAGGTAGATGAGCATCGACATCCACGCGGCGGGCACATGCACGAACATGATGCGGTAGATGTCGCGTTGCAGCGCATCGGCGGGCGCGACGCCGAGGCCGATCACGAGTCCCATCGCGATGAACACGACCGACGCGAACGCGAACCACGGCGTCGCGCGCGCGGCGAAGCGTTCGAAGTTGCGGGCGGACGCGTAGCGGAACCAGTTCATAGGCGCTATTCCATCGATATGCGCAGGGCCGCCGCGCTCGCGAACGGACACAGCCATAGCGCGATGCACAACGCCGCCGCGAGCAGCGAGAAATTCGCGTTCGCCCATGCGGCGCTCGCGGCGGGATCGGCCGCGCCGACGCCGAATACGAGCACCGGCACGTAGAGCGGCAGAATCAGCAATGCGAGCACGACGCTGCCGCCGCGCACGCCGAGCGTGAGCGCCGCGCCCATCGAACCGATCAGCGAAAGCAGCGGCGTGCCGATCAGGAGCGACGCCATCAGCATGAGGATCGTGCGCGCATCGAGCCCGTATTCGAGCGCGACGACGGGCGCGAGCACGACGAGCGCGAGACCGGTCGTGATCCAGTGCGCGGCGATCTTGCCGAGCACGATGCCCGCGAGCGGCTGCGGCGAAAGCAGCATCTGTTCGAGCGCGCCACTCGCGAAATCGTTGCTGAAGAGCTGGCCAGCCGAAAGCAGCGCCGCGAACAGCGCCGTGACCCACAGCACGCCCGGCGCGATTGCGTGCAGCAGCTTCGGATCGGGACCGACGCCGAGCGGAAACAGACTCGACGCCAGCACGAAGAAAAGCAGCACGGAAAGCGTCACGGTGCGCGAGCGCCAGTTCAAGAGCAGCTCGCGCCGGATCACCCGAAGCGTCAGCGCGATCATGCCGCGCTCCGTTCGAGATGCAGATGACGTGCGCGCGCGGCATCGACGGCAAGCGGGCGATGCGTCGTCGCGACGAGCGCGCCGCCTTCGCGCAGATGATCGTCGATGCATGCGGCGAACCAGAGCGCGCCCGCGTCATCGACGGCTTCGGTGGGTTCGTCGAGCAGCCACAGCGGCTTGGCCGCGAGCACGAGCCGTGCGAGCGCCACGCGCCGCCGCTGACCTTCCGACAGCCGGTTCAGGCGCGCGTGCATCAGCGGCTGCAAACCGGCGCGCTCGAGCACGTCGCGCTCGTTCGCGTGCAAGGCGTTCGCGCCGAGCAACGCCGCGAAGCGCAGGTTTTCCGCGACCGTCAGTTCGCCGTTGAAGCCGTCGGCATGGCCGAGATACGCGAGGTCGCGTCTGAAGCGCGCCGGATCGTCGCGCACGTTCACGCCGCGCCACGACACCTTCCCCGCGGCGGGCGGCAACAGACCCGCGAGCGCGGCGATCAACGAGCTCTTGCCGCTGCCGTTCGCGCCGTGGATGAGCAACGCCGCGCCGCCATCGACGCACAGATTCACGCCGGCGACGATCGTGCGGCTGCCGCGCATCACGTCGAGTTGCCGGGCGCTGAGCATGAATGTTTCCTCTCTTGGCGTTGTTTACTGCTTCTTTCTGTCGTCGATTTCCTGCGCCTTCGCCATGTTCGGCAGTTCATGCGCGATGCCCTTGTGGCAATCGATGCACGTCTTCTCGCCAGTCTCCAGAAAGCGCTGATGCGCCTGCTGCGCGCGCGGGCTTTGCCGCGTGAAGTCCATGTACTGGAACGAGTGGCAATTGCGGCATTCGAGCGAGTCGTTCGCCTTGAAGCGCGCCCATTCGTGCTCGGCCAGTTCGAGCCGCTTGTCGAGGAACTTTTCGCGCGTGTTCACCGCGCCGAAAATCTTCGCCCACACTTCCTTCGACGCCTGCATCTTTCGGGCGATCTTGTCGGTCCAGTTGTGGGGAACATGGCAGTCCGAGCACTTCGCGTGCACGCCCGTGCGGTTGCTGAAGTGGATCGTGTTCTTCAGTTCGGCGTAGGTGTTGTCGCGCATCTCGTGACAGCCGGTGCAGAAGACTTCGGTGTTGGTCAGCTCCATCGCCGTGTTGAAGGCGCCCCAGAACACCACGCCGGCGACGAAGCCGCCCAGCGTCAGAAAGCCGAGGCTGTAATAGAGGCTCGGCCGGCGAATGGTGATCCAGTAGCGCTTGATCAGTGCCCACATGATGGTCGCTTGTTTATCGTCTATCGCTTCTTGGTTTTGTCCGGCTGCTGCCTGACGTCTTCGACGGCGACGAACGTATTGCCGACGAGCGGTTTCGTATCGGCCTGCGGGACGTGGCATTGCGTGCAGAAGTAGCGTCGCGGCGACAAATGCCCGGACACGCCGCCCTCGCGATCCATGTAATGCGACACCGCCACCGGCACCGCGCCGCTTTCCTCGGCGCGGCTGCGCGCGTGACACCCGAGACAGCGGTTGGCGTTCTTGTCGAGCTGATAGTTGTCGATCTTGTGCGGGATCGTCGGCGGCTGCTGTGCGTAGTTGAGTCCGCGTATCACGTCCTTGTTTTCGGTCGGCGCGATGAGCGGGGCTTTCGGTTCCTCATCGAGCGGTGCCGTGCCGCGCAGCGAATCGTGGAACGGCAGACTGGGCACCGTGGGCTGCGCGATCGCGAGCACGGCCAGCGCAAGAAGCGATGCAATGACGATGGCTGTCAACGTACGCATGGCGTCGGCTCCCGGACCCTAGACCCGCACGATCTTGACCGCGCACTTCTTGTAGTCGGTCTGAAACGAGATCGGATCGGTGGCGTCGAGCGTCACCTTGTTGATGAGCTGGCTCGAATCGAACCACGGCACGAAGACGAGCCCGCGCGGCGGCTTGTCGCGGCCGCGCGTCTCGACGCGCGTACGCATCTCGCCGCGCCGCGATATCACGCGCACCTCGACGCCGCGTCGCAGGCCAAGCGCTTTCGCGTCGTCGGGATGCATGAAGCACACCGCGTTCGGAAACGCGCGATACAGCTCGGGCACGCGGCGCGTCATCGATCCCGAATGCCAGTGCTCCAGCACGCGGCCCGTCGCGAGCCAGAACGGATAGTCCTTGTCCGGCGATTCGGCGGGCGGCTCGTAAGGCAGCGCGTAGATCACCGCGCGGCCGTCCGGATTGCCGTAGAACTGCCAGTCGGCGCCGGCCTTCACATACGGATCGGAGCCTTCCTTGTAACGCCAGCGTGTTTCCTTGCCATCGACGACCGGCCAGCGGATGCCGCGCGCCTGGTGATACATGTCGAACGGCGCGAGATCGTGGCCGTGGCCGCGTCCGAAGCTCGCGTATTCCTCGAACAAACCTTTCTGGATATAGAAGCCGAACGCCGCAGCCTCGTTGTTGCGATATTTCGGATCGACTTGCGAAGCGGGAAACTTGTCGACCTGGCCGTTGCGATACAGGATGTCGTAGAGCGTCTTGCCCTTGTATTCGGGCTTTTTCGCGAGCAGTTCGGCGGGCCAGACTTCCTCGACCTTGAAGCGCTTGGAGAATTCCACGATCTGCCAGAGATCCGAATGCGCGCCGCCTGGCGCCTGTACGAGCTGATGCCAGAACTGCGTGCGCCGTTCCGCGTTGCCGTAGGCGCCTTCCTTCTCGACCCACATCGCGGATGGCAGGATCAGATCGGCGGCGACGGCCGTGACCGTCGGATACACATCCGACACGACGACGAAATTCGAATCCTTGCGATACCCCGGCAGCGCTTCGTTGTTGATATTCGCGGCAGCCTGCATGTTGTTGTTGACCATCACCCAATAAGCGTTGATCTTGCCGTCCTTGAGCATGCGGTTTTGCAGCACGGCATGAAAGCCCGGCTTGTCGGGGATGGTGCCCGCGGGCAGCTTCCAGATATGCTCCGCTTCCTCGCGATGCTTCGGGTTGGTCACGACCATATCGGCGGGCAGCCGATGCGAGAACGTGCCGACTTCGCGCGCCGTGCCGCACGCGGACGGCTGGCCCGTCAGCGAGAACGGGCTGTTGCCCGGCGTCGATATCTTTCCCGTCAGCAGATGCAGGTTGTAGACCATGTTGTTGGCCCAGGTTCCGCGCGTGTGCTGATTGAAGCCCATCGTCCAGAAGGACACGACTTTCGTCTTCGGGTCCGCGTACAACTGCGCGAGCTGGTCGAGCTTGTTCTTCGGCACGCCGGAAATTTGCGTCACGTAGGCAGCGTCGTAGCGCGAGACGAACTGCGCGAATTCGTCGAAGGTGATCGGCTGCGAGCCGTTCGGATCGCCCGCGTTCTTCGCCGCCTTTTGCAGCGGATGGTCGGGCCGCAGCCCGTAACCGATGTCCGCGTTGCCCTTCTTGAAGTTCGTGTGCTTGTCGACGAAATCGCGGTTCACCTTGCCGTTCTTGATGATGTAGTTCGCGATGTAATTCATGATCGCGAGATCGGATTGCGGCGTGAAGACGATGGTTTGATCGGCGAGATCGAACGAACGATGCTCGAACGTCGACAGCGTGACGACGCGCACGTCCTGATTCGAAAGCCGCCGCGCCGTCACGCGCGACCACAGCACCGGATGCATCTCGGCCATATTGGAGCCCCACAGAACGAAGGCGTCGGTGGCTTCGATGTCGTCGTAGCAGCCCATCGGCTCGTCCATGCCGAAGGTCCGCATGAAGCCCGTCACGGCCGATGCCATGCAATGCCGCGCGTTCGGATCGATATTGTTGCTGCGAAATCCCGCCTTCATCAGCTTGACGCCTGCGTAGCCTTCCCAGACGGTCCATTGCCCCGAACCGAACATGCCGACGGCCGTCGGCCCTTTCTCCTTCAGCACGCGCTTGAACTGCTCGGCCATCACGTTGAACGCGACATCCCACGACACGGGCAGGAATTCGCCGTTCTTGTCGTATTTGCCGTCTTTCATCCGCATGAGCGGCGTCGTCAGACGGTCCTGGCCGTACATGATCTTCGAGAGGAAGTAGCCCTTCACGCAGTTGAGTCCGCGGTTGACTTCCGCCTGCGGGTCGGCCTGTGTCGCGACGACCTGATTGCCCTTCACGCCGACGAGCACGCCGCATCCCGTTCCGCAGAAGCGGCAGGGCGCTTTCGACCAGGCGATGTCGTCGCTCTGCGCGACGGCGTGCATGTCGGGCAGCGTGATGCCCGCGGATGCGGCCGCCGTGGTGGCGGCCGTCTGCTTAATGAACGCGCGACGAGTCAGTTTCATCGTCGATGTCCTCGGTGAGCGGATCGGCGGCTTCGTGATGCTGATAGACGAGCGCGGTGCTGATGACATCGGGAATGGATTGCACCGCCTGCAATTGTTCGGCGACGCAAGCGGAGCGATCGCTTTCGAGCGTGAGAACGATCTTGCCGTCGGCGCTCGATCCGTGAACTTGCGCGCCAGGCAAAGCCGCGAGCGCGCGCGTAATTCGTTGCAGCGCTTCTATACGGCCGAATACAACGACGCCGGCTATGTGAAACTCGCAAGACTCGTCGGTCTTGTCGGCGTAACGATCGTTGATATCGACGGGTTTGAGCTCCATTTAATTCAAATAGTCGCGACGCTCGTTAATGATGTGGCGGTCCGCCGATCAGCATCTGATAGAACCAGACCGCGAATCCGTAAGTGGCGATGATCATGACCGTGAGCACGGGAACCATGACGACGGTCAGAAACAGAAAGCTGCGCAACTCTTCGGATTTGCGTATTTCGTCTTTCTCATCCATGGGGCGCGTCAGATCTCGGTTGGCGAAGTGGGGTGGCCAGCGCGAAAAATGGATCCATTGTTGGTTTAAGAAATGCATCTTTTCAAGTTGAAAATCGCACGGCGTCGAGGGCGGGTTTTGCAACTGTCGATAAATTTCCATCGCGCCAAATGTGGCGCAATTCGAATTAATCGCCGTGCATCGTTTCACGCGCTCGAACGAATCGCAATGACGTTAATGCTCCTTTTCACGCGCGCGATATGGCTTTCATCTTGTTCTGAATGTCGCTTCATGCGCGGCTTTCTAGAATCCGGTCACTTCTTCGATTACGGACATCCACGCATCATGCCGATCAAGCTGATGATGCGCAAAAGAGGTCGTACCAAATCATCGTCCAAGTCCTTGTTTTTTGGACCGTGGACGGCTCCCCAGCGAGCGAAAAGTCTGTACCGGGCTCAAAGCGACGAAGCTGGCGACGCACAAAAAGCCTGGCCGGCCTTGCTACGTCTGCCTTTGCGCCTCGTTGAGGAAAGCAAGCATGCTCTTGGCTCCTGGCGACGGAGCGGGCAGCAACTGCGAAGAATCTACGCTATACGGAACGCACAAGTTAACGCGCTCGGTGGGGAACGCTATTCGTCGATTGACTCGTTGCCTGCGATGCGCGTCCCACGACGTGCAAGCTTTGGACGTCGTGAACGATCCGCCATGCTTAACTTCATCGTCGACCAACTTGACTGATCCTTCCAGCCAAAAGTGTTAGTTGACATGCCGCTGTTGGATAGCGACCAGAACAGGAAACAACGGCCTTGGAATTTGTTAGGATCTCGGCCGCAGAGTTAACTTGCCCGGTCGGTTCGTTAACTACCGTAACCTTCGGCTGACCTTCGATGGACTACAACAAGCTTGTAACGACACTTGCGCAAGAGTGTGTTAAAGAACTGCCGCTCATCGTCCTCGGGAGCGGGGCGTCCGCAGCCCATAAGATTCCGGGAATGGGGCGCTTGGGCGACCATCTGGTCGCTTCGTCGCCACCTGAAAATGCCGGAGCTCAAGACCTCGATGGCTGGAAGTCATTCTGCGAAAAGGTTAAGGTGACTGACCTCGAGTCGGCCCTTACCGAAGTCCAACTTTCCAGCGCAATGACGAATCATGTCGTCACAACGACATGGAACTACCTCAATCCATTCGATCTGGAGATCTTCGATCAAGTAGTCGCGAATCGACAACTATTACCGCTGTCTCGACTTTTCCGCCACTTGCTTGACAGTACCGTGTCGACAATCCATGTCGTCACCCCAAACTACGATAGGCTCGGAGAATATGCAGCCGAGGCCGCGGGGTTTGCGGCATACACTGGTTTCAGCTATGGCTTCATCGGAAGACGAACAGAGAGAGCGCCCAGTATAAAGCATGGAAAAGTCGAGGGACGCACGGTTTCGATTTGGAAGGTGCATGGTTCCTTCGGCTGGTTTGTCGACGAGGATGGCGTGGTTACTGGCCTGCCGCCGCGTCGAAGCTGCCCGGCAAAACTGCGACCCGTGATCATCACCCCAGGAATTGAGAAGTACCGGCTCACCCATGAAGAACCGTTCCTCTCGATCAAAGCTAATGCGGACAAGGCCATCAGATCCGCTAACGCCTTCCTTTGCGTTGGCTTCGGTTTCAATGACTCGCACCTCCAACCGCTGCTCGTTGAGCGGTGCCAGACGAAAGGCGTACCACTCGTTCTCTTGACGCAGACGATCACGGAGAAGGCAAGGGATCTCTTCAAGCGGGGAAGATTCGCCAGATACATGGCGCTGGAACAGTGTTCCGAAGGCACGCGCATGTATTGCAACGACACGCCTGATGGAGTGGTTTTGGAAGGCGTCGAGTACTGGCAACTGGACAATTTTTTGAACCTAGTTATGTGAGGGCCGAATGGCTATCTTGAGATACAACGATAACGAAGCCTTTGGGCGTGTTCGCTCCGTCGATACCGCGACAGTAGTGGTCGCGGTGGAGGACGTGGAGCGGTTGCGTAAGCTGCAGGTCAATCGTCTTGCCGTGCTGCAGAGCAGCCGGCCGGGACAACATCTAATCGGCATCATCCAGAAGATCACTCGCACGGCGATCGATGGCGGCAGTGCGGGGCAAGGAGACGACGATGAGGAAGACGAGATCACGGAAGTCAACGTGGTCCGCATAGCTCTCATCGGTACCCTCGCGGACATGATCGGCGCGAAGCAGAATGTCTTTCTCCGAACGCTCGAAACGGTTCCGGAGATCGACGCAAACTGTTTCGCATTGGAAGGGGCGCAACTGACCGACTTCATGCGCGTTGTCGCGAACATCGGTTCGGACTCCCAGAAGTTGTCTCTTGGCCACTACACGTTGGACGAAAAGGCAGAAGCCTTTTTGAACGGCAACAAGTTCTTCCAACGTCACGCTGTCATCGTCGGAAGCACCGGTTCAGGGAAATCGTGGACAACCGCGCGCGTTCTTGAACAACTGGCTATGCTCAAGAACGCGAACGCTATCGTCTTCGACATCCACGGAGAATACTCGCCACTCCAAGGCGACGGTATCAGGCACTTCAAGATTGCTGGCCCGGTTGATCTGGACGCAGGCTCTACGTTGAAGGACGGCGTGATTTTCCTTCCCTACTGGTTGCTCGGGTACGAAGCCATGACGTCGATGTTCGTAGATCGTTCCGACAACAACGCGCCGAACCAGACCATGGTGATGTCGCGCGCAGTGGTCGACGCAAAACGCAGTTACCTGACGGCAGGCGACCATGGGGAAGTCCTCGCCAACTTCACCATCGACAGTCCGATACCGTTCAGCCTACAGTCGGTAGTAGACGAGTTGAACGCCCTCAACACCGAAATGGTCCCCGGGGCCCGGACCGAAAAGGCCGGCGACTTCAACGGAAAACTAAGCAGGTTGATTCAGCGTCTGGAGAACAAGCGGACTGATCGACGGCTTGGGTTCTTATTTCAGGGCGCAGCGGAAACGATGGAGTTCGGCTGGCTGGAGAGGCTCGTCGTTGCGCTGCTTGCTGGCAGTAAGGACCAGGCGGACAAAAAGGGTGGCGTCAAGATCATAGACTTCTCAGAGGTACCGTCGGACATCTTGCCCCTCATCGTGAGTCTCGTGGCGAAACTGGCCTTTTCTGTGCAGCAGTGGACACTGCCAGACAACCGGCATCCCGTTGCGATCTTCTGCGATGAGGCGCATCTATACATTCCCGAGCGGCACCAAGCGGGCGGCGCGGCTGATATCTCCGTCGAGATTTTTGAGCGAATCGCGAAAGAGGGGAGAAAGTACGGTGTAGGTCTGGTAGTGATCAGCCAGCGACCCTCCGAAGTCAACCGGACAGTGCTCAGTCAATGCAATAACCTGGTCGCGATGCGGCTGACCAATGGCGACGACCAGGCCGTGGTACGCCGCCTGTTGCCGGATTCTCTTGGAGGGTTTGGTGACCTGCTGCCTGTTTTGGACACGGGCGAAGCACTTGTAGTCGGGGACGCAAGCCTTCTGCCGACTCGGATTAGAATCACCGAGCCGCAGCAACGCCCAAACAGCGGGACAGTTGAGTTCTGGGAATGCTGGGCCAAAGATGCGCAAGTCGGCGGGCTAGCCAGCGCGGTGGACGGTTGGCGGAAGCAGAGCCTTCAAAAATCTTAAACGCGCCGCTCCCAAGCCGCAAGGGCCATTGACTCGCACGCTGAACAAGCATCGCTTGCGGCAGTCCCGGAGTGCGCGGAGCGCAATGAAGAAAGCCCGTGAAAGGCGCTTTCTTCGACTAGAAAGTCGGCCCAGACTACAGCGTCCCTCGGTTTTTCCAGGCGATCCTCGAACCGCGCTGTCGCTGGCTTGGCGCCGAATCACTGCTCCTCGCCCGTTTGCTGATCCATGCTGCCCGCCAAGCATGTGATTCGCGCACAGAGAGCGTTGTGCTTCTGTCTCCCGAAGCTAACGATCGGCGAAAGCACCGGTACTGTTCTTCACATAGAACGCGGCCGCCAAAACGCGATTCTATCCGCCAAACACTGGAAGTTGTTGGAGCGTTCACCTAAATTCAGATACACGGCCGCTGCTCGGGCGGCGAACGGTCATCCTCAAATAAGCGGTGAATCATGGATCGAATCCGGTTCTCTCGTCCCGGTGTGGTTCCTACGTGCTTCGCCTCAGGGACGCGGGTCCTACTTCTCGTGTTCGCCTGGTCAACGTTATCGAGCTGCACATGGATCACCGATAAGATCTCAAACAAGGTGTATTCCAACCTTGAGCGACCGTTCGAGTCGGAAGCGCCTTCTACGTTCGTCGCTTACCCTTCCTCGTTGGAAACGGAGGCGATCATCGGTGGAGAGGGAAGAGGGATTGATTGCTCAATTCCTTCGTTAGGCGACGTCGCGTTCAAGCGCCCGGATGGCGTGTCGGACATCCGTTTGCGGTTTCGGCAGGCATGCGTAAATCATGACTTCTGCTATCGGCACGGCTTCGCGACCTACGGATATACCCAAAATGACTGCGACCTCGCGTTGCAAGAGTCGGCTTTTCGGTTATGCCGGCAGATTCAACGCGAGGGCGGCAGTGATTCCAAAGGGGAGTTGGAAGCGGGGACTGATCCATATAGCTACTGCGAGACAGAAGCGAAGAAGGTGCTTCTTGGCGTGGCGCTCGGGGGGGCCGGATCTTACAAGGGCCCCGGTAGGTCGACATACTTTGAATACGATCCGATGCCCGAGCACGCGGATAACTACCTGATTGCGCGCGCAATGCCACAGAGCACGGTCACTGCGGATCCTCGCGATCTCGGAATACGCGCTTTTCTGTTCAAGCGCAACTCGGTAACGATGGTCGGTGAGAAAGAGACAGACCCGCCGACAGGCACGCTGATCCCCCTTATATCGGATCCGGTTGCCTTTCCGAATGCACGAATGGCAACGCCTCCCCAAGTATTGCATGGCCGTTCGGATGCGCCGCTGTCGTCGCTCGCACGAGCAGGATTCACGGACACGAGCTTGGAAGTCGAGATGTTCCATTCGAGCACCGGTGAAAAGGACGCGGCGCTGAAGTTCGAATCCCGCCGCGATGTGATGCAGTGTAAAGGCGCTAACGGGGTGACTGATTGCGATGTCTCGGTCTCAAAGTTTACGCAAAAAGGCGACGAAGCAGAGATTCTCTCATTCACCCACAGAGGGTCGCTTGGTAACGGCACGGGCCCTAAGCTGTTGGAGCATCGCCTCGATCCCCCTCTGGCATACCGTACTCACGGCTTGGATACACAGAATGTCCACAACGCGTACCGCTTCCTCGTACATGACCTGCTCGTCGAAAAGGATGCGCAGGGAAATGCGACGCATGTGTTGGTGCTTGCCCGTGGCGTGGGTGTGGACCCGGGCGGGCACTATCTGACCGATAACTCCGCAAAGGAATTTGCGAAGCAAGTCCTCGTGACGAGACAAGGACTCGGCGACGGGCCCGACGGCGCCACCCAGCGCTTCATGCTGGATGCCACGGAAAAGAACGAACCCTTGAGTCTGGTACGTGTGCGTGGTGATGGGACAAGTGCGCTCATCGGGGTGGATTGGCGAGAGGAAGAAAGCGAGCGGCGCGACGTGAATCCGCGACTTAGGACATGGCTGCTGGGTCCGAATGGACTTCCCAGCGAGGGGAAGTTCGTGGATTTGATGCCGGAAGCACGTGACTGCTACATGGAAATACCACCGATCATCGCGCGTTTCCCGCAGATGGACGAGGCCCAGATATTCCTCCCGCGATTCACGAACGCACGTCAACGCGGCCTGGATATGTGTGCTACGCCCGACGACGTCGCTGACCCAATGCTTCGGTTCGACGTACTTCTCACGCGGCTCCGTTTGGATTCTTCGTCCGGTCTCCAGGCCGTTCCCGACCACGGGGTCACGTGCGATATTGATCTCGCTGCTCAACTCAACAGCCCGTATGCGTCCACCATCCGAGATAGAGCCAACAGGTCGCTACCCTCAACATCAGGAAAAGCGCTTGCACCGAACAGCGCGGCTTGGAATGCTGCCATCCTCGATATGAGCCATCGATGGAGAATGAGCCAAGTAATTGCGTCGAGGCGCGCGTCGGCATCGGGCGAGCAAGCGGTCGCGCTGACGGTCGTGTTCAACGGCTTCACAGGCATGTCCCTCCAGTTGCTCTTTCATGTCGATCCGAAACGAGGACTCGTCTTCGACCGCCATGCAGGCGGCGAGCAATTCGTCCAATCGTGTAGACCGTCAGGTGTGGAAAAGACCGCGGACTCAAACGAGAATTCAGTGAAGAAGTGATTACCACACGACCGCATCGCAGTGCGCACTCCGCAAGTGCAATTGCGTGAGCGACTCGATTGGCCCTATGGGTTTTCCGGCGCTGTTGCATCATCAGGAGATGACGCGGCTTTCAGGAGCTCCTCCATGCCTCGTGCAAATTCGCGAACTGCCTCAGTCTCGCCATCGCTGAGAGTTCGGCGAGCGCTAACCTCCTGAACGCGGCGGGATAGGTCCTCGAGGCTGATAGTCGGCGGCAGGTACTGCCCAATAGTCTTGGGATTTATGGAAACAATGCGACGCGACGTGTGCTCCCCGAGCGTATGAGAGGTTCCAATCTGGCGTGCCTCGACCAACAACTTAAGCAGCGTGTCGTCGTTTTGCAGAGCGCCTTCGAGCCAATTTTGAACCGCAGCGACATCAACCCAATTGCTCCAAGCGAGTAATGCGAGGTACACATCCGGTAGGGCGGTGAGCGTATTGTTCTCTGCGGCGTGACGCACGCGCGCGATCACCGCATCCTTCATTTGCTGCACGGCCTCAGGCGCGAACGTCTGAAAGATGGAGTCCCGCTGGGTCGCATCTGGCCGCGTGAGCCCGGTGATGCTGTACGTGAGGCGTAGGGCGACTCCCAACGCGTCACCATCGCGAGCGAGACGGATGAATGTAGTTTCTCGCAACTCGTCCGGGATTCTGGCGGCGAGATGGTTGATCAACCAGAAGGCTTGAATGTCAGCGTGAACGCTGAAAAATCCGGGTAGCGAGTTCCGCGGGTCGGCTATAAATGTATCCCCGACTCGAAAGAAAGCCTCAGTGCACGCGAGAGCGAACGGCTCAGGAAGGTCGTCGAAATCAACCAAGGCGTTGATTAGGTCACTGGCCTTGCATGTGCCGGCGGCGCGGCGAACTTTGAAAGCCTCGAGCCATGCGTTCGCGAGCGCATCTACGTTGTCGCCGAGATTTACGAAGGCACGAATTTGCCGCTCGCTGAGGGTGTCAGGCGCGACGCTGAACTGGAAGTATCGGTCGAATTTCTCGGGGGCACACACTAAGCCTTTTGCGCTCCATCTGCGAAGTGAATTCTCACCGTATGAAACATTGTCCCACACGAATTGAAGGCGGGGAAACAGGCGCTTGACTAGCGATTTGACTGAACCGCGGTCTTTGATTGCCACTGACTCAAGCCAGCCATCGTGAAATCGCTCCATTTCATCGCGATTTCCGCGATCCGATGCTCCGGTGAACTTCTCTTTGTTGTCACGTATGACTGCATATGCCGCGGGAACGAAGACACGCAAAAACTCGATTGCTATAAAATCAACCGGATTCACTTCACCGCGAACTGAAGGGAAGGTGACCATAAGCGCGTTGACTACACGCACGACGTCCCGAGGGGTTTGAACGAGCGACGCCAGCCCGTCATGAAGCACGTTGGCCCAATGCGCGGGATCCACGGGAAACTCATCGTCCCCCGGTGTACCGATGAGGCGATCGAGGTCTCGTAACAGCTTCTGAATGAGAAGCTCATGTGAAACTGCAGGCAAGACGAACTGCGCTTGCACGATCTTTTCAAGATAAGCATCGCCGTTGTCTATTCCAAGGGAGGCTTGCAACGAGCCGGAGACCAGTTTCCGATCGAACGCCAAGAGGTATACGACGTTCGGAAAGTCCGCGACCGCTTTGATAACCGTGAATACTTCACGGACCTCGTCAGGCGCGAGTCTGTCGATGTCGTCGACGAAAACGACGAAGCGAACATGTGATTCACTCAGCGCCTCAGAAACCTCGGCCTTCAACGTGGGCACGTCTTTCTCGGTACCGCGGAGTTTTTTGAGAAGCCATGAAATAACCGGACCCAGCAGAGGAATCGCGAAGCCCGTCGTGGCGATGCTTTTTTCGACTGCCGAACCGATGGTGTCGGCGTACTCTGCGATCGTATCCGCGACGGCCATGAGCTTCGCATTCTCCGAGGGAAAGCGCGCCCGAAGTTGCCTTAGATACTGCATTGCGAGCTGCTCGCCATCAGCGAACCACCACGGATTGAAGGCGACAATGACCGGCGTATCGCTGACGAGCCCATCCGCAAGCGGTGCGTTAGCCTCAGTCAGATAGTGCGCGACGAAGTTGAGTAAGCTTGTCTTTCCGGCTCCCCACGGTCCGTCGACTGCCATGACCAAGCCCTTCGGGCTCGGAGTGGTTCGGACGGCCCGAGCAATCGCGCGAGCGAAGGGCGCGTAGCCGAACTCATCAAGGGAGGGATGTATTTGTGGCGCGTCGCTTCCCAAGGAGTTCTCCAGCGTGGGTTCGTCCACCTGAGCGTTTCTATTTTCGTTGTTCATGCCTTTCATCGTGGAGAGTCACGCTTTTCTTCGGGGTGCGATCGCTTGTCGAACTCATCGCTGGCGTTAAACCACTTACGCTCGCGGATACAAACTTCGGCGACCGACGGGACAGAGCTGTCACGGGCCGACATTTCCCGTCGCCGCAATCTCGTTGAGCGCTACCTTCTGGTCAGCGTACCAACGAGTTACGCACTCACGGTCGTGGCAGGTCTGCTCACGGTAGTTCCACTCTGCGCGCGTGCGTTCGCGGAAAGCCGTCTGGTCCATAGCGGCTGCTTTCGCCCTCGCGTAGATCGCAACCAAATCGACGTCGGCGGCGGCAAGCTCTGCGTCACTGCAGATCAGATGCTCAGCATCCGAGCGCGCTTTGGAGCAGTCGAAGCTTGCTGCGAAGGTCGGGGTTGCTGGAGCGGTGGGGGAGCCTGGCGAGGACGTCGATGACACACTGACCGAATCGGCGAGTTGCTGTTGCTTCCAGGCTGCCAGCGGAGTTTGGCCGATGGTCAGCTGCTTCCAGCGGTACGTTGTGAAGATGGGGGAGCTTCCCGGCGTCTCCATCACTATGAGCACGCCTTTGCCAGTGCTCTCATTGATAGCGAACGCTGCCTTCTCGGAATTGCATTCGTGAGCCTTGCAGCCTTCACCCACTAGGTAGCCGTCTTTTGACTGGATTCCGGCTTCATTGACCACGGTCAGCCGGTCGGCGATTTTTTTCCAATCGGCCCGAGAGACTCCCTGGAAGGCCGCCCTGAACCGCCGGTCGTTCACGACATCGTACGGATACTTGCCGGCCATCCACAAAAGGCCGGTGGTCGGCATTCCCGCGAGAGGTAACGGAGAAGGCGTAGGGGCGGTATCGGCAGGGCTGGGAGCGTCCGACTCGACGGTATCGGCGACGGTCCGAATTGGATGCGAGAAGTGCGTTACGATAGCGCACAACGTCGCAACCAGCGTTACCGCGGCAAAACCGACCGCCTTTGGGCGGACAATGTCGCGGCCGACTAGAAGCGAGGGGCGGGGTGTGACTTCGGCGGTGAGCAATGAGTCGAAGTATTGGGCCGCGGCTTCGACGTTGGTCAATGTCGCGTTGCGCTGGCGAAGGTATTTTGATGCGTTGAC
This sequence comes from Caballeronia sp. LZ008, assembly GCF_031451435.1. NCBI lineage: Bacteria > Pseudomonadati > Pseudomonadota > Betaproteobacteria > Burkholderiales > Burkholderiaceae > Caballeronia > Caballeronia sp. LZ008. The sequence continues at coordinate 1,163,822 of NZ_JARUXK010000003.1, read as the reverse complement.
GTAACCGTACAGTAGGGCGAGGGCGGTCAACCCTAGGCCAGCCCCGATACTGACCGCGTAGGTTATGAAAGCACCCACCAATCCGATGATGAGCGGGCTTATCAGGGCAGGCGCCGAAGGATAGCTGCGTATCGCGGTAAGCAGGACAGACGACGCCTGGCTCAGTTCCGCTCTTGAGCCCTGATGCTCAGAGCACTGCTTTTCTATCGCATAGACCGCGCGCATCGCTTTCTCTTTCTCGGCAAGGGAGATCGAGCCGATGTCAACGGCTAGCCGGATAGCGTCTGTGGTGGCCTCAAACTCCCGTGAGAGCGATTGCAGGAAGTCCTGATGCGTTTCCAGGGTCACGGCATCGCTCAGGTCCTCGGCGCGCACATAAACGCCGTGAGAAAAAAAGTAGTCGACCAGCGCGCTTGCGGTGCGCTCCTGGACCTTGACCACGAACTCTTGCGTCGCCTGCTCGCGCTTTGATAGGCGCGCCGAGCCGTCCGCATCAAGGCTTCGGCTTGCCGTTAGGACTGAGCTGACAGGGCGCGACGTCCGCGCGCCTCTCAGGTTATGTGTGAACCGTATTCCAGTGCCGGGAATGCTCGTCGTTACGCGGCCGCGCGTGTTGTACGTGAATCCCCTTCCGCCAATTGAGGTGCTGACTCCGCTCTTGCTGAGATTGATGCGGATTCCCGGTGCAACCTTGATGCTCTTCCGAAAGCCCCAGCCCATTATTTTTCTTCTCCTCGAGTTCCCGTGACGCCGCGCGTCCGAGATCGCGCCGTCGTGGGGAAATTTGGCCTATTTTTTGTTCTTTGCGCATGTGATAGTACTGGAAAACGCGCGTTTCGTTGTATTGACGCGACTACGAATCGTTGGCTCCTCGCTAGCGACAGCCTCAATCGGAGACGATTGAGCTTTGGGAGGATCGGTCAGGGCGTCCAGAATCGAGAGGGACTCGATTCCGTACTCCGGGGAACGCACTACGTGTGTCGGTCACGATGCTTGTGTGCCTTGAGAAGCCTTCGTGTGCTCGCCACCTGTCGACATCAGATCGACGCAGTGTTGCTTCATCGGACGGCAGGTCAAGCGAAGGGAGTGCCGGCGTCGCGAAGCTGCCGTCCATCCGGCTTGCGTGATGGAGCGGGTCATCGTCGCAATCAGAGATGAAGCGAGTCTTCCGCCCTTCAACGACAGACGTCAATTCGAGGCGCACGCTAATGCGTTGACTTGCGTCCCTCCGCCCTTGCGCGCCTGCAGCCGCCAGGGCTGAGGTTGCTTGGTACCCTGGCTTCAGCGTTGCGAGACCGGGGTCTACCGGCGTCAAGGTGTCTGGCCTATCTCCGCACCTCGTGGTCGTTGCAACGATGTATTCGGATCTTCTTGGACTTGGTCGTCCGCTTTCATCGACTCATCAAGAAATTGCTGGAGGATTTCACTGATCACATGTTCTATTGCGGGCGTGACATGTCTCTCGAGTAACGTCGCCGAACGTAGAACCCTCGAGCGGCTGAGCCGCACGCCTTTGCGAATCATGTTGTCTGACGTGAAATGAATGCGACGTATCCGAAATTCCTCCACTGGCTCCTCGAGTTGTTTGAGGGTAGCCGCTGCGAGAGGCATTCGTCCCCCGTTCAATTGAGCCCAAGATACCGCAGCTTTCCGAGCAATCTCGGATCGGCTGGCCCTTACCGGAGGGACGGCAGCGAGGATTTGCTCCTTGGCTGCTGTCAGTGACAAAACTGATCGTTTGTCGCGCGTCCGCCATTGGTCGGTAATGCGGACCAATGCCCGCTGCTTCCTCAGCTTTTGGAGCCATCGGGCATCGCGAGCTTTTAGTATTTCATAAATTTGTGGGCTACGCTGCTTTGCCAGCGAGACCCTCTTGCCGTCTACTGAACTTAGAATATCCTTCCATTCCTGTCGCAAGCTTTGGATGTAACGTGAGCTTACCCCCGCATGCGATCTCAAACGTTTTGCACATGCTGTATCATCGTAGATTATGTTTTCAATTTTCGTTTTAGGGACGTCCAAGCGGTTCGAAATCCTTTCGATCGATGCTCCATCATCACGCATCTTAAGAACAGTGTTCCGCAAACTCTCGCCGCAATCGAAAAAGCGGTCAATCTCTGGCTCGTGAGTATTGCGCTTGAATCGCGAAAAGCGGATGCTGATCCCACAAGCGCATCGCCCTGTGCCGACGAACGAGCCGTCTGAGTTATACTTTATAGAGACTTTGTCCATTCGATGATTGCGTGGATGAGCCGCGAGGCGGTTCGGACACACAACTAAGTGCTCATCGTGTGGTGGCTTTGATCGATGGTTAAAGCTGGAGTTCGATGACTCCAGCTTGTCGAAGAAGTGCTCCAGTAGTACGTGCTCTAGGGGCTGAAAGAGCTGTCTTTTGGCGTTGCACGTAAGCATGCGGATAGGCCAGCCGGTTTTGCTCAATCCAACTCTTTCTAGGTATTCGGTATTGAACGATTCCGTTATCGAAGCATTTAGAGCCTCTTGATTCAGACGTCTCCCTTTATTGCTAAAGCCTGCCTGCTTGGCTCGAGCAAGATAGTTTTCGCTGGAGGTCTTGCCGTACTCGCTGGGCGGCTCGTAAAGCAGGCTTACCGAGGATTTCATCACTTTCATGAGGCTATCGTCTTTCAGCCAAGTTTCAGTGATGTCCAGCATATGAGAATCTCGCTCCTCGAATGCATGTTCGACGGTCGTCCAAATGACTTTGCGACGATCACAGTCAACGCTGACGTTGGAAACTCTTAGCGGGACATTGTGTTTGATGCACGCGAAGACTCCCGGGAGTTGATGGGTCCGTCGCCAATAGCCTTCACCAACTCGTTGGCGATCTTCAGTGATGCACTTAGGGCAGAATCTGAGCTTGGGAACACGTTTCACGGCAGCGGTGCTGTGACCAAGAAGGGCATATGAGGTGGGATTCCCTGTCCCGACCGCCGCATTGAGCACCGCTTGCCTTCTTTCACGTGGAAGATAACTTGCGAAATAGGGCAGCAGAGTGTGACGCTCGGCAATTTGCGTTGCCGACATTCTCCACGCTATGCCCGTCTGCGCGGCTACCTGCGATAAGTTGTAAAGTAAGTCAGCCTTTGGCGCAGTTTCCCGTTTGAATATCGCCTGCATCAACGCCTCGAAGCCAGAAGGGCTGTTGAGGAGTCGGACGGATACGAGATACCGAGCGATGACGCTAAACAAGAGTTCATCCTCATGGGGGAGTGGTAGAGCGACAGTCACGATACTTTTCCTCAAAGTGAAGCGGCGTTTTTCGGATACGCCCGTCTGACGGGCGTGTTGCGGAAACGCTCGCCCGCTAATCCACTGGTGCGCGGGCAGGAGAGTGACGCGTGACATTCTTGATTTCGAGCTCCGTCAGCGCCGCTTCGACGATCGGGTTCAATACTCTGGAAATACATGCAAGCTTGAGAAGCTTCCAACGAGTAACTTCTTGGCTGCATGCGGAGAGTCTCATCCGCGCGACTTCGAGCCGGCGTATCTGAAATTGCTCCGCTGACTCCGCGAGATCCCGTAAGGCGGCATGGCACAACGGGAGCTTGTTTCGGACGCTTGCGCCCAGCACCCATACGCCGGCCTCAGCGGCCATCGCGGCCTTGCTCACACGTACCGCCGGTGAGTCCAATCCCCGGAGCTTTGCAGCAGCTGTCTCCAGCCGAGTGCGCCACTCGCGGTCTCGGCGCTTCCATTCCATTTCGCTAGCCTTTCGCCGTGGCTGGCCTCGACGTTGCGCGGACCTTGTAAGCCAATCGCGATCGAATTCTCGTAGGCGGTTGTAGAGAAGCTTGTTACGTTGAGCGGCGAGGAGATGACCCCCTGGGGCCACCTTGCGCAGCGTTTGTCTCCACTCGCGCCGGCACTGAAGCAATTGGGCAGGCGTCGGTTTCGATCGCTTCTGGTCCCCTAGCCGCTTCGACATTCGCAGCGCTGCCCTTGGCGGAAGACCCATGCTGCGTTCGATCGCTGGGTACGAGTGTCCTTGGCCATGCATTGCGCGTACCGCGTTTGCCCAATCATGACCGTATTTCGTTATCTGCACATCGCATGGGGTCTCGCCGTCTGCTTCACATCTCGAAAAGGTAAATCGGAGGCCGCAGATACAACGAGCGTGACCAACCTGCTGGCGGTCAGCTGTTTCGGTAACCCTGACTTCTTCAACAGCGTGCTTGGGTTCGTGCGCCGCATAGCTATTCGGACAGACGATGGGCTGATTTGTGCGAAGCCTCGGGGCGACCTCTGCCCTTCGATTAGGTCCCTCGCACTGGCGAAGGAGATGCGCCATCAGGATGTACTGCAACGGATGGAATAGCGTGTGCGAGCATTTCAACAGCCGCACGACCCATGGCGCGCTCTGCTTTGCGACCATATCCAAGGATGTCGCTTCCAGATAGGCGCCTCCGTAGAGGTCGTTCATTTTCGTCATCAGAGCGCCTGTGTCAATATAGCCGCTGGATTTAACGAAACCTCTCTGCTGAGCGACGGCCAACCAGTCCGTCTCAAGAGCAGGAGAAAAGCGGTCTGAGTCGCGCGCTGCGAGTGCTTCAATAGATGTCATCTGTGCGGCACGAACATGTACGTTGTCCCTCCAGTTAATGGTGTCTTCGTCGAGAACGGGGCGCCACTTCATTGGTCCGCTGCTGCTTTCAGCTTCAGCGACGCACAACGGTGTGCCATGCTCTGGACAGGTTAATACACCGGGCAACTGGTGTGCTCGCCTCCAGTAGGGACGTCGTCCCTCGAGAACGTCGCACATCGCACAGCGTTTACACCATCGGAGGTGATCAACGCGCGCGACGTTTGTGTGGTTCACGCGCAAAGTGACGGCGGGTGACGGCCCTGCTTGCCCACAGATACCGGCGTAGGCGGCGGCGCGCCTCGCGGCCGTGGTGTAGCTAGCGTAGTACGGAACCACCGTGTGTCGTCGGGCGATATCAAGCGGTCGAAGCCCCCAGGCGACATACGTCTCACGGGAAAAGTCGGACAAGCTGCAAATCAACTCCTTCTTTGGACGCGCAAGGCGCCCGAACAACGTGTCAATCACAAACGTTGGAGCCGAAACATTCGCCGATTCAAGATAGCGTGCGACGACGCTGAAGAGCAGTTCTTCGTCGTAGGGTATAGGCAGGGCGATTGACACGGTTCACCTCCCGCACCATGGTTATAGAAGGCACGCGTTGCCTTCGATCGATGCGCTAACGTCCAACGAGCATGACCGACGAAGCCTTTGCACCATTGTCGCGAAAGGAGCGGTGGGTAGCCCTTCTCCCACGCGCCCGGTTCGACGACAGACAAAATCCTGGCTTCACACGGTCTCAGCGTGCGCTCGGGTCCCGATAACGTAGCCAGCCAGTCGTAATTTCTCCACCGCTTCGTCGGCATCCTTCGTGTCTCCGACGATGTCTTGGAGAGACGGTAGTTCATCTTGAGTTGAGCCGAGACTAGCGTCGAAGGTCACGCCAGCTTTTTCGCACGCCGCCTGAGTAAGCTCCGTTCCGGTCAGGGTAGGCGCATCTTTTAACACCTCAAGTACTGCGACCAGGGCCTTGGCCTCACGGACACCCATAGCCACGAGATCGGACACTGAGGCCAGCTTCGCCTGATTTCGCTGACGCTGCTCTCTCGCCTCGGCGATCTTCGCATCTTCCGCTTCCTTGTTCACAGCGTCTTCAAGCCCGGCTAGCGTGTCCACAAGGAGATCGTTATAAATTTCGATCCGATTCTTCTTCTTGCTTTTCAACGCGGAAAGCATCGGTTGGACGGGACCGAGCCATTCTTTAGAGACATAGCGCAGGAGGGGCTTAGAAATCTTCTCGCTCTGATCTTGGATAGCGACAATCTGCGTGAACTGGAAAAGGCGCATGACGAGAGCATGTATGCCCTGCGTCAGATCGTAGAACTCCTCGCTGAAGTCGCTGTTGAAGCGCTGCACTTTGGATGTCCACTGGAACTTGAAGAGCCCGCGAAGGAAGAAATGCCATTCGTCGTCGAATGCCATATTGGTGAAGGTCATCGACCCGCGATCACAAGCTCGGCGTGCCAGGCGGAAGGACTTCTCCATCAAGGCTCGAGCCTGTGGTGTACCGGTGACCAACATCGGGATCTGCGCAATATTGGTGAACGTTACGAAGAAATCCATGAAGGGATCACCTCGCCTTGCCGCTCCCCTAGCCGCAAACTGGATTTCATCTACAACGATCAGACCGGTGTGATGGTATCGTGCGACAGCAGCGGCCTTGTTCATCAGCTGGTCCAGTCGAGCCGCCTTGCCAACTTCTTGCTCATAGTGGGTGCCGAGCAGGCGGTCGTATTCAATCAAAATCCACCGAAAAAGTTGCTTGATGCTTCCGTCCGGCGGACAATCTACTTTGAGCCACACGACCTGAAGGTTGCTGCCCGCGAGCCTTTCATGACGAATCACGGGCGGCACGAAAGAAAGGGTGCGATATACGGACGTCGATTTCCCAACCCCGGATACGCCGGTCAGCGCCATGACGGCCGAGTGCGCCGGTCGGAACGGGAGCACAGGGGTCATCGTCTTCTTACCCATCGACGAGGCATAGCGCGACCGGACGACCTCCTGCGAGTGGTCCCAGGGATTGCGCCACATATACCCCTCGATGATTAGCCGAAAGATTGAGTCGATAAGAGTGGGATGGCATGTCAGCGAATCGAAGTAGGTTCCGAGTGAGGCGACTCTCTGAATCCGAGAGCTAGCTGGCAGTTGCCGGTCGGTTAGACAGAACTGTGGTGCGTTTGAGAATGCCTCCAGAACTGATTCGGAGTTGATGTAGATGGGAAGAGATCGAATCAGCGGATTGTCGACTCCAAGATCCTCATCGCGGGGCACGTAAATGGCGTCGACGAACTTCAGGTCAGACGTCGAAGCGTGTTCCTGAGCTTGCTCTTCGGCGTCGAGATTTGGATGGAAGTCCATGATTACCTCCTAATTTGCTTGAGAATGTCTAAGGTCTTGCTCTTCTTGCTCATGCGCAAAGTTTCAGCGGCGGCTTGTTGATGAGCGCGCATTGAGGAAGTTATGCGGCGTCTTGCATCGCCGCGCTGCTTCGAATCTCGGTTGGAGTGAAGGTCCGAGCTTGACTTACGTTCGTCGCCGACAGCAGCAATAAAATCGGCTTCGACACGCGTCAGATGCTCGCGCTCAGCGGCGCGCTCGCGTTCGCGTGTTTTTCGTAAATCGTAGACTTGAGGCTTGCGAAGGCCCGCTTGTTTCAACGCTTCCTTCGTCTTCTTGGTCGCTTCCTTAACAATTTCGTTATCAATCTCCTTTGCGCTCACCCTAAATGCAAAGTCATCGTCCTTCGCGCGTTCAAGATTTGCCTTCTGCCGGTCCTCAAGAACATTACGTTCCGCCATTGAAGCGCCTTCACGATCGACGTACTTTGAGTTGGTCCCCGCTTTCGTGCACTTTTCGAACCGGCCATCTTCGCAGAGGTAAATACAATCAAGGTTGCTTGGATCAAATGCGATTTCCACGGTCCATCGAGTGTCACGTCCTTTAATATGCCAGTCGCCGTCTCTTGCCGCCGGGCAAAGATAGCAATACTTGCCGAACTCGATTCCCTTATGAGTTACGGTCGCTCTTTCACGGGGAAGCACGTACCGTCGAACAGTTTCAACGGAGTCATTTCTAAGGAGCCCGCCGGTTGAGGAAATCCCGTAGTCCCAGAGTTCGAGCGGAGTTGGCGCTCCGCCCTCAGCAACCAGATCGGGAATGGGCGGAAAGTCCGAAATCGGTGCTGCGTTATGCCGCAGGACGGCCAAGATAATAATCTGGGTGAATTCGTACAAGGTCAGTGCGGCATCTTGACGAGGGTCGCGAGAACCACGTTCATCGTAGTCCCTGTCGACGTAGCCTGGCATGAAGGCTCCCCATGGACGCTGGATGGTGTTAAAACGCAGTTCCACGATCGATTTGGCGTCCGGCCGGCCCGACGGCGCGTTTTCGATGTGGATGCCAAACTCACTGCTGAGAAGTTGCCCTGCGCGTACCTTCATCATTTCGCCTTTGTCACCGAACAGTGTTGTCGGCATGTGATGACACGGCCACTGATCCTCGGAGATCGTTATTCCGAATTGCGCGCAATAGGCTACCTTCGGTGTAACGACGTTCGTGAGTAACATCATTGCGGCGACCCACGACGGAGGCTCGAATCCGACGTAGATCCCTACAATGAGGCGACTGAACAGATCGATAGCGAAATAGACGGTTGGGCGGCCGACGAGGGAAATACGGTCGAAGATGGAAAGAAGGTAAGCATCGGCTATTGTGGCGTCGATAACTGCGTGACCAGGGCAGGTCACATGTTGGTCCGCCCGGCCGGTGAAGGCGCGCCCAATCAGCTCGAACTTCCGCTTTCCTAGCTTGGAGCGCTTGACGACAGCGTGGGGACGCCACCGCAGCACGAGGTGCTGCAGTTGTCGAGCGGTCGGTTGGAATCTTCGATCGGTGGCTTTGATAACGACTTTTCGTCCATGTGCATCCAGAGCCGTTCTTCCGACACAGAACTTCTGAGCGTATTCTTCTAACGCGCCTCGGTAAGTTCTATGCTTCCAGTCCTGTAAGAGCCAATCAGCCGCCTGATTCAAAATCTGACGTGCGATCTCGTTAAGAGGCAGACCAGGATAGTTGTTTCGTGGACGCCTTCCGCTTTTTACATTTTTGAAGATCTTGACTTTGTCCTTGCCCCCGCACAGATTTCTATCATCCATTAGTGCCGAACGGGTCAGACCGCGCTGCCAATACCGCCTAAGCAGGCGAGTAAGTTTTTGCCGCGTTGTGTGGTTCAGTCGAGCGTGGTCGTTCAGGATCCCATTGCGATACTTTGGGAGCATGAGACGGAAGGCAGTCGGCCCCGTAAGGAGGGCTTCGATGAGGTGCCAATCGCTGTCCAACCGACTTTGATCATATCCTGACCGTGGCGGCCGGTTTTCCGACGACCAAGGGTCAGCGGCTTCTACGGTAAGCCGGTCCTCCGACGGTCCGCTCGGGTCCATTCGCCGACGGATCTCATCCGCGGGTATCGGCTCGGGCCAGGTGTTCTGCCCTTTGCCGATGTCGTAAAGGGCAACGAACTGGCCGGCTCCTTCCGGAGTGACGACTCGATAAACTGCTTTGCTGGTAGGATCCCGCAGCAGCACTCCGACCGCTAGTGCAGGTGGGGAGTAGGTGGTATCCATGATGTGAGAAGGAGTTGGTAGGGGCGAACGGGTCGCTATCAAAGAGATCGGTCAGAAATTCCCCATTTCGGCTCAAATCGGACGGAGTGTCCGAGTATGAGACGACTGAAGGGGTCGATCGCCAGATAGACAGTGGGTCTCCCTACAATGACTGTGCGATCGAAGCGAAAGTAAAGATTTACATCGGCGATAGCGGTGTAGAGAATCACATGTCGCGGACTCTGAAACTGCTGGCCTTCGCGCGGTTGGTGTTTGCGTTTGAGGAAGTAGGTTGTGTTCATGATGTGAATGAGCAAAGAGGTTGGTCGGCAAACGTACCTACATTCAAACTGCACTTCAGGACTCTCGCGAACAGCAGGAAGCGAAACGCTGTGAGATGAGCACCGCTTTCGGTCAGCCAAAGCCTGTCGAGGTGGCGGCACACGAGAGAGGCAGGTTCGGCACGCCGTTTACGAGTCGCAGCAAGTACCCGTGCGACACACGCCTGGTCTACGCGAGTGTTACCGCGTAGAGCCAATTCGAAGTTGAAGAGCCAGTCGAGGTTCAACGCCCGAGCCGAATTGAGCCCGTCGCTTACGACCAGGGTCCAAGGGACGCCGCGGCTTTCCCAGTAACGGCGTTCGATCTCGAGCTTTTCCAACGTCCGCTTCTCGGTCAGCTGCTGGCGGCTCTTGACGGCCCAAGCTGCGTGACTCGGCGCCGCGTTAGCGGCTCCTTTTGTCAACAGCAAGTCGGTCGTTTGAGTGAGAAGAAGGCCGGTTCGAGGGTCCACCGGATGCTTGACATTGAGCTTCCAAGCGATCGCGAGGGTGGCCTTGAGGTCGATGGGGTATTGTTCGCGAATATCCCTGACGAATTTGTCCCACCAGGCTTCGAGGAAAGCTGCGTACTCGAGGTCGGACAAAAAGTGCATTGTTCTAAAGCCGGTTTTTGCGCAGGCAAGACGATGTGACCTGCCTCGCGACGGAACGTCAGAAACCGTGAGCCAAGGACGATAGTCAGCTCCCTCGCCCTTACCGCGAAGCTCTCGGTTAAAGCGCTTCTGCTTGGCAAACGTCATTGAATACCTGAATCTCGGCATGATTACCTCCGCAATTCGCCGGCGGCGTCCAAAAAGAAGCGTTGCAAGCTTTTTCAATACTATTCGGTGGCGTGCCATGAGTCCCTCCGGCCAGAAGGCGCAAGGTGGAAGACTCGACCCGGCGCGATATTCAAGCGCAGGGTCGACCAAGGGGAGCCGCTGCGCGGCTATCCGTACTCAACGGTCAGCTGGTAGAAGGGCGTCAGGATCGGTTCATTTCGCGAGTTCGACCAAAGGTCGATCTTTGGAACCTCGGCCCGTTGTAGTTCGCTACCAACTTTTCCACGAATTTCTTTGCAAGCAATCTGTCTGCTTCGATCATTCGCTGTCGCTGTGCGGTAATCCAGTAGGGAAGCGGTTGTCGATGGGCCTTGTACGAATGGTCGTAGACGTAGTCTCGCTGCGTCGGAATGTCCCGAAGACCTTGGAGAAAAGTGGCAAGGGTATCTGCATCGAACCTATTCCGTCGAAGAAAGTACAACCGCATATAAGCGTCCAGGTAGTATTGCGCCTCTGCAAACCATTCGTGACGCAACTGCAGTGTCGAGTGATCCATTTGATAACTCCTTACGCAGCGAGCTGTGAGTCGAGCAAATCGCTTCGCTCCAGCACGCGCGACTGGCACGTAAATGGCAAAGGAGATCCGAGTGCATCTCGAACCTCGATGCCAGCTTTGGGGAGTCTGAAAACGCAGGAACCAAACCATTAGCCTCGCGCGATTCGCGCGCGGGGCGTGGACGGGCTGGCGGTAGTCCCCAGACAGGTGCCGGCGTGCCGGTAGGCGAGCTTCAACCGAAGCTGGGGGCCGGAGCTTGAGGATAGAACCGACGAGCGCATCCACCGAACTCAGTGTCTACTCCAGACAAAGAAATCGCTTTGACGCCCGACGGAGTTGGTGAGAGAATTAGGTTGCTGAGGCCGGTTTCTCTCGTGAAACCGCCGGGGTCGACTGGTTCGGGTTCGCTTGGGTCAGCCGACCCCCCTTCATTTCAGCCCAAAGGTCGCGGTCGGCGGAGCCCTCTTGGACTCCCGTGTTAACTGAGGCAAGCCTCTCCGCTATCGCATATGCACCTCCTCGAGTGGTACAAACGTTAGTCCAATATTAGGACGCTCTGCTCTTCAGTTCCAGTAGGTAAATCTTCGCGCTCGTTCACACCGAGGGCGAGAAGATTTCACTTCTCTATTCTAAGTACAACATAATAATGAAGATTAACAATTACCGGAGTTAAGTTTCTTTGTTTATGTTGTCAATTTTATGCTATACAGATACCATCGTTATCGTATTTGCTTCGCGATCGGGCGAGCCAGTAGTCGAGCCAAGCGATCTTGTTTTCGGAATCTTTGATTCGTTGTCGATAGGGCCGGTGTAATTCAAAAGATGCAGTAATCTAGATGCACATTCGTTAACATGCTCCGTGTGATCTCCGCGGACCCAAACCGAGCGATTCAAATATTCGATGGGTATGGCAGCACGTGAAGCATCCAAGATAGTTAACTCTGTCGGTTCGCGTTTCTTCACGTCTGCCCTAAGCAAATCAGCCCTTTCTTGGTATGCTACCTTTCGATGCAGGCGATTTCCTGGGATGGTCGCGCCGACTGTCCGCTGAGCGATGGGCGATGGAAGGCAACTGATCAGGCGTCGGAATCCGTAGTCGACTACCCACCAACTATTAAGAACTACTCGGAGGTTGGTCTCGTGTTGGACGATGTGCGATACCAGCGCGAGTAACGGAAGCGCATCCGAGCGAGGAATCTCTCTGCCGCGCCGCTCAAGGGGATGACGGCAAACGCTGGCGCGAAATAGCACGCCTTCGATGCCAAGGTAAAGGATGGGATACATAGCGACCGTTCTCTCTGGGCCGCTTTTTTTGAGGACCTGGTCGGCCCATTTTCTTGCTTTGCGGCGAGGGAAGGTTCCTCTCAGAGAAAACGTTTTTTTTGGAAGAGAGGAATGTGGCAGTTGTGAGTGATTTCACTCTCAGTAGGGTAGTGCATGACAGCGGAAAATCAAGGGGTTCCGCACTCTGCGGTGGACGCCGCGTGGGCGGAGCTCGCGTCCAGGACTGTTCGGGTGATTCTCGCTCGCCAAGGGGTGGGGTACGCTCAGCTCGCGGAATCCCTCGCTTCGCGGGGCGTGGCAGAGTCCGCGCGTTCGGTGGAGGGTAAGATTCAGCGCGGAACGTTTCGCTTTGTCTTCTTGCTTCAGGTTGTTTCAGCGACTCGGGCCGTGTGCCCAACCAATTGGGCAAGCGTTTCTTCGTGCGATTCTTGGGAAGCCCGCGCAACGGCCGTTCTGGACGCCGATCTGGCCGAGCAACGATGGATCGATGTGAAGGAGCTGTCGCGTCGCCTAGGCACGATCGGCGTTGCTATGTCGGCTCGCGTTCTCCGCCAGCAGATCAGGCGAGGGACCTTCACGGCTGCTTTCTATCTGCAGTGCGCCACTGTTTGCAGGTTCGACGGCGTATTCCTCTTCGTTGATCCCGAGGCGATGCGGCAAACCGCAGAAGCGGGCAGGGTCTGCGTCGAACGGTTCTGAGGTTTGCGCGATGCTTGTTTTCGCGGCAAACTAGCCTAAAATAACTTGAGCAGGGAAAACACTCGTCACAGCTCCAGGGCAGAAAAAATACAATTCCATTAATGCTCCTTCTATATAGCCGCCGCGGATAGACAATACGAAAGTCCTATAACTTTTCTGTTGGTTCAGGCGGCCTGACTGGATCGCATCCTGTCAGTCTTGTAATAGGGGGCAATTATGCCCATCTGGCCGCTTCCGCCGGTTCCCGAGGAACCGCGCATCCGCCTAATCAAATGGCGCATTTTCGAAATCCTACCGCAGGGAACTCGTCATTTTGTCGGTCTGAATGCGGACGACGGGACCGGCCGAGTGAGCTCCCCAATCGAGAGCTTCGATGCCAAAGCACTGCAAGGCACGACCCAATCGGGCCGTATCTATATGTTGCAAGGTCGAAGCGGGCACGCGGACGAGGCTCAGTACGTTTGGGATCGATGGTGTCACGTCGGTGGCGTTGTCGAATACCTTGACGTGAGTAAGAAGGTCAGTTCTTGGGGCGCATATGACCACAGCTGAAGAAAGGACGCGAGCAGTCGCCGGTGCCCGCGATCTGCTCCTAACGCTTGCCAATGGACGCGGACCGTATTGCGCAGACCTTGTGCGAAGTTTGGCAATCGTGTTGCTCAGACACTATCCCAGCCAGGCCGACATCGACGAGTCCGCGCTCGCGTTACCGGGCGTCTGGGCAGAGACGGAAAAGATGACGGCTCGAAGCCGCCGATAAGCCGGGAGCTTGGTCCGCCATCATTGCGGCAACCGTCCGGTTGGATGGTTTGGTGGCTGGCTGCTGGGAAAGGCCACTCGTGGCTTCGCGCATTCACTGTAAGTTCCTGCGCGAATTTGATTGGCTAATTTCATTGCATGTGATTCGGAATACGAAGGAACAAAATCTATTGAACTGAATGAGGACGGTATGGATTCAGAGACGTGCGTTATAGAAACGGAGGTTGGCCGCATAGCCGTCGGGTCGTTGATCCCCTTGTCGTCGCTCAATCCTCTGCCTCGGCGAGCCGACAACCTTCCTCCTGAGACTCCGGTATTAGTCGGCTCCTTGATGCCGCACGAGGCCGAATGGTTTGGGACGGTGTATGAGAGGGCCGCCCTTTCGTTTAGCGAGTTTGACATCGACGGAGCCAAATTGATGGCGATCTGTCTTCAATTGGGCGGGTTGCAAGTTCATTGGCTCGCTGACGCGAACGACGCACGGTTTTGCAACGCTCTCGTACTGTGGCAACAAAGTCGGAAAATCCCGATCATGTTTAGGGTATGCCACAGCGTCCGCGGACACCGGATGGTCTGCGTCGTAACTATGCCGATAGTCGCGGAGCGGGGCGCAAGAGACGTCGCGCAGATAGTTTCGCCGGCACGTACTTGGGACGCCCTCTTGTGGGCCATCGGCGAGGGCCACCGAAAGGTGCGCGCGACAACTGGCATGCTCGAAATGCCATTGCAGCATGTGTTGACAAACATCATCGTCACTGAGCGCTTGATTCCCTTTGCCTTTGCGCAATAACGTCGGTTTCGTACATGACTCTCCAACGCCGGCAGTATGACCTTACCGGCTAGCTCGGCGCCGTTGACGCCGCACCTCAGAAGGGTCTGCGCCGCTGCGCAACGAGGTATTGGCCTCCACGCCGGCCATGTCAAGGGATCGCACTGAGTGACCGTGGTTTTCGTTTCGCGGCCTGAAGTTGACCCGCGAAACGGACGCGTATCTATTTAAAGCGGAGGTGCCGAAATGGGCAAGAGTCGTGTACCGTACCCGGCGGAGCTCCGGGCGTATTTGGTGGAACTGGTCAAGGCCGGGCGTACACCGCGGGAGCTGGCGCGTGAGTTCGAACCGACAGCGCAGAGCATCGTCAACTGGTGCGCGCAGGCTGAGCGTGATGCCGGCGTACGGCATGACGGGGTGACGACGGCCGAACGGCTGGAACGGAGGCGTCTGCGCCGTGAGAATCGCCAATTAAAAAATGCGGCGCGACACTCTCTCGCAGGCTGAGCCCTGGTTTGCGAGAAAGACTGGAGCCGTGCCACCGAAGGGACGGATTCATGGCAGCGAAACGGGCCCGCTGGCCCACCGCGAAGATGGCACGGCTGTTTGGAGTTCCGACGAGCGGCTTCTACGCGTGGCTTGTACGCGAGCCATCGCAGCAAGCGAGCAGCGATGCGCTGCTGCTAGCACGCAGCCGTACGCTGCACGCCAGCTCGCGCAGGACATGTGGCGCGCCACGTGTTCACGCGCAACTCGCACGAAGGCATGCACATGGGCCTCAAGCGGGTGGCGCGGCTCATGCGTATGGCAGGTTGTTTTGGGGCCAGCCGACGGTGCTGCCCACATAACGCGCTGTCACACCGGGGCAATCTCAGCCCGCTCAGCGGCTCGCCAATCACGGTTTGTGGCCGCGCGGCGAGGATCGGCGTGCGGCCACATTGAGACAGGGTGCATCAGCGGCAAGCAGATCGGGGATCTGCAACGGTTTCTTATTGCTCTTGTCGCTTACGAGCCATCATTTCGACCGGCTGGTCGAGGAAAGCGCGACTTTCGCCATCTTCGCGACATCGGCGCAGGCGAACAAATAGGCTGTTTGTACCTTTTCTGCCCGGACTGCGCGAGCCGCACGAAGCCGCCAGGTGCCGGCGGTGTAAGCCAGAGGCACGCGGTTCTAAGACCTCGAGATCAACATCCTCGAGGAAAGGCCTCGCATCCAGTGAGCCGCCTGACGTGGCCGTCTCGCAGAAGGCACCTTTACATTAAGAATGAGAGGACGTCAGGCGCGCCGATCGGCTAGCTTGCAGCTTAGGATATTCGCCGTCTAAAAAGCTTGTCTGTTCCCACCTTGCTGCGAACGCGTCGACGGCCGCGCTCGCCGACTGTACGCGCAGGAGTGTTGGCCTGGCGCGGAGGATGGCCATGCTTTCTCGCATCTTGCAGGACGCGTCGTCGGTGCCCTTCAGACCAGTCAAGGCGATTTGCCGATCTTTGATAGCTTCCGAGCTCAAGCGCACAATTTTGATGGCGATCCACTGGGCGTGCGTCGCCTCGCCCACCAAGCGCTGCTTTTCCAAACCGGAATCGCCTGACGAGGTGCATCCGAGTGTGCGACCGTCGTTGAGGGAACGTGAGAGAAGCGCGCACAGGTCAAGCAACGCGGTGCGCATGCGGAGTTCGAGTTCTTCTCTATCGAGAGAGCTTGCCCGATTCGGAGCATTCTTCAGTGTCTGTACGGGTACGGCCTTGCACACGCGGGGCGAGTTGCGGTGCGACAGCGCGCCGTATTCGACGTAGTTCTGCTCCAGTCGCAGGAGCGCAAAAGAGACTACTCCGCCGCAGGCAGGCAAGACGAGCAGCGACGGGTAGTCCATCGCAAATCTGAGTAGCCCATCCATGCTGGAGCCAGCGCTGGGAACGCTGCCGGGCCGCTCTGGAATCTTCAATTGCGTGCCAAACACACAAAGCCGAAGCCAGAGCGGCTGCCTTTCACGCGGTAGTGGATTTACTCAAGCGACGGGCGCAGGAACGCCTCCGCGAATTAGCGCGGATCGCTGTCGTACAATGCGAGGTTCTGAACAACCTCGACAGACGCCTCTACGTTGTTGACGCTGCGGCTAACAGGTCGTCAATACGTGTGTTTCTACGGGTAATGGTAACCGCATATGTGGGCAAAAACAAGGTTTTCTGTGGAAGGTAACGAATCGATCTGGTCGGATTTGGCCAGCCGGGCGCTTCGCGTTCTTCTCGCCCGCAAGAAAGCGAGCTACGCCCACTTGGCTGCGGAGCTTGGCCGCCTTGGCGTAGAGGAGACGGAGCGCGGCGTCGAAGGCAAGACGCAGCGGGGGACCTATCGTTTTCTCTACTTCCTGCAGTCGCTGGAAGCGCTGAACGCTGACTATCCGCCTCACTGGAAAGACGTCATGCGCTCTAACAGGAGTTGGGAGCAGAAAGCGTCGGGAATTCTTGGGGAAGAGATCGCAAGCCGGCCCTGGCTGACTAAGCCGGAGATTTCCCGACGCCTTCGAACGATCGGTGAAGAGATGACGCCGCGCAATTTCTCCGCACACCTCCGATCGGGAAACTTTCCAGCGACGCTCTTTTTGCAGTGCGCGGTAGTTTGCTCCTTCGAGGGATTGGATATGTTTGTGGACTTCAGTGACCTCCGCGCCGCGGCCGAAAGCGCGATGCCGACGGCGCGGCGCGGTCTACCCAGGGCAACGGACTACAGCGCGCCATCTGGCGAGGGGTAATACACGTATTCGCGCACTTCGGTTATCCTCGGTTATCGAAATGCTTTGAGGAGAGGTGCGATGACCAGCCCCGACCAACGTACTGCTGCTGTGTTGGAAACACGGGATTTCCTGGAGACACTGGCTGCAGGGACGACCTACGAGGCCGTGCCTGGCGCAATTCGGGCGCTCGCGAGAGGGCTGCTGATGAGCTTTCCGACACCGAGCGAAATCGTGTTGTGGTCGCTCGATTCCCCCGAAATTTGGGGATCGCCGGAGGGATCTGCGGATGCATCGTGACCTTCGACAATCTGTTGCGTAAGAACTGCCGACGGCCTTGGCGACTCTGCGAGGAGGATGCTGACGTACCGGCCGCCGCAGGAGAACGATGGCCTGCTTTGATGACAGGTCGCCACGCTCGCCGTGCGGCAGCCGAAACGGCACAGCTCAAGGACAACGGCGGCTCGCGGACAATTAGGCGTAACTTGAGCCTTCGATTCGACGGACAATGCTCTTATTCGGTATGTGCCGCAGCTTATGCTGCGACAACCGTTCGCACGCAGCCTATCGTGCTGGCGAGGCTCCTTGCCGGCTGCGCTACCCTTCCCAGGCGGAGTTTGTACCGCCGCGCCGCTTACGCTCGATAAGCTACCTGCCGTGCGGTGCTCGAGGCCCCCCGCGCCCGCATCCTCTGCGGTTTCCGGCCTTTGGCTTGCGAGCACGCTTCGTTAGAAGCGACTCTCTCGGTGCCGATTCCAGTGCGATGTAGATGGCGCCGGTCTGGCCCGTCCCCTCATGAGGAGCGGCCCGTACCTATATTCGCGGCCTGGTATGAGCCGCAGCGTCAAGGCGCCCCAATCGCTGCAGGGAAAGTTGTGTTCGCTACGGTCTTGGCCTATAGTAATTTGCGCAAGAATTCGAGTGCGGGTCGGTCGAGTTAAAAGTCAAATTACAACTATCTCGCCGCGACATTCGCCGCCCGGTAGCTCGGGCAGTCGGCAGTAGAGCTCAGCGCGTGCTCCGTGCCGGCCCTCCTATCGAGGGCAATCATGCGTAACTGGTCCTTCTATCGGTCTCGGTCGAGCCGTGCATCCGTGTGCGCTACTGCTGACCCTTCGTGAGTGCTCACCGAGACGCGCCCTTCAGCCGGTCCTTGGCTGCGCTTTCGCCTGCCTCGATCCGCAAAGAGAGTAAGTCTCTGTGAGAAGGAAAAGAACGAGGCGTCTCATACCCATGAGCGCCTGGTTCGCGTTCGGAGGTCCGCATCGATCTCGCAAGGAGCGGAGATGTCACGTTCAGCACGAAAAAATAGCACCCGTTCAACGCTCCGCGAAGCTCAAATCGATTACTTATTCCGCCGCGCTGCCCTGGCGGCCGTACTATTCGACCCGATGGGCGCCGAAGCGCTCTTGAAACTCCCGGATGCTGAAGTCGGGCGGCGCTTCAAGATATGTCTCGCGCGAGTAATGGGCTTGGCGACAGTCTTAAACCTAGACCTACGTGCACTCGGAGAAAAAGGCGAGACACGGCGTAGCAGACGCAAGCGCGGTGCGATTCGCCGGATGGCGTCGCGAGACGCCCTTGTCGCTGACGGCAAGCTACTGCGCGCAGGGCTCCTCTACGAAGCTTTGGGCATCACGGAGCAAAGACTAAGCAAGCGCGTCGCCAAAGGGCGCATGTTCGGCGTTGAGATTGGAGGCGAACAGTACTACCCGGCATTCTTTCTCGCACGCGGGCTCGACCGGAAGGATCTGGCGAAAGTCGCGCAACAGCTGGGCGGTTTAGACGGATGGAGTAAATGGAGCTTCTTCACACGGCCGAAGGAGTCGCTTGGCGGCCTAACACCGCTTCAGGCACTTTTGCGCGGCGACGTGAAGCAAGTCTTGCGCACGGCAAAACGCTTTCGGAAGCTCGAGAACGGCAAGGGACCGCGTCAGCGACGCAGAAGTCGTGAAGATAATTGAGCAGCTCTGGACCTTCGCTTTGGACAATCCGGTACTACTGATCGCTCCGGCGATCAGCTTTGTGCTCAGCGTGGTGGCGGTGCGTGTGCAGACTCGGTACGTGAACGAGGGCGTACTGTTTTGCTGGAAACCTGGCGCACGGCGCGAGAGCAAAATGCGGAACGCAGCTGAAGAGGGAGAGTTGTCCGCTGAAAGCCACATCGACCTGACCGTCGCTCTCAAAACGATTCATGAGATCGCCGTTGCAGAAGGTGACCTTGGACACGAATACTGGTACACGGTAGGGAAGCTTCTAAAAAGAGCGAACGGCATGCAAGCTGAGATCGATTTTCTCAGCAAGGAGTTGGAACGGTGTCATGCAATGCTCGATAAAGCGAAGTGAGATCGGCGCGGAAAATAAAAACTTTCCCTGTCCTGGCGAGCCGTGTCTTCTGTCGCGTCTCGCGGACGTGCACTTCGTCTGCTTGGCTGTTTGTGCGGGGCGAAATCTGGAACAGACCGTCGAAGCGTCGATGGCGAAAGCCTGACAGAACATTCGCGGCGGTGGCGCCGCTTTTGGCTCGACGTTGACCACAGAATTGTGGGCAAGCGTGTGGAAAACGGAAGCACTGCGCTGTCCTTGGTCCGCGCTAGCCCAATCCGCAGTGCACAAACAACTTGCGGAGCGTGTTTCCCAAGACGTAGAAATCAGCGCTTTTGACGCGGCGCACATCGTTTGAGGATGTTTTGCCATCCATTACGGGCATTTGTGGCTTCACGGAGAATGTCGAGATATTCGTCGTGGTCCACACGATCATCGGGCGGCAACAAGGCTTTGGCGTGCTGCTCTAGGGCCGCTCGCTGTTGCCGGACGCTTGCACCGAGCGAGATGATCCGGCTGTAGGCCTCGCATGCATAGGCAAAGGTCTCGCGCTTGGAGTAGTCGACGTTAAGGAGATACTCCCTGCGACGGCTCTCGTCTAGGCCGACGGTGGCTCGCTTGCAGTTATGGAACACGTGTGCGGCCTCGTGGACAACGAAGTCTGCGAAAGGCTCTGTCTCCTCGAAGTACGCCATCGAGACGTAACAGGTGGTCTCTTCACTCAGTCCAACGATGTCCGTCGCCTCGTGCGACAGAACAGGCGCGCCGACACCGGCCAGATACATGTTGGCCAAGTGCCACGCAGTCGACAACCAAGTTTGCTGTGTGAGGACTGCGGAGACGTTGTCTTGGGTGAGAAACACAACGCTGTGAGCGAGGGTATTGAGGATGATGGAGCGCTCGTCGGCGGGAAACAGCCCGCATACCATCGGCGAAAGCTTGTTGTAGGTCCAGGCAGGCAAGTCGTCCGGCGCGCTCACTTTGGTGCTGAGACCGCGCGCTAGCCGGAGTGTCTCTTTCACGAGCGCAGTCTTTAGATGTTGGGTGGCCCGTTGCGCAACGTCTACAAAGTTGTCGCCTGGCCAGCTCTCGAACATGCCGTCGTATTCGCCGCACTCGAGGTAACGTGCTACCTGAGCGTCGAGCGAAGACAATTGGTTCCCTGATTCTCGATAGTATCTGTTGCGGTTTCCACGGACGCGCTCATGTCAAAGTGTTTGATGCCGCTGCGATGAACTAAACGATACGCTCAAATCCGTTGAACTTCAAATGACTTAGCTCCCATGCGGGGAGATACACTGCGACCGCTAGCCCCAACTGATGCGCCGCGCGCGGCATGGAGGAGCACTTAGGGAGCGGTGTCCACTTGGCAGTGGTCGGAATACGTGAAGTGTTGTTTCAGTGAGCCAGTCACGGTTCATTGACTTTCCCGTGAGTCGGCGCGAGCGGCTCGGTGAGCAGCGGCCTCGAATCCGACTGCTCCCCGTTCATTGCCGTGCGTATAGGGACGAGCGCGACGTTGCGAGCCCACTCGCAAGCCACAGGGCCCACGCGCCTTGAGTGCAACATCGCTCAAGAAAATCGATAAGTTGCCGTTATCCGTCGATGAGAGGATGGACTAATCGGTAGTGACGCCTTTCTTTCGCTTGAGCTTTCAACCTGAGAAGAGATCCCCGTTCGGAAATAGCAACGCAAAAAATGGCAAATATGATTCCGGTATTTGGGCCGGTGGACAGCGAAAGTCGTAGCGAGCCGATTCTTTATAGGATCCTGAAGGAGCAGCTTTCTGATGAGTTCACCGTTATACACAGCCTTCCATGGCTATGTGCCGCTGTAAAGGAGATCTCTGAGTCGTTTGCGCCGACGGGCGAAATAGATTTTCTGCTAATACACCGTGATCTCGGCATACTTGCGCTTGAAGCAAAGGATGGCGCGTACGGCGTTAGCGGCGTTCACTTCGTTCATCTCAGGCTCGGAACGACAATCACTCCGGTTCATCAAGTGCGGCGCAATGTGCACGGACTAGCCAAGTGGCTCGGGGTAGACAAGACCCTTCGTTTTCGTATCGGCTATGGACTTGTTTTTCCGGATAGCGAGTTCGGCGATGCGATTATCAGTTCGGCGCTGATAGATGTGTCGGTAACGCCGCCTCAATCAATAGTAATCGACAAGAAGCAAATTCCACAGTTGGGCGCCCGAGTCGTCGAACTGATGAAATACTGGCGGCGCACACTAGGCTACCGGAGCCTTCCGAAGGAAACGGTGGATAAGCTCATTCAAACGCTTTGTCCCAAGTTCGACGGTTCGCCGACTTGGGGTACAAGAGTGCTTTTCGATTCCCGTATTTGGCTGCCGCTTACTGCGGAGCAATGTCAGGTCGTGGGGAACGCATGCCGACAAGCGCGCTCCTTGATCACTGGCTGGCCCGGTACAGGCAAGACTCTAGTCGGTCTTGCCATTGCGCGGGAGATGGTGCGCCAAGGCAAACGTGTGCTGTTCCTGACCTTCAACAGTCGCTTGACCGACTACATTGCGAAACAACTGAGCTTCTCCGTTGCAGAGGGAGTTGTTTCGACATGGCACAGCCTGTGTGCACAGGCTCGTAAGCGGATCGGTCGAGCTGACGAGTCCAGCGACGACGACTGGTTTCAGGCAGGATGTTTGGCCGATCTACAAACGGCTTTGGAAGGGAAGTTACTTGGCTCCTACGATGTTCTTATTCTTGACGAGGCGCAGGCGCTCCGACCCGAGTGGTCTCTGGTTCTGCTTGCATGGTTTCGCAACAAGAAGGTCGTTGCGTTCTGTGATGAAACCCAGGCATTTTCTTTTGAGAAAGGCGCAACTCTGCGCCAGCTAACCGAAATTGTCGGAGTGGAGGAACCGTTCCGCTTAACAATCGTCCTGCGGATGCCGAAAGCAGTCACTGAACGACTGCTACAGGTGAAACCGGTCGGGTATCAGTTGCATTGTCCTCGCCTTCATGAACCGGACACTGTTCAAGAACTCGTTGTTGAAGACAATAACGCTGCCCTAATGCAGTTAATCGACCGGTTTAAGGTCGACGGAGTCATGGCACATGACATCGTTGTCTTGACTAAGTTCCAGCTCCCGGCTTCCTACGAGTCTGCTTTGATAGACCTTGGCGTCGGCTATGAGGTCGTCTCTCGGTTCCGTGGTTTGGAAGCTCCAGTGGTCGTCGCCCTCGGAGCTGAAGGCATGGCGGATGGTCAGCTGTTTTGCGCTTACTCGCGTGCTACCACAGCATTCGTTGCGCTATACAACGCCAAGGCTATCGCGTGGCTTGAAACTGAACAGGGACGGTTTCTCGAATCCATCATGCAAGACGAGCGCAATCAGGCTTTGGTCAGCAGCGCGCGTCAGGCATCAATGGCATCCACGATCATAGAGACGAGCGTGGAAGTGGAATGGTTGCCTTTGCGCACTGTCAAGCTGGGGTGGTGCGTATCTTGGGGTGCGTGGGTGATGGAAGCCAGCGAGAAAAGCCCCGATGGGCTATGGCTGGACTATCTTACCTCTCACTACGAATGGTCGGCATTCTGCTGGCATCCTCTTGCGCGCGAGACATTCAGACATTTCAGGCCCGTAGGAAGCTTGATTAACGATATATCGGGACTCGGGACGGCCGTAATTAGAGACTGTGAGCGGTGTGGGCCCAGCCCGCACATCGGGATGAATTGGACGAGTTGCGTGTTCTGCTCGGGAGCCGAGGAGAGGCGACCCTTACGGCCGTCGACTGACGTTCTGGTGCGCTTGGCTGAACTGGATCGTCTTATGGAAACCAGCGTTGACGACAAGGCAGTCTCGCGAAAGATCGGCAGTCTGCCCATATCGCTTGCCGCCTACCGGGCACACAGGTATGTTGAAAAACATGGCGCTGGAGGAATATTCGATCTTGACCTTCCCTACGGGCGGATTGTTTACCGTGCTGCATTGGCGTTGGTGCAGTCGCAAATCCAATACCTGAAGCACGGAAGCCGTATAGAAACGGATGGCCTTGCAAAAGGGTGGTACGAGCGATACGACGAGATCAGGGAATCGATTCCATTCGCCGATTGGAAGGCGGCCGTTGCAAACGCTGTCTCGACGTGCTTCCAAAGCAGAAAGCTTCTGTCCAAACTGGGCAAAGGCGTGTACTCGACGGTCTCCCCGGTCGAGACCAAGGCGATTCGCTCGTCACCCGGCTAGTTCGTCCGCGGAGCAACCGAGCTCTGTGTCCAAGCTCAGGAGTGAGCATTTGAGCCTGCCAGCGTGTCTTCGACAAGCGTTCGTTCCCACGCAAAGCGCCGCTACGGCTAGGCGCAAAGTCGCACTGTGCGCGTTATACAATTCAGTGCGCAGGGCGGACCAGGCGGGCGGTTCCTCGTCTAGCGTTGACGCGACGGCCGACTCTAGATGAGGCAACAGGTCTTCGCACTGAAAACACAACCTCGGTCCCAGCAAGCTGCCCGATCGCGGTTCCTTCGCGCGCTGGTGCCCGCTCACAGCTGGGAAAGACTAATCAATGCTTGCCCCCGCATTCGCTGTTACGTCTTATCCCACCGCGCTTTTCGAAGCGCCGCCTCCAAATGCTCCACCATGTACGGTGATCCTGGTCGGACCACCACTCTCGCGCGTACTCTGCTGGAGGATGTGTGCAAGTAGATCATCGTGGAGTCCGGCGACGCCTGCGAGGAATCGGCCGACCTCTTGTTCTCTACAAGCAGCTCGCCGAGATTCTGAAGCATGCCCCCGACGATCATACCGAAGGCATCTTCAAACGGATCCTTGGTGGTTGCCAGTCGGTCGTGCAAGGCCTCGGTTCAATGCGCAACAAACTCGGCGATGCGCATAGTCTCGGCCCCGTCCGGGCACGCCCTTCGCCACGGCACGCCGAACTGGCCGCCAACCTGTCCGGCGCGATGGCGACGTTCCTTGTGTCGACCGGGGACGTGCACAAACAAGAGAGCAGCGCTGCCCGAGCGTCAGACGTCAGCGAGAGTTGAGCGGCGACACGAACCGCTGCCATAGATATTCGGCTGCTTGCTCCGCCGAGAGGTGCTTCATGTCGAACTTCTTCTCGGAAGCGTACATGCCCATTGCCATCAACGCCTGGAACTGCAGTTCTCCGCTCTGCGCGAGCGACAGCATCTCGTTGTAGCTGTTGTTGGACATGGAGCGGCCTTCTGAATAACTGATGCCGTTACCTGAATGGAATCCGCCCATCCAGACGCGGCCGACGCACGTACTCTTGCCGTCAAGAAACAGTTCGGCCCGGAAGTCAGTCGCGGTCGTTAGCTGGAAGTCGGTGTCGATGCGCGCCTCCTGACGGGATACGGCGTCCAGATTAGCCTCGAACAAGCTCTTGATCGTCGCAAACCCGGCCTTAACGAAACGGCGCTTGTCGGCGTCGGTGGGGGCGCTTTTCAACGACGGAATGAGGCTGTCGACCCGCGATGCCACGACCGGCTCAACGTCTCGGGCACTGGGTCCCGGAAAATCCTTGTGTGGAACTTGAGCCGCCGCCGCACCGGGAAAACGAGGCCGCGTGGACGGCTTCGCCCGCTTTTGATTGATACCGTCGACGAGCGCCTGGCGAGCCGCGCCCTCGTCTAGGCCAACGATTCAAATCTGCACGATCGACTTGAACAGGCCAGGCGGATCGCATTTGCGAACCATGACCGGCACGAGCTTCATCTCTTGCCCTTGGGGATCCTGGCCAAACGCTGCCGCCCATTCCGGGGATGCGAACTGCGATTGAAGATAGTCCGGCGACAGGACCATAACGGTGCGTTTCGCCGAAGCCGCGGCTTTTTGCATCTCCAACACAGAATTGCTGCCCGGCCGAAAATCCCAAGCCTGAATGCCTACGCTGAAGCCTTCTTCTTCCAGCACGTAGCCGATCCATTGGGCCCAGTCAGTGTCAGCGTAGGTATAGCTGATGAAAAAGTCCGCCATGTTTTCCCGGAACGTTCGAGGTTTGCGTCCGAATCGCGCGCGCATCGATTGTAGCCGCCAATCCGGCGAGGTGATGGCTTCATGTAGTCCGCTTTCGACACATCTATGCCGAACCAAACGTGGTGCAGGAGCAAGCGTAATGGCAGCCACAAGCGCGCCTCGTGCATATAGCGCATGGGGATGTCCGCATTCCTCGAGTGACCGGAGGCAGCGCCCAGTCTGCCGCGGCAACAGGCCGCCGCGCTTATGCCAGTGCTTGTCACATCCCACTTTTTCCTTTAGATTAGCGACTGGCCAACCGCCACGGTCTGCTCGACTGAAGTATTGCCAAACTTG
Organism: Caballeronia sp. LZ008; assembly: GCF_031451435.1. Classification (NCBI taxonomy): domain Bacteria; kingdom Pseudomonadati; phylum Pseudomonadota; class Betaproteobacteria; order Burkholderiales; family Burkholderiaceae; genus Caballeronia; species Caballeronia sp. LZ008. Next base: position 1,138,104 of record NZ_JARUXK010000003.1, on the reverse strand, counting down.
AAGAGCGCAGTAACCCCGCAGCAAACTTTGCGTCAGCCCTCGTTGGTGAGGTTTCTGTCGTAAAAACCGGCAAACAGAAACAAAAGTCGTCGTTTTTCACTCACTTACATTTCGAGGTGCCTATGCAACCCTCAGCGTTCGATCGCGCCTATTTCCAGTCCCTTAAGCGTGACCTCCTTGCCGCAACCCGCGATTTCTTTCGCGTTTCCGATTCGCAGGTCAACGAGTCTTTCGCCCGTGGCTTCGGTGTCAACACCTACGCTGCGCTTATCGCCGCCCTCGACGGAAACCATCCGCGGAAGCATCTGAAGGCGCCGGACGTCGAACTGCTTGATCATGCAGCGTTTGCTGCTCGCATGACTGAACTTTCTGACGACCGCACGGCTGAGTCGGTGAGCGCGATTCTGGAAGGCGCGCGTATCGAGATCAAGATCGTCCGGCGCTCGCCCGCGCGACAGAATCCTGTCCGCTATTCGGATATCGCGTACGACGTGACAGTCGACATTTCGGGCGTTCCGCCGGAGGTGCTTGAATCATCGCCAGAGTTTCTGATTCCGGAATTTCTCAGGCCCGACGGCACGGAGTTGTATCGCCTCGATTGCGACTGGTCGTTCCGCGTCGACGGTGAGTATGCGGTAACGCGCATGCAGTCGGGTCGGGGTCTGCTCAATACGAAGGTAGTCGATGGTCACTGGAAGGGCGCGCTGTATGTCTACTCGCCGCAGCATCAGGGAGACGATTCGCGCTGCTTGCGGTCCGTGAAAGCCGCGCTGGCGCGAGCGATTCTTCCGGCGCTGACATCGCGCGTGCGCTGTTCGATTTTCCGGCCTGACCGCTATCAATACGGAGCATGGCGCGTACGCATCGCTATCGGTCCCGTCATCCAGGCTTTCCTCGGGGGCTCGCGCTTGGTGTTTGCGTTGCCGAAGCTGCCGAAGCGCCACGTGGTCATGGACAAAGGCTTCATGTTCGATCTGGGTGTTGGTGTGTTTCAGGATGGCGAGTGGTGTGCCGATATTTACAGCAACGGCGTCCACGAGGATGAAAATCCGACAAGCCTTGCGCAGGTCAAGGCGGAACTGCTGCAGGCTGTAAATCTGGCTCTCCATGGAGCGGGCTTCGGAGGTTAAGATCGACGCGCCTGACTCGAAAACGGAGCCGGGCGTGTTGAAGCCTCTGGTCGACAGGAAGGGAACCCGGGAACGCGAAAGCGACCCGGGTTTTTTTAGAATCTAACTCCGAAAATGCAACGGCTTCTGCGATGCTGCGCGAATCATGTTACGAGGGTTCCGTTCATGGATAGATCAGTACAGCGAGCAGCTAGAATGGATGGCAAACGGCCATGACGTGTATTGACGGAATGGTCCTGACCTGCGTATTTGCGCTGTTCTTTCCCAAGTCAGGCGATATGAGGTCACGTGATTGAAACGAAACAGGGAGTGCACGCCACGTGCCCATCAACCACTCACAAAGGGAATGTTGTTGCCGATGGACAGGACGTCGGTCAGGAGCACTGGCTGTCCTACCATCTAGCACTTGTCGTATGTCGGGACGGCTCACACCTAGGAAAACGGACATGACCGACAATCTACGTTTTCGTCAAGCCAGCTTGAGGCGATCGCCCGCGCTCTGGGGCATACCACAGAGGGACTGACGGGCAGGGAGATCGAACATCTGCTCGCGGTGGCCCGTATCACGGATACCGATCCAGGCATCACAAAATGGATTCGGCTTTTCAACGCTTTCACCGGTAGTCAGAACCACCTCGGTCATCGTCGCAACATCCCGGCCTTAATCCGGTTTGCAACGAAACCGGATCGTTACGCACACGAGCCGGCGCGGTCCGAGCCGATGCGGGCGCATCTGAATCGCATTCTTGCTTTCGTTGGGCTGCAAGTACTGGAGAATGGTGATCTTGTAGAAAGCAGCCGTGTGTCCACGCTCCCGGATGCAATCCGCAGGGCAACCGAACTTCGCGCAGATCTTGTGGCTCGCGAGGTGCACCCCGATGTACTCGAATTTTGTCGGTCTGAACTTGTTGCTGATAACTACTTCCATTCTGTTCTTGAGGCAACAAAGAGCGTAGCGGCAAAACTTCGGGAACGGACGGGATTAATCGATGATGGCGCAGCCCTGGTCGATCGTGCTCTCGGTGGCAATCCGCCAATGCTGGCAATCAACTCGCTTGCCGACGAGAGTCAAGTCAGCGAGCAACGGCGCTTTGCCCATCTCGTGAAGGGCATGTTTGGGATGTTCCGGAATACGACGGCCCAACGCCCCGAAAGTGTCGTGGAATATGAGTAGGAGCGACGCTGAGGATCTGTTGACGCTGGCGTCGTTAATTCACCGCCGACTCGACGCAACTGTTATGCCCGCCCGCGGATAGAGCGACGACGAGAGACAAGAGAGGTGTAGATGGAAAAGGACCACACCGGATTCGCAGGAGGGACGGAGACAATCGCGGACGTCGGCACGGCATCGCCGGGCGAGACTCGTTCCTCAATTTCGCCTGTGTGGACGCCATCTGTCGGTGCTACCGTTGCTGCGCTTGGCGCGCGACTGCCCGAGTCGGCCTGGTTGCAGGGGTTGCAATCAGTTTTAAGGCCGCGCGGCGTCGTCCATACCATCGTGCAGAGGATCCAGCAGGCCGCCGAAGCAGCGACGCCCATTGCGACGGAGCTCGAAAAAACGGCGCATCTCATCGGAAACAGTATCGCGAGGACCGAAGGCGTCTGGCGGAAGATAGCCGAGGATATCGGAACAGTTGCAAAAAGCCTCGAAGCCTATCCTTCTAGGGTTCGTGAGGCGCTCGTTTTGATGAGCCAGTTCGGCTGGTACCTGGATCGCCAGATTGGAATGGGGGCACCGCTGCGGTACAAGAATGCAGTCGATGCCGGCCGCGCCCCTGAAGCGGAGCGGAAGATGATTGCGCACTTCGAGCAGCGTGCCGACGGATCTGCGCGGAACTGACGGAGAAGTATCCACATCGTAGCGAGCTCTTTCAAGCTGCATTCAACGCGCACCGGAACGGCCAGTACATACTCTCAATACCCGTCATGCTCGCTCAGGTGGATGGGATCTGTTTAGACGTAGCGAAAGCGCATTTCTTCATGGGACGAGATCGCGAAAAGGTAATCGCGCACGTTGTTGAATTTGCAGGTTCAGAAATCGCAAGGGCGTTCCTTGCTCCATTCGAATCTGACATGTCCGTAGTGCAATCGCAGAAAGCCCGCCCGGAGGGGTTTGCTGGGCTGAACCGGCACATGGTTCTGCACAGGGAATCGCTCGACTACGGCAACAGGAAGAATGGATTCCGCGCGATATCCCTGCTGAACTACATTTCAGAATCGCTGCAGAAGGACACTGACGGGCCGATCGACGAAACCGGCGACTCGACCGGGGCAGCTATGCCTGCAGCGAACGACTAGAGTGCCCTGGTAGGTACCAGTTCATGCACATAGCGATCTGTGTCCGACGACAGCACGCGAAAGATGCCAATTAACGCACCGGCAAATGGTTCGTAGACGGGAATCCCTTTTTCTTCTGCAAGCTTCTCGAGGCTATAAGCCGCGCGCATTTTTTGTTGGAGCCGTTTGGCCAAGCTGTCGCTCGTGATGCGGCCATCGTGGAAATAGTGGCGGATCTGCTCGGAGTAGTTCCACGGCTGATGCATCCACAGTTCCCCGACCGACATTTGCTCAAGGACCACCGAGAGGCCGCTAGCATGGTCGTTGTCGGGGTGGGAGTTCACCACATAGTCGACGTGCGTCGTGCCGTAATGAGACTTGATGTGGTCGACCAGCAATTGCCCCGACTCTTGGGTGCCCCCGTCGTAGACCATCACCTTATAGTCGCCCGGCGCGCCCCAACGCAGGCAAATTGCATCACCGCTGCGCCCCCCGCCGCCCACGGGCAGAAATTCGATTTCGATACCGATATCGACACGCTTGCAAGCTTTTCCATTGAAGGGGAGCGAAAACTGGGAAAACCCGGGATCTACATCGGAAGTTCGCCGGCCAGCGGGAAGCATGCCGGTTCCAAGATTGCGGCTCTGGGTTTGAAGGTATCAAGGGGATGCACGTATCACGGCGTGTGCCTCAACGTGAAGATGGATCTGGCCTCTTATGCCGCGATCAATGCGTGTGGAGACGCGAAACTCAAATCGGTGGATATGTCAACGGTCGGCGCCTCAGCGCAGTCGCAGGAGGTGGCTCAGCAGTTAGCTTCTGAACTAATCCGTCGGCTTGGCGGCGTATGCCACCGTTCGTAGGGCAACTGCAGTGCAGCAGGCGCATTCAAAAGGAAAGCCCTCGCATGAACAAAATCCAAACGGCACAGAACCTTTCGATCAAGCAACGAGCGGAAGCTAAAACCTCGCGAATCCCGATTAAGATCGTTCACAGTGAAAAGATTCCGAGGCCAACGTGGATCCGTTCACGAACGCCGACCGGCAACGCCTGGTTCTATGAGATCAAACAGATCCTGCGCGAGCACAACCTCCACACAGTATGTGAGGAGGCAAACTGTCCGAACATCGGCGAATGTTTTGGCAAGGGCACCGCGACGTTCATGATCATGGGCGACAAGTGCACGCGCCGCTGCCCGTTCTGCGATGTCGGACACGGCCGCCCCGATCCGCTCGACGCCGACGAGCCGCTGAATCTCGCGCGCACCATCGGCGCGCTGAAGCTGAAATACGTGGTGATCACGTCCGTCGATCGCGACGATCTGCGCGATGGCGGCGCCGCGCACTTCGTCGAGTGCATCAGGCAGGTTCGCGAGCATTCGCCGGAAACGCGCATCGAAATTCTGACGCCGGACTTCCGCGGGCGTCTGGATCGCGCGATCGGCATTCTGACCGCCGCGCCGCCCGATGTGATGAACCACAACCTCGAAACGGTGCCGCGTCTCTACAAGGAAGCGCGTCCGGGTTCGGATTATCACCATTCGCTGAAGTTGCTGAAGGACTTCAAGGCGCTGCATCCGGAAATCGATGGATCTCGCTTCTTCTCTCCTTGACGCCGACCGATGTTCCTTGAATTGGGCGCATCCCGAATCTATCCTCCTTGACTGAAGGCGGAGCCGCGCGACATTCGCGGTGCCGCCACTCAAAGGAGAGGCGCATGCGTCGCTTACTCATACTTGTGGTGTCCCTTCTTTTAAGCACCGCTTCGCTTCATTCAAGTGCTGGTGCCGACAAAGACGGGGACCGGATGCGACACGAAGATCACCGCGTTCTCAAGGTGTTCGATGCGCAAGGGAAGCTTATTGGACGCCTGGCTTCTTACGGCGGCTACGACGGTGTCTTCCTGTCCATCGACGGCGCGCTGGTCTTCGCTAGGATCACCCGCCTGAACAGCAATTTCCACTCATACGACTCGGCTAAATTCCAGTGGTCGGACTCTTTCCTGCTTCGCTATCCCACTCCTGCGTGCAGCGGCTCGCCGGTCATTCCTGTCGACACCGGTCCGCGACCCTCCGTCGCCGTTAGAAAAGGCGCTGAGGTCACACTGCTGATTGCGGGCGATACTGACTCGGTAGGCTTTCAAATCGTAGCAGTCCTCGAAGGTACGAACTGCCACCCTCCCTCAGGCGGCGGACACTATCAGCCGCCCCCGGCGCCCGTGCCCGGATTCGCCGCCGAGACCAGCTATCCCTTAACGGCGCATTATCCCGAGCCGCTCACCATAAGCTATTGATTGTTCGAGATCGGTAGAGGAGGCGCGTCATGTATCGAATTCTTCTTGTCCTGCTTGCCCTTTTTGCGAGCACAACATTTGCCGACGAACGAGAGCAGAGGCGCCATCATGCCAATGACGAGCTGCGCCTGCCGGTGGTCTATGACGCGCAGGGCAAGGCGGTTGGCCCTCTTGAGGTTTACTCCGGGGTCAACGGCGTTTTCCTGAACATAGGGGGCAGGGCTGTTTTTGTGGCAATCGATCACAAGCGCGTGGGTGTCCTTCAATACACAACCTCAGAATACGAGTGGGTTGGTGCTGGCTTCGTTCCGTACATGTCGCACGACTGCAGCGGAAGCATGGCCGTCGCCGACGCTGGCAGTCCCGCACCGGCGATGCCGGTCAGAGAAGGTGCCGATGTGACCGTCTACATCGCAGCTACGGAGCCGTCCGGCGGCGTGCAAGTTTGGTCCTACAAGACAGTAAACGCGCTCACAGGCGTGGCGACCTGCACAAGCGTACCGTTCGATGCGGGCGGCAACAGTTGGCCCATCAAAAGCACCTACCCGCTTACTCAGCACTTTCCTGAGCCGCTGCGCGTCTCGCATTAATTAGCCTTTGAGGCGTCTCGACGGAGGGCAACATGAAGCCATCCTTGATTGGAGCACTGCTGTTGAGCGTTGTAATGACGGCGGTGGCCGATGAGTCTGTGCGTCACCTGCGGCACCATCCCGTGCGCGTGTTCGATGCGAATGGGCATGTTGTCGGCGATCTCACGATCTTCGGGGCGCTGAACGGTGTAGCCTTCACCGTGGGAAACGCGACCACGGTCGTGCCCATCGAGCGTGTGCAAGATGCGAGTCGTCGTTTCTCAGCGACCGACTTTCGGTGGGTAGCGGCCGTCGGTGTCTCCTTCGCGTCCTCCGATTGCAGTGGAGATCCGATTCTTGACTTAACGAATGGGCCCCACGCCACCTTTGCCCTGAGGCGGGGCAACGTTGTTACGCTGTACTTTGCCGCCGATGGTGCGCAGCGAGTCTTCACGGCAAATTCGTTTCTCGACACCACCACGGGATGCGAGCAACGACCAGGCTTCGGCGTGGAGGGTTGGGCCGTGGGAGCAACCCGTGTTATCAGTGACGACCATCCGGAACCGCTGAGAGTCGGCTACTGATATAACGATGATCGTTGCCTAACCGCATGAGCGCCTAATGCCCATTCCGTATGGCGACTCATCGGAGTCACTCGGCCGATTAAGCGGCTGAAACGGGTCGAATTCTCGGCAGAGTCGCAGCGATTTGAGCGTCGAACATGCTTGTTCCGAATTGGAAGTTCGACAAGGTTCGCTCCCCCCGTCAGCAGACGGGCGGGCGGCAGAGGTTGGCTGCCCCGAATGGTGCGAGCCGCTTCCGAAGTTTGGCCAGTTCATGCCCGTCTGCCCGCGTTGGAGCAATTCCGGAGAGAGCTGACGTCGCGAACCGCATCGTTGGCTCAGCCCAACTCTGAACGATTGGCGCCTTCGGCCATAACCAGCCGTTCGGTGGACTAGCAAATCTGTCATCCTAACGCCTGCAGTACTCTGGAACCTGACCGACGGGCTGCGGGGTAGTACGGGCACGTACATCTCAGACGAGCTACATGATGCCGACGAACGGCGCGATTAGACTATTCCAACGATAACCCCCCACAATCGCGCTGGTGCAGCGCCGACCATCTGGGCGCGATTCGGAAGGTCCGGGATAGAAAGTCGGTGTTCTGCATGTCGATGCGGAACGTCCTCAAGTAGCCAGCATATAGACGCAAAAGCCCAGACACCGTGCGGCGTGAACAATGCCCGCGGCAGCGGGCCAAGTTTTTGACGGTGGCCTAGTAGCTCCTTCTATGCACTCTAACGGCCTCGCGGCGGGTGCTTCACGTTCTTGAGGGGACTCCCATCTCTATCAGTCTTCCTCCTGCCACAGCATTCCCACTTTCTTCCATTTTGGCAACTTGTCGTCCGGGCGCAGTTTCACGAGTGTAGTGGGCAGCGTGAAGCTCCACGGCTCGCCAACCGGGACTTCGTTGCCTGGCGCACCTTGGGACTGCTTTACCTCTTGAACAATTGGAAGATACAAACTGCTGTGAATATCGACCGGGTCGCCACCCGACCATAGCTCGCCCGTTTCCGCGTAGTGAATCACGGCCTCCTCGAACCCGGGACGCACCGGAAAAACAACCCGCGCCGCACCCGCGCGGAGATACTGCCCGAAGAGAGGATCGACATCATCCAGCAGTGCACGATCGGCCCAGTGTTTCTTTAACCCCCAGAAATAGGGGTAAAAGAAATACATCATGCGTTCCCATTCAAACGCCTGCTCGAAAAAGCGTAGGTATGAACCTTGCACGTCAGCCGCTGCAATATTGACTTGCGGATATTTCTCCGGAACACTTAGATTCACGGCCCCGAAGGCGTCGTAAAACTGCGCAGTCAGGATCGAAATGCACGTCTTCTTAAGTTCCGATGCAATGAAATCAGCGTTAAAGCTCGGATTTCGGCCGCTGATCGTTACGCCCTCTGTGGCTTTAGCGGCCGCGAGCGCGCGTTCGTAGTCCGCCATTCTCGCGATGTATGCCTGCGTGATGGCTGCGTGCATCTTCTGCTGCCAGACCTGCATAGCGCGATCGGTGCGCTGGCACAAAATCTCGAGGTTTACGGCATACGCGAAAACCTTCTTACCTTCAAAAGAAACCGCAACCGATCCCGTGCGTTCCTGCATATCGACCTCATGATAGGCGATGGACTCGATGTCCAGCGTCGAACTTCCAAGCACCATCCGAAAGTAAGCGACCTCCGCCGCGGGAGTAGTGCGCTGCCGACCAACGTAGGCCGTGAGGGCCTTGTAGCCATCGTCGATGAGAATCGTCTCGGATTTGCTCATGTAGTCCGCGCTTGGGCCCGGCGCGCCATCCCACGCCTTGGCCAACATCTTGTAAAGAGCGGGCGGAGGTTCCATTCCCGTCGCGCCGTATTCGCGGGCGGAGTCAAGATACGTTGTTTCGTCGATGTCATCAGCCGAGAGAGTGAACTCCTTGGGTTTCTCGATCTTTGCGCCTTCGGCTTTTTCGCGGTCCGTTAGATAGATGTAGAACGACGCCGGCTCCGGAACAACGACGTCAAACATGAGACGTTTTCCGTAGTCGTAGACCTGTGCTTCCATCAGCTTGTCTACCCATTGGTACACGCCGCTGATGTGCCCGTTGCCTGCCGTGTTGTCGAAGCCGTGTCCGACCTTCTCTTCGAATTCGGAGATCGTCGTGATGCTGCGCTGCTCCCGCACTTTCTCCGTCAACTTGCTGACCGAGCGGTTCACAATGTCCTTGCCGAACTCTGAGGACTGCTTTGTAGAACTCTCCTCTGAGGTGCCTGAGGCGATGTCCATCGTGGCCTTCACTTCTACCATGGGTCCATAGCGCGCATCAACAGCAAGCCCCGCTTTCATCTCGAAGTCGCTCTTGATCGTGTCGGACGTTTCCCGCTTGAGCGAGAAGCGCTCCGTGCTCTGGGTGTCGCGTTCTTCTTCTTTTGTCGTCTCGGTCTCGGTGACGAAAGTCGTCTCACTGCGCTCTAGGCGACGCGTCTCGCGCGACATCTTCTCGGTCTTCAGCACGTTTTCGATGTGTGCCACGTCACCGGGCACATACGCCTTGGTGTGCTGCCTGACGACGAGAAGTTCGCCGATGCCGACCGGAGAAACCTGTCCCGATCCAGTGGGCATCCGCCCGCGCGGCGCGCCGCCAATCGCAAGGCCGTCTGCGAGAAAATGCTTGCCCAGCGCATGCACTTTTTTCGCGGTGGTTTTCATAAGACCGCGCTTCGTCCTTAACATCGCCGCTTTCTTTTGCTCGAGCCGGACGGTCATGGCCGGGAGGCCATCCCGACGCACGTCGATATCGAAAGTGGCAAGCGCTTGCGAAACGCCGACCGGCATGCGTCCAATCGCGTTTGTGTTCAGCCGGAACCCACCGAGGCTATGCGCAGCGGAGGCGCCGCCGCTTTCCGGGAGAACGCTGATCTCGTCGTGTTTTGGCGGTCCTTGATTCGGCGGCGGCACGATTGGCAACAGATCAGCCGGCCGCATTTCGGCTAGGTGTGACAGCGCGTCGTCGATTTGCCTCAGTTGAATATCGAGCTTCTCCAATGCGCCGGTGTCCTCGTCGGCTTCGACAGACGCTTCCGTCATCGGCGACGCGGCCTGACTTGGCGGCGCTACGGCATCGTAAAGCATAGGCAGCCAGTGGAGCGCATCATCGGTGTTCGCACTGCGCTCGATGAGCGTATACGCGCGACGCGCAGCGATGAGTTCTGCGGCGTCCGCGCCATGACCGGAGGACGTGATCTTCATCGCGAGTAGAGAGTCACCGAGACGCGCCAAGTCGTCCTTGAACTCGTCGCTCACGACAGTTTCGGAGGCTGACTTGCCAAGAACGGCTTCCACGGTTTCGCGCACCTTAGCGCCGGACACCGGCGGCGGGCCCAGCTTCCCCATCACCGCTAGCACGCGTTCGCCAAGTCGGAGCGCCTGAACGGAGGCAACGAAGCGTTCACTGTTTCGTACTGCAGCGCCGATTCGAGCGAGAGACAGATGGACTTCACCGTGGCTGAGCCGCTTCGCCTCATTAGAGAACGCGAGCTTGTCGGTTTCGGTGTCGGCGGCGGGTTTCGCCGCGCGCATCATCAGGAATCTAAACAAGTCGTTCATTGCGGTGTATATCGTTGTCTTCTCGTCGAAGTGAGGCGCGACTCATTGGGCGAACGCGTAGCCGAAGCGAGGGCCAAAGCTCGTGGCGGATTGCACCGCCGAGCGCGCGAAGTTCATGATTTGTGGCACGTTTGCCGAGATCATCGCGACAAGTGCGGCGGCGTTCACCGCTATGAAGTCAAGTGCAGCGCCCGCCCCGAGTTGCGTAAGCGCGGCAGTCGCCGCACCGGCGACGAGCGGTGCCAGGTAGATAGCGAGGACTACGACTGCGACGGCCGTCGTTGCCAGCGCCACGTAGCCGAGTAACTGTTTCAGATCATCGTTGTTGTCTTGCCAGTAGCGTGACATTTCGGGCGTCGGTAAGAGTTCGAGCCGCTGATAGCGACGCTGCTGCTGCTTTGCCCAATCGCGAAACCGCCTCAGCACCTCCTGCGGAACGCCTTGTGGTTGGCTCGCTTCGTGATAGCTGTAAAGAATCAGACCGCGCGCTGGCGCGGTTTCGGGTTCGGGGGCTGCGAACCCGCCGAGGATCGGACGATAGCGATAGGTCGGGCCGAAGCAGATCCAGCGGAAGCGTTGCGGCACAGTCACTTCGCGCGTGACGTCATTAAAAATCGGCACGATCGCCAACGGCAACGGAATTACCCACGGCGACCCGCTCGCATTGAAGAATTCCGGGAGCATTGAGCTGACTCCTGTCCTCGCCTCGGCCAATTCGCGCTCAAGCAGCTTCTTAATCGGGCCGCGCAGGAGCGCCAGCTTCGGCTGAATGTCTTCGATGATCGTCGCCTCTGCTTCGTCGACGGTGGTCACTTCGATCAGCTCGGCGACGATTGCGCGATGAATTGGGTCCAGTGCGATGCCGAGGCCGTCGGCACGAACGCTGCGTCCTTCAATCAACCCGGAGGCAGGTGTGCCTTCGCGAATTCGCATGCGGTTGCGCTGACTCTTCGAATAATAGTTTCGGAAGTCGGACTTGATGATTTTCAAAGCCATGTCGATGGCGGTCCGGCCCATACCCACGCTAACCTTGCCGACGAGATCCCATTCGGTGAACACCTCTCCCGCAGGATAGACGCTCCGGAACCAGGCCCGATACAGCCCCAGTGCATATAACTGGGCAATCTCAGGAACCGACGAACCCCGCGGCACCGCTCGCGCGCCAGTGCCGCAGACCCAGTCGATCACGTGAATGTCATCCGCCATAGCCATGTCCGGTTGATGTGTCGCGAAACGGAAGCGCAATTCTTGCGGCCAAAACAAAAATCCGTTGCAGACATTCAAACCGACATCCTGGCTCCGCCAATTCGCTGCTTGCCACGCAATCGGTTTTACCATCGGCGTCCGCATTGAGGACGTGCCGGTCTTGATCATCTTCCGCCATGGACGCACGGTCAGGTCCAGTGCCATGAAGTTCGTCGGTTCCAGGCTTTTACCGCACCGTCTAGCTTCGCGTCGCCCGTTAGAACTACGTCGGCTGCCCCGATTTCGAGCGTGCCGAAAGCCACGCTGAGTCGCTAATCGTCACAAAATACCGCGATCGTCCTTCACGAATTGCTTCTTTCGGCCGCCAGCGGAGCGCTTTTTGGCGTCGGCGTCCTGCCCGCGCGGAGTATATATCCGTAAGGCTTGCGCAACGAAGTTGTAGACGAAGTCGCGGCCGCATTCAAGTAAGAGCGATGATTTCAACGCGTCGGCGCGGGCGGGTGCGGCAGCCGTTTGGCTGGAAGGCCTTCCGACAGCAAGATGCACGGTGCCAGAAATGGCTGGATACGTCGGCTTACGTGCGTCGAGACTGCGCCATGCCTGCACCAACGTCGTGAGCGCTTAGCAAAATTACGGCCATCTTGCTATGCAGCCTACAACTAACTACAGTGAAATGGTCCGGAGCTCCGGTCAGAGATTGTTTAGTGATAGACGTACGCGCTTGACGACGCGTGTTCACGTGCGGTCCAGTGACAGGATTCGGGTTATGAAGTGTCATATTCTGCTCAGAACCAAGGCAATGTTGCTCGCCGTTCCGGTGCTGCTTGCTGGCTGCGCGATCCCCGAGTCGAATGGCAGCAGCGTTTCGGTTGGCACCCCCAAGGGCGCCCCAACTGCCGCTCAGTCCCGAGGCCTTTCGCCGGCTCAGTCGCGCAGCGTTCGCGAAAGCGCGTCCTTGCCCGCACTTCGAGGTCCGCAGGACGTTCCTTCCTTCGTAGCGGCGGCAAGCGTCGCACCGGTTTCAAAGCGCGAAGTGGTACGCAGCGCGATTCAGGCGTCAAAGAACAATGAGGCGATTGCCAGCGAGCTCATCACGGAATTCAACCGTGCACGGAAGGTGGATTTTTCACAAGCGCTTGTCGTGCTATCGCTGATTGGCGAGCAGCGGAGTTCCACCGGCACAAAGTTTCTCATCGAATTTCTCCATCAGCCATTGCCGCTCGACGGACAAGAGACGAGCGAGCTAGGGCTATCGCCTGAAGCGGAAGCGATGGAACGTTTGCAAGTGAAAGCGGCGAACGGACTGCCCTATGCGCGTACCGCAGGCGCACTTCAGGCGACGCTAGAAGTCGTCGCCGAGCATCCGTTGAAGCCCGTACGGGTCGAAGCCGCATCGAGTTATCTCTGGAACGCGGGAAACACCGACAAGGCACGCCGCAGGCTGTCACAATATTTGCGTGAAGACGAGCGCCTGCTCGTCCATCGGCCTGTGCGCGTTGACGGCATGAGCCCGAACGAGTTCAACCGCCAACTCGCTGTGTACGCCGAACGGTATCCGGAACTCAAGGCACCCGAACCAACCCGTGCGCATCGAGCTATCGAAGGTGAGCATACGTTTGACGAGCCGCAGATCTCGCCGCCGACCGATCGTTCGAACTCCGACTCGAAGAGGCAACAGTGAAGCCACGAACTAAGGGTGTCGTCTGCGCGTTCATGCTGATTCTGTCGCTCCCGCTACCCGGTACGGCGCAGGCGCTTTGCAACCAAAGGGACGCAAGTCAGGCCGACAAGGATCTGTGGGCTGACCATCAATGTTGGGACGCCTTCTATCTCTGGCAGTATCAAGCCTATGACATGAACAGCGACGACTGGGCAAACCGTGGTTGGAACGACGCATGCAACGTCAATCTAGAGTATCCCAAGCACTGGAATGCAGCCTATCTCGTTACCTACGGGCTCGCGGACAATAACGATCAGTCTTTTCATGGAACAGTTGATTACCGTGCGACAGCCGAGGCGCGGTCAAGCAACTTCCACGATCACCTCAAGCACGTACCAACCGACGATACCTCGATTTTTGGCTCATATGACAACGGCACGGTTGCAACGTCGTGCCTTCTCTATAACTCAAGCTCGGCGAACGCCAATCCTGCATCACGTGCAGGGGACTTCATGCATGAGGGCTGGCACGCCTACTTTCAGAAATACAATTGGGACAACGGCAGCGTCGGCGGTCATCGAGCGGGGCCACAAGGTGCCTGTACCGCAAAAGGCTGCGACTATTTCTACTTCCACGGGATCGGCCAGTACGCGTTCGGCGCAATGTGGCAAAACGACGGCACCGCCAATCGCTTCCACTCGCCCAATCAGGTTCAAGTCGAGTTCCTATGCGATATCGCTGACCAACCACAAACCTGGGTGCCGAACTCGGTCCGTATCGCGGCGGAAAATGATGCAAATACTCGCGCGGCTGAGCGCTTCATCAATGGGCCGGGTTATCGTTGCGGCGATCCTCGACCATGGTGACCGCGATGCAACGCCAGACTGTTCGTCGCCCCACGCAATTGGAACCCCGTTCCAGCGAAAGGAAGCGAGATCCCCAATGACCAATGCCGACGGCGCTCGCAGATGCCACGACGGATCGAGGACGTCTGGCTGGTACGTCAGAACCGCGCTGCAGGATTACGCGAGCGATATCGGCGCCAACGCAGCCGGCGGCTGCCTACAAGTCGCCAACGCATTTGTTTACACGCATTCCCAATTCTGGCGTCCCTAGATCAATCAGCGCATCCGCGACCCTGGTTGCGACATTGTGCTGAATAACTTAACCGGCGGTGACGTGCACGGCGACGGGTCCAGCCGTTGCCCGGTGACCGTTGGTAAATCGCGTGGGGCGAGCGAGACAAGGGCATGGATGCGGGTGCTAAAGTGCCTATATTAGACTCGACGCTACAAAGCTGAACCTCACGTTCGAAAGCCACGGCATCCTGCTGGGCATTCCGGTCTCAGAGGGCCGAACGCTTGCGCGTGGCATGAAGGAGCGCGGTACCAAGGCCAGCGGGAGGAGTTCGCGTACGATGAACCGACAGCAAGCCCGCGCTCGTGCGCGGTGACCAGTAGCATCGTGAGCGGTGCGCCGTCGTCTTTCGCGCCGCCTCATCCCGCATGACGTTCCGATAGGACCGAGAAGGAAGCACGTGCGAGCCAATTGGAGCAATGGTTGGTGCCCGTTATGGCTAATCAAGAGCAGTGCGGGTCTACGGCTCCCGGTTCGGAGGAGGTCGTGCAGCCGTTGCGGAAGGTCGCGATTCATAACGGTGGATCGTTCGCGTGCGAGAGGCTCGAGTTGGCTGGTCAGGCGGGCGACTTCGATGTCGCCGACTGTAAGCTGTCTTGCGACGTAGCTTCCACACTGTTGAATCCCTGAGCGTCCGCAGGCAGTTCCGTTCAGCAGGCAGGTGCTTCCGATGCACCTCGTGGTCCCCAGGAACACGGGCACGGCCATCACACGTTTCAGCAGGATTGTTCACGCGTTTGGCTTCGCGGAGCGCTTTGAGGCTCGCCTTGACAGGCAAAGAAAGATGAAGAAGCAGACGACCGACACGCTGGGCACCAGCCAAACAGGCATCGACGTATCGGTACGTCGAGCTGTGCGGCCGGCTTCAGCTTAGCCATCGACCTGGTGGCTCAGTATCGGCTGGGCACGAGGCCCTTGCCGCGATGCCGCGTGCATCCTTCATTGGATGAAAGTCGGCTGTTCTGCCGCCTCAATTCGTATTGTTACAATAAACTTCACGATTGAATTTTCTGAATTTCGCTTTGAAATAACGGCTTCTATTGTTTCATTTTGCAATGAACGGGCAGTCCCGCGCGAACAGCGCATTGTTTTAATCGCGGCTGGATGTTATACATTCGCATAGTCACACGTTGGCCGAGCACGAGCCGCCCGACGTTAATGCCAACTCTTCCGACTGAAGAGCTTCGGCGGTGACCTTCATGCGTGGACGGGTTGTGACCGGTGGCGCGCTGGAGAAAATTCCGCACCACGGGGATGGGGCCTGAAAAAGCGGAGGCGCTGGCGAAGCTAGAGGCGCGGGACCCGAAACAGTCTGGCGGAGTCGGTCAAGCGATGACCGATGGAAGGGGCACCTGCGCTAAAGTCAGGGGCCCCGGTATTGCCTTTCTACTCTCAAATAAACACGTGTTCACTTGAGGATTTTCTTTTGTGAGCATGTATTTCCTTTTCTCGAAGACGATATGCTTACCTGAGAATATGCTCAATCGTTTGGAGCATGTGTTTGCGGAAGCATACCTTCTTCTCTCGTGTATCAAGCGCTTGAGGGCCGCTGCGCGGCTGGCAGCCAGGGAAGTGATTATCGGGCGGCGGCATCTTGTGCCGAGAAATTATTGAGAACTCGCTCTGCGCTAACTGAATGTTGCTCCGACGGAGGGTGTATGGGACCCGTAAGTTTACGCATCCCGCAACCAGGGATGCTGTTGTCGGAAGCAGCAAACTGTGCTGAGCGTTGTCGATGGACCTAACTGGAGTAGGTTATAGCATGACGTTGCTTCCTGGTCAGCGGTGGCCGACGCCATTCCATCAAGGCCCTGCGCAGTGTTTTCGACGGGTGCGTTCGAGAACAAACGACACCGCCCCAAACACGCTGACTCGAATCGGCCGTCTTGTCATTCGACAGGCACCGGGGCGGATGTCTGACCACCGTCACGGATGCTTTCGCGGCGTCGCGCGCTGCCTGCCAGCCGAGGTGCGAATCGCTCGCCCTGGACCTGGGACTCAGTATCCTGTTCGCCACAGATCAGGGTGACCTGATCGGCCAGCAGTGGCGCTGGAAGCTCGAACATTACGATCGACGCATAACGAAGCTTGCTCAGTAGCCTCAGATGCGCGGTCTCAGATCAGTTCGACATACACGGCACCGCAAGTAGGTCGCCGGGATGCGCTGTTGACTGGAGAGCGAAGTTGGCTGTTGCCTGAACCGGCTTGTCGCCGCGTGGGCGCCGGCCGGACTCGTGATCGAGCGGCTGCACTCCCGGGCACCGGGCCCGAGAAGCCGGCTCAAAAAGCTGCTCTCGAACATGATCCACGGCACATTCGAAGCGGAACACAAGAACCTCGGAGAGCACTTCGGCTTCACATGCACAACAGCTTACGGCAGCGGTCCGACGCCGAACGCAAGCGGTGTTGACTTGCGTGAGTTGGAGGCGCGACCTTCAGCCCGCAGTGCGTTAGCTTGTCTTTGCTCGCAGGGAGGTAGGCGCTGGCGGACATGCTCCAGCTTTCCCCGCGCGAGGTTAATCGAAGCGTCCTTGTTGATGAGGATTCGTACGTAATCCTTGATTATTCATCGCAACGTCGTCGCGAACGTAATCCTCTGCAGCCGAGATGAGCCAACGCTCGAAAGTCGATATTAGCGAAGAGTTTTGTTTGTGCTCCGGATAAACGAGGTAGTAACCCTTGTCGTTCGGCAAGCTCAAATCACACGGCCTTACAAGCTCTCCGGACCTCAGTTCATGAGCGATGAGAAACCTTGGGATCAACGCAACGCCAAGCCCCGCCTTGGCTGCCTCTACGAGCATCGAGAACAGCTCGTATCGCTGTCCTTTCATACTGTCAACGTCATGCACGCCTGCTTGCGCGAGCCACTGACGCCATGCGTCCGGACGGGCAGATTGATGAAGCAGGGTGAACTCCGCTGCTTCGCGTGCAGACAAGTTTTCTTTGCCCTCCAGCAGCCGTGGGCTGCACACTGCCGTAATTTCTTCTCCAAACAGATATCTGGTTACCGACCCTGGCCAGACCGGATCGCCAAAATGGATAGCCGCATCAAACGGCGTGTCCTTGAAGAGAAACGGAGCCGCTCGGGTGGTCAAGTTGATTACGACGTTTTCGTGCTTCGCATAGAACTCTGGTAGCCGGGGGATCAGCCACCTCGTAGCAAAGGTAGGTATCACAGCTAGCTCAAGTATTCCCCCCGCACTACGGTGCGCCATGGTCGCAAGCGTGTCACGTTCGATCCGCTCAAGGTTCTCTCTAACTCTTTTCGCGTAGAGTTCGCCGGCCTCTGTGAGACTTATCCGCCTCTTGAATCGGTTGAACATCGGGGTCCCAAGGTACTCCTCCAAAGCGGCGACCTGTCGACCGACCGCACTCTGTGTCAACGAAAGCTCTTCAGCGCTTCTGGTGAAGCTCAAATGTCGCGCAGCAGCCTCAAACGCAATGAGGGCGTCTGTACTCGGAATCTTGCGTCTCACACATCCTTCCTGTTGCGCACAATGTTGCGCGTTTATATCGTTTGCTCAACCTTAATGGCGTCGTGAAAATCAATCATGCTCACCCGACGGAAAATTCGGGATCGAACATGAAACCTTCACTTCTCAATAAAGACATGAATCCTTCAATCGATGACGCCGAGTTCACTCGGCAAGCTGATTTTCATCCGCGGCGCTCGGCATCTGAAATCGTCATTGCACAGAAACGGTTCTCTTCATATTCGAAGCTCCTTGAGGGACCTGTTTCAACTATTGCGGGCAACGTCCCGGAGCGTGCCGACGCAACTTCTGTTGCGATCCTAGGCTACAACTGACTGTCTACAGGGAGGTTCTAATGCATCGCATTGTGATCGTAGGGGGCGGAGCGGGCGGGTTGGAACTCGCCACTCGGCTCGGAAATCGCCTCGGAAGGTCCAAGCGAGCCCATGTGACGCTTGTCGACAAAGCCGCCACGCATGTTTGGAAACCGCTCCTGCATGAAGTCGCCGTCGGTAGCCTTGACACCAACGTTCATCAAATATCTTACGCAGCACATTCTCATTGGAATCACTTCGCTTTCGTTCAGGGAGAACTAACGGGTCTTGACCGAAGCACGAAGCAGTTGAAAGTTGGTCCAATTATCGAAACGGAGGGCATCGAAGTGTTGCCGAGCCGCAGCATCGAGTACGACACGCTGGTGCTCGCACTAGGTAGCCGCACACACTTCTTCGGTGTGCCCGGGGCGGAGGAGCACGCGATTACCCTCGATAGCCTGCAGCAAGCGGAGCGGCTGCGCAAGCGGCTACTCCAAGCGTGCCTAAGAAAGACAGCGCAAAGCTGGACCGGCGAAAGTCCAGTCGTTGACATTGCGATCATTGGCGCTGGCGCTACGGGTGTTGAACTGGCAGCCGAATTGCGCCGGATGGAAAGCACCTTCAAACACTTCGGGATTCTCACAAAAGGTCCGGGGGCAATATTGCGGATCAACCTTCTTGAAGCCGGTCCGCGGGTTCTACCAGCGCTTCCACAGCGAGTGTCGGATTCGACACATACCGTGTTGGAAAGCATGGGCGTGTCAGTCCTTGTCTCGAAAGCGGTTACTGGGGTACACGCAACGAAGATCGAGCTTGCCGATGGGCAGACGCTAACCAGCGACGTCACTATCTGGGCGGCGGGCATTAAGGCGCCAGGCGTTTTAGGATCGCTTGATGGCATCGCTGTCAATCGTATCAACCAGGTCAAAGTGTCAAGGTCGCTTCAGAGCGAAATGGACGAAAACGTTTTCGCGCTCGGCGACTGTGCGAGTTGCGCATGGACGAAGGAGAACATGGTCCCGCCGAGAGCCCAGGCCGCACATCAACAAGCTACGTTCTTGTTCAAAGCGTTGTGCGATCGGATCGACGGGCGGCCGCTCGGCATCTTTCAATACAAGGACCATGGTTCTCTCGTTTCACTGGGGTCATCGACGGTCGTTGGGAGCGTAGCTGGACTGTCCCGTGGAGGGAAGATCTTTGTGAAAGGCTACGTCGCTGAGTTCATCTATGCTGCGCTCTACCGAAAGCATTTGATGGCTGTCTCAGGTATACGCAGGGCTGCATTTGCAATTGCCGCGCATACGCTTAATCGAATGCTTTCTCCTAGAGTCAAGCTTCATTGAAAAAATCGCGCCTCGACACGCGCACGTGCTCGAGACTGTCCGCAAGACGGCCAAGCGGGCTATCGATTTCAAAAAGACAATGTCAGGAGCGTCTTCTGTGGTCCAGTCGGATTTTGTAGATCGACTGGTAAGATTCGCTGACTGCGACTGCTGTCGCGAAGGAAGTTTGTGAACGCGCGTGTACTCCTTCCAATCCATCTAGGCTCGCGGACGCAGCGTAGGCGCGATCGTTCGACAACATGCTCAGCGGTGGTCCAGCACTACCTGGGCAATACAAAAGGCCGGAAGGAGTCTTGATCAGACCTCAAATGCTGAGCTGCGCTCATAAGTCCAATAACCATTCGCGCATAAAAACCGGCCGCCGTTTCCCCTACCATAGGTTGGCTTCTTTCTTGTTCTGAAGTCTGCTCCCGATGATGGCTCGAATGTGGAGAACCGTATGGCTCAGGGAATTGAAGGGAAGGTAATTGCAATCACCGGGGCGAGCAGTGGTCTCGGCGCTGCCACGGCTCAACTCCTCGCTTATGAGGGCGCGACGCTTATTCTAGGGGCTAGACGTCTAGAACGAATCGAGGCCCTAGCGCTTGAGCTCTCAGAAAAATACGGCGGGCGGGTTCTGGCGGTCCCGACGGACGTCACCGACGCTGCGCAGGTTCGTCGTCTGGTCGACGAGGCCGTAGCGGACTTCGGCCGCATTGATGTCATATTGAACAATGCAGGGGTGATGCCGTTGTCTCCGATCGACCGTTACAAGATCGAAGAGTGGGACCGAATGATTGACGTCAACATCAAGGGCGTCCTGTACGGCATCGCGGCCGCTTTGCCGCACATGCAGAGGCAGAAGAGCGGTCACATCATCAACGTTGCGTCGGTTGCAGGTCATACTTGGTTTCCGACCGGTACCGTGTACTGCGGAACGAAGTGGGCGGTTCGAGCGATATCTGAAGGGCTTCGTCAAGAAGTCAAGCCATATGACATCCGCACGACCATTATCTCACCCGGTGCAGTTGCTACAGAGCTTCTCGAGTCGATTAGCGAGCCGGACGTGCTGGAGGAAATCCGAAAGGCTTCGTCGATTGCCATCCCTGCAGATTCATTCGCAAGGATGGTCGCCTTTGCAATTAGTCAGCCAGACGATGTCGACGTGAACGAAATCCTTTTTCGGCCGACACGGCAGCAAGGTTAGCTATGGCTCTGCTCTGGCCCATCTCCAAAGCCGTTAGACAATGCCCTATGTCCCGGACGCGTTGCTGGGGCAGTGCTCACATTCCTTCTTCCTAGCCCTGGCAAGATTTGCTTGAGCGCCAGTTCGACGCGCCCACCGGAGAGCCGGATGAGCACTGGATCTTCGTCCGAATGCCAAGCGACCACCGCGAAGCGCAATGTGTTTGCGAGCTGATTGCGCCTGCCGTCGCGGTGTTGTGGCGCTCCTTAGGGTTAACCCCTTGTCATACGGCTGGAAATATCTGACCGCCCTACTAACAAGCACCCCGAGGGCATCCGGCTCGCGCCAACTATCGGGTTTTTACGGATTTGAAAGGAGATTTTCCTGACACTAAATCCGTCTGCGGTTAGCTTAGCTTACGCAAAAAGAAGAATAATCAACTGTACGCAACAGGGCCCGCGGAGCAAACTTAGCTCAACAAGATGGCCATGAGCCGAATAAGCAGGGAGACGACTTCTATCAATCTGTCCGCTCCACCTCCGCAATGCCGACGCCTCTCGCGCACTCCGCTTGCCGCGTCGGCGGCACCGTAAATCGGGTTCAGACCGTCCAATGCATCGGTCCGACACTGTCCGGTTTGAGGGAGGCTCGCTGAAGTTGACCGAAGAGTATGGACAGATGCGTCGCTTCGTTCACCAGCGAGAGCTGGATCTTATTCGTTCCTATGTCTGATCTGTCGTTGGCTCTGGCGGCGACGCGCTATCGCGCGGCTTTCACGTTTTTGCGCGTGCCGCTGGAAAAGTGCAACGAAACCGATGGGCGCTGCCCGCCGGTGAGCGCTTCAATGCAAGTGACTAGTGTGATGGTGTTTCCAGGGGACTTCGAATGAATAGAGTAAATGCTGGTGCGCGACTTGATCGCCTCCCAATTGGACCGTTTCATACGCGCGTCCTATGGTTAGTCGGTTTGGGTATGTTCTTTGACTCATTCGACAATACGCTGTCGAGCTCAGTGCTTGCAGCGATGCTGAAGAGCGGCTGGTCGACATTGCAATTGAACTCTATCTTCATGTCTGCCACGTTTGTGGGCTTGACGATCGGTGCTGCCCTCGCTGGTTGGCTGAGTGATAAATTCGGACGCCGATTTGCGTATCAGTTCAACCTTGCAATTTTTGGCGGAATGGCGCTCGTATCCGCCCTCGCACCGTCAATGCATTGGCTGATAGCGGCTCGCTTCATTATGGGTATCGGCATGGGTGCTGAGTATGTGATGGGTTATGGCCTCATCATTGAATTCGTTCCGCCGTCGCATCGCGGACGATACCTTGGGAAGCTCGCGCTTATTGGGGGCTCGGGGGTGTTTGTGACCGCTGTTGTCGCAACATTCATTATTCCGTGGATCGGTTGGCGGCCGATGTTTGTGATCGGTGGTATTGGTACGCTTTGGGTGTGGTGGATGCGTCGTCATCTTCCCGAGTCGCCCCGTTGGTTGGAGCGTGTGGGACGCCACGCTGAAGCGGAAGAAATCATGCAGGCTATCGAAAAGGACGCAGGTGTCACGGCACCACTGCCGTCCGCTCCGCAGGCGCCGGCCAAGGAGCCGCATTGGGTACCGTTGTCAACGCTCTTCTCGCGAACGGTCATCCGACGTACCTTGCTTGCAATTGTGGTCAACGTTATCTGCCTGTTTGGGTCGTACAGCCTTACCGGTTGGATGCCGACATTCTTTGTCAAGCAAGGCATGAGCGTCACACATTCGCTCGGCTTCACTGCTGCAATGATGGCGGGTTGGATCGCAGGACCTCTGTTTCTTTCATACGTCTCTGACCGGATGGGGCGGCGTACAGCGATCATGGTGTTTGCGGCCGTTTGTGCGTGCCTCGGTGCAATCTATCCCTTCCTGACGTCGTCAACCGCGATCATTTTCTGCGGCTTCCTGCTTGTATCGTCTGTGGCTATATTCTTGACGCTCGGGCTGGGTATGACGCCGGAAATGTTTCCGACGGAATATAGATTCCGTGGAGGTGGCGTCGCGCAGATGTTCGGACGGCTCGGTCTCATTGGCTCGCCTTTCATCGTGCTCGAGTTGTTCAACAGCTTTGGAATCACGGGTGTTGTCTTCGCCATCTCCGGTGCATATATTTTCATCGCGATTCTGATCATGGTGGCCGGCATAGAGACGAACCAGCAATCCTTGGAAGCGTTGGAACCAGAGGAAATGCCTGACGCGGATAGTGCGCTCGCGTCGACCGCGACACGACGCTAATAGATCGAAAAGATTTGCAACACAGCTGGCTGCAGGTATGAGTGTCCCGTTTTGGGGCACTCATACCGTTACTAGAAGCTACGTGAGCTGTCCGCAATCGATGGCTAATACAGAAGAGGAAATTCAGACATGCGCGGTATCGTCTTTCGCGGTGATTCAAAACTCGAACTTGCAACGTTCCCAGATCCCACTCCGGGCGTGGGCGAGGTCGTTCTCGAAATCAAAGCTTCGGGGATGTGCGGAAGCGACCTTCACTGGTATCGCCGACCAGCCGGAGAGGTTCCCGCCGTCATTGCTGGCCATGAGCCGTGCGGTGTGGTCGTAGCAGTCGGCCCAGGTGCAATTGGGCCCCACGCGCGCGTGGGTGCGCGTGTCATGGTGCATCACTACAGTGGGTGCATGGGATGTCCGGACTGCCGCTCTGGTTGGCCGCAAATGTGCCGCACCGCGCCGATCACGGTCTACGGTACTGACGCGCACGGCGCTCATGCGCCTTACATGAAAGTGCCTGCCGACACGCTTGTGCCGCTGGACGAGCGCCTCAGCTTCGAGGCAGGTGCCGCTATCTCCTGTGGAACCGGTACAGCGTGGGGTGCGTTCGAGCGCGTTGGCCTGACTGGGCGCGACACTGTTGCGGTATTTGGTCAAGGCCCCGTAGGTTTGTCCGCAACGATGCTCGCCAAAGCGCAGGGCGCGCGGGTCATCGCACTTGATATCGACGAGAGCCGTCGCAAGACAGCAAAGGAGTTCGGAGCTGATGCAGTAATCAATCCGCTCGATGGCCCGGTTGCGGAGGCAATTCGAGAACTGACGGGCGGGAAAGGCGCGAGCGTTTCGTTGGAGACGTCCGGTGCCGCTGCTGCGAACCGTGACGCCCTTGATTCGGTGAGCCCTTGGGGCACAGTGTGTCTGGTAGGTATTGGCTCTGAATTTAGCCTGTCACTCGCCAAGTATCTACGCACACAGGTCCGCATCCTCACGTCTTGGACGATGTCCGTCCAGGGGCAGCGTGCGTGTGCGGACTTTGTGGTAGATCGAGGTTTGAACCTCGACGCTTTGTTCACTGATCGTTGGCGCCTGGAGCAAGCCGAGGAAGCCTATCAAGCTTTCAACCGGCAAAGTGGTGGCAAGGGCGTGTTCTTGATGTAGTAGCGGCGATAGGGTATTTACGTCGCTCCACGGGAATGTAGACAGAAGGAATGAAATGAGCACTATCAGAGCAGAAGCGGCCAAGCGTTATCCAAAATTGGGCCAGCTGATTGCAGGAGAGGTCCGATACGACAGCAGTCGTTTGTCCATGGATGTCATCGATCCCACTTCAGGATTGGTTCTCGGCCCTGTTCCGATGGCAACCGAAGCAGAAGTGGACGAAGCGCTCGAGGCTGCGAGCAAAGGATTCGCTATCTGGCGAAACACCTCGGCGTTCGAGCGCAGCAAGCTCATGCGGCGGGTGGCGGATCGTATGCGTGAGCGAGCGGAAGCGCTCGCTGAACTCCTGGTTCTTGAGCTGGGCAAGCCATGGAATGAGGCGCTTGGAGAGGTCGAGGTGGCAGCTGGGATGTGGGAGTGGGCAGCTGAGGAGGGCAGACGCGCTTACGGACGCGTTATTCCGTCCAGGGAGTTAATTGCGCGCCAGATGGCCCTCGTCGAACCTGTGGGCCCGGTTGCTGCGTTCGTAACCTGGAATGGGCCACTTGTTACGCCATCACGCAAAATGTCGGGCGCGCTCGGGGCGGGCTGTTCGATTGTGCTTCGGGCTTCCGAAGAGGTACCGGCGTGTGCGTTTGCGTTAGGCCAGATCGTGCATGAGTGCGGTTTGCCCGCGGGTGTGCTGTCGGTGTTGGCTGGCGAGCCCGTGATGATGTCCAATAAGTTGCTAGAGAGTCCTGTGACGCGTGCCGTTACGTTCACAGGCTCGACCACTGTTGGTAAGCTCCTGTCGCAGCAGGCGGTCGCGCACATGAAGCGTCCAATCATGGAACTCGGTGGTCATGGGCCGGTGTTGGCGTTCGAAGGCATCGACGTCCAGACCTTCGCCAAGCGAGCCGTTGCTGCCAAGTTCGCCAATGCCGGACAGGTATGTTTCGCGCCGACGCGCTTCTATGTGCAGCGATCGATCTATGCGGACGTGGTCGAGGCCATGACGGCGGAAGCAAAGAAGATCGTCGTAGGGTGCGGGTTTGATTCCAAAACGCAGATGGGGCCCCTCAAGAGCGAGAGGCGTCTCAAGGCAATTGAGGACCTCATTGCCGATGCAAAGCAGTGCGGGTTGCGTATCACGACCGGAGGCAAGAGGTATGACCGCCCAGGTTTCTTTTACGAACCCACTATCGTTGCCGATGCGACAGTTGAAGCGAAGCTGTCGAACGCTGAGCCTTTTGGTCCGATCGCGGCATTGACGCCCTTTGATGACTACGAGGAAGCGATCGCGCTGTCGAACCGATTGCCCTATGGCCTGGGCGCCTACGTGCACGCTCCTGATTTCGCGACCCTCCATCGTGCGACTAACGACTTGGAAGCTGGTAACGTGATCTGCAACGGTTGGCGGGTCACCTATCCGGAGACGCCCTTCGGCGGTCACAAAGAAAGTGGCATGTTCTCGGAAGGCGGAATTGAAGGCTTGCGTGCTTTCCAAAACGTGAAATATGCGTCGTTTTCTTGATGTCCATAGGCCTTAAGAGAGTGCCGCAACAACCTGCAGCGTCCAACCCGGCGCGACGGCCGGCTCTCGACCAGCTGATTTGGTCAGTCGCCGGCCGTGGTCAGGTTACAGCGATTCGCGGTGCGGGTATTCCTTCCTGTTCCAAAGGGAAGCGCAAGCGATGCAGACGCCGATGAAGGCAAGCGGCGGCGCGAAGGTGGCCCAGTCCGCGTCAACGCCTATTATCATGCTCGTCGCTGCGGCCTTCTTCATGGAGAACCTCGACGGCTCGATCATCGCAACAGCGATTCCCCAGATGGCTCAAAGTTTTGGTACGCACGTTGCCGACATGAGCCTTGGAATCACGGCGTACCTTCTGGCGCTTGCGGTATTTATTCCCATCAGCGGCTGGACTGCCGATCGCTTCGGCGTTCGGACCGTTTTCACAAGCGCGATAGTCGTTTTCACGGTTGCTTCAATACTATGCGGCATCACAGATACGTTCGGCGAGTTCGTGGCGGCGCGCGTTGTTCAGGGCATCGGTGGTGCCATGATGGTGCCGGTGGGGCGACTTGCTGTGCTGCGGAGCACTCCAAAAGCAGGGCTGATGCGCGCCATCGCCATTGTGACGTGGCCGGGCCTGATAGCGCCGGTGCTAGGTCCCCCGCTAGGCGGCTTTCTTACAACCTACTTCTCATGGCGGTGGATTTTCTACCTCAATGTTCCATTGGGCGTCGTCGGGGTCTTTGTCTCTATGCGTCTGCTCGATAACCGGCGAGAGCAGGATTTACGTTCGTTTGACATCGTTGGTTTTGTCCTATGTGGCATTGGTTGCGCAACTCTACTCTACGCAATGGAGTTAATCGGGAGGGGTGACGTTTCCTTAAGCAGGCTCGGACTTCTCCTCACGATCGGCATTAGCTGTCTGGGTTGCGCCTGGCTGCACCTTAAGCGCGCAAAGAACGGAGCTATCGACCTTTCAACGCTGAAAATCAGGACCTTCGCCGTCGTCATGGGAGGTGGTTCGCTATTTCGTATTTCCATAAGCGCCGTGCCATTTCTTTTGCCTTTGATGTTTCAGGTGGGTTTCGGAATGGACGCGTTCCGATCGGGTCTTTTGACGCTTGCAGTATTTGTCGGCAATCTGTCAATGAAAGTTTTCACGACTCGGATCGTCCGACGCTTTGGGTTTCGCTCCGTGCTGCTGGTAAATGGAGTCATTGCATCAATGACATTGGCTATGACGAGCCTCATATCGGCCGGGACCCCGACGGCAATAGTTTTCTTCGTTCTTTTTGTGGGTGGTCTTGCGCGCTCGCTGCAGTTCACGGCACTAAACACTCTTAGTTTCGCTGATGTTCCGAAGTCGAACATGAGTGCTGCCACGTCGCTTTCGAGCACCGTTCAGCAATTGAGTGTTGGGATCGGCGTTGCTGCGGGCGCGATGTCGCTCCAGCTTTCCCGCTGGATGTCCGGTCACGGGTCCGACGCGATGACTGCAGGTGATTTCCAAATGGCGTTCCTGTTCGTGGCTGCCATCGGTCTTCTGGGCGTCGTCGACGTGCTGGGGCTTCCAAGGGACGCTGGAGCGGTGGTGAGCGGACATCGAACGGCCGAAAGCACTCTGCGTAGTGGGCGCCCCTAAGCGCCCGTGAGGCAGTCCGTCGGCTTGCAGGGGCACGCGAGCACTAGGGTTAACGAGCCCAAATACGTCCCCCTACGCGTTTCGGATCCGGATAGCGAGGCTCAGCTGGCAGCTGCGCCGTATTCGCGGCCTGTTTCCTCCCATTCGGGGAGATGGTGCTCACCTATGCCATCAGTCAGTCCGATCCGCGCGGCATCTCGAGTAATGGACAGGCTGCCGTTAGCGCAGCTTACCGGGTTGGGGATGAAAACGAACTGTACTTAAACAGGCGTCACGCGCAAAATCAATGAACGATATAGGCGAGCAACAGAGCGGGCTTATCGTCGAAAGGCGTCGAGACGCGAGAGGTATTCTAGCCTTCTACGACTCTAAAACAAGGTTCCAAGCAACTGCGGTATGCGCAATAGGGAACGTGTTTTCTGTTTTTGAATCCGCTGAGCAACTTCTTCATGAATGACAACTTGGATCTTTGCCAACACTTCGCAGATTTCGTCGCTCGCACGCGGTACGACGATTTGCCCGGAGACGCGATTGAAGGGGCCAAGAAGACCATCCTCGACACGTTGGGCGTGACGTTGGCCGCAAGTGGAATGGAGCCAGCTGTGCGAGCCTTGGTCGAGCTCGTGCAACAGGGTGGTGGAAGCGCAGAAAGTACGGTTCTTGGATTCGGCGGTAAGTTGCCTGCCATCTCGGCGGCATTCGCGAACGGCTCGATGGCGCATTGCCTCGACTTTGACGACCAAACCCCATGGGGAGCGCACGCGGCGAGTTCCATCGTCCCGTCCGTCTTCGCAATCGCCGAACGAATGGGCGGCGTTTCTGGGAAAAAGCTAATCACGGCGGTGGCAGTCGGACAAGATCTGTTCGCGCGCATTCGTTGCAATGTAGGCTGGAACCAGAACTGGAATCTTTCGTCGATGGTTGGCGCGTTTTCCGCAACAGCGTCGGCGGCCCACCTTCTCGGCCTTTCTGCGGAACAGACGAGTCATGCCCTTGGAATTGCCAGCCAGCAGTCCTGCGGAACGATGGAGGTGATCTTCGCGACCGGTAGCGACCTCCGCGGAATGTATGCAGGCTTTACTGCGAAGGGCGCGGTAATCGCCGCTTTGCTGGCGCAGAAGGGCATTACCGGAATCAACACGTTGTTTGAAGGGAAAGCGGGAATCTTCAAAGTCTATTTCGGCGGGAAATACGACCGAGATAAGATGCTTCATGGATTAGGCGAGGAATTTCTTGGGGCGACGACGCTCTACAAGGCGTGGCCGGCAGTGGGCAATTCGCATACGTATATTCACGCCACCATCGAATTGATGAAGGAGGCGGGAATCACTGCCGCGGATATCGAGACAATCCGGGCATTCGTCGGCGACTTTACCAAGACTATGTGCACCCCGATTGAAGTGCGGCGAGCACCAGCTACGATCGTAGACGCGAAGATGAGCTTGCCCTTCATTATCGGGGTAGCTGCGAGCAAAGGGCGGATGGGTATCTCAGACTTCAGCGAAGCAGCCTTGAAGGATCCTGAGGTGCTCGCCATGGCAGCGAAAGTCGTGCCTGTCGAGGATCCGGGTCAAAACTGGACCTTTAAGCTGCCGGACGGCCGTATTGAAATCGTCACTCGAGATGGTCGCACGTTCGAAAGACTCGGAGACAACATTCCTGGCAGCCCGGAGGCGCCGCTGACTTGGTCGCAACTCAGCGAGAAGTTCGCAAGTTGCGCGGCTGTCGCTGCGAAACCGCCCACCGAGGCTGCTGTTCGAAGGGCGCGAGAATTGGTGCAACAACTTGAGAGCGTCGATGACGCTACCGACGTGATTGGAGCGCTCAGCTAACCGCTTATCCGCCGCAAGATTGGATGAATTGCCCATGCAAGATAGCACTGAGGTGATTCATAGGGCATGCGATATCGTCGGGCGGCATTCGATTGGTGGCTGAGCCGTAAGGACCGACAGTTTCTTGCTTTGAGAAAAATCCAGCAAGTTAAACGAAGGATACCTAAGTAGAAAGTGGTGAATTTGTCTTGCGCCGTTATGCGTTTCTGAAAGAGCGGGCGGCCATATAGTGACCAAAGGAGGGTCAAATGCGAGTTTCAGAAGCGTCGTCGACCGATTTCGGCAGGATTGGTAGCAACATGCGAGAAGGTGTCCTTGAGCAGAAATTTCTGCTTCAAGGGAAGCCGGGCTCCCCGAACAACTATTTAATCAATGTTGGCCGCACGGGCGCGGGCGGTTGGGTCGCACCCAGTCACCGTCACAACTTTGATCAGGTCCGCTACGTCATCAAGGGTAGTTTTCCTTACGGCCAAGGCAAGACGTTGCCTGAAGGATGGGTGGGCTATTTCCCCGAGAGCGTGTACTACGGACCTCAAGACCGTCCCGAAGGTCTGGAGATGATGGTATGCCAATTCGGGGGAGCGAATGGGTACGGCTTTGTGAGCGTTGAAGAGCGTGAAGCTGCAAATCAGGCGCTGAAGCAAAAGGGTGAATTCAAGGACGGCATTTACACGTGGTACGACGAGGCGGGTAAGAAGCACAATCAAGACGGCTTCGAGGCTTGCTTTGAAGCTGTGAAAGGTCACAAGCTCGAATACGCGCCGCCGCGCTATAGCGACCTGGTACTCATGAATCCGGCTAGCTATGCATGGATCCCTGAAGGCACACCTGGCGTCTCTTCTAAGTGGCTCGGCTCGTTTACGGAGCGCAACACGCGTCTCGGCTTTGTGAAGATCGAGGCGGGCGCATCATTCGCCGCGGGTACGCAGTCATCGATTGAATTGCTGTTCCTGAGCAAGGGAAAGGTCAATTTCGAAGGAAAAGAATACGGTCTGCATACCGCGTTCGAATTCGAAGCAAACGAAGGCCCGGTACCGCTCCGAGCCATCGAGGAGACTGAGTTTTTCCGCATTGTGCTCCCGACGTTCTGATGCCTTCGGGGTGTGCGTTGAAGACGCGCCCCCGATGTTTCTGTCCCAACAAAGCTTTTATTACGTAGGCGATGAAGCTATGACTACGATTGCTGTGGTTCACACCGGGCCCGTCACTGTACAGCCCATCAAGGAGCAGATCAACGAACAGATCCCGGAGGCGCGTGTCATCAACATCATCGATGACAGTCTGCTTGCCGACGTTCGAGCTGCCGGCCATCTGACTCCCGAAGTAGCGAGCAGAATTCACTCATACATGTCGAACGCACAGGCGATGCACGTCGACATCATCCTGAACGCGTGTTCGTCGGTCGGGGAGGCAGTTGACTCCGTCCGCAAGTTCGTGACGACGCCGATTGTGAAGATCGACGAGGCGATGGCGGAAGAGGCGAGCTCCATTGGGCCGCGGGTTGGCGTCGTCGCTACGGTGTCCACGACTCTCGAACCTACGGTTCGCTTGATTAAAAAGAAGGCCGGTGAGCTGGGTCGCACCATCGAAGTGACCGAGCGGATTGCCGAGGGTGCGTTTGAGGCTCTTCTCAGTGGTGACGCGACGAAGCATGATGAGATCGTGAAAAACGCGATCTCCGCGCTCGCGGAGCAGGTTGATGTAGTCGTACTCGCTCAGGCGTCCATGGCCCGACTTGTTCCGCAGTTGCAGTCCTTGCGCGTTCCCGTGCTCTCCAGTCCGCGGAGTGGCGTCGCAGCCCTGAAGCGAGCGCTGGGTAACGTCCGCTAAGCGCGGTGGGTGACCTAGCGAAGGCATGTAGAGCCTGACTGTGTCGAGGCTTCATGTCCGTAGCCAACGGTGTCAGAAAGTGAAGTTGATCTTCCCAGACGCAGATGAATGCGAAGCCCGAAGAGAGTTCGCGTGATTTGTTCGTATCCGAATGGACCACCTCGATTCGTGCTCGATTTCTCTGCGCCTGGGATTGAGGAGACAAAATGAAAGTAGCCGCACGGGATTTGGTCCACAACGTTGTAAAGGAAAAGTTGGCGCGCGATGAAGTCGCGTTGTCCATGACTGTCCGTCTGGTCAGAACGGCCGAGATCGTCACCATCGCAAAGACAGCCGGATTTGACACGTTTTACATCGACCTTGAGCACAGCACTCTGTCGATTGAGACCGCTTCCCAGATTTGTATGACGGCTATGAACTCGGGCGTCGCTCCGTTCGTGAGGCTGCCGAACCTTAATTCGGACGTCATCGCCCGCATCTTGGATGGCGGCGCTCTTGGTGTGATTGCCCCGCACGTCGAGTCCGCCGAACAGGCAAAGCATGTTGTACGCGCCGCAAAGTTCCCGCCGCTGGGGGAACGTTCTCATGGTGGCGTCATGCCGCACATGGGCTTTCGCTCGTTCCCGACCTCTGAAGTGGGCGAAGCGGTGAACAATGCGACGATGGTTGTCATCATGATCGAGACGAAAGAGGCACTCGACGCGGTCGACGAGATCGCAGCAATCGAGGGGGTCGATCTGCTCTTCATCGGGACGAACGACCTTTGCGCGTCGCTTGGCATCGCTGGCCAGTTCGAGCACGAGTTGGTTCGCGACGCCTATTCGAAGGCTATGGCAGCCTGTCGCAAGCATGGCAAGCACCTCGGGGTCGGCGGCCTCAACGCCCATCCGAAGCTGGTCGCCCAATTCGTTGAAATGGGTGCTCGATACGTCTCCACGGGCACTGACATTTCGTTCCTGGTCAGCGGAGCGACTGCGAAGGCAGCCGTGATGCGCGATCTCTAAGCGCCCAAGGATTTAGCCCCCGTGGGCCGGCGTATTGCAACGATGCCCGAGAGCGGACGCGTGGCAGTTCGTCAGATTGAGTCATTCAGGATAACTGGGGCAAGTCGCAGCGCTGCAGCAGCGTAAGGATATTGAGATGAATAAAATTGTAGTTTACAAGCCTCTGCCCGAAGAAACGATCGAATACCTGCGCTCGCACGCGCAAGTCACTATCGTCGATCCGAAGCAGCCGGGCGCGCTCATTGAAGCGCTTAAGGACGCCGATGGTGCGATCGGAACCGGCGTGAAGATGAATGCCGAGACCCTCGCAGATGCAAGCAGGCTCAAAGTCCTTTCGACCGTTTCAGTCGGCTTCGACGCCTTCGACGTCGACTACTTGAACAAGCGCGGCATCCTGCTGACGAACACGCCGGATGTCCTGACCGAGTCCACCGCCGACACC
This sequence comes from Caballeronia sp. LZ008, assembly GCF_031451435.1. Taxonomy (NCBI): domain Bacteria; kingdom Pseudomonadati; phylum Pseudomonadota; class Betaproteobacteria; order Burkholderiales; family Burkholderiaceae; genus Caballeronia; species Caballeronia sp. LZ008. Next base: position 1,105,730 of record NZ_JARUXK010000003.1, on the reverse strand, counting down.
GCGTTTTCGCTGGTCCTTCTGACGGCCCGACGCTTGGCCGAGTTGGCGGCCTTCGTGAAGGCGGGCAAGTGGACGAAGAAGATTGCTGAGGACAGGTTCGGCGTGGATGTGCATCACAAGACCTTGGGCATCGTTGGGCTCGGCCGGATCGGTACGTCGGTGGCTCGAAGGGCCGCGTTGGGCTTCCAGATGAACGTTCTCTATGTCGACCAAGGTGTCAACGAGAAGGCCGAACGTGAGTACGGAGCGAAAAAGGTGAGTCTTGACGAATTGCTTAAAACTTCCGATTTCGTCTTGCTCCAAGCCCCGTTGACTCCGGAGACGCGCAATCTCATCAGCACACCGCAGTTACAGGCGATGAAGCGCAGTGCCTACCTGATCAATGCGTCACGTGGTCCCATCGTCGACGAGCCCGCTCTCGTCAAGGCACTGCAGGATGGCGTCATCGCGGGTGCTGGACTTGACGTGTATCAGGAAGAGCCGCTTTCAGTGGAATCGCCTCTGCTGAAGATGGAGAACGTCGTGACGCTGCCTCACATCGGATCGGCTACGCATGAGACGCGTCAGGCGATGAATAAGAATGCGGCTGAGAATCTAATCGAGGCGCTGAACGGCACTCTTAAGGCAAACATGGTAAATCCGCAAGTGCTGAAGCACTAAAGGCTGTAAGCGGTCCATCTTCGACGTCTGGCAGTGAGCGACAGTAGCGAGGAGCATAGGTGTCCACCTATCTTGAGGTGGACACCTATGACTGGCATGGACTC
>NZ_JARUXK010000003.1:897348-1104866 GCF_031451435.1 Caballeronia sp. LZ008 | reverse complement strand
CGCATCGTTTCGGTCTCAGTGTCGTTCGATTCCTTGAATCAACGTTTCTCCCTTGCGCACGGATGACCCACGCAGAGGGTATTTCAACAGCCTGCTAGAGAGCGATATGCGTTGCTTCCGTGTCCTGATCTACAAGTCAAGAAACAACCGAGTTGATCTGAACTGCGATTTGGCAATGAGCGCCATGGGGAGTCGTACACTTAAGGTTTCTACAACGCGGCCTTCGTACGCCGAATTTCCCCGCGATATGCGGATCGTAGTCTTATTAATTGTACGAGGGCATATGGCAAACGTTATTCTGGATTCGCGATTAAGGTCCGTTTTTGAGGTTCCGCAAATAGAGGGTTCGGAGTGAGTGGAGAGAAAGCAAATCTCATTTTTCTTACAGCTTCCGCGGAAATCGGTACGATGTTGTCGCTTGTTGAAGGTATGTCCAGTAAATGATACTTTCAGTATGCCGTATAAATCTGTTGTGTCAACCAGGATCTCATTGCCTCGAGTATCCTTTCGATAAGAAATCTAGAAAGACGTGATCGGGACCCCTTCGAGCTCGCCACCAGAAGTTACGCAGACGGGCAACGAAGGGCTCTGTATCGATTTGCTGCCGTCTGCATCAAGGGCTACAATTTTCCCCGTAGAGACTTGCTGTTCATTGCGCCTCCCGAATGTGCCGAGAGAGCGAGTGTTGAGTCCATTTTCTCTGCTGCATGTACCGCGAGTTGCACCTTTGGAAAACAATACAGTTCCGAGCGACGAAGATCTTCTCCCTTTCTGCAGTGTTGAAGGGATGAAGGAACGCGCGAAGATGATTAGGAGGCGATTGGATCCCGAGAAGACAACCAGATTATCCGCTCTTCAACGGGCGGTCGGTCGATGTATCGGAAGGGGACACGTCGAGAGCGTGTTCGGTGGAGCAGAGCCGGTAACGCCAGATTTTCCAGAGGGACTGAGCAATCATCAAAAGGTCGAATTCCAAACGAGACGTGAGATCGATGTTCTGACATCACTGTTTCCCAGCAAGCCTCTCGATGAGATCCTTCAGTTCGTTGCGGAATGGCGACTAGTAGACTGGAAGCGTAGTGACGAAGCAACACAAACGGTGCTGCGCCGTCTCGATAATGACTCGCGAGTTGAAACGCGGGTCGAGAAACCGGCGGCTCCACAGGAGCGAGCAGCGAGCTCCATTCCAAAAGCAGGAGACTGCTTGCTGCTTCCCCGGTTCGACGACCTAGAGCGGGAGGAGTTTGCGCGGGTGGTCACGCCTGCGCCTATCGAGCGGTTTACGCCTTCATCGCTCGTCTTTGCTGCGAGGAAGGCCGAGGCGCTTTTGGCTCTCACTGGAGTGACGTCGCCCAGCTTGGCTTACCACATCGTCGCCCGGCTCTTCGGTTTTCTGGAATGGTTCACCATGACGGGGTGCCTAATGTCCTCAGAGGTTAGTCTCACTGACGAGGAGCTTCCTCGCGACGAACTTTCTTGCCGGTTGGCGTGGCAGGTTGACGCTTTGATGGATCTGTTTCAAGTCGATAGACCGTCCGCTTTCGCGCTTCGCGCTTTATGGCGGCCAACGTCGCGGTCAACGCAGTACTCGGTGAAACACCGATGGCTTGGCGAACCCCGGTCAGGCGAGCGGGTACTGTCCGTTGAGCCGCGTGCGCGGATACGGCTATCCGCAAGACAGCACGACTGAGCGCGATCACCATACGGGTCAGTGGTAACCGGAGCAAGTCATGGAAACGATGGATAGTGACGACTATCAATGCTTTACGTGCGACCGAATCTTTAGAGGACGAGTGTTCGAAATTGCTCGAGAGTGGGAGCGAGTTCATTTCTCGGAAAACATCCCGGATGTGGAAATAGAAGGCAGTTACGGAATAGAGTGCTTTTGCTCTCAACTTTGTACAGACCTTCGTCGGGAGGAGGTTATGGCGCGGGAGGGAGTACCGATCCATCACCCTGACCTTGGTCCGATTGAGCCATGTTCTAAATGTGGAGCTCCTATCGACATGACGCAGTTCCATCTGGCCTACGTTGAGAGCTGTGTCGATATGCACGGTTGCGTCGGAAGACAGGTCGACGTCGAATATCTGGCCGTCGTGTGCTCGACTTGCAGGCCACGGCATGTAAGTCGTCGCCAGTTGGAGATTTCTCAACGCCGAGATGATGATAAGCACGAGAAGACGATCTGCGATGTGGCGAACGAGGTCAACGGTAGTCAGCCACAAGAGAAAACCTTAGGTGCTCGGCGTAACCCGCTAGAAGGCGACGCGCGGTTCTCGCCTCATTGCAAAGATCAATGGAGGCGACCGATTGCGACGTCGAGCTGCACTGCATCAATTGGAATGCCGCCAGTCGACGAGCGTGACAGTGACGCACTGAGCGAGACGGCACGACTTTAGTCTTGATCTCATCCGCATTTCTATCACAGTCATCGCGATACCGGCCCAATTGCGGCGGTTCTCCTGGCCGGCGCCGTAAGAGGAGGGTGCGAATGAAGGATGAGCAACCCAGTGATGTCGACGCAATGTGGGCAGGCCTTGTGTCGCGGGCGGCGCGAGTCCTGCTGATGCGGCGGGGGATAGGCTACTTCAGATTGGTCCATGAGCTCGCCAGGCGGGGCATTACTGAATCAATCGAGTCAGTAGAGGAGAAAATAAATCGAGGGACTTTCAGGTTTACGTTTTTCCTGCAGCTATCCGAGGCGACAGGGTCGACGGCTATGCCTAGCTGGATGGACGCGTGGGAGACTGCGGATAGCTGGGAAGATTGCGCCTCTGCGATCCTCAAAAAGGAACTCTCGGTGCAGCCGTGGATCACGCCGACGGTCTTGACCGAGCGCCTCCAACACATCGGAATACATCTCGCCCCAGAAGATCTGCGTTTTCAAATCGAACAAGGGTCATTCACAACGGCTCTTTTCTTTCAATGCGCAACTGTTTGCTTTTTTGGTGACTTCCTAAGTTTGTTTCTCGATCCTTCCGACGTGAATGCTGTTGCTTTCGAAGGAAGCAGGCGCTCAATCGGCCCCGGTGAGGCACCACCTTGACCAAAGATCGAAAAAGCCAGACGGACTTGTTGTCGAGCCAGGATTTGACGATGGCATGCCGCATGACGTTCTTTCCAGTGGTTCGACTGGCAGCCAGGCGGGCAGTGCGCGCCGCGCTGCCCGGCATCGATAGGCTCGGGGCGCAGGACAGAAGGCTACTCCCTTGATGTCAACGTTCTCTGGATGACCATTTACCATTTGCAAAGGCGACTCCGGTCGACGATTCAGAAGGACACCTATGTCGTCCGTCTCGCGAAGACGTCTTTGAATACGGGCATTGCCGAGAAGACGTTCGGCCAGCCTGCATAGAAAGCGAGTTGAGTCAGCACTTCGGACGCCTCGTCCTTGGTTAGCCCATTGTCCATCGCTCGATTGAGGTGATATGTGATCTGCGCTACCTGGCCGTTAGCGACGAGCGCGCTTACTGTCACCAGGCTTCGGTCGCGAGGTGCAAGTCCCGGCCGCAGCCAGAGGTCTCGAAAGAGAGCGTCCGTGGTGTATTGGACAATGCCGGGGGCCACTGCGCCGAAGTTTTCCTCGACCATCCGCGCGCGCTGTTTCTCGGCGTCTTCGTTCAGCGGAAGAGGCGCGACGTCCGCTGGAGCGACCTGATCCTGAGCGATGCCGCGTTCATGGAAGACTTGCCTTGCGATGGCCGTCGCGGCAGTGGCGTTCGCCCATCCCGAGTAGAAAGCGAGATGCGCGATCATCTCTGACAGCTCCGCGGGCTTCACACCGTTGTCCAGGGCGAGGCGGAAATGCAACGGCATCTCGATTGTCTGGTTTCGGGCGGTGAGCACCGACAGCGTCACGATGCTGCGGTCGCGCGGCGAGAGTTGCTGCCGCTTCCAAAGACCGTTCAATAGCGTTTCGTCGGTATAGCGTGCGAAAGCTGGAGAGACTGCTTTGAGATCGTCATGCGACAGAGATTCTTGCATGTTGCCCATCGTCTGCGAATTGGCGCAGGCTGACACGAGCAGCGCCGCTACGAAAGGCGTGACGACGCGCGCAACGCGTTCGATCCGCGCGTCAAGGATTGCGAAATTGCTCATCGGTGACCTGTTCGAGCCAATCGACGTTCTTTCCATCAAGCGACTCCTGCAGCGCGATGTGCGTCATGCCCGTAGTATTCGTTGCGCCGTGCCAGTGCTTGACGCCTGCCGGAATCGACACGACGTCGCCTGCGGCGATCTCTTGCCTTTGCTGACTCCACGCCTGTACCCAACCTTTGCCGGAGGTGACCAGCAAGGTCTGCCCCAGTGGATGCATGTGCCAGGCGGTACGCGCGCCCGGCTCGAACGTCACCTGTCCGCCGGACAGACGCGATGGCGTCGTCGCCTGAAAGAGCGGGTCGATGCGCACCTGCCCCGTGAAGCGTTGCGCTGCACCGACGACGGAAGGCTGCGTGCCCCCATGCACCACTGCGATCGACCTGGTAGCGTCGCCATCGGCGTAGGCCTGCAGCGACACGGCCATGCACGCCAACGCGAGAATGTGTGGAGCACGCCTCTTCATTTTCTCTCGCCACTTCCGAGATATTGGTCGTCCGTCACTCGTTCCAGCCACTCGACGTTCTTACCGTCGAGCGCTTCCTGAATGGCGATATGTGTCATCGCCGTCGTCGACGTCGCACCATGCCAATGCTTGTGCCCGGGCGGACACCAGATCACGTCACCTGCTCGGATCTCGACGCGCGGCTCGCCATCGCACTGCGTCCAGCCGCATCCCGCCGTGACGATCAGGGTCTGGCCGAGCGGATGGGTATGCCAGTTGGTGCGCGCACCGGGTTCGAACGTTACGCTCGCGCAAGAAACGCGCGCCGGCGGTGGCGGCGCGTTGAGCGGGTCGAGGCGCACGGTCCCCGTGAACCATTCTTCCGGCCCCTTCTTCGACGGCTGTGAACCTGCTCGTTTCAGTTCCATGTCTTTCCTAGTCAGTGTGCTCAAGGGCGATGCGCCACGTGACGTTAATTTAACGACTGGCCATTCATGCGACTAGATGGCAATATCGGCATGCCCTTATGCTTGGGAGCATGAATTGAAGGAAGATTTCAACGATCTCGTTGGCTTCATGACCGTCGCGCGAGAGCGCAATTTCACCCGCGCGGCGGCGCAACTAGGCGTCTCACAGTCCGCACTTAGCCGGACGGTGGCAGGCGTCGAACGCCGCATGGGCCTGCAGTTACTTCGGCGCACGACGCGCAGCGTCTCGCTGACCGACGCCGGAGAACAGCTGCTCGCGGCGATCGCTCCGCGTTTCGAAGAAATTGAGGCGGAAGTGGACTCGCTGCGCGCCATGACGAACCGGCCTAGCGGTACTGTTCGAATTACCACCACCGACTACGCCGCAAACTCATACGTTTGGCCACGGTTGCAGCCTTTGCTGCGTCAGTATCCCGAGCTGAAGATCGAGCTCGTCAACGACTATGGGCTGTCCGACATCGTGGCGGATCGCTACGACATTGGCGTTCGCTTGGGCGACCAGGTAGCCAAAGATATGGTTGCTGTGCGCATTGCTCCCGACATGACGCTGTCGATCGTCGGCTCGCCGACCTATCTGCAGTCGAGGCCTCAGGCGAAAACGCCGCAAGATCTGACGCTCCACAACTGCATTAACCTTCGTCTGCCGACGCGGGAATCGCTGCTTCCCTGGGAGTTGCGCAAGGGCCGGCGCGAACTTCAGGTGCGAGTCGAAGGGCAACTCACGTTCAACAATGTCTACCAGATGGTTGACGCAGCACTTGGCGGCTTCGGGCTTGCATATGTTCCAAAGGATCTCGTCGAGGGCCAAGTCCGTGACGGGAAATTGTGCTGGGTGCTCGAAGACTGGTATCCCACGTTCGTCGGACACCACGTCTATTACCCGAGTCGTCGCAAGTCGTCGCGCGCTGTGGAACTGGTCGTCGAAGCGCTGAAAACGGGTTATCAGCGCGAAGCCTAGGAGCCTAGCAGGATGAGTCACCTGCTTGCGTGGCCATGGTGGAGACGGCGACGATGTCCGTGACTGGTTGACGCTGTCCGTCTCAAAGCGACCCAATTTACCAGCCAGCGCGCTCCGTCACTCAGCAGACATCGCCCATGCGCGATTCTCGATAGCACCGGGCAATTTGGGTCCCCAGCAGCACCATCTCCTGCCCCAACTCTGCCTGCTCGAGGCATGTCATGATGAGAAGAGCGCGCTTGCCGCACTGTACGTCAGGCACCTGTGCGAAATGCAATTCAGCGAAGCGCCCGGTTCGGTCAAGCTCCTCACATATCCACTGTAAAGCTGCAAGTCCGGTTCTGGGGCGAGCCGGTTTTGCAACTTCCATCATCATCTCAGCCATCTCTTCATAGAAACGATTGCAAAACAGTGCGAGGTCGACCTCATGCAAGACTTCTTCCGCGGTTTGACTGCCTTCAGTATCCATGGCACACCGCCAATTTGGATACTGGCGTGAGACTGCCTCGACCACTGCAGCCAAGGTGATGTCGCGCCAGAAGCGCGGATGCGGCTTGTATGCGTATTCCAACGCCATCTCCCAAATCCCTGCGGTCAAGTCTCGCTCTGTCAGCCGGCAGTCCGTCAGGAAGACCACCGCGGTGTCGGCGACGTCGTTGCTTGCGTTTGATGCCGCTGCAGCTGAGTTGCCGAGAGAAAGGAAGAAGACGTTGTCTATGATGGTGCTCATATTTTTGAATCAGGTAGAAAGAGGCGGCGTGTGCCTCGGAGATAAAGTATAAGTAGGCGGACCGTCCATGTTTCGACACAAGCTCAGATCCGGCAAATTGATCTCCGCGCATTTGCGGTGGTGCATTCCAAGCAAATGGCTTCTAAAAGAAGCGGCATTCGAACCGCCGCGCTGTGGCGAATCACCGAATTTTTTCTTTGAATTTCAGAAGTAGCCGGCGCAAGCATCCGCGATGAAGCCTCCTCCATCGAGTCCGACCGGCAGCGGCGCGACATCGTCACAACAGCCGGCGCACAGGATGGGGTGGGGAGAAAACAAACAACGGCAATCAAGGCTCATCGATCACCACGCGGGAGTGTCCAGCAGCACAACGTGCGGAAGTCGCCCGTCGTCGATACGACGGCAAGGCGAAAGTGCGTGACTGTTGGGAGAAGCGCTCGTGACAAGATGCAGTCTCGTCACCCATGCCGCGCCATGTTCTCGAGGTGCCTGATGATGTCGCGTCGATGCTGCTACACATGAACGTGCTGCAGCATCCCGCTGGCACGGCTGCAACCAGGTAGACAGTCACGGTTGCTAGAATCGTTAACGCTACGGTTTCGAACTGCAAGTAGGAAGTTAACTCGGATTATCAAGGAGTTGTCAATCTAACTGGTTAGTCCGCCGACGACGACTACTGTCTTGGAAGTTAACACCAGGAAGTGACGGAGACTGCAGGTGTGGTAGAGGAGGGGAGGGACTGACATAAACATGGGAAGTCTAATTGCGCGATATATCAACAGGTGGTCGTTAAAAAACTGAAACGAAGCGCTGGCGACGCGATGCGTGCCGGGTTTTGCGAAGTTAACTGGCGGCTCGGTCGTCTTCCACGAGAGCTGAAGTAGGCGCGCATCGATGCGCGGAGTTCAAAAGAGCCCCGTTGGTACGATCTGTTTTGAATAGGGTTACCCTTTTTTGAACAAGCCGCGCTTTTTTGCACGCGGGTGAAGTTCTTTTGTGCGTCATCACAAGCTCGAATTCGCCACGCCCGAAGGCCGCATCTCGCTTTCAATCGACGATGCCCAGTTCATGGCTTACGACGCCGGTGAACTCGCAATGCATTCGACGCGCGATTTCGTCGAACGCATGGAATCGATGGGGCTCGGCGAACTCGCGCAGACCTATGCGCGTCTTCAGGCACAGACCGAAGTCTCGGTGATGGAACTGCGCGAAGCGCGCGAAGACGCCGAAGCGTGGCTCGGCAAGAAAGAAGAAAGCAGCGTGATCGCGGAACAGATCATGCCGCGGGTCGAAGCGCTGCGTGAAACGATTGCGCGCACGCAGGCCGACTTGCGCGAGAACATCGAGCGGCTGGCGGCGCTCTCCGCGGCGTGCGATTGCGCGCTGCATCAGGTTCCGGGCTATCAGCCGCCCGCGCGCAGTCAGAGATGATCCGCTAAAGATTCGGATCGCGAATCGAATACGCGTTGCGCGCTGGAAGTCTCGCCCCGATACGCCTTCATGCCGAAGCGCTGCAGGATAAAGCTCTCGACGACGAGACGCATATCCGCTTCCAGCGGCCGCGTGCCCCAGCGGCTGTTTCCCGCCACCGACGCCACCGTGAACCACGATTGCGGCGGAAACAATTCGACGCGCAGCATGCCGCGCTCGAAGATCCTGAGCCGCCCCGTATCGATATGAAACTCGGCGCTGACCGCGCCGGCCGGCATGCCGATGCTGGCCGTAATGGCTTTCGCTTTCATCGTTCTGGTCTCTCGAAATGCTTCCGCCGCGAGGTCGATCCTCACGGCGCCGATTGTCAAATTCTCCGGCGACGCGCCTGGCGCGCGGTCGTTTCGGCAGATAATCCCCGATAGGCATACAGTACTGACGTTGCGCGTCTCCGCCTAACTACCGGCGCGATCGGCAAGTCGCTCGCAACGCGTGGCGGAGCATGATGGCGAACGTTCGCTGCCGCACACAAAGACCATCCAGCACGTCTGATTCAATAGCCGCGCTTCTCCGGCAGGAGCAAGCGCCGGTCCTGTTCACAGATGCAAATCAAAGAGGGAAGCAAACCATGCTGAAAGCGTATTCCTATGCAGCATCCGCAGCCGACAAGCCGCTCGGTCCGCTCGAAATTCAACGCCGCGATGTCGGTCCGAACGATGTCCGCATCGACATTCTGTTCTGCGGCGTCTGTCATTCCGACCTGCATATGGCGCGCAACGAATGGGGCGGCACGAACTATCCGGTCGTGCCGGGCCATGAGATCGTCGGTCGCGTCGCGGCAGTCGGTTCCGACGTGTCGAAGTTCAAGGTCGGGCAACTGGCGGGCGTCGGCTGCATGGTCGATTCATGCCGCGTCTGCAATGCGTGCAAGGAAGGACTCGAACAATATTGCGAGAGCCCGGAAAGCTTTACGCAAACCTACAACTCGCCGGATAAGAAGTCGGGCGGCGTGACCTTCGGCGGCTATTCGACGAACATCGTCGTCGACGAGGCGTTCGTGCTGAGCATCCCCGAGAACCTCGAACTCGCGGCCGTTGCACCGTTGCTGTGCGCGGGCATCACCACGTACTCGCCGCTGCGCCACTGGAACGTGCAGAAGGGGCACAAGGTGGGCATCGTCGGTCTCGGCGGTCTCGGTCACATGGGCGTGAAGATCGCCGCCGCAATGGGCGCGCATGTCGTGCTCTTCACCACGTCGCCGGGCAAGATCGAGGATGCGAAGCGTCTGGGCGCGCATGAAGTCGTCGTGTCGAAAGATCCGGATCAGATGGCCGCGCACGCGAACAGCTTCGATTTCATCTTGAACACGGTCGCCGCGTCGCACGATCTCGATCAGTTCATGTCGCTGCTCAAGCGTGACGGCACCATGACGCTCGTCGGCGCGCCGGAGCATCCGCATCCGTCGCCTTCGGTGATGAACATGATCTTCAAGCGCCGCTCGCTCGCGGGCTCGCTGATCGGCGGCATCGCGGAAACGCAGGAAATGCTCGATTTCTGCGGCAAGCACGGCATCACGTCCGACATCGAGATGATTCGCATGGACGAAGTCAACAAGGCTTACGAGCGCATGTTGAAGAGCGACGTGAAGTATCGCTTCGTGATCGACATGGCGACGATGGAAAAGTAAGCCTGTGTATCAGCGGGGCGATGTCATCGCCTCGCGCATGCTTTCGACGAAGCGTTCCGTCACTGCCGGCAGCGTCCTGCCGCGCTTCTTCACGATGGCGATCGGCCGCACGAACGCCGGATGGTCGATCGGTTTCGCGACGAGCCCCGGTTCCGCGCGCACCTCGCGCGCGGTTTCCGGCAAAATCGTCACGCCGAGGCCGCCGCGCACCATCGCGACGGCGGTCATCATGTAAGTCGGCTCGCACGCTATCTCGAGCGTTTCGCGCGTCTCGCTGAGCGCGGCGTCGACGACCGCGCGCACGCTCGTGCCTGGCGCGGTGAGCACGAGCGGCGAACGCGCGAGCTCGTCGAGCGCGATGCGGCGTTTCTTCGCGAGCGCATGCGCCTTCGGACACACCGCGACGAGCCGGTCCACGCCCGCATGCAGCACTTCAAGCAACGGATCGGCCACATCGCCGCCGGTCAGCCCGATATCGGCTTCCTCGCTGCGCACGAGCGCATTCACGGTGCTCGCCACGACGTCGCGAATCTGAAATGCGACGCGCGGCACCTCGCGCTTCATGCCGATGATCAACTCAGGCAACACGCTCGCCGCGAACGTCGGCAGGCACGCGATGCGGATCGTGCCGCTTTCGCCGATGCCCATCGCGCGGGCATCGCGCAGCACGTTCTCCATGTCGCGCAACGACTTGCGCAGGAGCGGCAGCAGTTCGCGTCCGGTCGGCGTCAGCGCGACGTTGCGGCTGTTGCGGTCGAAAAGCCGCGCGCCGACGGCTTCCTCCAGGCGGCGTATCTGCACGGTCAGCGCGGGTTGCGACAAATGCAGGCGTTCGGCGGCGCGCGTGAAACTGCCCGCCTCGGCCGCGGCGACGAGCGCGCGTATATCGCGAAGATTCAGATCCATTATGGTCCGTGATAGCTGCGATCAAATCATTTCAATTGTGTAATCGCCGCTCCGAACTTACTCTGGACCGCACCAAAAGACAATATTCGGAGACACGTTCATGCTGCCGATGCTCGGCCTCGCCACCATCGTCGTCCTGCTCGGGGCGATCCTTTCCAAACGGATGTCGCCGCTCGTCGCGCTCATCATCGTGCCGATCGTGGCGTCGCTGATCGGCGGCTTCGGGCTTTCGACGAGCAGGTTCGTCATCGACGGATTGAAGAGCCTCGCGCCGGTCGTCGGCATGTTCGTGTTCGCGATCCTTTACTTCGGCACGATCACGGACGCGGGCACGCTCGACCCGATCATCGATCGCATCCTGCGCGCGGTCGGCACGAAACCGACGCGCATCGTGATGGGCACGACGCTGCTCGCGCTGCTGATTCATCTGGACGGCTCGGGCGCCGTCTGCTTTCTCGTCACGATTCCCGCGATGCTGCCGCTCTACGATCGCCTGAACATGGACAAGCGCGTGCTCGCCGCGGCCGTTTCGATGGCGGCGGGCATCAACTTTCTGCCGTGGACCGGGCCGATGATCCGCGCATCGGCGTCGCTGCATCTGCCGATTTCATCGCTGTTCAATCCGCTGATTCCGGTGCAGGCCGTCGGGCTCGTGTTCGTGTTCGGCATGGCGTGGTGGCTCGGCCGCCGCGAGGAAAAGCGTCTCGGCTATTCGAGCGCGAACGGCGCGATTCCGCTTCCGAAGCGCGAACTGACGCCCGAAGAACAGTCGCTGCGCCGCCCGAAGAATTTCTGGTTCAACATCGTGCTGACGGTCGTCGTGCTCGGCACGATGGTCGCGATGGGCGAAAAGATTCCGCCCGCCATCATGTTCATGGTCGGGCTGTGCATTGCGCTGATCGTGAATTACCCGAACGTCGACATGCAGCGAAAGCGCATCGACGCGCACGCTCGCGCCGCGTTGATGATGGCCGGCATTCTGCTCGCGGCGGGCGTGTTCACCGGCATCATGCAGGGCAGCGGCATGTTGAAGGCGATGGCGCAGGCGGCGGTCGGTTTCGTGCCGCCCGCTTTTGCCGGCCACATTCCGGTCGTGCTCGGCCTGCTGTCGATGCCGCTCTCGATGCTCTTCGATCCCGATTCGTTCTATTTCGGCGTGTTGCCGGTGATCGCCGAAGTGGCGTCGCAACTCGGCGTGCCGGCGGTGCATGTCGGCCAGCCGGCGCTCCTCGGTCAGATGACGACCGGCTTTCCCGTGAGCCCGCTCACGCCCGCGACGTTTCTCGTCGTCGGCTTGTGCGGCATCGATCTCGCGGATCATCAGAAGTTCACGTTCCCGCTGCTGTTCGGCGCGTCGGTCGTCATGACGATCGCGTGCGTCGTGCTGGGCGTGTTCCCGCTGTAAAGGAAAAGCACCATGAAAGACATCATCAGAATCGGCGCGGGCGCGGGTTATTCGGGCGATCGCATCGAGCCTGCCGTCGAACTCGCGGAGCACGGCGCGCTCGACTATCTCGTGTTCGAATGCCTTGCCGAACGCACGATCGCGATCGCGCAGCAGTCGCGCCGCAACGATCCCGAACTCGGTTACGACCCGTTGCTCGAAACGCGCATGCGCGCCGTGCTGCCCGTCGCGGCGAAAAATGGCGTGCGGATCATCTCGAACATGGGCGCGGCGAATCCGCCTGCGGCGGCGAAGAAGACCGCGAGGATCGCGCGCGAACTCGACCTTGACGGATTGAAAATCGCAGCCGTCACCGGCGACGACGTGCTCGATGTCGTTTTGCGTTCGCGTCTGCGCTTCGAGGAATCCGGCGACGATGTGAGCGCGTACGCGGACCGCATCGTGTCGGCGAATGCGTATCTCGGCGCGGCGCCGATCGTCGCTGCGCTCGCGGCGGGCGCGGACATCGTGCTGACCGGCCGCGTGGCGGATCCGTCGCTATTCACCGCGCCGCTCATCCACGAATTCGGCTGGAAGATGGACGACTGGACGACGCTCGGACAGGCGACCGTCGTCGGCCATCTGCTCGAATGCGCGGGTCAGGTGACGGGCGGCTATTTCGCCGATCCCGGTTACAAGGACGTGAACGATCTCGCGCGTCTCGGCTTCCCGATCGGCGAAGTGAGCGCGGATGGTTCTGTCATCGTGACGAAGGTGCCGCACGCAGGCGGCTGCGTGACCGAAGCGACGTGCAAGGAACAACTGCTCTACGAGATTCACGATCCGGCGCGTTATTTTCAGCCGGACGTCGTCGCGGACTTCGCCCAAGTTCGCGTCGCGCAGGAAGCGCGCGACCGCGTGCGCGTGACCGGCGGACGCGGCCACGCGCGCACGGATACGCTGAAGACATCGGTCGCTTATGTCGATGGCTATATCGGCGAAGGTCAGATTTCCTACGGCGGTCCGGGCGCGGTCGCACGCGCGCGGCTCGCGCTCGATATCGCGCGCCAACGGCTGTCGATCATGTGCATCGATACGAGCGAACTGCGCTTCGACCTCATCGGCGTCAATTCGCTTTACGGCGACGCGCTCGCATCGAACGCCGAAGAGCCGTATGAAGTGCGCGTGCGCGTCGCGGGACGCACGTCGAGCGCGAAGGAGGCGGCGCGCATCGGCAACGAGATCGAAACGCTCTATACCAACGGCCCGGCGGGCGGCGGCGGCGTGACGAAGGCGACGCGGGAAGTCATCGCGGTGCAGTCCGTGCTGCTCGCGCGCGAACACGTGAAGCCCGTTTTCGAATTCGTGGAGGCAAGCGATGAAACTGCGTGAACTCGCGCATGGCCGCACCGGCGACAAAGGCAACACGTTGAACGTGTCGGTGATCTGCTTCGACGCGAAGCACTACGCGCATCTGCGCGCGCAACTGACGCCCGAGCGCGTGAAAGCGCATCTCGCCGATGTCGTGAAGGGCGATGTCGTGCGTTACGAACTGCCGCTCTTGCACGCGTTCAATTTCGTTTTGCGCGATGCGCTCGGCGGCGGCGTCACGCGTTCGCTCGCGCTCGACGCGCACGGCAAGTCGATGAGCTCGGCTTTGCTCGATATCGAAATCGATGCGGTTTCCAGCCCAACGCCTATCTGACTGACGCCGTGTCGATCTTGCGCGCGGAATACGCGGGCAACACCGACGTCAACACGTTCGCCGGCACATGCTGCGCCTCTTCCTGCGAGACCGCGCCGACGAACTTCCAGCCCGACGGCATTTTCACGAACGTGAAGCCGGTGGGTTGATCGACGAACACCGAATACGGCGCAGGCGATGCAGCCGTTTCCGTGGCTTGCGCAAACGACACCAGCGGGCTTGCCAGCAGCAAAGCGGCTGCGAGCGCGGACAAAGTCGATTTCATGGCGACACTCCTGAGATGGTTCCGATGTTTATGTGACGATCGATACAGATATTTAAGCATCGGCGTGCGACAGCGTCCAGTTATTTTGTTACGATCGACACATAATTCAGAATTTCGATGGACGCACTAATCGCCGGCATCGAAAAGGAGCGAGACATGTCGTCGGAAATGCACGAGACGCAGCACAGGGCGCGCGGCCGGCCGCGCGCATTCGACCGCGAAGCGGCGTTGCGAAACGCGATGGAAGTGTTCTGGGCGAAAGGCTACGACACCTGTTCGATGGCCGATCTCGTCGAAGCAATGGGCATCAATTCGCCGAGCCTTTATGCCGCGTTCGGCAGCAAGGAAGATCTGTATCGGGAGGCGGTCGAGCTGTACACGGAAGCCGAAGGCGGCGCGGCGCTCAGGCAGTTGCAGGCGCACGAATCCGTGCGCGACGGCCTGCGCGCGATGTTCCGCGCGAGCGTCGAATTGTTCACCGGCAGGAAGACTCCGCGTGGCTGCATGATCTTTCTGGGCGCGATGTCCGTCGGCGGCGAGCACGCGCAATTGCGCGCCGAGATGCAGAAGCGCCGGCGCAAGGTCGCGTCGATCGTCGCGGCGCGGCTCGCGCAGGGCGTCGAAAATGGCGAACTCGACGCGCGCACCGATGTTCAGGCGCTCGCCGCGCTGTGCACGACATTGTTCGCGGGGCTGTCGATTCAGGCGCAGGACGGCGTGCGGCGTGCGGCGCTTTTCGCGGCGGTCGATCAGTTCATCGCGACGCTGCCGCTGCGCGCGAAGCGCTGAGCGAAACGTTCGCAGCCGTCACAATCGACGACGAAACAAAGTGTCCTTGCGCTTGCCCGCGCGCCGATGACGGGACCAAAATCCCCGACACCCGGCATTTTGGAGCATCGCCATGACGACTCACGTCATCAGTTTTTTTGCCGACGACACCGCGCGCGCGTCGTTCGAAAATCATCGCCGCTATTGCGCGCGTCTTGCTTATCCGCACGAGTATGTCGATACGGCCGCGATCGGCTGGGCACATCTGCGAATGCTGTTGAAGTATCAAGTGTTGTTGCGCAAGCTGCGCGCGTGTGCCGAGGGCGATCTCGTGTTGCTGATCACGCAGGATTGCCTGCTGTTACGCGACATTCCGTGCGAGACGCTCATGCGCGGGGAAAACCGCGATTGGATCGTCTCGTATCGTGACGACGACCCCGGCGACGTCATGGCGGCGTTTCAGCTTTGGCGCAACACGGCGGCCGCGCGCGAGCAGGTTCAACGCATCTGCGAGGGCGCCAGGTTCGGCAGGGCGCTCGCGAGCGAAGCGCAGTTGCTGAGTGCGCTAGGACCTCGGCCGTTCACTGAGGCGATCGAAGGCCATCATCCCGTTGTGCTCGCGGCGCTGAACGTGTCGCCGATATGGGCGGAATGGCCCGCGTTCTCTCTTGCGCTCGCCGATATGCCCGATGCGCCGAAGAATCAGCCGGTCTTCGCCGACTTGCGCGATCTGTTCGCGGAGCACATCAACGAGTGTCAGGCGCGCGGCCTGCCGTATCTCGCCTTGCCGCAGCCGGAAGCCGATGAAACACGCTACGAAGCGTCGAACCGAAGCGCGTCCATCGCGCTCGCGATGCTCCATACGCCGAATATCCGCGAATACGGCGCGATCGCCGAGCGCAACGTGCGCCGCTATTGCGAGCGTCACGGCTACGCCCTGCATCTCTATCGCGACGTGCCGGCCGAAGCGGGCGCGGGCGCGAGCGGCAACTGGATCAAGCCCTGGGTGTTGCTGCGCCATTTGCCGGAACACGAATGGGTCTTCTGGATCGATGCCGACGTGCTCGTCGCCGATCAGAGCCGGCGGCTCGAACCGCTATGCGAGAAGCGGGATCGCGTGCTCGCGACGGACGTAAGCTGGCAGTTCAACTCGGGCATCATGGGTTTTCGCAACACGCCGCAAAATCTCGACGTGCTGACGGAAATCGAGCAGAGCATCGGCGCGATCGCGGATAAATCGTCGACCTATGCGAGCGGCGGCGACCAGGACGTGTTCATCAAGGTGCTCGCACGGCATGGCCTTGCCGACTCGCGCCATCTGCTCGATTGCGCGACCATCAACACGCCGTATCAGCTTCAGTCGCGCGACAGCTTCATGGTGCATTACATGCATATGTGGCCGTCGCTGCGCGCGCTCATCATGCATCACGGCGACCTGACGAGCCAGATGCGCGGCGCGCGCCGTCCCTGACTGTCTATTCCTTGACTTTCCAAAGCTTTACGCGCAAGCATGAGCGATCGCGCGAGCCGCCGCGCGTGCATCGATTTTTTAGGTAGTCCCTACTTACACATCGTTCCGATGATGCCGCGCCCGTCCACGCCTCGGCAGCATATCCGCCTTTGCACGGCGAGCGACGGCGTGCGCATCGCGTACGCGACGTGCGGCTCTGGCCCGCCGCTCATCAAGGCGGCGAACTGGCTCAGTCATCTGGAGCTCGATTTCACGAGCCCGGTCTGGAACCATCTGATGCTCGAACTGTGCGGCCGTCACACGCTGATTCGCTACGATCAGCGCGGCTGCGGTCTCTCCGATCGCGACGTCGGCGAAATTTCCTTCGACGCCTGGCTGCGCGATCTCGAAACCGTCGCCGATGCGAGCGGCCTCGAGCGCTTTCCGCTGCTGGGAATTTCGCAGGGCGCGTCGATTGCCATCGCGTATGCGGTCGCGCATCCGGAGCGGGTCACGCATCTCGTGCTGCATGGCGGCTACGCGCGCGGCCGTTTGAAACGCTCGTGCGATCCGGCGTTGCACGAGGAAGCCGAAATGCTCGTGAAGCTCGCCGAACTCGGTTGGGGCAAGCAGAATCCGGCGTTTCGCCAGTTCTTCACGACGCAGTTCATTCCCGGCGGCACGCCGGAGCAGCATCACTGGTTCAACGAACTCGAACGTCTGACGACCACGCCGCGCAACGCCGCGCGCATCATGCGCGTGTTCAACGAGATCGACGTGGTGGCGCTGCTGCCGCGCGTGCAATGTCCGACGCTCGTGCTGCACGCGAGCGGCGATGCGCGCGTGCCGTTCGACGAAAGCCGCCTGCTCGCCGGGCAGATTGCCGGCGCGCGCTTCGTGCCGCTCGATAGCGAAAATCACATCACGCTCGAATCCGAGCCTGCGTGGCAACGCTGGCGCGAGGAAGTGCGGGGGTTTCTGCCGTCATCGAACGTGAGCGATCCGGCGTTCTCCGCGCTGACGCCGCGTGAGCGCGATATCGTCGAATTGCTCGCGGGCGGGCGCGACAACGCGCAGATCGCCGCGCGACTCGCGTTGAGCGAGAAGACCGTGCGCAATCACATCACCAGCATTTTCGCGAAGCTCGAAGTCGAAAACCGCGCGCAGGCCATCGTGCTCGCGCGCCGCGCGGGCTTCGACGCGCCCGCCGCCTGAGCGCTTCGGGACCTGCGTCCCCCTTCATTGCCGCCAAATGCCGTGTCCCGGTGCGCAGCCGGGACATGCGCCTCATGTGCGAGAGCGGGCCGTTGCAGAGAATGATTCGCAGAACGGTGACGCGGCGCACGACCCTACGCAGACCTGTTCGACGCAGCGCGCGGATTGCAGGGCGCGCATTCATCAGAGTCATCGACGCAGAGTCGTTCCGGAGTTCGCACATGGAAGCCGTTCAGCACGAGTCTCAATCCAGGAAAATCACCCCGCAGCAACGTTATGCGAAGTGCATCGAAGTGTCCCGCCGCATCCGCTGGGATATCGATCGCGACGTATTGCGCGGCCGTCATTTCGATCCCGCGCACAAGTTCATGCCCGACGGACTATCCGAAGTGCATCGTCTGCCGTTCCTCGACGCGCGCGAGCGCCGTCTGATGTCGCAGGTTCAGGGCCGCACGTACGCCAACATGTTCGGCATGATCGAGCGTTTCGTCGGCGCGAAGATGCTGGAGGTCGGCCGCGATCATGCGCTCGGCGATCAGACCGCGCTCGAAGCGATCGTGCGGTTCACCGACGAAGAGCTGAAGCATCAGGAATTGTTTCGCCGCGTGGAAGCGCTCGCCGCGCAAACGCTGCCGCCGGGCTATCGCTTCATCGCGCAGGCCGACGAGGTTGCCGCGTTCGTGCTCGGCAAATCGACGTGGTCGATTCTCGCGCTGACGTGTTGCGTCGAAATCGTCACGCAGGTGCATTACCGGCAGAGCATGGAAAGCGACGCGAGCTTGTCGCCGCTATTCAAGGACATCTTCCTGTTCCACTGGAAGGAGGAGTCGCAGCACGCGATCATCGACGAACTCGAGTGGATGCGCGAAGACGCGCGGCTCGACGACGACGCGCGCGATGCCGCGATCGGCGATCTGATCGAGCTAGTCGCGGCCATCGACGGGATGATGCAGGCGCAAGCCGCCGCCGACGCGCATTACTTCGTATCGCAACTCGACCGCGCGCTTTCCGCCGACGAAGAGGCGCGCGTGCATGCGGGACTGGTCGATGCGTATCGGTGGCAGTACATCATCTCGGGCGTGGACGAACCACGCTTCGGCGAAATCCTGATGAGCCTCATCAGCGAGGCGCAGGGCGAACGCATGGGCGCTGCGCTCGCGCCTATCCGACGCCGCGCGCTCCCAAGCGAACTCGATACGCTCGCATGACGCGTGTCGCATGAAGCGCGAGAAGGCCGGGTGTTCGCGCCCGGCCTTCTCATTTTTAGAAAGTTATCCGTAAGACAAATAGTTTGCTGCTCTGCAAAACGCTGAATTGCCGTGAAAATCTAGTCGTTACCGATGTACTGAAGCCGTTTTTTTCGGGCAACATAAGGCAAAGCAGGTAGTCGTCGCTCGCTGTCCCAAACTGATAACTAGATTGGACCATCATGCTCGCCGAACCGTTGCCGCAAACGACAGACATCGAAAAATTCGCGGAAGATCATGAGCGCTTCGCGCGACGCACGCCATCCGAAATATCGATCGTTCTGCGAACGCTCGTGCAGCGGGGCGACATGCTCACCGTGACGAGCGGGCGCGGACAGATCGTTACGCAACTGCTGAAAACCGACGCGCGCGAAGCGTGCATCGTGTTCGACTGGGGCGGCGTCGAGGCGGACAATCGTGTGCTGCTCGAAGCGCGGCAGTTGTATTTCAAGGGTGCGCCGGACGGCGTGCGCGTCGAATTCACGACGCTCGCCGCGCGCGCCGTGACCTACGAAGGACGTCAGGCGTTCGAAGTGCCGTTCCCCGAGAAGCTCTATCAGTTCCAGCGTCGCGAATACTTCCGCGTGCCGACGCCGGTTCTCGAACCCTTCTACGCGAAAGGCGCATTCGCCGACGGCGAAGCGTTCCGCCACGAAGTGCACGACCTGTCGCTCGGTGGCATCGCGCTGCGCATGGACACGCCGCGTCTCGCGGAAACGGAGCGCGGCACCGTGTTCCGCGATGTCGTGCTTCATCTCGGTCCGGGCGCGGCCTTGCCCGTCGATCTCGAACTCGTGTCGCCGCGCTCCGTGACGACGCCGCGCGGCGATGTGCGTTACGTCGTCGGCTTTCGCTTCGTGCGGCTTTCGGCCGCCGCGGAGAACGTGCTGCAGCGGCTCATCACGCGCATGGAAGCGAAACGCCGCAGCCTGTCGGCCTGAAGGCGCGGAAAGGGCGCGCAACGCGTGGAGTAAAATGCGTGCCTCTTTCCACTCACGACGACGCATGTTGCGCAAGGCCTGGCGCGGAGAAGAACGCTTCTGGAAAGTCTGGTGGCTGTTGGGCGTGCCGATCCACCTCGCGTGGTGGTTCGTCTATCTCGACCTCTGGACGAGCGGCGTCACTCCCGAAACATTTCTGCTGATCACCGTCTGGTTCTGGCCCGGCATGCTCGGCGTATTCGCCGTGTGCTCGGCGCTGTATCTGCTGTGGTGCACGCTCGCGTGGCGCTGCGCGGGCAATGTCGATCGGCGCGTATGGACGATCGTCGCGCGCGTGCTGATCGGCGTCGGGATCGGCTCGTTTCTCACCGAATGCACGCTGATTCTCACCGCACCGTTCGTCTGATCGGACCGTCATTGCGCGCACGCGCGCCGGCTTAGCGTGCACAATGTCCTGGCTTGCAGCACGCCAACGAACGACGGACAACGACGCGCATGCTCAACGAATTCGCCAAGACGGTCCTTGTGATCGTCGCCGGATTGTTCCCGATCATCAATCCTCCCGCGACGGCGCTCGTCGTGCTGAGCATGCTGCCGCATATCGGCGACGCCGATCGCGCCGAGCTCGCGCGGCGCATCTGCATCAACAGTTTCGTGATCTTGCTGGCGTCGCTTTTGATCGGCGCTTATGTGCTGACGTTTTTCGGGATCTCGATTCCGGTGTTGCGCGTGGCGGGCGGTTTCGTCGTCGCGATGGCGGGCTGGAGCCTGCTTCAGACGCCCGATGACGACGACGGCGCCGAACCCGCGCCCACGCCGCGCGGCGGCGCGTCGCTGCGTGCGAAGGCGTTCTATCCGCTGACGCTGCCGATCACCGTCGGGCCGGGTGCGATAGCGGTCGCCATCGCGCTCGGCACGGGCTCGCCGCGTCATGGGCTGCAGCCGGTGCATCTCGCCGGCGTGGGCGTCGGGCTTGTCGTTCTGTGCGCGAGCATCTATGTGTGCGTGCGATTCGCGGGGCATTTGGAGCGCCTGCTTGGCGCCGTCGGAACGCAGATTGCCATGCGCCTTTTCGCGTTCATCATCTTTTGTATCGGCGTGCAGATTCTCTGGCTCGGTTTGTCGGAACTGATCGCATCGGTTCAGCTCAACGTCAAGTAGAGCGGGAGACGGGGTTTTGATGGCGGATCGCAGGAACTTCGCAGGCACCGTTGGTATGGGCTTTTTGCTGATGATGGTTTTTATGGTTCTTCGCCGGATCCCGTGTTGGTGTCGGTCTATTGGCGTTGCCCCTGTCCTAATGCACCGACACGAAAACGCGATCCGGCGAAAAAAAAGGCCGACACGATCACGGGACCTATCGCAAAAAACATCAAAAAGGCAAGAGATTCCACTTAACAATAGCGCGGACGTCGCGCTCAAACCCGAGCACACTCATCGCGGCGGTATCCATCGCGAGATGCGCCCCAAGAGCCGGCGATCCCGTCGCCCACTGCGCCCCGAACACACGCGAAAAATGCGCGTGCGAAAAAAGTGCGATGTTCATCGCATTCGTCGCGAGCAGCTTGTCGATGAGCGCCTGCGCGCGCCTGCCGACATCCGCGAGATTTTCGCCCTCCGGAATCGGCGATGACCACACCGACCAGTCCGGCGCCTCTTCACGGATTTCCGGCGTGGTGCGGCCTTCGTAGATGCCGTAATTCCACTCGTGAAGCTCGGACTCCACCGTCGCGCGATCGCCCAGACCCGCGAGCCGGCAGGTTTCGATCGCGCGGCCCATCGGGCTCGTCAAAACTAAGTCGAAAGACTGCGACGCGAGCACCGGCGCGAGCGCCCGCGCCTGTCTGCGTCCTTCGTCGGTGAGCGGAATGTCGGTCGTGCCGGTGTGCTGGCCCGACTTGCTCCACTCGGTCTCACCATGCCGGATCAGCCAAATATGCATGCCGCCTTTCATGTTCATGTCGTTCACCCGATGTCTGATGAATGCTCTCGCCGCGCCCCGCGCAACGCAGGTTCGGATTCTGCACCGATCGCCGAAGCCGCGCCGCGAAGCTGCCCACTCAGTCCACCTCGCGCGTCGCGAACGCCTTCAGCAGATGATGCGCGATCGCGAAGGGCTTCGGCGCGGAAAGTCCCTGTTCGTGCGTGCCGTCGAGCATCGCGCGGATCTCCTCGCGCGTGAACCAGCGCGCATCTTCGAGCTCGTTCCTGTCGATGGTGATATCGGTCGTGACGGCGCGCGCGAAGCATCCGATCATCAACGATGAAGGAAACGGCCACGGCTGCGACGCGAAATAGCGCACGTCCGTGCAGCGGATGCCCGCTTCCTCCAGCACTTCGCGATACACCGCGTGCTCGAAAGTCTCGCCCGGCTCGACGAAGCCCGCAAGCGACGAATACATCCCCGGCAGAAATTGCGGCTGACGGCCGAGCAGGCAGCGTTCGCCATCCGTGACGAGCATGATGACCACGGGGTCGACACGCGGAAAATGCTGCGCCTTGCAGTTCGGACAGATGCGCCGCCAGCCCGCGCCCGCCGAATCGGTCGGATGGCCGCAGTTCGCGCAGAAGCGATGCCGGCGATGCCAGTCGAGCATCGATCGCGCTTCGCCGAGCGCGCTGACGAGCGGCGGCGACACGAGACCCTGCATCGCGATGGGGCGCAGTTCGACCGCTTCGACATCGGCGAGGCTCGGCGTTTCTGCATCGAAGGAATGGGCGAACAGCGCGCGGCGGTCGGCGTCGCGGCCGAGAAGAACCGTCTGCGCGGGCGCGCCGAGCGCCGCGATTTCCTGCGCGACGAAAAGCGGATCGTGACCGTTCGCGCGCTTGAACAGCGGCACGTTGTTCACGAACAGCAGAAAGCGCGTGGCGGGATCGTCGCGCAGGCCGGCGACGTAGGTTTCATCGTCGCGCTTCTCCGATACGCGATCGAGCGGATCGAGTGTAAAACCGATGGCATGAGGCGGCGTGGGCATAGTATTTTTCGTGTGTGGCGGCGCGCGGAAGCGGCGCGACGCGTGACGGGAAGATGCAAGGCCAGCCGGGAATCGTAACGAACTTGGCGCGTCCTTGCTGGAGGACGCACGGAGACGTCGATGATCACGCTCTATTCGTATCCTCAGTTGTTCGGCCTCGAAGACAACAATCCGTTCGGATTGAAGGTGTTCGCGTTCCTGAAGCTCGCGGCCCTGCCATTCGAGCATCGTCACGTGCTGGACACGAGCGCCGCGCCGCGCGGGCAGTTGCCGTATCTCGTCGACGGCGATGAAACCATCGGCGACAGCGATGCGATCATCGCGCATCTGAAGAGCAAGCACGCAATCGAACTGGACGACGCGCTGGGCGCCGCGCAGCGCGATCTCGATCTGCTGGTCCGCCGCACGCTCGACGATCTTTACTGGGTGATGTCGTACTCGCGCTGGCGCGACGACCGCTACTGGCCGCAGTTTCGCGATGCACTCCTGACGCAGCATCCGAACATCGGCGCCGACGCGCTCGAAGGCGCGCGCAAATACAACTTCGAACGCTACCGATATCAGGGCATCGGCAGATACGAGCCGGACGCCGTGTATGCGCGCGGCATCGCGAGTCTCCAGGCAATAGCGAATCTGCTCGGCGACGGTCCGTTCATGTTCGGCGACGCGCCCGCGAGCATCGATGCCGCGCTGTACGGGTTCGTCGCGAACATCTGGTTCTACGACATCGATACGCCGCTCAAACGATTCGTCGCCACGCGCGGCAAGCTCGTCGAACATTGCGGCGCGGTGCGCGAACGCATGGGCCAGGGAGCGGTGGCGTGACATTTTCGAAGCGGATCGTCGACAAGGAGACGTCATGGACTGCGCTGAGATCTACACCGACGCCGACGGGCACTCGGCATTCAGGACCATTCGCGTGTTCGAAACCGTCGCCGTGCCGTTCAACGGCATTTCGGTGACGCTATCGCCGCCGCAGCCGTGCGAGAGCGTGCTGGTGCATGAGTTCGACGAAGGCTATTTTCTCGATCGTCATAATCCGCCGTCGCGGCAGTATGTCGTTGTCCTCGAAGGCGAGCTTGAAATCGCGGTGCAGGACGGGGACATCGCGCGGCGCTTCGCGGAAGGCTCGGTGTTCGTCGCAGGCGATCTGAAAGGCTCGGGGCATTCGACGCGCGCGCTTCGCTCGGGTCGCGCCCTCGTCATCAACCTGCAAGGATGAAACGATGCTGCTCGATAAAAAACTGGCGGTCGTGACCGGCGCAAGCTCGGGCATCGGGTTCGCCACCGCGCAACGGTTCGTGTCGGAGGGCGCCCGCGTCGTGATCAGCGGACGCAACCAAGAGAAGCTGCGTCAGGCCGCGCAAACGCTCGGCGAGAATGCGCTGTGCGTCGTGGCCGACGCCGCCAGTCAGGCCGACATGCAGCGTCTCTATAAAGCCGCAGTCGAGCATTTTCAGCGCGAGATCGACGTTCTGGTCGCCAACGCCGGCATTTCCCGGCAGACGCCCGTGCGCGAAACCTCGCTGGAACAATTCACCGATGTCTTGAACATCAACGTCGGCGGCGTGTATGCGACGGTGCGCGAAGCGCTGCCTTCGCTCGCGCGGCCGGCATCGATCGTTCTCGTGGCATCGCTCGCGGCCAATCAGGGCACGAAAAATTTCTCGGCATATTGCGCGTCGAAGGCGGCTGTCGTTTCTCTGGCCAAAAGCTTCGCCGCCGAATTCGTCGAGCTCGGCATACGCGTCAACAGTATTTCGCCGGGCGTCGCGAACACGCCGATCTTCGACAGCTTGGGCATGTCGGAGACGCAATTGCTGGAGTGGGCGAAAGTCATCCCGATGAAGCGTCCGGCCGACCCCGCCGAGATCGCATCGGCGATCCTTTTCCTTGCGACGGATGCATCGCAATACATGACCGGCGCCGATCTTGCCGTCGATGGCGGCATGTCGGGGATCAGTCCGTTTTGATCGCCGCCGACGCCAACGGCTCGCTCGGCGGCTCGATGCGCCGCACGCTGACGCTGACGTCCATCCCGGCGAAGTCCTCCGCGGCGCCGAACCACGATCCGGACACCGGCGCCGCCTGTTCGGGCTTGCGCGTGTACGCGACGCGGATCAGATCGGTGCCGCCGACGAGCGAGTTCGTCGGATCGTAGGGCACCCAGCCCGCGCCCGGCAAAAAGACGTGCAGCCACGCGTGCGTCGCGCCCGCGCCGACGACGAGCGGCTCGTCGCGGCTCTCGATCTGTCGCGCGCCCTGCTGCAGCCCCGTGTTGCGGACGGCCGGCGCAGCGGGCGTGTCGAGCGCCTGATCGTACAAATACCCGGACACGAAGCGCGCGGCCAGTCCGAGTCCGCGCACGACTTCCATCATCAGCAGCGCGAAATCGCGACAGGTGCCGCTGCGCCGGTTCAGTGTCTCCGACGGACGCTGCGTGCCCATCGCGTCGCGCGACTGATACTGAAAGTCGCTGCGGATGGCGGCGTTGATGTTCCCCAGAATGTCGCGCGTGTGCGTGACGCCGCGCCGGGGCAGAAACTGCGCGACCCAGTCGCGCAGCATCGGCTGATCGTCGGGATACTGCGGCGGCAGGAAAGACGCCAGATCGAGCCGGTCCTCGTCGGCGTACTGAAACGGATAATTCTCGGCTTCGGGCGCGACCGGCAACTCCAGATTCCTGATGCCGAAATGCTCGATGACGAAACGCGCGCGCAGTTCGAGCGTGTCGGCGGGCACGCGCGGCTCGACGACCGCGACCGAATTGGAAAACACGTCGTGCATCCAGTACTGCGTGCTGTGCGGAGCGGCCGCGAGCGTCGCCGACAGCACGCGGATATCGTGCGCGGCGCGCGGCCGGAACATCACGCGATGCGGCGAGAATTCCACCGGCGTGTTGTAGCGATAGGTCGTGACGTGCTCGACTTCGAGAAAGACGGACATGTGCCACCTCCGGGCCAGCGCTGCACGATCGGGTCGACCCGACAATCATGCCACTGGCGCGCCGCCTTGAACATCAACGCGTCACGAGCACGAACGGAGCGACGCCGCCATACGCCGAACCGCTGCTGAACGATCGCAGGCCGAGATCGACGTCTCTGTATTTTCCGTCCGCGCGCTGCCTCAACTGATTGACGGACCAGACGCCGTCTTGCTCCAGAAGAATGGATTTCGTTTTCGGCTCGTACTGGAGATACGCCATCGACTTCGACGAACTCAGCGCGGTCGTCTTGCTTCTGCTCGTCACGTCGTAGAGGATGACCGAGCTCGGGCTGTTGGCATTGTCATCGGCGAAGAGAATTTGCTGATTGTTGATCGCCGCGATGAACTTCGGATTCTTCTCCGGCAGATCGGTCAGCACGCGCGTGAAGCCGCTCTCCAGGTCCATCTCCGTGAGATTGCCCTGTGCATTCGGCGACGCGAATCCGACGAAATACGCTTTCTTCGCATCCGGCGTGACGGTGAACTCATCGCGCGGCGCCGCCGGCGCCGAACCGGCCGGATAGCCGCCCCTGATGAAGCCGCTCGCCGTTTCGATGCGCAGCACCTCCAGCCTCGTTCCCCGCTCGTTCGCGAGCGCGAAGATGTGCTCGCTGTCATTGGCGGCCGTCGCGATCTTGATGACGCTGAATTCTTTCGGCAGCACGAGCTTTCTGACGAGCGTTCCCGAATCCGTATCGACGACGTGGATGATATTTTTGTTCCACAGATAGACCTGATTTCCGGTCAACGCGGGCTGAAAACCATAGCCGGTGAACGTCGTCAACATCGGACCGATGGGCGTGACGCGCACGACCTTGTTGCTCGCGGTGTCGATGGTGGCGAGATCGACGGACGTCGAATTTCGCTCCATCAGCACGTGCAGCCGCTTGCCGTCGGCGCTTGCGAACATCTGATCGACGCGCTGATAGTCGCCGCCCAGCGAAAGATCGATCGACGCCTTCACAGCGCGCGAAGGAAACTCGTAGGCGGTAATCCGCGCCGGCGCCTGCGCACGCGTCAGCGTGTACACCGTCTGAGTGGAAGGCGGCGGCCCATAGTATTTCTGCACCATGTCGATGTCGGTGGCGCTCAGCTTGCCGTCACCGTTCCATTCGGGATTGCAGTAATTCATGATCGAAGCGACATCCCACGCGCCGATCGTCGTGTCGCCGTTCGTGCCCTGCGCGGGCTCGTTGCAGGTCGAAGGCGTGTCGGGCCGGTTCTGCTCGTGCGCGAAGCCCAGCGCGTGACCGAATTCGTGCGCGGCGATGCGGCGTATGCAGTATTCTTCGCGTCCCTGGCAACTTTGACTCCAGTTCCTGAACGTGAAGTTGAGCGCCATTCCGCCGACCGCGTTGTTCAGCATCGCGCCGAGGCCGAAAGTATGCGGCCCGCTCTGCGCGCTGTCATCGACGCTGATTCGGATCCCGAAGTAATTGGGGTCATTCGTGCATTGCTGCCAGCCTGTGAAACGCACGCCCGAATGCTGTTCCCAGGTCTCCTGAACTGCGAGGCGGCTCCAGTTTCGTGCCGACGCGAAGCGCGCGAAATCCGCGTTGTTCATGTCCCAGCACACGCCGATGGGAACGCGGCTCCAGATGACGGTCGACAACGCGTAGCCCTTGGTCGTCGATTCGGTCTGTGAAGCCGGCTGTCCTGCGATGCTTTTCGTGCTCTGGCCTGAGACATCGGAGCCGGCGTCGCCGCCGCATGCACTGATCAATACTCCTGATGAAATAGCCAGGACCATCCCTCGTATCCTTCTCATTTTGTTCTCCATGTATAGAGACCACGTCAACGCATGGCGGAAGGAAATCTGTTCTCAGCGTGTCGCGCCGCTGAAATACTTATTAGGATTGTTTCCGAGAGATTCTGCCTTTCAGCAGCAGTACGTCAATAATTAATTTTCCTTATTGCCGGATAGGGAACCCTTACTGGATCAGGAGTCCAGCCGATTCCAAGTTCGCCGCGACGCCAGGCCCGTGCGGCTCAGCGTCCTTTCCACGGCACGAGCCGCTGCTCCAGCGCGCGCATGCCGAAGTCGAAAATCCACGCGATCGCGCCGATCAGCACGATGCCCATCACCACCACGTCGGTGCGCAGAAAGCTCGACGCGTTGAGCACCATCTGACCCAGGCCGGCGGTCGCGGCGACCATTTCGGCGGCGACGAGCGTGGTCCAGCCGAAGCCCACGGCGATGCGCAGGCCCGTCAGTATTTCGGGCAGCGCGGCGGGCAGCACGACGAACCGCACGACTTGCCCGAAGTTCGCGCCGAGCGACCACGCGGCGTTCACCTGCTCGGCAGTCGCGCTCCTGACGCCGGCGCGCGCGGCCATCGCGATCGGCGCGAAGCAGGCGAGCCAGATGACGACGATCTTCGCGGTTTCATCGATACCAAAGTAGATGACGACGAGCGGTAGATACGCGAGCGGCGGCAGCGGCCGATAGAACTCGAGCGGCGGATCGAGCACGCCGCGCGCGATGCGGCTCACGCCCATCAGAATTCCGACCGGCACCGCCGTGACAACCGCGAGCGCGAACGCGCCGAACACGCGGATCGCGCTCCACAAGAGATGCTCCGAGAGCGGCAATCCGCCCTGAAGCCGTCCGTGCAACGCGTCGATGAACGCCTGCCAGACCGCCTCGGGCGAAGGCAGAAAGAGCGGCGGCAGCCAGTGGAAATGCGTGGCCGCCCACCACAATGCCGCGAGCGTCGCGACGCACAGCGCGCTGGGCAGCGCGGTCGGCCCCGCGCCCGGCATTCCGCGATAGCGCGCGCGATGCTTCGTGCGGGTGACGCGTCGCGTGGCTGGCGATGCGCTTGGGGCGTTCGGCAGCGGGACATCGTGAGCGGGCCGGTTCACGCCGCCTCCGTCTCGGTGCGATGCAGGCGGCGCGTCAGCCGCTCCCGCCATTCGATGAACGCGGGCGACGATTTGACGGCGCGCGCATCGCGGCTGCGAACGTAGTCCCGCGAGAAGGGCAGTTCGTGCACCTCTTCGATGCGGCCCGGACCTGGCGTCATCAGCACGAGGCGCGTCGCCAGAAAGAGTGCCTCTTCCACGCTGTGCGTGATGAAGAACACCGTCTTTCCGGTGCGCGCCCAAACGTCGAGCACGAGTTCCTGCACGGTTTCGCGCGTGAGGGCGTCGAGCGCGCCCATCGGTTCGTCCATCAGCAATACTTCGGGATCGCTCGCGAGCGCGCGCGCAATTCCGACGCGCTGCTGCATCCCGCCCGACAGCGCGTAGACCTTCGCGTGTTCATGTTGCGCGAGGCCGACGAGCGCGAGCGTGCGACGCGCGATCTCGCGGCGCTCGTCGCGCTTCACGCCGCGAAAACGCAAGCCAAGCGCGACGTTGTCGATGACGTTCAGCCACGGCATCAGCGCATGCTTCTGGAACACGACGCCACGCTCGGCGCCGGGCCCGTCGATCGGTTCGCCATTCAGCGACGCTTCGCCTTCGGTCGGCTCCAGGAAACCCGCGAGACAATTCAGCAGCGTGGTCTTGCCGCATCCCGATGCACCCAGCGCCACGACGAACTCGCCGCTGCCGATCTGCAAGTCGACGCCTTGCAACGCGGGCGTGCCCGCGCCTTCATACGTGACGCCGAGGTTGCGGATGGAAAGCGATGTCATTTCGCGGCCTGCTGCACGAAGCGCGGATCGACGCCCGTGGAGTAATCCGCGAGCACGTTCTGAATCGTGCCCTGCTGTTTGAGGAACTGAGCGGTTGCCGCGAGCGACTTTGCCGCCCCGGATTGCGCTCCGCCGCCGAGCCAGGTCGGCGACGCCTGCTCGCCCGCGCTCGGGAAGGCGTAGAGCGCGAGACTCGCGGGCACGTCGGCGGGATTCGCGCCGGATTCCTGCGCGACGGCCTGCACCTGTTTCGACGCGGCGGTCCAGTCGGCTTTGTGATCGCGGTATTGCGCGTCGGTATCGGCGAGCACTTTGACGAAACCGTTCAGGAACGCCGAATTGTCCTGCGCGAACTTGCGCGACGCGACGAAGCCGTCGAAGGTCGCCTTGCCCGATTCCTTCGCCACTTCGCCCGACGTGATCAGCACTTTGCCGTTCTGCTTGGCTTTGGCGAGCACCGGGTCCCAGATATACGTCGCGTCGATATTGCCGCGTTCCCACGCCGCCGCGACCTCCGGCGGACGCAGATTGACGATCTTCACCGTCGACGGATCGACGCCTGCCTGCTGCAAGGCGACGAGCGCATGAAAATGCGACGTCGACACATACGGCACGCCGAGCGTCTTGCCTTTCAGATCCGCGAGCTTGCTTACGCCCGAGCCGTTGCGCGCGACGAGCGCCTCGGCGTCGTTGATGTTGTCGAGAATCCAGAACAGCGAAAGGTCGACGCCTTGCGACAAGCCCGCCGCGATCGGGCTGGAGCCGGCTTCGCCCAACTGAATGGAGCCCGATGCGAGCGCGCGAATGACATCCGCGCCGCTGCCGAGCTTGCGATACGTGACCTTGTATCCGGTGGCTTTCTCGACGGCGCCGCTCGCCTGCGCATAACGCCAGGGCACGACCATGTCCTGATAGCCGATGACCACTTCGCGCGTTTCGGCGTGTGCTTGAACGGGCGCCATAGCAGCGAGAACGATGGATGCGATGCCGGCGATCAGCGCGCGGCGATGGATCGAAGGTTTCATGGAACGGACGAAATGATGTGGTGAAGCCTTCGACTATAGGCACTTTGCGTGCCGCGGCTACGAAGCAATCGTGCGTAGCAAATGACGCGGCGCGTGCTTCGCATATTCGCCGTGCACCGTCATATGGTTATCGGAAGAACTGCGCTCAGGAAGACAGTTTCCCGAGTCTTCAAATGCCAGATGGATAATTCCTTATCGATAGAAATTGGATCGCCGCGGGCGGGCCCGGCGTTAGCATGAGCATCCTCTCCAACCTGTCCTTCGGTTCATTCAAGCGATGTCCAATCTTCCCCGCTTCGGCGTCTGGGCGCTCGTGCATGGCAGTCGCGCGGCGTTGCAGGATCCCGCCGAGCCCTACGATGCCTCGTGGGCGCGCAACAAGGCGCTCGTGCTAGAGGCCGAGCGCCTCGGTTACGACTCCGTGCTCGTCGCCCAGCACACGATCAATCCGCACGATCCTTCGCTCGATCAGCTCGAAGCGTGGACGGCATCGGCGGCATTGGCTGCGCTTACGTCGCGCATCGAGATCATCGCGGCTATCAAGCCTTATCTCTATCATCCGGTCGTGCTCGCGAAGATGGCGCAGCAGATCGAGCACATCAGCGGCGGACGCTTCGCGATCAATCTCGTCAATGCGTGGAATCGTCCGGAGCTGGAGCGCGCGGGCATCGGCTTCGCGGAGCATGACGAGCGCTATGCGTACGGACGCGAGTGGATCTCGGTCGTCGATGCGTTGCTGCGCGGAGAAGCCGTGAAGCATCGCGGCGACAACTTCCGGATCGACGACTATCAGTTACGGCCCGCCGATCCGTTTCGCGCGCGTCCGCGCATCTATGTCGGCGGCGAGTCGGAGCCGGCGCGCTCGCTCGTCGCGGCGCATGGCGATGTGTGGTTCATCAACGGCCAGCCGCACGACGACGTTGCGGCCCTGATCGCCGATGTCTCCGCCCGCGCGCGCCCGGCGGGGCACGAGCCTTTGCGCTTCGGCCTGTCGGCGTTCGTGATCGCGCGCGAGACGCAGGACGACGCGCAGGCTCATCTCGAACATCTGTTCGCGCTGGCGGAACTCGACAAGCCGCTGCGCGAACGGCAAAAGGCCAATACCGATCCGAACGCGGTGATGCACCAGACCTTCGCGCGATCGGCGCGCGTCGGGTCGAACGGCGGCACGGCCGCGGAACTCGTCGGCGATTACGACACGGTCGCGCGGCGCATCGTCGACTTTCATCGCGCGGGCATCGAACTCTTCATGCTGCAATTCCAGCCCTTCGAGGCCGACATGGCCCGCTTCGCGCACGAAGTCGTGCCGCGCGTGCGACGTCTGCTCGACTAAGAAAGCGCGCCGTCCCGTCCGCCTTCGACAAGGGACGGCGCGCGCGATCAGAAGAACGCGCCCGTGGGCGGCAATTGCCCGGTCAGCAGGTTCTGTCCGAGAAAGCGTTCCTTGTAGACGCGCGGATTGTGCGACGCGATCACCTTGATGTTGCGCCAGTGCCGGTCCAGCGCGCCGACGCGCGACACGACGGAGCCCGAGCCGAGATCGATCAGCCAACTTGCGATCTGCGGGGCGAGATCGTCGATCACGACCTTGGCTTCCGATGCCGCGAGCGTGGCCGCGAGCGTCGCCTCGTATTCGTCGCGTGTGCCGTGTCGATCCCATGCGCGCTGCAACGCGCCGGCCGCGCGATCCGCGATCGCTTCGACGCTCGCCGAATACGCGCGGATACGGCCGAGCAGCGATTGCAGCACGGGTTCATCGACGGGATGCGCGGCTTCACCGTGATAGAAGTTGCGTCCGCGCGCGCGCAGCACGTCGACGGCGTCCAGCGCCACGCGCCGCACGATGCCCGCGATGCAGTTGGTGAGATAAACCTGATGAAACGTGAAGCCCCAGGGCGCGGCTTCATCGGACTTCGGCGGATCGGGCGGATAAAGCTGCGCGGCTGGAACCGTCACATCGCGAAACCGCGCCGTTCCCGAACCTGTGAGGCGCTGGCCGAAGCCTTGCCAGTCATCGTCGTCGTCGACGCCCGCGCCGCGTTCCAGCACGTACTGCACGGTGCGGCCCGCGCGGCTTTCCACGGCGAGGCCGGTGAACGCGTCGTTATACAGATTGCCCGTCGCGTAGATCTTGTCGCCGGAGCCGACGTACACGTCGCGCGACGCATCCCATTCGAGCCGACTGAGGACTTTGGTCGGGCGCGCGCCGGCGGCGACCACGTCGCTGTCGACGAAGCTCAGGCCGATGGTCTTCTTCTGCGCGGTCAGCTCCAGTACGCGCGTATGGAACGGTTGCTCGCGTCTCCGGAGCGCGGCTTCCACTTGCCACAGATGATTGCGAAACGCGTGGGCGATGTTCGAATCCGCCGCGGCGAGATCGCGTGCGACGATGAAAAGCCCGTTCAGCGAAACGCCGCTTCCGCCTGCATCGACGGGAAGACGCAGCGCGCCGAAGCCGAGCGCCTTGAGCTTTGCAATCTCTTCGTGCGGCAGCCGGTGCCCGCGTTCGCGCTCGGCGGCAGTCGCGGCGATGTCACCGATGATCTCCGAAAAGCCGAGCGCGGCGGACAGCGGGGAGACGAGCGTCGGTCCGGCGCTCGTCGGATAGTTGACGTCAGACATTCGTGCGCTCCTCGATTCACACCTTGATGCTGTAATCCGCGACCTTGATGCGCGAGTTGATGATCTTGCGCTCGGCCAGCCAGTCGGCGGCGCGCTGAAATTGCGCGATGAAAGCGGCATCGTCGGGCTCGTGAAACTGATTGACGCGCTTGAGGCTTGCGAGATAGTCGCGCACCTGATCCGGATATTTGCCCTCGCGCTGCACGAGCAATTCGGCTTCGGCGGAATGCGCCGACTGCCACGCGCCTTCGACGTAATACGCATCGATCACCGCGCGGATCAGCTCGGAATTCTCCTCGGTGAACTTACGGCGCGTGACGAGCGAGCTGTAATCGATCAGAAAATCCAGATCGCGGCCTTCGTTGAAGATGTCTTTCGCGTCGTTCGAGAAGCGCGAGATGTCGACGCCGGGCGACCACATCGACCAAGCGTCGACTTTGCCTTGCGCGAAGGCGGGCGCCGCGTCGGGCGGATTCAGATAGACGAACTGGACCTTGTCGCGATCGACGCGATGCTTCTCCAGCGCGGCGATCAACAGGAATTCGCCAAGCCCCGACCGGTTGACGGCGACCTTGCGGCCCGCGAGATCGGCGACGGATTCGATGCCGCTCGACTTCTTCGCGATGATGGCCGTCGAGCGCGGCGAATAGATGTCGAACGCGGTGAAGACGATCGGCGAGCCGGCGAGCATCGCGGCGAGTGCGGGAGTCGTCGATCCCCAGAATCCGAAGTCGGCGCTGCCGCCGACCACGGCCTGTATCGAAGGCGCATGGTTCGGGAAAGGGCCGACCCATTCGACCTTGATGCCTTTCGCGGCGAGCGTCTTCTCGAACACGCCGCGCTGCTTCGCGATGTCGGGCAGGCTGCCGTAACCCCAGCCGATGCGGACCGTATCGGTGTTGCGCGTCAGCTTGCGCGGCTCGGCCGCGCGTGCCGGGAACAATCCGCCGGTCGCCGCGCCGGCCAGGAGGCCTCCCGCCGCGCGCAGCAACCGGCGGCGGCTCAGCGATGAGTCGTTCATGCTCGTCCTTCTTGTCTTATGGAAAAGTGATCAGTGAGACCGGACGCCGAGTTCCGCGAGCAGGGCGGGGCGCAGTGCCT
This sequence comes from Caballeronia sp. LZ008, assembly GCF_031451435.1. Taxonomy (NCBI): domain Bacteria; kingdom Pseudomonadati; phylum Pseudomonadota; class Betaproteobacteria; order Burkholderiales; family Burkholderiaceae; genus Caballeronia; species Caballeronia sp. LZ008. The sequence goes on along the minus strand of NZ_JARUXK010000003.1, from coordinate 1,070,799 downwards.
GCGGCGCGTGTTCGCCGGGTTCGAATGACGCCGCGATGCGTCCGGCGCGCATGACGAGAATCCTGTCGGCGAGCGTGAGCGCTTCGTCGACGTCATGCGTGACGATCAGCACGCCTGGCCGATGCAGCGCGACGAGTTCCTTGACGAGACCGTGCATGCGGATGCGCGTGAGCGCATCCAGCGCGGCGAACGGCTCGTCGAGCAGCAGCAGCGCGGGATCGTGGATGAGCGCCCGCGCCAGCGCCACGCGCTGCGCCTGACCGCCCGACAGATTGCGCGGCCAGTCGTCCTCGCGGCCGGCGAGTCCGACTTCGGCCAGCGCGCGCGCCGCGCCCGTCCGGCCAATCGTATTCTCGTAGCCGAGCGCGACGTTCTGCCATAACGTCGACCAGGGCAGCAGGCGATGCTCCTGAAACACGACGGACGGACGTTCCGGCGCGCGGATCGACCCGGCGTCGGGGGAATCGAGCCCCGCGAGCGCGCGTAGCAGCGTTGTCTTGCCGCATCCGCTTTCGCCGAGCAGCGCGACGAATTCGCCTTTGCGAATATCGAGGTCCAGTGCATCGATGACGACGCGGCTGCCATAGCGTCTTTGCAGTCCGCGCACGGACACCGCCAGCGCCGGCGAACCGACGCGCGCGTCGCGGCGCGTAACGATGGCCGTCATGTGCGCGCCCCTTTCGCGTAGTTCGCGTGCCACGAGAGATAGCGGGCTTCGAGCAGGCGCACGAGCGCATCCGCGACGACGCCGATGATCGCGTAGATGATGATGGTGAGCAGAATGACGTTGGTGTTCAGGAATTCGCGGGCGTCCATCGCGAGGAACCCGATGCCTTTCGTCGTGGCCAGCGTCTCGGCGATGACGAGCGCGAGCCACGCGTGGGCGAGCGCGTAACGCACGCCGGTGAGGATCGACGGCATCGCGCCGGGAAGGATGATTCGTCGCACGATCGCCGTTCGGTTCAGGCCGATCACGCGGGCGAGTTCCATCAGTTTCGAATCGATCTGGCGAATGCCGAGCATCGTGTTGATGTAGATCGGGAAGAGCACCGCGAGCGCGACCAGAAAGATCTTGGCGACTTCGCCGACGCCGAACCAGACGATGACGAGCGGCAGCATCGCCAGGAAAGGAATGGCGCGCACCATCTGGATCGAGCGGTCGAGGAGCGCTTGCGCGAGCGGCGAGAATCCGACGGCGATGCCGAGCGCGAGCCCGATCGTTCCGCCGATGACGAAGCCTCCCGCGGCGCGCAGCAGCGACACGCCCAGGTGCACGAAGAGTTCGCCGTTTTGCGCCATGTGGACGGCCGTTTCGAAGACGCTGCTCGGTGCCGGGAGGACCTGCGGCGCGATCAGTCCGAGGCGCGCCGCGATTTCCCATAGCAGCACCACGATTGCGGGGATGGTCCAGGAGAGCCATCGGTAGAGCACGTCTTTGGAAATCAGCGCGCGAGACGCGTGTCCCGAGCGATAGGTGTCGCGCGTGGATGTCAGGTCAGCCATCTTGTCGGCTCGTCGTGAATTCGAGCCTGTAATTAGAAAGCTTCGGAATGCACGCAACAAACGTTTTATTGTGCTTTGCTTTTCACGCTTCACCGCGTTAGGGCATACGCATTGCTTACTACGAGAGACGCGCTTGCAAACCTCTTTCGCTTATGCCCGCCGCATGAATCAATATGACCTCGTCAGCGCCATTCAATGTCTGCAACAAGAGCTCGACACGTCGCTTTTGAGCGACAAACAGTGCGCGGTTCGGATTTACACGCTGATTAAACAGATCGAAGCCGCCTCGATAATGGACGATCGCCTGAAACACGATCTGATGATGGTCGAATCTCTTCTGGTATTGAAACGGCGGCAGCAAGCACTCGATCGGCTCAAGAGCGCGGTGGTAGCCACGTATCTGCGCGCATGATCGGAATTGTCTAGTGGTCCGTGGCGGGGGGAGGCGTCTAAGCGGCGAGACGATCCCTCTCGCGCCGGAAAGCACGCGCTTGCATACGCGTTCGAACTCGCCCGCGCCCTCGTGCATGCTCACGAGGCCCGCCGCGCCCGCGCGCTGCGTCTCGGCAAGCGTGTGAGCGTGGGTTGCGTCGGTGAAAACGACGACCGGCGTATCCGGACACGCCAGGCGCACCTCGCGCAAAAACGCGAAGTCGTCGGCGGGTGAGCCTTCCATGCCGCAGCTCAGCACGATTACGTCATAGCTCGTCGTCTTCAGCCTCGCGAGCAATCTATCGGCGTTCCTGACGCACGCCGGCACCCGAAACCGGTCACTCGACTCGAACCAGCTTTGCAGCCCATGTAAAACGACCGGGCGATCGTCGGCAAAGGTCGATCTGTGGCGTTGCCCTTCGTCGTGCAAGTAACCGGCGCCGCAAGCGTCGCGCTCGCTGCGCCGCGTCCACAATCCGCTCGACTATCTGGAGATAGCCCGATGAGCCTGTAACTCTACGCACATCCGTTTTACTCTTACTGTCAGAAAGTTTTGGTGGCGTTCTCCTCGCGACGTGCTTGACCTGTTTGCGTTGCATTTGCCGGAGCTGTCAACGCGGATGGCAGCCCCGGCGGTGGCCCGCTATCTGCAAGGTTGAACGTTGGCAGAGCGCTCGGGCAGTGAAATCCGGTGAGCACGTCGCTCGTGAGCGGATTTGCGACGCTCCCCGCGCTGGAGATATCGAGCGCGGCCTTACGGCCGTCGAAGTCGAACACCGCGCGCGTGCGGCCGAGCGTGGCGGTCTGCACGATCTGCCCGCGGCGCATCAGACGCATAAGGGCCCAAGGGCCGTCTGCGGCAATCGTCGATGTGTCCGCGCCGACCCGCGGGTTTGCCGTCAGTTCTACATGCACGCCGCCGCGCGGCCCCGGCCAGGAGAACTTCAGCGGCGTCACCGGACCGTGTTGATATTGTGTGCTTTGCCCGTCGATGTCGATGAGCAGGCCCAATATCGTCGGATCCAGTTCCGGGACGCGCATTTCGGCCTTCCACGCAAGCTGCTTGCCCTGATCGCCGAAAAAGACCTGACGGATGGCCTGTGCCTGCTGGAACGGTTCAAGGCTCGGTCCCTGCACCGGCTCGGTTGAACCCGGCAAGGTTCTGTAGCGCCATGGCTGGGAAGATGTGTCGACGAAGGGAGCGAGGTTCTTCGTGAAGAAATCGTCGATCAGGCCGCCTTGCGCAAATACGCGCGTGAAATCCTCGATGCTGATGTCGCGTTTGCTATCGGGCGCAAATGGATAGTTGCCTTCCACAGCGAGGCGGCATGCATCGCCGACCACCGCTTGCGTCTGACGCGACAGCAATTGACCGACACCGCCATTCACGTCGCGCGAGCCTTGGGCAGCAAGCTTCAACAAGACCTCGCGAAACGGCGCGGGCATCGTCGCCGCGGCCATCTTCAGCTTGGCCGAGGCATCGCTCGGCGGCGGAAGGCCGTTATTGACTAGCGCATTGTCGGCGATCGTGAGCGCCGTATAAGTCTCGCTGAGCAGGGTCGCCACGTTATCGAGGCCGACCTTGCCGGCGGATGCAGCGGCCGTTTGTCCTTCCTGCGCCGCTTGCGTGTTGCCCGTGACGATTTCACGCAGCGGAGAAAAGCGGTTATCGACCAGTTCGCGTTCGACGCGTTCTTGCGCGCGAATACCGAGCAACTTTGCTTTCTCGTCGAGCTTGCTCGCCGCCTTGTCGATGAGCGTACCGCTGGTGCCAGTGATCTTTTGTGTCAGCGTGGTTTCGCGTGCCGCTGCGCGGGCGAGACGCGCCAGCGGCGAATCGGGAGCCGCGAACGCGCGCAGGACCTGCAGATTGAACGCAAGGGTCGACCCCGTGATCGGCCGGATATCGGCAAGGAAGGCGTCCCACTGCAGCGCGTACTCGGTCAGATATAGCCGCCGGATGGCGTCGGTCAAAGCGTCGTCCACGTCTGCGGCGGCACGCGCGATCTCAAGCGTTTTTTTTTGAGCTGTTTCGAGTCCGCCATCCGGCCAGCTCGAAAGATAGGCGCGGCCCATGACCCATGCGTCGTCATCGCGCGCTGCGCGTACGAATTCCGTCAGACGCTTATCGAACACGTTGCGATAACCGTCGAAGGTAAAAAGCCCGGGCACGCCGCGCGAGAGCGGATCACCGCTTGCGCGGGCGAACACTGTTCCGGCTTGCGGGCCGACCGCGCGCAAGAGCGTGAAATCGTCGGGCGCGTCCTGCCGCATCGCGGCTTTCGCGCGCTCGTAAAGCCGCTGGGTGCCGTTGCTCGTATCGAGAAACGCGCGCGCGCGCTCGATAAGCGCATCGTTGCGAATGAGCGGCGACTGAACGATGCGCTCGCCCGAGAAGAGTTGCTCCACATGGCCAAGCATCGACGCACGTCCGCCGAAAATCGATGCGCTATCGGTGCGCGACCAGTCGTCGAACACCCAGGTCTTGATCTCCTCAGCGTTGTATTTCGAGCGATCGTGCAGCATCAGGTAGACGCGTAGCGCCGCATACGTCGTGTGTGCATCCTTGCCGTCGATGGCCTCGGTGATGACCGCCTCCATACGACGCACGATCTGGGGGAGCAGGAGATTGTCCTGAAGTGCGCGGTAGGTTTGCTCGCTCGCGTTGACGACACTGGGCGCGGCATAAAGACCATAGCGGAATCCGGTGTCCGGATCGGCCAGATCGAGGCCGGTCCAGGCGGGCAGATAGCGAGCTTCGGTCAGCGTGTCGGGAATGAGCGCTGGTTTGGGCTCGCGATAAAGTTGCGTGACCTTGGCCGTGAGCGCCTGCGCTTTTCGCGCGATGACCTGCAGATAATCACCGTTGTTGCCGAAACTCACCCGCAGTGCAAGGGCCAGCCACACGAAGAGCGACACTACAACGGCGTGCCCCAGCAAACGCAGCGCCCGTGAGCGATATTCCCAGCGCAGATTCGGCCGCACCAGATGCGATTCGGGGAGAATCACCTTCGAAAAGACATCGCGCAAGAAGTGGCTGTGAGTGCTCGTTGACGTGGCGCTGCGGATTGGCGGCGGCAAATCGAATCCGGCGGCGAGACGCTGCATGATGGTCAACCGCTCGGGCTCCGCAGGAACTCCGCCCTGAGCCGCACTCGTGAAGTACACGCCGCGCAACATCGTGTGATGCTGAGTGTTGTCGTAGCGAGAGTCGAGGAACGTTTGCGCGAGCAGGCCCGAGAGCGGCGCAATGAGCGCAGAAAACGCTTCGGGCAAAGCGGCCAACTGACGGCGGCACTTCATGTCGTACTCGTCTTCGAGGCGCGTGTTGACACCTGCGGTCAGGCGCCCCGCCAATGCCGTGAGTTCATCCGCATAGCGCATTTCGAACGACGCATCTTCGAACGGCAGAGTGAAGCCCCAGATTTGGGCGCGGGTTTCCTCGGTTAGCGAGGAGAAATATTCGCCGAAACCCGGCAATCGATCCATTTGCGTGACGATGAGATACACGGGAAAGCGAATACCGAGCGTTGCGCGCAGATCCGTGAGACGTGCGCGCAATGCCTGGGCTTCGACTTCGCGCAGGGATGCATCAGGATGGGTGAGCAGATCGAGCTTGACGGTCAGCAATGCGCCATTGATCGGCGTGCGCGGACGGCAACGGCGCAGCAAGCGCAAGAAGCCAAACCATTCGTCGGTGTCGGCCTGACGGCGATAACCGGTCTGGTCGAATTCGGCCGAGCGCTTCTCTGACGATGGTTGCACGCCAGACAGTCTTTGGCTGAAAGTGTCGTCGAAGTCATGCGTCGGCGCTGTGGGGGGTGGCAGCGAATACCCGGAGCTGCCCGGATGCACGAAGTGCCCGGCAGTATCGATGAAGACTGCATCGTTGGTCAGCCACCAGTCCACCAATGCGTCCGACGACGAACGCTTCAAACTTGCGGGCAACGGTGCATTTCCTGTGAGCACCGCAAGCCCCGAGTTGCAAACCACGCGTGTTTTGCCTGATTCGGCCGAACCCAGTGCGATGAACCAAGGCAACTGATAGAGATGGCGTGTTCCCTGGAAGAGCCGCGCGACGCCTCGTGCGCCTGTATGCATCGTCTTGAGCCGATCGAGCGCGACATTCATGCGGGCCTCGATTTCCCGCAGTCGTGCGCTGGCCGCTGACGGGCCTTTGTCGCGATCGACCGCAAGCGTCATGCGCAGGAAGTCCGGGTCGCGGCGCATCCGTTGCCAGAGCCGATAGAGGACCGACATCACGAAAAGCGCGATCACGACTGCAATCGCGATTACGCGCGCTTCGATCGGCGCGAACGGTGTCGTCTCGCCGAAGCTCAAGAGCGGTGCGGCATACCAGATGAGCAGGCAAAGCAGCGCAACGAAGACGGCGCCCATCGACCAGCGTTTGATCCAGAGCACGACGGCGCAAAACAGCAACGCAACGATCAGGACGCGCAGTGCGATGCTTTCGAGCGGCTTCAATCCGCCGAATGCGATGTACGGTCCAAGAAACCAGACGCCGAGCGCGAGCAATACCAGTACAAGCGATGCCAGGAACCCGCGCGAACTCAGAAACGATAGCAACTTCTTCATCTTTCAGTATCCGTTGTGATGCGGCGAGGGCGCGCTATGGCGTCACGTTGATGGAGACGCGCCGGTTCAGCGCTCGGCCTTGAGCGGTGGCGTTGTCGCCGACAGGATCGGCGGCGCCTCGGCCGACGGCCTCCAGACGGTTCGCCGGTATGCCCGATGCCTGCAACATCTGCATGACCTGCGTGGCGCGCTCGAGCGAGAGCGCATCGTTGGAAGTAAACTGGCGGCTCGTTACCGGCACGCTATCGGTATAGCCCGTTACGGTGACCTTGCCCGGCACCTTGACCACTTCGCGTGCGATCTTCGCGATCAACGGGGCCATCGAGCTATGCACCGTGATGCCGCCCGGAGCGAACATCGCGTCGCCGCGGAACGTCACGCCGCTGTGACTCGCGTCTTCATCTACGCTGACCGTGCCCGCGGTAATTTCTTCTTTCAGCTGTTCGCGCAGACGAGGCAGACGTGGCGCGGGCGGCGGCGTCATCTTCCCGATATCGACGATCAGCTTTTCGACCGACGCGCCATCGGAGAGCAATTGATATTTGAACCAGCCGAAGAGCCCGAGCAGAACGACGCCCAACAGCGTGAAGCTGATCCAGACAGGAAAGTCATACACCGATAGGCGCTCGCCGCGCGCATCGGATGATGCATGGGGCGACAACGCAACAGCGACCGGCTTTCTGTGCGCCTGAATTTCGTGATAGAGCCGCTGGCGAATCGCGTCATGCTTGCGTGCGCCGTCTGCTTCATGTGCAAAGCGGCCCATGAAGCCGAGACTGAGAACGCGGAAGATCACCTCGAGCAAATCGTGGTGCTCGTGCGGCTGACTGAGCAGGCGGCCGATCAGCAAATAGATCTTGACGCCGCCCTGACGGTCTTCGTGAAACTCGGTGGCGAGGCCGTCCCGGATCCACGCCACGCCCGATTCGCGCTTGCCCCAAGTGGTCTGCATGGCCGCTTCATCGAGCGCAGTACAAAGGCAATAGCGCGCACCAAGCATGTGTTCGCGGCGAACGTTGGCTTGTTCGCACAGGCGCTGAAAGGCACGCACTTCTTCCTTGAGCAGCGCGTGTAGCGTGGTGATCTGGATGCTCGTCAGCGTATCCGGTATCTCGGCGAGCGCGCGCAAGAGCGGGCGGCTCGCTTCGAGCAGCGGATTGGTCGCCTGTTCGATGGCGCACAATCGGGCGGATGCCGGCTCGCCGGGCGGAATGCGCTTGATGTATTCCGCAGTTAGCGCTTCGTCGAGTCTCTCATCGTCTTTTGATTGCGCCTGATCGCCGCCGAACGTCGGCTCCTCATGCCAGTTTGGCTTCGATGTCAGGTACGCGTCATCCATGTCCCGCTCCTCATCATTCTTCTATGCCTTATGGACGTGCGCGATGCGCGCACGGTACCGACGCCTTCCGTGCCAGGTTCTGAATGCGATCAACCACGTACACCCCAGAGTTGCAACTGGAGCGCCGGAAATTCGCCTGCGACGTGCAACGCGATGCCGCCGTGCTTCGAGACCATGTCCCATAGCGGACCGCTTTGCTCGATCTGGTAGTACACGTAGCCTGCGTTGAATGGAATCTGACGAGGAGGAACAGGCATGGATTGCATGCCGATGCCCGGTAGATGTGCGCGCACCAGATCGGGCAACCGTTCGGAGGGACCGATCTTGGCCTGCGTTGCGAATTGCTGTGCGAGCGCATCAGGCGGCATCTGAGCGGACACGGCCAGCACGAGTGCAGAGAAGCCGCGCATCTCCGCCGGTTCGATCGACGCGTTGCGCATGCCATAACCCGCGTCCTTGAGTGCGATGCTTTGCGCGCTGCGTACGAGCACCGCATTCAGCAGCCATTGCGTGTCGTCGACCAATGGCCTAAGACAGACGTGCGGTTCGCTATGCTGATATGGCGGATGTGAGTCGAGCGGCCGGCGCGTGCTGGGGCGCACGTACGTCGACAGTTCACCCGCCATGCTCAACAACAGCGCATAGAGTTCCGCAGGCGATGTGCTCGGTATGCGGCGCAAATGCTGCAGCAACGGCTCATAGCGGTTGAGCGTCTGCAACAGCATGTAGTCCGACACTTCGGCGACCGTACCCGCTTGACCATCGCTGCCTGTAAGGCGTTCCGCGAGCCGATTGGCGCGCATGCGGGCGAGATCGTGAATATCGCCGAGCCAGGTGGTCAGCAACTGGCTCGCTCCATAGCCCGATACTGGCGGCACAAGCGTCTTGTCGAGTTCGATGCTGCCATCCGCACGTAACGCATTGATCTTCGTGAGCGGCAAGCCGATCCATGCATCGGTCAACTCCTTTTTGGGTAAGAGACGCAGCCGCAGATTCGACAATTGCACGGTTTTGAAACCCTGACCGATGGAATTGGCATCGCGAACGTCGGTATCGAAGACGGCATACCGCGCGAGGGAATCGGGAGCGTTCTCAAAGCTGGTTTCTTCGCCATTGGGGACGCGAATCGGTACGGCAAGGTAGATGACTTGTTCGAGATGCTCGTGACGCACCGTGAACGGCGCTGGCGGCGGGGTACTGCCCGGCATGTCGAAAGGTGTGCCATCGGCGAAGACGCCGCTTGCCGATCTGACGATGACTTTGCCCAGCGAGAGTGCCTCTTCTTCAATCTCATAGTGCGAGAAGCCGAAGAAAAACGGCGACAGGGGCGCCGCGCGCTTGTGCGCGAAATGTTCGAGATAGCGCTCTTGCTGCTGGAACAATTGCGGGCGCAGGAAGAGCCCTTCGCTCCAGGTGACTTTGTTATGCCAACTCATAGAGATAGCCTTTACTTGTTCCGTGACTCGGCATCGATGATGCTGATCGAATTCGAATCGACATCGACGGTGAGTTTCAGTCTTGGCGCGCGCCGGTACCACGCAGCTGAGGGTCGGGCAGGCAGCGGCCAGGTGGCGCGCCAGACGGCATTGGGCAAGTCGCGATAGCCGGCGATAACGCCAAGGGTCGTGCTCGCGTCGTTGGCGTTGCGCACGACGGTCTTGCTTTCGCCGGGGCGCAACAGGAACTGATCGCGTGCGGCGAGGTCGTCTGCGAGCACAGTCTTGTCCTTGTCCTGCAGCGAGTAGAAGTCGGCTTGATTGAAGGCGTCCGCGTTCTTCAACTCGTACACACGCACGAGGATGGGTGCGGGACGCTTTCGATCGTCGAGATTGACGCTCGACGAAGCGTTGATCGATAGCGTGAGTTTGAGCGGTTCGACCGGCGGGAGAGGGGCATTGCCCGTGCAGGCCGCGAGCATCAATGCAACGACACAATAGAAGAGGTAAGCGGACGGAAGGCGCATGGAATTTGAGGGAGCGCCGCACCCGGCGACACATTCGCGAGGTGCGGCCATTCAAAAGGCAAAAGAGCAAAGACCGGGGCTTATGCTTCCTTGTTGCCCTTGATGTCAAACGCCGCGGTCACCGCGCCGCCGCTGCCACCTTGCGCGTTTTGCACGATGTACTCCTGCTTGACCTTGGAGAAAGAAAGCTGCACCTGCTCACGCAATCCGGTGTCGCTATTGCTTCCCGATGGCTGCACGCGCGTGACCACCACGTCGCTCATCGTGATTTTCACGTATTCGAGCGGACTCCCGCCGGCCTTGCGAACGGTCAGTACGGCCTGGTCGATGTGCTTGCCGGTGAGGCAATACTTCATCAGGTTCGGGCTTGCGCGGTCCATGAAATGTTCGAAGGTCAGGTCGTCGACGGAGGCTTTACCCGCACCGCCACCGCTGCCCGAATGCATCGAGGAAGTCTGTGACATGCTCCAGCCCCAGTGCGTTACCTCGATTTCACCCTTGTGGGATGCGTCTTGCGATTCACCGTCGATGCCGTTGATCTTCAGAAAGATATCCATACTCATGTTTTCCACTCCTTTTCTTGCGTTACGGTTTTAAACAAGGCAGGGCAGGCGACCGTTTGCACAGCGCCTTCCCGCTTTCCGAGAATTAATTACGCGCCCGCGCATCCGAACCAGAGCTTCAACGGAGGATTGGCCTGCGCGCGATTTTTCCGACCGAGAGTCAGTTGGCGCCGGGCGCCGCCGAGCAGCGTGAAGCGTTCGCGCGCCAGGCGATTGCCCTTTGCGTCCTCGACGTGATACGCGATCTGACGCGAAGTGCACCCACATTCGGAGAGTTCGCGATTCATCGAGATGTGCGCGTTGGCCACGAGGTTTCCCTCCTTCTGCACCGGTGTTTCGAGCTTTACATCGATGCATTGAGACACCGAGTTCTCGATGTCGATCGTGGGCTGCGCATTGCATAGCACGGGCATAAGCAGGGCTGTTGCCGCGCACCACAAGGTTGCTCGGTTAAAGAACAAGCGTTCCTCCGTTGGTCGCGCGCCCCGGTACATACGCTACTTTCAGCACTAGCGACGAGCGTCGCGTCGTTTGAACGAAGCTCTTCAACGCGATGAAGAACGAAGGCTGAATCTCGATGCAGCCGTGCGAGAAGCCTTTCGTGGAATCGTGAATATAAAAGCCTTTGCGGCCGAAGGTCTCGGTTCCTTTCATAGGTTCCAGGCGAGCTTCCGTTCCATTCGAGGACTTGTCCGTCGTACAACATGTCATGCATTCTTTGCTCTCCTGCTTACAGGAAATGCAGAGGATGGCTTGTTGGCTCAAACCGAGCCAACAAGGGAATCCAGACCACGTAGAGTCAAGCCATCGCCACATGTCTTCAGGCCACGTCCTTCACGGACGGCAGGCGCGCCACCAGCCGCAGCGACACCGTCAAGCCCTCGAGCTGGAAGTGCGGACGCAGGAAGAACTTGGCCGAGTAATAGCCGGGATTGCCTTCGATTTCCTCGACCACAACCTCTGCCGCGGCCAGCGGCCGGCTCGCCTTGGTGTCCTGCGACGAGTTCGCGGGGTCGGCATCGACGTAATTCATGATCCATCCGTTCAACCACTGCTGCATCTCTTCGCGCTCACGGAAGCTGCCGATCTTGTCTCGCACGATGCACTTCAGGTAGTGCGCAAAGCGCGAGCAGGCGAACAAGTACGGCAGACGTGCCGAGAGGTTCGCATTGGCCGTCGCGTCCGCGTCGTAATACTCCGCGGGCCGCTGCAACGATTGCGCGCCGATGAAAGTCGCGTGATCCGTGTTCTTGCGATGAATCAGCGGAATGAAACCGTTTTTCGACAGTTCAGCTTCGCGTCGATCGGAAATCGCGATCTCCGTCGGGCACTTCATGTCGATGCCGCCGTCGTCGGTTGGGAAGGTATGGCAGGGCAGGTTTTCTACCGTGCCGCCCGATTCCACGCCGCGGATCAACGAACACCAGCCGTATTGCTTGAACGACCGGTTGATGTTGACGCCCATCGCGTACGCAGCATTGGCCCACGCATAGTTGCGATGATCCGCGCCATCGGTCTCTTCCTCGAAATCGAATTCATCGACCGGATTGGTGATCGCGCCATAAGGCAGGCGCGAGAGAAAACGCGGCATCGCCAGGCCGATGTAACGCGCGTCCTCGGTGCTGCGCAGTGAATTCCACGGCGCATATTCCAGGTTTTGCGCAAAGATCTTGGTCAGGTCGCGCGGATTGGCGAGTTCTTGCCACGACTCCATCTGCAACACGGACGGCGACGCACCAGAGATGAACGGTGTGTGCGCTGCCGCCGCAACTTTAGCGATCGATCCGAGCAGATCGACATCGGGTGGCGTGTGGTCAAAATAGTAGTCGGCCACGAGACAACCATACGGTTCGCCGCCCAGTTGACCGTACTCTTCTTCATAGATCTGCTTGAAGAGCGGACTTTGATCCCACGCGATGCCCTTGTAGCGCTTCATCGTGCGCCGCAGTTCGTCCTTCGCGACGTCCATGAAGCGAATCTTCAGGCGCTCGTCGGTCTCCGTGTTCGACACCAGATGATGCAGACCACGCCACGCCGATTCGAGCTTCTGAAAGTCCGCGTGATGCAGTATCAGATTGATCTGCTCGGATAGCTTGTGGTCTATCTGCGCGATGATCGCCTCGATACTCTTATACGCATCGTCACTGACGACGATCGACTGTTGAAGTGCCTGTTCCGCGAGCGTTTGCACGGCGAGTTCGACGGATTCGCGTGCCTGATCCGTCTTGGGCCGGAATTCCTGTTCGAGCAGTTGCGTGAAGTCGCTGTGTTGCGCGTGTGCCTTGGCGGTGGCGGCGTTTGCCTGTGCCGGATGGGCTGCCATGGATGTCCTTTGGTGTTCGTTCTGTTCGAATCAATCTCTTGGGGCCGTTATGCCTGTGCGCGTCAGTTGAGCGTGGGAGGCGTCTCGCTGTTGTCGGCGGGCTTAGGCGCGGCGGCAAGCGATTTGAGCAAGGCGGGATCCGCAAGCAACCTGGTGACGAGCGCCTCCGCTCCTGATTTCCCGTCCATATAGGTCTGCAGATTCGCGAGTTGCGTGCGAGCCTGCAGCAGCTGGTTCAGCGAATCTACCTTCCTGGCGACGGCTGCCGGCGAGAAGTCCTCAATGCTTTCGAAGGTCATATCGACCATCAATTGGCCATCGCCGGTAAGCGTGTTCGGCACTGAGAACGCAACGCGCGGCTTGATGGCCTTCATACGCTCGTCGAAGTTGTCGATGTCGATGTCGAGAAAGCGCCGGTCTGCGACAGGCAGGAGCGGCTCTACAGGCTTGCCGGACAGATCGGCGAGCACGCCCATCACGAAGGGCAGTTCGACCTTCTTTTCCGAACCATAGACCTCGACGTCATATTCGATCTGCACGCGCGGTGCACGGTTGCGCGCGATGAACTTCTGCGAGCTGTTGTTGTTACTGCTATTGTTTCGGGACATGCGTGTCTCCTTGAACGAGGAAGCATTAAGCGGCCGCGTGCGCTTCAGCCGACGTGATGACGATCGCGGTCGATGGCGCATCCGCGGCGTCCCCGATGCCGATGTCGATGCGCGCGATCGAACGCTTGTCGGTGAACGCATCGAGCCAGAGTGCGGACAGGCGCGGCAGCACATACTGGTCGATGAAGCCGATCAGTACGCGCGCTCCGGTTTCCTGCACCAGACACCGGCCGATGATGTACTCGACCAGGCTGTCGCTGAATCCGAGCGCGATGCCATGTGCATCCGCCATTCGTCGCACGACGCGATACAGATGAAGGCGCACGATGCTCGCAAGCGAATCGTTCGCAAGCGGGCGGTAGGGAACGACGGTCATGCGGCCAAGGAAGGCCGCAGGAAAGGTCTTGAGCAACTCGGGCGCGAGTCCGGCGCGCAGGGCGTCCTGGTCGGGAGAGAGCCCGGCGTCGACGCAAAGGCTCGCCGTCAGTTCCGCTGCGGCGTTGGTGGTCAGCAAGATTGTCGTGTTCCGGAAATCGATGTAGCGGCCATCGCCGTCTTCCATGTAGCCTTTGTCGAAAACCTGAAAGAACAGCTCGTGCACATCGCGATGCGCTTTCTCGATCTCATCGAGCAACACAACCGAATAAGGCCGACGACGGACCGCCTCGGTCAGTACGCCGCCTTCGCCATAGCCGACGTAGCCCGGAGGAGCACCTTTGAGTCCGGAGACGGTATGCGCCTCCTGATACTCGCTCATGTTGATGGTGATGAGGTTCTGCTCGCCGCCGTAGAGCGCCTCCGCAAGCGCGAGCGCGGTTTCTGTCTTGCCTACGCCGGAAGGTCCGGCGAGCAGGAAGACACCGAGCGGCTTCTTCGGATCGGACAGGCCCGCGCGGGCGGTCTGAACCCGCTCACTGATCTGCTGCAGCGCGTCGCGCTGGCCGATCACGCGTTGTGCGAGCGTGGAAGACAACGCTCTCACGGCGGCAATCTCGTCGGTGAGCATGCGACCGACCGGAATGCCGGTCCAGTCCGAGACGATGGCGGCGACGATAGCTCCATCGACTTCAGGAAAAACGAGTGGTGTTTCGCCTTGCAGCATGCGCAGATTAAGTTGCAGTTCGCGCAGCGCATCGAGAGAGGGCTGCGATGCGCTTATCTCTTCATGGTTGTGATCGGGAGCGAGCCTCAATGCCGCCTCTCTCGAACGCGCCAGGACCTGCACTGCGTCGGACTGCGCTTTCCACTTCGCTTCGAGTGCGGCTTGCTCGGTAAGGAGCGTGTCGATCAGCGCGCGTGTCGAACGCAGACTATCGGTCGAAGCCAGACCCATGCGCGCTTCCTGCTCGAGCAGATCACGTTCGACGTACGCGGCCCGCAAGCGCTGGAGTATGTTTTGCAGCTCTCGCGGCGGCGCATGCTGCGACAGCGCTACGCGCGCGCATGCCGTATCGAGCAGGCTGATTGCCTTGTCCGGCAGTTGCCGCGACGGAATATAGCGATGCGACAGCGTGACGGCTGCACGAATCGCCTCATCGCGCACGATTACGCCGTGATGCCGCGCGAACATCTGCGCCAATCCGCGCACCATGTCGATCGCGGCCGCTTCCTGCGGTTCGGCGACTTGCAGCATCTGAAAGCGTCGTGTGAGCGCGGGGTCTTTCTCGATATGGCGCTTGTATTCGGTCCAGGTAGTCGCGCCAATCACGCGCACTGCGCCACGCGCGAGCGCGGGTTTAAGGAGATTGGCGGCGTCGCCCGTGCCCGCTTGTCCGCCTGCACCGATGAGGGTGTGAATCTCGTCGACGAACAGAATGACCGGGGCCGCGGATTTTTTCGCCGCCTCCAGTACCCCCTTGAGCCGTGATTCGAATTCGCCTTTCATGCTGGCGCCGGCCAGCAACGCGCCGACATCGAGCGAGAGCAGACGGACCTCAGCGAGCACTGCGGGAACATTGCCACCGGCAATCGACAACGCGAAACCTTCTACCACCGCCGTCTTGCCGACGCCTGCTTCGCCGGTCAGAAGAGGGTTGTTTTGCCGGCGTCGCAGTAGCACGTCGATCAGCGTGCGGATTTCCTGATCGCGGCCGGTGACGACGTCGATTTCGCCAGCGCGTGCGAGGGCGGTCAGATCGGTGCAATAGTGTTCGAGGACGCCTTGCGTGGGCGCCGATACCGCCTGAGACGCTTCGCCTGGCAAAGCGGACCGGAAGCCACTGCCGTCGTAGGGGGCGTCGGCGCTTTCCGGGGATCCGTCGATCCACGCAGGCATGGTTTCTTGCAGACCTTCGACGGGAATGCGGGCAAACTCGCGCGACATGGCGAGCAGCACGCGACGCAGCTCCGGTGTGCCGACAAGCGCCGAGATGAGCCATGCGCTTCGGATGCGATGATCACCGAAGGAGAGGGTTGCCAGCACCCAGGCGCGCTCGACCGCCGTCTCGACATGATGAGAGAAATCGCTGATGGAACTCGCGCCAGTAGGCAAAGAACGCAGCGCACGCGTCAGGTCCTGCTCGAGGGTTTCGCGCTCGATACCGGCATGGCGAACAACGCGATGCAGATCGCTATCAGACAATTGAAGCAGTTGATGAACCCAATGAATTAGCTCGACATACGGGTTGCCGCGCAGTTTGCAGAACGCTGTCGCCGATTCGATGCTTCTGAAGAGCGTCGTGCCGAGTTTTCCGAAGAGAGCCTGGCGGGAAATCATCAAATTGGCCTCGCGAGCTCAACGCGCGGTTGAGCGTCAACTAGATAAGTTCGTGTAATCGGCATGAATCGAAGCCGGCGAATACTATTTCGCGCTGTTCTTCCTCTTTGATTTCTACGGGAAGAAATAACCGGCGGCTTTTGAATTGCGCGTCTAATCGTCGGCGTTGCAAGCGCTGCTGTCAATTGTTGACCAGTTCAATGCCGATTCTGAATATTTACTGGCGAATAGCAGCGTATTGCGTAATCGCGAGACGGGCGGCGTGTGTAAGTCATTGAAAATGCGGGGTTGTGTAGGCGGTCTTTATGGAATCTGGCTGGTTCCGTGCACTTTCAATAAAATCGGCGAAAATGACGAAGGGAACTAGATATTTCCTAGAAAATCGCGAATCAACCCTTGAATTTATTATAAAATTTTACTCTTTTATGCGTCTGATAAATATCAATGATTAAAATCAGTTATTTGATTCTGGACATTCGTCTGATGGCTGTGCGTTAATTGGGCGGATGTCAGTTGAATAACTGCGGCGTCCATCCGGGTTTTTGCAGAGTTAATCAATGTGCGAGACGAGTAATGCGACTGCCTTTATTTTTCGGGCGCACCGAAGCGCCAAATCTTGCGCGGCGCATGGAGCCAGGAGTTCATGGAAGAGCATCACCTACCGCCTCCGCCCTGGGCATGTCCGCCTCGCAGCTTGTGAGTGACGCACTGACGTCGTCGCACGTTCACGCGACCGATGCTCTGCTCGCGTTATTCGACGAAGACGCGAACGTGCCAGGTCACACGTCTGCTCCGGCGTTTGCGCGCGCCCCTGCTTCGTCGTCCTTGCATCCTGAGAGCGACGAACTCGTTCAGACGTTGCATGCACATTACTGCGCGGCGCTTGGTTCTTCTTACTTCATGGTGTCCGGTTCATGGGAGAGTTCGCTGGTAACAGCGCCACCCGTTGCGACGCCAGCCATGTCTCATGACGATGCGGTCGCGCGGGCTGATATGTCAATCAGCGGCCTGTTTGCCGAACCGCAACGGCTCGAGGAGGCGATCGGCCCGCTTGGCCCGGGCGACGAACTCGGCAGGGAAGACATGAACATGGCCGCGGCGCCGGAAATTCTCGCGCTCTTCGCGCCCCCGGAATATCAACTCGATGACGCTTTGCGCCGGCGCTTTGTGCCGCCTGCGCTTGCACGCCGCGAACATCACACACTTGCGATAGATAGTCCGTTGCCTGAATTCAACGCCGGCTCGCTTCATCTCGATGGAATCGAACATGAAGATTGAACAGAAGAGCGACATTGCTTCGCCCGCACCGCTCGCTCGCGCGCCGCTAAGCGAACAGATGGGCGAGATCGAAGCGCGCGTGCGCGCGAAACCGGGCGTCGCTGCAAATCGCTGGGCGTTGTTCCAGTACCTGTGCGTCATTGGTGAGTGGGAGCGCGCGATGCAGCAACTGCAGACCTACGCGCAACTCGATAGCTCCCAGACGAACCATGCACACACGTATCGGGATCTGGTGCGTGCCGAACGTGCGCGTGAAAAGGTCCTGTCCGGATTTCTGGAGCCGGACTACGTCTTCGACGATGTACCCGATTGGATGCGCGGCCTGCTTGCGGCTTTGGGCTTGTTCGCGCAAGGAGAGATGCAAGCCGCGGACGACGCGCGTGAGAAGGCGCTGAATCTGGCACCGCTTGTGGCAGGGGCGGGCGCGGCGCACTCGTTCGCCTGGATCTCCGATAGCGACACACGCCTGGGCCCGGTGTGCGAATTCTTTGCGGCAGGCCGCTACCGTTGGCTCGCACTCGACGACATCGCCGCGTGGCATATCGGCCAGCCTGGGTCGCTGGCCGATCTCGTGTGGGCACCTTGCACATTGAAATTGCGCGATGGCGCCGTGCTGCATGGCTTCATGCCGGCGCGCTATCCAGTGCTTGCGCCGGAACGGGAAGCGCGGGACACGTTGCTGCTAGGGCGCGAAACACGTTGGCAAGAGGGTGGACGCACGGGCGTGATGGCCTCAGGCGGCAAGACGTGGCTGACCAGCGCGGGCGACGTCGGCTTGTTCGAGCTGAGGGAGTGCACCTTCGACCATCAGGGCGCGAGTCGAGATTCATCGACCGGAGCGCAAATCACATGAGTACGCAGACGCGACAGAAAGGCATCGTGACAGTTGACTCTCATGCGTTGCGTTCGCCACGTCGCGCTGACAGTCATTTCCTGCCTACGCTGCTCGATCGCCTTCGAGACGACGCTCCGCATCGGCGCACTGAGGCGCCGGGCGAATACGCTGTCACGCGTTCGCAGTTGCGCGACATCGTCCAGCGCGATCTGGCCTATCTGTTGAATACCACCAATCTCGGCAATCAGATCGATGTGCGGCG
This sequence comes from Caballeronia sp. LZ008, assembly GCF_031451435.1. Lineage (NCBI taxonomy): Bacteria > Pseudomonadati > Pseudomonadota > Betaproteobacteria > Burkholderiales > Burkholderiaceae > Caballeronia > Caballeronia sp. LZ008. The sequence goes on along the minus strand of NZ_JARUXK010000003.1, from coordinate 1,052,381 downwards.
CTATCCGCTTGTGGCCGCATCGACGGTGAACTTTGGTGTCCCGCCGCTAGCTGGCGCGTTCATGTCATCGCGCAAGTGGGCCGATATCGAGCGGCTGATCAAGGACGCCATTCTCGCCTTTGAGCCACGCCTGATTCCGGATGCCCTGCAGGTAGTGCCATGCAGCGACAATGATCGCCAAGGACGGCATAACCAGGTGGCATTCGAGATTCGCGGCATGATCCGTATGGACCCGTATCCGTTGGAATTCATGGTGCAAAGCAGGCTCGACCTTGAAACAAGCCGCCTTTTCGCCACGGCGGATCGTGCCTGAACCCGCTTCTATCTGCTGACAGGCAACGCCCGCATGGACCCCCGATTACTCGAGTATTACAACCAGGAACTGGTCTATTTGCGTGAAAGCGCGGGCGAGTTTGCACAGGCGCATCCAAAGATCGCGCGACGGCTCGGCCTGCAGGCAGACGAAATGACCGATCCGTACGTTGAACGGCTCATCGAATCCTTCTGCATGATGGCCGCGCGCATGAGGATCAAACTCGATGCAGAGTTTCCGCGCTTTACGCAGCGTCTGCTGGAGGTAACGTACCCGAATTATGTATCGCCGACGCCGTCGATGGCTGTGGTGCGGCTCTTCCCTGCGCGAACCAAAGGAGACCTGAACGAGGGTTTTCGTGTGCAGCGCGGCTTGTCGCTGAAAACGCATACCCCTGCCGGCGAGCGGACGTTTTGCACGTTTCGCACGAGTCAGGACGTCGTGCTGTATCCGTTGGAGATTGTCGGTGCGCGGCTCACGGGTGTGCCACCGGACATACCTGGGCTGGAGCGCTACGTTCCCGCTCATGCGCAGGTGCGCGGCGCATTACGGCTTCGAATTCGGACGACCAACAAGAGCAAGATTGCGTCGCTCGCCGGACTTGATCGGCTGCCGGTGTATCTGGCAGGTGACGAGCAAGTAGCCTCGAATCTGTTCGAGCTGCTGCACGCGGCGGGCATCGCCTCGATCGTTGGCGAACCGGACGGGTTCAGTGCGCCCCATCGGCCATTCGCCGCGACGAGTTCGAAGGCTGTCGTGCATGAAGGGCTCGAACCCGAACAAGGGCTGCTGCCGCTCGTGTGGTCCAAGTTTCACGGACACAATCTCTTGCATGAGTATTTCGCTTGTCCCAGCCGGTTCTACTTTTTCACGCTCACAGGGCTTGGAGTGGGGCTCAGGAAGGCAACTGGCGAAGAGGCTGAGATCGTTGTGCTACTCGACCGCTCACCGGACAGGCTGGCAAGTGTCGTCGATGCCTCACGATTCGCGCTTTTTTGCACGCCGGCGATCAATCTGTTCGAACAGAGTCTGGATCGTATCGAACTGACGGACGGAGCCACCGAATTTCATCTCGTGCCCAAGCGGCAACAGCCGCTCGACTACGAGGTGTTCTCGGTGAATAGCGTCAGGGCGCGCGAAAGGAGGGACTCGCTTCCACTCGACTTTCGTCCGCTTTATCAGACGCTCAACGACGACGAAGGCAATCACGGGCGGTATTTTTCGGTGCGCCGCGAGCGGCGCTTGTTGTCCGACTCCGGGCGGCGCTACGGAACGCGCACGCCATATATCGGCACAGAGACATTTATCTCGCTCGTCGATCAGCGCGAGGCGCCATATCGGGAAGGCATGCGCTACCTCTCCGCCACGGCGTGGCTGACCAATCGCGATCTGCCGCTGCTCGTGCCTCGCAATGGGTTGAACGACTTCGGGAAGCCCGACCGCGACGTCCCCATCGAGAGCGCCGCATTCATCCGGCCGCCGAGCGCGCCGCGACCGCCCTATGCGGAAGGCGAGACTGCATGGCGCCTGATCAGGCAACTGAGCTTCAATTATCTGCCGTTCGAAGAGCTCGATCATCGGCCAGGCGGCCAGGGATTGCGCGACATGTTGCGGCTCTTCCTTGGCTCCGATGACACTGAACTCGAACGGCAGGTGGAAAGTCTCGTTGGCGTCAAGACCACTGCCGTGACGCGCAAGTTGCCGGGCAGCGGTCCGCTGGTGTTTGGACGCGGCATCGAATGCCTGCTGACCGTCGATGAAACGGGCTTTTCGGGCACCAGCCCCTATCTCTTCGGGCTGGTACTCAAACACTATCTTGCGCGGCATGTTTCGATGAACTCGTTCACGCAAACCGAATTGCGCTCGATGCAGCGCGGGCGCATCATGCGGTGGCCCGTGCACATGGGCACGCGTGGGGTGGCATGATGGAAAAGGCCGGGTTTCGCGAAACACTGCATCATTCCGGGCTGTCCCAGGAAATGAGCGAGCGCCTTCAAGACGAGCCTTGGCGCTATGGCTTTCTGTCGCTGATGCGACGTATCGGAGCGAATCCGAAAATCGACGCGATTGGCACGGCAGCGCGCCCCTCCGCTGAACCGTTTCGACTCGGGCAGCAGCCGAGTCTCGCCTTTGCGCCCCGCGAGATTGCCAGCGTCGACGAGCTGGACGGACGACTGCATGTGCGGTTCTTCGGACTAGGCATGCTCGGGCCGAACGGGCCGTTGCCGCTTCATATCACCGAAATCGCGAGAGAGCGGGAGCAGAACCGGCGCGACCCCACCTTGAGTCGTTTTCTCGACATTTTTCATCATCGCTATTTGGCGCTCCTCTATCGGGCGTGGGCGAAGGCGCAGGCGGTGACGGGCTTGGACCGATGCGATGACGAAACGTTTTCGTTTTATATCGCCAGTCTCACGGGGCAAGACCCGGACGAACTTGCACAACGCGCGCTGCCTGCGCACGCTCAGCTTGCCGCATCGCCGAACGTATTGCGCGAAGCGCGCGATCCCGACGCGCTGCGCATGACGCTCGAACATTATTTCGGCGTGCCGGTGAGCGTCGCAGAGTACGTGTTTCATTGGGTCGCAGTGGCGCATGAAGATCAGACGCGCCTCGGCGCACCGACCGAGGCATCGATCATGGGTGATGGCGCCATGCTCGGCGAACAGGCGCCGGATCGCCAATACCGTTTTCGGATAGTCATCGGCCCGGTCGGGCTCGACGAGTATATGCGCTTCACACCGCGGGGCGCGGCGCTCCCGGAACTTGTCGACTGGGTACGCAGCTTTGTCGGATACGAGTTTCAATGGGAACTCGAACTTCGCATTCGCGCTGACAGCGCCACGGCGGCCATCATCGGCGGGGATCAGCAACTCGGATGGTCGGGATGGCTCGGAAATTCTCCGGACGGCAAGGCGATCACGGGCATGCGGTTCGATCCTGAGCAGTATGTCGAGCGTGAGGCACGCGCCAACCCGCCGACGAAGGCGGCGTAAGGCGGCGCAAGCAACTATGGACGGTCAGGCATGAGCAAGAAGCGAAATACGGTTGGCGAGACAGTTTCCGCGCAGAACTGGATGGCTCCGATCAGTGCCGATTCCCCGTGTGGCCCCGATCTTGAATACGATCCGGAGTTCATCCTCCTCTTCGCTCAGGTCGCGGCGAGAATGGATGCCCAGTATGGCGATTTCGTCGGTACGCCCGAACCGATCAATTGGAGCGATGTGGAGCGCGATTGTCGGCGGCTTATGGCGCGCACCAAAGACATTCGTCTGGCGGTGCTCTTCACGCGCTGTCGCACGAATTTGGCGGCGGCCGCGGGCCTGGCGGAAGGGCTTGGTCTGCTCGCTGCGTGGTTGGAGTCCTTTGCGCAGACGCTTCACCCTTATCCGGGTGTCGACGAAGATCTCGACGTCGCGATGGAAATTCGCATGAACGCACTGCAAGGGTTGACGGACTCATGGCGGACGTGCGGAATATCGCACTTGCTCGCTCGTCGGTCGCGCCCCTCAAGGTGCGTGATGTAGAGCGCGCTTTTGCGATGCCTCGGCCAGTCGACGCGCTGTCGGTTGAATCCGTGTCACGACAACTTCACGACTTGCGTGCGCAACAGCCGGATCTGATCGCGCATTTCGTCGTGGCCATCGATAAGCTTGGCGCGATCGACAAATGGAATCGCGAGCACCTTGGCACGTTCGTGGCGGATTTATCGGCGATCACGCGCTTGCTCGGACACGTCGCGGGCGAGGCTCCGTTGCGCGTCGAGGCGATCCACAACGCGGATGCGATTGGCCCGATCATCGACGCGCCGAGCAACGAAGTTGAGGATGAAGCGATACGAGAACCTGAAGCCGAGATGTCATCGAACGTTTCTCGAAGCGTCGCGCCCACGTCGCATGCCAACCGTGAGGACGCTCTGCAATCGATTCGGGCAGCGCGTCGTTGGTTCGAGCTTTACGAGCCGAGCAGCCCGATTCCGGTTCTTTTGAAGCGCGCGGAGGCGTTCGTGGGGAAAAGCTACGCGGAGGTCGTGCGGGCGATTCCAGTCGAACTGCTCGCAGAGTGGGAAAACGACGCATAGCGCGTGTTCCGTATTGGGATTTATCGCCTTACAGTAGTAAGCACTGCGATGTATAAAGAGTTTGTCGTCGAGAGCAAGGCAGCTCCGTGTACAGATCGGGAACATGGCTCGATTTATTGGGTGTAGACATGGCACTTCTCAGACCAAGCAGATGGACGGTGACACCGAGTGCTCAGAGTGGCTCTCGTGTAGACATTGCTTTGATGACAGGCGGAGCGCTCACGTTGTTAGACCCGCTGAATCAGCCGCAATCATTCTATTTTGGCCGCACATCAATGGGTCTTTCGTCGCGCACAGATGTGCGTCGACTCAATCTGCCCAAGATGCGATTGCCGGATTCGAGCCAGTTCCGGCCCGAATCGGAGGGTACGGCATTAGCCGGAGTTGAAACCGGAACGATCTTCATGACGAACGCATTCATGGGATTGGAACTGAACCAGTCTGATCTGCGGGGCGCGGCTGTGCTTGTGCATCCAGGGCCCGACAGTGAAGTGCTCGTCGGTCAACGCCGCACCGTGTTGCTGCTGGGCATACATTCCGCCGAGTTGATGCTGGGGCTATCGGCGGCCTCCACATTCTCGCAAGCGGAGCGTGCCATTGCGCAGGCGCGCGCGTTGATGCTGATCGACGGAATAAATCCGGCGCTGCCGAGCGACGGGCTTGGCGTTGTCCTGGGTTATCTGAACTAGGCGCGGCATCACGCGTCACGCGGGGCAGGTTTGCCGTGTCTCGTCGGATTCCGACGATCGCAAGCCACTCGATGATCGAAACGAACAGAGGAAGCTTGATCGTGCCTGAATTTCGAAATGTTGCTAAACGTCCATTGATCCACGAAGCGTTCCATGCGAAGCAAGGCGCGGTAAATCGCGCCGTCGATCATGCCGACTTGCTCAGTGCTCGTAGCGCGGCAAGCGGCGCCGCCGGAACCCGCACTGTCACGATCAGCGGCGCGGCGTTGCCCACAGGGCCGATGGGCGAGCCTGCCTTGATCTTGCGATCCATCGATGGCGGGGAGTCGCTTTCGAAGATCTACACGTACACGCTCGAATGCTGCACGCCACCCGATTCCATCATGCCGGAGTCGGCTGCCGCCAACCTCGATCTGAAGTCGATGATCGGCAAGGAACTGACCGTCAGCATCGAACTTGAGGGTAAGGGAAGTTTTGCGCCCGGTGCGATTGGCGCGGCGAGTGCGATCAACATCGGTTCGGGCGTGCGCGAGATCAGCGGCATCGTGACGAAGGCGCATTACATAGGGCAGACCAACCGTCAGAGTCACTATCGACTGCTGCTGATGCCGTGGCTATCGCTTGCCGAAGAGGCATCGGATTTCAAGATCTTCCAGGGCAAGACGGTTGTCGAGATCGTCGAGGACGTGCTGGACAAGTACATGTACTCCTATGAGACGCGTCTTTCCGAGCAGTATCCGGTGTTGGATTATCAGGTTCAGTACGGCGAGACCGACTACCACTTCATTCAGCGATTGATGGCCGAACACGGCATCTACTGGTTCTTCGAACATAGCGGCGGCTTCCATCGAATGATTCTGGTGGATCAGCTCGGCGCGCACAAGCCGGTCGAGAGCGCGGCGTATCAGACGCTTTCGTACTATCCGCCGGGACACAAGATCGACGAAGAGCACATCGACTATTTCGATGTCGATGGAAGCCTTCACTCTGGCCGATGGACTACCAACGATTTCGATTTCAAGAAGCCGAGTGCGGCGCTGATCGCGCAGAACGAGCTGCCGCTCGAAACGGCGCACAACGATCTCGAACGCTATGAATGGCCGGGCGACTTCACCGATCCGGCACACGGCGAGCAGTTCGCACGGCTTCGCATGGAAGAACTAAGAGCGCAAGGTGAGCGGGCCAGGGGCGCAGGCAATGTGCGCGATATCGTGTGTGGCACGACCTTTCACTTGACAGGTTACCCGCACGAATCGGCCAACCAGGAGTATCTCGTGCTTGCTTCTGCGATCAGCGCGTCCGAAGCAGAGCAGGCGAGCGGTTCAGGAACATACCGATTCGCATCGACCTTTTTCGTGCAGCCGGCGACGACGGTGTATCGACCATCGCGCGAGTCGTTTCGAAAGCCGCGCACTAGCGGACCGCAGACGGCCATCGTGACGGGGCCTCCTGGCCAGGAAATCTGGACGGACCAGTACGGGCGGGTGAAGCTCAGCTTCCATTGGGATCGCTCGGGCGTGAAAGATCAAGGTTCGTCTTGTTGGGTGCGCGTGTCTTATCCGTGGGCGGGCGGAGGGGTCGGCGGAGTGAACATTCCACGAATCGGCAGCGAAGTGATCGTCGATTTTGAGAACGGCGATCCGGATCGACCTATTGTTGTGGGCCGCTTATACAACGCAGAGTCGATGCCACCGTGGGATTTGCCGGGTGGAGCAACGCAAAGCGGCATGATTTCGCGATCGATGAAAGGCGGTGTGGGCAACGCCAATGCCCTTCGCTTCGAAGATAAGCAAGGGGGTGAACAAGTATGGCTTCACGCCGAGCGTGACATGCACGCTCAAGTCAAGAACGACGAGTTGCATACGGTTGGTCGAGACCGGGCGCGCAGTGTGGGTCGCGACGAAAAGGTAGAGATTGCCAATCATCGTACCCAATCCATAGGCGGTAACCACGGTCTCAGCACCGCCGGTAACGAAAGTGCTGGTGTGGGTGGTGGCTTCATCCGCTCGGTTGGGGCGCTGATTCCGCCAGACGGTCCTTCGCCGGCGGCCGGCACTTATACCATCAAGGCGACGCAACAAATTACGTTTGAGTGCGGCGACTCAAAGATCACGATGTTCCAGAACGGTTTAATCCAGATCGAAGGGATTCAGATCGAAGAGACAGCTTCGGGCGCCTTTTTGATGAAGGGTGAGCGCATCGACCTGAATAAAGATTAAATGCAAAGACTTGAAAATGAACAAGCGCTATCACTTCGAAGAAGGCAGCATTGAACTCCCGGGCGGGTTCCATGATCGCAGCACCAACATTTTTGTCTACGGGAATACGACACCCTCACCGCTAAATCTAAATATTGCACGTGACGTCTTGCTGGATGGTGAAACACTGTCGGCCTATGTGGACCGGCAAGTGACGATGCTTACGAAGAACCTGCATGGGTACGCTATGAATCAAAGAGCGCCTGCCGTTCTGGGAGCTGGAAGCGCGGCGACGGCCGGTGAGCAAATTACCTCGACCTACAAGAGCCGCACGCAGACCATTCATCAACGCCAAGCCGCATTTCCGCAAGGTGACAACGTTGCGCTGATCTTTTCGTGCTCAAGTATCCGTCGTTTTGATGCTGAGCAGAATGCGCTTTGGAACCAATGGCTGGCGAGCTTTCGTGCTCCCGAATCAGATTGAGGCGGAGCGTTCATGTACGAAGCTGCCCGTTTGCATGACCCGATCGCGCACTCCAGCGCGCTCGCAGGATTTCTTGTCGGCGCGATCATCGGCGTTGCGCTTATCGCTGCCGTTGCATTTGCGACGTTCACATGTGGTTTTGGCGTGGCGTTGCTGGCAGGATTTGTCGCTGGCCTCGCGGCCGAAGGTGCTCTGTCATTAGGAGAAGCCATAGGCAGATCGATCAAGTCGAAGGCAGGTGTGATTGCAACAGGTTCCACCAATGTGTACGTGAACGATCGTCAGGCCGCACGGGTGGAGTTCAGCTCGGTCGCCTGCGACAAACATCCTCCGGTCAAGCGCATTGCCGAGGGCTCGACCAATATCTTCATTAATGACCAGGCCGCGGCGCGTAAGGATGATCGCACCGAATGCGACGCAACGGTCGATGATGGATCGAACAATGTCTTCTTCGGCGGCGACCGCAAACAGTACCTTGAAATCGCCCCTGAAATTCCTGACAGTCTGCGCACCGCAGTCAACGTAGCGTTCGTGGTTGCGGGCATAGTGGGAGGTCTTGCGGGCGCTGCACGGCAGGCGCTGAAAGCAGGCACACCGTTCGGGCTGAAGTGCGCCGGAAAATTCGTTGCGGGACAGGTGGTCGGTGTCCTTGCCAGCGAAGCCGTTGGGAGATATGTCATTGGCCCGGCGATTAATGGCTTGGTGGGGCATCCAGTCGATGTGACCTCTGGACGAAAGGTCATTCTGCCGGAAGTCGATTTTGCGCTTCCGGGTCGCTTCCCCGCGGTCTGTTCCCGGTTTTATTCAAGCACATTGAGTGAACCGGGGTTGTTGGGTCTAGGCTGGCGGCTGGATTGGGAAACATCGCTTCACCGTACAAATGATGAGCTGATATATCGAGGTCCGCAAGGTCGACCGATTCACTTTCCACTGCTCGAAGCTGGACAGCAGTTGTTCGACACCGAGGAGCAGATCTATTTCTCGCGTGCGCTTGATGGCCGTTACATCGTCCATACGCTGACACGGCACTACTTCGTTTTCGGAGAGTTCGACACGGACGAGTGCGCGCGACTTGTGCTCATGGAGGGGCCGGAAGGCGAGCATATCGCTCTGGATTGGAATCGGGCGGGAGAGCTGGAGCAGATTACGGCTCACGGTGGCTATCGTTTGCGCTTGCATCACGACGACGTGCGCGGTCGTTTGAGTAGTGTGGAATTGGTTGCAGGCAGTGCGCCAAGGATGCTGGTCCGCTACGGTTACGATGCGAACGGTTACCTGGATTCGGTTACGGATAGTGCCGGCACAGTGACGCGGCGCTTCGGATATGAGAACGGACTGATGGTGTATCAGGCCAATGCCGAAGGCTTCGAGTGTGAATACCGATGGGAGGCAGTGCAAGGCCGAATGTGTGTGGTTGAGCATCGCACAAGCGCCGGGGAGCATTACCGTTTCGACTACGATTTCGAAGCCGGCAGGAGTGCAGTGACCGATGTATTCGGTCACGACGCGCAATGGCGTTTCGACGAACAAGAACGCATCCTGTCTCACACGGGCTTCGATAGGCGGTCGTATGAGTTCGAATACGATGCGTCGGGTTGGCCGAATGTTCTGCATCTGCCAGGCGACCGTACGGTCAGGCTCGAATACGACGTGCTGGGGCGCCTGATCGCGGAAACCGATCCGATGAGTCAGACCATACGCTTCGAATATCACGCGAGCACGCATCAGTTACGTGAGGTAACGCTGCAAGACGGTCGATGCTGGCGCACTCGGTACGATGAGCATCACCGTGCAGTAGAGAGCATAGACCCGCTCAAGCGGCGCACGACCTACGAGTATGGCGAAGACGGGCAACTGGCGCGCATTACTGATGCACGCGGCGGCGCGGTCGTGCTTGAGCATGACTCACGTGGCTTGTTAATCTCGCGCACCGACTGTTCGGGCAATACGAGCCGTTATGGTTACGACGACAACGGACGATTGCACACGCTCACTGACGCGCTGGGTGAGGTCACGCGTGTGCGCTACAACTCGGTCGGTCTGCCCGAGACGGTGACACGTGCCGACTTGCAGACGGAGCGCTATGAATACAACGCGCTCGGCGACCTCATCAGGCATGTGAGCCCTGCTGGCCAGGCCGAGCGATGGGAGCGCGACGCGCTCGGGCGGGTAACGGCCTACATTGACGCGGAAGGCCACCGCGTGCGCTACGAGCGCGACGCGCACGGACGTGTTCAGCGGCTGACCAACGGCAACGGCGCGAGCTACGAGTTCGCCTGGGATGCATTGGGGCGATTGACCCGTGAAGTGCGCGTGGACGGAAGTGTGCGCAATCATAGTTATGATGCAGCAGGCTTCTTGCAGTACGTGAGCGTGCGCGCGGGACAGTCTGAGCGTCTCGAGATACACGAACGCGACGCATTGGGACGGCTGATAAAGCGACTAGGCGAACATAGCCGCACGGCGTATCGATACGATTTGTTGGGCCAGTTGCAAGAGGCACGGCGGGTGCCGACGACTATGGGAGAGTTGCTGGACATCGTGACCGACACGGTGCGTTTCGACTATGACGCGGCCGGGCAGTTGTTGAGCGAGCAGGGTGCGAACGGCAAAGTGCAGTATGAGCGCGACATGCTGGGAAACGCGGTTGCGGTGAGACTGCCCGATGGTCAGCTAGTCCAAACGCTGTACTACGGCTCGGGGCACGCACATCAGATTCAGATAGATGGCGAAGTGATCGCGGACTTCGAGCGCGATGCGCTGCATAGGGAGATCGTCCGCACGCAGGGAAGTTTGGCCCTGCACACGAACTACACACCGATGGGCCAGATAGCCTGGCAGCGAGCGAGCGTTCGGCACGCCGGGCAAGGCGTGCCAACGGAGTCGGAGAGCGCCTTGTGGTGGCGTAATCAGTACGACAGCCGGGGTGAACTGGTCGAGAGCGTGGATCGGTTGCGCGGTCGCACCGTCTATGACTATGACCGTGCGGGCCATTTGCTGTGGCGCAGTGCGGAGATTTCCGATATCGAGCGCTTCACGTGGGATGCTGCGGGCAATCTTCTGGACGATGAAGGCGGGGTGTCGGCCCACAAGATGGCGCCGTTGCTGGACAACCTGCTGAGGCGGTATCGGGGAATCGACTACACGTACGACGCGTGGGGACAACTGGTTCGACGCAATCACCTTCAGCTTGGCTGGGACGCGGAGGGTCATCTGCTATGGAGCGACGACGGCATAGTGCGGGCGAGGTATCAGTATGACGCGTTAGGACGCCGAATCGGAAAGCGTGTGTTCGACGTGGCTCGAGAGTCGGAGCGGCACACGCGGTTCGTGTGGGAAGGCTTACGGCTCGTACAGGAGCGGGAGGGGGAGGCAAGCAGTCGCACGTATGTGTACAACCCGAAGCGGACGTATGCACCGATGGCGCGGGTGGACCGGTCGAGCGATACGGCGAAGATGAAGGTCTTTTACTACCAGACGGATCCGACGGGCACGGCCCGCGACGTGACGGATGCGGAAGGGCGGGTGGTATGGAGCGGGAGTTATGCGGCCTGGGGCGCGGTGCGGGCAAACGTGGCGCGAAGCGGGCCGTTCGAGCAGGCGTTGCGAATGCCGGGACAGTACTGTGACGAGGAAAGCGGGCTGCATTACAACCTGTTCCGGTACTATGATCCGCATGCGGGGCGGTTCATCAGTCAGGATCCGATTGGGCTGGCCGGTGGCTTAAATTTGTATCAGTATGCGCCTAACCCGATCGGGTGGATTGATCCGTGGGGGCTTGCGACTGTTGATGCCATTTTCGAAATGGCGGGAAGGGTTTTTACGGGGGTGAACCCAACTGAGCGTGTTCCGCGAATCGATGGTCCGACTTTATCGGGTATGTCTGGTCCTAATAACAGTCGCTTTGATATGCATGCAGAAATCGATGCAATGTTGCAAGCGCACGATGAAGGTCTCCGCGGTGGAAAAGGAACTTTGACTATTGAAGGTAAGGAAATTTGCTCCTTCTGCAAGCGAAGCCTAAAGAATATGGCGCAGCACTTAGGACTTGATGAACTCACTATTCATGAAAAAGCCACGGGAAAAATTTATAAATTCTCGGGAGACGATTTTAATAAAGTTCGTAACGGTGGAAAGGGTTTCAAGAACAATAGCGGGGCATGCTGACGGAGGGATTTCAGATGAAGGCTTTAAAAGTTCTGATTGACAAGGATTTCGAAGACGACGGGCTTTATGCAGTGACGCTCTGGGTTGATTCGGAGCCGCCACGGTATATTTCTATTTCTCGTGATGCGTTTGAGGAGCCAAAATTTGTATATGTAGAAGCGCAAGATCAAATTTATGGCAAAAAAACTAAAAATCTAAAGTACTCGCTTTATGACTCGGCATTGGATTTGTATTTCCTGCCGGACTCAGAGGACTGCTTTCACTGGAATAATAGTAGGAAAGTTTCGATTGAAATAGATAAAGAAGATCGAGATGCAATGCAGTCGACTTTGAAGAATATTTTTCTGATAGACGCCAGTTCTGATCATGATGCTGGTTCGGGTGGCCGCTGACGCGGCCACCCGAACGTTATTCGGCAGTGATGGTCAGCCGCCCATGTTCAACGTTAATTCTCACGCGCTGGCCTGCTTCGAAGCCTGCGTGTTCGATTCACCGCCCGGCGAGTTTGAGCCACGGATAAAGCGGCGGCTCGGTGCGTTTGACATGGGGCTTGCCCCACCAGTTAGTATTGTGGTTCTCGCGCCGTGACTGCTGAATAGTCACGAAGCGTTCCGTGACAGGTGGACGTGCTTTAACATTGGCATTAGCCATGATCAACTCCTTGCTTGAGTTGGTGGTGGTCAGCGAGCCGCATGGGTTGCCGCCCTTGCGGCTCGCGCTTTTACTGCCTTGCTATCTCGCCATAAGTTTCGACATCTGCGAGCGTTTGACGAGACTGTCCATCAAAACGATCAGCGCTTGCTGATCCTCGTCCGAAAGTAAATCCATCTGTTCGTAAAGCTCATGCAGCCGCGGGTTGTGAATGCGCGGTTCAGCGGGCGGCTCAAGTCCGACGAGCGAATCCACGCTGGTTTGCAGCACTTGAGCGATCCGCACCACTGCATCGAGCTCGCGCTCTTTTCCGCTTTGCTGTCTCACCATAAGCCACTACGCGCACAAGCCGATCCATCAAAGACCCGGTCGATAAGAAAGAGCGGCGCTCCCGCACGAATCCGAATTCTCTAGTGTCCGCATCGGGCGGACGCGTCTAAAGTGTGGCTTTCGATGCGCTCAACGAGCAAAAACGCTGCGCGCAATGGTGCAAGTCGTCAGCCATGCAAAAGAAACCGAGGACAGCGCCGCGCTCGTCAAGCCGCTCATGGAACTGATCCGCATGCACGTCGACGAAATCGAGCCGCTATTCAAGTCGCTCGATCAGCGCGCATACGAAAAGGGATTCGAAGACGGGCGAGACGTCGGATTCCCGAAGAGCAAGAATCCGCACGAAATCGCCAAAGCACCGGCGGATAACGTCGCCGCAGTCAGACCCGCACGGTCAACTGCGTGACGCTCATGCTTTCGCCGCAATAGTCGGGCGCGGCATCGGAAGAAACGGCGGCGTCGCGATAAGCGGCGATGCGCGCCGAGACGATCCCTGTCGCGCCGGAAAGCACGCGCTCGCATACGCGTTCGAACTCGCCCGCGCCCTCGCGCATACTCACGAGGCCCGCCGCGCCTGCGCGCTGCGTCTCGGCGAGCGCGTGGGCGTTGGTTCCGTCGGTGAAAACGACGACCGGCGTATCCGGACACGCCGCGCGCATCTCCCGCAAAAACGCGAAGTCGTCAGCCGGCGAGCCTTCCATGCCGCAACTCAGCACGATTACGTCGTAGCTCGTCGTCTTCAGCCTCGCGAGCAATTTATCGGCGTTCCTGACGCACGCCGACACCCGAAACCGGTCACTCGACTCGAACCAGCTTTGCAGCCCATATAAAACGACGGGGCGATCGTCGGCAAAGACGATCTCGATTTTGCTTTTGCGCTTCATTCTTTTAGACCGGCCTCGACGGACAATGCACACGATGTCCGTTGGAATTTCTTCGAGCGCGCACGTTAGCAAATCGGCAGCGTTCACGCCGCGGCGCACAACAAAATTTCTCGATTCATGGTCGATCCGTAGCGCTGCCGTTCGTCGTGGAAGTAGCCGGCGCTGCAAATGTCGCGATCGCTGCGCCGCGTCCGCAATCCGCTCGACTATCTGGAGACAGCCCGATGAGCCTGCAACTCTATGCACATCCGTTTTCGTCTTACTGTCAGAAAGTTCTGGTGGCGCTGTATGAGAACGGCACGCCGTTCGAATGGCGCGCGCTGACACCCGAAACGCCGCATTCGATGGCCGAACTCGCCGAAATCTGGCCGATGAAGCGCTTTCCCGTGCTCGTCGACGACGGCAGCCCGGTGATCGAATCGACGGTCATCATCGAATATCTCGGGCTGTATCACGCCGGCCCGGTGCGCCTCGTTCCCGACGATCCGCGCGCCGCGCTCGAAACGCGCTGGATGGATCGTTTCTTCGACAACTACGTGTCCACGCCGCAGCAGAAGATCGTTTTCGACGCGATGCGCGATCCGCACGAGCGCGACGCGCGCGGCGTCGCCGATGCCCGCGCGATGCTCGACACGTCGTACGCGTTTCTCGATCGCAAGATGTCCGCGCGCGAATGGGCGGCGGGCGACGCGTTCAGCCTCGCGGATTGCGGCGCCGCGCCGTTCCTGTTCTATGCGGACTGGTGTCATCGCATCGCGGAGCGGTATTCGAACGTGATCGCGTATCGCAAGCGCCTGCTCGCGCGGCCGTCGTTCGCGCGCGCCGTCGACGAAGCGCGGCCTTACCGGTCGCTGTTTCCGCTCGGCGCGCCGGACCGCGACTGAATCGCCCATTCTGAAAGGAGATCGGATATGAGCACGACCACGAACTACATTCCCGCCGATGAACTCGCGCAGCGCGCGACGATGAGATTTCCCAACGAAAGCGCCGAATATCGCCGGGCGCGCACCGCGTTGCTGGCCGCGGAAATCGACTTGCGCCGGCATATCGAGCGCGTCGCGCAGATGCGTCGCGCGTTGCCGCCCGGCGGCGAAGTGACGGGCGATTATCGATTCGACGGCGAGCGTGGCGCGGTTGATTTCGCCGGGCTCTTCGGCGACAAGGACACGCTCGTCACGTATAGCTACATGTTCGGGCCGCAGCGCGAGCGGCCGTGTCCGATGTGCACGTCGCTCTTGTCGGCGTGGGACGGCGAGGCGCGCGATATCGAGCAGCGCGTGGCGCTCGCGGTGATCGCGCGTTCGCCGCTCGCGAAACTCGTCGCGTTCAAGAAGGAGCGCGGCTGGCGCGACCTGCGGCTTTTCTCCGATACGAACGGCAATTTCAGCCGCGACTATCACGCGATATCGAAGGAAGGCGGCGACGATCCCGCGCTCAACGTCTTCACGCGGCGTGACGGCGTGATCCGTCATTTCTGGAGCGGCGAGATGGATTTTTCGACCGCCGATCCGAACGAGGATCCGCGCGGCGCGCCCGATCTGATGCCGCTCTGGACCGTGCTCGACATGACGCCCGAGGGACGCGGGACGAACTGGTATCCGAAGCTGGATTACGGGCCGCGTGACTGAGCCGGTCGCTGCCGGAGGAAATCGACGAGGACGGATACAATGCCGCGGCGCGCTTTCCAACGCGCTTCCGGCCGAGTCATCCGATCCAAGTCATGAACAATTCGCCCCGGGCCTTCCTGCTGGGCCCGCTTCTCAAGAGCGTGTCGCGGTCGTTTTATCTCACGCTGCGCATTTTGCCGGCGGGCATGCGCGACCCCATCGGGCTCGCGTATCTGCTTGCGCGCGCCGCCGATACGATCGCGGATACATCGCTGATTTCGCCGCAGCGTCGGCTGGAATTGCTGCTCTCGCTGCGCGCGCAAATCAACGGTGCGCCCGACGACGGCGCGCTCGCGCGCATCGCGGGTGAGGTCGCGGGGCAGCAGGCGCAGCCGGACGAACGCGCGCTGCTCGAATCGCTCGATGCGGCGCTCGCGATCCTGCCGCAATTGAACGCCGACGACCGGGCCGCCGTGTGCGACATCGTCACGACGCTTTCCACCGGCATGGAGTTCGATCTGCGCACGTTTCCCGACGAAACATCGGGCGAGATCGTCGCGTTGCGGGAATTCGGCGAACTGGATCGCTATACGTATCTCGTCGCGGGTTGCGTCGGCGAATTCTGGACGAAGATGACGTACGCGCATATGCCCGGCACGCTGAAAGCCGCGCCCGACACGATGCTCGCGCTCGGCGTGCGCTTCGGCAAGGCGCTGCAGATGACCAACGTGCTGCGCGACTGCGCGAAGGATTTGCGCATCGGCCGATGCTATCTGCCCGAATCGATGCTCGCGCGGCATGGCCTCACGCCGCAAAATGTGTTGCGGCCCGAAACGTCGGCGCGCGCGCGGCCCGTGCTTTTCGAATTGCTGCGCACGTCGCTCGCGCTGTTTCAAGACGCCGTCGATTACACGCTCGCGATTCCGGCGAGCGCGATCCGTCTGCGTCTCGCGTGTCTCTGGCCGATCATGATCGGCCTCGATACGCTCGTCCTGCTCGCGCGCAACAAAGCGTGGCTCGATCCGCAGAAGGTCTCGAAGGTGCGCCGCAATGGCGTGTACCGGATCATGGCGGCGTCGTTGCCGATGGTCGTATCGAACGGCATGTTGCGCGCGTGGACCGCGCGCCGCGTTCAGGCGATAGAAGCCGAAATCAGCGCCGCAACTCGGCCATGATGCGTTCGGCGAGAAAGTCGCACGGCGGCCGTTTCGACGCCGCGCTGCGCGCCAGAACCACTTCGAGCGTGCCAATATCGGGCAGGCCTTGCGCCGGCCCGAGCAGCGTGAAATGCGCCGGCACCGCGCATTTCGCGAGCGGCGTCACGGCGAGACCGGCTTCGGCCATCGTCAGCAGACCGAGCAGGCTTGGACTTTCATACGACGTGCGATAGCCGATGCGCGCGCGCTCCAGGCTGCGGATCGCGTTTTCGCGCGCGACGCTGCCCGGCAAAAACACGGCGATGGGCAAGGGCCGCTCCTTCCAGATCTCGGTGCCGGGCGCGGCGGCCCAGACCATCGGCTCGTGGCGGAGAAATTCGCCCGACAAACCCTTCACGCGCGTCGCGCAGACAAGATCGACCGAGCCGTCTTTCACCATCGGCGCGAGCGCGACGCTCGGCAGGCCGACCACCTGAATCTCGACTTTCGGATACGTCGCCGAGAATTTCTTGAGGATCGGCGGAAAAAGCGACGACGCGTAATCGTCCGGCACGCCGATCACCACGCGTCCCGTCACGTCCGGCCGTACGACCGCCGCCCATGCCTCGTCGCGCAGCGCGATCATGCGCCGCGCGTAGGTGAGGAGCACTTCGCCGTCCTGCGTCGGCACCACGCTGCGCGGCTTGCGCACGAACAGCGCCTTGCCCAGCGCGGTTTCCAGCGTCTTGATCTGCATGCTGACCGCCGACTGCGAGCGATGCACGAGCTCCGCCGCGCGGCTGATGTTGCCGGTATCCGCGACGGCGATGATCATCGAAAGGACGTCCAGATCGAGCGCTTTCATGGTGAGCGACCGGTTGCTATCAGAAATTCTGAACGATTCTATCAAAATTATGCGTTTTTCTTTTGCTTCGCCGCGGCGCATAGTCGCATCCAAGGAGCTAACTCATGAACGCGCGAACCGATCTCTCCGTCCTCACTGCCGTGCAAGGTCTGCCTGAACCGTCGTTTGCCACGACGAAATCGGGCATTTCCGTGCCGTATATCGAGTGCGGCGAGGGCGAGCCGCTCGTTCTCGTGCATGGCTCGCTGTGCGATTACCGCTACTGGGACGCGCAGATTTTGCCGCTCGCGAAGCATTTCCGCGTGATCGCGCCGAGCCTGTCGCATTACTGGCCCGCCGTCGATGCTTTCGTGCAAGGCGAATTCGGCTGGGAAGCGCATGTCGCGGAAATGGCGGAGTTCATCGAGGCGCTCGATCTCGCGCCTGTGCATCTCGTCGGGCATTCGCGCGGCGGCTGCGTCGCGTTTCATCTGGCGCGCGAGTATCCACGGCTCGTGAAGACGCTCACGCTCGCCGATCCGGGCGGTCCGCTGCAAACCTCGCCGCAGGCCACGCCCGCCACGCTGCCGCCCGCGACCAACGCGCTGCGCACGCGCGTGGCCGAGCTGATCGAACAGGGCGAATTCGACCGCGGCCTCGAAATGTTCGTGGATTCGGTCAGCATGCCGGGCTTTTGGAAGAAGAGCACGGAGAGCTTCCGTCGCATGGCGCTGGATAACGCGCTCACGCTGCCGAAGCAATTCCGCGATCCGCTGCCCGCATACACGCGCGAAGCGGCGCGCGACATCAAGTGCCGCACGCTGCTGATCGACGGCGAGAAAAGCCCGCGCATGTTCCGCAACAACGTCGAGAAGCTCGAAGAGTGGATCGAGTTCGCGGAGCGTCAGACGATCGCGCGCGCATCGCACGGCATGAACGTCGCGAGTTCCGGCGCGTTCAATCGCGCGGTGCTGGCGTTCGCCGGCGCATGGTGAGCCGAAAGCGGCTCACTGCAGCTTCCAGATGTTCGCCGCGATCGTGCCTTCGTCGTTGAACACGTTGATGATGTCGGGCACGTCGCTGATCGGCACGTTGTTCACGATCAGCGCGAACGCGAGCCTTCGTCCGCTTTTCGCGTCGATATAACCCGCGAGCGCCTGACCTTTGAGCGTGGTCGTCGCGGTGCCGTCGGGGTTTTCGATGCCGGTCACGTACGTTCCCGTCTTCGCGTACACCTTGCCTTTCGCGCCCGCGAGCGTCGGATCGGCTTCGAAGTCGGTCGTGCTCGCGAGCGAGCCGTCGACGCCGAGAAAGGGCATCGAATCCAGATACGCCGGGAACGCCGGACGGCCGTTCATCGCGCGCAACATCGCGATGACCGCGACCGGCGTCGCCGTCGTTTCGCCGCCGCCGCTGCCGTCGATGAAATGCGTCTGGCTCATCGGCACGTTGAACGGCGCGGCGGATAGCTTCGCGTTCTCCGCCGCGAGCGCCGACTGAAGCGTGGTCGAACCGTTGTTCGCGACGCCGAAGAGCATGAGGCTCGTGTCCGCGCCGATGTTGTAGCTGACCTTCAGAATCCACTTCGAATATTCGCTGTACGGCTGCGATGTGAGCTGCGCGACGCGCGTATCGGCGGAATATGAATTCTTCGCGGGCAGAAGTTGCGTCGGGTTGTTTTCGACAGCCGGCGCCGTGACCCTCACGCCGGCGCGCGCGAGCGCCTCGATGAGCACCGTGCGCGCATAGTTCTGCGGCGCGGTGATGCGGAACGTGCGGATGACCGGGAAATTCGGCACGATCGGCGGCACGTAATTCGCCGGAATCGAACCGCCGATCGTGCCGGTGCAGGCAAGCGAGCCGAAGCAGGTCGGGTCCGTCGGCGTGACGGTGATCTTCGCCTCGGTGCCCGCCGCCGCTGTCATCAACGTGGATTGCACCGTGAACGCCGATGATTTCGGCCGATAGTCCACCGGCGTCGCCGAGCCGGCGCTGCCCTGCGAGATGATCGTATCGACGACATCGTCATTCACGAAGATCGACCGCAATTGAAATTCGCCGCGAAAGTCGAAGGGTTCGAAAAGCCGATCGTCGATGACGACTTCGCCGTTGACCTGCTTGATGCCCGCTGCCGCCACCTGCGCCGCGAGCGCGTCGTAGCCCGCGAGCGGATCGGGCGCGGTGATCTGCGCGTTGCCGAGATTGTTCGCTTCGTTGTGGTCGAAGTTGGTCCAGGCGAGCGTGCCGTCGGCGTTCGTGCGGCCGCCCATCGAGAGATCGCCGCTCGCGACGAGCACGAGATTGCCGTTGAGCGTGCCGGCCGCATCGACGGTTCCCGTGCGATACACCGGCGTCTGAAACTGATGCTGCGCGCCGTATTGATCGAGCGCCGCGCCGAGCGAAAACACCTTGCGCACCGACGCCACATACACCTGCGCGTTCGAATTCATGTCGTAGACGAGATCGCCCGAGTTCAGATCGACGACGCGCAATGCCCACGTCGCGCCCTGATACATGGGCTTTTTCATGATCTGCGTGATGGCGTCGGGGACGGACGTATCGGTGGAATCGGAGCCGCCGCAACCGGTTACGGACGTGACGAGCGCGCAGCCGAGAGCGAGAGCGGCCACGCGTGCCGGACTTCCTGAAAGCGGGTTCATGACGCGGCTCCGATAAAGGCACATCGCGCTCCGCACCGGAGCGAACATCCATACGTCGGGACTGCTTCACAGCGCAGACAGGACATGTCGGCGGCCGCCCATCATTTCGCAGCGAGGCGGGTGAGTGAATTAAATACCTTACACGAGCCTTGTCAAGCGAGGACTATCGCGAATCCAGTGCTTCAGGCAAGCGCTTTTTGTTTGAAATCGCGAATGCTTTTCGTCTGCTTGTTGTGACGCGACAACGGAAAAAAGTTTGGCGCGGGCTAACATCTTCGGCACCTCATCGCGAAGAAGAGGACACCTTGAGCACGGCCCACGACGATCTCGATGCATGGAAACGCCGGCGCACGCTCGAACTGGCGTACGAGCTGGCCGATAGCGGCCGCTACGAAGATTTCACCGATATCGCCTATGCGCTGCAATTCGAGCGCGGCATGGCGACCGCGCAAGCGCTGATCGACGACCCCGACATGCGCCGCGTGCTGAACCAGCGTTGCGGCGACGCGCGCGAAAAGCTCGCGCCGGTTCCGGAGCCCGTTCCCGAACCGGAGGCGATCGAAGCTGCATCGGAAGCATCGAACGATCATGCGCAACTGCCGCAAGCCGGCGACTTCACGCGCGCGCCATCGCTCTTCAAGCGCGCCCTCGGCATCGTCTGGCGATCCGGCAACGCGGGCGGCCTCAATTCCGCTCCTTCCTGAAGTTTTCTTGTCGCGGGCCGTGCGCCAGCGCACGACATCACCCCATTTGCGCGCAAATGGCGGATTTGCACGACTTGAGCGCCCGTCAAAACCTTTACACTTGCAGAAGCTGAACCATAAGCCCGGACTGTGCGCGCACAAGTCCGGTGTTTGAACTTCGAGGAGGAAATGTTCGTGGCTAACGAAAAGATGCTCGCGCAAATGGCTGAGAAGGATGGTTTCATCGCTGCTCTGGATCAGAGCGGCGGATCGACGCCCGGCGCGCTGCGGCAATACGGAATTCCGGACGACGCCTACAACGGCGACGCCGAAATGTTCAAGCTGATGCATGAAATGCGCGTGCGTATCATCACGGCGCCTTCGTTCACGGGCAAGAAGGTGATCGGCGCGATTCTGTTCGAGCGCACGATGGACGGCGAAGCGGAAGGCAAGCCCGTTCCCACGTTCCTGTGGGAAGACCGCGGCGTCGTGCCGTTCCTGAAGGTCGACAAGGGTCTCGAAGCCGAAGCCGACGGCGTGCAGATCATGAAGCCGATCCCCGGTCTCGACGATCTTCTGGCGCGCGCCGTGAAGCTCGGCATCTTCGGCACGAAGATGCGCTCGGTGATCCATCAAGCCGACGAAAAGGGCATCGCCGCCGTGGCGAAGCAGCAGTTCGAAGTGGGCGCGCAGATCATCAAGCACGGTCTCGTGCCGATTCTCGAACCCGAAGTCTCGATCAAGAGCCCGGACAAGAAAGGCGCGGAAAAGATTCTGCGCGACGAATTGCTGAAGGGCCTCGACGCGCTGCCGGAATCGAGCAACGTGATGATCAAGCTGACCATCCCCGACGAGGCGGATTTCTATCGTCCGCTGATCGAGCATCCGCGTGTCGTGCGTGTCGTCGCGCTGTCGGGCGGCTATACGCGCAGCGACGCGTGCAAGAAGCTCGCGCAGAACCACGGCATGATCGCGAGCTTCTCGCGCGCGCTCATCAACGAGCTGAAGAAGGACATGAGCGACAGCGAGTTCGACAAGACGCTCGAGCAGTCGATCGACGAGATCTACGAAGCGTCCGTGAAGAAGGTCTGACGCTTCGTTACTTGTTGGCGCGTTCGGTAGGCGGCGGCGTTTGCAGGACGGGCGCCGCCGCCCGAAAAATGTCCTCGCGCGTGCCGCTTTTCGGCGGATAGATGCGCTCGCCGTTGATCGTGCGCTTCGTCGCCTTCGCCGTCTCTCCTTCCGAGACGAGCTTTCTGTCCCATCCTTCCGTATACACCGCGCCCCACGGCCCGAGATCGCAGATGGTCGTGTACCAGTCGATCGACAGCGGCAGCATCTCCAGCCCGAATAGATCGCAGACGGCGTTGTTGCCCGCGTAACGTCCCATCGGCCGGCCATGCTGGCACGACATCACCGATGGCCGCGTGCCGTCGATCAATATGCGCGCGCAATCGCCCGCCGCGAACACGCCCGGCACGCCTTCCGCGCGCAGAAACGTATCGACGGGCACGCGTCCGAGCGGGTCCAGCGTGACCGGCAATTGCGCCGCGAGCGCGTTCGCGTGCATGCCGCCGCACCAGACGACCGTCGCCGCTTCGATGCGCTCGCTCGCCGCGCCATCGTGGAGCGTGAGACCTTGGCCATCGACCGATTCGAGCGTCACGCCTGGCCGCATCTCGACTTCGAGCGTCTGCAACGCGCCTTCGATGACATGCTGCGCGCCGCCCATCGATTGCGCGATCCGCGCCGAACGATCCGCGAGCACGACGCGCACCTTGCCGCGATCCTTTTCCGCGACGATCTCGCGCAGGCGCGCGGGCAATTCCGCCGCCAACTCGATGCCCGTCAGTCCCGCGCCGACCACGACCGCCGTATAGCGGCCGGGCGTGTCGGGCAGCGCGGGCAAGGTCAGCAGATGCGCCTGCAGCTTGCACGCGCCCGCGTAGGTGTCGACATCGAATGAATAGCGATCGAGGCCCGGAATCGGCGGACGCACGAGCACGCTGCCTGCCGCGAGGATCATCCGGTCGTAGTCGAGCGTCTCCGATGCTCCGTCGCGTTCGATCGTCACACGGCGATTCGCGCTGTCGAGGCTCGTCGCCTTCGCCTGAATCAGTTGCACGCCCGCGGGCCCGAGCACGGTATCGAGTTGCACGAGCGTCGGGTCGAGCGGCTGTTCGTAGTTGCGCACCCGCACGCTATGAAAAGGCACCGGATTGACGATGGCGACTTCCGCTTCGTCGGCGTGCCCGAGTTCGTCCAGCTTGCGCGCCGCCGACAGCGCGCTCCACAGACCGGCGAAACCCGCGCCGATCACAAGGATTCGTTTCAAGGCCATTCCCCTGATTAAACGATCGTTCGTGCTATGCGTCGCGTAGAGCGGCGCTCCGTTCTTGGTTATAGGCGATTCGCAAGGCGTTGGTTCTCATCGCGCGTGCCCGTATTAGTCGGGTTTTCGCCAAAAGTGATTTCGCCGTTTAGGTATTTACCCTAGGGCGTGCGATACCTAAACTCTGTTCAACGGTCGCGCACGAAGCAAGCAAGGCAGCGTGAGCGGCAACTCAAAACTTATGGATGGAGGAAAGCATCATGAACAAGTTCATCGGTATCGCAGCGGTCGCTCTTGCTTTTGCCGCGCCGGTCGCATCGTTCGCGCAGTCGAATCAGCCTTTGACGCGCGCCGAAGTCCGCGAGCAAATCGTGCAATTGGAAAAGGCCGGTTATAACCCGAACGTCATCAGCGATTCGAAGTATCCCGCCGACGTTCAAGCTGCCGAAGCGCGCGTCGCCGCGCAAAACGGATATGGCGGTGTGGCGGATGGTTCAGCGCAATCGGGCGCTCGCGTCAACGCGGTTCAAGCCGACGTTTTCCCGACGTTCGCGCATCACTGAGCAGCAAGCAGCAAGCCGCAAGCCGCATCACGAAACGCGCTGGTCTCGGACCGGCGCGTTTTTTCGTTCTAGAGCGGAAAGCCGCCTGCGAACGTCTCGCGCAAATATCCGATGAAAAGCGCGACCGCGCGTGGCACATGCGGCGCATAAGGCCGCACCACGAATAGCTGATCCGCGAACGCGCCGACCGGACGCCACTCCGGCAACAGCACGACGAGCTTTCCCGCTTGCACGGCGGCCTGCGCGGTGAAATCCGGCAAGAGCGCGATGCCGAGATCGTCGAGCGCTGCATCGCGCAGCACTTCGCTGTTGTTCGCCGCGAAAGGACCGCTCACCGCGAGCGTATGAGGCCCGGTCGAAGTCTTGCGCCCGCCTTTCCTTTCGAACGACCAGATGCTCGATGCCTGCGGCCGCGGATAGACGAGGCAATCGTGCGTGACGAGATCGTTGGGCGTCGCCGGCGTGCCGCGCCGCTTCAGATAGGCGCGTGTCGCGACGATCACCGAACGGGTATCGCACAGCTTCCACGCGACGTGCGTATCCGGCACCTGCGCGCTGTGCCGCAGCGCGAGATCGAAGCCTTCGGTCGCGATCGAACTCAACCGGTCCGATGCCTCCAGTTGCACCCGCACATCGGGGTGCGCGTGCAGAAATCCGGCCATGCGCGGCACGAGCTGCTGCCGCGAAAAGGCCATCGGCGCGGTTACGCGGATGAGCCCGCGCGCGACGCCCGCCATCTCCTTGACGCTCATGAAGCTCGATGCGATGCGCTCGTACTGCTCGCGCGTATCGTCGACGAGCCTGCGGCCCGCTTCGGTGAAACGCACGCTGCGCGTCGTGCGCGTGACGAGCGGCACGCCCGCCGCGCGCTCCAGTTCGGCGATGCGCTGGCTCATCGCCGCTTTCGATACGTTCAGCCGCGCGGCGGCGGCCGTGTAGCTGCCTTGTTCCGCAAGCACGGTGAGCCAGTGCAAATGGGTCCACAGACCTTCGATCTTTTGCTCGTCCATCAACCGATTGTTTGCCAATATAAACAATGAGTTCAATCATAGCGTCTTTGCAAGGGGCGCATCGCTTCCTACACTGTGTCAATTGCCAAACCAGTCCGTGAGAGGAGACAGCATGCAAGCGTTCAACGATACCGCCGACGTCGTTCATTACATTCACGGCGAGCGCACGCATGGCTCGGCCACGCGCACGCAGCCGGTGTTCAATCCCGCGACGGGCGAGCGTCCGCGCAAGCTCGTGCTCGGTGAAGCCGCCGATGTCGATGCAGCCGTCGCGAGCGCGAAAGCCGCGTTCCCGGCCTGGCGCGACACGCCGCCGATCCGCCGCGCGCGCGTCATGCTGAAGTTCCTCGAACTGATGAACAAGCATCGCGACGAACTCGCCGCGATCATCACCGCCGAGCACGGCAAGGTGTTCTCGGATGCGCAGGGTGAAGTGTCGCGCGGCATCGACGTGATCGAATTCGCATGCGGCATTCCGCAACTGCTGAAGGGCGACTACACCGAACAGGTCTCGACGGGCATGGACAACTGGACGACGCGCCAGCCGCTCGGCATCGTCGCGGGCATCACGCCGTTCAACTTTCCGTGCATGGTGCCGTGCTGGATGTTCCCGGTCGCGATCGCGGCGGGCAACGCGTTCATTCTGAAGCCGAGCGAGCGCGATCCGTCGGCGTCGCTGTTCATGGCCGATCTGCTCAAGGAAGCCGGTTTGCCCGATGGCATCTTCAACGTCGTGCAGGGCGACAAGGTCGTCGTCGATGCGCTGCTCGCGCATCCGCAAGTGAAGGCGATCAGCTTCGTCGGCTCCACGCCGATCGCGAACTACATCTACGAAACCGGCGCGAAGCACGGCAAGCGCGTGCAGGCGCTCGGCGGCGCGAAGAATCACATGGTCGTGATGCCCGATGCGAACATCGATCAGGCCGTCGATGCGTTGATCGGCGCGGGCTACGGCTCGGCCGGCGAGCGCTGCATGGCGATCTCGGTCGCGGTGCTCGTGGGCGATGTCGCCGACAAGATCGTGCCGCGTCTCGCAGAGCGCGCGCAGCAACTCAAGATCAAGAACGGCATGGAAGACGACGCGGAAATGGGTCCGATCGTCACCCGCCAGGCACTCGAACGCATCGAAGGTTATATTGCGCTGGGCGTGGAAGAAGGCGCGAAACTCGTCGTCGATGGCCGCGGCTTCAAGGTGCCGGGCCACGAAGACGGCTTCTTCACGGGCGGCACGCTGTTCGATCATGTCACGCCGGACATGCGCATCTACAAGGAAGAGATCTTCGGCCCGGTACTCGCGTGCGTGCGCGTGAAAGACTTCAGCGAAGCGGTCGATCTCGTCAACGAGCACGAATTCGGCAACGGCGTCGCCTGCTATACGAGCGATGGTCATATCGCGCGCGAATTCGGCCGTCGCATCGAAGTGGGCATGGTCGGCATCAACGTGCCGATTCCGGTGCCGATGGCGTGGCACGGATTCGGCGGCTGGAAGCGCAGCCTTTTCGGCGACATGCACGCGTATGGCGAAGAAGGCGTGCGCTTCTACACGAAGCAGAAGTCGATCATGCAGCGCTGGCCCGAGAGCACGGAGAAGGGCGCGGAATTCGTGATGCCGACCGCGAAGTAATCGATCGTTACGCGTGCAACTAATCGCCCGCTTTTTCCGTGTGGAAGAAGCGGGCGTTCGTTTTTGTGCCCCGGCGCGCCGATCCGTATGAAACGCCGTCGGTTGACCGTTCATGTGCAAGCGGCGAAGATTCAGCAAAAACGACAGCGACGCGAAGCCAATCGACATGCAGCGGCAATTCGACGACCTTCTTCTCGGCAGCATCGAACTCTTCTGCCTTGCAGCCGAACTCGGCAGCTTCACGCTCGCGGCGACCGCTGCGAGCGTCACGCCGGCGGCCGTGAGCCGCTCGGTCGCGCGACTCGAAAAGCGCCTCGCCGTGCGGCTTTTCGTGCGTACGACGCGCCAGATTCGACTGACCGATGCAGGCCGTCGCTACTTCGAGCAATGTCGCGATGCGCTCAATCGTCTCGCGGAAGCGGAGCGCGAAGCCACCGGCCAGCAGACGACGCCGAAGGGCGTGTTGCGCATCAGCATGCCGACGCCTTACGGGCATTACCGCATGCTGCCGTTGCTTGCGGAGTTCAGAGAGCGTTATCCCGATGTCACGGTCGAAGCGCATCTGAGCAACCGCAACATCGACTTCGCCGATGAAGGTTTCGACCTCGCGATACGCGGACGCGCACCCCGCGATTCCGGTCTGATCGCGCGCAAGCTCGAAGATGCGGAGTTGGTCACGGTGGCGTCGCCGGCTTATCTGAAGCGCGCGGGCGTGCCGAAAACAATCGAAGATCTGCTCGCGCACGAATGCATCCAGTTCGAGATGCCAAGCACCGGACGGCCCGTGCCGTGGCTCTTCATGCAGAACGGCGAACTCGTGGAAATCACGACGCAAGGCGGCTACGGCACGTCCGGCGATGCGCTCGCGGGCATTCCGCTCGCGCGTCACGGCGCGGGTCTGTTCCAGATTTATCGCTTCACCGTCGAGGAAGAACTGCGCGCGGGCACGCTTGTCGAGGTGCTGCGCGATTACGGCGGATGCAGCAGGCCGTTCATCCTGCTGTATCCGCACGGCAGACATTTGTCGTCGCGCGTGCGGGCTTTTGTCGACTTCGTCGTCGAGAAGCTCGGCACGCGTTGAATCAACGTTCAGAGGATGCACATTCATGAGCAAGAACGCATTGACATCGCTACTCGGCATCGACGTGCCGATCATTCAGGCGCCGATGGCCGGCGTCAGCACGCCCGCGCTCGCGGCGGCCGTATCGAATGCGGGCGGGCTCGGCTCGCTCGGCGTCGGCGCGATGAACGCGGAAGGCGCGCGCAAGGTGATTCGCGAGACGCGCGAGCTGACGAGCAAGCCGTTCAACATCAACGTGTTCTGTCATGAGCCGGCCCGCGCCGACGCCGCTATCGAGCAGGCATGGACGAACTGGCTCGCGCCGGTGTTCGCGCAATACGGCGCGACGCCGCCCGCGAAGCTGAGCGAGATTTATACGAGCTTCGTCGTCGATGATGCCATGCTCCGGGTCTTCGTCGAAGAGAAGCCCGCGATCGTGAGTTTTCACTTCGGCTTGCCGTCGAAGGAATACATCGATGCGTTGCGCAACGCGGGCATCAAACTGATTGCGTCCGCAACCAATTTGCGTGAGGCGGAGCAGGTCGTCGCGGCGGGCATGGATGCGATCGTCGCGCAGGGCATCGAAGCGGGCGGACATCGCGGCATCTTCGATCCGCAAGCCGACGACGACAACCTCGGCACGTTGGCGCTGACGCGTCTTCTCGCCAGCAAGTTCGATGTGCCCGTGATCGCGGCGGGCGGCATCATGGACGGCGCGGGCATTGCGGCGGCGCTTGCGCTGGGCGCACAGGCCGCGCAATTGGGCACGGCGTTCGTGCCTTGCACGGAGACGTCGATCGATGCGGGCTACCGTCGCGCGATCTTGACCGATGCGGCCGAACGCACGACGTTCACATCGGCGATTTCGGGGCGCAAGGCGCGCGGCCTCGTCAACAAGTTCACCGAACTCGGGCGCGCCGAAGGAGCGCCTGCCATTCCCGCGTATCCGATTACCTACGATGCAGGCAAGGCATTGCACGCAGCGGCGAAAGCAAAGAGCGAATTCGGCTACGGCGCGCAATGGGCGGGGCAAGCCGCCGCGCTCGCGCGCGAGTTGCCCGCCGCCGAATTGATGGCGCGGCTGCAAGACGAACTGCGGGAAAGCATCGCGGGATTGCAGCGATATGCATCGCGTTGAATGCGCTAGTTGTATTCGGTGACGACGGTCACGAGCGTCGTCGATTCGGCGCGCGCGTTTTCGGATCGCCGTATCAGAAGCGCGCCGCCTGCCGGGCCTACGTGATATGAGCGGCCCAGGGACGGCCCGACGCGCTGTCCCGCGCCGTCGATGAAATGCGAACTCACCGCAGCGGCACGATCGCCCACTACGACCAACGAAACCTCCGCGCTCGGCGCATTGTGCAGTGGCGCGTAATAGGTGACAACGGCGGAGGAACGTACGCCTTTCACATCAGCGGAATCGTTCTGGAATCCACTGGTTCCGAGCATGGAAGCAGATCTGGCAGCGATGTCAAACGGCGGCGCAACCAATGCACCTCTGAACGTGATCGTGCCGCCCGGAACGAGCGTCGCGAAAGCCGGCACGCAAAGCCCGGCAAGGGAACTCACGACGGCGCAGCGCAGCGCGTGCCGGGCAATATTCAACCACTTCGCTTTTCTCATCTCGGCCCCTGTAATGAAACTTCTTGTGCTCGGGATTCCTTATCTGCGCGCTGCGGGAACTTAATCAGCTTAAGAACATAATAAGACTCATCCTATTTTTGGAGCAAATCTTTTTTGAGATTTGATAGATGCCTGCGAGACGGCATGCAAATAACTCATGTCGATCCTTTTAGGCAACAAAAAACGCGCAATGGGAAATTCCCGATGCGCGTTTCAAGCGTATTAGAGCGAACTGCTCTGGCAAAGCCAGAAGGGTTACGTGAACGAACTCAAGGTATTCGGCACGTCAATGCACTCTTGCACAGTCAGCGTAAGGATGGTCCGTTGTCCGATGTTTTCGCGCAGCACAACAGCGTGTTTGCGTAGGAAATATCGTCGATGGTCAGGGACGCAACGTTCGCCTTCAATTGCAACGAGGAAACGATAACCTCGTATCGAGAACGCATGAGATCGCGGCGAACCGTAAAGTACGAGTCGAGTGCACGAAGAACGTCGACCTGCGTCCGGCTGCCGACCTTGAAGCCCGTTTCGGTTGCGGCCAATGCTTCCTTTGATGTCTGCAATAGCTGTTCGAGTGAGATACTCCGAACGCGCGCCTTTAGATATGCAGCGTAGTTTTCACGCGCATCCTTCTCGGCCGTGAAGGACGCGGATTCGATCGCGTCCTGCGCTTTGTCCTGCTGCGCCAGGCTTTGCTTCAATCGCGCCTGTATCTCTCCGCCGGAGAAGAGCGGCATCATCACTTGGAGCATGGCTGTGGTCGTGGTGGTCGGGCGCGCATAGCCCGACGCTGCGCCAGCCGGCGTGTAGGTGCCGGTAAGCGAGACGACCGGATAGTGCGCCGCACGCGCCTTTTTCGAATCCATCTTCGCGATTTCGAGCTCGAGCTGTTTCGATTGCACATCGTAGCCGCTCGAGCTCGCCTGACCGGCCCAGACATCCGGATCTTCCGGCTGGATACGCGGCAGCTTCGTGCCCGCTGAAAGACCCGAAAGCGGCGAGAATGGCTTGCCGCTCATCTGCTGTAGAACGCGACGCTTCACCTCCATGTCCTGACGCGCGTCGGCGTTTTGAATCCGCGCCTGGGCGAGAGCGACATCGATATCGCGCTCGTCTATGACAGTCGCTTCGCCGGCGGCGCGCTTACGGCGCGTTTGCCTGTGCTGTTCATCGATGGCGGCGAGATATTCGCTCGTACGTTCGAGTTCGTCCTCCGCAGCGAGCGCATCGAAATAGGCGCGAACCGCCTTGAGCATCGCCGCTTGCTGCGCGGCCGCGAATTGCACCGCGCCTTGAGCGACGACCAGATCGGCCTGCTGATAGGTCGTCCATTTGGCCCAGTCGAAGAGGGGCTGCGCGGCCTGAAAAGTCCATCCGTTTTGCCAATAGCTCTGACGCGGAAAACCGTCCGTTTTGATTTCGTTATACGCACGGCCCCATCCTCCGCTTATCTGCGGCAGCAAGGCAGCTCGCGCAATGGGAATGGCCTGCTTCGACGCCTCATAGGCGGCGCGTGCCTGCGCGAGATCGGCATCCTGTGAGAGCGACGCATTCACCATATCGAGCAGATCGCTCGCGCATGTCTGATTAGCCAGCGTCATGCAGACCGCAACCAAGACTGCTGAGAATCCCGGCTTCTTCATGCGTCCACCAGCACCGGATCAGATGCTTGCACGACGTGTTCAGGCACGAGCCCGCCATTGGCGAATGCATAGCGCATGTCGAATGCCGATGCCAAAGCCATATCGTGGGTGATGACCACCACCGTTTGCTTCAGACTGCGAAGCAGTTGCGCAATGTGCTTCACAGATGCGGGATCAAGATTCGAAGTAGGCTCATCGAGCATCAGTATCTCGCGTTGTTGATAGAGCGCGCGCGCCAGCAAAAGACGTTGACGCTGCCCCGCAGAGATGTTGGCAATCGTGTCGCTGATGACGGTTCGCGTGCGCATCGGCAGACGCATGACATCGTCGAGAAGGCCCACGTCGGAAAGCAGCCTGTGTATGCGGTCGTCGTCGGGATTCGCCGCAAACAAGGTGATATTGTCGGCAATCGAGCCGTGAAGGATGATGTCGCCCTGGCGCATATGAGCCATGTGGCGCCGAATTTCATCGACGGCAAGATTCGGCCACGCGATTCCGTTGAGTTCGATATGCCCTTCCCGCAGCGGCTCGGCCGCCGATAAGAGCTTGAATACCGTGGACTTGCCGCTCCCCGAAGGACCGGTGATGACGATCTTGTCGCCTTTGCGAATCGAAAGATTGAGATCGGCCAGCACGGGTTTATCGGATACGCCGTAGCTGAACGTCACGTTGCGCATTTCGATACTCGAGAAATCGCGTATCTCCGTCGCCCGTTCGCTCGCGCTCAATGGCGTGTAAGTTTCAGTTTGCGCTTCGACGATGTCGTCGACCCGCGCGACCGGCACGCTCAACATGAAGTACTGAAACATCGCGTTGATGGCGTTGGCAAAACGCTCCGACATCAACGACTTGTAGATCAGGAACGAATAGAACACGCCGACCGAAACGACGCCGCCGAGCATGAGCCGTGCCGCCATGTATGTGAGAACCACGGTGTCCGCGTAGTTGACGAGTTTGAGCAGGCTGTCGCGCGTGCAGTTCAATCGGCTCTTCGCGAGCGCTGCCACGGCATACGCCTTGAAGATCGTCATGTAGACCGACGTGCGTCGAGTCTCGCCCTGTGCAAGCTTGAGCAGCGACGCCGCGCGGATGGTCTCGATCAGCGCGTCATCGCAACGGGCCGACGTTTCCGTGACCAGCGCGTGATTGTCGCGCATCGCGGGATACATGCTCAACGCCAGCGCCACGTACGCGGCGAATACCACGAGTGCAATGAGCGTCAGTTGCCGGCTTTGGATCAGCATGAGTATGAGCGCGAGCGTTCCTACCGCCACGTCGATGCACAACGAGACGATGGAGCGCGTCGCGTAGCCGGTGATCTCGTCCTGCGCCTTCACGCGCGCGAATACATCGCCGACGTGCCGCTTCTCGAACCATGGCATCGGATTGCGCAGAAGATGCCCGATGAGTCCTTCCGTCGAGTTGATTTGGACCAGATTGAAGATCAATTCGGTGAGGTACTTCTGCACGTATTCGCTCAACGCGCCAAAAACGAAAATGCTTGCGAACGTAACGACCAGCACGTTCAGCAGATTGCGGTTATCCGCTGCGACCACATAATCCAGAACGAGATTGCCGAAGTACGGCATGGCGAGAATCGTGAACTGGCTTCCGAGCGCGACGAACAGCACCTTGCCGATTTGCGCACGCAACTGCGGATTCACGGCCCTCACGCGCTGCATTGCCGCCGGCACACGCGACTTCGCGCGAATTCGCGGCATCTCCGGCGTTGGCGAGAATTGCAGCAGAAAGCCCGAAACGGCGGAGCGGAAGGTATCCATCGATACCCGCCGGCGGCCTGTTGCCGGATCGATAACATTCACATACCCGCGTCCGGCCTTTTCGAACACGACGAAATGCGCGCCGCCGAAATGCAGAATCGAACCTTTCTTGACCGCTGAAAGTTCGGAAGGGTCGAAACGGTACGCCTCAACGGAAAGGCCGAATTCGACCGCAACGTCGTAAAGATCCATCAGAGTGAGGCCGTTCGCCGAGATGGGCTTATGTGCCGACAGCTCGCGCACTTCGGTTGCGCGTCCCAAATTCGACAGCACCATGGCGAGACATGCATAGCCGCATTCCGCGACTTCGTTTTGGTAAATGACCCGCACCTTAACCTCTCATGATTCTGAACAAGGGCGCGAGCACCCATTCGGCAATGGTTCGGCGTTCGACTACGATGCTTGCCGTTGCTCGCATGCCCGGAAGGATCGCCAGATGCTGTCCGTCGAAATCGAATGTCTCTCCGCTCAGCGTCGCCCACGCAAGATAGTCGCCGTCGGTACTCTTCTGGCCTTCGGTGGTATCGCTCGAGTTCGAGCCGCTCTGGGAACTGGACGAAGCCGGTGAAGTCGGCGGACTCGCGGGCAACACTGCGGTTCGAGAAATCGAATCGATACGCGCCTCATAGGTGCCGAACTTCACATAGGGGAAAGCGTCCAGCTTCAACCTCACGATTTGCCCTTCGCGGACGAATCCTCGTCGCCGTGACGGGATGCTCAACGCAGCGCGAAGCGGACCGGTGTCTTCCGTCGCAATGACGAGCGCCACGTTCTCCGGCGCAAGCATGCGTCCCTCGACGAGATTGGAAAACGTGACCACGCCGGACTTCGGCGCAGAAACGGTCGAATCGAGAAGTCCTTGCTCGAAGCGTGCCTTTACGTCCTGAATGTCGCGCTTGTGGCGCGCGTCCATTTCCTGCAATTGCGCATCGAGCCTCGTCTGCTCGTTCTTCGCGACGCTAATTGCGCCGACCAGTTCGCCACGGCGCGCCATTCCCTGTGCGACGCTCGCCTTGCCTTGATGGACGTCCGCGCTCGCCTGTTCGAGTTTGTCCGCGGTGACGTAATCCGATACCGTGTTGAGTCGCGCGAGCCGCTTTACATATTCGCTTACGAGTTGCCCGTTCTGCGCGAGTTGTCCGTCCAATGCGGCCAGCTCCGCGCGGCGGCTGGACTCCGTGAGTCGCGACGCCTCACGCTGCGCACTGAGTTGATTCCGTTGCGCGGCGTATTGATCGTCGATTGCGCGAATCTGATCATCACGTAGCTTCATATCGAACGATTGCCGCCGATTGCCGTCCGTTGTAAGCGATAAATCGCGCTGCAGCTTGAAGAGCGGCGTGCCGGCCGCGACGCGTTGTCCGGGCTGGACGTAAATCGATGCGATCAGTCCGCTTACGCCTCGAATCTTCACCTCCGACGGCGATACGATTTCGCAGGGCACATCCTGCTTGAGTTCGATTTCGCGAATGAAGCCGAAGACAATGGCGATGGTGACGAATATCGACGCCGCATAGGCAATCCACCGCCATGGGACGTCCCTGAAATGAGGCAGGGGAGTTGGTTGCATAGAAAATCGGAACGGCTTCAAGGAGACCGTGGTGTCGAACCAGAATCGGCCTTCGGGTTTCGACGGTCGCTATCTCGCGGGGGCAAATGCGTACATGGAGGGATGGCCGGCGCAGGTCCATTGTTGATAGTTCTCCGACAACGCGATCTGAATGCAGTCGGCCAATTGCTGGGGCGCGGTCGGTGAAGCGAGTTCGACGAGGTCGAACGTTCTGGCGCTGAAGCATCCCTTTTCGAAACGAAGATAGAACGGCAGCATCAACGCATTGAATTGTCCGCCGATCCGGAATATTCCCCTGTGCACGCGCGCATTGCGACCGAGCAGGGAGACGCCAATGGTCTCCATCGGATAACTATGCATGCTGAATGGCGGAATATCGGCGAACAGCACGGCAACGCCATCGCGCTTCAGACGTCTTGCGAGACGAACCCCCAGGCCGACACGATTGGCGTCGCCGTAAGTGTATAAAACGGAGATGCCGGGTATGAGCGAGTGGTCATCGCCATACTGATCGCGCGGAACGCCCGAAACAACCGAAAGGGATGTCAGACCGAGCAACGCGGCGATCCGCTCGACAACGTAGATGTTTGCGTATTGCGAGACGTAGTGGAACGGCGATATGAATACCGGCCGGGATGGCTCGTTGCGCTTGAGCGCTTTGACCTGATCGGCCAAGGACTCCGCAATGGCGTCGAGGTCGGTCCACGATTCGCCGTTGCGAATGTAGCGGCCAAAGTAAATGCGCTGGTCAACGAGCGTTTCCAGCTGCGCCGCAAATTTCGCACGCCCCGCCTGCTTTTCAGGCAGACCGATGACGTTTCGGCCAATTTCCGCTCTGATATTTCCGTCCGCCCTGCACGTCGGGCTTAAGAGATGCTGGATTTTCGACATCGCAAAAGCGAAAGTTTCCAGCCTGCGTCTCGGAATGTGACCGATGAGCCCGTGGCATACACGATGCCGTTGCAAGGTAAGCCATTTCTTGAGTTGAAAACCTGCCGCGGCCATCCGAATTTACTTTCCTTAATTCGCAAGAAATTGAGGGTGAACTTTTAAGATTCACCCTCAATCACGTTCATCAAACAAATCGGCTAGATTCCGGATCGATGACGAGCATCGATATGGCGAACAGCATGGATTTGTGATGTGGCGAGAGACTTACGCGCGGTTCACGTAAATCACCACCGTCGACGTCGATCGCGACGCGGCCTTGGAAGATTTGCAACCGCCAGCCAATTGAACCGTAGCGAGCGCTTCACGATTGATTTTTTGCATTTCCCACTCCTTTAGTATGGAAATATAAGATTGCCGATATCATTCGGCTGCTTGTGCCAGTGTCCAAGCGATTTTGACCACCGTTTGGACATTGGAAACTCTGTGGATTCTTGCTTAAATGCGGACTGCGAGCGGTCCGCCACCGCTTGTCGACGTTTGCGTGACGCTGATGAACACGGTAGACGAAGAGGAGGATGAACTGCTTGCCCCCTTTTCTGCGCCGCCCGAAATTTGCATCTTTGCCAAGTCGTTCCTATCTACCTTTTGCATCGCTATCTCCTTATGAAGATCGAATTGAAACGAGCGAAATGTTCACTTATTTCGCCGAAAAAAAGCCAAGGCGTTGAGTTAGAAGATCTAATTGACTGTGTACAAGGATTCTATCGAACCTGTCAGCAAAATTTCAATGTCGATAATTCCTAAATAAAAGCATTTAGATTTATTTCTAACCGCTGCTGAATGGCAAGTACTAATCCTAGTTAATATCCGGGATATTGGAGTGTATTCAGTTGTATGTGAAATCCACGGTAGCAGTGGCGCTCACGGTACCGCCGGTTAATGTTCCGAGACGATAATATTGCGCCACCATGGGTATGGTCAGATTCCCGGCCCCGTCCGGCGTGCCTGCGCCCGTCGTAGCACCGAGGGTTATGGCCGTTCCCGTGGTGCCACCGGACTGCGCCGCCTTTAGCAGTTGCACGCCTACCTGCGTTGCAGTACCCGCGGTATTTTTCAGAACGCTGTTGACAGTATCTTGCGTGCCATTCACGGTCATCGACACGTTCGTTCCAGTAGCGCAGCCAGTCAATTGCAGATTGAATGCCTGCGGGCTTAGCGTGGCGCCGACCGACTGCTGGAAATCCGTGGTTTTGACCGTGCCTAGATTGATGGTCTTTGTTTTCGAAGCCGCGTCCACAGTGCATGTCGGGAAGATGATATTTCCGGTGAAATTCAGGGTTGCATCGGCTGCGAGCGTCGATCCGGCTCCGTTGAGCGCGCATATTGCGAAGAATAACTTGAGCGTCTTCATATAAGGTCTCCAGTAGTATCGAAGAAAGTTGAAAGGCTGTTTCGGCAGGCGCTCTATTGGTAGTTCACTGTCATCGTCATCGTCGAATTCGCGGGTCCGGCGGTTACGGCTCCGGTGCGGTAATAGCGCGCCGACATGGGGATGCTGTAATTCCCGCCGGTCGCACTGTTGAAACCAGCCATTGTTCGATATACGCCGAACTCGAAAACGGCGCCGGTGCTGTCGTACAGTTGGATACCGACGCCGCCGGCGGATGGACTTCCACCCAAGGCGGCTACATTGCTGAATCCCGGCACGGTGCCGTTCGATGCATCGATTCGGTATTGGACGCTATGAATGAGCCCTGCCGAAGTGCCGGGAATAGCCGTGCCACCGGGACAATTCAATAGCTGCGGACTGAAGGAAATGCTTTTGGTCGTCGAGCCCACGGCTGGGAAATCCGCCGGTTTATAAGTGCCCATGGATATGGAGACGTCCGGAGTCTGGCAGGTCAATACCGTAATCGCGACAGGATTGACGGTAATCGAAATAGGCGAGCCGACGATGCTGGCGGGCGGCAATGTTCCGGACAGCGTGCTGGAGATAAGCGCATACGCCTGGGCTACTGTTCCGCCCGTCATGGTGCCGGGTGTGATATCGCCGGTTTTCACCAATGCCGCGATAATCGATCCGCCATTGTTGTAGTTCGTTCCGTCAGCGTTGTTGTAATAGTAGTAGGGAAACGGATACGGACCGCCGGCCTTTCCATGCGCGGTCACGGTTCCTCCCATCGCGATACCGACGCCAGGCACGTTCGTCTGGTAGACGTTAAATGCTGTTCCGCTGTAGGAGACTGTCTGAGTGGTTTTGCTGCCGGCGCTGGATATCCCGCCGTAATAATAAGTGATGCCGGTATAGGTCAGGCCGCTTGAAGTGCAGGTCACCATGTTCGCCGTACTCAGGGATACCCACGGTGTCAGCTGAGCGCCGACCGGTAGATCTCGCGGGACGGCCACCGTCGAAGGGAATGCGGGCATCGCCAACGCTGAGTAGTTTGTATTGCACGTTGCCGAGGCCCACGCGCTACCCTGCAGCACCATCAAGACTGCGAAGCTTTGCGAGAGGCGCCTCGCAATAGCCGAAAGGATCTTTCTCGAAAGGTTCATGGAGTTGTAGTTGAATGACACAGAGGAAGATTCAATGGCACACGCCATTCGCGATCGAGATCAGATCCGGTCTGGATGCGATAGCTTTCTCGGAAGGCTGATACTGAATCGCGCATGACTGATTTGGCGCATCGCCCCATCTGACTTTGAGCTTTCCGGAGTCCTGCTTCAATCCTGTCGCGATGATGCGGCTGCCTTGCGCCACCGTCCCGACGATGTTGTCCTGCTCGTCAGTCACTTCCGCACCAAAAGGAAGTGGCTTGCCGTCCGCTTGAGTTGCGCGGATGAACGCGGATTTACCGATATTCTCCGTATCGAATTTGAGCGCCACTACCGCGCCCGCCGTCGGCGCCGTGCGTTGCACGGTCGACTTCAGCGCGACATTCATCGGCAATCCCTTCGGATCGATCTCGATGTCATTATTCGAGTAAGGTTGCAGGGACGATACGATTGCATGCCCCCAGGGATCGATACGAAGGCCTGCAGCATTCGCGACGCGCGCGCCTGCCGCATCCTTCGCTTCGACGACAGCCACGGTGTCGCTCATGTTGGGTGTAAAAGCGACGCCGCCACGCCACGCCACGATCCCGCCGGAAATACCTGCTCCAACCTGGTTGTAGTGGCGTCCGGTGCTTGCGTTGGCCGTCAATAGCGCGAACGGCGACGAATAGCCGATATTCGCGCCGCCGTTGAGCGCGCTGCCACCGTATGTGCCTCCGTCGGAATACGTACCGTTGACGCCGTAACTGAACGCATTGTCGTTGCCGAGCGTGCCCGAAATGGACTGCTGGACACTGGTGCTCTTATTACTCGTATCGTGCTGGACATAGGTGCTAGATTGAGGCGCGCGCGAGCCCAATCCCAGAGGCACTGATAGCGTCAGCATGATGCGGTTGTCCCACTTATTCGTTCCGACCTCGTACTGTCGGACGACCGATGCGCCATAAGTCATGCGCTTCCAGCTATTGCTATAGCCAATCTGGTATTGCGTATCGTGGTTTGCGCGATTCCAATAACTCGTGAGCGAACCCA
This sequence comes from Caballeronia sp. LZ008, assembly GCF_031451435.1. Classification (NCBI taxonomy): domain Bacteria; kingdom Pseudomonadati; phylum Pseudomonadota; class Betaproteobacteria; order Burkholderiales; family Burkholderiaceae; genus Caballeronia; species Caballeronia sp. LZ008. The sequence continues at coordinate 1,013,969 of NZ_JARUXK010000003.1, read as the reverse complement.
TCGCATAGAGATTACCGAATCGGCCGCCTTCTCCGAGACTCTGATTCAGCACGAACTGAAGACGGGACTTCTGCATTCCCGTCATTGCATCGGGGTGGCCGTCCTGATAGAGCTGACGTTGCTGCACGGCATCCGGCAGCGAAAAGAAACCGCTAGTCGAATACCGATAAGCAGCAATGGCAATATTGGTGCTCGTCGCTTCAAGCAGACGACTGTAGCTCAACCGTACACTGGTACCGTTGCGCGAGCCATAGCCTTTGAAACTGGCGCTCGCCTGCGTGACATCGAGGGCGACGGCGCCTATTTTCGTATTGAGCGCGGCCCCCAACATGCCGGAGACATACATGTCCGCGCCAATGAATCCGCCATAGACCGTGAGGAAATTGCTGAGACCGCGCTGAATCGTAAACTGCGAAACGAACGGGTGAATGTCGATGTTCGGATCGCGATATTCGCCGATCGTGGCACTGTAGCGAGTCATGCCGGCGCGCAACGAATTGACGGCCGCCGCATAGGGCACCGTGGAAATACGCTGGGAACCGTCGGCCTCGGTCACGATTACATCGAGATTGCCGCCGTAACCGGTCGGATAAAGGTCGTTGATTTCGAACGGCCCCGGCGGAACATTCGTTTCATAGATGATGTTTCCGTTCTGCCGAATCTGAACTCTTGCATTGCTGTTTGCGATGCCGCGCACGATAGGAGCATAGCCGCGTTGCGACTCCGGATACATCCGGTCGTCGGTTCCGAGCGTTACGCCGAGCACGCCATAACTGTCGAACAATGCGCCATCGGTGAAGGTATCGCCACCCGTCAACTGGCTCTTGATGTCCTTGAAGTCACGCTGCAGGTAGGTTTGAATCGTCTGATAATGCTGCCCGCTGACATTGTCATGCGTCAGATTGCCTTGGTAGCGGAATCGCCACGGGCCGGCATTGATCCCGCCGATCAGGCCGAGATACTGTGAGTCGTTATTGAACCCGCCGGATGAGCTGTGGTAGGTATTCGCGTTGTACTGGAGCGAAGCTGCAGGCACGCCTTCGTCCCAGAATTTCGGATCAACGTAACCGCGCGCTCTCGTATTCAACACGATTTGCGGAATACTGACTTCGAGACGCTGCTCGCCGCTATCGAATGATGCCGTGGCATCGGTTATCAGATCAGCGAGCGACGGACACGTTTTATCCGCGTCATCGAGTGCGGCCAATGCTTCGGGAGTCAATTTCCGGATGTCGACGCCGAATTGCGTCAAAAGATCGGACGTCATGCAGGGGTGCACGACGCCGTCACCGTTTTGGGGTCCACGAATCTCGATGCCGAGTTTGCCTTTCCACTCGTTGTTCACATAAGTGTCGGCACGATAGGTGCCGGGCAGGATTTCCTGCCCTTTGTTGAAGCGGGATATATCCACCTTTTCGCCGCTTCCCGATTCGAGAAACTGTTCGTTGAATTCGACGGCAGAATACTTCGTTGCGGCGTCGGCGTACGCATGCGAACTGGCACTCATGGCTGCGAGAGCTTGCAGAGTGACGAAGTACATCGGATTCAACTTGTGAACCGACGGGAAATTGCGGCGGTCTTTCATTTTCGATTCGATCAGCCAAACGTATGACAGCGTGTCTCACACACGTCATCGCACTACGCACGCGGAGATACTTTCCGGGATGAAACGTATAAAAACTTAGGAATGCGTCTTATCTGTTGAAGCAGAACCATACGAACTTAAGTGGCTCAGGGCGCAACGTCGGCTTCGCCGTTTTGCGGCCCGCCATAGTCATTGATGGCGGTATAGTTCACCTTGGATCCCTGACGGGGAAACGTCCCTTTCAAGGGAAACTTCTTTGTTTCGCCTGGCCCCACCATTCCACCTTGGTCGAAGGCGGCCACATTACTGCCTCGACCGAACTGGATTCGATCGAATGAGATGTGATAAGGCGTAGGGTTAGTCGCCTCGATCATGTTTTGATCGCCATCGTGTTTCAAATGCCAGATCACCTGAGCAGGCGCATCCGTGACTTGTCCTTTGAGCCCGTTAGGCCGGAAGAAGAACTTAATGCGCGTACGGAAAGCCAGTTGCAGTTGATTGGGGCTTGCTTCATCCCCGGTTGGCTTCGGCGGCACTTCGAGCACATTCAGATAGAAGAGGGATTCCTTGTCGGCAGGAAGCTCCTCACCGGCACTCATGATCCGCAAGGTTTGCGATTTACCCGGATCGATCCGCATGATGGGCGGCATGATGGTAAAAGGCACCTCGATGCTGTCGGGCTTCGCGTTCGGATCGCCCCGGTCGATCCATACCTTGGTCAACCCCGGGAGTTTTCCGTTGTTTGTTAATTTGACGGTAACTTCGGAATCGTTCTGGTTATAAACGATTCGCGTACCGGCAATCACCACGGATGCAATGGCGGTCGGGGCGAATGCAGCGATCGACAGGCAGATCGTTGCGAAGGTAAGTGTCTTGCGGATCAGTTTCATTGCGCGAAGAAATTCAATGCCACATTCGATTGGAAAAGCGGGGCAGCCGCCCCGCTTCCCGACCTCCCTGACAACTGAGAGGTCCCGGTGCTTATCGACTTATTGATAATCGATGCTGTACACGACAGACGAATTGGCCGCGCCGGCAGTCGTGGCGCCCGTTGCGTAGTATTCAGCCTGGTAGTACAGCGTCGCTGCGCCGCTCGAGATATCGGCCGCTTTGGAGTTCTGCAGATCGGTCGAAAAGCCGGCCTTGATCTGGGAACCGTCGCTGTTGTTGATTTGCAGCTTGACGTTTTGAGCGCCGCCTGGCGCGACGATAAGACGTCCATCGACCGGATCGACGGTGGCGCCCGCCTCATAGAAGACCGAAGCCTTGCTGGTCGACGTTACCGGCGTGCATTTGGACAACGCGATATGGTAGGAAGTGGCGCCTGCCGTATCGCCCGATTTCGTCAAGGCATTCGTGGACAGCGTCGGAAGATTGACCGTAAAGTCTTTGGACGACGTGTCATTACCATTGATTTCACATGTCGAAGCCGTCAAGGCTCCATTGAACGTGATCGTTCCATCAGCTGCGAGAGCGCTACCTGCAGTAGCTCCCAAAATAGCGGCCATCAAAGTGGAAATAGCGAAAGACTTCATAAAGCAATGCTCCCAGGAATGTTTGGTTTCAGCATATGGCCGTGGAGGGGCCTCCGGAATTCCGGATCGTTAAAGACGTTGGATTCATACTGATGCAACGAACTTGCACTGGACGAGAGTCGTAAAGGTGGGTTATCTGGGGATAACGTGCCTTCTCGAATCCTGCGATCCCAGGCCAAATGCTGGAAACGGATATTAAGGGTTCCAAATGAAAATAGAAAGTCTGGAAATCCTAAATAATTATCCGTTAATAAATGCCTTAAAGCAGTAGTTAGAAATAATTCTAAAGCCGCATTTAGAACAATTTCTAACTTGGTATTTGAAACTGATTTTGGCCCGGCCGCTGGGCGCTTGCGCAGACTAAATCGAATCAGGCGGAGAATTTAGATTATTTCCTAACGCAGTTCCCGAGATTCCGAACTCGATGGCAATCTTTGGCTTATCGCGTGGTCCGCAACGCCATGCCGCCCTCGGTCAGGCTTCTGAGTTCGTCGAGCAGACGCGCGGCTGGACGCGGCAGTATCCCGTCGCGGCGCTGAAACGCTGTCAATGTTCTGGCGGCGCGAACGCCCGGAATAGGCAGAGTCCCCATGATCCCTGCCTTGCTTTCGGAGTCGTACATCGGTTCCGGCATCCAGCTCAGAAACGAGCATTCGGCTACCAGACTTTTAAGCACGGTCACCGAGCGCGTCCGGACGGCAATATCCGGCATGTCGAGGTTGCGAGAGAGAAAAGTCTCTCGCATGTGTTCATAAGGGGCTGTACCTTTGGGCGGGATGGCCCACCGCGCGGTCAATGTGTCGGCGAGAGCGAGCTTGGGTTTCTTGCGCAATGGATGGCTGAAAGCTGCTACGACGAAGCTGTTGTCCTCCCATCGGCAGTCAGGTACGGCCACGATCTCGTCGCTGTCATTAGTGGCCGTGCTTAGAGCGAGGTCGATCTCGTAATTGATGAGCCCCTCGGCAAGGCGGTCCCACACGCCTTCGATGATTTCGACGTGCAAGTTGCCCCATTTCTCCAAGACACGATCGACCGCCAAAGGAAGGAAGTGGGCGGCGAGACTGCCAACCGCTCCCACCTTGATCGTTCCTTTGGCGAGTCCGCGCATCGCGTCGATCTCTTCGCGCGCATTTTCTGCCTCCCGCAATAGAAGCTGAGCATGCGGCAGCAAGGCAGCGCCAATATCCGTCAACTGCATGCCTTTGACGTGCCGCTCAAAGAGCGGCGCGCCCACATCTTCCTCCAGGCGCTTGATCGTTCGACTGAGTGCTGGCTGAGTCACATTGAGCGATGCTGCGGCCCTTCCGAGGCTGCCGGACGACACGATGGTCGTAAAAGCATGCAATTGATGGAGGTTGTAGCTCATGAGTTCGTTGGGGTGTTCCCTAGGGACACTGGCCTAGGGCATTGGCCATCAACTCAAATTGGGCTTGGAAAAGAGCATCAAAAACAGCCACTTACTTCAACATATGACATTTCGCAAAAGCTCCGAGCCTTTACCTGAAGGTAAAGGGTTCCGCGCAAAAAAGCAATATTCAAGCATGTCTCGGAAATCCATACTCGTTTCACCGAAGAGCAGAAACGCTCTTGAACCAAAGAGGAATCGCAATGACAGGCAGCGACAAACAAGGCGAAGGAAGCAGTCCGTCGACACAAGCCACCGTCAGGGATGTCGTCATTAAGCTCGTGCGCGAACTGGGGATGACGTCGATCTTTGCTAACCCTGGATCGACGGAGCTTCCAATGTTTCGGGACTTCCCTGCCGACTTCCGATACGTCCTGGGCTTACAAGAAGCGGCAGTCGTCGGGATGGCCGATGGCTATGCGCAAGCAACTGGAAACGCAGCGTTAGTGAACCTTCATTCTGCGGCCGGCGTCGGCAACGCGATGGGCAATATCTTCACGGCATTCAAGAATCAGACTCCGCTCGTTATCACGGCGGGTCAACAAGCCCGTTCGATCTTGCCGTTCGACCCGTTCCTTTCCGCCGCACAGGCAGTCGAGTTGCCCAAGCCATACGTGAAGTGGGCGATCGAACCCGCGCGTGCGCAAGACGTGCCGCGCGCGCTGGAGCGCGCGTATCACATCGCAATGCAGGAGCCGCGTGGGCCTGTCTTCGTTTCAATTCCCGTGGATGACTGGGACCAGCCTGCGGAGTTTCATGAGCGCGCGACTGTCAGCAACTCGGTTCGTCCCGACCCGGAGGCATTGGCGAAACTCGGCGCAGCGTTGGACGCATCGAGAACGCCGGCTCTCGTGGTAGGTGCGGGAGTCGACCGGGCGGGCGCATGGAAGGAAGTCGTTCAGCTGGCCGAGAGACATAACGCACGCGTCTTTGTCGCGCCGATGAGCGCGCGTTGTTCGTTCCCCGAGGACCATCGACTTTTCGCGGGATTTTTCCCCGCGATGCGTGAAAAGATCGTCTCGCTGCTCGATGGGCATGACGTCGTTTGCGTCCTTGGCGCGCCTGCCTTTTCGTATCACGTCGAAGGTACAGGCCCGCACGTGCCGGCGGGCGCGGCGCTTTATCAACTCATCGACGACCCCAACGTCGCGGCGTGGACGCCCGGAGGGGTTGCGGTGGTCGGCAACGTCCGCCTCGGCTTGCTTGACTTGCTTGCGCGTGCGGCGCCAGACACGCGTCCTTTGCCTGAGCCTCGGCCAAGAGCACCTCGTGCCGAGCCGTCGCCCGTGATGTCGGTCGCCTTCGCGCTGCAAACCCTCGCGGAGGTTCGCGATCCGAACGACGTTGTCGTTGAAGAGGCACCGAGTTCTCGCCCGGCCATGCAACGGTATCTGCCGTTCACAAAGAGCAATACGTTTTTCACGATGGCTAGCGGCGGCTTGGGCTACGGCATGCCTGCAGCGGTCGGCGTCGCGCTCGCTCTTCCCGATCGCAAAGTGATTGGATTGATCGGAGATGGCTCGAGCATGTACTCGATCCAGGCGATCTATAGCGCGGTGCAGATGCGTCTGCCGATCACGTTCGTCATTCTGAACAACCAGCGCTATGCCGCGCTTCAAGAGTTTGCGCCGGTGTTTGGATTCGCTTCCGACGACGCTGTTCAGGGCACTGATCTTCCCGGCTTGGATTTCGTGTCGCTTGCCCAGGGCATGGGTTGTAAAGGTCTCCGTGTCGCGAACGCCGCGGAGCTCGCGGACAAGTTGAAGGAAGCCCTCGAGGCGGGCGAGCCACGTCTTGTCGAGGTCGTGATTGCCTGAAGGGCCTACAGGAAAAGAGAAACATAAGGCGGAGACTATGAAGACGATTTCGATGCTTATCAACGGAGCGCATGTCGGCGCGAGCAATGGCGCGACATTCCAACGTTCTAACCCCTTGGATCAGGACGTCGCAAGCGTGGCCCCTGCGTGTACGCTGGACGACGTTCGTGATGCAGTGGATTCAGCTGCCGTCGCGTTTGCTCATTGGTCTCAGCAGGGCCCGACCCAGCGTCGTTCCTATCTCCTTAGCGCGGCGCAAGCGCTCGAAGCGAAGGCGGAGGCGTTTGCTTCCGCGATGGCGGCCGAAACGGGCGCTTCGCGCATCTGGGCCGACTTCAATGTGCGATTGGCCGCTGACGGCCTGCGGGAGGCAGCGTCACTGACCACGCAAATTTCAGGCGAAGTCATTCCGTCCGACGTCCCCGGCAGCGTGGCGATGGCGGTTCGGCAACCCGCAGGCGTATGCCTCGGGATTGCGCCGTGGAATGCGCCTGTCATCCTTGGCGTGCGTGCGGTTGCGCTTCCACTCGCTTGCGGTAACACGGTGGTACTGAAGGGCTCGGAAATCTGCCCGGCGACGCACGCACTCATTGCGGAAGCCTTCATGGATGCTGGATTGCCCGCAGGCGTCGTCAACTTCGTCACGAACGCGCCTGCCGATGCAGGTCCGGTTGTCGAAGCGCTGATTTCGCATCCGGCTATCCGACGTGTCAATTTCACGGGCTCGACAAAGGTCGGGAAAATCATCGCGGAAAGCTGCGCACGGCATCTCAAACCGTCTGTTCTCGAACTGGGCGGAAAGGCCCCGCTGATCGTGCTCGACGACGCCGACATAGCGGCAGCGGTCGATGCTGCCGCTTTCGGCGCCTTCGCGAATTCAGGACAAATCTGCATGTCCACCGAGCGCATCATCGTCGATCGCGCGATCGCCGACGAGTTTGTTCTTCAGCTCGGTGAAAAGGCTAAGACGCTGCCGCTCGGCGACCCTCGAAAGGGGCCGGTCGTGTTGGGCTCCGTTGTCGATATGGCGACGGTACAACGATGCAACGCCTTGATCGATGACGCCTTGCACAAAGGCGCGACGATGGTCTGCGGGGGAAAAGCAGAGAACACGCTTATGCCTGCAACGCTCGTCGATAACGTTGGACCGAACATGCGGATCTACAACGAAGAGACGTTTGGCCCTGTCAAGGCAATCGTGCGCGTCGACGGCGAAGAAGAAGCGATTCGATGCGCTAACGATAACGAATACGGTCTCGCTGCGGCCGTGTTCAGTCGCGATGTCGCGCGCGCGATGCGGGTGGCCAGCCGCATCCAATCCGGGATTTGCCACGTCAACGGGCCAACCGTCCACGACGAAGCGCAGATGCCGTTTGGAGGCGTCAAAGGTAGTGGCTTTGGCCACTTCGGCGGACAGGCAGGCATTGCCGCTTTTACCGACTTGCGCTGGGTCACTGTGCAAACGTCGCCGCGACACTATCCGTTCTGAGTTACGTCCCTGTCACCCTCGTCAACTCGTTCGACAACTCAGGTAAGACCGCAGCCGCGGTCGACATGTCAACTATGGAAATCGCCGTACTCGGTGCAGGAGCGATGGGGTCGTTGTTCGGCGGCCGCCTGGCGGAAGCCGGTCACTCAGTCACGCTGATCGACATCAATCAACCGCATCTGGACGCTATCGGTGCGAAGGGCCTCCGCTTGGAGATGGATGACGATACTCGCGCAATCACGAACATCAACGCGATACGACCCGAAGCTACCGATAAACCGCCTGACTTGCTGTTGCTCTTCACGAAGTCGATGCACACGCGCGCGGCCTTGTCCGGCATCGAGCATCTGCTCGGCGAGACAACCGCCGTGCTCACGCTGCAAAACGGACTCGGGAACGTCGAAGCGATTCGAGACTTCGTGCCGCTCTCCAACGTGCTTGTTGGCGTTACCACGTGGCCAGCGGACCTTGTCGGTCCTGGCTCGGTGAGCAGTCACGGCGAAGGGAGAATTCGCATGATGAGCGCCGACGGTGAACGCACTTCCCAAGTCAATGCCGTCGCCGAGGCTCTGAATTCCGCCGGATTGAATTGTCAGATCGACGACAACGTCTGGGCAGCTATCTGGGAAAAGGTGGCGTTCAACGCTGCGCTCAACAGCATCTGTGCGGTCACTGGAACGACGGTGGACCAGCTTGGACTGCTGGAGGACAGCAAGAGCCTGGCACTGACCGTGGCCGCCGAGGTCATCGCAGTGGCGAACGTCAGCGGCGTTTCCGCGGATCTGAGCGTGTGCTCGACAAACATCGTTCATGCGATCGAACAGCACAAGGGGCACAAGCCGTCGATGCTGCAAGACGTTCTGGCCCGGCGAAAGACAGAGATCGAAGGCATCAACGGCGCAGTCGTTGAAGTGGCCCGCAGCATCAACGTGTCCGTTCCGCACACGGAGACATTGGCAAAGCTCGTCAGGCTTATCGACGCGCGAAACGCATCAGCCGTTGCGAAGTAGGTAGCCGCGGGCACGTCAACCGAGAACAACAAACGTCCGCGATCATGCATCAAAAGACGCGCCGATCAACCCGGCGCAGCGTACCCAGGAGACATCGCCATGAAGATATGTTTTGCCATGCTCCCGCGCGACGTCGCGGACCTTGTTGCAATCGACAGACCATCGAATGTGTGCGCGGAGGTCGAGCAATGAATCCGCAGACCTTCAGCGCTTCGAAGACTGCTGACATTGGCAGTCTTCTCGACGACGGCCCCTTTACGCTCATTCAGAAGTTCGTCGTTTGCCTGGCCGCACTGTCCATCATCATGGACGGCTTCGATGGCCAGCTCATCGGTTACGCCATTCCCACCATCATCAAAGAATGGGGCATAACGCGCAATGCGTTCGCGCCGGCCGTGGCGGCGGGTCTGGTTGGCATGGGCGTCGGGAGCGCGTGCGCTGGCTTGTTCGCCGACAGGTTTGGCCGGCGCTGGGCGCTCATCGGTAGCGTCGTGGTGTTCGGCGCGGCAACCTGCGCCATCGGGCTTGCGCAAGACATACCGATGATCGCCGCGCTTCGCTTTATCGCGGGCCTGGGCATCGGCGGAGCGCTTCCCAGTGCCACGACGATGACCGCAGAGTTCACCCCGGCACGTCGCCGCACGCTCGCCGTCACGTCTACCATCGTTTGCGTGCCGCTCGGGGGCATGCTTGCTGGGTTCTTCGCCGGTGCCGTCTTGCCGACCTTCGGTTGGCGTGGCTTGTTCTTCATCGGTGGCACGATCCCCTTGGCCCTTGGCATTCTGCTGTTTTTCGTGTTCCCGGAGTCTCCCCGCTTTCTCGCTCGCAAGGAACAGCGCTGGACCGAGTTGCGTGCGCTCCTTGCGAGAATGTCGCGGCCGATTAGTGCGCAGACGACTTTCGTCGACGCCGCCGAGCAAAGGCTCGAACAACGCGACGGCTTCGGGTCGCTCTTCGAGCCGGCTCAGCGACGTAACACGATTGCTATCTGGAGTGCGTTTTTCATGTGCCTGCTCGCGGTCTACGCCGCCTTTAGCTGGCTGCCGACCATGCTCGCATCCGAAGGTCTTCCCGTGGCACTTGCCGGTTCGGGCCTGACCGCATATAACCTCGGCGGCGTCTTCGGGGCACTCATCTGCGCCTTGGCCATCACGCGCTTTGGTTCGCGTTGGCCGCTCCTGGTGTGCTGCGCCGGAGGATGTGCGAGCGCCTTTTTTCTGCGAGGCGTTGATGTGGCGAGTCACACGAGCCTCTTGGTTATCGGTCTGGGCGTCCACGGTCTCTTCGTCAATGCAGTTCAGTCGACGATGTACGCCTTGTGTGCGTATGTCTATCCGACTCGCGTGAGAGCAACCGGCCTCGCTTCGGCGCTCGCGTTTGGACGACTCGGTGCGATCCTCAGCGCATTCGCTGGCGCCGTCGTCATCACCGTGGGCGGAGCGTCCCTCTATCTCGCGATGCTCGGGGTCGCCATGCTGTTGGTACTGATCTCGCTGTCGCAGGTCAGAAACCATATCCCGGCGCTTCGTCAGAAGCGGCTGGTCACGCAAGTCGTCACTGAGTAGCGCGAGGTCGGCGACTGGCATGAGCGGCGCATTCTCGCTCCGTCTGCCAGTCGCAACTGCGGTTGGTCTTCCTCTGTCGTCGCTCGACGGCCCGTGACACACGCCAAGAAATTGCTTTCTTCCCCACGTTTCCAGTTCGGTCAAGCAAGACACAATCATGGCAAGAGCGTTTCCCCATATCTTCTCCGTCGGTGACTATCGTTCCGCGGCTCGGCGTCGGTTGCCGAGGATGGTATTCGACTATCTCGAAGGCGGGGCCGACGACGAGTCCGGCCTGACGCACAATCGTGCCGCCTTTGACAAGTGGGAATTGCGTCCGCGGCGTCTTGTCGATGTGAGCGAGCGTGTGCAGTCTACCGAGCTTCTGGGGAGACAAATTTCGTCGCCGCTCGTGATCGCGCCGACAGGTCTGAATAGTGCGTTCTGGCCCGACGGAGATCTTGCGCTTGCACGGGCTGCAAGCAAGGCTGGAATCCCGTTCGCACTCTCTACCGCGTCGAACATGTCGATCGAGGCGGTAGCAAGGGGAGCGGACGGAGACTTGTGGTTCCAGTTATACGTAGTACACCGGAATGTGGCGAAGAGCTTGGTCTCGAGAGCGCGAGAGGCTCGTTATTCGACGTTGATCCTGACCACGGACGTCGCGGTAAATGGATTCCGGCAGCGCGATCTGCGAAACGGGTTTGCTATGCCATTCAAAGTCACTCCACGAGGCGCTCTCGATGGCATTTCGCATCCCCGTTGGCTGTGGTCCTACCTGACGAATGGTATGCCGCAGTTGAAGAACTTCGCGACCGATGACGCCTCTGATACCGCCTCCCAGGCTGCGGTGCTGCGGCGGGAAATGGACGCGAGCTTTAGCTGGGACGACCTCCGTCGCTTGCGCGACGACTGGCCCGGAAAGCTGCTCGTCAAGGGGGTCGTGACGGCTGAAGATGCCGCGCGATGCGTGGAAATCGGCGCCGACGGTGTCATAGTCTCGAATCATGGCGGACGACAGCTCGCGGATCTTCCTGCGCCGATCGACGCATTGCCGGGCATCTCCGATGCGACGCCGACCACCGATCTCATTCTGGACAGTGGTATCCGAAGAGGGGCCGATGTGGTGAAGGCGGTCGCATTGGGCGCGACGGCCGTGATGCTTGGGCGCGCCACTTTGTACGGGCTCTCCGCGAAAGGCGAGGCCGGTGTGTCCGATGTCATCGCGATGATCAAAGAGGAAATCGACCGGACCCTCGCCCTCATCGGGTCCAGTTCGATAATGGAAGTCAATCGGAGTTGTGTCGCTCGGCGGCCATTGTAGCGGAGGGGGGCAGCCATCGGTTCACCCTTTTCTTGACGTTATAAGGATGACTAATGACAGATCCGTTCTGATCGGCACACAGATGCGAATCCAACGCCGAGACAAGCGCCGACATTAAGCACATAGAGAAAAAATCCAACGGTGCATGCTGGCAAAAATGATGCATTTAACGCGTGAAAAAAGCTTGCATTCTCCGCGCAGAAAACTATCTTGAGTTCATAAAATGATTCTTCGCCTGGCACCGGAGGAGACCCATGCCAGCTACACGTATGATGATTGCGCGCCGCGCCGGGGTGAGCGTGGCAACGGTCGATCGTGTGCTGCGCGAAGACCAGGGGGTGCGCCCCGAAACGGCCGAACGTGTACATCTCGCGCTGGCCACGCTGCGCGACGAACGCGCAAGCCGCGGCAGGCCTGCGAAAACCACATCATTCCGGGTCGCCTTCGTCTTACCGCAAATCAATTCCCGCTTTCTCGATCAAGTCGAACGCGATATCGCGCTGTCCGCCAGCTTCTTTCGCGAGCATCGTCTTGTCTCGTCGTTTTACCGTTGCGACCTGTCCAGCCAGCGCGACGCGATCTCACTCGCACAGCAATTGATCGACTACGACGCGCTCGTGCTCGTGCCGCTCGATTACCCATGGGTCGAGCGGATGATTCAGGACATGATGGATGCCAACGTGCCCGTCGTTACGGTCTTTTCAGATTTGCCGTCGAGTGCGCGCGCCACGTACGTGGGTGTCGATAACCGCATGGCCGGACGAACGGCGGGTCTGCTGATGGGCCGCTTCGTCGGTTCGCGCATCGGCACGGTCGCCGTGCTGTCGGCGTCGTCGCGTCTGCACGATCAGCTCGAGCGTCGGACGGGTTTTTCCCAGGTGCTCGAAGAGGACTTTCGCAACCTGCGCTGGCTCACGGAGCCCGATTTCGCCGAAGACGACGACAGCGCCGGACTCGCCGTGCAAGGACTGACGGCGGGACATCCGGATCTGGTCGGCGTGTATGTGACGTGCGGCGGCATTTCCGGCATCGCGTCGACGCTGCAGGAATCGGGCGACAAGGCGCGCGTCGTACTGATCGGCCACGAGTGCACGGCCGATACGCGGGCGCTGCTGTCGGAGCGGGCGATCGACGTGATCCTCGATCAGGACGTGCGCGGCATTGTCCATTGGGCCGGTCTCGCCGCTCTCAACTTCCTGAACGACGTGCGCGGCGTGCCTTCCATCCCGACGCCCGAAACCCGTATCTATCTTCGTGAGAATGCGCATGCCTGAAGCTCGCGACACGCGGACAGTTCGCTTCGGTCCGCCAGAGCTCATATGCAGCGTCCGGCGCATGGGCGCTGTCTGTCATCAGTTTGAGACCCGACAGAGACAAGGAGAAGACACATGTTACGTCTTACGTCATCAAGGGTATTAGCGGCGCTCGTCGCGTCGCTGGGACTGAGCTTCGGATCGGCGGCGCATGCGCAGGGCAAGCAGTTGACGCTATGTTGGGCCGCATGGGACCCCGCCAATGCGCTCGTCGAATTATCGAAAGACTTCACGGCGAAAACCGGCATTGCAATGAAGTTCGAGTTCGTGCCGTGGACGAGTTATGCGGACCGCTTCCTCAACGAACTGAATTCGCATGGAAAGCTGTGCGATCTCATCATCGGAGATAGTCAGTGGATTGGCGGTGCCGCGGTCAATGGACACTACGTCAAGCTCAATGATTTCTTCGACAAGAACAAAATCTCGATGGACGACTTCGTGCCGGCGACCGTCGTCGGCTACGCAGAGTGGCCGAAGAACACGCCGAATTACTGGGCGCTGCCCGCGATGGCGGACGCCGTGGGCTGGACCTACCGCAAAGACTGGTTTGCGAGGCCCGAACTGCGCGCGGAGTTCAAGCAAAAGTACAAGCGCGAACTCGAGCCGCCCACGACAATGGACGAACTCAAGCAGACAGCCGAGTTCTTTCAGGGACGAAAGATCGACGGCAAAACCGTGTATGGCGTGTATATCTTCACGGAGCGCGGCTCGGAAGGGATCACAATGGGCGTGACCAACATGCTCTATAACTTCGGCTTCGAATACCAGGACCCGAAGAAGCCGTATCACCTGGAGGGCTTCGTGAATTCGCCAGGCGCGATAAAGGGACTCGAATTCTATAAGGCGCTTTACAAGTGCTGCACGGCGCCCGGCATGACGAACGCCTACATGCAGGAAGGGCTCGATGCGTTCAAGTCGGGGCAGGTCGCGATGCAGATGAACTGGTTCGCCTTCTTCCCCGGCCTGTACAAGGATCCGAATGTCGGCGGCGACAAGATCGGCTTCTTCGTCAATCCGAAGGAAACGAAACAGTTCACGCAGCTTGGCGGTCAAGGCATATCCGTCGTGTCGTACTCGGATCACAAGGCCGACGCGCTCGAATACATCAAGTGGTTCGCGCAAGCCGATGTGCAGAAGAAGTGGTGGCAACTCGGCGGCTACTCCGCGGCGAAGTCGGTGGTGGACGCGCCGGACTTTCCGAAGAGCGCGCCATTTGCGCCTGCATTCCTGAAGTCGATGTCGATAGTGAAAGACTTCTGGGCCGAGCCTACTTATGCCGAGTTGTTGCTCGACATGCAAAAGCGCGTGCACGACTATGTGGTTGCGGATAAGGGCACGGCGAAAGAAGCGCTCGATCTGCTCGTCAAGGACTGGAACAAAGTATTCAAGGCGGAAGGGAAGAACTAGCGTTACCGCACATGAACGCGCGGGCCGGCGAGCCGATCGATCTCGCCGGTCCGCGACAACAAGGAGTCAGGCATGTTGGCAAACAAGCCTTTTCCTCCGGAAGGGTTGCAGACCAAAGCGCAGACGCGCGCGGCCGCGCGCTTGCGCGGACTGTCTGACCGAACCGTCGCGTGGCTGTTCATTCTTCCGACTATCGTGCTGCTGCTCGCCATCAACATCTTTCCGTTGATCTGGGCATTGCGGCTCTCATTCACGAACTTCAAGTCGAATATGCCGAGCGTGCCCGCGCGCAATGTCGGCATCGACAATTACACGGACATACTCACCGACGAAGACATCTGGTACGCGATGCAGGTGACGGCGCGCTTCGTTTTCTGGTCGGTCGGACTCGAAGTGCTGCTCGGCTTCGGGCTCGCACTGCTGATCAACCGGCAGTTTCGCGGCCATAGTTTCTGGACCACGCTGATTCTGCTGCCGATGATGCTTTCGCCCGCTGTCGTCGGCAACTTTTGGACCTTTTTGCTGCAACCGCAGACGGGTCTTTTCAACGACATCGTCGGCTTTTTCACGGGCATTCCGCCGAACTCGTTCCAGATGATCGGCGATGTGCCGCTCGCACCGTGGACGATCGTCATGGTCGATGCATGGATGTGGACGCCCTACGTGATGCTGATCTGCCTGGCGGGATTGCGTTCGATTCCGGACTACATCTATGAAGCGGCCGAAGTCGATCGCGCTTCGCCATGGCGTCAGTTCTGGTCGATCACACTGCCGATGACGCTGCCGTTCCTGATGCTCGCGATCCTTTTTCGCGGGATCGAGAACTTCAAGATGTTCGACATGGTGAATCTGCTGACATCGGGCGGGCCGGGCTCCGTGACGGAAACCGTGTCGATCACGCTCAAGCGCGCAGCCTTCGAGAAGTGGAGGACGGGTTATTCGTCCGCGCTCGCGATCATTCTGTTCGTTGTCGTGTTCGGTGCGGCGAACATCTATGTGAAGGCGCTCAACCGGGTGAAACAGCGATGACAGACCTTGCCCTTCAACAGTCGGTGGTGGCTGCATCGCCGCGCAGCAAGACGTTTGCCGCAGTCGTCGTGATCGCGTATGCGCTCATCGCGACGCTGCCGATCGTCTGGATCATCCTGACGAGCTTCAAGACACAGGAGGATGCGATCGCGTATCCGCCCGTCGTCGTGTTTCATCCGTCGATGGAAGGTTACGTGAATCTTTTCACGATCCGCTCGCGGCAGACGCCGGAGTTCATCGCGAGTTTGCCGCCCGCAGAGACCTGGTACGACCGCGATGTCCGAAAGCGCAACATGGTGATTGCAGGGCCGTCGAAGGTCCTGCCGCGCTTCGTCAATTCGCTCGTGATCGGGTTCGGCTCGACCTTTCTTGCGGTGTTTCTCGGCACGTTGGCCGCCTATGCGTTTTCGCGCTTCAAGGTGCCGCTCGCCGACGATCTGCTGTTCTTCATACTGTCCACGCGAATGATGCCGCCCATCGCGGTGGCGATTCCCATCTATCTCATGTATCGCACGCTCGGCCTCGCCGACAGCTACCTCGGCATGATCGTGCTCTATACGGCCGTGAACGTGTCGCTGGCGGTGTGGCTGCTCAAAGGATTCATCGACGAAATCCCTCGCGAATATGAGGAAGCGGCGCTTGTCGACGGATACACGCGGTTGCAGGCCTTCGTGAAGGTCGTGCTGCCGCAGGCGATCACCGGCATTGCTGCGACGGCGATCTTCTGTCTGATCTTTGCGTGGAACGAGTACGCGTTCGCATTGCTGCTGACGAGCGGCGACGCGCAGACGATGCCGCCGTTCATTCCGTTCATCATCGGCGAGGGCGGGCAGGACTGGCCAGCGGTCGCGGCCGCGACGACGCTGTTCGTGCTGCCCATCCTGATCTTCACCGTTGTGCTGCGCAAGCATCTGTTGCGCGGGATCACCTTCGGAGCGGTACGCAAATGAAAGCCCAGCCCGTCATGCCGCGCCGCCGTCTGTTCCGCAGGCGCTACGGCGAGGGCGCATCGACCGTGCTGATCGGCCTCGGCATTGCGATGCTCGTCCAGCCGTTCACGGTCGATCTCTATACCTGGTCGTTCCCTGTGATTCTGGCGGGTGCGCTGGCATTCGTCGTGACGAGTCACTTCCCGGAGTGAGCCATGTCGACGATCGTTCTATCCAACCTTCATAAGCGCTTCGGTGACTTCACTGCCGTACACGATACGAATCTCACCGTGAGCAACGGCCGCTTCGTGGTGCTGCTCGGACCCTCCGGTTGCGGCAAGACGACGACGTTGCGCATGATCGCCGGGCTCGAACTGCCGACTTCGGGCCAGATTCTGATCGACGGCGAAGATGTCACGGGGCTGCGTGCGCGTCAGCGCGATATTGCATTCGTGTTCCAGATGTTCGCGCTGTATCCGCATATGACGGTACGTAACAACATCGCTTTTCCGCTGAAGAACGAGGGTATTGCGCGCCGCGAGATTGCCGCGCGCGTCGATGCGGCCGCGCATATGCTTCGCATCGAAAGTCTGCTCGACCGAAAGACGGGCGGGCTGTCGGGCGGCGATCGGCAACGCGTCGCCCTGGGCCGCGCGATCGTCCGGCACCCGAAGGCTTTTCTGATGGACGAGCCGCTCGGCACGCTCGATGCGGATTTCCGCGAACTGATGTGCCTCGAGTTGCGCAAGCTGCATAACGCGCTCAACGCGACGACGGTCTACGTGACGCACGATCAACGCGAAGCGATGGCGATGGCCGACGACATCGTCGTGATGAGCGGCGGCGAGGTGCTGCAATCGGCGTCGCCGCATGAGGTCTATCACTTTCCAGCGACCGTGTTTGTCGGCAGCTTCATCGGCAGCCCGCCGATGAATTTCCTGGCGGTGGATGGCGGCGTCGAAGCGGGCGCGGAATCGGTCTCGCTATCCGGCGTCGCCGTGTCCGTGCCGCGCACGGCTACGTCCGCGGCGAAAGCGCTGCTCGGCGTGCGGCCAGAGCATGTCGTGATCGACGAGCGCGGTGCGTTGCGTGGACGCGTGATCGCGGATGAATATCTCGGCTCGCATCAGATTCTCGTCGTCGAAACGGCACTCGGCGTGATGCGCGTGCGGGTCGGCAAGGACGAAGGACTGGTGGCGGGGTCGCAGGTCGGGATGTCGTTCGCCAAGGAGCGCACGCTCCTCTACGACGCATCGAGCGGCAAGCTGCTGCCCGGCGCCGCGCGGCAGATGGCCGTCAACGGAAGCGGCAACGGAGGCGCTTATGTCTGAAATTCGCTTGCATGGCGTGACGAAGCGATTCGGCGATATCGTCGCGGTGGATGATGTGTCGCTCGACGTGAAGGAGGGCGAGTTCGTCGTGTTGCTCGGTCCGAGCGGCGCGGGCAAGACCACTACGTTGCGGCTCATCGCAGGTCTCGAGCGGCCCGACGATGGCGAGATATTCATCGACGGCGCCGCCGCGACGGACATGCATCCGGCGGACCGCGACGTCGCCTTCATCTTTCAGCAGTATTCGCTGTATCCGCATCTGACGGTGTTCGGCAACCTGGCGTTTCCGCTGCGCTCCCCGCGGCGGCGCGTGAGCGAGGCGGAAGTCACCGCGCGCGTGCAGTCGGTCGCGCAGATGTTGCATATCGAGTCGAAGCTCGGCAATCTGGCGACGCGTCTGTCGGGCGGCGAGATGCAGCGCGTGGCCATCGGACGCGCGCTCGTGCGTCAGCCCAAGGTGTTTCTGATGGACGAGCCGCTGTCTTCGCTCGACGCGAAGTTGCGCGAGGAACTGCGGATAGAACTGAAGCGGCTGCATCGCACGATCGGCGCCACGATCATCTACGTGACGCACGATCAGGTCGAAGCGACCACGCTCGCGGACCGCATCGGCATTCTCGAACACGGGCGCATCGTGCAGGTGGGCGCGCCGCGCGACGTATATGGCAATCCGGCTTCGCTAGGCGCCGCGCAACGTCTCGGCTCACCGCCCATCAACTTGCTGCCGCCCGTGTTGTTCGATCCTGCCACGATACCCGCAGGCACCTCGACGGTCGCGATCCGTCCTGAAGACATCGTGCTGCACGCGCACGATACGCGCGACGTGCTCAATCTTCGCGTGCTCGAATATTCTCCGCTGCGGCATCTGCTGATCATGGAGCGCGACGGCACCGCCATCGTCGCGACAACCATGACCGAGCGCAATTTCACGCCGGGGCAGACAGTCGGCGTGTCGCTACCTCTGCGCAGTCTTCTCTATTTCCGCTCCGACGGCAGGAGGATTCCGGCATGAACGGGAAAACGGTCATGGCGTGCATTGAAGCCGCGCACGCGACGCTCAAGGAACATACGGACGAGATCGCCGCGCTCGATCAGCAGATTGGCGACGGCGATCATATCTTCAACCTGTTGCGGGGCATGGATGCGCTGTTTGCGATGCGCGCCGCTATCGAGGCCGAGGCGTTTGCGCCCGCGCTGGACCAGGCCGCCTCCAAATTGCTGTCGACGGTGGGCGGTTCGTCGGGGCCGCTGTTCTTTTCGTTGCTGCATGGCATGGCGAAGGCCGCGCAGAACGCGGACACCCTGAGTGTGGCGGACGCGGCGCGGATCTTCGCCGCGGGCGTCGATGCCGTTGCCCAGCGCGGCAAGGCCGGCACCGGCAGCAAGACGATGATGGACGTGCTTATCCCTGTCGCGTCGCGCTTCATGGAACTGGCCGAGCGCAGTGCGCCGCGCGAAGCCGTGCTCGATGCGCTGCCGCGGACGGCTGAAGAAGGCATGCTCGCGACGCGCGACATGCTCGCGACCAAGGGGCGCGCGTCGTTTCTCGGCGAGCGCGCGCGCGGGCACATCGATCCCGGCGCACGGTCGAGCCAGTTGATGATCGGTGCGGTATGCGCGCGGCTCGCGCAATACAGAGAGTGAAAGGAGCGCAGGCCATGAAAAAGTTTATCAACCATGTCGACGACTTTCTGACTGAGAGCCTTGCCGGATTCGCCGCCGCGCATGACGATCTCGTCGTGCTCAATCACGAACCTGTGTTCGTGCGGCGCAAGACGTTGAAGCCGGGCAAGGTCGCGCTGGTCTCGGGCGGCGGATCGGGACACGAGCCCTTGCATAGCGGCTTCGTCGGGTACGGAATGCTGGACGCCGCGTGCCCTGGCCAGGTGTTTACTTCGCCGACGCCCGATCAGATGATGGCAGCCGCCAAGGCCGTCGATACGGGCGCGGGCACGCTCTTCATCGTGAAGAACTATTCCGGCGATCTGATGAACTTCGAAATGGCATCCGAAATGTCGGAGTTGGCGAATGCGATGGTGCTGATCAACGACGATGTCGCGGTCGAAAACTCCAGTTATACGACGGGCCGGCGGGGCGTGGCGGGTGCGGTGATCGTCGAGAAGCTGGTGGGCAGTCTCGCCGAGAGCGGCGCCGATCTCGAACAATGCAAGGCGTTCGGCGACCGGATCAACAAGCATACGGCGTCGATGGGCGTCGCGTTTTCGAGTTGCACCGTGCCCGCAGCGGGCACGCTGACGTTCAAGATCGGCGACGATGAAATGGAGGTCGGCGTCGGCATTCATGGCGAGCCAGGGCGGCGGCGAACGCGCTTTGCCGCCGCCGACGCGATCGCGGCAGAACTGCTGACGGCGATCGTCGCCGATCTGAAACCGGGGAACGGCTCGGAGCTGCTGGTCTTGATCAATGGGCTGGGCGGCACGCCGCTCGGCGAACTGTATCTGCTGTTCAATTCCACACGCTCGTGGCTGCATCAGCGCGGTCTCGCGGTCACGCGCGTGCAGGTCGGATCGCTCACGACGTCGCTGGAAATGGCCGGTGCGTCGATCACCTTGTGCGTGCTGGACGATGAAATGAAGCGGCATTGGGACAGCCCCGTGCATACGCCATCGCTCAGGTGGGGAATGTAGATTCGCCGGAACGTTTGCAATCGTCCGGTCGCTCGGCCGGAATTGCGTCCTCTTTCACGAGCCATCAGTTTTGTTTATCGGCGTATCGGCGACGCGGCCCTTGCGCGCTTCGCCGCGCGCCGCGTCCCAGCGGCCTTCCGCGCCTATAAAACCCCATGCGTAAAGGCAAAGTTCTGGTTTACGCGTAGTACCCGGCCTGCCTCCT
Source organism: Caballeronia sp. LZ008 (assembly GCF_031451435.1). NCBI lineage: Bacteria > Pseudomonadati > Pseudomonadota > Betaproteobacteria > Burkholderiales > Burkholderiaceae > Caballeronia > Caballeronia sp. LZ008. The sequence goes on along the minus strand of NZ_JARUXK010000003.1, from coordinate 993,398 downwards.
TCCTCGCTACCCTTCGGCTTCAGTTTCCCTAAAGCAAGCCCGCTCGGCCACGCATTCTGAAGGAGTAGCGCACATGGCACGGATCATCGGAGGCATCGCCGCCTCGCACACGCCGACCATCGGTTTCGCGTTCGACAAGAACAAGCGCGACGATCCCGTCTGGGCGCCGATCTTCGAGAACTTCGCGCCGCTCGCGAACTGGCTCGCGGAAAAGCAGCCCGACGTCATCGTCACGATCTACAACGACCACGTCACGTCGTTCTTTTTCGATCACTATTCGGCCTTCGCGCTGGGCGTCGGTCCCGAATGGCGCGTCGCGGACGAAGGCGGCGGCGCGCGCGATCTGCCGCCGATCAAAGGTCATCCCGCACTCGCCGCGCACATCGGCACTTCGCTGATGACCGATGAATTCGACATGTCGTTCTTCCAGAACAAGGCGCTCGATCACGGCTGCTTCTCGCCGCTTTCGATGCTGTGTCCGCACAAGCCCGAATGGCCGGTCAAGCTCGTGCCGCTGCAGATGGGCGTGCTGCAATTGCCCGTGCCGAGCGCGCGCCGCTTCTACAAGCTCGGGCAGGCGCTGCGCCGCGCGATCGAAAGTTATCCGGAAGACATCAAGGTCGCGATTCTCGCGACGGGCGGTCTTTCGCATCAGGTTCACGGCGAGCGCTCGGGCTTCAACAACACCGAATGGGACGCGCGCTTCCTCGATCTCTTCGAGCGCGATCCCGAGCAGCTCGCGAACATGACCATCGCGGAATATGCGGCGCTCGGCGGCTACGAAGGCGCCGAAGTCATCATGTGGCTGACGATGCGCGGTGCGCTTTCGTCGAACGTCGTGTGCAAGCATCGCAGCTATTACCTTCCGTCGATGGCAGGCATCGCCACCGCGATCTACGAAGGCGAGGACAGCGAGACCAAGCCCGCGATCGTCGAGCGTCATCGTCAGAAGATGGCCGTTCAGCTCACCGATGTCGAGAAGCTCGAAGGCACGTATCCGTTCTCGATTGAAACGGCAGTGCGCGCGTATCGCATCAACGATTATCTGCATCGCATGGTCGAGCCCGCGCATCGCGAGGCATTCAAGGCCGATGAAGAAGCGAGCTTCGAAGCAGCGGGCCTTTCCGAGCAGGAACGCGATCTCATTCGCCGGCGCGATTGGCGCGGCCTGCTTCATTACGGCGTGATCTTCTTCATGCTCGAAAAGCTCGGCGCGGTGACGGGCATATCGAATCTGCATATCTACGCCGCGATGCGCGGCGAAACGCTCGAAGCGTTTCAAAAGACGCGCAACGCACCGGGCGCGTTGTATTCGGTCGCGGGCAAAGGCTCGGAGAAGCTCGACTGGGACAAAGCGGAAAAGGCCAGAAGCTAAACACGAACGCGTTGCATGGGACCGGAGTAAGCGCAGAAGCACCGACTCCGGCCAACAGGGGACAGGAGACAAACATGACTAGCGGTAAAACCATCGACATCAAGGGCTTCATCGACGAACGCCCGATTTCCGCCTACCAGTGGCTGCTGGTGGCGCTGTGCTTTCTCATCGTGACGGCCGACGGCATGGACGTGGCGATCATGGGCTTCGTCGCGCCATCGATCATCGCGGACTGGCATATCTCGCGGCCCGCGTTCGGCCTCGTGATGAGCGCGGCGCCCATCGGTCTCGTGATCGGCGCACTGGCGGCGGGACCGGCATCGGATCGCATCGGGCGCAAGTGGGTTCTGATCACCTCGGTATTCCTCTTCGGCGTCTTCACGATCGCGACCGCGTTCACGAATTCGCCTTCCAGCATGGCGCTTTTGCGCGTACTGACCGGCATCGGTCTCGGCGCGGCGATGCCCAACACGACGACGCTGCTCTCCGAATACGCGCCGCAACGCAAGCGCGCGCTGCTCATCACGATCATGTTCACCGGCTTCAATCTCGGCTCCGCGCTGATCGGCTTCGTCGCGGGCTGGCTGATTCCGGTGCACGGCTGGCGCTCGGTGCTGATCTTCGGCGGCGCGCTGCCGCTCTTGCTGATCCCGCTGCAAATCTGGCTGCTGCCTGAATCCGCGCGTCTGCTCGCGGTGCGCGGCGCGACCTCGCAACGCATCGGCAAGGTGCTCGGCCGCGTGTGCGGCGCGCGTTTCGATGGTAGCGAAACGTTCGTATCGAACGAGCCTCCGCTGCCGACGAAGAAGCCCATCGGCGTGTTGTTCTCGCACGGCTACGGTTTGATGACGGCAGCGCTGTGGGTCACGTATTTCATGGGCCTGCTCGTGATCTACCTGCTGACCGGCTGGCTGCCGACGCTCATGAAGGACGCGGGCCTCACCGTTTCCGCAGCGGCGAACGTCACGGCGATGTTCCAGATCGGCGGCACGATCGGCGCGATCATCGTCGGATGGATCATGGACAAGGCGCGTCCGGCGCCCGTCATCAGCGCGGCGTATCTCGGCGGCGCGGTGTGCGTGCTCGGACTGGCGTGGATCGGCGCGCTGTCGTCGTCGCTCGCGGTGCTCGTGTTCGCAGCGGGCTTTTGCATGAGCGGCGCGCAAACCGGTCTCAACGCCTTCGCGCCGGGACGTTATCCGACCGTCGCGCGTGCAACCGGCGTGAGCTGGATGCTCGGCATGGGCCGCTTCGGCAGCATCTTCGGTTCCGCATTCGGCGGCGCGTTGCTCGGCCTCGGCTGGGAGTTCGGCGCGATCCTCGCGATGCTCGCCGTGCCCGCGACGCTCGCGGCAATATCGATTCTCGTCGCACAACGCACGCGTGCCGACGAAGCACACGCACAAACGACTGCAGCACACTAGTACCTGGAGTAAGGGATGATCATCGACATTCACGGCCACTACACGACCGCGCCAAAAGCGCTCGAAGCGTGGCGCAACCGGCAGATCGCCGGCATCAGTAATCCATCGGAGATGCCGGCTGCTTCGGAGTTGCATATCAGCGACGACGAACTGCGCGAATCGATCGAAAGCAATCAATTGCGCCTGATGCGCGAACGCGGCCTCGATCTCACCGTGTTCAGTCCGCGCGCGAGTTTCATGGCGCATCACATCGGCGACTTCGAAGTGTCGAGCACGTGGGCCGCGATCTGCAACGAGCTGTGCTATCGCGTGAGCGAACTCTTTCCCGATAGCTTTATTCCGGCGGCGATGTTGCCGCAAAGCCCGGGCGTCGACGTATCGACGTGCATTCCCGAGCTCGTGAAGTGCGTCGAGCAATACGGCAATGTCGCGATCAACCTGAATCCGGATCCGTCGGGCGGGCACTGGACGAGCCCGCCGCTTTCGGATCGCTCGTGGTATCCGATCTACGAGAAGATGGTCGAGTACGACATCCCTGCGATGATTCATGTGAGCACGAGCTGCAACGCGTGCTTTCACACGACGGGCGCGCATTACCTGAACGCCGATACGACCGCGTTCATGCAGTGCCTCACGTCCGATCTGTTCCGCGATTTTCCGACGCTCAAGTTCGTGATTCCGCATGGCGGCGGCGCGGTGCCGTATCACTGGGGGCGTTTCCGCGGACTCGCGCAGGAGCTGAAAAAGCCTTTGTTGAAGGATCATTTGCTCAACAACGTGTTCTTCGATACCTGCGTCTATCATCAGCCGGGCATCGATCTTCTGACGCGCGTGATTCCCGTCGACAACATTTTGTTTGCAAGCGAAATGATCGGCGCGGTGCGCGGCATCGATCCTGAAACGGGACACTATTTCGACGATACGAAGCGCTACGTCGAAGCCGCGCAGATCGAGCCGGAAGCGCGCTACAAGATTTACGAAGGCAACGCGCGCCGCGTGTATCCGCGCCTCGATGCGGCGCTCAAAGCAAAGGGACGTTGATATGTACGAACTGGGTGTGGTGTATCGCAACATCAATCGCGCGAATGCGGATGCGGCCGCCAGGCTCGGCGCACTCGGCTCGGCGACCGTGCACGAAGCGATGGGCCGTGTCGGCCTGATGAAGACCTACATGCGGCCGATCTATGCGGGCGCGCAAGTGAGCGGCACGGCCGTGACCGTGTTGCTGCAACCGGGCGACAACTGGATGATGCACGTCGCGGCCGAGCAGATTCAGCCTGGCGATATCGTCGTGGCCGCATGCACGACGGACAATACCGACGGCTTCTTCGGCGATCTGCTCGCGACGAGCTTCAAGGCGCGCGGCGCGCGTGCGCTCATCATCGACGGCGGCGTGCGCGATGTGCGCGTGCTGACGGAGATGAACTTCCCCGTATGGAGCCGCGCGATTTCCTCGAAGGGCACGGTGAAGGCGACGCTCGGCTCGGTGAACATTCCGGTCGTGTGCGCGGGCGCATGGGTCACGCCGGGCGATGTGATCGTCGCGGATGACGATGGCGTCGTGGTCGTGCCGTCCGCATCGGCGCAACAGGTGCTCGATAAAGCCACTGCGCGCGAGGCGCTCGAGGAAGAAAAACGCGCGAAGCTCGCAAGCGGCGTGCTCGGTCTCGACATGTACAAGATGCGCGAACCGCTGGAAAAAGCGGGCCTGCGCTATATCGACTGACGCGCATGAGCATCACCGGTATCTCTTCGATGGCCACGCGCCAAGTGCTGAACGATCTCGCTTGCGCGTATGAAGCGCAGTCGGGCCAGCGCGTTGCGATCGTATCGGTGGGCGGCGTCGCGGCGGTCAGGCGTATCGAAGCGGGCGAAGCGTTCGATATTGTCGTGCTCGCTTCGGATGCGATCGATCGGCTCGCGGCATCAGGACACGTCGACGCAGCGAGTCGCGTGCGGATCGCGCGTTCGGGCGTTGCGATCGCGGTGAAAGCGGGCGCGCGGCGTCCTGCCATCGACGATGAAGCCGCCGTGCGCGAAGCCGTGCTCGCGGCGCGCACCATCGGTTATTCGACGGGGCCGAGCGGTGTCTATCTGACGCGTCTGTTCGAGCGTTGGGGCATCGCTCAACGCATCGCATCGCGCATCGTGCAGGCGCCGCCGGGTGTCGCTGTCGGCGCGCTCATGGCGCGTGGCGAAGTCGAACTCGGCTTCCAGCAGTTGAGCGAGATGATCGGCGTCGAAGGCATCGACGTGCTCGGTATGTTGCCGCCGGCGATTCAAACGCTGACGGTATTCGAAGGCGCGATCGGTGCGAACGCAAGCGCATCGAAAGATGCTCGCGCGTTCCTGGCGTTTCTCGGTTCGAGCGATACCGACGCGACCAAAATCAAACACGGCATGGAGCCGGTCTACTAAAAAAAGCGCGCAACCATTGCGCGCCTTTTTCATTTCACGACGTCATTCAGCGACGGCGTAACGTTCGAGCCAATGCGCATAAGGCGCGGGCAATGCCCACGACGGCTTCTCGACCTTCAACTGCTTGGCTGCCTGATACGGCCAATGCGGATTCGACAGATGCGCGCGGCCGATCATCACGAGATCGAGTTGACCGGATTCGACCGCGTGTTCCGCGTTCGGCGGCGAATCGAAGCCCCACGCCGACGCAACCGGTATCTCCGCTTCTCGGCGCACACGTTCCGCGATCGGGCCGAGGAACGCCGGTCCCCATGGAATGCGCGCCTCGGGCGTCGAGAAGCCGACGCTCACGCTCATCAGATCAAGTCCTTTGCGACGCAGCGTCTTCGTCAGTTCGATGGATTCGTTCAGCGTGGCTTCATCGCGGCCGTCGTATTCGATGACGCCGAAACGCGCCGTCAGCGGCAGGTTCTCGGGCCACACTTCGCGCACCGCGTCGAAGGTCTCGACGATGAAGCGGCTGCGTCCCGCGAGATCGCCGCCGTATTGATCGTCGCGCTGGTTGGCATCGACGGAGAAGAAGCTTTGGGCGAGATAGCCGTGCGCGAAGTGCAGTTCCAGCCATTCGAAACCCGCTTCGCGTGCGCGACGTGCGGCCGCCGCGAAGTCGGCCTTCACGCGCGCGATGTCGTCGAGCGTCATCGCCTTGGGCACTTTCGGCAGCCCGCCGCCGAATGCGACCGCCGATGGCGCGAGCGTGTCCCAGCCGCGTGCATCGTCGGACGGGATGTGATCGTCGCCTTCCCACGGACGATTCGCGCTCGCCTTGCGGCCCGCATGCGCGATCTGGATGCCGGGCACCGCGCCCGCCGCCTTGATCGCCGCCGCGATGTTCTTCATGCCTTCAATGTGCGCGTCGTCCCAAAGACCCGTGCATCCCGGCGTGATGCGGCCTTCCGGCGATACACCCGTCGCCTCGACGATCACGAGGCCCGCGCCGCCGCGCGCAAGGCTCGCGTAATGGCTCAGGTGCCAGTCGTTGACGAAGCCGTCGATGGCGCTGTACTGGCACATTGGCGGAATGGCGATGCGGTTGCGCAGCGTGACGTCCTTCAGTTTGAAAGGAGTGAAGAGTGCTGACATCTGTGGTTCTCTGTATCAATGAAGGCGTTCAGATTAACCGTTCAGTGTCATAATGAAAACTATCCGCAGATTATCGGTTCGATAAAATTTCGTGATGCTCAATCCGCAATGGCTGCGCACCTTTCTCGCGCTCGTCGACCTCGGCAACTTCACGCGCGCCGCCGAGCGGCTCGATCTGACGCAGGCCGCCGTGAGCCAGCATCTTCGTCATCTGGAAGACGAACTGGGCCTGCTCGTGGTTCGCCGTCCGCGCGGCATCGAACTCACGCCGGCGGGCAGGGCGTTGATCGACTATTGCAACGAGATGGAACTGGCGGGCAAGCGTCTCGCGTCCCGGCTGTCGGATAGCGAAGACGAAGCTGGCGAAATCGGCCTCATCACGCCGGGCAGCATCGGGCTCGTGCTGTTTCCGCTGTTGCTCGATTTGCAGCAGCAGCGTCCGGAATGGAAGATGCGTCATCGCTTCGCGCCCGATTCGGAAGTGCTCGAAGCCGTGCTGGAGAGCCGCTACGACCTCGGCATCGTCGCGTTGAAGCCCGACGATCCGCGTCTCGCGGCGAGCAAGTTCATTGAGGAGCCGCTCGAACTCGTCGTGCCCGCGAACGAAGACGTACACGAATGGAGCGATCTCGAACGGCTCGGCTTCATCGACTATCCGGAAGCGCACATGACCGCGAGCCGTCTGCTGAGCCGCCGCTTCCCGGGCAATCCAGGCGTCGCGAGCTTGCGCCGGCAAGGCTTCAGCAATCAGATCAGCCTCATACTGGAGTTCGTCGCGCGCGGACTCGGCTTCACGGTGATACCGCGTTATGCGCGCATCGCGTTCGGCCAGCCGGAAGCGATCGGCGTGGTCGAATGCGGCGCGCCGGTGATCGATACGCTGTGGCTCATCCGCCGCGCGGAATGGCCGCTGCCCGCGCGTTGCGCGCGGACCGTGGAGTATTTGCGGGAACGTGTGGGCGTTCCCACAATCAAGGCCGATTCGAAGAAGAAGCGTCGGCGCTAGTCAATGTCCCCAGCGCAGCACGAGCGGATCGAGCTTGCGCGCGACTTTCAGCAAGCCTTCGCGCACGGCAGGATGCATCGGCGCGAGCGGGTGACGCACTGCATCCGAGCGAATCACGCCGCCTTCCTTCATCAGCGTCTTGCACGCCGCGAGACCGCACTGACGGTTCTCGTAGTTGATGAGCGGAAGCCATTGCTGATACAGCTCGGCGGCTTTGTCGGAATCGCCCGCGAAGTAGGCATCGACGATCTTGCGGATGCCGTCGGGGTAGCCGCCGCCCGTCATCGCGCCGGTCGCGCCCGCGTCGAAGTCGGGCATCAGCGTGATTGCCTCTTCGCCGTCCCACGGACCGACGATCGCATCGCCGCCGAGTTCGATCAGCTCGCGCAGCTTCGATGCAGCCTGCGCCGTTTCGATCTTGAAGTACGACACATGCTCGACGTCGCGCGCGAGCGTCGCGAGAAACGACGCGGAGAGCGGCGTGCCAGCGACAGGCGCGTCCTGAATCATGATCGGAATGTCGATCGCGTTCGATACTTCGCGATAGAACTCGTGGATGCCGCGCTCGCCCACGCGAATCGTCGCGCCGTGATAAGGCGGCATGATCATGACCATTGCGGCGCCCGCGTCCTGCGCGGCGCGGCTGCGCTCCGCACAGATGCGCGAGCTGAAATGCGTCGTCGTGACGATCACCGGCACGCGGCCCGCCACATGTTCGAGCACGGTGCGCTGAACGGTGTCGCGTTCCGCATCGGATAGCGCGAACTGCTCGGAAAAGTTCGCGAGTATGCATACGCCGTGCGAGCCGGCATCGATCATGAAATCGATCGCGCGCTTCTGGCCCTCGAGATCGAGGCGGCCCTGATCGTCGAAGATGGTCGGAGCGACGGGAAAGACGCCGCGATAAACAGGTGCAGCCATTGAAGTAAGTCTCCTTTGGTTGGTCTAGATCCGGTACAGCGCGCACGCGTTGTCGAAGAATAGCGCGAGACGTTCTTCGCGCGAGCGCGCTGCGACGATCGTCTTGAAGCCGGTAAAAAGATCATCGAGCGTGACGACGAGGCTATCGACCGGAAAGTTACTCGCGAAGAGGCATCGCGCGACGCCGAAGCTTTCGATCGCATTGCGCACGATGCGTCCGTTGCGCTCGACACGCCAGCTTACGCCAGGTTCGCCGATCCCCGATATCTTGAGCCATACGTTCGGCGATCGCGCGAGCGCATCGAGCGCGGCGCGCCAAGCCGTTAGCGCTTCCTCGCTACGATCGGCGGGCAGGCCGGCATGGTTCACGATGATTTTCATCTGCGGAAAGTCGCGCGCGAGTTCTGCGGCTTCCTCGAAGTGCCACCACGGCGCCTGCAGTTCGAACATCAGGCCACTTTGCGCGAGCAACGCATAACCGCGCCGCCAGCGTTCGCAACGCATCGAGCCGGGCGCGGCGAAATCCGCGCGATGTTCCGCGCGGGGCACGGTCTTCGGTTTATGACGCACGCTGCGCACGAGCGGCATCTCGCGATAGGCGTCGATGACATCGGCGACATCGTCGCGATCGAGCCAGATCTGCGCGGCCATCGCGTTCGGCAAGCCGGTGCGTTCGTGCAGCGCCGTCGCCCAGCGCGCTTCGCCGAGCACGTCGCGCGGATCCCATTCGCCTTCCATCATCACCGTCTTCACGATGCGATGATTGCCCGCCTGCGCGAAGTAGTCGTCGGGCAGAAAGTTCTTGCAGATCGACGCGTAATCGCCGTAACGAAACGCGATGCGCGGCAGATCGCGCAGCCACGGATGATAGTTGCGCGACACGTCCCAGAAGTGATGATGCGCGTCGACGATGGGCAGATCGGCGTCGTCGCCGCTTTGCAGAAAGCGTTCGCGCAATGCTTCGATGCGTTCTTGCATCATGGCGTCAGCTCACGCGGTCTTGCGCCATGCGCACGGCGATGTCGAAGGCCTTTTGCGTGGCGCCGGCATCGGCGCGGCCCTGGCCGTGGATATCGAACGCGGTGCCGTGCGCGGGCGTCGTGATCGGAACGGGCAGGCCGCCGTGCACCGTGACACCGCGCCAGAAGCCCATGAGTTTCATCGCGATCTGGCCTTGATCGTGATACATCGTGACCACGCCATCGAAGACCTTCTGATCGCGCGCGCGCACGAAGATGGTGTCGGCGGGGAAGGGGCCTTGCGCGTCATAGCCTCGCGCACGCGCTTCTGCGACGGCCGGCGCGATCACGTCGATTTCCTCGCGGCCGAACGCGCCGTTGTCGCCGTTATGCGGATTGAAGCCGCACACCGCGATGCGCGGCTTGTCCACGCCCGCGCGCTTCAGACCATCGTGAATCAGTTGCACCGCGCCGACGATGCGCTCGGGCGTGAGCTTCGCGCTCACGTCCTTCAGCGCGATATGCGAGGTCACGCGCGAGGTCCACAATTCGTCGAGCACGTTGAACTCGCAGAACGCGCCGCTATAGTCGAGCTGACGCGCGAACCATTCCATCTCGTCGTTCGTTTCCATGCCGGCCATGTGCAGCGAAGTCTTGTTGACGGGCGCGAACAGCATCGCTTGCGTGCGGTTTGCGCGCGTCATCGCAAGCGCTTGTTTGAAGGCTTCGAGGCTATAACGGCCGCCGCGTTCCGTCGATACGGCGCGCTCGTAAGGCGCATCGTCGGGCAGGCGGAAATCGATGAGCGAGGGCACGCCGGTATCGCGCGCGGCGGCCGCTTCGTTGTCGATGACTCCATACTCGAAGCGTTGCTGCGCGATCTCCATGCCTTGATCGAGTTCACGCTTGTCGCCGATGATGAGCAGATCGGCGCGCGCGCGATTCTCGGGCTTCGCGATGAGACGCGCGATCAGTTCGGGACCGATGCCGGCGGGATCGCCGAGAAGCACTGCGATGCGAGGTTTCATGTCTGTATGGTCCGTTGTCGGTTATTAGCGCGTGCGGCGCAGATCGATTGCGATCGAACCGAAGATATACACCAGCGCGCACGCGCCGTAAAAGTGCAGCACCGCATCGAAAGAGCCGGTGCGCTGAAGAATGAAGCCGGTGATGAGCGGAATCGAAATGCCGCCGACGCTGCCCGCGCAGTTCATGCATGCACCGAGCAGGCCCACGCGTCCCGGGCTTGCGAGCAGCGAAGGCAGGCTCCAGTAGAGACTGCCCCACATCAGCAGGAACGATGCGCCGCACAGCACGGCGACCGCGACGACGGGCGAAGTGATCGTCGGGAGCGCGGCGAATACGGCGAGCGTTGCGATGCCCGAGACTGCGATCATCGTCTTCACGACTTTACCGCGCGACAGATTCATCCCGCACAAGGCATCGCACAGGAAGCCACCGGAAAGCGAACCGAGCGCGCCCGCGAGGAAGATGAAGAAGGTCGCCGCGCCGATCTGCGAAAGGCTCAGACCGCGCGCCTGCGTCAGATAGCTCGGGCCCCACGTGAGCAAGCCGAAGAAGATCATCGCCCAGCTCATGCGGCCGACGCACATCGCGATGGTCGAGCGCAGCGGCAGCGGCGCATCGTCCTGGCTTGCGTGCATCGCCTTCGATGCGGGCGGCGCGCCGTCGTGGATATGCGCCAGTTCCGCGCCATTGACGCCGGGATGTTTCGCGGGATCGTCGCGCAGATAGCGCCATGCGAGCCATCCGCATGCGATGGTCGCAAGCCCCGCGACGACGAACGCGGTGCGCCACGAGCCGAACATGAGGATCAGGTTCGAGATCGCGAGACCGCCGATCGCGGCGCCGAGCGGCGATCCGGCATCCATCAGCACCGCGCCGCGCGCGCGTTCCTTGCGCGACAGCCACAGCGCGTTGAGCTTGCTGCCGGCGGGAAAGAGCGGTGCCTCCGCGCCGCCGAGACCCACGCGCAATAGCAACATCGACATGCCGCCGGTGGCTGCGCCCATCAGCGTCTGGAAGAGACCCCACAAGACAGTTGCACCTGCAACTACTTTGCGCGGGCCGAGTTTGTCGATGAGCCAGCCGCCCGGAATCTGCAACAGCGCGTATGACCAGAAGAAGCTCGACAGCACGAGCCCTTGCATCGCGGGCGAGAGCGCGAACTCCTTGGCGATGGTGGGCATCGCGATGGAAAGCGAGATGCGGTCGACGAGATTGATCAGCGTGATGAGGAACACCACGCCGAAGATGCGCCAGCGCACGCTCGTCGCGTGTGTGGACGAGGCGGCGTCGTGCGCCGTGTGCGCTTCGATTCTGCTTTCCATGTTCGTCTCCTGTCGCCTCGGGCTGCATGGTCCCGAGGTCGCATCGTCATTCGATGATGTTGAAGTCGCTCAGATGCTTGTCGGACAGCGTGATGCCGAGGCCCGGCGTTTCATCGGAGAGTTGCAGATAGCCGTTCTCCGGCTGCGGTTCGCCGTCGAAGATGTAATAGAAAAGCTCGTTGCCGACTTCGACATCGAACACCGGGAAGAACTCGGACATCGGGCTCGCGGTGCTCGACATCGTCAGGTGATAGTTGTGCATCTGGCCCGCGTGCGGAATGACCGGCACGGACCACGCTTCGGCCATGGCGTTGATCTTGCGCGCCGCCGTGATGCCGCCGACGCGATTCGTGTCGTATTGAATGACATCGACGGCCCGGCGTTCGAGCAGATCCTTGAAGCCATAACTCGTGAACTCGTGCTCGCCGCCGGAGATCGGCACGATGTTCATCTTCTTGAGTTCCTGATAGCCTTCGACGTCGTCGCCGATCACCGGTTCTTCGAGCCAGCGCGGATTGAATTCGGCAAGGCGCGGCAACATGCGGCGCGCGTACTCCAGCGTCCAGCCCATATAGCATTCGAGCATGATGTCGACGTCATCGCCGGCAAGCTCGCGCAACAGGCGCACTTGTTCGAGATTCTTCGCCATGCCTTTCGGACCGTCTTTGGGGCCATAGCCGAAGCGCATTTTCATCGCGGTGAAACCTTGATCGAGATAACCTTGCGCTTCGGCGAGAAACGCGTCGCGATCGTCGTTGTTATAGAGCTTCGATGCATAACACCAGATCTTCTCTTTCGTTCGGCCGCCGAGCAGCTTGAAGACGGGCTTCTTCACGGCCTTGCCCATGATGTCCCACAGCGCGATATCCATCGCCGAGATCGCCGCCATGCCGATGCCCTTGCGGCCCCAGGCGAGCGTGCGCCGATACATCTTCTGCCAGATGTATTCGTGATCGAACGGATCTTCGCCGATGGCGATAGGCGCGAGATATTCATCGACGATCTGCTTCGCGACGCGCGGCGCGAGCGCGCAATTGCCGATGCCGATGGTGCCGTCGTCGCATTCGACCTCGACGACGAGCCAGCCGTGAAAGCGGAACGAGCCCATTGCATCGCCGCGCTCGTAGAGGATATCGACGGCGTTCGTACAGAAGTGCGATTGCGGCGGAACGACCTTGCCTTTCCATTCGAAAACGCGCGCGCGGACATGCTTGATCTTCATCTTCGGTGTCTCCGTGTGGTTCGATTGATGCCGCGCGCACTGCATGATGCGAGGGTTTGCGCGGCTGTTTCGGGTAGCGCTAGTGTGCGAAACTCCGCGATAACTGACCATTGAATAATTTGAATCAGGCTATTTCCTGGAGTTATCACTCGCATGATCGCGCCCGCTTCGACCATCCGCAAACGTCTGCGCTTACGTCATCTGCAATTGATGATGGCGCTTTCGGAAACCGAATCGCTCAGAAGCGCCGCCGACGAACTCGCGATGACGCAGCCTGCCGCGACGAAGGCGTTGAAGGAACTGGAAGACACGATCGGCGCGTCGCTGTTCGTGCGTCATGCGCGAGGCATGGAGCCGACGATCTACGGCGAAGCGGTGATGCGCTATGCGCGCGTCGTGTTCGAGGACCTCGATGAATTGCGCGATGAGCTCGCGGCGATCGAGGCGGGCGATATCGGCAAGGTGCGGATCGGCGCGGTGATGGCGCCTGCGCCTGACTTGCTGACGAAGGTGATCGTGGAGTTGAAGGAAGCGCATCCGCGCTTGCAGATCAGCGTGCAGATCGATACGAGCGATGTGCTCGTGCAGGCCTTGCAGCAGGATCAGTTGGATATTGTCGTCGGGCGCATTCCTTATGGCTTCTCAGCGCTGGATCTGACGTTCGAGACCTTGTCGGAAGAGGCGCTCGCGATCGTTGCGCGGCCGGATCATCCTTCGGTCGGTATTGCGGGCAAGCCGAAGCTCGCCGATCTCGCGAAGTATCCGTGGATCGTGCAGCCGCATCCGAGTCCGATGCGGCAGATCATCGACCAGACGTTTCGTGAGTCGCGTGTGGCGCCGCCGGTGAGTACCGTGGAGACTTCTTCGATTCTGACCACGTTGTCGCTGTTGCGGGATTCGGACATGCTGGCTGTGTTGCCTAGCTCGGTCGCGGATTATTATGCTGCGCTCGATACCATCGCTTCTTTGCCCACCCCGTTGCGGGGGCGTCTCGCTCCTTATGGGTTGATTCTCAGGAAGAACAGGCGGATTAGTCCTGCCACGCAGTTGGTGATTGAGGCTATTCGGAAGGCTTGAGGGTTTGGTTTTATTTTTGCTCTCGCCGGATCTCGTTTTCTTAGTGGTCTATTGGCGTTGCCCCTGTGCGGGAGCCGGCCGGCGAGCCCTATGGGACAGTGCGTCGGGGTTGGCGGCATTTACTGCGTCCTTGCTAAGCTCACATCCAATTGCCGGCACACAATGCTGCACATGACGAGAAGACAAACATCGAGAAGTGAGCGGGCGGCGCGTACTCGTGCGCCGGCAGACGCGCCACAGCGGACCGCGACATTGCCTAATTCCTTGGAAGACCCGAACTTGTCGGACAACACACGTTGGGGCACTCGGGAAGGAATGAGACTTCGACCCGCTTGCCGTTGGTCAGGCGAGAATGTTCATAGATATGAGTATCCGTTTCGACTTCTCCTCTAACGAAGCCAAGTTGTGTGAGCAACCGCTTTCCCGCAACTAAACGCGCCTCGGCGAGCCTTTGCGGATCGCGCTCAGTCGTTTCTGCATGTCCGCTAATTTGCGTTATCTCCTTCGTGAGGTGTTGGGCATACGCCAACTGCTGTTTTGCTACCCACCCTGCGAGCCGAAGCACTTCCGCGGTCGGGACCTCTGCGCTGTCCTGATTGAAGTAGATGTCGAAGTTCTCGCTTGGAACGCAGGCGAGCACACCTGTCGACGCGGCGAGAAGCAGACTCGATACTGCTTTACATACTGTAGATGACATAACCGGCAATGCTGTCTGCATTCTCGATGGCTTGTTCTGGGTTGGTCTTGCCGAGCGGAAGGCACTCTCTCATGAAGTATCTCCAATCTTTGGTCGCCATAGTGTCGTTGAAGTGACTAGCCTCATGGATCAGTGTGGAAACCATCGAGTCCTTTGCATATGACACCGATCGCATTTCGCAGAAGGCCTCGCGTATCGCGATGGTGTGCGTCTCCGTATCTGGGGCACATACTTCCGCCACTGCGCCAAGGGCGTTACTCAAGTTTGGTGAGCACGAAATATGTGTAGCGTGATCGGGGTCCCATCGCACAAAGTTTTCGGCCTTCAAAGTCTTAAGAACGCGCGAGATGGCAGAAAGGCCCCTGATCAGAGTTTGTCGAGTCGTTTCGTCACATCTCCCGAACCATATGTCGACACGCGCTTCGTCCGCCTGATTCCATCGGCGAAGGTCGTTCAGACGGGCATCAGTCATCTGAACCGCTTCGTCTCTGCAAGAGAAGACCAATTCCCTAAATTGCGCATTGGTCATGTTCGGGCAGATGCGCTGCGTATTGACATACACATCCACGGACGAGCCTTTGACCGCGTTAGTCATCGAGGAATGAACTTCAAATATCTCTTTTGCCATTATTCTGCTTCTTCAATCTCGACCACGACTTTTTCGGTTAAGCTGGTTTTGATGCGTTGCGTCCGTCCTGCTTGGTCTGTCACACCTTCCACGGTCACGCCGTTGCTGCTGACCAGGCGATAGAACACGTTAGCGAGGGGGCGACCGTTCGTTCTGTCGCGAAAGACGTATTGTTCGTCGAAAACGGAAGCGATGGTTGGCATGCTCGCGCCGTGCGTGTTGCCACTACCCGCGCCGCTCTTGAGGAAAATGCCCGGTCTCTTCCCGATTACGACTCGATTCTGTTTGCATGGACAGAGCACGATATCGTTATCAACCACCGCATGACGGCCCTTCTCCTTTATGCCCTGTCCGGTCCCATGTATTTTGTAAGTGCCTTCGCAGTTCCCGCATGTCGCTTGGTCGTCGCTGAGAGCAACCTTTCTCTTGCCGTCGCGAATTGTTGATGTACCAGCGATGACATAGCCACCTGTTGTCGTTGGATCGCCCTCTCGTATTGCGGCTTTACGCATGGCGGATCCAGCAATGGAAAGCTCACTGCCCGTGCCCCGGCCATCGAGTACGTCGCGTTCTTGCATGTTCGTCAATCTGTTTTGTCGGAGATAACGAACGTAGCGGATTTAGGTATCCGACGGAATAGATTGGCGTAACTTTATGTTGACGAGCTACGATACTTTCGAAAACGATGGACAAGCCGTGTCCGAAGAGATGATCTACCCGGGCGTATGCTTGAATGCAACGTGACTGCGCAATGGCGAATTTGCAGTCGATAGGTGAGCGCCGTCCGAGATTGCAACATCGGAATAGCATCCTTCGACGGACGTGGTGGCGATGCTTGACGTCACCCCGGCCGCTGTGTTTAGCGACGACCGGGGACGAAACCGGGATCCGGCGAAAGAAATCCGAACAGCCGAATGACCGCAAAAACCCGCTACTCCGCAAACCCCAACTCCCTCCCAGAAGCCGCCGCACCAGCGCTATCCAACGCAATATCCGGCCGCATAAAAAACGTCATCACGATGCCAACCGCGAGCAACCCCAACGATCCAGCGAACGGCAAAGTCCAACTCCCGGTCCGATCGACGACAAACCCGAACACGATCGGCGAGAAAATCCCCGCGATAGCGGACCCCGCATTCACCAGCCCGCTGGCAATCCCGACATGTTTCGGCGTGATGTCCATCGGCACGGCCCAGATCGGCCCAATCGTCATCTCGAGAAAGAAGAACGACAGGCTCATCGAAGCAGCCATGACCGGCAGCGACTTCACGAACATCACCGGAGCGAGAAACACGAGCGCCCCGAGAAACGCGACGATGATCATGTTGCGCCGCGCCGAAACCACGCTGCCCGTGCGCTTGAGAATGCGATCGGAGATCACGCCGCCCGCCGTATTCCCGACGACGCCCGACAAGAACACGCCCGCCGAAAACAACGCCGAACTCTTCAGATCGAGCCCGCGTCCATGCATGAAGAACGTCGGCAGCCACGTGAAGAAGAGCCAGCCGGTCCAGCCATAGCAGAAGTAGACGAGCATCGTCGGCGAGATGCGCTTGAGCAGGCGTCCCCACGGCGTCGGTTCGCGCGTCTTGTCGACGGCGACCTTGTTCTCCGGCGGCAACTCCGCTTCTTCCTCCGCCGTCATATGCCGATGCTTGCGCGGATTGTCCGCGAAGTACCACGCATACACGATCACCCACACGGCCGTCAGCGCGCCGACGAGCACGAAGGACGCACGCCACGAAGCGAACGCGACCAGCAACGCGATCAACGGCGGCGTAAGCGCGTTGCCAAGACGCGAGAACGAATGCGTGAGCCCCTGCACGAAGCCGCGCTTGCTCGCCGGATACCAGTTGACGAGCGCGCGCGCCTGCGCCGGCAGCGCCGCGCCTTCGCCGACGCCGAGCAACATGCGCGCGCAGAACAGCGACACGACGCCGCCCGCGAAACCCGTCGCGATCGTCGCGACGATCCAGATCGACGCGCACAGCACGAGCGTCGTCTTCGCGCCGAATCGATCGCTGAACCATCCGCCGATCACCTGGCAGATCGCATACGTATAGGCGAACGCGCCGAACACGAGGCCGACGTCGGTATTGGTGAGATGAAGGTCGTCGCGTATGAGGCCCGCCGCAGCGGACAGGTTCACGCGATCGAGGTACATGATGAACGACATCGCGCACATCAGCGCGAGCACGGAGCGGGTGACTCTGGGTCGATGCAGCATCTTCTATGTCTCCTCCGAGGCTTGTTGCGCGCTGGCTGATTCGTTGCGCGCGCTCTTTTATCGAGGACGGACCGCATGTCGATCCGACGCTCCGCAGTCTCGCGAAAACAGCGATAGCCGTCTATTGAATTCGCCTCATGAGGTGATTACCGGCGGTTATGGCTCGGCAAAAGACAAACGGCTCGCGTCCCGAAGGATCGCGAGCCGTGCATCATCGAGACGCGAAAGGGCGTCAGACCGTCGCGCGCATGCCTTCATCGTGAAGTCGGAAGGTCTCCACCGCCGTGCGCAATGCGCCCGCCTGATCTTCCAGCGATTGCGCAGCCGCCGCCGCTTCCTCGACGAGCGCCGCGTTCTGTTGCGTCACTTCATCCATCTGCGTGACGGCGCGCGCCACTTGCTCGATGCCGCTGCTTTGCTCTTCCGACGCCGCCGCGATCTCGCCCATGATGTCGGTCACACGCTGCACCGCCGTGCTGATCTCCGTCATCGTGCGGCCGGCTTCATCGACGAGCGCGGCGCCCGATTGCACGCGCTCGACGGAGTTGTCGATCAGCTCCTTGATCTCTTTCGCCGCCGCCGACGAACGCTGTGCGAGCGAGCGCACTTCCCCAGCGACGACCGCGAAGCCGCGGCCTTCTTCACCGGCGCGCGCCGCTTCGACGGCTGCGTTCAACGCGAGAATGTTCGTCTGGAACGCAATGCCTTCGATGATCGTGATGATGTCCGCGATCTTCGACGAGCTATGGTTGATCTCGCCCATCGTCGTCACAACCTGCGACACGACATGGCTGCCCTTGCCCGCGATCTCCGACGCATTCGCAGCAAGCACGCTCGCCTGGCGCGCGTTGTCGGCGTTCTGCTTGACCGTGCCGGTCAGCTGATCCATGCTCGACGCGGTTTCCTGAAGCGCCGACGCCTGTTCTTCGGTGCGCGACGAAAGATCCACATTGCCCGCCGCGATCTGCTTGGTTGCGGACGCAATCGACTCACTGCCGCCGCGCACAGTGCGCACCGTATCGATGAGGCTCGATTGCATCGTCGCGAGACCGCGCAACAACTGGCCCATTTCGTCGTTCGACGTCACTTTCACGTTGCTGCGCAAATCGCCGCTCGCGATCGCATCGAACTGCGCAAGCGCCACATCGAGCGGACGCGAAATGCGACGGCGCAGCGACACCCACGAATAGAACGAAGCGGCGATGCCCACGAGGATCGCGATGATCGACGCCATGCGGAACATGCCGAAGACTTGCTGGCCGTTGTCATAGGCGGCTTTCGCCTGATCGAATTGCAGCTTGCGCAGCGAGATGCCCGTCTTCGCCAGCTCGTTGAACGAGACCTGCATCGCGTTCGCATCGGCGACGATCTTCGCCTGATCCTGCGCGCGTATATCGGCATAGCCTTCGTCGAGCAGCTTCTGCACTGCGAGACGCTGCGCGCCGAACTTCTCGGCGAGCACTTTCTCTTCCGGGCCCTGCGGCAATCCGGAGTACTTCGTCCAGGCTTCGTCGGAAGACTTGCGCATCAACGCGCCGCGTCCGATCGCTTCTTCCGCCGCGGGCGTGCCCACGTTCAGCGCCGCCCGATCGAAGGAGAGACGCTCGCGCGCCACGAACATTTCCGCATTGCCGACCGATACCGCGCTCGGCATTTCATTCGTGAAGAGGTCGTGCGTGACTGTGTTGGACTGAGTCATGCCGATCAGTCCGACCATGCCGACCGCGATCAGAAGTGCGCTCAGAAGCATCATGGCCAAGGCCAGTCGGCCTTTGATTGTGGAAAACATAGCTCTCTCAAGGTGGCTGCATCGCAAGGGCGCGTGCGCGAGCGGTGACGGCGATGCTTCGTCTGCCGCGCCGCCGATGAGTGCATCGGCTGATCTGTATAACGACCGCAGCGCAAAGTCCTTTAGAAAACGTTTAAATGATGTTTTAGCACGGTCATGCGAAGAAGCCTTGTTTCAAGGGTTTTGCCGGAGCGAACCGGGAATCGACGGCGCATTGCGAGCGATTGTTCACATCGGCCCGGATCGACGACTAAACTTCATGCGAACTCACGAAGAGGCCACAGCGCATGTCCGCCGATGCACCGCATCTTCGTATCGCCAGCGAGATCAAGCTCTGGCCGCTCGCGCACGCGACGATCGCGCTGCTGCCTTTCGTCGCGCTTGCGCTCGCCACCGGCAACGCGCTATGGATGAAGGCGTCGCTGCTCGCGATCGCCACGACCATCGCGCAAGACCAGCTCGCGTTGAGACCGCCTGGCGTCGTCGCGCACGGACTCGCGGTCATCGCCGGGACGTATCTGCTGCTGCTTGCCGAACTCGTGCCGGCGTTCTTCGTCGTTGCGTGCATGACGCTCGCGGCGTGCGTGATTCTGCTGGCATCGCGCGGGTCGAAACTTCGCACGGTCGGCAACTGGACTTTCATTCCTGTGCTCATTCTCGCGAACGAACTGCACGGCGGACGCACCGTCGATGCGTTGTTGCACGCCGCGCCCGCCTGGTTGCCTTATCTCCTTGCCGCGCTCGTGCCAGCGATGTTGTCGGCGCATATGCGCTCGCGTGGCAAGCCCGCGTCACGCTGGTCCAATCTCGATGATTTCGGCGAACGCGCGCCCTTCGGCGAAGACCTCGCGGCGATGCTCGCAAGCGTCGGCATTGCCGCGATGATGGTCGTGTACGCGCACATGGATCACGCGAACTGGGTGATCTGGGGCGCGGCGAGCATCGTCACCGGTTCGGTCGATACGGCGCGCACGAAGCTGCGGAACCGCGCGTGGGGCGTGATCGCGGGCGTGCCGATCGGCATCGTGCTCGGGCGCTTCGTCGTGCCGCATTCGGGCATGGCCGTCACGCTCGCGACGCTCGCCGCGTTCCTCACGCTCGTCGCATTTCAGCGCTATATCGTCGGATACTTCTTTCGCTGCATGTTCGTTGCGCTTGCAATCATGCTGGCGAATCAGTCCGCCGCCGATGCGTTCGAGCGGCTCACGCATGTGCTCGCGGGCGGAGTCATCGGCATCGTGTGCGTGCTGGGCGCGCATGTGCTGGCGCGTCGCATGTCGCGTTGAATGTCCGCGGATCGAAGACGAAGCGCGTCGCCTTCACGATCGCGAGCCACATGCCGATGAACGCCGCCATCGCGCGCAACCATGCGCGGCCGCACATCGGCGTGAAGGCGGGCGATGACATCCAGCCGCCGGGCATCGGCCACTCGCTCATCGGTGACATCGGCATGTGCATCGCATGAATCGCGATCACGCTCGCCACGACGACGAGCGCGATGATCGCGACGAAGCGGCTGCTCTCTCGTTCTATGTTCATGATGTCCTTCCTGCCAAGGCACGTCGAGTACGGTGTTAGATTAGTCGCGGGCGTGCACGGCAAAGGAGTGACAAGTGTGTCGGGATTCGCATGGATTCGCTGATCACGGCGGCGGCGCGCGCGCTCGCGGCAGGTGATCCGCTCGGCGCGCTGAATCGCATCGCGTTGCGCGAGGATGCGAATGCGCTCGCGTTGCGCGGCATCGCAATGGCGCAGCTCGGCGACTTCGTTCGGGCGCGCGCGCTCGTCAAAAGCGCGGCGCGCGCGTTCGGCGCGAAAGAGGCGCTGGCGCGTTCGCGCTGCATCGTTGCGGAAGCGGAAATCGCGCTCGCATCGCGCGATCTCGCGTGGCCCGCGAAGGCGCTCGATCAGGCGCGCGCGATTCTCGAAGCGCACGGCGATCACGTCAACGCCGCGCACGCGCGCTATCTCGAAGTGCGGCGCGCGCTTCTCATCGGACGGATCGACGATGCGCAACGCATGCTCGTCGAACTGGATCATGCGACGCTGCCCGCTGCATCGCGGGCCGCGCATGAACTCATCGACGCGGGCATCGCGATGCGCCGTCTGCAGACCCACGCGGCGCGCGCGGCGCTCGAACGCGCGACGCTTGCCGCGCGTGAGGCTGCGATTCCCGCGCTCGCCGCCGAAGTCGACAGCGCGTGGCGCATCCTCAACGCGCCCGCCGCGCGTCTCATCGCGCAGGGCGAAGAGCGGCTGCTCCGGCTCGATGAAGTCGAAGCGCTGTTCGCATCGAATGCCTTCGTCGTCGATGCGTGCCGTCTTTGCGTGCGCGAAAACGGCACGTCGATGTCGCTCGCGACGCGCCCCGTGCTCTTCACGCTCGCGCGCATGCTCGCGCAAGCGTGGCCCGGCGATGTGCCTCGCGACGCGCTGATCCTGCGCGCGTTTCGCATTCGTGAAGCGGACGAAACGCATCGCGCGCGCTTGCGCGTCGAGATGGGCCGGCTGCGCACGATGCTGCGCGCACACGCGAACATCGATGCGACGCCGCGCGGCTTCGTGCTGAAGCCGCGTCACGCGCGCGACGTTGCGGTGCTCGCGTTGCCCGTCGAAGACGAACATGCGCCGCTGCTCGCGTTTCTCGCCGATGGCGAATCGTGGTCCAGCTCCGCGCTCGCCATTGCGCTTGGCGCGAGTCAGCGCACGGTGCAGCGATCGCTCGATGCGCTCGCCGCGAGCGGCAAGGTGCAATCATTCGGTCGCGGCCGTGCGCGCCGCTGGACCACGCCGCCGATGCCCGGATTCGCGACGGCCTTGTTACTCCCCGTCGATCTCGCGAGTGATTAGCATGAAGCCATCGAATCAATCATCAGGAGGACGGCGATGAAACGCGCGAAGGCGGAAATCATCCGCGAATATGGGCCTTTTCCGGATATCGACGGCGTGCATGGCGTCACGTATGACGGCGAGCATGTGTGGTTCGCCGCCGGCGATACGCTCAACGCCTTCGATCCCGAAAGCGGCGAGAAGGCGCGAACGCTCAAGGTCGCGGCGCATGCGGGCACCGCGTTCGACGGCGAGCATCTGTTTCAGATCGCCGAGGACCGCATCCAGAAGATCGATCCGCGAACCGGTCGCGTCGTGTCGACGATTCCCGCGCCGGGCGGCGGCGCGGACTCGGGGCTCGCGTGGGCCGAGGGCACGCTCTGGGTCGGGCAGTACAACGAACGCAAGATTCATCAGATCGATCCGGACGATGGCGCGATCCTGCGCACGATCGAGTCGAATCGCTTCGTGACCGGCGTGACGTGGATCGACGGCGAACTGTGGCACGCGACGTGGGAAGGCGACGAAAGCGAGTTGCGGCACATCGATGCGCAATCGGGCGAAGTCATCGAGCGGCTCGACATGCCCGAAGGCGTGGGCGTGTCGGGACTCGAATCGGATGGACGCGACCGCTTTTTCTGCGGCGGCGGGCGCACGGGCAAGGTGCGCGCGGTGCGCAAACCGAAGCGCGGATAAGAGGCATGGCGGGTAGCGCTTCAGGTCTGAACGAATAGCCTTTATGCTGTCGAATTCGCGAACGACCACGCGATTCTTCAGACAGTTAAGGCCGGTTTTGACTTCGAATATCTCCGATCACCGTCAGCTCGATTCCTGGGTCGGCGAAACAGCGCGCGCCATTCGCGACTACGACTGGCGCGCGACGCCGCTCGGTCCCATCGACGCATGGCCGCAAGTGTTGCGCTCCGTCGTGCAGATGATGCTGCGCAACGCGTTGCCGATGGCCGTGCTATGGGGCGACGAAGGCACGCTGCTCTATAACGACGCATACGCGCATTTTTCGGGCGGGCGTCATCCGCGCATTCTCGGCATGCCGATCGAAGCGGCGTGGCCCGAGGCGGCCGAGTTCAATCGCAATGTGCTCGATACGGGACTGCGCGGAGAATCGCTTTCGTATCGCGACATGAGCTTTACGTTGCCGCGCGACGGTCGCGATGCGCAAGTGTGGCTCGATCTGCATTACAGCCCGGTCGCGTCGAACGAAGGCGTGCCCGTCGGCGTGCTCGCGATCGTCGTCGAAACGACCGGGCGCGTGCTGCTCGAACGCACGCGCGCCGAAGCCGAACGCGCGTTTCGCGAAGCCGATGAGCGCTTGCAACTCGCGCTCAATTCCGGCGCGGTGCTCGGCACGTTCGTGTGGGACATTCCCGACAATCGCGTGAAAGGCGATGAGCGCTTCGCGCGCACGTTTTCGTTTTCGCTCGACGAAGTGGCGCGCGGCATGCCGGTCGAGGCGGCGTTCGCGAAGATTCATCCCGAGGATCTGGAACGCGTCAGGGGGCTTATCGTGCGCACGCTGCAGTACGGCGAGCCGTTTCGCGCCGAATACCGCATCCTTTCCGGCGATGCGCGATGGACCTGGATTCTCGCCACCGGCCGCTGCGACGACGACGAAACCGGCAGACCAATGCGCTTTCCCGGCGTCATCATCGACATTCACGATCGCAGGATCGCCGAAGAGACCTTGCGGGAACTGACGCGCGGTCTCGAAGACAAGATCTCCGAAGCCGTGGCCGCGCGCATCGCGGTGGAGGCGCAATTGCGTCAGAGCCTCAAGATGGAAGCGCTCGGCGCGATGACGGGCGGCGTCGCGCACGACTTCAACAACACGCTGCAGGCGATCAGCGGCAACCTGCAATTGCTGCAGTATTTGCCGCCGACGGACAGCCGCGTGCCCGAGCGCGTACACGCCGCGATGGAAGCCGTGCAGCGCGGCGCGAAGCTCGCTTCGCAATTGCTGTCGTTCGCGCGGCGGCAACCGCAGTCGCCGGTCGTGATCAATCCGCAGCGCCTGTTCAAAGAGATGCGCGAGCTCTTGCAGCATGCAGTGGGACCGTCGGTATGCATCAACACGTTGCTCGCGGAGCACGCATGGAACTTCTGCGTCGACCGCAATCAACTGGAAAACGCGCTGCTGAATCTCGCGATCAACGCGCGCGATGCCATGCGCGGCGACGGCAAGCTCACGCTCGTCTGCTCGAACGAAGCGCTCGATGCCGCGGCGTGCGAGGGCAAGGATCTGCATCCGGGCGAATACGTGAAGCTGTCCGCATCGGACACCGGCGCGGGCATGGCGCCCGACGTGCTCGAACGCGCATTCGAGCCGTTCTTCACGACGAAGCCGGAAGGGCACGGCACGGGTCTCGGCCTCTCGATGGTGTTCGGCTTCGTCAAGCAGTCGGGCGGGCATATCGCGGTGTCGAGTTCGGTCGATGTGGGCACGACGGTCGAGATGTTCTTTCCGCGCAGCTTCTACGATGAAACCGCGCAACTGCGCGTCGATGCGATGACGGGGCACACGGGCGGCGCGACGGTGCTCGTCGTCGATGACGATCCCGCCGTGCTGATGTCGACGGTCGCGATACTCGAAGCGATGCATTACACGGTGCTGCGCGCCGCTAACGGCGATGCCGCGATGAGCGTGCTCGAAAGCGGCGTGAACGTCGACCTGATTCTCACCGACGTCGTGATGCCCGGCAAAGTGAAGTGCGCCGATCTCGCGGAATGGGCGTTTTCGCAGGAGCGGCCCGTGCCGGTGATCTACGTCTCCGGCTATACGCGCGACATCATCTCGCGCGATGGCGTGCTGCGGCCGAACGTGACCCTGCTTGGCAAGCCGTATCGCGCGGAGGCGCTGGCGAAGGAAATCGCGGGGGCGCTGCAGGCCGCGGCGTAGCGGTTCCTTTCTCAAGACTTTCTTCTCCGCGCCGATAAACACCGATCAAACCCATCACTAGAACAGGGCCAGAACGGTGCAGAGAGGCGCCAACGATTTCCTCGGGACCATCGGCGACACCATCGCCAGGAACCGGCCTTACATCGAACGCGCACGCCGTTTCGGTGCGCTCGGTCTCGCGCCGCTCGGCGTGCTCGCCGCCGCGTGCGGAACCTTCTTCGTGCCGCTGCCGTGGAACGTGTTGCTCGGCGTGCTCGTCTTCGGCGCGGCGTTCGTCGTGCATCGCATGCACGAAGCGAATCGCAAGATCTTCGTCGCACGTCAGGTCGCGCATGGGCTGCTCGCCATCGCCGAGGACTGTCTCAAGCTGCTGTCGCTCGAAGGCCGCATCATGTGCATTTCGGAGGTCGGCGGGCGGCTCATCGAAGCGGATCACGCAGACGATCTCATCGGCGTCGACTGGCTCGCGCTCTGGGACGGCCCCGACGCGCGGCGTGCCTTCGAACGCGCGAAAGCGGGTGAATCGACGTCGTTCTCCGGAGCCTGCCGCACGATGAACGGCACGCTGAAATGGTGGACGTCGACCTTCGCGCCCGTCTACGGCGAGCACGGACGGGTGAGCGCGGTGCTGTGCAAGTCGCGCGACATCACGGCGGAGCGCAATCTCATCGACGAATTGCGCGGCAACGCGCGCGTGCAAAAGGACATGGAAGATCACGTCGATGCCGTCTTCTGGACCGCGACGCGCGATTTCCGCGAGCTTCTGCATGTGAGCTCCGCGTTCGAACGCATGTGGGAAATGCCGATGTCCGCGCTCGAAGCCGATCAGACCGCCTGGTCGCAAAGCGTGCATCCCGAAGACCTGCCCGCGCTGCGCGACGAAATGCGTACCGCCGTGAACACGGGCGCGGCCACGCAGAGCTATTTTCGTCTCTGCCTGCCGCACGATCGCACGCGCTGGGTGCGCGCAGATATCTATCCGGTCATCGAGGACGGCGCGGTGTCGCGCGTCGTGAGCGTGTGCGTCGATGCCACCGACGAGCGCCAGCGCCTTCAGGAACTGCATCGGCTCGCGAACACCGACAGCCTCACCGGACTCGCCAATCGCAACGCGATGATGGACGCGCTCGTGAAGCGCTGTGAAGCGCTCGCGCCGTTCGCGTATCTCTTCATCGACATCGATCGCTTCAAGTCGATCAACGACACTGCCGGTCATATCGCCGGCGATGCGGTGCTGCGCACCATCGCGCGACGCATCGCGGAAACGCTGCCCGATGGCGCCGTGGCCGCGCGGCCGGGCGGCGACGAGTTCACCGTGATCCTGCCCGGCAGCTTCGATCAGGAAAGCATCGAGCGCGCGTGCCGCAAGCTCTCGCTCGCGTGCCATCGTCCGATCGAGATCGACTGCAAGAGCGTGACGATGACGTGCTCGATCGGCGTCGCGCTCTATCCCGAACACGGACGCACGCCCGAAGCGCTTTTCATCAGCGCCGACATGGCGATGTACGCCGCGAAGCGCGCGGGCCGCAACACGTTTCGCGTGTTCGGCGATCGCGAGAAGGACGATCTCGCGCGCGCGCATCTCGAAGCGCAACTGCACGGCGCGATCCGCGAGAACGAGTTCGTGCTGCATTATCAGCCGCAATATCGCGTCGATTCCGGTGCGCTTGTCGGTGTCGAGGCGCTGTTGCGCTGGAATCATCCGCAGCTCGGGCTGCTCGGTCCGGGTGCGTTCGTGCCGGTGCTCGAAGAGAGCGCGCTGATCGTCGAGGCGGGGCACTGGGTCATTCGCGAGGCCGTGCAGGCCGGGTCGCAACTCGCGCTCGCGCTGCCGCAGGCTTGCTCGGTCGCGCTCAACGTGTCGCCGAAGCAGTTCCGCGATCCGCGCCTCGTGTCGGTTCTGCGGCACGCGATCAGGCGCGCCGGCATCGATTCGAACCGCATCACGCTCGAGATCACCGAATCCGCGCTGATCGACAACGTCGATGATGCGCAGGTCGTGCTGTCGAACGTTCGCGCGATGGGCGTACGCATCGCCATCGACGATTTCGGCACCGGCTATTCGAGTCTCAGCTATCTCGCGCGCTTCCGGCCGGACGTGCTGAAGCTCGACAAATCCTTCGTCGACAACATCGCCACCGACGCGATGGTGCGCACGGTCGTCGAAGGCGTGATCGATCTCGCGCACAAGCTCGGCGTGACGGTGGTCGCGGAAGGCGTCGAGACGCAGGAGCAGCTCGACACGCTGCGCGACGTGCGCTGCGACAAGGTGCAGGGTTTTCTGTTGAGCCGCCCCGTCCTGCTCGCGAGCCTGATGATGCGGACAGACGCAGAAGACGCCGCGACCGTGCGTTAAACGCGTGCCCGCGCGGGCCGCCCGGCGTTATCATCGCGGCATTCGCGGATGCGAGCCGGAAACGGAGGATGGACGCAATGAGCCACCTGATCTTCGCGTTGGGCGTGTTGCTGCGGCGGTTGACGACGATCGTTCTCCGACGGAGAGCACCGATGAAGACCTTTTGCCTGGGCGTTGCGCTGGCCGCGATCGGCTCGCTTGCATGCGCCCAGTCCGCGCCGCAGTGCCCGCCCGCGGCCGGCCAACTGATACAGGTACGCGACTTCACGGCCGTCAGCCGTGAAAGCGGCGCGTCGCATGTGCTCGGCTCGCGATTGCGGTCGGCGCGCAATGCGGTGAAGGTGAATCAGAACGCATCGGCGCTGGCGGATGGCATCGTCAAGGCGCTGAACGGGAAAGGTCTCGCCGCTTGCCATGTGACGGCGGATTCGCCGCCGCCGGCATCGGGCTGGCTCGTCAGCGGGGAGTTCGACGAAACGCTGTCGAGCGGATTCGGCTCCGCGTTGCCGTCGATGGGTTCATCCGACAAGACGCCCAACACGCATGTCACCGTGCAGCTCGCCAATCTCGCGGCGAGCCCGGACGCCGCGCCGGCGCAGATCGACACGAGCGGCGAACTGAAAGGGCATAAATCGGCGGCCGCGCCGAAGCCCTACGGCGCCGCGGCGCGCTTCGTCATCAACGAGGTTCAGTCGATTTCCTCGCTCGATGCGCTCGCCGCGAAGATCGCCGATCAGATCGCGGCGGAGAAGGCGAAGCTCGACGGCGGGCAATAGGCGTTTCACGCCTCCGAGTCGCGCTTGCCTTTCGGATGGTCGGCGCTTGCGTCCGGCGAGGTGTCGGGATCCTTCAGATCGTGCTCGGGCGTGTACGGCCCTTGCTCGGGATGATCCTTGCCCTTCGGAACGAGCGTCGGATCGATATTGCCGTGCTCGCGCTGCTCGATCGTGCCATCGCTTTTTTCCTTGACGTCGCCCTCGCCGAGCGCCTCGCGGCGTTCGTCGGCGCGCTGCACGGGATCTGACGGTTCGCGGTTCATCGCATTCTCCTGAAGATGTTTTCCGTAACGCAGCAAGCCCCGTTCCGCGATCACTTGCGACGTGCCCGAGCGCGCGTTCGTCTGACGGGCGCGGCGGCCGCATGCGCGAACATCGGCATGCGGGTCAGAATCCAGTCGAGCAGTTCCTGCGGCCCGGCCGCGAGCGGACGTCCGGCTTTCACGAGCAGCTTCGCCTGCGCGCTCTCGAAAAGCGGATGCGCGACCGGTATCGTCGTCAGCTCGCCGCTCGCGAGCTCGCGATACGCGGCGAATTCGCCGATCAGCGTCATGAAATTTTCCGCGGCCACGAAGCGCTTCAGCGCGCCGAGCGAGTTCGTCGTGAGCGTCGGGCGGATCGCGAGATCGTCGGTGGTTTCGAGCATCTTCACGACATGGCCGATGCCGAACGTGGGCGGCATCAGCGCGAGCGGATATTCGAGCAGATCGCGAATCCGCGCGACGCCGCCGCGCACGGCCAGCGGATGATCGTGCCGCGCGAGCAGCACGACCGGCTGCGGCGAGCTTGCCCGAATCTCGATGCGCTCGTGCGGCGGCGGGTTGTACGCGAGCCCGATATGCGCGCGGCTCTGCGCGACTTCTTCGAGCAGATCGTCGACCGCGAGCATCTGCACGTCGATTTCGAGGCGCGGATAGCGCGCGCAGAACGGCGCGAGCACATCGTCGACGAGCGTATCGACATAGCCTTCGCTCACCGCGAGACGAATCTGCCCTTGCTGCAGGCCTTTGAGCGCATGCAGCTGATCCTCGAACTTCTCCTGCTGCGAACGATAGCCGCGCCAGAATTCGAGCAGATGGAAAGCCGCTTCGGTCGGCCGCACGCCGCGCGGCTCGCGCTCGAAGAGCGTCGTGTCGAGTTCGTTTTCCAGCAATTTGATCTGCCGCGCGATCACCGACGGCGACGTGTTCAAATGATCCGCCGCGCCGCGAATCGTGCCGTGCGTGAGCACTTCGTGGAAATAGCGCAGACGTTGCTGATTGATTTCGCGCATGGTCGTCGTCCGTATGGGAAGGAATGCGTTGCTCGCAGAGCAACGATACGTGAACTTTGTTGCTCTTGCTCGCACGGTCGCACGCGCTCAACATCGCCTTACCCGAGAAAGGGAAGACGAGACAAGGAGACGCGGATGTCGACGATCCAGACCCTGCGCAGCGGCGATGCCGTTTCGGCGCTCTACAGCAGAATCAACTGGCGGCTGCTGCCGCTCCTCATCGCGTGCTACATGTTCGCGTATCTGGACCGCGTGAACGTGGGCTTCGCGAAACTTCAGATGCAAAGCGATCTCGGCTTCTCCGATGCAGCGTACGGCGTCGGCGCGGGGATTTTCTTCATCGGCTATGTGCTGTTCGAGATTCCGAGCAACCTGATGTTGCCGAAGATCGGCGCGCGTCTCACGTTCAGCCGCATTCTCGTGCTGTGGGGCATCACGTCGGCGTGCATGCTCTTCGT
Organism: Caballeronia sp. LZ008; assembly: GCF_031451435.1. Classification (NCBI taxonomy): domain Bacteria; kingdom Pseudomonadati; phylum Pseudomonadota; class Betaproteobacteria; order Burkholderiales; family Burkholderiaceae; genus Caballeronia; species Caballeronia sp. LZ008. Next base: position 963,555 of record NZ_JARUXK010000003.1, on the reverse strand, counting down.
GCGCAACGTGCCCGCGTTCTACGCGATGCGCTTCCTGCTCGGCGTCTTCGAAGCGGGTTTCGCGCCGGGCATGATCTATTACCTCTCGAACTGGTACGGCCCGAAGCGCATGGCGCGCGCGATCGCGCTCGTGTTCGTCGCGGGGCCGCTCGGCGGTGTCGTCGGCGGGCCGCTGTCGGCGTGGCTGATTGCGTCGCTCGACGGCGTCGGCGGACTCGCGGGCTGGCAGTGGATGTTCCTCGTCGAAGGCCTGCCGTGCATCGCGCTCGGCGCGCTCGTGTGGCGCGTGCTCGCCAATCGTCCCGCCGATGCGCGCTGGCTCACGCAGGACGAACAGCGGCTCGTCGAGGCGGAAGTCGGTCATCACGGCGGCGCGTCGCATCGCATCGAATCGTTCGCGGAGATCGCGAAGAACCCGCGCATCTATCTGCTGGCGATCGCGTACTTCTGCATCATCTTTCCAATCTACGCGATCAGCTTCTGGCTGCCGACGCTCATCAAGGAGCAGGGTCTCAGCGGCTCCATGCACGACACGATCCGCCTCGGCTGGTACGTCGCGATTCCGTATGTCGCCGCGGCCGTCGCGATGTACGCAGCGGGCCGCCGTTCCGACAAGGTCGGCGAGCGCCGCTATCACAGCGCAGTGCCCGCGCTCGCCGCCGCCGCGCTGCTCGTGATGACGCCGTATGCGAACGGCAACGTCGTCGCGACGCTCGCGCTGCTCACGCTCGCCACCGCCTGCATGTGGATGGCCTACACGGTGTTCTGGGCGATTCCTTCCGAAACGATTTCCGGCCCCGCGGCGGCGGGCGGCATCGCGCTCATCAACACGATCGGCTTGTCGGGCGGATTCTGGGGCCCCGCGATGATCGGCTGGGTCAAGTCCGCGACCGGCAGCACGAACGGCGGCCTCGTCGTGATGGCGTGCATGGCGGCGCTGTCCTGCGTGCTGATTCTCGCGAACAGGCGCGCGGCTGCCGCGGCCACGGCACGCGCGGCCTGAACATCAATCGATACTCGAAAGGACAAAGGTCATGAAGATTCTGATCGCAGGATTCCAGCACGAAACGAACACCTTCGCGCCGACGAAGGCGAGCTACCAGAGCTTCATCCAGGGCGAAGGCTTTCCGCCGATGGCGCACGGCGACGATGTCCTCAAGCTGCGCGACGTGAACGTGCCGATCGGCGGTTTCATTCAATGGGCCGAGGCGCAAGGGCACGAGCCGATTCCGGTGATCTGGGCGGGCGCGAGCGCATCGGCGCATGTGACGCAGGACGCATACGAGCGCATCGCGGGCGCGATCGTCGATCGCGTGCAGGCAGGCGGCTTCGACGCGATCTATCTCGATCTGCACGGCGCGATGGTCGCCGAACATCTCGACGATGGCGAAGGCGAACTGCTGGCGCGCGTGCGCAACATCGTCGGCGATGCGATGCCGCTCGTCGTTTCGCTCGACCTGCATGCGAACGTCACGGCGCGCATGGTCGAACTCGCGGATGCACTCGTCGCGTATCGCACGTATCCGCACGTCGATATGGCCGAAACGGGCTTGCGCGCGGCGCATCTGCTGGCAAAGCGCATCGAACACGGGAAGCCGTTCGCGCGCGCGATGCGGCGCATTCCGTTTCTGATTCCGGTGAACGGCATGTGCACGCTCGTCGAACCGGCGCGCGGCATGTACGCCATGCTTGAGACATTGGAGAAGGATGTCGTGTCGCTGTCGTTCGCGCCGGGCTTTCCGGCATCGGATTTCGACGAATGCGGTCCGGTGTTCTGGGGCTACGCGCTCGACGGCGAGGCGGCGGACTTCGCGGTCGACAAGCTATACACGCAACTCGTGGACGAAGAAGCGCGCTGGAACGTGCCGTTCCTCTCTCCCGATGAAGCCGCGCGTGAAGCGATCGACGCGAGCCGCGATGCGGGCAAGCCCGTCATCATCGCGGATACGCAGGACAATCCGGGCGTCGGCGGCGATTCGAACACGATGGGCATGGTCCGCGCACTGCTGCGCCACGACGCGCGCGACGCTGCGGTAGGCGTTATCTGGGACGAGAAGGCGGCGCATGCGGCGCATCGCGCGGGCGTCGGCGCGCGCATCAGGATAGCGCTGGGCGGCGGCTCGAACGTGCCCGGCGACGCGCCGCTTGAAGGCGAGTTCGAAGTCGAGTATTTGTCGGATGGCCGCTTTCGCTTCGACGGCCCGATGCTCAATGGCATGTCGGGCGAACTGGGACCGACCGCTTGCCTGCGTATCGGCGGCGTGCGTATCGCGGTGAGCAGCATCAAGATGCAGGTCTTCGACCGCAATCTCTTTCGCGTTGCGGGCATCGAGCCCGAGCGCATGAAGATTCTGGTGAACAAGAGCTCGGTGCATTTCCGCGCCGATTTCGAGCCGATCGCCGAGCGCGTGCTCGTCGCGAAAGCGCCCGGCCCGATGGCCGCCGATCCGGCCGATCTGCCCTGGCGCAATCTCGATTCGCGCATGCGTGTGCGACCGCTCGGGCCGACGCTCGCCGAACTGCGCGCATCGGCTGCGTGAACGTTTTTCATCGACTACATGGACAAGGAGAATCAAAAGATGCCGGACGATCAGATCAACGCGCGGCGCCGACGCTTGCTCGGCACGGCGGTCGCGAGTGTAGGCGCGATGCAGCTCGGTTTCAGCGACCTCGTGCGCGCGCAGACCGCGCCGCGCGCATCGTCGAGTGCGGGCTTCGCCGGCATTCGCCAGATCGACGCGGGCGCGCTCAACATCGGCTATGCGGAAGCGGGTCCGGCGAACGGTCCCGTGGCGATCCTGCTGCACGGCTGGCCCTACGACATCCACGCATTCGCGGAAGTCACGCCGATGCTCGCGGCGCAGGGTTATCGCGTGATCGTGCCGTATCTGCGCGGGTACGGCTCCACGCGCTTTCTTTCCGCCGACACGCCGCGCAACGGACAGCAGGCGGTGGTCGCGGTGGACATCATCGCGTTGATGGATGCGCTCAAGATTCAGCAGGCCACGCTCGGCGCGTTCGACTGGGGCGCGCGCACGGCGAACATCATCGCGGCGCTGTGGCCGGAACGCGTGAAGGCGATGGTCTCGGTGAGCGGCTATCTGATCGGCAGCCAGCAGGCGAATCGCGCGCCGCTGCCGCCGAAAGCCGAGCTCGCATGGTGGTATCAGTTCTACTTCGCGACCGAGCGCGGCCAGGCGGGCTACGAGGCGAACCGTCACGCTTTCAACAAGCTGATCTGGCAACTCGCATCGCCGAAATGGAACTTCGACGACGCGACGTATGACCGTTCCGCGAAATCGTTCGATAACCCCGATCACGTCGCCGTGGTGATTCACAACTATCGATGGCGTCTCGGGCTCGTGCAGGGCGAAGCGCAATACGACGCGCTCGAACAGCGGCTCGCGAGCGCGCCGACGATCGGCGTGTCCACGATCACGATGGAAGGCGATGCCAACGGCGCGCCGCATCCCGATCCGTCGGCGTATGCCAAGAAGTTCACGGGCAAGTATGAGCATCGGAACGTCGCGGGCGGCATCGGCCACAATCTGCCGCAAGAAGCGCCGAAAGCATTCGCCGATGCGGTCATCGACGCAAGCCGCATGTAACGCGCATGCAGGACGAAGCGCTAGCCGACGTGTGACTTCTTCGTTCTGCGTCCCGGCGTCTTCTGCGATGTCAGTTCGTGCACGATCCCGCACGAATCGACGGCGTGCTCGCCGCGGCATGTCTCGCGCAATGCGGTGAGCCGGTCGCGCAGCCTCATCAATTCGTCGATGCGCGCGCTTACGTGGCCGATATGCTCATCGACGAGCGCATCGATTTCGCGGCAATCCGGCGAGCGCGCCTGCAATGCGTAGAGCAGGGCGCGCACTTCGTCGTGCGTCATGTCGAGCTCGCGGCAATTGCGGATAAGGCGCAGGCGTTCGACATGCGTCTTGTCGTAAGTCCGGTAATTCGCGTCCGTCCTTGCAGGCGGCGGAATCAGCCCTTCCTTTTCGTAGAAGCGGATCGTATCCGGCGTGCAATTCGCTATGCGCGCCAGTTCCCCTATCTTCATTTCGGCATCCTTTTTTCTTGACCCTGGAGTGGCTCCAAGGTGTTCAATTCGGGAAAAGTCAAGAAAAGGAGCCAGTATGTTACGTCCCGAGAGCATCGGCAAGCCCCGGCCTGAGCCGGCTGATCGTCGTGTCCGAAATGATTTAAAGGAATACGAAATAAAGACGAAAGCTTCGGTTCGGACGGAGATCGTCGTCGACGAGATGGATTGTCCGACCGAAGAGACGCTGATCCGCAAGAAGCTCGCGGGCATGCCGGGAGTCGGATCGGTCGAGTTCAATCTGCTGCGTCGCGTGCTGACCGTCGAACACGATGCCAACGCGCTCGCATCCGTTCTCGATGCGTTGCGCGCACTGGGCTTCATGCCGCGCACCGAACCCCGCAACGACGCGCCCGCAGGCAAGCGCGCGCTGTGGATGCTCGCCTTCGCGTGCGTTGCGGCGGCGGCGTCGGAGGCTGCGAGCGGGTTCGGCGGACCGTCCTGGCTCGTCGTCGCGCTCGCGCTCGCCGCGATCGCTTCGTGCGGCTTCTCGACGTATCGCAAGGGCTTCATCGCCATCAGCAACGGCAACCTCAACATCAACGCGCTGATGAGCATCGCCGTGACCGGCGCGATGATCATCGGACAGTGGCCGGAAGCCGCGATGGTCATGGCGCTTTTCACGATCGCCGAACTCATCGAGGCGAAGTCGCTGCAAAGGGCGCGCAACGCGATCGCGGGACTCATGAAGCTCGCGCCCGACACGGCGACCGTTCTGCAAGCCGACGGCCTGTGGCGCGCGATGGAAGCGAGCGCCGTCACGCGCGGCGCCGTCGTGCGCGTGCGGCCGGGCGAGCGCATCGCGCTGGATGGCGTCGTCACGTCCGGGCGCTCCGCCGTCAACCAGGCGCCGATCACCGGCGAAAGCCTGCCCGTCGAAAAGTCGCCGGGCGACGATGTGTTCGCGGGCACCGTCAACGAAACCGGCTCGTTCGAGTTTCGCGTATCGGCGGCGGCGAAGGACACGACGCTTGCGCGCATCATCCGCGCGATCGAAAGCGCGCAAGGTGCGAAGGCGCCGACGCAACGTTTCGTCGATCGTTTCGCGCGCATCTATACGCCGCTCGTGCTTCTCGTGGCGATAGCGGTCGCGGTCGTGCCGCCGCTCGCGTTCGACGAGTTGTGGTACGCGTGGATCTATCGCGCGCTCGTGCTGCTCGTCATCGCGTGTCCGTGCGCGCTCGTCATCTCAACGCCGGTGACGATCGTCAGCGGACTCGCCGCGGCGGCGCGGCACGGCATCCTCGTGAAGGGCGGAACCTTTCTCGAACGCGGACGGCGCCTGCGCTGGCTCGCGTTCGACAAGACCGGCACGATCACGCACGGCAAGCCGGTGCAGACGCATTTCGCGCTGCTCGACCGGAGCATGGACGAAGGCCGCGTGCGCGCGATCGCGGCGAGTCTCGCGGGCCGTTCCGATCATCCGGTTTCGCTCGCGATCGCGCAGGCCGCGAGCCAGGACGGCGGGCCGCGCATCGCGGTGGAGGCGTTCGAAGCGGTGCCGGGGCGCGGCGTTCGCGGTGTCGTCGACGGCCGTGCTTACTGGCTCGGCAATCAGCGAATGATGGAAGACATCGGACGCGGCGCGAGCCATGCGAAGCGCCGGGCTGAAGCGCTGGAGCGTGAAGGCAGGACCGTCGTGATGCTCGCCGATGCGGACAACGTCCTCGCGCTTTTCGCCGTGGCGGACACCGTGAAGGAATCGAGCCGCGACGCGATCGCCCGGCTTCACGCGCTCGGCGTGCAGACGGCGATGCTCTCGGGCGATAACCCGCACACGGCGCGCGCCATCGCGAGCGCGGTCGGCATCGATCGCGTCGAGGCGGGCCAGTTGCCCGAGGACAAGCTGCGCACCATCGAAAGTCTCGGCGCGGACGGCGGCGCGGTCGGCATGGCCGGCGACGGCATCAACGACGCGCCTGCGCTGGCGCGCGCGGACATCGGTTTTGCGATGGGCGCGATGGGCACCGATACGGCCATCGAAACCGCCGACGTCGCGCTGATGGACGACGACCTGCGCAAGATCGCCGCGTTCATCCGTCTTTCGTCGGCGACGCACGCGATTCTCGTGCAGAACATCGCGTTCGCGCTCGTCGTGAAGGGCGTGTTTCTCGCGCTCGCCGTGGCCGGACTCGGTTCGATGTGGATGGCCGTGTTCGCGGATGTCGGCGCAAGCCTGCTTGTCGTCGGCAACGGGCTGCGCATTCTGCACAAGCGCTTCAACTGAGCACCTCACCAGCAAAAGGAGCAAATCATGAGTTTCTTGCGGAAGCTGTTCGAGAACGGTCACTTCGGCGGACATGGCGGTCATGGCGGGCACGGCAGCCATCGGAGAGAGCATGACCGGCGTCATCGGGACGGCTATCAGGAATACGACGGCGATGAATCGTGGGGCCGTCATCCCGGCTCGATTCCGCCGCTGCCGCCCGATGTGATCTGCCCGCAATGCCGCAAGTCGAATCCGCCGGACACGGCCGTCTGCAAGCAGTGCGACACGCCGCTCGATCCCAGCCGATGCCCGACGTGCGGCACGTCGATCCAGGCGGGCGCGCGGTACTGCGTCAGTTGCGGGAAGCGCGTGGTTTGATTGTCGGAGCGTGTGGGGAACGCGCCGCCTTCGCAAGACTGGAAGCCAAAAAAAGGCCACTGATGAGTGGCCTTTCTTCGCGATGCGATCAGAACGGTCGCGCGGCGATCGGTTGCACGCCAGCACGCCAGCACGACGGCGCCGGTGACGTCTCCCGTGTTGGGCAGCTTCGCGGCGGACACGATCGCGATGAGAGGATGCGTCGCATTGTTGCCCATCAGTCGCGACATGACGTTCATGCCGCCGCCCATGACCTGTCCGCCCGCGAAGACGGTGTCCTTCGTGACGCTTGCGTTGCTGTCGGATCCGATCGGGCGACGTGGCCATCAGATTGGTGCAGGCGAGGGTGCCCGTGCCTTTGGCGAGCGTCAGCCGATTGCCGACGACGTAATGCGCGCCCTGGTTGGCGTTGAAATTGCCGCCGCCGGACTCGGAACCGTCGGTCCAGCGGCCGATAGCAAAGCCTCAGCGGAGAATTTCTACGTTCCGGTCGAGGAATCAAGAGATTACAGCGTCCTGTCAAACAAATTTCACATTTCTTTCCTAAAGTAGCGCGTCAACCGGCACATCGGGCTGCAACGGCCCGAAGCAGGGACATTCATCGCCGGTACAAACCCACGATCAAGGACTCGAACCACACATGGCGCTGCCACTCGACCTCTCCCGCCGCAAAGCTCTCAAGATTCTCGCCGGCGCACCGATGCTGCCGCTCGGCGGCGCGACCGCCGCTTCGCTGCTCGCCACCGCATGCGGCGGCAGCGACAGCAACGCGGCGACGAACGCGTCCGCGCCCGCGTCGACGGCTGCGTTCACCACGGCGACGTTCAGCAGCATGGCCGCGCCGACGCTCGCCGATCCCGCGGCGATGGCGAAGACCACCGTCGGCTCGACCATGACCGTGAGCTTCAGCGACGGCAGCAATCGCGCGTACAAGCTCGCGTATCAGCCGTTCTTCGTGACGGGCGATGTCGTGCCGAACACGGCCGGCGGCACCATCGTCGCGGGCGGCTATTTCGATATCGACAATCAGCCGATCATCGACAAGTCGGTGGCGGGCAAGGAGCGCCAGTTCTTCTCGGACTGCCCGGACGGCACGTCGCTCATCAAGCTCGACAAGACGACCGTCAAGGGCGTGAAGGGCAACGCCGTGTTCGCCGTCGTGCAGTTCGAATACACGACGCGCGACCAGAACGCCGCGAGCATGTACGGCCGCCTGCCGTCGCCGATCGCCGTGCTGACGCTCGATCAGGATCCGGCCACCGGCAAGCTGACGCTCGTGAGCTACGCGAACGTCGATACCTCGAAGGCGAACGGTCTGTGGATCACGTGCGGCGCGAGCCTCTCGCCTTGGAACACGCATTTGTCGAGCGAAGAGTACGAGCCGGATGCGGCGCTCGGCTCGAAGGACGCGCAGTTCCTCGCGTATAGCCAGAACCTTTACGGCGATCAAACGAAGGCCCGTCCGTATCACTACGGCCATGTGCCCGAAGTCACCGTCAACCCGGACGGCACCGGCACGATCAAGAAGCACTATTGCCTCGGCCGCATCTCGCACGAGCTGATTCAAGTGATGCCCGACAAGCGCACCGTCATGATGGGCGACGACGCGACCAACGGCGGCGTCTTCATGTTCGTCGCGGACAAGGAAGCGGATCTTTCGGCCGGCACGCTTTACGTCGCGAAATGCGCGATGACGTCATCGGCGGGCGCGGGCTCGGCCAATCTGACGTGGATGAACCTCGGCCACGCGACGAGCGATGAAATCGAGAACCTCGCCAACACGCTGACGCTCGCCGACATCATGGATGTCGTCAGCGATGCGACCGTCGGCGCGACGCTCGATGCGAGCTATACGCGCATCGACTACAACGGCGCGTTCAACTGGATTCGCATCAAGCCGGGCATGGAGAAGGCGGCCGCGTTTCTGGAGACGCATCGCTACGCGGCATTGCGCGGCGCGAGCATGTGCTTCACGAAGCTCGAAGGCACGACGGTCAACGCGAAGGACAAGATCGTGTACTCGGCGATGTCGCAGATCGTCAAGTCTATGGTCAAGGGCGACGCGCACGCGGCCGAATTCGCCGTCGACAAGACCATCAACTCCGGCGCGGTGTACGCGTTCAATCTGAAGGGCGGACAGAAGGATCTGACCGGCGCGGCGATCAACAGCGAATGGGTTCCGGTCGACATGGCCGCGCCCGCCGCGCTGGTCGGCGAAGACATTTCCGCCGATGCGCTCGGCAACATCGGCAACCCGGAGCGCATCGCGAATCCGGATAACCTCAAGTTCTCCGAGAAGCTGCGCACGCTGTTCATCGGCGAAGACAGCGGCCGGCACGTCAACAACTTCCTGTGGGCATACAACGTCGATACGAAGTCGCTGTCGCGCATTCTGTCGGCGCCGTCGGGCGCTGAATCGACGGGCCTGCACGCGGTCGACGAGATCAACGGCTGGACCTACATCATGAGCAACTTCCAGCATGCGGGCGACTGGGAAACGCCGCTGCATTCGAAGGTGCAGGCGACGCTCGATCCGCTGATCCGCGCGAACTACAAGGATCGCTACGGCGCGGCGGTGGGCTATCTGACCGCCGATGCAACCTCGGTCAAGCTGAGTTGACGAGCCAGGGGAAGCGCAACGCTTCCCTCAATGCGTAGCTTCGAGGTGCGTCGCGGACGCGGCGCGCCTCGCGGAGTTCAGCAGCTTTGCTCGTAATCGATATATTCGAAGCCGGCCGCAATCGCATAGCGGATCGCTTCTTCCACGTTCGGAAACTCGCCGGCCAAGCGCACCCAACGCTCCATCCCGTTCAAATCCTGGATTCGCGCCGTCGCGGCAAACGCGTCGCCGTGCCGGACCGCCGCCGGCGTGACCATCATGTCCCTGTAGCTGAAGACCATTTCTTCTTTCTCTTCCGGATGTCGTCGGCCCGCGCCGTATGGCTGCGGAACACGCGTTATGAATGTCGAAAAGGCGCGAACGATCTGGCGTCCGGCTCCTTCTGCTTCAGGTTATCGGCATCGGAAAATGTTTCTTTATGCGAGCGCTTTCGTCTGAATATTGCGGCAGTTCGCGCCGATTCAGGCCAGGAGCCGCGCGATCAGGTCTTGTGTGGCTCGCGCGCCGTATTTGCGCAGCAGGCTTGCACGATGGATGTCGACCGTGCGAGGGCTGATGTTCAACTCCTTGCCGATCTCCTTGCTCGTCATGCCATGCACGAGCAGCGCGGCGACGTCGCGCTCGCGCTCGGTCAGCAGGCTTGCGTTGTCGGATTGCTTCGTGCCTTGCGACAGATCCGTGAACGTCCAGACCGCAAGCTCGAAAGGCCGCTTCGGGTTATAGCCGAAGCCGCCGACCGTCACCCAGAAGTAGCTTCCGTCGACGCGCCGCATGATGCGGTCATCGCTGAATACGGCATGCTTTGCAAGCAGCGGCGCCAGACGATGACCGGTGGTGGTGAAATCCTTCTGCTCGGGATAGAGCTTCGAGAACGACTGCTCGATGATATCGCTGCGTTTTGCCCTGAAGAGTTCCAGCGCGCGTGCATTGCAGTCGACCATGATCCGCTCTCTCGCGACGATGACGGCCACGGGCAAATGCCTGAACAAGTCCTCGTAGTCGAGCTTGGGCGAATCGGTCATGTCGGGAAGATTGTCGCGTCTGGCGAAAAGTTACTGTAACACCGAGGTTCGGCACTTTTCGCACGGACTTTCGCTTCAACCGTTCCAGACTTCACCGAATACGCGCAGCCAGTTTTCGCCCATCACTTTCCTGATGCGAGATTCGCTCCAGCCGGCCTTTTGCATCGCGGCGGTGATGTTCGGAAACTCGCCGATCGTGCGAATGCCTTCCGGATTCACGACCTTGCCGAAGTTCGTCAGACGGCGATAACGGCCCTTGTCGTGCGTGATCCAGTCGAAGAACTCGGTGCTATAGCCTTGCGTGAAGTCCGTTCCGATACCGACCTTGTCTTCACCGATAAGATCGATGACGTATTCGATAGCTTCGAGATAATCGTCGACGGTCGCATCGGCGCCTCGTCTCAGGAAGGGCATGAACATGGTCACGCCGACGAAACCGTTCGCTTCGGCAATCTCCTTCAATTGCTCATCCGTCTTGTTGCGCGGATGCTCTTTCAACGTATAAGGGCAGCAGTGCGAGTAGGTGACGGGTTTCTTCGAGCAGGCGATCGCATCGGAAGAAGTCTTCGCGCCCACATGCGAAAGATCGACCATGATGCCGACGCGATTCATCTCCTGAATCACTTCGCGGCCATATCCCGACAAGCCGCCATCCGGTTCATAAGAACCCGTGCCGACGAGATTCTGCGTGTTATAGCAAAGCTGGACCACATTCACGCCCAGCTCCTTGAACACCTCGATATAGCCGAGGTTGTCCTCGAACGCATACGCGTTCTGAAAGCCCAAGATGATGCCGGTCTTGTTCTCTTTCTTCGCGCGCAGGATGTCGTCGGTCGTGCGTACGAGTGTCAGAATCTCACTGTATTCGCGGATCTGCTGCTTCATTTCCGCGATGTTGTCGATGGTCTTCTGGAAGTCTTCCCACACCGACACGGTGCAGTTCACGGCGGTGACGCCGCCCTTTCGCATGTCTTCGAATACGGAGCGCTCGAACTTCGAGATGTTCAGTCCGTCGATGATGATGCTCGAATCGTGAAGGCTATTCATCGCGTGTATCCGTTCAGATGGTTCTCTTGATGCCGCGCTCGACGGCCGGGCCACTGCTTGCGCTCTTGTTCGACGAACCTGCTTCTTCGAGCGCGGTCTTCGACGTCTCGCGCAGCGAGAGGCCGCCGATCATCGCGAAGATGGATACGGCGATCAGGTAATACGCCGGCGACAGATTCGTTCCCGTTTCCGCGATCAGCCACGTCGCGACGAGCGGCGCCGTGCCGCCGAAGATCGTGTACGCGAGGTTGTACGTGATCGCGGATGCGGTGTATCGCGTCTTCGTCGCGAACACTTCCGAAAGAAGCGGAGCAGTGACCACGCCCGAAAGCACCGCGCCCACCGCGAGCAGCGCAACGCCGAGCAGCGAAGGCGACAGATTTCCCGATCCGCCGAGCGCGAAGGCGGGATAGACCGAGACGATGATGAAGATGCACGTCGTCGCGATCGTCGCGCGGCGGCCCACGAGGTCGGAGAACAGACCGGCGAGCGGGCACAGCGCCGCGGCGAAGAAGAGCGCGAGCACGGTCACGAGAAGCGATGTTCCGCGCGTCAGATGTCCGGCGACCTGCATGTAGGTCGCGAAATACGTCGTGAACGTGTAGAACGAAAGCGCCGTCACCGAAACGAATGCGCCGAGCTTCAGAATGTTTCCGGACTGCGAATGCAGGGTTTCCATCAGCGGCGCATGCGCGACTTCATGCTTGCCTTCGAGCGCCTGGAATGCCGGCGTCTCGTGCAGATTCACGCGCAGATACACGCCGATGAGACCGACCGGCGCCGCGATCAGGAACGGCACGCGCCAGCCCCAGTCGACCATCGCCGCGGGCGAGAGCGACGATTCGAGCGCATAGGCGACAACGGCCGCGCATGCGAACGAAGAGAACGTCGAGACCGGAACGAAGCTGCCGAAGAACGCGCGGCGTCGGCGCGGCGCGTGCTCCATCACATAGGCGCACGCGCCCGCGTATTCCCCGCCTGCGGAAAAGCCCTGCACGCAGCGGATGATCGTGAGAAGCAGCGGCGCCCAATAGCCGATGCTCGCATAAGTCGGCAGCAGCCCGATCAGCGTCGTGGCGCCGGCCATCAACAGGATGGTGAAAGCGAGCGTGCGCTTGCGGCCGATGCGGTCGCCGACCACGCCGAAGAAGAGGCCGCCGAGCGGACGGAATGCGAAGGCGACCGCGAAGACCGCGAACGTCTTCAGGAGACCGACCGTGGGATCGCCACTGGGAAAGAACTCGCGCGTCAGGATGGTCGCGAGAAAGCCGTACGCCGCGAAATCAAACCATTCGACAAAGTTTCCGATCGACGCCGCCGCGATGACACGTCTCAGCGTTTTGGTATCGACCTCGTGAGTTGCTTGATGTGGCATGGCGCTTCACCCCTTTCGCGTGTCGGATTCGATCCGGATTGAAAGGAGCGTAAGTGCTCAAATTACTTAGGTCCATACGTGCCAATTACCTAGGTAATCGGCGGTCCGACGACGCCGCCGCGCCCGGCGTGCAAGGCCGGGCGCGGCTTCGCGCCTATTGCTGGAGCCACGCCTGGACCTTCTCGGGATGGCTGTCGACGAACTTCTTCGCCGCCGCGCTCCAGTCGTTCGATGCGTTGCCGTCGAGCTCGATCGATTCGACATCGGCCAGCGTCAGCTTGAAGTGCCGGATGAAGACATTCGCGCGCGGAAATTTCGTCGCGAACTGCTTGGAAGAGAAGCCGTGAATCTGCTCGTCGCCGCCGAGCACGCCCTTGGGATCTTTCAGATAGCGCATCTTGTACTTCTGCCAGAGCCAGTGCGGACTCCACACCGTCGCGACGATCCAGCTCTTCGATTGATACGCGCGCGCAACGGCGGTCAACATGCCGGCCTCGCTTGCGCGAATGAGGTTATATCCGGCGAGGTCGTATTCCTTCAGCGCCTTTTCCGAAGCGACCATCTCGCCCGCGCCCGGTTCGATGCCCTGAATCGTGCTGTTCAACTTGCTCTTGACTTCGGGCTTGTTCAGATCGCCGATGGACGCCACTTCGCTCTCGGGCACGTAATCCGGCACCGCCCAGCCGATCTTCGCGCCGGAATAGATGACGCCGAGATCTTCCATGTCGTTCTTGAAGCGCGCGTAGTAGGCCGCGTGCGTGACCGGAAGCCACGCGCCGAGCATCAGGTCCACATCGCCGCGCGCGATGCCCTGAAACTGAATGCCGAGGTCCGCCGTGGTCAGGGTAACGGGTTGTTGCAGCTTCGTTTCGAGAACGTACTTCGCGGTATAGACGACCGCTTGCGTATCGGCCCAGTTGGCTAGCGTGATCTTGATCGGCTCGACGGCGCTCGCGCACATCGCGAACGTGACAGTGGAGACTGCAACGGCAGCTTTCATGGCGAAGCTCACGGACAAGGCATTCTTCATTGACGTTTCCTTGCATCGACAGGTTTTATGGAAGACGCGACGCGATCGATTCTCCTGATCTATAACGCATTCATCTGCGACGGATGATTAAGCAGCTGCAGGCGACGCCCCGCAGTCCGCAGTATTCGGGCGCATTAACGCGACGTCAATGTTCTTTGCTTATATCGTCGGATGGAACGTCGATACATCGAGCTGGCGCTCTTCGCATGAACGATCAACGCGGCAGCGCCGAAGTCGCGATTTCGCTCGCGCTGTCCAGTTGCTCGACGTGCCAGCATTTATCGATCAGCGCGCGCGTTTGCTCCGGCGTGAGGATGCCGTCCGCCAGATCGGAGAACTTGGTTTCGAGCTGCTTGTCGGTCATCGGCACTTGCGTGCTGCCGATCGCGTGTTCGATGTACTTGTGCAGCTTGCGGCCATCCTTCAGCGTGATCGTCATGTCGACCTGTTCCGGCTTGATGGACGGATCGACGATCGCGTTCACCTTGTCGCGCAGCTCGATTGTCTTCGGGTCGCGTACCTTGGCGTCGCTGAACTGTTTCTCGCCCGCCGCGCCGTCGATGATCGCGATCGCCACCGCGTGATAGATGCTGAACTTGCCTTCGAGCCCGATCTGCGGCGTCTTCTTGCCCGTCAGTTCGAGCACGAGTGGATGCACGCGAAGATCGATGCGCGCGATCTGATCCGCGCTCAAGTGTTCCTGATTGCGCAACTGGATCGCTGCATCGATCGACGGATGAATGACGATGCCGCACGCGAAAGGCTTATACGTATTCAACGTCGATTCCCAATGCGAACCGAGGCCCTCCGTGATCTCGCGATAATCCTGCTTCGTGCTGATCGTGTTGGCCCAGCCGCGTTTGGCTTCGATCATGCCGTCCGAGCTCGTGTAGTTCTGGCCCGCGAGCAGTGCCGCGAAGATGCCGTTCGCGGCGGCGCGGCCGGGATTGAAGCTCTTGTTCATCGAGCCGAACGACTCGCGCAAGCCGACCGGCTGCGAGGCGGCGAGACCGAGCGCCCAGACCATCTGCTCGACGCTCAGTCCCATCAGCTTGCCCGTCGCCGCCGCCGAGCCGAACACGCCGCACGTACCGGTGATGTGCCAGCCGACATCGTAATGATTCGGATACACCGCATTGCCAATGCGCAACTCCGTTTCGACGCCCAGCACGAGCGCGTTCAGAAAGTCCTTGCCCGTGACGGCGCGATATTGCGAGTACGCCAATATCGCCGACACGACCGGTCCCGCCGGGTGAATGATCGTCTTCAGATGCGTGTCGTCGTAGTCGAAGATATGACTGCTCACGCCGTTGATGAACGCCGCGTTCATGATGTCGAAGCGCTCGGTCCGGCCGAGCAGGTTCGCTTGCGGCGGACCGGAGAACGGCGTGAGCGCGGCGACTGCGCGATTCACGGTCTCGTCGTGCGATCCGCCGACCGCGACGCCGACCCAGTTCATCAACGTCCTGACGCCTTCCTTGCGCACCGGCGCGGGCAGATCGCCATAACCCGTTCTTACGATGAAGTCCGCAAGAATGCGCGTGACGCGCGGCGGCTTCGCATGCGCGCCACTGGCCGATGCGGAAGCGGATGCAGATGCGGCGTTGCTTGTCTGTGCGAACGCTGTCGTGCCTGCCGCCGATGCGAAAGCGCCTGCTGCGCTGGTCATGAGAAAGCTACGGCGATCGATGTTGGGCATGGAGTCGTTTCCTTGAAATGGCACAAGTGGGAACCCGCGCGCAAGTATCATTCCGCGGCAACGAGGCGAACCAAGGGTTTTCCCGATTCCCTTGCATGTCGATTCACGCTTCGATGCATCGTCGTAGAGATGTGTCCAATTTTTCCGCGAAAGGAGAGCACACCATGGCCACCGGAACCATCCGCCTTCACCGTGTCTTGCGTACGACGCCCGAGCGTCTTTATCGCGCGTTCCTCGAACCCGATGCGATCGCGAAGTGGCTTCCGCCTTACGGCTTCACATGTCAGGTCCATCACATGGATGCGCGCCAGGGCGGCACGCACAAGATGTCGTTCCGCAATTTCGGCACGGGCAATAGTCACTCGTTCGGTGGCGAGTACGTCGAGCTGGTGCCGTTCGAGAAGATTCGCTACACGGACCGCTTCGACGATCCGAACCTGCCCGGCGAAATGCAGGTCACCGTTTCGTTGAAGCAGGTCGTGTGCGGGACCGAGCTGAGCATCGTTCAGGAGGGCGTGCCCGAAGTCATTCCGGTGGAGATGTGCTATCTCGGCTGGCAAGAGTCGCTGGAGCAACTCGCGCGGCTCGTCGAGCCTGTGATCCCCGAGTGACGATGCGCGCGATCGAGCCTCTCGTTGATCGGATAAGATACGGCGCCCCGCAACATCAATTCATAACGTGGAGTGCTTTTCGTGATCCAGCCGAGCAACGTATTCAAGGATAACCTCGCCCAATTGCCCGCCATCGACGGCATCGAGCGCATCGATCTGGTCGATGGCAAAGGTGACGTGGTCGCGAGCATCGAGAACAAGCCGGGCAAGCAGGGCTCGCTCGCGGTCTATCACTATCTGAAGCAGGCGTTCGGCGCGCTGGACGCGCAAGCCGCCGAGCATGGTCTCGCCGTGTTCGCCGAACATACCGCCGATGCGCGCAATCGCCCGGGCGCGCATCCGAATGTGGATCGGCTGATTGCGATCGTCGATGGCGGCGAGGCGTTGCGGGTCGACGTGGTTCGGGCGCAGTAAAGCAAAAGCCCGTTCTGCCATGAGCAGAACGGGCTTTTACGATTCATCGCTTGCAGCGGATCAGACCCTCAACTCCACCCGCTTGATGTCCTTCACGATCACGAGATAGCTGAACACCGTGATCAGCGCATTGATCCCGACGAACGCCAGCGCGCCATTGAAAGAGCCCGACTGCGCGACGAGATAGCCGATGACGATCGGCGTCACGATGCCCGCGACATTGCCGAACATGTTGAAGATCGATCCCGAAAGCCCGATGGCTTCCTTCGGCGACGTATCCGCGACCACGGCCCATCCCAAAGCACCGATGCCCTTGCCGAAGAACGCCAGCGACATCAGCGCGACGACGATCCAGTCCGTGTCGACGTAATTGCAGCCGATGATGCACGACGACAGCAGCATGCCGCCGACGATCGGCACCTTGCGCGCGAAAGTGAGCGACTTGCCGCGACGGATGAGGCCATCGGAGATCACGCCACCCAGCACGCCGCCCGTGAAGCCGCAGATCGCCGGCAGTGACGCGACGAAGCCTGCCTGCAGAATCGTCATGTGACGCGCCTGCACGAGATAGATCGGGAACCACGTCAGGAAGAAGTACGTCAACACGTTGATGCAGTACTGCGCGAGATACACGCCGAGCAGCATCCGGTTGGTCAGCAACTGCTTGACGACGGGCCAGCCCACGCTGTGGGACGTGCCACGCGCCACGCCGCCCGCGCGCTGATGACCGCGCACGAGACCGCCGCCTTCCTCGATGTACTCCAGCTCCTGCCGGTTCACGCGCGGATGATCCGCCGGATTCTTCATCACGGCGAGCCACGTCAGCGCGAGCGCGAGACCCGCAACGCCCATCACGATATAGACGTGATGCCAGCCGAAAGCATGCGTGAGCCACGCCATCAACGGCGTAAAAACGACGGCCGCGAAGTACTGCGCCGAGTTGAAGATCGCCGATGCCGTGCCGCGTTCTTTCGTCGGGAACCAGCTCGCGACGACCTTCGCATTGGCCGGAAACGCGGGCGCTTCCGCCGCGCCCATCGCGAAGCGCAGCACGAAGAGGGCGGTCACGGCGGTCGCCGCGCTGCCGAGCAGGCCTATCGAACTTTGCAGCAACGTGAACAGCGACCACAGGAAAATGCTCGCCGCATACACGCGCCGCGCGCCGAAGCGATCCAGCAGCCAGCCCGCGGGCACTTGCGAGAGCACATACGCCCAGCTGAAGGCCGAGAAGATGTAGCCCATGCGGATCGCGTCGAAACCGAATTCGGCGCGCATCGCGGAGCCCGTCACCGACAAGGTCGCGCGGTCCGCATAGTTGAACGTCGTGATCACGAAGATCAGCAACAGAATGAGATAGCGCACCTTGGTGCGCTTCATGACGTCCGCGGGATTCGCGGTGCGGCTCATCGACATGGACTTCCCCTTTCTTTCCGTACGTGCGAGATGCACGGAGGGCCGCTCGCGCGGCCCTCATCGGCGAAGCGTCACACGGCGTCGTGCGTCCTCGCTTCGCCCGTCTCCTGCCTGTGCCTTTACTGCGCGCCGAGCTTCTTGATGAGCACGTCGAGTTGCTCGAGCTCGTCTTCGGTCAGATCGGTCAGCGGCGCGCGCACCGGGCCCGCATCGTGGCCGACGAGTTTCGCGCCCGCCTTGACGATCGACACCGCATAGCCCGCACGGCGATTGCGGATCTTCAGGTACGGCAGGAAGAATTCGTCGATCAGGCGGCCCGTGGTCGCGTGGTCGTCGGCGGCGATTGCGCGATAGAACTCCATCGCGGTCTTCGGGATGAAGTTGAACACCGCCGACGAGTACACCGGCACGCCGAGCGCCTTGTACGCGGCTGCGTAGACTTCGGCCGTCGGCAGGCCGCCCAAGTACGAGAAGCGGTCGCCGAGGCGACGGCGAATCGTCACCATGTTCTCGATTTCGCCGACGCCGTCCTTGAAGCCGATCAGGTTCGGGCAGCTATCCGCGAGTTGCTCCAGCATGTCGGCGTTGAGCTTCGAATTCGCGCGGTTGTAAATGATGACGCCCATGTTCGGCACGGCGCGGCAGACTTCCTCGGCGTGCGCGCGGATGCCTTCCTGCGACGCTTCGGTCAGATAGTGCGGCATCAGCAGAACGCCTTGCGCGCCTTGCTTCTCCGCTTCCTGCGCAAAGGCGATGGCCGTGCGCGTCGGGCCGCCCGCGCCGGCGAGGATCGGCACCTTGCCGCGGCACACTTCGGTGGCCGTCTTCACGATCTGCGAATATTCGGGTTGCGTCAGCGAGAAGAACTCGCCCGTGCCGCCCGCGACGAACAGCGCTGAAGCACCGTAAGGAGCCAGCCATTCGAGGCGCTCCGCGTACGTGTTCGCGCGGAAGTTGCCTTGTTGGTCGAAATCCGTCACGGGGAAGGAGAGCAGGCCTTCGGAAACGATTTGCTTCAGTTCTTGCGGTGTCGTCATGGTGATGAAGTCTCGATGTTCGGCGACCGGCCGATTGCCGATCTCGTAAGTCATCGTACAACATAGACTGACGTCAGACAATCTATTTACGCGTGCAAAATCAATGGATACGGGTAAATACTAACCAATTGTGATTGTCTATGTTGTAGGATGACATAACTCAAGCCGCAGCCGCGCGGTATGTTTGCTCAAGGATTCGTCAGAATGAATCAGTCCCCTCTCTATATTCGCGTCCACCCGGACGACAACGTCGCGATCGTCGTGAACGACGGCGGTCTCGGCGAAGGCGCCACGTTCGCCGATGGCCTCGTGCTGCGCGAACGCGTACCGCAGGGCCACAAGGTCGCGCTGAAGGATCTCGCGGAAGGCGATGCGGTCATCCGCTACAACGTCGTGATCGGCTATGCGACGAAGGCGCTCCCGAAGGGAAGCTGGATCAACGAGCACGTCACGCGCATGCCGACGCCGCCCGAGCTGCACGACCTGCCGATTGCGACGATCAAGGCGCCGGACGAATCGCCGCTGGAAGGCTTCACGTTCGAGGGTTATCGGAACGCCGACGGCTCGGTCGGCACGCGCAACATCCTCGCGATCACGACGACGGTGCAATGCGTCGCGGACGTCGTGCAGCACGCCGTGACGCGCATCAAGGCGGAACTGCTGCCGCGGTATCCGAATGTCGATGACGTCGTGAGCCTCGGTCACACATACGGCTGCGGCGTGGCCATCGACGCGCCCGACGCGATGGTGCCGATCCGCACGGTGCGCAACATCGCGCTGAATCCGAACTTCGGCGGCGAAGTGATGATGGTGTCGCTCGGCTGCGAGAAGCTCCAGCCGGAACGCCTGATGCCGCCGGGCACGATTCCGATCGCGGCGGCATCGGCGGAAACGGAAGACGTGGCCGATATCGGCGACAACACGCACGACGACAACGGCGGCACGGTCGTGTTGCAGGACGAGGCGCACGTCGGCTTCGGCTCGATGATCGAGTCGATCATGCGGATGGCCGAGACGCATCTGAAGCGCCTCAACAATCGCCGTCGCGAGACGTGTTCGGCGGCGGATCTCGTCGTCGGCGTGCAGTGCGGCGGCAGCGATGCGTTTTCCGGGCTGACGGCGAATCCGGCGGTCGGTTTCGCGACCGATCTGCTGGTGCGCGCGGGCGCGACCGTCATGTTCTCGGAGGTCACGGAAGTGCGTGACGGCGTCGCGCAACTGACGGCGCGCGCGGCGAACCGTGAGGTGGCGCAGGCGGTCATCCGCGAGATGCAGTGGTACGACGATTATCTGAAGCGCGGCGGCGCGGACCGCAGCGCGAACACGACGCCGGGCAACAAGAAGGGCGGGCTGTCGAACATCGTCGAGAAGGCGATGGGTTCCATCGTCAAGTCGGGGTCATCGACGATTTCGGGCGTGCTGTCGCCGGGCGAGAAGGTGAAGCAGAAGGGTCTGATTTACGCGGCGACGCCTGCGAGCGATTTCATCTGCGGCACGCTGCAGCTCGCGGCGGGCATCAACCTTCATGTCTTCACGACGGGGCGCGGCACGCCGTACAGCCTCGCCGAAGTGCCGGTGCTGAAGGTCGCGACGCGCTCCGATCTCGCGCGCCGCTGGCACGATCTGATGGACGTGAACGCGGGAACCATCGCGACGGGCGAGGCGACCATCGCCGATGTGGGCTGGGAACTGTTCCGGCTGATGCTCGATGTCGCGAGCGGGAAGAAGCAGACGAAGGCCGAGGCGTTGAAGCTGCACAACGCGCTTGTGTTGTTCAATCCGGCGCCGGTGACGTGATTCGATGCGCGCTCGCCGGAAACGAAATCGCCCCGCTTTGAGCGGGGCGATTTTTTTTGCGGGCGCGGTGTGAGGCGGATGAGCGAGCGGAATGCGCGATCGGACCGCCACGCTGGGCCATTCTTTGGCACGATGACATCGAATCGATGACACGAATCGAGCCCATGCCATCTCCTTTCGCCACACCGCGCCCGCCGATCCCACGCACCGTCTGGGCGCTCGGCCTCGTCAGCCTGTTCATGGACCTGTCCTCCGAGCTGGTGCATGCGCTTCTACCGATCTACCTCGTGACGACCATGGGCATGAGCGTCACCGCACTCGGCGCGCTGGAAGGCGCAGCCGAAGCAACCGCGATGATCGTGAAAGTCTTTTCGGGCGCGCTGAGCGACTGGCTCGGACGCCGCAAGGGCCTGCTGCTCTTCGGCTACGGCCTCGCGGCATTGACAAAGCCGCTGTTCCCCCTCGCCGAAACGCCCGCGCTGGTCGTGGCCGCGCGTCTCGTCGATCGCTTCGGCAAGGGCATTCGCGGCGCGCCGCGCGATGCGCTGGTCGCGGATGTCGCGCCGCCGGAAATCCGTGGCGCCGCTTTCGGCCTGCGGCAGTCGATGGACACGATCGGCGCGTTCGCCGGGCCGTTGCTCGCCATCGTGCTGATGCTCGCGTTCTCCGATCACATCCGCACGGTGCTCTGGTTCGCGACGGTGCCGGCGTTCATCGCCGTCATCATCATTCTGTTCGGCGTGCGTGAGCCGGAAAGCGCGTCCGCACGAGGCGAGAGCTTCCGCTCGCCGCTGCACTGGCGGTCGATGCGCGAGTTTTCTGGGCGCTACTGGTATGTCGTCGCGATCGGCGCGACCTTCACGCTCGCGCGCTTCAGCGAGGCGTTCTTGGTACTGCGCGCGCAGCAGACAGGACTCGATATCGCGTGGATTCCCGCCGTGATGGTCGTGATGAGCCTCGCGTATTCGGCGAGCGCGTATCCGGCGGGCGTGCTGTCCGATCGATGGGACCGGCGCGCGTTGCTCGCCTGCGGCCTGGCGCTGCTGATCGCGGCCGATGTGCTGCTCGGCGCGGGATCGTCGATGCTCACGCTGTTCGCGGGCGTCGCCTTGTGGGGACTGCACATGGGCTTCACGCAAGGCATTCTCGCGGCGATGGTCGCCGAATCCGCGCCGCCTTCCCTGCGCGGCACCGCATTCGGCGTGTTCAATCTCGCGAGCGGCGTCTGCATGGTGCTGGCGAGCGCGATCGCCGGATGGATCTGGGATCGCCATGGCGCGCCGGCGACCTTCTACACCGGCGCCGCGCTCGCGCTGATACCGCTCGTCATGTGCTTCGCGCCACGGCGAGCGGATTCCGCGTCACGAAAGGCTTGAAGCGCCCGATACATACCGTGCAGCCGGCTTGTTCGCCGACAACTCCGGCGCCATCGCCTGCCGCGCCGCTTCGTACGCATCCCACTTCGCGCCGTCGTGCAGCGACGGAATCGTCACGAGCTCATCGCGATCGAAGCCGACGAGCGCCGCATCGACCATATCGCCCGCCGACATCACGATCGCCTTGTCGAGATTCTCGATCGGAAGGCCGCCCGTTTCCCAAAAGTCGGTGGCCGTCGCGCCGGGCAGCACGGCCTGCACGCGCACGCCCTTGCCCGCCAGTTCGCGATGCAGCGACTGGCTGAACGCGAGCACGAACGCCTTGGTGCCGCCATACACGCCGTTGAGGATCTCCGGCGCAATGCTGACGATCGACGCAATGTTGATGATCGCGCCACGGCCTCGCGCGACGAAGCCGGGCACCGCCGCGTAAGCGAGGCGCGTGAGCGCGGTCACGTTGAGATCGATCATGCGCGTCATCGCGTCGACGTCGCTGTCGAGCAAAGGCGTATGCGTGCCGATGCCCGCGTTGTTCACGAGCAGCGTGATGCTCGCGTCATTCTTCAGCTTCGCTTCGACAGTGGCGAGCGCGCTGCGGTCGTTCAGATCGGCATCGAGAATCTCGACGCTGCGGCGCGTCTCGTTCGTGATGCGTTCGGCGAGCGCCGCGAGCTTGTCGCGATTGCGCGCGACGAGAATGAGGTCGTAGCCGCGCCGCGCGAGGCGCTCCGCATAGACCGCGCCGATTCCGGAAGACGCGCCCGTGACGAGCGCGGTGCCGAGGTGTGTCTGCGTCATGTTTCACTCCGTCAGAAAACAAGTGGTTGATTGCGTGAGTGAATTCTGGCCGGATTTGACCGTGACGCAAATGACGTATAGGGTAGTGATTCGTGACATCGCGCGGCAGGAAAACGACATGCACCGCATCGGCTATTTATTGAGCGACGGCTTCCAGATCATGGCGCTCGCCTCGCAGACGGTTTTCGAAATGGCGAACGACGTATCCGGCGAGGCGTTCTACGGCATCGAAAATTATTCGACGGCGGGCGGCGAAGTGCGCTCGTCGCTCGGCATGAAGATCGACACGCGAGCGATCACCGCGCGCACGCAGATGGACACCTGGATCGCCGTCGGCGTCACCACGCCGCTCACGATCGCGCCGCCCGCCGACGTGTTCGCGTTCCTGCGCCGCGCGGCGAAGCGCACGCGGCGTATCGCGGGCATCTGCACGGGCGCATTCGTGCTGGCCGGAGCGGGCCTGCTCGCGAATCGCCGCGCGACCACGCATTGGGCCTACGCGCGCGACATGCAGCGGCTTTATCCCGATGTGCAAGTGGAAGAAGACCGCATCTTCATTGTCGATGGCCCGGTCTGGACGTCGGCGGGCATGACCGCGGGGCTCGATCTCGCGCTCGCGATGGTCGAGAAGGATCTCGGCGCCGATATCGCCCGTTCGGTCGCGCACAAGCTCGTCATGCATCAGCGTCGCGCGGGCGGGCAGTCGCAGCATTCGGAAATGCTCGATCTCGCGCCGAAGTCCGATCGCATCCAGAATGCGCTGAACTATGCGCGCAAGAATCTGAACCGGCCGCTGACGGTCGAGGAGCTCGCGGGCGAGGCGCATCTGAGCCCGCGTCAGTTCAGCCGCGTCTTCACGCTGGAGACGGGGCAGTCGCCGGCGAAAGCCATCGAAGGATTGCGGCTCGAAGCGGCGCGTCTGATGATCGAGAAAAGCCGGCATTCGCTCGAAACGATCGCGCAGGAAACGGGCTTCAGGGACCGCCGTCACATGCGCGAAGCATTCATGCGCGGCTTCGGCGTGCCGCCGCAGGAAGTGCGGCGCGAGGCGCGCACTCAAACGTAACGACTACATCGAGGACAAACAGTGCTGAAGATCAATCCCGCCCGCCTGCTCGACGACCTCCGTCATCTGCGCACGTTCGGCGCGACCGGTCCGGGCGTCGTGCGCCTCTCGCTGTCATCGGTCGATATGGACGCGCGCCGCTGGCTCGCGGGCCGCATGAACGAAGCGGGACTCGCCGCGACGATCGACGGCGTCGGCACCGTGTTCGGCCGCTCGCGCAACGCGGGCCCGGCGCTTTTGATCGGCTCGCACACCGACACGCAACCGACCGGCGGCTGGCTCGACGGCGCGCTCGGCGTCATCTACGGCCTCGAAATCGCGCGGGCGCTCGCCGAATGCGAAACGACGCGTCATTTCGCGGTGGACGTCGCATCGTGGATCGACGAGGAAGGCACGTTCTCGGGCTTTCTCGGCAGCCGCAGTTTCGTCGGCGAAGCCGTCGATGAAGCCCTGCGCCACGCGCGCAATCGCGAAGGCGTCCTGCTCGGCGATGCGCTCGCGCAAGCCGGACTCATCGGCGCGGCGCGCGTGCGTATCGACAGGGCGCGGCACAAGGCGTATCTGGAACCGCACATCGAGCAGGGCGGACGGCTGGAGGCGCACGGCAAGTCGATCGGCGTGGTGACGACGATCGTCGGCATACGCGAGCTGAAGCTGCGCTTCACCGGGCAGCGCAATCACGCGGGCACGACGCCGATGTCGATCCGGCGCGATGCGGGCGCGGCGCTCGTTGCGTTCATCGCGCGCATGGACGAAGCGTTTCGCGCGATCGCCGATGCCGACACCGTCTGGACCGTCGGGCGCATCGAGCTCGATCCGGGTTCGTTCAGCGTGGTGCCGGGCGCGGCGGACATGTATCTGCAATTCCGCGACGCCAGCGCGGAGCGTTTGCGCGCGATGGAAGCCGCGCTCGCCGCGCTGATCCGCGACTTCAATGCCGAAGGGAAAATCGGTGTCGCGATGACGGACAGCGAGCCGCCCGAAGCGCCCGTCGTGATGGACGCCGCCTTGCAGGCGCATATCGCGGAGGCCGCCGAAGCGCTCGCGCCGGGTCAGTGGGAACGCATGCCGAGCGGCGCGTCGCACGATGCGCAGGTGATCGCGCATCATGTGCCGGCGTGCATGCTGTTCGTGCCGAGCATCGGCGGAGCGAGTCACGATTTCATCGAGGACACGGCGGAGTCGCACATCGTGCTCGGCTGCGAAGTGGCGGCGCGGGCAGCGGCGAATATCCTCGCGAGCTTGTCGGCTTAACGCTCGGTGATCTCCGCGATGTATCGCCCGGCGTCGCGCCAGAGGCCGAATCCCGACGCCGGATTCATGTGCCCGACGCGGCCGAGATCGGCGAGCCGCGCGCCCCAGTCGTGCGCCATGCCGGCGACGCGTTCGAAGCGCGCGAGCGGATCGTCATGGCTCGCCGCGACGACGCACGGAAACGGCAGGCGTTCGCGCGGCGTGGGCAGCCATCCGTGCAGCTCGAGTTCATCGACTGACGGATAGCCTTCCGGCAGCGGCGAATCGAAATCGGGCGGCGTGACGAAGAGCGCGCCCTGAATCTCGCGACGATGCCGCTGCGCCCAGTGCACGGAAATCATCACGCCGGCGCTGTGCGCGACGAGCACGACCGGTCCGTCGATCTGCGCGAGCGCCGCGTCGAGCGCGGCGACCCGCGCGCTCCGATCGAGCTTGTCGCGTTGCAGCGGCGGCACGGTACGCACGTTGTCATGCGCGTTGGCGTAATGCGTCTGCCAGTGGTCCTCGACGTGATCGCGCAGGCCGGGGACCATGAGTATCGTCGGTGCGTTCATGCGTCGATCCATCAGAAGGGCACGTCGCCGATGATCCCCGCGCGCTCCATCTTGCGATGACACGGCGGATAGTCCATCACCGCGTAATGCTGCGTGCTGCGGTTGTCCCAGATGGCGATGCTGTTCTTCTTCCAGCGCCAGCGCACCTGATATTCCGGGATATACGCCTGGCTCAGCAGATACGCGAGCAACTGCCCCGCGCCGGGATTCGCGTCCTGCCCGAAGCGCACGCGCTCCGGCGTGTGATAGTTGGTGAAGTGCGTCGCGAAGGCGTTGACGAACAGCACCTTCTCGCCCGTTTCCGGATGCGTGCGCACGACGGGATGCTCGGCATCGGGAAACTGCGCCTTCAGCGCGAGGCGTTTCTCGATAGGCATCGCCGCACCGAAACTCGCCTCGATGCTGTGCCGCGCGCGCAAATCCGCGATCTGTTCCTTGACGTGCGCGGGCAGCTTCTCATACGCGAGCACCATGTTCGCCCACATCGTGTCGCCGCCGACGGGCGGCGTTTCCACGCAGCGCAGCACGCAGCCGAAGGGCGGCGCGACGCGCCAGGTCGCGTCCGTGTGCCACGCGTTTTCGTAGCGGTCGTTCGGCTGATCGGGCGACTTGTAGATGCGCACGAGCCCCGGATGGTCCGGATCGCTTCCCGCGACCGGATGATCCTCCAGTTCGCCGAAGCGCCGCGCGAACGCGACGTGCTCCGCGCGCGTGATTTCCTGATCGCGCAGAAAAAGCACGCGATGCGCTAGCAACGCGGCGCGGATTTCGGCGAAGAGGGCGTCGTCGTGAATGGCGTCGGCGAGATTGACGTCGGTGAGTTCCGCGCCGATCGCGCAAGTAAGTTGTTCGATACGCATGAATGTCTCCTCAGACGACGAACACGGACGAACCCGTGGTCTTGCGCGCTTCGAGATCGCGATGAGCGTCCGCCGCGTCGCGCAGTGCATAGCGCTGGTTGATCTCGATGCGAATGCGCCCGCTCGCGACGTGATCGAAGAGTTCGGCGGCGAGCGCATTCTTCTCGGCCGGATCGGCGATGTAATCCGCGAGCGCCGGGCGCGTCAGATAGAGCGAGCCTTTCATCGCGAGCAATTGCGGATCGAACGGCGGAATCGGACCCGATGCGGTGCCGACGCACACCATCAGACCGCGGCGCGCGAGCGAATCGAGCGATGCGTTGAAAGTGGTCTTGCCGACGCTGTCGAATACCGCGTTCACGCCCTTGCCATCGGTCAGTTCGCGCACGCGCGCGGCCACGTCCTCGCGGCTGTAGTCGATCGTGTGCGCCACGCCATGCTCGCGCGCCACGCGCGCTTTCTCTTCGCTCGATACCGTGCCGATCACCATTACGCCGAGCAGCTTCGCCCATTGCGACACGATCAGCCCGACGCCGCCCGCCGCCGCGTGCAAAAGCAGCGTGTCGCCACGCTCGAAGCGGCGGATGCGCGTCATCAGATAGGCGGCGGTGAGGCCGCGCATCGTCATGGCGGCGGCGCGCGTGCAGTCGATCGCATCGGGCAGCTTGACGAGCGGCGCGGCGGAAATGATGCGCTCCGTGCTGTACGCGCCGAGCGTGTTGATGAAACCAGTGTAGGTCACGCGATCGCCTTCCTTCAGATGCGTGACGTTCGCGCCGACCTTCTCGACGACGCCCGCCGCTTCGACGCCCATGCCCGAAGGCAGCGGCACCGGATAGAGGCCCGAGCGGAAATACGTGTCCGCGAAATTGAGCCCGACGGCCTCGTGACGCAGACGGACCTCCAACGGGCCGGGTTCGCCCACGGCGACTTCTTCCCAGCGCAACACTTCCGGACCGCCGGTTTCGTGAAAGCGGATTGCATGTGCCATTGTTTCGTCTCCTTGAGTCTCTGTTTCCTGTATGGCGTTCAGCGCGCGAGCGCGTTCCAGTCGGCGTCGCGCAGATAGCGGCGCGCGGCCGGCAGCACGACGCCTTCGATGCGTCCCATGCGTTCGCACGCGAAGCGCGCGCTCGCAAGCAATGTGTCGTCGATGACCTCCCCATTCGCGATCGATGCCGCGACGCGCGCGAGCAGCGCCGCTTCGCGTTCGGCGAGGCGCGCGAGTTCGTCGAGTTCGGCATCGAGCGTCGATGTGCGCTCGCGCAATGCCGTGGTCAGCGCGGTTTCTTCGTGATGTGTTTCGCGAAGACGCTCGATCGTCCGCGCATCGGGTCGCGAAGTGCGCAATGCATCGTCGTAAGCGTCCGAGCGCATCCGATGCACGGCGAGCAGCGCGCCCGCCGCCTTCGTGGCCATCGGGCGCGCGTCGCTCGGCGCGATCAGCACGGCCACGCCCGGCAAGGGCGGCACCGCGCTGCCTTGCGCGATGCACACGAGGTCGTAATCGTTCGCTGCCGCCGAATCGATGCCCTGCACGCCGAGCACCGTCGCCGGCACGCCGTGCGCGCGAGCGGCGGCTTCGGCGCGGGCGAGGGCGGCCGCGATCCGGCGATGCTGCGCCGCATCGTCGCTCGCGCCCGCATGCAGGCTGACGAACGTGATGCGTGCGCCGAGCGAGCGCGCGAGCTCGGCCGCATGGCCAGTCGCCTCGACGCTGGCGTCGTTGCGCTCGACGGGCACGAGCAGATGTCGGTACATGGTGATCCTTCGGTTTTCAATTGCACGTTTGATCGAATCGTAGTGCGGGCGGCGGGCGAGCGCCCCTCTCGCGGCGGGAGGGGCTTGACGCACGCGCGCGATCCGAACCATCCTAGATGGAAGACAAAAAATTACCGATGCCCACCGACTCCCCATCCACCGAGCTCGTTCTGAAGACGATGGCGCCGCGCGCGCCGTCCGGGCTGCTCGCGCGCGCCCGTTTGAACGCCGACACCGCACGCAGCCAGATCGTGCTCGTGCAGGCCGGCGCGGGTTACGGCAAGACGTCGCTGCTCGCGCAATGGCGGCGCGAGTTTCTGGCGCACGGCGCGGCGGTCGCGTGGCTGCTCGCCGACGATCGCGACGACGCGGAGCGCTTCCTGCGCGCGCTCGTCCACGCGATCCGGACATGCTGCGCGCGGCCCTCGTTCGGGCGTCTCATCGCGGAAAATCCGGGCGTGCCCGCCGGCGCGTTCGATCTCGCCACCGCGTGGCTGGCCGAGCTTGCGCAGCTTTCGCTCGATGTCGTGCTGATCGTCGACGAAGCCGATCGTCTGCCGGAACCCGGCGCGCAACTGCTCGATTACGTGATGCACAACGCGCCGCAGAATCTGCGCATCGTCGCGGCGGGGCGGCAGGGGCTCGACAAGCCCGCGGCGGAACTGCTCGCCTACGGACAGGCCGAACTCGTCGCGCCGGACGCGCTGCGTTTTCGCGTCGATGAAACCATCGCGCTCGTCACGCAGCGTTTCGGCGCGCGCGTCGACGCCGATGCCGCCGCGCGCCTCTTCGAAATCACCGGCGGCTGGCCGCTCGGCCTGCAACTCGCGCTCACCGCGATGGCGCGCGCGCAGGACCCGCGCACGGCGCTCGACAATCTCGCGGCGGGCCCGCGCGGCTTGCGCGAACCGCTCGTCGCGGCGCTGTTGAGCGAGCTGTCATCCGCCGATGAACGCCTGCTCGTCGACATCAGCGTCGTGGACGTGCTGCATCCCGACTTGTGCGAAGCCCTGACCGGCGACGCCGACGCGCCGCAACGCCTTGCACGTCTCACGCGCGATACGCCCGTCTTCGTGACGGCGGAGGAGAGCGACTGGTGCCGCCTGCATCCGCTCGTGCGCGACGTGCTGCAGACGCGCTTTGCCGCGCTCGCGGACGATGCGCGCGCGGAGCTGCATCGGCGCGCGGCGCGCTGGCTCGGCGCGCGCGGCATGCTCGAACAGGCGGCGCGCCACGCGCACGCGGCGGGCGAGCGCGAACATGCGTACGAACTCGCGGAGCAGTCGCTGCACGACGCCGTGAAGCAAGGCCAGCTCGGCACCGTGCTCGAGTGGCTGGAACGTCTGCCGGAAGCGGAACTGGAAAAGCGTCCGCGCCTGTGTCTGGCGGTCGCGTGGGCGCTCGCGCTGGGCGAACGTCATCACGAGGCGCAGCGTCAGGTCGAGCGCGTGCTTGCATCGCCGGGTGCGGACGACGCCTTGCGTTACGAATGCGCGTTGATCCTGAGCGCGGCCGCGTGGTACGCCGACGATCCCGACCGCTTCCTGACGCTTTTCGAGCCGTGGGCGCAGACGCCGCCGCCCAAGGACTCGTGGCTCGCGCAGTCGCATGCGAACCGCCTCGCCGCCCGCGCGATGCTGCTCGGCGAGCCGGCGCAGGCGCGGCGTCTGCAACAGGCGGTGACGCGCGCGCAGATCGGCAAGGGGCTCGGCTATGTCGTGCGCTGGGGCGATCACATGGTCGGCCTGACGTGGCTTCAGGAAGGACAGGTGAAGCTCGCCGAAAGCGTCCTGCTGCCCGCGCTCGCGAGCGCCGAAGAAGACCTCGGGCGGCGTCATCCGCTGACGTGCATGTTCGCGGCGACGTGCGCGTCGATCGCGTATGAGGACGATCGCATCGACGAGGCCGCCGCGCTGCTCGCCAACCGTCTCGACGTGCTCGAACGCGCGGCGTTGCCGGAGACCGTCGTGCTCGCGTATCGCACGGCGGCGCGCATCGCGGCGTTGCGCGGCGACGAGCATCGCGCGCTCGATCTGCTCGAAATGCTTTACGCGATGGGCGTCGCGCGCAATCTGCCGCGTCTTTGCGTGACGAGCCTCGCGGAGCAGGTGAGCGCGCATGCGGGACGCTATCGCGCGCAGACCTGCGATGCGCTCGTCGAGCGTATCGACGCGATCGTCGATGAACACATCGCCACGCGCGGGCCGATCTGGAGCCGCTCCGTGCAGATGCTGCAGACGATGGCGCACGGCGGCGCGGCGCTCGCGCGTCAGGACTGGCCGGCTGCGGTCGAACCGCTCGCGCGCGCGGAACAGATCGCCGCGACGATGAAGCGCGGACGCGAGCGCATCGAGCTGATGGCGTTGCGCGCGTTCGCCCAGGAACGCGCGACGGGCGACGGCCACGCGCCGTTTCTCGAAGCGCTGAACCTCGCGCGCACGTATCACCTCGGGCGCGTGTTGATCGACGCGCATCCCGGTCTCGCCGACTGGGCGCGGCGCGTGAGCGAAGCGGGCGGCGTGGATGCCGGCGAGCGGCCGGTCGTGCCGCCGCGTGTCGTGCGCGTGCCGCCGCGTTCGGGCGAAGGCGGGCCGCGCGCGTTGCCGAGCGTGATCCTCACGCCGAAGGAGCGCGAGATTCTCGAACTGCTCGCGCGCACCTTGAGCAACAAGGAAATCGCGCTCGCGGCGGCGGTCGGCGAGGGCACCGTCAAGTGGCATCTGAAGAATCTCTTCGGCAAGCTCGACGCCAGTTCGCGCAAGCACGCGGTGCGCCGCGCCATCGCGCTCGGCCTGCTCGAAGGCGTGCAATAGCGCCTTTTTCAAGCGTTTTCAGCAGGGTTTTCCCGCCTCTCTCGCAATCCCTACCCCTCTCTCCGTGAGAGGGGTTCGGCACTTGGCCGATGCGTATTCTTGCCTCCTGACGCCGCGACCCTATCGGTGCGCGGCGCATCCAGAACAAGATCAGGAGACTCGATGAAGCTCAGATTCGCCACTGCCGCAGGGCTCGTGCTGGCCGCCGGCGGCGCGCATGCGCAATCCACCGTGACGCTCTATGGCGTGCTCGACGCCGGCCTCATGTATCAGAGCACGTCGGCGGCGAGCTTCGCGCGCAACGCGCGGGACACGGGGAAGGTGTATCGCTTCAAGGACGGCGGCATCTATTCGAGCGTCTGGGGCCTGAAGGCCAGCGAAGATCTCGGCGGCGGCTACTTCATCAACGTGAAGCTGCAAGGCTCGTTCGATTCGGGCACCGGCAAGACCGGCCTCTCCGATACGCCCGGCGCCACCGCGATGTTCAATCAATACGCGACGATCGGCGTGTCCGGCCCGTTCGGCACCTTCAACGCGGGCCGCCAGATCGTGCCGATGATCTGGGCGATGTACGACACCGACGTGCGCCGCGCGCAGTATTTCGGCAGCGTGCTGACCGCATGGCTCGGCATGAACACGGCGGCCGGCTGGCCCGGCACGAGCACCAACGGCTCGATCGGCGCGCTCTACGACAGCAACGCGCTCGTGTATCAGTCGCCGACGTATGCGGGTTTGTCGGCATCGCTCGAATATGCGCCCGGCGGCGTGGCGGGACAGTTTCAGGGCGGCACGCGCGAATCGGCGGTGCTGAAGTACTCGAACTTCGGCTTGACGCTGACGGCTGTCTACTACAACGGCCACGACGCGAATCCCGCGCCCGGCTCCGTGCCCACCGGACTCAACAACAATCGCATGATGTATTTCGGCGGCCTGTACACGACGCACGGCTTCTCGATCTCGATGTCCTACGCGAACGGCAAGAACCCCGCCGATTCGGATCGCGCGAACTTCGACATGTACTCGGGCGGTCTTGGCTATCGCTTCGCGCCCAATCTCAACGTGACGACCGGCGTCTACTACATCAAGGACAAGAACCAGTCGTCGAATCACTCGCTGGAATTCGCGATCGGCGCGGAATACAACCTGTCGAAGCGCACGCTCGCGTATGCCGAAGTCGGCCACGTCGACAACAACGGCACGATGAACCAGATGATCGCCTACGGCCAGCCGACCGCGCCGGGCAAGTCGACGACCGCGGCCATGCTCGGCCTGCGCCACAACTTCTGAATATTTGGAGACAAGGATGCAAGACACGTATTTCGACCCGCACGCCGCGCCCGACGCGTATTCGTACCCGTTGCTCATCAAGCAGTTGCTGCACACGCCGCTCGCGAATTCGCCGGATCAGGAGATCGTCTATCGCGGCGCGGTGCGGCAGTCGTATCGCACGATGACGGAGCGCGTCGCGCGCCTCGCGAATGCCCTCGACGCGCTCGGCGCGAAGCATGGCAGCACCGTCGCGATGATGGACTGGGACAGCCATCGCTATCTCGAATGCTATTTCGCCGTGCCGATGATGGGCGCGGTCCTGCAATCGGTGAACGTGCGGCTTTCGCAGGACGAGATTCTGTACACGCTCAATCATGCGGGCGCGGACATGCTGATCGTGCATACCGATTTCCTGCCGGTGATCGACGCGATCAGAACGCGCCTCGAAACCGTGCGTACTTTCATCTGGATCGATGAGCAAGGCGTCGCGGTTCCGGAGCACGGCATCGGGTTCGCGCGCGAATACGAAGCGATGCTCGCCGCCGCCGATCCCGTGCGCGAGTTTCCCGATTTCGACGAGAACACGCGCGCCACGACGTTCTACACGACCGGCACGACCGGCAAGCCCAAGGGCGTGTACTTTTCGCATCGCCAGCTCGTGCTGCATACGATTGCCGGAATGGCCGCGCTCGCGAGCCCGGCGAGCGGCCAGCGCTTTCATCGCGGCGATGTCTACATGCCGCTCACGCCGATGTTCCATGTGCACGCGTGGGGCATGCCCTACATCGCGACGATGCTCGGCGTGAAACAGGTGTACCCCGGCCGCTATGTGCCGCAGAACATCATGCGTCTGATCGAGGAAGAAGGCGTGACGTTCTCGCATTGCGTCGGCACGATCCTGCATATGCTTCTGACATGCCCGGATGCCGAAGCCGTCGATTTGCGCCGATGGAAGGTCGTGATCGGCGGCGGCGCGCTGACCGAAGGACTCGCGCGCGCGGCGCTCGGACGCGGCATCGACGTGTTCTCGGGATACGGCATGTCGGAGAGCGGTCCGCTGCTGAGTCTCGCGCAATTGCCCCCGCACGCGGACACGCTCGACGCCGACGAGCAAGTGCGCCTGCGTTGCACGACGGGCCGCGCGATTCCGCTCGTCGACTTGCGCATCGTCGACGACGAACTGCGCGAAGCGCCGCGCGATGGCCGCACGTGCGGCGAGATCGTCGCGCGCGCGCCGTGGCTCACGCAAGGCTATCTGAAGAATCGCGAGGCATCCGCGACGTTGTGGGAAGGCGGCGCGCTGCATACGCAGGACATCGGCAACGTCGATGCCGACGGCTATCTGCGCATCACCGATCGCGCGAAGGACGTCATCAAGTCGGGCGGGGAATGGGTGTCGTCGCTCGAAGTCGAAAGCCTGATCTCGCAGTTGCCGGGCGTGGCCGAAGTCGCGGTGATCGGCGTGCCCGATGCGAAGTGGGGCGAACGCCCGCTCGCGCTCGTCGTGCAGAAGCCGGATTGCGCGGCGCCGATCACGGAGGAAATGATCACGCGATATCTGCGCGGCATCGCCGAAACCGGACGCATCTCGCGCTATGCGGTGCCGCGCGACGTGCGCTTCATCGACGCGATCAGCAAGACGAGCGTCGGCAAGATCGACAAGAAGACGCTCCGGGCGCGCTTCGCCGACATTCAGGCGGCGGGCGTCTGACAGGCGAGCCAGGCGTCGACGGCGCTGCCTATCGTCGGATGAAAGCACGCATCGGGAAAGATCGGCGTCAGTTCGAAGCGCCTGAGCTTGTCGCGAACCGGGTCTTTCATCTCGGCGAAATGCAGCGCGATGCCGCGTTCCTGCAACGCGCGATGCAGTTCGCGCAGCATGTCGGCGGACGTGACATCGACGCTCGTGACCGGCTCGGCCGTCACGACGACGCGTTTGACTTGCGTCGGCGCCTGCTTCACCGCTTCGAGCACGCGCTGCTGGAACAGCTCGGCGTTCGCGAAGAAAAGCGGCGCGTCCCAGCGGAACAGCAGCAGGCCCGGAACCTGTTCCGCTTGCGGGTATCGCATCGTGTCGTGATAACCGCGCAGTCCTTCCACGCGCCCGAGCACGGCGTAATGCGGCCGCCATCCATCCCATAGAAATTCGATGACCGCGATCACCACGGCGATGCAGATGCCGGGAATCGCACCGAACACCGCCACGCCGGCGAAGCAGCAGATCGACAGCCAGAACTCCCATTGCTGAATGCGATAGATGCGCTTCAGATCCCTGAACTCGAATAGTCCGATGGCCGCGGCAATCACGACGGCCGCGAGCGCGCTGCTCGGCAGATGACGCAGCAGATTCGGCCCGGCGAGCAGCACGGCCGCCACCGCCACCGCGCCGACGATGCCCGTCACCTGCGTGCGCGCGCCCGCCGCTTCCGCGACAGGCGTGCGCGACGAACTGCTGCTGACCGGGAAGCCCTGAAACAGACCGGTCGCGAGATTGGCGACGCCGAGCGCGATCATCTCCTGATTCGGATCGACGCGCGTATTGGCGCGCGCCGCGAAGGTGCGCGACAGCACGCTGGTATCGGCGAAAGCGATGAGCGCGACCGCGCAGCCGCCGAGCACGATGCGCACGAAATCGGCATCGCTCAGCCACGGCAGCGAGAACGCGGGCAGTCCTTGCGGGATGGTCCCGAGCACTTTCACGCCGCGCTGGTCGAGATGGAACACGCTCACGCATAGCGTCGCGAGCACGACGGCGATGAGAATGCCCGGCACCTTGTCGAAGCGCTTGAGCAGGAGAATGAGCGCGAGGCTCGCCGCGCCGACGGCGAAGCTGTACCAGTTCGACTGGCCAGCGGCGATGCCTTTGGCGAGAGTCGCGAGATCGCGCAACGGCCCGTGATCTTCGATGGATATCGCAAAGAGCTTCGGCAACTGGCTGATCAGCACGGTCAGCGCGATGCCGTTCATATAGCCGTAGCGAATCGGCTTCGAGAGCAACTCGGTGACGAAGCCGAGCTTGAGCAGGCCGAAAACGACGCACACCAAACCGGAGACGATCGCCATCATGCCCGCGACGGCGATCGCGCGCGACGGATCGCCGGATGCGCTCAGCACGACGACCGCGAGCACGGGCGCGGCGAGCGCGGAATCGGGGCCGAGCACGAGAATGCGGCTCGGGCCGAAGATCGCGTAAGCGAGTAGCGGGACGATCGTCGCATAGAGGCCGCACACGCCCGGCACGCCCGACGCCTGCGCATATGCGACGCCGACGGGCACGAGCATCGTCGTCAGCACGAGTCCGGCGATGATGTCGTTCTTCAGCCACCCCACGCGATAGTCGCGCAGCAACGCGATCAACGGCACATGACGCGACCAGCCTTGCACGCCGCCGCCGCTCGAGCCTTCTTGTAACGTTTGTTCGGATGGCATGACCGATTCCACGCAACGTGTGCACTGATTCCGTTGTAGCCGGAATCCGAATGGGGTCAAGCGGATGAAACGATCCGACAGAAATATTGAAACGCTTAACACTCGCCGATGCGACGCGCGCCCGAGCCGTCCACTTGTAATCCGCGACGCCTCACATATCCTTGCTCAGTGTGACGAAGCGAAGCGGGAGACGACCATGAGCGATGTTCCTGCAGTCGCGCACGATCACGCGGGCTATCGCACGCGGACCGGCTCGCGCTTCCCGCTCGGCGCGACGGTCATGCCGGGCGGCGTCAACTTCTGCGCGTTCTGCCGCCGCGCGACGCGCGTCGAACTATTGCTGTACGCATCGGAAGAGAGCGTCGAACCGTTTCAGGTCATCGCGCTCACGAGCGAAACGAACCGCACGTATTTCTTCTGGCATGTGTTCGTCGAAGATCTGCCGCTGCGTTGCTGCTATACGTGGCGCGCATACGGCCCGCTCGACGTGCCCCAGATGAGCGACGAAGCCGCGAGCCGGAAGGAACTGCTCGATCCGCAAGCGCGCGGCGTGAGCGACCGCTTCTACGATCGCGCGCAGGCCGCCGCTGTGCACGCCGCCGAACACGCGTCGCTCAGAGGCATCGTGACGGAGCCGTTGAATCGGCCCGTCGACGACGTGGACATCCGCACGCTCGACGACGCGATCATCTACGAACTGCATGTCGGCGGCTTCACGCGGCATGCGTCGAGCGGCGTGCGTCATCCGGGCACGTTCGCAGGTCTCATCGAAAAGATTCCCTATCTGAAGGCGCTCGGCGTCACGCATGTCGAACTGCTTCCCGTGATGGCCTTCGACGAACAGGACCTTCCCGCCTTCGCCGCCGAGCGCGGACTTCGCAACTATTGGGGCTACAGCACATATGGCTTCTATAGCCCGCATCCGCGCTATTGCGTCGAGCCCGCGCGGGCGCCGCAGGAATTCCGCGAACTCGTCGACGCATTGCACGCGGCTGACATTCGCGTGCTGCTCGATGTCGTGTTCAATCACACGTCGGAGGCGGGCAGCAACGGCCCGCTGATCCACTTCAAGGTCTTCGCCAACGACGCCTTCTATCAGTCCGACCCGAACGATTCGCGGCGATACCTCGATTACACGGGCTGCGGCAATACGGTCAATTGCAATCATCCGCTGGTGTCGGCGTTCATCATGCGTTGCCTCGAATACTGGGTGCGCGAACTCGGCGTCGACGGCTTCCGCTTCGATCTCGCGAGCGTCTTTGCTCGCGGCGAGCACGGCGAATTGCTGCGCACGCCGCCGTTACCCTGGGCGATGGAAGCATCGCCGATCCTCGCGCGCGTGCCGTTGATCGCCGAAGCCTGGGATGCGGGCGGTCTGTATCACGTCGGCACGTTCCCCGGCATGGACTGGTCCGAGTGGAACGGGCGCTATCGCGACGCGATCCGGCGCTTCGTGCGCGGCGAGCCGGGTATCGTCGGCGAAGTGTGCACGCGCATCGCGGGCAGCGCGGACCTCTACGAGGACGATGGCCGGCTGCCCGCGAACAGCATCAACTTCGTGACGTGCCATGACGGCTTTACGCTCGCCGATCTCGTCAGCTACGACGCGAAGCACAACGAGGCGAACGGCGAGGACAACCGAGACGGCAGCAACGACAATCTGTCGTGGAATTGCGGCGCGGAAGGCGAGACGGACGATCCCGCGATCATCCAACTGCGGCTTCGGCAGGCGCGCAACTTCATCGCGATCCTGCTGCTGAGCCAAGGTGTGCCGATGCTTCTCGCCGGCGACGAGCTCCTGCGCAGCCAGCGCGGCAACAACAACGCGTTCTGTCAGGACAACGCGCTTTCGTGGATGGACTGGCAACTTTCCGACGACGCGCGCGACATGTTGCGTTTCACGCGCGAGATGATCGCGCTGCGCAAGCGTCACGCGAGCCTGCGCCGCCGACGCTTTCTGACGGGACGTCCGGCGAACGGACAGACGCATCCCGATGTCGCATGGCACGGCGAACGTCTCGATGCGCCCGCGTGGCACGACCCCGGCGCGCGCTTCGTGGCGTTCACGCTCGCGGGCCACGCGCCGGGCGAGCCGATGCTGCACATCGTCCTCAACATGAACGACGATGCGCGCGAGGCCGCGCTGCCGGCGGTGGACAATTCGAGCTGGCTGCGCGTCGTCGATACATCTGCCGAATCGCCGAACGACATTGTTCCGAATGTCGAAACGGCGCTCGTCGAGCGCGGTGCGTGCCGCGTCGAGGCGCGCAGCGTCGTCGTGCTTCAGTCCCGTTGAATGCGCACGGCGGTGCTGGACTGTGCGACGCAAAGCGCCTTTAATGTTCGTGTACTGCCGAGTTGCTTTGTCCACCCACAGGAGGCGGCATGGATGCAGTCAGAACCTTCCTCGAGAATCAGTCGTTGTTCGCGCTTTTTCTGACGATCGCGCTGGGCTATCTGATCGGTGAAATCAACATCAAAGGCGTGGCCCTCGGCTCCGGCGCGGTGCTGTTCGTCGGGCTCGCAATCGGCGCATTCGCGCCGAAGTCCGCACCGCCGCCGTTGCTCGGCACGCTGGGGCTGCTGCTGTTTCTATACGGCATCGGCATTCAGTACGGCGCGCAGTTCTTTCGCGGACTGACGAGCCGCGAGGGCATGAAGGCGAACATCGCCGCGTGCGTCGGCGTGATCGTCGCGGGCCTCGTGGCGTGCGGCTTCATCCACTTCGGCATCAAGCTCGCCGATGCGCTCGGCATGTTCGCCGGCAGCGGAACCAGCACGGCGAGCCTGCAGGTCGCGATCGCATCGATGAAAAGCAACGATGCGGCCGTCGCGTACAGCATTTCCTATCCGTTCGGCGTCGCCGGGCCGATCCTGCTCATCTATCTGCTCAACGTTGCGCTGAAGGTAAAGATTCAGAAGCCGCCCGCGAAGATACTCGAAACGGCCGAAATCGCGCTGCGAAACGCGGGCCTCATCGGCCTCAGGTTGTCGGAGCTGTCGAGCCGGCTGCCCTCGGGCGTGGCGATCGCGGCGGTGCGGCGCGCGCATCACAATCAGTTGCCCGCCGCCGACCTCACGCTGCGCGCCGACGACGTGCTGCTCGCCACGAGCACCGATCGCCGTCTGCTCGAAGAAGCCGCCGCGCTCTGCGGCGAAATGCAGCCGGGCCGCATGACGAGCCATCGCGAGGACCTCGACTACATGCGCGTGTTCGCGTCGAATCCGGCGGTCGTCGGCATGGCGCTCGGCGACATCCGCTTTCCCGATGGCGTGAACTGCGCCATTGCGCACGTGCGGCGCGGCGACGCGGACATGCTCTCGACGCCCGATCTCATCCTCGAAGCGGGCGATCGCGTCGGGCTGCTCGTCAATCGCGCGCATCAGGCGACCATGCGGACGTTCTTCGGCGATTCGATCAAGGGCACGGCGGACCTGAGCTTCATCTGCCTCGGCATCGGCGCGGCGCTGGGCTTGCTGGCCGGCGCGATTCCGCTGCCGATTCCCGGCCTCGGCGCGTTCAGTCTGGGTCTCGCCGCGCTGCTCCTGGTCGCGCTGTGTCTCGGCAAGGCGCGCCGCAACGGGCCGTTCGTCTGGGTGATGCCGCTGTCCGCGAATCTCGTCTTGCGCAATCTCGGCCTCACGATTTTTCTCGCGCAAGTGGGCATTTCGTGCGGGCCGAAGTTCGTCGACACCGTTGGCACCGCCGGGCCGATTCTGCTCGTCTTCAGCATCATCACGGTATTCGTGCTCGTGGCGGTCACGGCGATATGCTGCCTGTGGATTTTCAGGCTGCCGTTCGACACGTCGATCGGCGTGATCTGCGGCGCGACCGGCAATCCGGCGATCCTCGCGTTCGCGAACCGCGTCGCGCCGACGGATCAGCCGGACATCATGTACGCGATGATTTTTCCGTCGATGACCATCGTCAAGGTGTTATTCGTGCAGATCGCCATATCGCTGGCCGCGGGTTAGGCTTTTGACCGGCCCGTCAATACAATTTTCAAGGAGTGCATCATGGAAGTGGCGATCTATAGTTCGACCCCTTACGAGCGTCAGTACATCGACCAGGCGAACAAGAAGGAAAACCACAAGCTCCGGTACCACGACATGTCGCTCGACATGGACACCGTCGAGCTCGCGGCGGGCTACGGCGCGGTCTGCATCTTCGTCAACGATACGGCGAATGCCGAAGTGCTCGAAGCGCTGCACAAAGGCGGCACGCGTCTCGTGGCGCTGCGCTGCACCGGCTTCAACAACGTCGATCTCGCGGCCGCCGCGAAGCTCGGCATCAAGGTGGTTCGCGTCGTCAACTATTCGCCGAACTCGGTCGCGGAGCACGCGGTCGCGCTCTTGCTCGCGATCAATCGCAAAGTGCATCGCGCATACAACCGCACGCGCGATTCGAACTTCTCGCTCGACGGCCTCATCGGTTTCGATCTGTACGGCAAAACCGTCGCGGTCGTGGGAACGGGCAAGATCGGCTGCGTGTTCGCGAAGATCATGCAGGGCTTCGGCTGCAACGTGATCGGCTACGATCCGTATCCGTCGAAACAGTTCGAGGCGCTCGGGTTGCGTTACGCGACGTCCGGCGAGATCGGCGAGAAGGCGGACATCGTCGCGCTCTTTTGCCCGCTGACGCCAGAGACGCATCACATCATCAACGCGGAATCGCTCAAGCGTTCGAAGCACGGCGCGTTGCTCGTCAATACGAGCCGCGGCGGACTGATCGACACCGAAGCGGTGATCGAAGCGCTGAAGACGGGACAACTGGGCGGCCTCGCAATCGACGTCTACGAACAGGAAGCCGATCTCTTCTTCCGCGATCTCTCGAGCGAAATCATCACCGACGACGTTTTCCAGCGGCTCGTGTCGTTTCCGAATGTGATCGTGACGGGGCATCAGGCTTATCTGACGCGCGAAGCGTTGACGACGATCTGCGAAACCACGCTGCAGAGCATCACGGCTTTCGAGAACAATCAACCCCTGGAAAACGAGGTGAAGGTCGGATAGCCGCGCGCTCATGCACGACGAGACTTCGCCGGGCAAACGCACGCGAGCGCCGGTGCTCGACACCGTCGATCGCGTGTCGGAGCTGTGCTTCGGCCTCTTCATGGCGCTGACGTTTGTCGGCACGGTATCGGCGGCGACGGGCGGCGAGGCGGCGGGACACAAGATGCTCTACACGGCGCTCGGCTGCAATCTCGCGTGGGGTCTCGCCGATGCCGTCATGTATCTCGTTCGCACGATCGCGGACCGCGCGCGCAGGCACGCGCTCGCGCTTGCGATCCAGCGCGAGCGCGACGCGGCGGCGGGCGTGCGCATGTTGCGCGAGAGAGTATCCGCGACGCTCGATCCGTTCATCTCCGACGACGATCTCGAATCCATCCGCAAGCGCATCGCCGCGAGCGACAGCCTGCCGGAACGCGCGCGCTTCGTGCGCGACGATTTTCTCGCGGCGCTGGGCATCTTCATCATCATCGTACTGTCGACCTTTCCGGTCGCCGCGCCTTTTGTTCTCGTCAAGCACGTTCCGACCGCGCTCTTCATATCGCGCGTGCTCACGCTCGCGATGCTGTTTTGCTGCGGCTTCGCGCTGGGCGGTTATGCGGGTTGGCGCGGCTGGAAAGCCGGTCTCGCGATGATGGCGCTCGGCGTGCTTCTGACGATGGCGATCATCGCTTTAGGCGGGTAATTAAAAGCCCGAGTCGTTCGACAAATCAGCGAACAAACACCTATGCGGCGATTCTTGAATTCGCCAGGACGTTCGCATATCTTCGAATATGCATGTTTTTCGCGGCGCTGCGTCCGGCGCGCATCAAGCTACAAACGGCAACACGAGAATACAAATTTGCTGTTCTGGTCAGAGGTTCTTCACGCGTTCGCTTCCTGAATCCGGAGTGGTCTGTATTGCAGACTATCGCGTGCAATCCGGCGCAAGCGGCGCGATGACTTTCATTGTCAATAACGACGGCGTCGTGTATCAAAAGAATCTTGAATCGCCAACTCTGGAAATCAGGCAAGGAGTCGCCATGAATGCAACGAGATTGCGTGCCGGCTGCGCCATCGTGATCGCCGTGATGGCGCTCGACGCCATTGCGCAGAGCAAGCCGATCGCTTATCCGGCCAAGGGACAGAGCGCGCAGAAGCAGCAAAGCGACGACGGCGCGTGCTACAGCTGGGCGAAGAGCAACACGGGCATCGACCCGGCGACGGCATCGGCGGCGCCGCCACCGCAAGGCGGACCGGCTGTGGGCGGCGGCGAGCGCGTCGGCGGCGCGGCGCGCGGCGCGGCGGGCGGCGCGGTGATCGGTGCGATCGCGGGCGATGCGGGCAAGGGCGCGGCCATCGGCGCGGCGACGGGCACGATGGCCGGCGGCATGCGCGCACGGCAGAACAAGCGGGCTCAGGAATCCAACGCGCAGGCGCAGAGCCAGGGCGCGATGCAGACGTACTATCGCGCGTGGTCGGCGTGCATGCAGGGACGCGGTTACACGATCCAGTAACGTCATCGCGGTATCGATAGAACAAAAGGAGCGCGAACATGAAACGCGTCAGCCTCGTTGTCTTGTCATGCCTTGCGCTATCCGCAAGCGCCTTTGCAGCCGATCCCACCGCCGATCCTCAGGCCGACGTCAGCGTCGTGCGAAACCCGGACGGCGCGACGGTGCAGGGCGTCGCGAAGGTGACGGCGACGATCGTCGGCATCAATCCGGCGACGCGCACCGTCACGCTGAAAACGAACGCCGGCAAGGTAATGGAACTGGAAGTCACGAACGAAGCGCGCAACTTCGATCAGCTCGCAGTCGGCGATGTCGTCACCGCGCAGTACCGCGAGTCGTTGACGCTGAGCCTGCTCGACAAGAAGACGCAGCCGTCGCGTTCCGAGAGCGACTCGGCCGAGCGCGCGGCGCCGGGCGCGAAGCCGGGCGGCGAGGTCGGGCGCGAAGTGACGATCATCGCCGATGTGATCGCCGTCGATCGTCATGCGAAAACCGTGACGCTGCGCGGGCCGCGCGGCGAGACGGTCGATCTGCACGTTCAGGATCCCGAGCGCCTGAAGCGCGTCAAGAAGGGCGATCAGGTGAAGGCCGTTTATACGGAAGCGTTCGCCATATCCGTGGAACCCGCCATGACAAAATAAGGCGCCACGAACCGTGGCGGACGCGGGAGAGACCCATGAAAAAACGCTTTGCATTCGCGCTGACGCACGGCGCGTGCGCCGTCGCGCTCGCGCTCGCCGGTTGCGCGCAGCCGGAACAGCGCGTGCAGCCCGGCATGGATCAGCAGGCGATCGTCGCCAGGCTCGGGCCGCCGAAGGAAACCTACGACCTGCCGAACGGCGGCAAGCGTCTGATGTGGCCCACGCAGCCGATGGGATCGACGACCACGGCCGTCGATCTCGATGCGTCGGGCAATACGGTCAGTGTTCGGCAAGTGCTTCAGGAAAACGAGTTCTACCGCGCCGAGGTCAACAAGTGGACGCGCAACGACGTGATGATCGCGTTCGGACGCCCGTTCGAGACGGCCTATTTCAAGCGGATGGATCGCGAGGTGTGGACGTATCGATACCTGGAGAACAACATCGACCACATGCTGTTCCATTTCTATTTCGACGCTCAGGGCGTGCTCCGGCAGACGCAGAAGCAGCCCGATCCGAAATACGATCCGAGCCAGCGCAACGTGCTTTGAACGGCGCGCGCTAGAAGCTGACGGCGAGACCGAACGACACGCCGTGCACGTTGTGGCCGAACACGTAGCGCACCATCGCGCGCGTGCGCGTGATGACGACAGGATATTTGCTGCTGTCCAGTTCGAGCCCGACGCCGAGCGATGTCAGATCGTTGAAGCCGAGCACGCCCGCGCTGTCGCCGAAGTAATGCGAGTACGCGGTTTCGAGCACGTAGCGCACCGGCCTGTCGAGCGCGGCGAAGCCTGTGGGCGCACGCCAGCGCGCCCACAGGCTGAACTGCTGCGCGGTCGCGGAGCCTTGCACCGCTTCCGAGGAACTGCCGAAGCTGCGTAGATAAATATCGGTTGCGCGCAGTTCGACATCGACCTCGTAGTGCTCGCGATAATGCTCCAGATCGAGCATCAGCGAGCCGCCGACGCCGTACGCATTGAGCGCGCCGTCCTCGAGGAACTGCAGATTGGTGTTGGCGACGTGATTGAACACCGTCTGCGCGATGCGCGCATCGCTCGCGACGCGGCCGATCATGCCGTTGATGATCGGGCGAAATTTCAGCTCGCTCGTGATCGGGAAGTCCCAGCCGACGCCAACCGTCGTGCTGAACGTGTTCCATTTCGCAGGCACCGCGCGCTGCTGGTCGCCGTCGGTCGCGATGAAGGTCGGATCGTAGCGGCTGTACGCGAGCGTGCCTTCGAGGTAGAGCGGAAACGAATTGCTGAGGGTAAAGCCGCCGCCGAGTTGCGTCTGACCGAAGCCCGGATTGCCGGTCGTGC
Source organism: Caballeronia sp. LZ008 (assembly GCF_031451435.1). Classification (NCBI taxonomy): domain Bacteria; kingdom Pseudomonadati; phylum Pseudomonadota; class Betaproteobacteria; order Burkholderiales; family Burkholderiaceae; genus Caballeronia; species Caballeronia sp. LZ008. The sequence continues at coordinate 919,161 of NZ_JARUXK010000003.1, read as the reverse complement.
CGCTATTGATCGACAGTGAACTTGTCGTGACATCCGGCACCGCGGTGTACGACATGATCGCGAGCACGGAATTCGCATACTGCTTGACGTTTGCGCCGACGACCGCGCGGTCCGGCGCGCCCTGCGCCAGCGCGGCGCAGGGCGCGGCAGCGAGGACGAAGAGCATCACGAAATTTCGCAACCTGGTCGGGAAAGGGGTTGGCTTTTGCATCTGCGGGGCGCGTCAGAACGTTAATTGGTTTAGTTGGTCATGCGTTGCATTTGCTGCTCCGCCATACGCGGGAAATGTAGCCTAACGATCGCGGCGCGCCAAGGTCATTGCACACGAGTGTGTTCACAGGACGACGGAAGTTTTCCTAAACTGAAGCTATCTCGCGCACCGCTTCCGGGAGACATCGATGAGACTGAACGAGCCGCGCATGGTGGTTGCCTCGATTGGCGTGTTCATCTGGCTCGCCGGGCTGTATTTCACGATCCACGGCCTTCTGTACGACATGAAACTCGAATTCCGTTACGGCATGTGGGCGCTCGGCATCGGGATCGTGACTTTCGTCGTCGCGCTGAATCCGCTCGCGCAGCGCAAATCGGCCAAGCGAGATGGGTCGACCTGAGCCGTCCGTTGGTGTATTAGTCGAAGAAACGTCGCACAACTCAACGGAGAATCTTGCAATGGGCGATCTCTGGATAGGCAACGTGGAAGAGTCCACGACCGACGACGAAATCAGGGAATTTCTCTGCCGCTACGGCTTTCCACCCTACGATTCGATTCAGCGCGTGACGGGCACCGGCGAGCATCCGGCCGCGGTCGTCACCTTCGATTCGATCGAGCCGCACGTGCTGCGCACCTTTCAGCCGCGCATCCACAACATGTTCTGGAAGAACCGCACGCTCGTGGTGCAGGTCGTGCCCGAGCGCAACGAAACCTGACGGCGTCATGACGGGTCCGCGACCATGTGCCGCGCGCATCGTCGCGACGGCGGACTCGATTCGTCCGCGCGGATGGCATCCAAAAATATCGGGAGACAGCAATGAACGAAGAGAGGGCTGTCGGCGAATCGAGAGGCGTGCGTGAAGGCGCGGGCGTGCATGAGCGCCTGAACAGGAAACAGTACGAAAAAGAGCTTGCGCGCCTGCATGTGGAACTCGTGAAGTTGCAGGAATGGGCCGTCTACACGGGCGCGAAAGTCTGCGTCGTGTTCGAGGGACGCGACGGCGCGGGCAAGGGCGGCACGATCAAGGCGATCACCGAGCGGGTGAGCCCGCGCATCTTCCGCGTGGTTGCGCTGCCCGCGCCCACCGAGCGCGAGAAGACGCAGATGTACGTGCAGCGCTATCTGCCGCATCTGCCCGCCGCGGGCGAGATCACGCTTTTCGACCGAAGCTGGTACAACCGCGCGGGCGTCGAACGCGTGATGGGCTTCTGTACCGAGGACCAGGCGAAAACCTTTCTGAAAGGCGTGCCGCTCGTGGAGCGCGCGATCATCGATTCGGGCGTGATTCTGCTCAAGTACTGGCTCGAGGTCGGTCAGGAAGAGCAGACGCGGCGTCTCGAGGAACGCATCCACGACGAGCGCAAGATCTGGAAGCTCTCGCCGATGGACCTGCGTTCCTACAGCCGCTGGTACGACTACTCGCGCGCTCGCGACGACATGTTCGAGGCCACCGACACGGAACAGGCGCCGTGGTACGTCGTGCGTTCCGACGACAAGCGCCGCGCGCGCCTGAATCTCATCAGCCATCTGCTCGCGAATATCCCGTACAAGGCCGTGCCGCGCGAAAAGGTGAAGTTGCCGAAGCGCCAGAAGGCGGAGGGTTATCGCGAAAGCGATCGGCCGCTGCGCTACGTGCCCGAGCGTTTTTAGCGCGACTTCGGAACGCGGGATCGTCATGCCGCATCGCGCGTCCATCGCGCCCGAATGGCTGTTTCGTTACGAGAAGCCGTGGGCGCGCGCCGATATCGTCGCGGGCCTGACGGCGGGGGCGGTCGTCATACCGAAGGCGCTCGCGTACGCGACCATCGCGGGCCTGCCGGTTCAGGTCGGCCTCTACACGGCCTGCGTGCCGATGATCGTGTACGCGTTCGTCGGCACGTCGCGCGCGCTGTCCGTCAGCACGACGACCACGCTCGCGATTCTCGCGGCGAACGCGCTCGGCGCGACCGTCGCGAATGGCGATCCGCACGCGCTCGCCGTCGCCAACGCGACGCTGACGATGCTCGTCGGCATCATGCTCGTCGCGGGGGCGTGCCTGCGTCTCGGGTTCGTCGCGAACTTCATTTCCGAGCCGGTGCTCGTCGGTTTCAAGGCGGGCGTGGCGATCGTCATCGTCGTGGATCAGTTGCCGAAGCTCTTCGGCATTCACTATCCGAAGGGATCGTTCTTTCACAACGTCGGCGCGTTCGTCGCGGGCTTGCCGCATCTGTCGGCGAGCACGCTCGCGCTCGCGTTGGCGACGCTCGCCGCGCTCATCGCGCTCGAACGCTTCGCACCGCGCGCGCCCGCGCCGTTGTTCGTCGTCGCGGCGGCGATCGTCGCGGTGGCCGCGTTCGGTCTGCGCGCGCACGGCGTCGAAACGGTCGGCGCGGTGCCGGCGGGATTGCCGTCGTGGACACGGCCGGATCTGTCGCTTGCATTGAAGCTGTGGCCGGACGCGCTCGGCATCGCGTTGATGAGCTTCACCGAAAGCATCGCGGCGGCGCGGGCGTTCGCACGCAACGACGAACCCGCGCCCGACGCGAACCGCGAACTGCTCGCGACCGGCCTCGCGAACGCGGCCGGCGCGCTTTTCGGCGCGATGGTCTCAGGCGGCGGAACGAGCCAGACGGCCGTCAACCGGCAGGCGGGCGCGCGCACGCAACTCGCGGGACTCGTGACCGCGGCGCTCGCGCTCGCCGTCATGCTGCTGTTCGCGCCGCTCATGGCGCTGATGCCGCACGCGACGCTCGCGGCCGTCGTCGTGTTCTATTCGATCGGGCTTTTCAGCCCCGCCGAATTCCGCGCGATCCTGAAGATTCGCCGCACCGAATTCGTGTGGGCGCTCACGGCATGCGCGGGCGTCGTGTTGTTCGGAACGCTGGAAGGCATCGTGGTGGCGATCGTCGTGTCGCTCTTCGCGCTCGCGCATCAGGTGTCCAATCCGCCTGTGTACGCATTGAAGCGGATACCGGGAACCAACGTGTTCCGGCGCGCTTCGTCGCGGCATCCGGACGACGAAGCGTTTCCCGGCTTATTGCTGCTGCGTCCCGAAGGGCGCATATTCTTCGCGAATGCGCAACGTGTCGCCGAAAAGATCCGCCCGCTCGTGCGCGATTCCGACGCGAAGATCGTCGTGCTGGATCTGAGCCGCGTCTTCGATGTCGAATACACCGCGCTCAAGATGATGATCGAAGCCGAAGCGCGCCTCGCCGCGAACGGCACCACGCTCTGGCTCGCGGGCCTGAATCCGGGCGTGCTCGCGGCGGTGCGGCGCTCGCCGCTCGGCGCGCGGCTCGGCGAAGCGCGCATGTTCTATAACCTCGAACATGTCGTCGCGAAGTATCAGGAGATTGTTTCGCGCAATGGCGATGAAGTCGCGCGTCGTTGAGTCGCGAATTTTTGCCACCTGCTTGTCGCACATTGCGCATATATTTTGATGATGGTATCCAAGTCATCGGACCATGCGTTCATCATGGCCGCCGATGCATCTGCTTCCTGCGTTGTCCCTTGCACGTTCCCTCGCGGAGATCACGTCATGACGTATGCAGATCAACTGGCGCGCAGCCAGAAAATCGCGGAAAAGGTCACACGCGTTTATCAGAAGCGCGCGGAGCTTGCGCAGCATCAATTCAGCGAGCGCGCGCGCGAAGCAGGCGTGCGTGTCCTCGGCAACGGCGAGGCTGATCGTTTCAACGGCTTCGACTATGCGGTCGATGTCATGCAGCGCACGGTGCTCTTCTGGGACACCCTGCGTCAGCGCGGCAACAACTTCATCGAGCAGGCGAAGCGCGGTCTCGAACCGGTGCTGCATTTCGCGCATGAAATGCTGCTCGACGGACGCACGTTCGCGCGGCCGGTGAACTATGCGCTGTTGCGTATCGTGCCGCCCGAAGGCGTAGTCATCGATCCGCTGAAGCGGCCGTATCTCATCATCGATCCGCGTGCGGGGCATGGTCCGGGCATCGGCGGATTCAAGGACGATTCGCAAGTCGGCGTCGCGTTGCGCGCGGGTCATCCGGTGTACTTCGTCACGTTCTTTCGCGACCCGCAGCCCGGCCAGACGCTGCTCGACGTATGCGCGGCCGAGCAGCAGTTCGTGAAGCATGTGCGCGAGATGCATCCGGACAGCCCGAAGCCCGCTATCGTCGGCAATTGCCAGGGCGGCTGGGCCGCGATGATGCTCGCGAGCTCGCAGCCCGACGATACCGGTCCGCTCGTCATCAACGGCGCGCCGATGTCCTACTGGAGCGGCGCGTGGAGCGAAGGCGAGGGCGACAACCCGATGCGCTACTCGGGCGGCATGCTCGGCGGAACATGGCTCGCTTCGCTGACGGCCGATCTCGGCAACGGCAAGTTCGACGGCGCGTATCTCGTCGAGAACTTCGAGAACCTGAATCCGGCGAACAGTTTCTGGGACAAGTACTACACGCTGTTCGACAAGATCGACACCGAACCGCCGCGCTTTCTCGACTTCGAGCGCTGGTGGGGCGGCTATTACCTGATGAACCGCGAAGAGATCGAATGGATCACGCGCAATCTTTTCGTCGGCAACAAGCTGTGGTCGGGCGAAGTGCGCGGCGCGTCGGGCGCATCGTTCGATCTGCGCGCGATCAAATCGCCGATCATTCTCTTCGCTTCGATGGGCGACAACATCACGCCGCCGCAACAGGCCTTCAACTGGGTCGCGGATATCTACGGCAGCACCGACGAGATCAAGGCACGCGGGCAAGTGATCGTCGGACTGATGCACAAGAGCATCGGGCATCTCGGCATCTTCGTGAGCGGCAAGGTCGCGAAGAAGGAATACACGCAGATCGCATCGGTGCTGGAAGCGATCGAATCGTTTCCGCCGGGGCTGTACGGCATGGAGATCGCCGAACGCAAGAGCGCGGACGGCAAGACCGAATACGACGTGAGCTTTCACGAGCGACGTCTCGAAGACGTGACCGCGCGCTTCAACCGTTTCGAGCGTATCGACGAACTGCCGTTCGAAGCGGTGAAACAGGTATCGGATTTCAATCAGCGTGCGTACGAACTGTTCGCGCAACCCTTCGTTCAGGCAATGGCCAACGACGCGACCGCGACGATGCTGCGCGCGTTCCATCCGTTGCGCGCGCAGCGCTGGATGTTCTCCGATCTGAATCCGTGGCTTGCATGGCTCGGCCCGGCGGCGGAAGCGGTGAAGGCCACGCGCAAGCCCGACACCGAACGCGACGCGTTGCGCCGTGCGGAGCATTGCGGCTCCGACATGATCAGCGCGAGCCTCGACTTCTATCGTGCGATGCGCGACGCCACGACCGAAGCGATGTTCTTCTCCGTGTACGGCAACCTGCTGCCGGCACAGCGCGTGCAGGAACGCGAGACGCAAGAAAATCGGACCGATCCGCGCGATCTGCCGTTCGTTCAGGAAGCGCTCGCGTCGGTTGCGCACGGCGGATACGCGGAAGCCGTCGCGCGCGTCGCGTGCCTGCTCATGCGTCACGACGAGCCGTTGCCGCTCACGCGCATGGTGCTGCGTCAGGAACTCGCGGCCGACTATGCGGAGTATTTGCCGCAGATGCCGCGCGACGAATGGCGGCGCATTCGCGGCGAACAGGAAATCATCGTGCGCTACGAGCCCGAGCAGGCGCTCGCGTCGTTGCCCGGTCTGCTCGACGACAGCGACGACCGCAAGAAGCTCCTCACGCTCTTCGACAAGCTGCACGACGACAGCCGCATGCAGGGCTTCGAGCCGACGGCCGCGCAGCACGACATGCTCGCGCGCATCCGCGCGGCGCTGCCGGTCAAGGCTGCGCGCGCGCCAAGACGTTCCGCGCCCGCGCACTGATGTTCGGGCGTTGCATCACACGTAACTACGGAGGGTGAAATGAATCAGCCGCGCGAAAAATATGTACGGCTCATCGAGGTTTGCCAGGCGTTGCCGCCGCTCGCGGTGGCGGTCGTGCATCCCTGCGACCGGACATCGCTCGAAAGCGCGGTGAAGGCGCACGAGATGGGTCTGATCGCGCCGCAACTCGTCGGGCCACGCGATCGCATTCGCGAGGTGGCGGAAGAATGCGGCCTCAACATCGCGGGCTTTCCGATCGTCGATGCGCCGCACAGCCACGCCGCTGCCGAAAAGGCGGTGGAACTCGTGCGCGAGGCGAAGGCCGAAGCGCTCATGAAAGGCAGCCTGCACACCGACGAAGTCATGGCCGCGGTCGTGAAGCGCGAAGGCGGACTGCGCACGTCGCGGCGCGTGTCGCATTGCTTCATCATGGATGTGCCGGGGCACGACGACGTGCTCATCATCAGCGACGCGGCCATCAACATCGCGCCGACGCTCGCCGATAAAGTCGACATCCTGCAAAACGCGATCGATCTCGGCCACGCGCTGCGTTTCGCGGAAGTGCGCGTCGCGATTCTCTCGGCGATGGAAACGGTGAACCCGAAGGTGCCGTCGACGCTGGAGGCCGCCGCGCTCTGCAAGATGGTCGATCGTCATCAGATCACGGGCGCGCTCGTCGACGGGCCGCTCGCGCTCGACAATGCCATCGACCTCGAAGCGGCGCATACGAAGAAGATCGATTCGCCCGTCGCGGGGCGCGCGAACGTGCTGATCGTGCCGGACCTCGAAGCGGGCAACATGCTCGCGAAGAGTCTGTCTTTTCTCGCGAATGCGGATGCGGCCGGCATCGTGCTCGGCGCGCGCGTGCCGATCATTCTGACGAGCCGCGCCGATTCGCTGCAATCGCGGCTCGCATCGTGCGCGATCGCATCGCTCGTGGCGTCGAAGCGCCGCGAAGAAGCGCAAGTAGTGGGGTGATTTCATGGCCGATGTGATTCTGGTTCTCAATGCGGGCTCGTCGAGCATCAAGTTCAGCGCGTTCGATGTCGAAGGCGACGCGCTCGAACTCGTCACGCACGGACAGGTTGAAGCGCTGTTCAGCGCGCCGCATTTCGTCGCTTACGACAGGCGAGGCGAGAAGTCCGCGGAGCATTCATGGGGCGAGGGCGCGAAGCTGCAACATGCCGAAGCGATCGCGCATCTGGGCGCGTATCTGCGCGGGCATGGCGCGGGGCATCGTCTGGTCGGCGTGGGGCATCGCGTGGTGCACGGCGGCGCGCGTTTCACGAAGCCCGTACTGACGAGCCCCGAAGTGCTCGACGAACTCGACAAGCTCACGCCGCTCGCGCCGCTGCATCAGCCGCATAACTTGAGGCCGATACGCATCGTCGCCGAGCGCAATCCGGGCCTGCCGCAGGTCGCGTGCTTCGACACGGCCTTTCATTCGACGCAGGCGCCGCTCGCGCAGGCGTTCGCGCTGCCCGAATCGATCACGAAGAACGGCGTGCGGCGCTACGGCTTTCATGGTCTCTCGTACGAATACATCGCGAGTGCCCTGCAGGATGTTGCACCCGATGCCGCGCGCGGGCGCACGGTCGTCGCGCATCTGGGCAACGGCGCGAGCCTGTGCGCGATGCACGCGGGCAAGAGCGTCGCCAGCACGATGGGTTTCACCGCCGTCGACGGTCTCATGATGGGCACGCGCTGCGGCAATCTCGATCCGGGCGTGGTTCTTTACATGCTCGACGAGCTCGGCATGAACGCGCGCGAGATCGAAGACATGCTGTATCGCCAGTCGGGATTGCTCGGCGTGTCGGGCGTGTCGGGCGACATGCGCGCGCTGCTCGCGAGCAGCGACGAACGCGCGCGCTTCGCGATCGATCTTTACGTGCATCGCATCGGCCGCGAGCTCGGCTCGATGAGCGCGGCGCTGCACGGGCTCGACGCGATCGTGTTCACGGCGGGCATCGGCGAGCATTCGAAGGAGATACGACAACGCGTGTGCGAAGAAGCGGCGTGGTGGGGCATCGAACTCGATACAGAAGCCAATGCGAGCGGCGGCCCGCGCATCAGCACGGCGTCGAGCAAGGTGAGCGCATGGGTGATTCCGACCAACGAAGAACTCATGATCGCGCGCCACACGCTCGCGCTGATCGATGACAAACGCGAAGGAGCATCCGCATGACATTGAATGTCCCGCAGCCCGTGCTGAAGGGCGCGAAGGCGCTCGTCACCGGCATCGCCAACGAGCATTCGATCGCCTATGGTTGCGCGAAAGCGTTCCGCGAACTGGGCGCCGATCTCGCCATCACGTATGCCGACGAGAAAGCGCGGCCTTACGTCGAGCCGCACGCGCAAGCCCTCGAAGCGCCGATCTTCATGCCGCTGAACGCGTCGAGCCAGGAGGAACTGGAAGCGGTGTTCGAGCGTATCGCGAGCGAGTGGGGCAAGCTCGATATTCTCGTGCACTCGATCGCGTGGGCGCCGAAGGACGATCTGCAGGGCGGCCTGCTGAACTGTTCCGCCGAAGGCTTCGCGAAGGCGATGGACATTTCCTGCCATTCGTTCGTCCGCATGGCGCGGCTCGCGGCGCCGCTGATGAAAGACGGCGGCGCGATGTTCACGATGAGCTATCACGGCGCGAACAAGGTCGTCGCGAACTACAACGTAATGGGCCCGGTGAAGGCCGCGCTCGAAGCGTGCGCGCGCTATCTCGCCTACGAGCTCGGTCCGCAGGGCATTCGCGTGCATGCTATTTCGCCGGGGCCGCTCAAGACACGCGCGGCATCGGGACTCAAGGACTTCGACCTGCTCCTGACCGAAGCCGCACAGCGCGCGCCGCTCGGCGAGCTGGTCGACATCATGGACGTCGGCTTTACCTGCGCGTTCCTCGCGACGCCTTTCGCCCGGCGCATGTCCGGCGAGACGCTGTACGTGGACGGCGGCGTGCATATCATGGGATAAGCATGTTCAACTGGCTGTTCCGGCGCGATAACGCGAGCTCGCGTGAGGATGTCAAGGAGGCGCTCGGCCGCATCGTCGCGGTCGCGCCTCAGGTGCGCCTCGCGAGCCGTTACGAGTCGCGGCTCGCGCCGGTCGTCGGCAAGACGCTGGATCACGCGCGGGAACTCGTCGGGGCGCTGCCCGCGCCGCGCGACGCGACACCGGCGGCATGGGCGGACGATCCGTATCTGCGCGCGAAGTTCGCGACGCCGGACGACGTCGCGCGCGTGATCGGCGAATCGCACGATGTGCGCGGCTGGTTCGACGGCAACATTGCCGCCGATCATGGGTTCGCGGTGCTGGGCGCGACGCTCGTCGAGCGGAAGGTGCTCGTCGCGGCGGTGGAGGGCGGCGCGTTGCGTTCGGACGTCGCGCGCACGGCGGTCAGCTTCGACGACAAGCGCATGCGCTTTTGCAACGGAACGGACGAAGCGCTCAGACGCGATCTCGTGCAGCGGATCGTCGAGCAGTTCGTGCTGGAAGCGATGTCGCGCGTCGCGCACAACGACGCGCGGCGCGACGCGCTGCAGGAACATCGCGCGTTGCTGACCGCGCGCATGCAGATGCTCGGCCGGCGCGGCGCGGGCATGAGCGGCCTGATTGCATCGACGGATCTGGCCGGCGACGCCACGCGGCTGCAGCGCGATTTCGAGGAGAACGAAGCCGCGCTCTCGGCACTCGGCTCGCTCGCCGATTCCATCGAGATGCAGCTTCAGACCATCGTCGAATTGCTCGCCGAGCCGGCGGCGCTGATTTCCGTCACGCATCGCGAGCTGTGTCTGAATCAGATGAACCTGCTGATGGAAACGCGCTGCGACGAGCCGCACGCCGACATCGCGATCGAGCTTGCGCACTTGCCGACGCAGCCGCCGCAGACGCGCGCGGTGGAGATCGTGCGGATCGCGCGGCGCGATGTGCCGCCCGCGGGCGCGGCGTTCGATGAGGCGGCGAAGCTGGTGCTGTGAGGGGCGCTTCTACTTGAGCCCACTACCCCCGATCGCCCCCGCGATATCCCTGCTCACGCTCGCGAGCGCGCGGCTGTGCGCGGCCACGAGCGCATCCCAGCCGCTTCCGCTGACCGGCTCGCGCACGAGCGAACGGCCGGTCAGCGCGTTGTCGTCGCCGAAGCGGCGCACGGACCAATGCGCGTCGATCGCGACGGCATCGCCGGGAACGGATTCGAACTGCTGGATATCGACGCGCACGCGCCACGCGTTCGCATCCGCGATGGCGCGCGATGCAGGCGCGACCTGATCCGATGCGAGCAGCAGCGCGAGATCGCCCGCGATGGCATCCGCGATGCTGCTCTTGAGCGGCTCGCCCCAGCGCGCGTATTCGTTCAACGTGACTTCGTTGTCGGTGCTGCGCGTGACGATCTGCGGCCGGTCGACGAGATCGGGCACCGTCACCGGTCCGACGATCACCGGCCTCGATGCGGCGCGCGCGGTCGCCGGGGTCAGCGACGGATCGGCGCTCAAGCGATAAAAGCTCGCGCTCGGCGAGGCGCATCCGGCGAGCATCGCCATCGAAAGAACGAGAGACACGAGTACGGGCCGCATCACTTCTTGTCCTCCGGCTTGCCGCGCAGCAACGCTTCCGGATGCTGCTGCAGATAATCCGCGAGACTGCGGAACGAGACTGCCGTGCGCGTCAGTTCGCGGATCGCTTCGGCCGTGTCCTGCTGCAGCCCGGAATCCGGCATCAGCGTGGAATGCGCGGCATCGAGCGCGGCGCGCGCCGCGGCGAGCGTCGTCGCGGCCTGCGGCACGACTTCCGTGTTGAGGCCCTGCATCAGCCGAGTAGTGCTGTCGAGCGTCTGCCGCGCGCTCGCCGTCAGCTCCTCGATCGGCAGCTTGTCGATGCGCGTCATGATGCGGTTGACCGAATCCTGCAACGAGTCGAGGCCGCTTGGCGTCGTCGGCATTTCGGGCGGCGTGCGGCTCCAGTCGATGCTCGCTTTCTTCGCAGCCGGGAAGAAGTCGATCGACACATATAACTGGCCCGTCAGCAGGCTCCCGGTGCGCAACTGCCCGCGCATGCCGCGCGCGACGAGCACGTCCGCGAGTTCCTTGCGGTCGTTCGTGAGGCGGCCGCCCTTCGGCACGTTGGCGAAGCGCGACGTGAAACGCTCCGGATACAGATTCACCTCGACCGGTATGCTGATGCGCTTCGTCACCGGATCGAAGCGCGTATAAATCGCCGACACCTCGCCGATCTGAATGCCGCGGAATTCGACCGGCGCGCCGACCGCGAGGCCGCGCACGGAACCATCGAACGCGAAGACATATTTATCGACGATGCTTTCGCGCACGCGCAGCGCATCGGCGCGTGTCGGATGCAGCGTGAACACGGTGTCGCGCGGCGCTTCCGCCCAACTGAGCGACACGGCGGGCGTCTCGAACGCGAGTCCGCCGATGAGGATCGACACGAGCGACTGCGTGTTGACCTTGAGCCCGTCGGTGCCGAGCGTCACGTCGATGCCGCCCGCCTGCCAGAAGCGCGAATCGGCGTTCACGTAACGGTCGTAGGGCGCGTTGACGAATACGTGCAGCGTGACGCCGCTGCCGTCCTTGTCGAGTTCGAACGCCGTCACCTGGCCCACTTGCAGACGGCGGAAATATATCGGCGTGCCGACATCGACCGAGCCGAGATCGGTCGCCTTCAGGATGAACTGCCGCCCCGGCACGTCGCTCGCGAAGATCGGCGGCGTTTCGAGGCCGGTGTAATCGCGCCGGTCCTGCTTCGAGCGGCCGATGTCCATGCCGATATACGCGCCCGACAGCAGCGTACTGATGCCCGACACCGAGCCGCCCGCCACGCGCGGCCGCACGACCCAGAAGCGCGTGTCGTCGACGAGCATGTTGGTCGCGTCGCGCGTCAGCTCGGCCGTCGCGATCACGCGCGTGTAATCCTTCGACAGCGCGACCGTCTTGACGAGGCCGATGTCGACGTTCTTGAACTTGATCTTCGTCTTGCCGGCTTCGAGGCCTTCGCCGGTCTTGAAGCTGATGGTGACGGTCGGCCCTTTCTCCAGCACGGCCTGCGCCGCGAGCCAGATGCCGATCGCCACGGCGACCAGCGGCACGATCCAGACCCACGGAATGCGCCAGCGCCTCTTCGGCACGACTTCGGCATCGGGCGTGTTCATCGCGTACCTTCCCGAGTCGGCGAGAAGTCCCAGATCAGGCGCGGATCGAACGACATCGCCGCGAACATCGTCAGCACGACGACCGCGCCGAACGCGATCGCCGCCGGCCCGGCCTCGATCGTCGCCATCGCGCTGAACTGCACGAGCGCGACGAGCACGGCGATCACGTAGATATCGAGCATCGACCAGCGTCCCACGAATTCGACGATACGGTAGACGCGCGCGCGAAACGCGCTCTGCTGCGTCATGCGCAGATTCGCGCTCGTGGCGAGATAACCGATGGCGAGAATCTTCAGCATCGGCACGGCGATGCTCGCGATGAACACGAGCACCGCGAGCGGCGGCGAGCCGGACGTCCACAGATACGCGACGCCGCTCATGATCGTGTCTTTCTGCGCGCCGAAGAGCGAGCTCGTGTTCATCACCGGCAGGATGTTCGCCGGGATATACAGGATCGCCGCCGAAATCAGATACGCCCAGGTTCGCGAAAGGCTCGCGGGCTTGCGCAGATGCAAATGCGCGCCGCAGCGCGGACAGCACAGATGGCCGCGGTGCTGCATGCCGCGCGTGGAAAGGCCGCAATCGTGACATACGCAGATGCCGCTTTCCGCCGCCGTGCGCCCTTTGAGCGGCGTGTCGGCGGGCATGCCGGGCGGCGCGCCTTCGACGCGCTGCCACATGGCGCGTTCATCGAACGACGATGACGCCGCGACGAGCAGCAGCATCAGCGCGGCGAGCGACCACAGCGCCGGCCCCGTCACCACCGATGCGATATGCGCGAGCTTCACGACCGCGACGAGCAAGCCGAGCATCAGCACTTCGGTCATGCCCCAGTTGCGCGCGACGCGCAGCAGGCGATACACGGTGTCGGCGCGCCACGGCCGGCGCTCCAGATAAAGCGGCAGCAGCAGCCACACCATGCCGAGCGCCTGCACGGCGGGCATCAGGATCGTCGTGAAGAAGATGAGGGCGGCGAGCGGCCACATGCCGTCGCGATAGAGCACGCGCACGGCGCCGAAGAGCGTCGTCTCGACGAGATCGCCGTTCACCGCGAGACCGACGATCGGAAACGCGTTCGAGATCAGCCACAGCACGCAGGCGGCGAGCGCGTACGCGAGCGCGCGATCGAAGCCGCGCCCGCGGCGCCGGTACAGCACGGCGCGGCAGCGGCAGCAGCGCAGCGTGCCGCCGGGCGGCACGTCGCACTCGCGCTGCATCAGATCGCATTCGTGACACGCGATCAGCGGCCGCGCGTCGCGATCCTCCGATGTGACCGTGTTCATTGCACCGTCTGCGAAGCGGGCTGGCCCGGTTTGGGCGAATCGGCGGAAGGCGTGGCCGACTGCTGTTGCGTCGTCATCTTGTCGGCTGCGACGACCCAGCCGCCGCCCATCACCTTGTAGAGCGTGACGAACGACACGAGCGCGGCGGCCTGCGTCTGCGTCGCCGACAACTGCGCGTTGAAGAGGCTGCGCTCGGCGTCGAGCACTTCGATGTAACTCGTATAACCGCCTTCGTAGCGCGCCCGCGCAAGGCGCGAGTAGGTCGCGAGCGCCGTGACCTGGCGGCCCTGCACTTCGAGCTGTTCGTGCAGTTTCTGCGAGGCGATGAGCGCGTCGTCGACTTCCTGGAACGCGACCTGGATCGCCTTCTGATACGTGAGCAGCGCCGCCTGCTGCTGCGCTTCGGCGGACTGCACCTGACCCGAGATGTTGCCCGCCGTGAAGATCGGCTGCGTGACCTGTCCCGCGAACGACCAGATGCGCGACGGCCCCGTGAACAGCGACGAGAACTGGCCGCTCGCGGTGCCGAGCAGGCCCGTCAGCGAAATCTGCGGGAAATAGAGCGCGCGCGCCGCGCCGATCAGCGCGTTCGCCGCGATCAAATCCTGTTCCGCCTGCAGCAGATCGGGCCGGCGCTCCAGCAAGTCCGAAGGCAGGCCGGCGGGGATGACGGGCGTCGCCATCTCGCCGAGCGTTCGGCCGCGCACGATCGGCCCGGGATTCGCGCCGAGCAGGATAGACAGCGCGTCTTCCTGCTGCGCGATCTGCGTTTCGAGCTGCGGAATCGTCGCGAGCGAGGCTTCGTATTCGGACTGGCTTTGCGCGAGTTCCATCTGCGAGACTTCGCCGCCTTCGAAGCGCAGCGTGAACACATGCACCGATTCGGCGCGGCTTTGCGTCGTCGCCTTCGCGATTTCGAGCTGCTTGTCGAGACTGCGCAAATTCAGATACGACGACGCCACCGACGCCACCAGCGACAGGATCGTCGCGCGCCGTCCTTCTTCGCTCGACAGCAGGTTCGCACGCGCGGCTTCGGTCAGACGCCGGGTGCGGCCGAAGAGATCGAGCTCCCACGACGCGGCGATCGACGCCTGGAAGTCGTTGTAGACCGGCCCGAAGCCGTTGAGCGGTTGCGGTCCCGCCGCCGACGCGCGCTGCCGCGAGGCCGTCGCGCCCGCCGATATCTGCGGGAACAGCAAGGAACGCGTCGTGACGAACTGGCCCATGAACTGATCGACGCGCGCCGCCGCGATCTTGACGTCCTTGTTGTTCGCGAGCGCCGTCGAGATCAGCTCGTCGAGAACCGGATCCTGAAACTGACGCCACCATTCCGAGTTCGCGGCGTCGGCGACTTCGGGCGCGGCGAAGCGGTACGTCGCCGGGGTTTCGACCGGCTGACGCGAGTAGTTCGGGCCGAGCAGGCAGCCGGACAGCGACAGCGCCGCGGCGATGCCCGAAAACGAGTGAACGAGGCTGGCGCGCCGCATGTCAGTCTCCCTTGTCCGGAGCGGACGGCGACGCGTTCTGGCCGCTTCCGCCGTGCGTCTGCTTGGCATCCGGCGCGCTCGCTTCGGCGCCTTTCTTCTTCTTCGAGCGGGAGGACATCGTTTCGAGTCCCCAGAAGAACATCGGGATGAAGAACACGGCGATGACCGTCGCGCCGAGCATCCCGCCGATCACGCCCGTGCCGATCGAGTGCCGGCTGTTCGCCGATGCGCCCGTCGCGATCGCGAGCGGCACGCAGCCGAGAATGAACGCGAGCGAAGTCATCACGATCGGGCGCAGGCGCTCTTCGGCGGCGGTCATCGCGGCGTCGTAGACCGACGCGCCCGCCTCGCGATTCAGCACGGCGAACTCGAAGATGAGAATCGCGTTTTTCGCGGCGAGCGCGACGAGCATCGTCAAACCGATCTGGAAGTACACGTCGTTGTTCAGGCCGCGCAAGAGGATCGCGAGCAGCGCGCCGAAGATCGCGAACGGCACCGCCATCAGCACGCCGAACGGCAGGCTCCACTTTTCGTACTGCGCGGCGAGAATCAGGAAGACCATGATGAGGCCGAATATGAACACGAGCGCCGACGAACTGCCCGACTGTTTCGCCTCGTAAGCCTCGCCGCTCCAGCCGATGCCGTAATCGCTCGGCAAGTCCTTCGCGATGTCTTCCAGCGCCGCGATCACTTGCCCCGACGCGTAGCCCGGCGCGGCGTTCGCCGTGATCTTCACCGCGGGGAAGTTGTTGAAGCGCGTGATGAGATCGGGACCGGTCACGTACTTCGTATTGACCACGGACTTGAGCGGCACCATCTCGCCGCTCTTGCTCTTCACGAAAATCTGCGTGAGATCGTCGGGCTTCAGCCGATACTGCGGCTCCGCTTGCAGAATCACCTGCCACAGGCGGCTCGATCGATTGAACTGCGACACGTACAGCGAGCCGAACATCGTCTGCATCGCGCTGTAGACGTCCTCGACGGGCACGCCGAGCGTTTCGGCCTTGTCGCGGTCGACGTTGGCGAGCAGTTGCTGCGACGACGCGTTGAACGTGCTCGTCACGCCCGTCAGTTCCGGCCGCGCTTTCGCCTTCGCGACGAAATCGTCGACGATTCCGGCGAACTGCGCGATGGTCGCGTCGCCCTTGCTCTGAATCCACATTTCGGTGCCGCCCGTCGTGCCGAGGCCCGGAATCGACGGCGGATTCAGCGGCACGACGATGCCCTCCCGAATCTGCGAGAGATGCTTGTAAGCATCGACGAGCACGGCGCGCGCGTTCTGCGTGCGGATATTCGCCGACGTATAGCGATCCTCGAAACTCTTGAAGCCGACGAAGAACGTCGACGAATTGTTCTTGTTCTGGCTGTCGAGAATGGAGAAGCCATCGACCGTCGTGATGCTGCCGACCGCCGGCTGTTTCATGAAGTATTCGGTCACGCGGTCGGACACGGCGCCGGTGCGGTCGAGCGACGCGGCATCGGGCATGATGACGGCGCCGAGCAGATAGCCCTGATCCTCGGGCGGCAGGAACGCCGTCGGAATGTCGCGCATCATCATGACGGCGAGCGCGATCATGCCGACAAAGAGCAGCAGCGCGATCGCGAAACGCTTGATGACGAGCCGCACGAGGTGCGTGTAGCCCCGCGTCATGCGCGCGAATTGATTGTCGAACCAGCGGAAAAAGCCCTTTTTCTCGTGATGTCCCGGCTTGAGCAGCAAGGAGGCGAGGGCGGGCGACAAGGTCAGCGCGACGAGGCCCGATATCACCACCGATATCGCGATCGTGATGGCGAACTGCTTGTACATCTGCCCCGTGATGCCGGAGAGGAACGCCACCGGCACGAACACCGCGCACAGCACGAGCACGATGGCGACGACCGGCCCGGCCACTTCGTCCATCGCCTTCTTCGCGGCGGTCTTCGGATCGAGCTTGTGCACCGTCATGTTGCGCTCGACGTTCTCGATCACGACGATCGCATCGTCCACGACAATGCCGATGGCAAGCACCATGCCGAACAGCGTCAACATGTTGATGGAGAAGCCGAGCGCTTCCATGCCCATGAACGTGCCGACAATCGACACCGGCACCGCGAGCACCGGAATGAGCGTCGCGCGCAGGCTTTGCAGGAACACGAACACGACGATCACGACCAGCACGACCGCTTCGAAGAACGTATGCACCACATCGGAGATGGACGCGCGCGTGAACTCCGTCGTGTCCATCGCGATTTCGTAGTCGATGCCCTGCGGGAACGTCTTCTTCATTTCCGCGAGCGACGCGCGCACCTGCTTGGACACATCGAGCGCGTTCGCGCCAGGCTGCTGATACACCGCGAGCACCGTCGCCGATTTGCCCTGAAAGCGGCTGCGGATCGAATAGTCTTTTTGTCCGAGCTCCGCGCGTCCCACGTCTTTCAGACGCACGATCGCCGCGCCGCCCGATTGCGCGCGGATGATGATGTTCTCGAACTCGGCAGGCTCGGTGAGGCGGCCCGTCGTCGTCACCGCGAAGGACTGTTCGACGGGCGCGCCAGTCGGCGATTGCCCGAGACGGCCGACCGCGAACTGCTGGTTCTGATTGGCGACGGCGCGTTGCACGTCGGCGGCGGTGATGCCGAGCTGCGCCATGCGGTCGGGCTTGAGCCAGATGCGCATCGCGTAATCGGGCGTGCCGAAGATCGCGCTCTGGTTCGCGCCCGGAATGCGCTTCAACGCGTCGAGGACGTACACGTTCGCGTAGTTCGCGATATACGTCGCGTCATAACGCTCGTCGGGCGAATAGATGGCGATGACCATCATGAACGCCTGCGACTTCTTCTGCACCTGCACGCCCTGCGCCGTCACCGACTGCGGCAGTTGCGGCAGCGCGAGGTTCACGCGGTTCTGCACGTCGACCTGTGCGAGTTCCGGATTCGTGCCGATCTGGAAGTACGCGTTGATCGTGAGATTGCCCGTCGACGAGCTGGACGAGCTCATGTAGATCATGTTGTCCGCGCCGTTGACCTGCTGCTCGATCGGCGCGGCGACGTTGTTCGCGACCACATCCGCGCTCGCGCCCGGATAAGTCGCGGAGATCGTGATCTGCGGCGGCGTGATGTCTGGATACTGCGCGGTGGGCAGCGCGAGCATGGTCAGCGCGCCGCCCAGCGTGATGATGATCGAAATGACCGACGCGAAAATCGGACGGTCAATGCAGAAATGTGAAATGTTCATTGGCCTCTTCCGCGCGACGTGCTTGTCGTCAGATCAAATCACTTCACTTTTCGGTCCCGCCGCTTGCGTTCTTCGCGTCTCCGAGCGACGCCTCCTGCGCGCCCGATGCCGCCGCGCCGCCCGCGGCCGGTGCGGCGACGACGCGAACCTGCGTATCCGCGCCGACGCGTATCGCGCCATCGACGATGACGCGTTCGCCCGCCTTCAGGCCGTTCGTGATGAACCAGTCGTCGCCGTGCCATTCGCCGACTTCGACGACGCGCTGATGCGGCTTCGACTGTTCGTCGAGCACCCACACGAAGTGACTCTTCGCGCCCTGCAGCACGGCGCGTTGCGGCACGAGAATCGCGTTGGGTCGCACCGCGCCCGCCACGCGCGCCTTGACGAACTGTCCCGGTCGCAACGTGCCTTGCGGATTCGCGAACACCGCGCGCACGAGGAACGTGCCCGTCTCCGTGCTGAACGCCGGATTCGTGAAGTCGATGCGACCGGTTTGCGGAAAGACGGAGCCGTCGGCCTGGATGACGGTTACATCGAACTTGTTGTCGGGCGGAAAGCGCAGTTCGCCTTTCTTGATCTGCTCGCGATAGCCCAGCAGTTCGTTCTCCGAGATGCTGAAGTTCACCCACATCGGATCGAGCTGGTAGACGTAGGTGAGCAGGCCGCCCTGCGTCGGCGTCACGTAACTGCCTTCCTGGATGCGCGCGAAACTGGACAGGCCCTTGAGCGGCGAGCGGATCGTCGTGTAGCTGAGATTCAGTTCGGCGGTCTGCACTTCGCCTTTCGCGGCGATGACGGCGGCCTCGGCGCTCTTTTCGTTGCCGATGGCGTCATCGAGATCCTTCTTGCTCAATGCGTTCATCGCGGCGAGCGGCTTCACGCGCGCGAGATTCTGCTGCGTGACGAGCAGCCGCGCCTGCTGTTGCGCGAGCGAGCCTTTGGCCGTCTGCAGCGCGGCCTCGAACGGCCGTTTGTCCATGAGGAACATGACCTGATTGGCCGAGACGAGCGCGCCTTCGGTGTACATGCGCTTTTCGAGGAAGCCGTCGACGCGCGCGCGGATTTCGACCTCGCGCGAGCTTTGCGTCTGCGCGGTGAATTCGAAGTCGACGGGCGTCGATTGCGCCGTGACAGTCACGGCGGTGACATCGACGGCGGGCTTCTGCGCTGGCGGCGCCGGCTTCTTGCACGCCGCGAGCGAGAGCGACGCGAGCGCGGCGATCGCGGCCACGCGCAGCGCGCGCATGGAGCGCGAAGGTGGAGCGAACGAGCAGCAGTCCAGTACGTGTTCCGACACGAACGCCATGGGCGCCTCCCCCGTTGGGATGGCCGATCGTTGATGAGCGAACGCGCCAACAGAGCGCCTCGCCACGACAATGCTCGCGGTGTGCGTTTAGGCGGATGCGCCCGGAAAGCGTGCGCATTTCCGGTGCGCCTGCGCCATGCGATGAAATCGCGCGGGACAGGACTTAGGGCGACGTCAGCGAGCGCGAGCCTGATGCTTGTAATGTGGCGTAGCTGCCTCCGGTTTTGACGGTCGAGTTATAGCCAGAGAGATGCTCTTGGTTCGCCACCGAGTGGCGTGACGTGCGTGACGAGTCTACTAATAGCTGAACTCGGATGAAAACGCCATAGCGTTTATCGGCATTTTGACTGAATGGTGTGGATCGGGATGCGCAGCAATTACTGAACTGGCGTGCTGAATCGGCGGGGAAGGTATGGATGGCTTAGCGAGCCGTCGGATTCATCGTGACGATAAATGCAACGCCGAACCGAAATGTCGATATCCTGACTTGGGCGCCGTGACGCCGCCGCCGTGCGCTTTCCGGCGGCGAGTCGGAATCACAAATGCCCGAACAGCGCCCGCGGCCGGTCTCTCAACGTTCCCGCCAGCATCCGCAATCCGCTGACGAGCTGATCCCGGCTTTCCGCGCACGCGAGATTCACGCGCACCCCATGCTCGATTTCCGACCGGTCGACCGCGAACGCCGACGAGGGCATCACCACGACGCCGCGCGCCTTCGCATTCGCGGCGAAATCGTCCGCGCGCCACGGCAGCGGCAGCTTCAACCACACGAACATGCACGCCGGATCCGATTGCAGGAATTCCTGCGGCAGCAACTCGCGCGCGAGATCATGCCGCGCGCGGATTTCCGCGAGCTGCGCATTCATGATGTGCTGCGCGGTGCCGTCCTCGATCCAGACGGTCGCGATCAGCATCGACAGCGGCGCGGGCATCCACGCCGTCGTACGCACGGCCTCCGCGCATAGCGCGGCGTTGTCCTGCGGGCTCAGCAGATAACCGAGCCGCAAGCCGGGCGCTAGGATCTTCGACGTCGCCGAGATGTGATACGTCAGTTCGGGGCACAGACTCGCGAGCGTCGGCAGACGCTGCGCGACGAGCGGCCCGTACACGTCGTCCTCGATGATCGCGACGCCATGCCGCCGCGCGACATCGACGAGCGCCATGCGCCGTTCCAGGCTCATCGTCGTGACCGTGGGATTCTGCAGATTCGGCACCGTGAAAATCGCCTTCGCCGGCACGCGCCTGCACACGCGCTCGACCTCGTCGATCAGCAAGCCGTCGCGGTCGCTCGGAATGCCCACGATCTCGAACTGGAAGACGGGCGCGAGCGCCTTCAGCCCGTAATACGTGAGCTGATCCGCGAGAATCACGCCGTCCGTGCCGATCAGACTGTTGAGGACCGCATACAGCCCGTGCTGCGCGCCGCTCGTCACGACGACCTGATCCGCCGTCGGCGCGAAACCCGGCGCGCTCATCCAGCGCGCACCGGCCGCGCGCGCCCATGACGGCCCCTGCGGCGGCTGATATTCCTGCAATTGCGCAAAGCGCGGATCGCGCGGCAGTTCGCCCATCGTGCGCGCGAGGCACGCGAGGAATTCGCCGGTCGCGGGCCGGTTCACCGTCAGATCGATGACCGAGCTGCCCGTGCTCGCGGGCGGCATCTCAATGCTCGGCATCGCGCCGCCCGTCACGAGCGAGCCGCGCCGCTTGCTGCCGATCACGAGGCCGCGCAGCTGCAACTCCTTGTACGCGCGCGACACCGTCGACACGTTGATGCCCAGTTCGCTCGCCAGTTGCCGTTGCGGCGGCAGACGGCTGCCCGGCGGATACATGCCGCTGCGGATTTCCTTCTCGATGGAGCTGGACACCTCGATATAGGTCGATCGCTTCGTCGTGCCGTCGGCTTCGCCGTTTGCGCTCAACGTCTGATCCTTGTCGGAAGCCATGAATCTGTGTCTCCATACAAACATTGCTTTGTCCGCGATTTGTGCGGAAGTCTGCCGATTCTAACTCAGCGCATCACCGACGCAATGTCTGTACGAGAGCTGAAACGCCTCTGCAAGTGCCGCTCCATCCTTCACTCAGGGAAAATCCCGGGACCACACAACCACGCTTTTAATTGCACACAAAAAAATATTGTGTGATTCTAGGATCAGAGTTTGTCTGGTGCGTGTCTCATCCCGCGCTTCCCGATTCATCCGATCTTTGTCCGCAGGAGATTCCCCGATGTCCTTGCCTGAAACCTCGCAACCCAAGCTAGGCTCCGCGCTGCGTCAGCGGCACGTCACGATGATCGCGCTCGGCGGCATCATCGGCGCGGGCTGCGTGACGGGCATTGCGCGCGACTGGCC